>NZ_JBGNUV010000005.1:0-707540 GCF_041950525.1 Nonomuraea sp. GTA35 | reverse complement strand
TTACGGCGGTTATGGCGGGAAGGAAACACCCGGTTACATTCCGAACCCGGAAGTTAAGCTTCCCTGCGCCGATGGTACTGCACTCGGGAGGGTGTGGGAGAGTAGGTCACCGCCGGACAATCTTTATAGGAAAGGGCCCCGACCAGCATTGGTCGGGGCCCTTTCATTTCCCCATGCATAGGGTGCTTTCCGGGCATGACGGAGTTCCGGTGGCGACCCTCAGGGGTCCGGGTCACTCTGGAAGAGTGACGGCTTCTTCCCCTTCAGGACGCACGCCCGGACGCGGCCGGCGTAATCGCCGACGCCCGAGTCTCCTCGTCTGGACGCTTATCCCGATTTCGCTCACTTTGGTGGCGGCGGGAGTCACGGACTTTGTCGCTGACATGTATGGGATGCCTGGGTCGTTGTTAATGGTGCTGGGTGAGCAGGACAGCCTGATCAGCGTCTCCCTGGGGATGTTCGGGCTGTTCGTGGCGGCTGTGCTGGTCATGGTGCGGCGCCGGATCAGCGCGAGGTCGTCGCCGCACGAGGGCCCGTTCGCCGGATGTGGCATGGGGCAGCCGGCCGGGCCCGCGTCGGCCGGACCTGCGCTGGCGGGAGGCTCCGGCATGGCAGGGGAGGCTGCGACGCTGGCGGGACCGGCAGTAGCGACCGGCGAGGACGGGTCATCCGGAGCGACAGGTGACACTCCGGCAGGCACATCCGCCCTGACGAGTGACGCCGCGCCGCCCGGTTCCCCCACCACGCAAGCCGGGTGGCCTCCCGCCCAGGCTGGTTCCCCTGGCGCCCCGGCTGGTGCGTCTCCTGCGCAGGATGGCCCGCCGGCTGCGCGGACCCCTAGACGGCGGGGGTCACGCGCCAGACGGTTGGAGCGTTCCATTGAGGTGGGAGGCGACAATTCCGGGGTGGCGATGACCGGCGACAGGGCCACGGCAGTGAACGTCGGGCACGTGGACGTCGTCGGTGATGTGCGGCTGCCGCCACGCCCCCAGGTCCCCACCCGCCCGGTGCAACTCCCGCCCCGCCCACCGCGCCTGCTCGGGCGGGACGAGATGGTGGCGGAGCTGCGGGCGCGGCTGGCCGCGGGCAGGACCATGCCGTGCGTGGTGGCCGTGCACGGGCTGGGCGGGGTCGGAAAGACCAGCCTGGTCCTGGAGTACGCCCATCGCCACCTGCGGGACTACCAGCTCGTCTGGCAACTGCCCGCCGCCGACCCGGCCGTGCTCTCCGCCGCGTTCGCCAGGCTGGCGGCGCTGCTGGGGTTGAGGGACACCGTGGACGCCGCCGACCCGGTCGATCAGGTGCATGCCGCGCTGGCGGCGCGTACCGACCCCTGGCTGCTGATCTTCGACAACGCGCCGGAGGCTGATGCCCTGCGCCCTTTTCTGCCTCCGGCGGGGCCGGGGCACGTGCTGATCACCAGCAGGTCCGGGACCTGGCCGCGCGAGCAGGGGCTGGAGCTGCCGGTGCTGGAGCCGGAGCCGGCGGTGGCGCTGGTGCTGGCGCGGTCGGGGCAGGACGACGCCGCGGCGGCCTCGGCCGTGGTGGCCGAGCTGGGCGCGCTGCCGCTGGCGCTGGAGCAGGCGGCGGCGTTCATGGCGGAGACGGGGCTGGCCCTGAGCGAGTACCTCGACCTGCTTCACGACCAGCGGGCCGGGCTGCTCGCGCAGGGGCAGGCCTGGGGGTACGAGGAGCGGATCACCACGACGTGGCAGCTCGCGTTCAGGAACCTGGCGGGCACGAGCCGGCAGGCGATCGCGTTGCTGCGGGTGCTGGCCTGCTACTCGCACGAGGCCATCCCGTACCACCTGCTGCTGTCACCGCTCGAAGGGCGTACGGCGCGGGAGCTGTTCGCCGACGACGTGCAGCGGCAGCGGGCGTACGGGCGGCTGCCGGGCTCGCGGGTGCGGCTGGTGCGGGAGTTCCGGCCCTGGATGAGCGCGGTGGCGGTGCTGCAGGAGCTGCCGCGCGACCCGCTCGCGATCAACGCCGCCGTCGGCGCCCTGCGCGGCCACAGCCTGATCGGGCAGCCGGTGGAGGGCACGGTGTCGGTGCACCGCCTGGTCCAGGCAGTGACCATCGACCAGCTCGCGCCGCACGAGCAGCGGCGGTGGCGGGACGCGGCCGCGGTGCTCCTGGAGTCGGTGCTGCCCGACGAGCCCACCCGCGTGACGGCCTGGCCCCGGTACGCCCTGCTCCTGCCGCACATCCTGGCCGCGCTGCCCCCGATCTCGCCGGGCATGGACAAGACCGCGCAGTACCTGGGGGCGAGCGGCGACTACCGTACGGCCAGGTCGTTGTTCCGGGAGATCTGCGACGCGCTGACCGCGAAGCTGGGGGCCGAGCATCCGTCCACGCTGACCGCCCGGCACGAGCTGGCCCGCTGGACGGGGGAGCTGGGCGACGCGGCGGCGGCGCGCCGGCAGTACGCGGAGCTGCTGCCCATCCGGATGAGCCAGGTGGGCGCCGAGCATCCGGTCACCCTCACCCTCCGGCACGAGCTGGCCCGCTGGACGGGCGAGCTGGGCGACGCGCGGGCGGCCCGGGACCAGTACGCCGAGCTGCTGCCGGTGAGCGAGCGGGTGCAGGGGCCCGAGCATCCGAACACGCTGACCATCCGCCACGAGCTGGCCCGCTGGACGGGCGAGCTGGGCGACGCGGCGGCGGCCCGGGACATGTACGCCGATCTGGTGCCCATCAGGGAACGGGTCCAGGGCCCCGACCACCCCGACACGCTGGCCGCCAGGGCGAACCTGGCGCAGTGGACGGGGCAGGCGGGGGATCCGGCGGCGGCCCGCGACCAGTACGCGGCGCTGCTGCCGATCCGCGAGCGCGTCCAGGGCCCGGAGCATCCGTCCACGCTCATCAACCGGCACGAGCTGGCCCGCTGGACGGGCGAGCTGGGCGAGGCGCAGGCGGCCAGGGACCAGTACGCGGCCCTGCTCGTCGTCCGCGAGCGCGTGTCCGGCCCCGAGCACCCCGACACGCTGACGATCAGGCACGAGCTGGCGCGCTGGACGGGCGAGCTGGGCGACGCGGCGGAGGCCCGGGACCAGTACGCGGCGCTGCTGCCGATCAGGGAGCGCGTCCAGGGCCGCGATCATCCGGACACCCTGATGGCCAGGGCGAACCTCGCCCAGTGGACGGGCCAGGCGGGCGATCCGGCGGCGGCCCGGGACCACTACGCGGCTCTCCTGCCCACCAGGGAGCGCGTCCTCGGCCCCCAGCACCCCGCCACCCTGATCACCCGTCACGAGCTGGCGCGCTGGACCGGCGAGCTGGGCGACGCCGTCTCCGCCCGCGACCAGTACGCCGAGCTGCTCATCCGCCGCGAGCACGCCTCGGGCCCCGAGCATCCCGACACCCTGACCACCCGGCACAACCTGGCCTACTGGACCGGCCAGGCGGGCGACGCGGAGGCGGCCCGCGACCAGTGCGCGAGCCTCCTGCGCATCAGGGAACGCATCCTCGGCCCCGAGCACCCGGACACCCTGATCACCTGGCACAACCTGGCCTACTGGACGGGGCAGGCGGGGGACGCGGGGGCGGCCAGGGGGCAGTACGCGGGCCTGCTCGCCGTACGGGAGCGGGTGCTCGGCCCCGAGCACCCCGACACGCTGACGATCAGGCACGAGCTGGCGCGGTGGATCGGCGAGCTGGGTGACGCGGAGGCGGCCAGGGACGCGTACACGGCCCTGCTGCCTGTCCGGGAGCGGGTCTCCGGTCCCGAGCACCCCGACACGCTGACCGCCCGCGCCAACCTGGCGTACTGGACGGGGCAGGCGGGGGATCCGGCGGCGGCGCGCGACCAGTACGCGGCCCTCCTGCCCATCAGGGAGAGGGTGCTCGGCCCCGGCCATCCGGCGACCCGCACGACCAGGGAGCAGCTCGCCTACTGGCGCGAGCGTGCCTAGCGGGCGCCGAGGCCGGCCGGTGGCGCGGAGGCTGGCCGGCCGCCGCTGCCGGGAGCACGAGGTGGTCAGTGGGTGCCGAGGGTGGCGGCGGCCACCACCAGCAGCAGCGTGTCCGAGACCGCCGAGATCCGGCGCGCCGCCTTCGGGGTGCCGGTCAGGGCGGTGCTCGCCTGTGCCGTGGCGACCGCGACGAGACCGTAGAGCAGGGCGCAGTTCACGACGTGCAGCAGGCCGAGCGCGGTGAGCTGGAGCCCCAGCGGCACACCGGTCCCGGTCGAGATGAACTGCGGCATCAGCGACAGGTAGAGCAGCAGGCCCTTCGGGTTGAGCAGGGCCGTGAGCGTGCTCTGCCGCAGTACCTTGCCGCGCGGCTCGGCGGACGGCGCGCCGAGCGGCCTGGCCTCGCGGGAGCGCAGCGACAGCAACGTCCTGACGGCCAGGAAGACCAGGTACGCCGCTCCGGCGTAGCGCATCGCGGGCAGCGCGGCGGGCACGGCACGGAGGGCGGCGGCCAGTCCCGCCGCGGCCAGGACGGTGTGCACGGCGTACCCGCAGCAGATCCCCGCCACCGCCGTCAGCCCGGTCCTGCGGCCCTGGCCGAGGGAGCGGGCCAGCACGTAGAGCATGTCCGGCCCGGGTGTGCAGATCAGCAGCAGGTCCATGCCCAGGAACAGGAGCAGCAGCTCGGTGTCCATGACGTATCTCCTCCTGCTTGCGACGGTAGCCGAGCAGGGGTGGCACACGATGGTGGATTCATGCCGGGCAGCGGTTGTGCGTGGCAGGATGTTGCGTCATGGACGCGATTGACCGCAGGATCCTCCAAGAGTTGCAGCGGGACGGGCGGCTGAGCAACACCGAGCTGGCCGACCGGGTGGGGCTGACGCCGTCGCCGTGCCTGCGGCGGGTGCGGCAGCTGGAGGAGAGCGGGGTGATCCGCGGGTATCGGGCGCTGCTCGACGGGGACGCCGTGGGGCGGGGGTTCCAGGCGTTCGTCACCGTGGTGATGAGGTACGAGGATCAGGACACGGTGGCCGAGTTCGAGCGGCGGGTGTCGGGGATGCCGGAGGTGGTGGAGGCGTACCGGCTGTTCGGGGATCCGGACTTCCTGCTGCGGGTGGCGGTGGCGGATCTGGCGGCGTACGAGCGGTTCTACTCCGAGACGCTGTCTGGGCTGCCGGGGGTGGCGCAGGTGACGTCGCACCTGGCGATGAAGGCCGTGAAACCGGACACCGGGCTGCCGGTGACGGGCTGATCGGCGGGCACGCACGGGTGGGCGGGGACTCGCTGGAGTCCCCGCCGGGCCCGGTTACTGAGGCAGGACGAGCAGGGCGTCGCCGACGGCGCGCTCCGCGCCGTCCGAGGGGCGGTTGACGACCTTGTTGCCGACGACCATGGCCGTGGAGCCGCCGCCGTCCAGGTTGATCGCCTGCGTGGCCCCCAGCCAGCGCATGAACTGGGCCGCCTCCACGAAGTTGGCTCCCACCGTCACCCCGGGCTGGCGCCCGTCGATGGTGGCCAGGATCAGGCTGCCGTTGCGCGTGGTGCCGAGGAGCGTGCGCGGGTGGCGGCGCAGGATCATGTTGATCGAGTCGTGCCCGTCCAGCTTGGCGGTGATCTTCACCTTGCCGTTGCGGACGAGGCCGACGCCGCCCGCGACCACGTTCAGCTCAGGGGTGAGCTGGAGCGCCCGCTTCGTGCGCAGGTCCACGAGCTTGGTGTCGATCTCGACCTTCCAGCCCTGCCAGGCGTGCTCGTTGAGCCAGTCGGCGGCCACGCCGTTGCCGTGCAGCACCCGCATGCCGGCGGTCACCGCGCCGCCCGAGGCGCGCAGCCCGACGACCTTGTTGCTCGCGTCGATGACGGCGTCGACCCCGCCGGTGGGCGTCTTGGCGCCGTACTCCTCCGTGTAGAGCAGCAGCTCGTCCGTCGTGGCGGCCCGGTTGATGCCGTTGACCTCGACCTTCTCGCCGTCCTGCGAGATCGCGGTCACGGTCGACCGCAACTCGGTGATCTTCGCGGTACGGCCCTTCAGCACGACGGCGGAGCGGCCGGGCACGGCCTCGCTGAGCAGCTTGCCGCCCACGACGGACGCGCCGAGGGGCTCGCCGCGCAGCGCCGGGGAGGTGTGGATGTTGAAGAAGCCGCCGTTGACGCCGAGCAGCGCCTTGCGGGCCTTGACCATCGAGGAGACGGTCTCCCGCTTGGCGACGCTGGCGCCGAGCGAGGCGGCGTACGAGCCGCGGAAGGTCCTGACGTCGATCAGGGCAACCTTGACGTTCCACGGGCCGGTGGTCTTGACCCCGTCGTCACCGAGGTAGTCGACCTTGACCTTCAGGCCCGCGTCCTTGAGCTTCTTGGCCATCTCGTCGGCCTTCTTCTTGTCCTTTAACGGCCACAGGCCGACGCGGACCATGTAAAGGGTCTGGGAAGGGGCGTCGGCCACGGCAGGCCGGACCACCTCCTGCACGCTGGGCGTCTCGCCGGCCGCCTCCACCTCCGCGGCAACGGTCTCGGCCGCCGTGCGCGACCCGGCGTCGCGGCCGTTGGGCATCAGGATGCTCACCGTGTAACCGTCGGTGGACGTGCCGGCCTTCACGTCGTACAGGTCGATGCCCTGCGCCACGGCGGTCATCGTCTTGGTCGGCACGGGCCGTGCGCCCAGTGGGAACTTCGCCGACGGGAACCGCACCGACTGCTGCTCCGCTGTCGCGGGCAACGCGGTGAGGGTGAGCGCCGCGGCTATGGCCAGGCCGCTGGCGAGGGTGCGTCGAGACATGAACTCTCCAGAGGGCGGAAAAGGGACCGCACCATAGTGGCGAGATCAAGGTCTCCGGGGCAGCCGAACGCGCCAAAGGAGTAAAGAGGTTACGGAATCGACACAAGAACCGGGTAGCCTATGAGGCATGACCCGCTTGCGCATGTGGTGGCGGCCGGCAGACGGCCGCTGAGTTTCCCATGCGTGGGCCGTCCCTGAGACGGCCCCCAGAAGCGAAGGGTTCCTCTCCGGGACGGCAATGATCCCGAAGGAGAGAGACCTGATGAACGACGTGGTGCTGACGGGTGACCGACCGACAGGGCCGCTGCATCTGGGCCACTATTTCGGCTCGCTGGCCAACCGGGTCCGGCTGCAGGACCTCCACCCCATGTACGTGCTGATCGCCGACTACCAGGTGATCACCGACCGCGACCTGCCGGGCGAGATCCGGCGGCACACGACCGAGCTGCTGCTCGACTACCTGGCGGTCGGCATCGACCCCGCCAAGGTCACGATCTTCCAGCACAGCGCGATCCCCGAGCTGAACCAGCTCCTGCTGCCGTTCCTGAGCCTGGTGTCGGTGGCCGAGCTGCGGCGCAACCCCACGGTGAAGGACGAGATCGCGCACAGCTCCCAGTCGTCCGTGAGCGGCCTGATGTTCACCTATCCGGTGCACCAGGCGGCCGACATCCTGTTCTGCAAGGGCACGCTGGTGCCCGTCGGGAAGGACCAGCTCCCGCACCTGGAGGTGGCCCGGCTGGTGGCGCGCCGCTTCAACGAGCGTTACGGCGAGGTGTTCCCGCTGCCCGAGGCCATGATGGGCGCGCAGCCGATGCTGAAGGGTCTCGACGGCGGCAAGATGAGCAAGAGCCGCGGCAACGCGATCGCGCTGTCGGCCACCGAGGACGAGACCGCCGCCCTCATCCGCAAGGCCCGCACCGACGCGGAGCGGCTGATCACGTTCGACGAGGAGCGCAGGCCCGAGGTGGCCAACCTGCTCACGCTGGCCGGGCTGTGCCTGGATCGCCGGCCCGCCGAGCTGGCCGAGGAGATCGGCGACGGCGGTGCCGTCACGCTCAAGCGGGTGGTCACGGAGGCGGTCAACGAGTTCCTGCGGCCGATCAGGAAGCGCCGCGCGGAGCTCACCGAGGGCGACGTCAGGCAGATCGTGGCCGAGGGGAACGAGCGGGCCCGCGAGCGCGCGGTCCGCACCCTGGAGGAGGTACAGGCCGCCATGGGTTTCTAGCGGCGGGCCGGGCTCCAGGCCACCGCCAGCTCCGTGGTGGGGGAGCCGAGCGGGCGGCGGTGGCGGATCCGGTGGAAGCCGGCCGCCCGCAGCAGGCTCGCGGTCTCGTCCAGCCCGCGCACCCTGCCGCCCACCGTGACCAGGTAGTTCAGGTCCAGCAGGCGCAGCAGGGTGCGGCTGGCCCGGCCAGGCATGAGGCTGTCGCCGAACTGGTCGCCGACCACGAGCACGCCGCCCGGCTCGAGCGCCGCGGCCAGGCGCCGGAGCAGCGGGGCCGCCTCCTCGTCGCTCAGCCCGTGCATGATGTTGAACAGCAGGACGACGTCGTACCCGGCGCCCAGGTCGTCCTCCAGGAACGACCCGGCCCGCAACGTCAGCCGGGGGTGGGCGGCGGCGGCTTCGAGCGCGTCCGGCAGGTCGATCACGGTGGCGCGCAGCCGGGGGTGGCGGCGCAGCAGGGCCAGGCTGAACAGGCCGTGCCCGCCGCCCACGTCCAGCACGTGCCGGGCGCCGCGCGGCACGGGGATGCTGCGTGCCGTGGCCGGCGCCTGCCGGGCGGCCACCGCCGCCGACCACGCGTGGAACGAGCGCGACAGCTCGGGATCGGCCGCCAGCGACGCGTAGAACGGCGTGGCGGGCGTGCCGTTCCGTACCGCCTTCTCCAGGCCGGGCCAGATCACGCAGGCCGTGCGCTCCCAGAAGGCCAGGCCGGGCAGCAGCGACGTCGGTGAGGCGGTGGTGAGCCAGCGCCTCGCCGTGCGGGTCAGGCGGTAGCGGCCGCGCCTGACCCGCAGGTAGCCGAGGCCGGTCAGGGCGCGTAACAGCACGCCGGTCGCGTGGGGGTCGAGGTTGAGCGCGGCGGCCAGCTCGCCGCCGGTGGACGGGCGCTCCCGCAGGGCGTCGAAGACCCCCGTCCTGGCCGCCGCGACGAGCGCGTGCAGGCCCATGGCGCCGAAGTAGTCGAACATCGGAGGCACGATCGACAGCCGGTGGGCCGCGGCTTCGAGAGCGTTGAAGAAGAGGGGCACACTTGCGACGGTAGGTCGCGCGAGGCCGCTCGACGCGCGTCCTACGCGGTGCCCGCCCGGGTCTGGTACACCTTGCGCAGCGTCTCGTGCACGATCCAGGTGGTTCTCGCACCCTCGGCCAGCAGGCACACGTCGCCGGGGCCCACCTCGATCGTGGTGCCGCCCTCGACGGCGATCGTGGCGCGCCCCGACAGCACGACGAAGATCTCGTCGCTCTCCACGTCCGTCACGACGCCCGGTGTGATCTCCCAGATGCCCCGGCCGTCCCCCAGCTCCAGGGAGGAGGTGACGGGATCGCCCGCGACGATCTGCGCGGGGTCGAGCTCGTCGGGGGTCAGCCGTACGTCGTGGACGGGCACGGAGAAGGCTCCCGCGGTGGCGAGCATCCGGCTGAGGTCGGCCACGTCGGGCACCAGCACATCAGACATATCGCCCATTCCAGCACATCAGCGGCTCTCCCGGCGGAAGGACTCCAGCGCCAGCAGCGCCACGTGCAGCGAGAGGCACGACTCGACGTCGTCCAGATCGGTGTCCAGGATGCGTTCGAGGCGGCGCAGGCGGTCGTAGAAGGCGGGCCTGGACAGGTGGGCCTTCTGCGCCGCGACGGCCTTGTTGCGGCCCGAGTCGAGGTAGACGCGCAGGATCCGGGTCAGGTCGCCGCCGCGCTGCGCGTCGTGGGCCAGCAGCGGGCCCAGCTCCCGCTCGGCGAACGTCTGCAGCCGGGCGTCGTCGCGCAGCAGGTGCAGCAGGCCGCGCAGGCGCAGGTCGGGCAGCCGGTAGAAGGGGCGGCCGTCCGGCTGGCGGACCGCCACGTCCGCCACCTGCTCGGCCTCCAGGAAGCTGCGGCGTACGTCCCTGATCGACTCCACCACCGAGCCCGCCGCCAGCACGAACGCCGAGCCGGGACCCCACAGCACGCGCAGCCGCTCGGCCAGCGAGGTGAGCGCGGGCCCCGCCTGGGTGCGCGGCGGGAGCGGCAGCAGCACCCCCACCCGCTCCTGGTCGAGCGCGCCCACCAGGGCGGGCAGGCGGGCGTCGCGGCAGGCGGCGGCGGTCGCCTCGGCCAGCTCGCCGAGCTGCGCCTGCCCGTCGAGGGCCTGGTCGATGTGCTCGGTCGGCCGGATGACCACGCTGATCAGCTTGCGCCCCGTGAGCGGCACGCCCACCGCGCGGGCGCGGGCGGCGGCCTCGTCGGGGTCGGCGTAGGCGTGGGTCAGGATGCCGGTGATGATCGTGCCGTGCGCCTGGCGTTCGAGCGACTCCTGGTGGCGCTCCAGCAGGCGGCCCAGCGCGAGCGTGGTGGCGGCGCGCTCGGCCAGCACCATGTCGCGCGGCGACGGCGCCGCGTCGCAGAGCAGGATGAGCCGCCCCCAGTCCTGCCCGCGCGCCCCCACCGTGGTCACCAGCCAGCCGGAGGCCGGGTCGTACGCGGTGCGCTCGGCCGGGGCCACCGTCCGCGACCTGGTCTCCCACCCGGCCAGCAAGGTCCCCGCGTCGCGCCCGGCGGACTCGGCGGCGAGCACCTGGTGCGCCAGGTTCTCCAGCAGCACCGGACGCCCCGACAGGCGTGCCACCTGGGCCAGCACCTCGGCCGGCGAGGCGCCTTCGACCGACAGCTCGGTGAAGACCTCGTGCAACTGCTCCGAGGCCCGCAGCTCCTCGAGCTGGATGTCGATGATGCGCTCGTGCACCGACTCGGTGATCTGCACGAACGGCGTCTCGCGGGTCAGCACGATGACCGGGAACCCGTGCTCCTCGGCCGAGTTGACCACGGCCCTCGGCAGCTCCCGGACGAACCTGCGGCCCAGCTCCACGATCAGCCCGGACGCCCCGACGGAAGAGAGCTCGCCGATGTAGTCGGCGAGCTTCTCCGGGTCCTCCGGCAGGGCCACTCCCGTGGTGAGCACCAGCTCCCCGCCACGCAGCAGGTGGGCGATGTCGGCGATCTCGCCCACGTGCACCCACCGCACCTTGGTGTCGAGCCGGTCGGCGCCCGCGACCACGCGCGGGCTGCCCCGGCGCACGGTCTCCAGGGCGAGGACGTCGGCGATGGTGGGCAACACGGGGCAGAGCCTAGCCGATCAGCCTGTAAGAACGGCCATGGGTCAATTTACACATTGCTCCCCTTGTCATGGATTCAGGTCCTCCTCGCGGTACTCCTTGCGGGGCTCGCGTACGCGCAGCTCAACGCGGCGAATCTTGCCCGAGATGGTCTTGGGCAGCTCGTCGAACTCCAGCCGCCGCACCCGCTTGTACGGGGCCAGCTCCCTGCGGCAGTGCTCGAAGATCGACCGGGCCGTCTCCGCGTCCGGCTCGAACCCCGGGGCGAGCGTCACGTACGCCTTCGGCACGGCCAGGCGTACCGGGTCGGGCGCCGGCACCACGGCGGCCTCGGCGACGGCGGCGTGCTCCAGCAGGACGCTCTCCAGCTCGAACGGCGAGATGCGGTAGTCGGAGGCCTTGAAGACGTCGTCGGTCCTGCCCACGTAGGTGATGTAACCCTCGTCGTCGCGGGTGGCGACGTCGCCCGTGTGGTAGAAGCCGTCGCGCATGGCCTCCGTCGATCCACCGACATATCCGGACATGAGGCCCAGGGGGCGGCGGTCGTCCAGCGGCAGGCAGATCTCGCCGTCGTTCCCCTGCTCGCCCGTGATCGGGTCGATCAGCACGACGTCGTACCCGGGCAGCGGCAGCCCCATGGAGCCGGCCTTGACCGCCTCGCCCGGGGCGTTGCCGATCTGCGCCGTCGTCTCCGTCTGGCCGTAGCCGTCCCTGATCGTGATGCCCCACGCCTTGGCCACCTGGTCGATGATCTCGGGGTTCAGCGGCTCGCCGGCGGCCACGGCCGTGCGCAGGGGCAGCTTCCACGCGGCCAGGTCCTCCTGGATGAGCATCCGCCACACCGTCGGCGGCGCGCAGAACGTGGTCACCCGCTCCTCGCGCAGCACCTCCAGCAGCGCGGGCGCGGAGAAGCGCCGGTAGTCGTGGACGAGCACGGTGGCCCCGGCGTTCCACGGGGCGAACACGTTGCTCCACGCGTGCTTGGCCCACCCCGGTGAGGACACGTTCAGGTGCACGTCGCCCGGCCGCACCCCGATCCAGAACATCGTCGACAGGTGCCCGGCCGGGTAGGAGGCGTGGGTGTGCTCGACCAGCTTCGGCTGCGAGGTGGTGCCGGAGGTGAAGTAGAGCAGCAGCGTGTCGCCCGCGCGGGTCTGCTCGTCGGGGGTGAAACGGTCGTGCGCGTGGTAGGCGTCGTGGAACGGCAGCCAGTTGTAGGCGTCGCCCACGGCGATCCTCGTGTACTCGCCGGCCGGGAACTTGCCCGCGTCGGCGGCGTTGGCGATGACGTGGGACACGCGCCCGCGCTCGATCCGCTCCACGATGTCCTTGCCGGTCAGCAGCGTGGTGGCCGGGATGACGACCGCGCCCAGCTTCATCACGGCCAGCAGCGACTCCCACAGCTCGGCCTGGTTGCCCAGCATCAGCAGGACCCGGTCGCCCCGGCGCACCCCCTGCTCGTGCAGCCAGTTGGCGACCTGGTTCGAGCGCTCCGACAGCTCGGCGAAGGTGTAGGCGGCGCTGCTCTCGCCCACGATCTTGAGAGCGACGGCGCCGGGCGTCTCGGCGGCCAGCACGCCGTCGAACCAGTCGAGCGCCCAGTTGAACGCGCCGAGCTCGGGCCAGCGGAAGTCGCGGCGGGCGGTGGCGGCGTCGGCCCCGAGCAGGAAGTCGCGGGCGGCACGGAAATCGCTCATGTCGTGGATCCTGCTACGTCGGCAGCCGCCGCTCAAGACCGTCGAGCACCGACACGAGCCCGAAGTCGAAGGCGACCTCCCGCACGACGCGCGGATCCTCCATCTCGGTCATCTCGAAGCTCTCCCGCATGTGCGGGTACCTCTCGGACACCTGGATGACCGCCGCCTTCATCTGCTCGACGTCGAACCGCTCGGTGCCCGACTTGGCGGCCCAGGCGATCTCGGGGATCGTCATGCCGAAGATGAAGGCCGTCAGCGTGGCGATGGCGTAGTCGGTGTCCAGCCCGGTGAACCCGGCCTGCTTGAACATCCTGCGCATCTCGTTGGCGACGTGCAGCGCGTTGGGGCCGAGCGCGGGCAGGCGGCCGATCAGGTCGGCCGACCACGGGTGACTCAGGATCACCTGGCGCATGCTGTGGGCCAGGACGGAGGCGGCCTCCCGCCAGCCCACCTCGTCGGTGTCGGGGACCGTCATCTCGCCCCACACCTCGTCGAAGACCAGCTCGAGCAGCTCGTCCTTGTTGGCGACGTACCAGTAGAGGCTGGTGGCGCCCGCGCTCAGCTTCGCGCCGAGCCTGCGCATGCTCAGCCCGGACAGCCCCTCCTCGTTGAGCAGCTCGACGGCGGCCCTGACGATCTCCTCCCGGGTGCGGCCTGGACTGGCGGCCTTGCGGGGTTCGCGCAGCCACACCGAGGAGAACGCCTTACCTGCCATGCACCAAGGATAAATCCACTCGCACAGTGTTCGAGGGTTGTCGTACGCTGTGCGAGTGAACTCGAACGCTGTACGAGACCCCCGTCGCTGGTGGATCCTCGCCGTCCTCTGCCTGGCGCTCCTCGTCCTGGGCATCGACAACACCGTGCTCAACCTGGCGATCCCCTCGCTGAACCAGGAGATGGGCGCGACGCCGTCCGACATCCAGTGGATCATCGACGCCTACGTGCTGGCCTTCGCCGGCCTGCTGCTCACCTCGGGCAGCCTGTCCGACAAGTACGGCCGCCGCCGCTTCCTCATCATCGGCCTGGTCTTCTTCGGCGGCGCGTCGCTGCTCGCCGTGCTCGTCACCGAGCCCTGGCAGCTCATCGCCGCCCGCGGCCTCATGGGCGTCGGCGGCGCGCTCGTCATGCCCTCCACGCTGTCGATCCTGATGACCGTGTTCGACGAGGAGGAGCGGCGCAAGGCGATGGCAGCCTGGAGCGCGGTGGCCCTGATCAGCCTGGTCTCCGGGCCGACCGTGGGCGGCTTCCTGCTGGAGCACTACTGGTGGGGTTCGGTCTTCCTGCTGAACATCCCCATCGCCGCGGTCGCCGTCGTGGCCGCCGTCGTCCTCATGCCCGAGACCCGCAGCGAGGGCAGGAAGATCGACCCGGTGGGCGTGGTGCTGTCGATCGTCGGCCTGACCGCGGCCGTCTACGTGATCATCGAGCGGGAGTGGAACATCCCCGTCATCGCGCTGGCCGTGGTGGCCCTGGTGGCGTTCGTGGTCTGGGAGCGCCGCCAGAAGGAGCCGATGTTGCCGCTCTTCCTGTTCGCCAACCGCAACTTCAGCGGCGCGTCGTTCTCGATCCTGCTCATGTCGTTCGGCGCCGGCGCCGTGATGCTGATCCTCACCCAGTACCTGCAGTTCGTGCTGGGGTACGGGGAGATGCAGGCCGGCCTGGCCATGCTGCCGTACGCGGTGGCCGCCGCGATCTTCAACGGCGTGGGCGCCGGGCTCGGCAAGAAGCTCAGCAACCGGGTGCTAGTCTGCGCCGGGCTGCTGCTGATGGCCGGCGGCTTCGCCGTCATGGCGACGACGACCGGTTTCCTGCCGCTGGCCACCGGACTGGTGATCATGGGCATCGGGGGCGGCCTGGCCGGCCCCGCCGCCTACACCTCGCTCATGGCGGCGATCCCCGTCGAGCGCGCCGGCGTCGGCTCCGCGCTCAACGACACCGTCCAGCAGGTCGGCATGGCGCTCAGCATCGCCGTCCTGGGCAGCGTGCTGGCCACCCGGTACACCTCCGAGATGCCCGCCGGCCTGCCCGCCGCCGCCAGGGAGTCGATCGGCGGCGCCCACACCCTGGGCTTCGCCGAGGCGGGCAACCAGGCCTTCACCTCCGCCATGCATCTCGGCTCGTGGGTGGGCGCGGCCTTCTGCGTGGCCGCCGCGCTGCTGGCCGTCACGGTGCTGCGCCCGGCCGTGCCCGCCGCCTCCCCCGAGCTCGCGAAGGTCTGACACGGTTCCACTCTGTAAACCAAGTCACCTCCCCTCCGACATGTTGCGTGTAGGAGCCCCTGGCCGGAAAAGGGATACTCGGTAACATGTCGGAGCTTCTCGCGCGCCACCGGGCAGTGATGCCGAACTGGCTGGCCCTCAACTACAACGACCCCATCGAGATCGTCAGCGGCAAGGGCAACCGTGTCATCGACGCTGACGGCAAGAGTTACCTCGACTTCTTCGCCGGGATCCTGACCAACATGATCGGGTACGACATCCCCGAGGTACGTGAGGCCGTCGAGCGCCAGCTCGCCACCGGCGTGGTCCACACCAGCACCGTGTACCTGCTGCGCGGCCAGATCGAGCTGGCCGAGAAGATCGCGCGCCTGTCCGGCATCCCCGACGCCAAGGTCTTCTTCACCAACTCCGGCACCGAGGCCAACGAGACCGCGCTGCTGCTGGCCACGTACGCGCGCAGGAGCGACCAGGTGCTGGCCATGCGCCAGAGCTACCACGGGCGCAGCTTCGGCGCGATCAGCGTCACCTCCAACCGGTCCTGGAAGAACAACTCGCTCTCCCCGCTCAACGTGCACTTCCTGCACGGCGCCGACCGGCACCTGACCCAGTTCAAGGGCCTGTCGGACGCCGACTACATCCGGGCCTGCGTGGACGACCTGCGCCACGTCCTGGCCACCTCCGTCTCCAACGACGTGGCGGCGCTGATCGCCGAGCCGATCCAGGGAGTGGGCGGCTTCACGATGGCCCCCGACGGGCTGTTCGCGGCGTACAAGGAGGTGCTGGACGAGCAGGGCATCCTGTTCATCTCGGACGAGGTGCAGACCGGCTGGGGCCGGACCGGCAGCGCGTTCTTCGGCATCGAGAACCACGGCGTGACCCCCGACATGATCACCTTCGCCAAGGGGCTCGGGAACGGCTTCGCGGTCGGCGGCGTCGTCGCGCGCGGCGACCTCATGGACGCGCCGCACGCCGTCGGCCTGTCCACCTTCGGCGGCAACCCGATCTCCATGGCCGCCGCCAACGCCACCCTCGACTACGTGCTCGACCACGACCTCCAGGCCAACGCCGCCCGGACCGGTGAGATCATCATCGGCGGGCTCAAGGCCGCCGCCGAGCGGCTGGCCGTCGTCCAGGACGTGCGCGGCAAGGGCCTGATGTTCGCCGTCGAGCTGCAGAGCCCGGCCCAGGCCGCCCGGTTCATGGAGCTGACCAAGCGGGCCGGCCTGCTGGCGGGCAAGGGCGGCCTGTACGGCACCGCCATCCGCATGGCCCCGCCCCTCACGCTCTCGGTGGACGAGGCCACCGAGGGCCTGGGCATCATCGTCACCGCCCTCGAAACGATCGACGCAGAGGCAGCAGCGCAGTGAAGTCCGTCAAGCACTGGATCAACGGAGCCCTCGCGGACGGCGACGCCGCCCGTACCGCGGAGCTCTTCAATCCCGCCACCGGCGAGGTGAGCGGCACCGTCGCGCTGGCCTCCGCCGCCGACGTGGACGCCGCCGTGGCGGCGGCCGCCGCGGCCTACCCCGGCTGGCGGGACGCGTCGCTGACCAAGCGGGCGGGCGTGCTGTTCCGCTTCCGCGAGCTGATGTACGCCCACCGCGACGAGCTGGCCGCGCTGATCTCCGCCGAGCACGGCAAGGTGCACTCCGACGCGCTCGGCGAGGTGGCCCGCGGGCTGGAGGTCGTGGAGTTCGCCTGCGGCATCCCGCACCTGCTCAAGGGCGGCTATTCCGAGGGCGTCTCGACCCGCGTCGACTCCTACTCGATCAGGCAGCCGCTGGGCGTGGTGGCCGGGATCACGCCGTTCAACTTCCCGGCGATGGTGCCGATGTGGATGTTCCCCATCGCGATCGCGTGCGGGAACACGTTCGTGCTCAAGCCGTCCGAGCGGGACCCGTCGGCCTCGCTGCTCATGGCGCGGCTCTGGCAGGAGGCGGGGCTGCCCGACGGCGTGTTCAACGTCGTGCAGGGCGACAAGGTGAGCGTGGACCGGCTGCTGGAGCACCCAGGCGTGCGCGCCGTGTCGTTCGTCGGCTCCACCCCCATCGCCCAGTACGTCTACGAGACCGGCACCGCGCACGGCAAGCGGGTCCAGGCGCTCGGCGGCGCCAAGAACCACATGCTGGTGCTGCCCGACGCCGATCTCGACCTGGTGGCCGACTCGGCCGTGTCGGCGGGGTTCGGCTCGGCGGGGGAGCGGTGCATGGCGATCTCCGTCGTGCTCGCCGTGGAGCCGATCGGCGACGAGCTCGTCGAGAAGATCGTCGAGCGGGTCGGTCGGCTGACCGTCGGCCCCGGCGACGACTCCAGGTCCGAGATGGGGCCGCTGGTCACCGGGCCGCACCGCGACAAGGTGGCCTCCTACCTCGACCTCGGCGTCCAGGAGGGCGCCAAACTGGTCGTGGACGGCCGCGAGACGCCCGTCCTGGGCGGCGGCAAGGCCGCCGAGACACCCGGCTTCTGGCTCGGCCCGACGGTGCTCGACCACGTGCCCGCCGGCTCGCGTACGCACACCGAGGAGATCTTCGGCCCCGTGCTGTCGATCGTCCGGGTCCGCTCCTACGAGGAGGGCCTGGAGGTGATCAACGGCGGCGCGTACGGCAACGGCACCGCCATCTTCACCAACGACGGCGGCGCGGCCCGCCGCTTCCAGAACGAGGTCGAGGTCGGCATGATCGGCATCAACGTGCCGATCCCGGTGCCGATGGCCTTCTACAGCTTCGGCGGCTGGAAGTCCTCCCTGTTCGGCGACACGCACGTGCACGGCACCGAGGGCGTGCACTTCTACACCCGAGGCAAGGTCGTCACCTCACGCTGGCTCGACCCCTCGCACGGCGGCGTGAACCTGGGCTTCCCCACGAACGGGTGACCGCGGGCCGCGGGCGGCGTCCCCCCAGGTCCTGTCACCGGTAAGCTCCAGCGTGACAGGACAAGGGGGCAACGTGAACCGTCGGCGTACGTACGCACTGGCGCTCGCCGCCACGGCACTGGTGGCCGGCACGGCCGCGGTGACGGACCCGGCGCCGGCGACGAGCGCGATGGCCAGGCCGCCCGCCAAGGTCACGCCGACATCCACACCCACACCCACACCCACCCCCACACCCACGCCGACCGCGACGCAGAGCGACGGCACGCTGCAGATCCTCACCTACCGGGGCTACGCCGAGTACGGCGGCGTCAGCCCCAAGGTCAACTGGGTGGGCGACTTCGAGAAGGAGACGGGCTGCCGCATCGCCCGGCTCGACACCGTGCAGACCGCCGAGGAGATGGCCGGCAGGCTCACCCAGCGGCCCTACGACGTGGTCACCGCCGGGCCCGTGCTGGCCGCCGACCTGATCGCGGCCAAGCAGGTGCAGCCCATCGACCCGGCCAAGGTCAGCGACTACAAGGACCTCACCGAGCGCTTCCGCGACATGACCACGGTGTCGGGCAAGGCGTACGGCGTGCCGTACCTGTGGGCCTACCACGAGTTCGTCCACGACTCGGCCAGGGTCAGGGGCGGCGGGCTGGAGCAGGCGTTCTCCTCCGACCGGGCGGCGCTCAGGGACACCCCGCTGACGATCGCCGAGGCGGCCCTGGCCGAGGGGTCGGCCAAGGAGCCGTACGAGCTGAGCGAGGCCGAGTTCGGCAAGGCGATGGCGCTGCTGGAGCGCAACAAGGACCGCACCTACTGGAAGAACCCGGTCGACCTGGTCAGGGGCTTCGCCACCGGGTCGCTCGACTACGCGCAGGTCACGCCGTACTACCGCCTGCTCCTGCAGCAGGCCGGCATGGCGGTCAAGCCCATCTCGACGCCGCGGACGACCGGCTGGGTCGACTCCTGGATGCTGGGCGCGAACGTGCCCGACACCACCTGCGCCTACCGGTGGCTCAACTGGGTGACGGCGGCCAACGCGCAGCGCGACGCGGCGGCGTGGGTGGGCATGGCGCCGGCCAACTCCAAGGCGTGCAAGGGGCGGGCCAGGGCGATGTGCGAGGCGTACGGGATGGGCGACGCCAAGCGGCTCGACCGCGTGGTGTTCGCGACGCGGCCGCCCGGGGATTGCCGGGCCGAGGACGGGGAATGCACTGACTATCGCGTCTGGGCCGATCGGTGGGACAAGCTCCTCAAGTGAGCAGGTCCGGGCGACGCCGTGCCCCGTGCCCGCCCATCCCCCGCTGGGCGTGGCTCGCCAGAGGCGCCCCGGGCCTTCCCCCCTGTCCCGGGGCGTCTCGCCGCCGCTCGGGTCGCTGAGGCGCGCGGGGAGCGGCTAGCGAGACGGGAAGGCCACGACGGTGGCCATGGGCGCGGGCAGGAGCGCCTCCGCGCAGTCGGCGCAGGCCAGCACGGGCGCGTCATCGGGCAGGCGGCCCACGCGCACGCGCGGCCGCGGCCATCTCTTGTGGCAGACGACGCAGGCGTCGCCGTCGCGCTGGGCCCAGGTCAGGCCGTCAGGGTCGAACGTCAACATATCCTGCGCCGTTCTGGTCGGACCCCAGTTCATCACGCTCCCAGCTGCCATCGCCCCACCGTATGTCGGAACCGTTATAACCCTGACCGAGGCCGTGAGCGTCCAGCTGAGCGTCAAGTCAGGGTGAATTCTCTACCCGGATGGGGCCGTTTACACCACAAAACGGGCATCCAGCCCAAGCTGGATGCCCGTTTCGTTGGTCTTCGTCAGAGTTCGGCGATCGCCTTCTCCAAGATCCCCAGCCCCTCCTCCAGCAGGTGCTCGGGGATCACCAGCGGGGGCAGGAAGCGCAGCACGTTGCCGTACGTGCCGGCCGTCAGCACCAGCAGGCCCTCCGCGTGGCAGCGCTTGACGACCTCCTGGACGGCGGTCGGGTCCGGCTCCTTGGTGCCGGGCTCGACCAGCTCGATCGCGATCATCGCGCCGCGCCCGCGCACGTCGCCGATCACGTCGAAGCGCTCCTTGAGCGCCTCCAGCCGGGGCAGCATGATCTCGCCGATGCGGCGGGCCCTGGCGACCAGGTTCTCGGCCTCGATCGTCTCCAGCACGCCCAGCGCGGCCTCGCAGGCGAGCGGGTTGCCGCCGTACGTGCCGCCGAGGCCGCCGACGTGCACCTTGTCCATGATCTCCGCACGCCCGGTCACCGCCGCCAGCGGCAGGCCGCCCGCGATGCCCTTGGCGGTGGTGATGATGTCCGGCACCACGCCCTCGTCCTCGCAGGCGAACAGCGTCCCGGTCCGCGCGAAGCCCGTCTGCACCTCGTCGGCCACGAACACGATCCCGTTCGCCCGGCAGAACTCGGCGATCCGCGGCAGGAACCCCCTCGCGGGCACGATGAACCCGCCCTCGCCCGCGATCGGCTCGATCACCACGGCCGCCACGTTCTGCGCGCCGATCTGCTTGGTGATCAGGTCGATGGCCTGCTCGGCGGCCTCCTCCGCGCAGTTCTCGGGGCCGGTCGGCCAGCGGAACGGGTACGCCAGAGGCACCCGGTACACCTCCGGCGCGAACGGGCCGAACCCCTGCTTGTACGGCATGTTCTTGGCCGTCAGCGTCATCGTGAGCAGCGTGCGGCCGTGGTAACCGTGGTCGAACACCACCACGCCCTGGCGGCCGGTCGCGTGCCGGGCGATCTTGACGGCGTTCTCCACGGCCTCGGCGCCCGAGTTCACCAGGAACGTGCGCTTGTCGTGGTCGCCCGGCGTCAGCTCGTTGAGCCTCTCGCAGACCTGCACGTACGACTCGTACGGGGTGACCATGAAGCAGGTGTGGGTGAACTCCGCGACCTGCTTCTGGACGCGCTCGACGACCCTCGGGGCGGCGTTGCCCACGTTCGTCACGGCGATGCCCGAGCCGAAGTCGATCAGCGAGTTCCCGTCGGCGTCCTCCACCACGCCGCCGCCGGCGCGGGTGACGAAGACCGGCAGCGTGGTGCCGATGCCGGGCGGAACGGCCGCCTGCTTGCGGGCCAGCAACTCCTGGGACTTGGGGCCTGGGATCGCGGTCACGACGCGCCGCTCCTGGGGAATGCTCATGGCTCCGACGGTACGGCGGGCTCCCATCAGCTCCGATACGTCGATATGTCACACTGGGAGTGCTCGTCTTTGCCGGAATGGACAAATCGCTCATGCCGCCTTCGCTGCAGACCGTCGTGCGCCGCATGAACCTCCGGCCGGTCGCCGGGACCACGCGGCCAGGGGTGCTGGACGCCGCGGTGCGCTGGGTCGCGGTCAGCGAGCTCGCGGATCCGACACCGTACCTCGAAGGCGGGGAGCTGCTGCTCACCACCGGCATGCGGATGGAAGGCGACCTGACGGGGTACGTGGCCCGCCTGGTGCGCCGGGGCGTGGCAGGGCTCGGCTTCGGCGTCGGCGTCTCGCACGAGGAGGTGCCGCCCGCCCTCGTCCAGGCCGCTGAGTCGGCCGGGCTGCCGCTGCTGGAGGTGCCGCGCGAGACCCCGTTCATCGCGGTCGGCAAGGCGGTCAGCGAGCTGCTGGCGGCCGAGCAGTACGAGGAGATCAGCCGCGCCTTCGCCGCCCAGGGCCGGCTGACGCGGGCGGCGCTGCGGCCGGAGGGCATGCACTCCGTCATCGACCGGCTGGCCAGGGAGGTCGGCGGCTGGGCCGCGCTGCTGGACGAGCCGGGCGAGGTCCGCCACGCCACGCGCGGCGCCAACACGGATGCGGTCACGGCCGAGCTCGCCCGGCGCCGCGGGCAGCCCGTGGAGGCCGCGGGCGGTGGAGCGCGGACGGCCGGTGGAGCGCGGGCGGGTGGTGGAGCGCAGACGGCCGGTGGAGCGCGGGCGGGTGGTGGAGCGCGGGCGGGTGGTGGAGCGCGGGCGGGTGGTGGAGCGCAGGCGGGCGGTGGGTCACGGGGAGGTGGTGGACCACGGGCGGGTGGCGGCGACCGGATGCCTGCCAGCCTGGCGCTGTCCGGGCCCGGCGAGCACATCGTCGTGCAGCCGCTCGGCGGTGGGACGCGCCCGCGCGGCTTCTTCGCCGTCGGTGCCCCGCACGCCTTCACCCCGGTCACCCACACGGTGATCAACGCGGCCGGCTCGCTGCTCACGCTGGCCATGGAGCAGGGCAGGACCCAGCTCGCCGCCGAACGCCGCGTCCGCACCGCGGTGCTGGAGCTGCTGCTGGCGGGGGAGGGCGAGCGGGCCCGCGCCGTGCTGGCGGCGCTGGGCGGGCGGCTGCCCGAGCCGCCGCTGGTGGTGCTCGCCGCGGACGCCGACGCCCTGGACGCCCTGGAGGCACGGGGCTTCGCCGCGCTGCCGGGCCTTGCCGGCATCGAGACCGCCGGCATCCGGGGCGCCGTTACTGGAGGCGCCGCTACGGGGGGCGCCGCTACCGGGGACGCCGTTACCGGCCGCACCGCTACCGGGGGCGCCGCCATCGGGATCGCGGCCGAGAGCGCGGCGGAGGAGACGGCGGCGAGCGTCGAGGCGCCGGTGGGGGTCAGCCAGCCCTGCGGATATGCGGAAGGCGCCCTGCGCAACGCGCTCGACCAGGCTCGCCGCGCCCTGGACGCGGCGCGCGGCCGGGACGACACGGGCCGTGGAAGCAGGGGAGCGGCCGGGGCGGGGAACGCCGGTCGTGTCGTCAGGTTCGCCGAGCTGGCCGGGCAGGGCCTGCTCGGGCTGCTCGACCCGGCCGCCGCCCAGGCGTTCTCGGCCGCGGTCCTGGCGCCGCTGACCGCGTACGGCTCCCGGGCCGACCTGGTCGAGTCGCTGCGCGCCTATCTCGAGAGCAACGGCCACTGGGACGCGGCGGCGCAGAGGCTGGGCGTGCACCGCCACACCCTGCGCTACCGGATGAGACGCGTCGCCGAGCTGCTGGGCCGCGACCTCGACGACCCGGGCACCCGCGCCGAGCTGTGGCTGGCCCTGGAGGCGGCCAGGAGAGGCGCTATTCCTGCTTCTCCACGAGGTAGCAGCAGACAGTCGCCGTAGTCACCGCCTCGTACGTGCGCCCGTCGCGCAGGTGCCCGGCCCGCTCCAGGGAGATCGCCCCCTGCGCGGCCGCCCACAGCGCGTCGGCGATCTTGCGGGGCTGGGTCGGGATCAGGTATCCGGCCGAGATGCAGTCGGCGATGACGCGGTCGAGGATGTTCAGCGCCGCGCGGGCCAGCGTCCTGGCGCGCTCGCTGGGCTCGAAGCCGGGGATCGCCCGCTCGAACATCAGGCTGTAGTAGCCGGGCTCCGACAGGCACGCCTGCCGGTACGCGGGGCCGAGCGCGTTGAGCTGCTCCAGCGGGTTACGGCGCTGCGGCACCGCCTCCAGGAAGCGGCGGAAACGCTCGAAGCCCTCCAGGTAGAGCGCCTCCGCCAGGCCCTCCCGGTTGCCGAACATCGTGTACATCACGGTCGTCGTGCAGCCTGCCTCCGCCGCGATCCGGCGCATCGTGAGGCTGTCGGGCCCGTCGGTCCGCAGCAGGTTCACCGCGACGTCGAGGAGGCGGGAGCGCAGCTCGTCGTGGCCGGCGCGCTCACCCATGAGGTAGGCGCCCTGCAGGCCCAGAGGCGCCGAGGTCATGCGACCTCCCTCGTGGCCAAGGAGCTCTGCGTCCTTGTGACCTCACGCTGTTCGGTCACGGGGCCCACGCCTTTCTGAGTCGGGGGCCCACCGCGCTGGAGACCCGCACCCGATGACTTAGCCATAGCGGAGATCGCTCAAACCACTCCGCATGGTAAACATCCCGAATTGGGTCTACTTCTGTTACATCATGGGTATACATCGGGGCTTGTACTTAACGGTGAGCCCTCGTGGGAGTGTTGTGCATCGTGGTGTAAATCCCCGGTCCATGCCTTGGCATAACGTCGGAGACATGGACGTGCGTACCTTCTGGCTGGCCGGCCGCGCCGCGACCGGGGACACCGAGCTCACTGTCACCAACCCCCACGACGGCCGCGCGGTCGGCAGGCATTCCGTGCCGACCGACGCCCAGGTCGAGGAGGCCGTCGCGGCCGCCTCCGCGGTGGCCGCGCAGGCCGCCGCGCTGCCCGTCCACGTGCGGGCCGAGGCCCTGGCCCACGTGTCTCGCCGGATCGCCGAGCGGGCCGACGAGATCGCCCACCTGATCACCGCCGAGAACGGCAAGCCCATCATGTGGGCCCGCGGCGAGGTCGGGCGGGCGGTGGCCACGTTCCGCTTCGCCGCCGAGGAGGCCCGCCGTTGGTCCGGCGGCGTGCAGCGGCTCGACACCGAGCCGGCCGCGGCCGGGCGCCTGGCGTACGTCTCCCGCGTGCCCAAGGGCCCCGTCCTGGCGATCACCCCGTTCAACTTCCCGCTGAACCTGGTCGCTCACAAGGTCGCGCCGGCCATCGCCGTCGGTGCTCCCGTCATCGTCAAGCCCGCCCCCGCCACGCCGCTGTCCTCGCTGCTCCTCGGCGAGATCCTGGCCGAGACGGACCTGCCCGCGGGCATGTTCTCGGTGCTGCCGATCGAGAACGACCGCGCCTCCGCGCTGGTCCAGGACCCGAGGCTGCCCGTCGTGTCGTTCACCGGCTCCGCGCCCGTCGGCTACGCCATCGCCGACCAGGTGCCGCGCAAGCACGTGACGCTGGAGCTGGGCGGCAACGCGGCCGCCGTCGTGCTGGCCGACGCCGACCTCGACTGGGCGGCCCAGCGCATCGCCCTGTTCTCCAACTACCAGGCCGGGCAGAGCTGCATCGCCGTGCAGCGGGTGATCGTCGAGCAGCCCGTCTACGACGCGTTCGTCGAGCGCCTGCTGCCCGCCGTCTCCGCCCTCGTCACCGGCGACCCCGCCGACGAGAAGACCCAGGTGGGCCCGCTGGTGTCGGAGGCCGCGGCCGAGCGCGTCGAGCAGTGGGTCCAGGAGGCCGTCGCCGCCGGGGCGAAGGTGCTGGCGGGCGGCACCAGGCAGGGCGCGACCATCGCCCCGACGGTGCTGGCCGGCGTTCCGCACGACGCCAAGGTGGCGTGCGAGGAGGTCTTCGGCCCCGTCATGATCCTCCAGCCCGCGGGCTCGATCGGCGAGGCGTACGCGATGGTCAACGACTCGAAGTACGGCCTGCAGGCCGGGGTGTTCACCCGCTCGCTGGACGCCGCCTTCCGGGCGAACCGGGAGCTGGAGGTGGGCGGTGTGATCATCGGTGACGTGCCCTCGTACCGGGCCGACCAGATGCCGTACGGCGGGGTCAAGGACTCGGGGATCGGGCGCGAGGGGCTGCACTCGGCGATGGAGGACTACACCTACGAGAAGGTCATGGTGCTGACCGGGCTGACGCTCTGAGCGCCGGGCGGACGCCCTGTCCTGTCCTGGACAGGGCGCCCCGCCGGGTCAGGCGTGTTGTGCGGTCTCGAAGAGCGCCTTGACGGCGTCGCCGAAGTACGGGCCGTACATCGTGCGCTGGTCGTCGCTGTACTTGAAGCTGCTCAGCGACGTGATCGTGCCCTTGCCGCTGGCCGTGTCGAACCCGGTCATCCACGGCCCGCCGCTCGCGCCCGCCGTCATGTCGCAGCCGAGGCCCTGGTCGCGGGTCTGGCCGTACGGGTCGTTCTTCAGGCGGCCCGCGCAGTAGACCAGGTGGTCCCCGTCGTACGGCGGGTCGGCGGGGTATCCGAAGCCGAACGCCTGCCCGCCCCGAGCCGCGTTGAACGCGATCTTCTGCGTGCCCACCACGTCGGCCACGTGCCTGCCGTGCGAGGGGGCCAGGGCCACCATGCCGACGTCGTAGTTGTCGTCGCCGCTGCGGGACCAGGGGCCGGCGACGAACATGCGGCGCGCGGTGTACTGGCCGTACGGGCGCAGGCCGCTGGTGCCGTACCCGGGGACGAACGTCCAGTTCGCCGCCCACTCGCCGGCCCCGTCCTTGACGCAGTGGCCGGCGGTGACCACGACGTCCTTGTTGGCGCTGTTCACGGTGCTCGCCGAGCAGACGAAGTCGGCCCCCGCCACGGTCAGGAAGACCCGGCCCGTGGTCCTGGCCACCTGGCCGCCGGTGATCCAGCGGGAGCCGATCGTGCTGGCGTCGGGCCTGGCGGCGGCCAGGTGGTGCGAGCCCATCAGCTTGCGCGGCAGCGTCAGGTCGGCCTTCCTGCCCGTCAGGTCGGGGGTGGTGCGTACGCCCGCGCCACCCGTGACGCCGCTCAGCAGGTCGCCGCCGTCCGTCACGTCCGTCACGATGTCGAGCAGGCCGATCGGCAGGGCCTTGGCCATGCGCTCGGGTGTCCAGTAGTCGAGCACGCGCCGGTGGTCGGCGGCGCTGCGGGCGGCGACGTGCTCGACGATGTCGCTCCGCTTGGCCGTGTGCGCTGGCACGACGGCCGATGGGTCGGCCTGCTCGCGGGCGGGTGCGGCGCCGAGGAGCGCGGGGCCGATCAGCCCCGCGAGGAGCGGGGCCGCCGCAAGCAGGGGGGTGCTCAAGGTCATGTCCCCCGAGTGTGCACCACGAGATGTGTTCTTGTGACTACTTTCGGTAAATTCCTCAGAGTACGCTGGCCGTTTGTGCCGATTGGTAGACGGCCTGCGCCTCGTTCCCGAAATAGGGGCCGAGCATCCAGTTCGGGGCGAAGCTGTATTTGAAGCTGTTCACCGAATTCAGGGTGCCGAGCCCGGTCGACTCGGCGAAATTCAGCATCCACGGCCCGCCGCTCGAACCGCCCGTCATGTTGCAGGTCAGGCCGAGGTCGCCGGTCCCGACGAAGTCGTCGAACGCCCTGCCGCTGCAGTGGATCAGCTTCGAGCCGTCGTACGGGGCGAGCGCCGGGTAGCCGAAGGCGTACATCTGCCGGCGTCTGGGCTGGTTGAAGGCCACGCCCTGGCCGCCGACGACGTCCACCAGCGCCCTGCCGTCGAGCGGCGCCACCACGGCGGCGGCGACGTCGAAGCTGACGTCCTCCCTGGCGTTCCACTGCGGCGTGGTCAGCAGCCTGGTCGCGGGCCAGGTGCCGAACGGGCGGCTGCCCCTGTCGTAGCCGGGCACGAAGACCCAGTTCGTGTGGAAGGCGCCGCTCATCTTCACGCAGTGGCCGGCGGTCAGCACCACGCTCTTGTTGGCGCTGGTCACGGCGGTGCCCGAGCAGGAGGAGTTGCGGCCGCCCTGGGTGGTGAAGAAGACCCGGCCGGTCGTGCGCGCCACCGCGCCGCCGCCGGTCCACGCCTCGCCCGGGGTCCTGGCCGCCTGCAGCTCACGGGTGGGCGGGGCGGTGGACGGGGCGGTGGACGGGGCACCCCGCTCCGGCTCACCCGCCGTCCCCGCCTTCGGGGCCGGGGCCTTCAGCGGCTGGGCGGCCTCCATGCGGCTCTCGGTCCAGTACGTCAGCACCTGCCGCCGCTCGGCGGCCGTGTCGGCGGCGGCCTGCTGGGCGGGCCTGGGGCGCGGCGCCCTGGTGTCGGCCGCGCGGGTGTCGGCCGTGCTGGTGGGCGCCAAGGCGACGGTGAGCACGACGGCGGTGGAAAGCACGGCGAAGCGGCGGTGCATTACGAACCTCCCTAAACCGGACGGTGAGCTTGGAAGGTAGCCGTAGCAATATCCAGATTTCTCAAGATTTGCGCATTCCGATATGACGGTATTCCGTCATAAATTCACTGGGTTCTCGGGCGTCACATAAGGAGGGGAATTTATGGACGACCGGTCCCATGTGCCGGAGTGCGCCGCACAGCGGGGACAATGGACACGTGCATGAAGAGACCCTCCGCTCCGTCGTCGTGCTCGGCTCCACCGGCTCGATCGGCACCCAGGCCCTCGACGTCATCGCCGCCAACCCCGGCGGCTTCAAGGTCACCGCGCTGGCGGCGGGGGGCGGCAGGGTCGAGTTGCTGGCCAGGCAGGCGGCGGAGTTCGCGGCCGAAGCGGTGGCGGTGGCCGACGCGTCGGCCGTGCCGGCGCTGAAGGAGGCGCTGGCCGCGCACGGCGCCAAGCCCACCGTGCTGGGCGGCCCCGAAGGCGTCGCCGAGGTGGCCGGGTGGCAGTGCGACGTGGTGCTCAACGGCATCACCGGCGCGCTCGGCCTGACCTCCACGCTCGTCGCGCTGGAGGCGGGCAGGGCGCTCGCGCTGGCCAACAAGGAGTCGCTGATCATCGGCGGGCCGCTGGTCAAGCGGCTGGCCCGGCCGGGGCAGATCCTCCCGGTCGACTCCGAGCACTCGGCGGTGCTGCAGTGCCTGTGGGCCGCCGGGCCCGAGGGCTACGACCCCTCGTGCGTCAAGCAGCTCGTGATCACCGCGAGCGGCGGGCCGTTCAGGGGCATGAGGCGCGAGGAGATGGCCGGCGTCACGCCCGAGATGGCCCTGGCCCATCCCACCTGGTCCATGGGCCCCTACATCACCATCAACTCCGCGAACCTGGTCAACAAGGGTCTCGAGGTGATCGAGGCGCACCTGCTCTACGACCTCGGCTTCGACCGCATCGAAGTCGTGGTGCATCCCCAGTCGATCATCCACAGCATGGTCGAGTACGTCGACGGCTCCACCATCGCCCAGGCCAGCCCGCCCGACATGCGGCTGCCGATCGCCCTGGCGCTCGGTCACCCCGGGCGCGTCCCCGGCGCCGCCCGGCCCATCGACTGGACCAAGGCGCACACCTGGACGTTCGAGCCGCTCGACGACCTGGCATTCCCCGCGGTCGCGCTGGCCAGGCACGTCGGCGGGGAGGGCGGCACCGCGCCCGCCGTCTACAACGCCGCCAACGAGGTGTGCCTCGACGCCTTCCTCCAGCGGGGGCTGCCGTTCCTGTCCATCGTCGACACCGTGGCCAAGGTCGTCGAGGAGCACCAGGTCACCCCCGCCGACACCGTTGAAGAGGTGCTGGCGGCCGATGCCTGGGCCCGTGCCCGTGCGGCCGAACTCACAGCCGGGCAGTCCCGCTAGCTACCTAGACTGGATAGCGTCGTCACAGTAAGGGTTGAAATGTCTCCTGTAGCTCTCGGCATCCCGACGGTGCGCCCCAAGCCGCTCGCCGAACGGCGCCACTCCCGCCAGATCATGGTCGGCAGCGTGCCCGTGGGCGGCGACGCCCCCGTGTCGGTGCAGTCGATGACGACGACGGTGACCGCCGACGTCAACGCCACCTTGCAGCAGATCGCCGAGCTCACCGCGTCCGGCTGCCAGATCGTCCGGGTCGCCGTGCCGTCCCAGGACGACGCCGACGCGCTGCCCATCATCGCCAAGAAGTCGCAGATCCCGGTGATCGCCGACATCCACTTCCAGCCGAAGTACGTCTTCGCCGCGATCGACGCGGGCTGCGCGGCTGTCCGGGTCAACCCCGGAAACATCAAGAAGTTCGACGACAAGGTCGGCGAGATCGCCCGTGCGGCGGCCGACGCCGGCATCCCGATCCGTATCGGCGTCAACGCCGGCTCCCTCGACAAGCGCCTGCTGGAGAAGTACGGCAAGGCCACCCCCGAGGCGCTGGTGGAGTCGGCGCTGTGGGAGTGCTCCCTGTTCGAGGAGCACGGCTTCCGCGACATCAAGATCTCGGTCAAGCACAACGACCCGGTCGTGATGATCAACGCCTACCGCCAGCTCGCCGCCCAGTGCGACTACCCGCTCCACCTCGGCGTCACGGAGGCCGGCCCGGCCTTCCAGGGCACGATCAAGTCCGCCGTCGCCTTCGGCGCCCTGCTCGCGGAGGGCATCGGCGACACCATCCGCGTCTCCCTGTCGGCCCCTCCGGTGGAGGAGGTCAAGGTCGGCGCCCAGATCCTGGAGTCGCTCGGCCTGCGCGAGCGCGGCCTGGAGATCGTCTCCTGCCCGTCGTGCGGTCGGGCCCAGGTCGACGTGTACACCCTGGCCGATCAGGTCCAGGCGGGCCTGGAGGGCATGAAGGTGCCGCTGCGGGTGGCCGTCATGGGCTGCGTCGTCAACGGCCCCGGCGAGGCCCGCGAGGCCGACCTCGGGGTGGCCTCCGGGAACGGCAAGGGGCAGATCTTCGTCAAGGGCGAGGTCATCAAGACCGTCCCCGAGTCCCAGATCGTCGAGACGCTGATCGAAGAGGCACTGCGGCTGGCCGAGGAGATGGGCGTCGAGGTCGACCTCGACGATGAGACCACCGGTCCGACGGTCACGGTCGGCTGAGGTTGGTCTGTGCGGGTGTGGGCCTGTAGTGAGCCCACACCCGGTGTCCCACCGCGCTCCGGGGCCGGTGCGCACCCCGGGCGGTCGGCTCTGCCCAGGAAAAACAGAGGGCGCGACCTGATCGGTCGCGCCCTCTGGGGGGCCGTAGCCCCGGACAAGTTCGTGTGCCTTCTTGTGCGGCTGATTTCAGCATACCCCCAACACAGGTCACGGCGCTTCCTTATGCTCACAGTCGTTACTTCGACACGTTGCGTGACGATGTCGTCTATCGGCCCGAGGCAGCAGGATGCACAACACTTCCCCCGGACGCGACCCGTCCTCCGCATACTCCCGGCATGTCGTGACACGCATGCTGGACTTCAGCAGTGCCAGAACGCCTTGGCCGCGTCGTCTCTGGGACGTGAGCAGCTTCTTAGCCCTCGAGGAGCTGTACGAAGCAGGCACATGGGTGGATCGGCGCGTGCTCTCCCAGGCGTCCGTCGACTGGCAACGGCATGAAGGTGAGCGGCTGTTCGGCGAGGACCCGGCGCTCGGCTCCGCAACGTTCCGGCGTGAGCTGCAAGGATGCCTGCGCACCACTCTCACGATCGCCAGCGAGGGTCGCAGGAAACTGCGTCACCTGATCGACATCGGCCGTCCCGGGTACCTCGAGCGGTGGGCCGGGTGCGTGGCCGGCGTCGGGCCGCCGCCGGCGGAGAAGGTCGCCAGGGCGGTTGCCGCTCATCTGCTCGACATCGGATACAGCATGGACGGCCTCAACCGCTGGCTCCGCGACGGTCGCCTCGGTCTGTCCGCCACCGATCTGATCGAAGAGATGGCCGGCTTGCTCACCGTGCCACCGACCTGCTGGAAGGTGGTCGTTCCCTTTGCTGATCTGCATGGCTGGGAAGAGCTGGCGGTCGGCCTCAGCCATTGGGTGGGAGCGCGGGAGGCCGAGGAGCTCATGGCCGCTGCCGGTGTGAAACTGAGCGGCTGTGTCGTCGGCGCACTTTCCTACGAGGTGGAGGCGAGAGACGCCGAACGGGCCCTGGAGATCGTGACGGATGTCGTCGAACGCCTGCAGGCGCGCGCCCGCTTCGCCGGGGCTGGCGCGGTCACGCCGTTCGACCGGGCTGTGGTGCTCAACCACAGCAGCGCAATGCCGCTGCGGATGCCCGCCAGAGGCGCTCGGGTTCTCTCCCTCGCGGCGGAACGGCAACTCTACGTGGTGGGAGCCGATCCGCAGCACCTGAGCGATCGACGGCGAAGCGCCGTCGATGAGGCGCTGGAGATCGCCTCGGCGCTGAATCATGGCCCGCTGGCTCCGGCGATCGCCGGAGGGTGGAGCGCGCTGGAGTCCCTGCTGACCGAGGCCAGGGATCCTGACGAACGTGAGCGCGTGGTTGCCGCGGCCCGTGCCGCCGCGCTCGTCGCCTGCTCCTGGCCACGGGCCGAGCTGACCGCGCTGTCGCATCGCATCCGCCGGACCGGTACGGGAGACCTCGCTGAACGGCTGGACCGTTGCGCCTCCAACCGCGAACGTGCCCGATTGATCGCCGCCGAGCTGGAGCTCGGGCACTCCCTGCCACTCGAACGTTCCTGGCGCAGGGCGAACGATGTGGCGGCAGTTGCCCGCATGCGTGCGTTGCTGGCCGACCGGGCGCAGGTGCTCGGACGGGTGCGGCGGTATGTCGAGATCTCGCTGCGCAGGCTCTACCGCAGCCGCAACATCATCCTGCACGGCGGGTCGACCGGCGGCGTGGCGCTCCAGGCGACCTTGCGCGTCACCCCGCCGCTGGTGGGAGCCGCGCTCGACCGGCTCGCACATGCCGACCTGGTGGCCGGGGTGCCGCCTCTGGTCCTCGCCTCCCGCGCCGAGCTCGCGCTGCGCATGGTCGGCGACGAGCTCGGGCCGGGGCTCTGCGACCTGATCGAGTAGGCGGGCCCGCCCATGCCGGAAGGGGACGGGCGGGCCGGAGGTGATGGCTGTCAGGTGCAGGTGTAGCCGGACGGGACGTAGGTGTCGCCGTTCGGCCGGGTCACCTGGAAGCCGGCGCTGCTGTTGCCGGCGCCCGCGGCGATCGTGCCGTTGTGGGCGGCGTTCCTGATGGTGACGGTCTGGCCGCTGGTCGTGACGGTGCCGTTCCAGGAGCCGGACAGGGTGTGGCCGGCGGGGAGGGTGAAGGTGACCGTCCAGGACGTGATGGTCGAGGTGCCGGTGTTGGTGATCGTGAGGGGCTGGATGACGTAGCCGGTCGGCCACTGCGTCTGTACGGTGCCGGTGGCCGTGCAGGTGCCGGTGGACGTGCCGGGCTGGGTGGTGATCTGGACGGTGTTGGAGACCGGTGAGGCGTTGCCCGCGGCGTCGCGGGCCCTCACCTGGTAGCGGTACGTGGCGCTCGGGGTCAGGCCCGTGTCGGTGTACGAGGGGGTGGCCGAGGTGCCGGCCTGGGTGAAGGTGCCGCCCGTCGCGCCGGGGGCGCGCAGGATGTCGTAGCCCGCGACGCCGTTGTCGTCCGTGGAGGCCGTCCAGGTGAGTGTCGTGCCCGTGGAGGTGGTCGCCGAGGCGGCCAGGCCGGCCGGGGCCGTGGGCGGTGAGGTGTCGCCGCCGCCGTCGGTGAGGGTGGGGGTCGTCCAGTCGCGCCACTCGGCCAGGTTGCCGCTCTTGTTGGACGCGATCCGCATGGAGCCGGTGTAGCTGCCGGTGTTCAGGAGGAATCGCTGGATGTTCTGCTGGAGAGGGGTGCGCCATTCCGATCTGGTGGCGCAGTGGGTGCCGTCCTGGACGGCCGACCAGTACGTGATGTTGCCGCCGGCGCCGAGCGCCTTGTAGACCTCCGCGCCGCCCAGGGCCCCGACGCTCGCGGACCTGGCGGCGAGCCAGTCGATGTGCGGGTTGTCCATGATGAACAGGCCGCGCGGCGCGATCATGCCCACCACCGAGTGCGTGTCCACCGGCAGCCTGCCCGGGCTGCCCGTGAAGGAGCTGAACGCGTCGCCGAGCCACGGCTGCTCGGAGTAGGTGCTGCTCAGCGGCTGGGCGCCGCTCTCGCCGGGGATCGAGCGGAACGCGGCCACCCCGCCGCTGCCCGACTCGACGGGCATGGTCAGCGCGATGCGCTGGTCGAAGGCGCCGGCCACGAAGGCGCCCTTGCCGTACCGGGAGCAGCCCGTGACGCCGGTCGCGTCCGCCCGCAGGATGCTGCCGCCCGACTGCTCGATGACGTCGATGATCCGGCTCACGCCCCACGCCCAGGCGGCCAGGACGCCCGTGCCGCTGGAGGCGCCGTAGACGCTGTAGAAGGCGCCCTGCTTGTTGTTGCGCGGCGTGCCCTCCCGGCCGACCGCGAGGGGGTCGTAGTTGATGACGGCGGCGCCGGCCGCCTTGATCGTGGCGGTGTCGGCGCCGAGCCCGCCCAGGACGACCACGGCGGGGAAGGGCCCTGTGCCGCTCGGCAGGTCCACGCTGGCCGAGAAGCTGGAGCTTCTGCCGTTGTGCGAGACGTTCACGCTGATGCCGGTCCTGGAGACGGTCCCCGTGACGCTGGACGGCTTGGGCGGCTTCTCGCCGTAGACGAACTTCTCCGCCAGCTTCTTGATCTCCTGCCGCCTGCATCGCCAGTCGGCCCTGGTGGCGATGCGGGTGCCGTTCAGCTTGGTGAAGGGGTCGGGGAGCCTGGAGACGGTGGGTAACGAGCCCGCGTCGGGCAGGCCGGGCACGGCGCAGTCGGCGCCCTCGTCCTCGACTCCGGCCGCCGCGGCGGCCTCGGTGGATGCAACCGTCATCGCTCCGGTGATCGAGAGCGTCGTCGCCACCGCCAGCGCGACGAGTCTGGAGCGGGCCAAGCCGATGGTCACAGGGCTCTCCCTTCCGAGTGGGGGGTGCTGGCGATCAGTCTGGGAAGCCCGTCGAAATATGTCAACGACATCCCGAAATATTTCGGGAACGGGTGAACATTCGTGGGTCTGTGCTGCGGATATGGCGGAGGGGTTGTCGAAAGTATCGGAAAATAGCTGAAAGGGGGGTGCTGGAGGTCTGGTGGGTGCACTTTCCCGAAAGTTTCCGGCCGGAGTATCGTCACGCACTGCAACAGCGAGATCACAGAACGGCAAGCATTTCCCCATACCCAGAGTCATCGGCCCGTCGCTCGCGGGAGCATCGCAAGGCCTATGACATGGAAGGGGGCCGAGTGAAGCGGGTAATGGGGGTTGCCACCGGGCTGGTGGTGCTCGTCGCGGGGGTCGTGAGCGCGGACGGGGCGGCGGTGGCCGGCAGGAAGGCGCCTGTGGTGTGGGAAGCCTGTCCCAAGGTGGCGGGGAAGACGGCCTCGGCCGCCCTCGAATGCGCCACCGTACGCGTACCGCTCGACTACCGCCATCCCATGGGGCAGTCGATCAAGGTCGCGCTCAACCGGATCAAGGCCAAGGTCTCCAGGGACGCCGGCCACCTGGGCACGCTGCTGGTCAACCCCGGAGGACCGGGGTCGTCGGGGCGTGACCTGACCGAGTACGTCGCCACGTCACTGCCCGCCGACGTGGCCGGGCGGTACGACGTCGTCGGGTTCGACCCGCGCGGCGTCGGCGCCAGCGAGCCGGCCGTGCACTGCGTGGACCCCGCCACGTACTACAGGGCCCCGCGGCCGGACGCGGTGCCGCACGGCAGGGCGGAGGAGAAGGTGCTGCTCGCCAGGGCCGCCGAGTACGCCTCCCGCTGCGGCCAGCGCTGGGCCTGGCTGCTGCCGCACCTCACCACCGAGAACTCCGCCAGGGACATGGACACCATCCGCGCCGCCCTCGGCGAGGACAGGATCAGCTACCTCGGCTACTCGTACGGCACCTACCTCGGCGCCGTCTACGCCACCCTCTTCCCCAGCCGCGTCAAGCGCATGGTCATGGACAGCAGCGTCGACCCCACGGGCGTCTGGTACGACTCCAACCTCAAGCAGGACCGCGCCTTCGAACGCCGGCACCGCCAGTTCCTGGCCTGGGCCGCCAAGCACCACGACGCCTACAAGCTGGGCGCCACGCTCAAGCAGACCTCCTTCGCCTACTACGCGATGCGCGACCGGCTGCGCGCGAAGCCGGCCGGAGGCATCGTGGGGCCCAGCGAGCTCGACGACACCTTCACCGTGGCCGGCTACAGCGACAAGGTCTGGCCCCAGTTCGCCCAGGCCTGGTCCGACTACGTCCGGCAGGGCGACGTCAAGGGCCTCACCGACATCTACGCCAAGCACGGCAAGAACGACGCGGCCGACGAGAACGGCTACGCCATCTACCTCAGCGTCCAGTGCCGCGACGCCCGCTGGCCGCGCCAGTGGGACAAGTGGCGGGCCGACATGAAGGCGATGCACCGCGAGGCGCCGTTCCTGACCTGGCCGAACGCCTGGTTCAACGCCCCCTGCGCGTTCTGGCCGGTGCGGGGCGGCAAGCCGGTGGACGTGCGCTCCTCGCCGAAGCTGCCGCCGTTCCTCATGCTGCAGTCCCGCTACGACGCGGCGACGCCGTACCAGGGCGCCCTGCAGATGGCCCGGCTCTTCCCCCGCTCCCGCATGGTGCTGGAGCACGGCGGCAACCACGGGGTGTCGCTGTCGGGCAACAAGTGCCTGGACGGGCACCTGGCCGCGTACCTGCGGGACGGTACCCTGCCGCGCCGCGACGCGACCTGCGCCGCCACGCCCGAGCCGCGCCCGGCCGCGCACATGACGTCGAACAGCCCGCAGCCTCCGGGTTTGCTGGGGCTCCTGGGCGTGCTCGAAAGGCTGCCCATCGGCTGACGTCAAGAAAGGGTTACCGTGGGCAGCGCCGGATGCCGCATTCGGTAACCCTTCGCGTAGTCTGACCATGTGATGCTGCGTACATCGGCGTCGCGCGTGCTCGACGACAACGACCGGGACGAGGTTCTCGCCCTGCTGGACTCCGATCCGGTCGCCAACGTCTTCGTGTCCTCTCGGGTGCGGGCCGTCGGACTCAACCCGGCGCGGCTCGGCGGGCAGATGTGGGGGTTCGGGCCGCGCGGTGGCCTTGTGTCACTCTGTTACGCCGGCGCCAACATGGTGCCGGTCAACGCCGGCCCGGAGGCCGTGCACGCCTTCGCCGACCGCGCGCGCAAGCAGGGGCGGCGCTGCTCGTCCATCGTGGGGCCGGTCGACGCCGTCTCGCTGCTGTGGGAGCGGCTGGAGCCGCACTGGGGGCGGGCGCGGGCGATCCGCTGGGCCCAGCCCGTCATGGCGACCTCCAGCAAGCCGCCCGTGTCGGCCGACCCGCTGGTGCGGCGGGTGCGGCCCGACGAGTTCGACGTCCTGCTGCCGGCGTGCGTGGCGATGTTCACCGAGGAGGTCGGCGTCTCGCCGAACCTCGGTGACGGCGGCGCCCTCTACCGGACGCGGGTGGCCGAGCTGATCAGGATCGGGCGCTCGTACGCGCGGATCGACGACGGCCGGGTCGTGTTCAAGGCCGAGGTGGGGGCCGTCACGCCGCACGCCTGCCAGATCCAGGGCGTCTGGGTGGCCCCCGAGCTGCGGGGCAGGGGGTACGCGGTGGCGGGGATGGCCGCCGTGGTGGAGGCGGCGATGAGCTGCTTCGCGCCCGTCGTCTCGCTGTACGTCAACGACTACAACCACCCCGCCAGGGCGGTCTACCGGAAGGTGGGCTTCCGGGAGATCGACACCTTCATGTCCGTATTGTTCTAGCATCCCGGGCATGATCCTTGTCACGGGTGCAACGGGGAACGCGGGCGGCGCGCTGGTGCGTACGCTGGCGGAGGCGGGCGAGCCGGTGCGGGCGCTGGTGCGGCGCGAGGTCGAGCTGCCCGCAGAGCTCGCCATGGGCGATCTGAACGATCCCGAGTCGGTGGCCGGCGCCCTGGACGGGGTGCGCGGGGTGTTCCTGATGGCCGGGTACGACCGGATGGAAGAGACGCTGGCCGCCGTGGCGCGGGCCGGGGTCCAGCACGTGGTGCTGCTGTCGGCGAGCGCGGCGGAGGCCGCCGACCTGGGCAATCCCGTTTCGAAGTACCACGTGGAGTCCGAGGCGCTGGTGCGGGAGTCGGGGGTGCCGTGGACGGTGCTGCGGCCGCGGACGTTCATGTCGAACACGTTCCGCTGGGCCGGGCAGCTCAGGTCAGGAGACGTCGTACGCGACTCCTGGCCCGGCGTCGCCGTCGCGACCGTCGATCCTCTCGACATCGCCGCCGTGGCCGCCGCGTCCCTGCTGGAGAAGGGGCACGACGGGCAGGTCTACGGGCTGACGGGGCCGCGGGCGCTGCGGCCCGCCGACCGGGTGGCCATCCTCGGGGCGGCGCTGGACAGGCGGCTGCGGTTCGAGGGGCTGACCGACGCCGAGGCCAGGGCCGAGATGCTGGACGGCGGGATGCCGGAGGCGTACGCGGAGGCCTTCTACGGCTTCTTCGCCCGGGGCGAGCTGGACGAGTCGGCGGTGCTGCCCACGGTCGAGCAGGTCACGGGCCGCCCGCCACGCACGTTCGAGCAGTGGGCGGCGGCCAACGCCGACGCGTTCCGCTAGCCGGGGATGCGCAGGGTCAGCAGGGCGACGTCGTCGTCGTTGTCGGTGGGGCGGACGCGGGTGAGCAGCCGGTCGCAGTAGGCGCTGAGCGGGTGGCCGGTCAGCGCCGCTGCCTGCCGCCGCAGCCGGTCGAGCCCCTCGTCCAGGGATTGGCTGGGCGACTCGATCAGCCCGTCGGTGTAGAGCAGCACGGTGGAGCGGGGCGGCAGCTCGATGACGGCGTCCTCGCGGACCGGCGCGAAGCCGGTGCCCAGCAGCAGGCCGCTCGCCTCCTCCAGGAAACGGGTGCGCCCGTCGCCCTCGACCAGCAGCGGCGGCGGGTGCCCCGCGTTGGTCCAGCGGAACTGCCAGGCCCCGTCGGCGCGCTCGGCCCTGGCGAAGACCACGGTGGCCATCGTGGCCTCGGCCATGCGGGCCACCGCCTGGTCGAGCCGGTCCACGATCACGCTGGGCGGCTCCTCCAGCTCACCGGCGTAGGCCCGCAGCATGTTGCAGACCTGCGCCATGCCGGACGCGGCGTCGAGGTCGTGGCCCACCACGTCGCCGATCACCAGCCCGGCGGAGCCGTCGGACAGCACGAACGCGTCGTACCAGTCGCCGCCGACCTGCGAGGCGCGCGGCGCGGGCACGTAACACGCGCCCATCTCCAGGCCGGGCACCGACGGCAGCCGGGGAAGCAGGTGGCGCTGCATGGTCTCGGCGACCCGGCGCTGCCGCTCGTACAGGCGGGCGTTGTCCAGCGCCAGCCCCGCCCGGCGGGCGATGTCCTCGACGAGCAGGAGGTCGTCGGTGCTGTACGGCTGAGGTTGTTCCGAACGCCCCAGGGTCATCGCGCCGACCACGTCGCGGACGCCGCGGATCGGCGCGGTGCACGCCGACCGGATGCCGGTCGCCTCGAACAGCTCCCGCTGGACGGCCGCCAGCCGCGAATCGAGCGGCCCCTCGTAGTCCTTCGGGCCCACCAGCGCCGCGGTGACGCCGCGCAGCGCCCGCGCCAGCGGCATCGCGGACTCGCGCGGCAGCGGCGGCATCGGCCGCTCCAGATCGGGGCGGTGCGCCAGGACGCCGTTCTCGTGGTGCACGACGGCGGCGCGGGACACCTCGCCCTCCTCGGTCAGCAGGTCCACCACCGCCCAGTCGGCCAGCAGCGGCACCACCAGGCGGACGAGCTGGCGCAGCGTCTCGCCCACGTCCAGGCTCGCGGTGAGCGTCGTGGTCGTCTCCGCGAGCAGGGCCAGCCGGTCGAGCTCCGACATCGACGGGGCGGGACGCGCCCGCTGCCGCTCGCCGAGCCCGGCCGAGCCGATCTCGTGGAAGAGCACCAGGGCGCCCGTCCCGGCCTCGCCGACCCGGCACGGGGTGACCAGCCAGGCGATCTGCACGAGCGAGCCGTCGCCCCGCTCCAGCCACACGTCCTCGCCGTGGGCGGAGTCGCTGGTGAGCAGGGGCTGCCTCATCACGCACCGGCTGCGCGGCAGCGGCTCGCCGCGCTCGCCCCGGTGCAGCAGGTCGTGGGCGTCGCGGCCCAGCAGCTCGGGCGCGCTGCGCCGCAGCAACCGCTCCGCCTGCGGGTTCACCTCGACGATCCGCCCGCGGTCGTCCACCACGTACGTGCCCGCGTGGGCGAGGTCCTCGAGCTGGAAGGCGCGTGGCACGGCAGACTGCCCGGTGTCCTCCACGGCCGGCCCTCCTTCCCTCTCCGCACTTCCTACCCAGCGTCGCCGCTGGTCAAGGGCCTGAAGGTGGACGAGCTTCGCGAAATGCCCGGCCGGCTCGGCGCCGGAAGCGGAGGGCCTAGAGGCGGACGAGCTTGTCGAAGAGCCGGGCCAGCTCGGTGCCGGGGTCGGCGGTCAGACCGGCGTGCACCGGGCCCGCCTGCACGATCGTGCTGCGCGGCGCCGTCAGCCAGCGGAACCGGCCGCCGAGCGACTCTCCCGCCAGCGGCCCGCAGTCCGGCCCGCAGGCCAGCTCGTACGCGGCCAGCGCCCGGCTGACCCCGTCGACGTCGGCCTGCGGATCCAGCGCGCGCAACCGGCCGGGGTCCAGCTCGACGCGGGCGCACAGGTAGTCGCGGGGCTGGCAGTAGAGCAGCACGCCCGCGTTGATCAGCTCGCCCCGCTCGACCTTGGGCATCACGCGGATCACCGCGTACTCGTAGACGTCCCTGCTCACCGGCCGCCGCCTCCCCGCCAGAACTCGCCGACCGACCCCGGGCCCGCCTTCTGGCCCTTGGGCTGCTGGAACCTCAGCCACTCGCGCGGGCCGTGCGCCCGCTGGAGAAGATGCTCGACGTAGGCCTCGCGGACCTCGCCCGGAGAGCCGAAGCCCGGCTCGCCGTCCAGCCACTCGTCCGGCACCAGCGCTGTCACGGTCTCCAGCAGCGCCCGCGTGATCTTCCCGGCCAGCTCCGTGCCCGCCGCCTCGACGTCGCCCGCGTACGGGGCGAGCACGTGGTCGCCCGCGTCGAACGGCCGCTGGGGGTCGGCGGTGCGCCAGTTGTGGTGGAACCAGAGCGCGGCCCCGTGATCGATCAGCCAGGTGTCGCGATGCCAGATCAGCAGGTTCGGGTTGCGCCAGCTCCTGTCGATGTTGTGGACGAGCCCGTCGAACCACACCACCCGCGCCGCGAACAGCGGATCCGCCGCCCACGCCAGCGGCTCGAAGCCGAGCGCGCCCGGCAGGAAGTCGACTGCCAGGTTGAGCCCGGTGCTGGCCTTGAGCAGGTCCTGCACCTCCTCGTCGGGCTCGCGGATGCCGAGCTGGGGGTCGAGGTCGATGAGCTTCAGCTCCGGGGTCCTGAACCCGAGGCGGCGGCCCAGCTCGGCGCAGACGATCTCGGCGACCAGCACCCGCCTGCCCTGGCCGGCCTCGCGGAACTTCACGACGTACGTGCCCAGGTCGTCGGCCTCGACGACGCCGGGCAGCGACCCGCCCTCCCGCAGCGGGGTGACGTAACGGGTCGCTGCGATCTTTTCCAGCACGCAACGAGGCTATCGTCCCCGGCAGCCTGCCCTGATCGGGGCGAAGAGGGCACGGCTGTCGGATGGTGGTGCGCCACCGTAGAGTGGGCCCCCGATGAGGGGATCGAGGGGTCGATGCTCAGGATTCACTTCACCGGCGACGACTTACGCCGCACCCGTCTGGCGGAGACCGCCGACCCTTTCTGGGAGATGGTGTTCAGCAGGCATCGGCTCGCCGACCCCGCTCCACCGGCGACCCTGCGCCCCTGGCTGGAGAGGATGCGGCGCGAGGGGCACCTGCTGCACCGCTACGAGCGCGTGGTGGCGGCGCTGACGCCGTTCGGCCCCTACTTCCCCGACTTCATCACGCCCGCCGATGGGCTGCAGGGGCTCGACGCCGGACTGCAGGCGATACTCGGCACCCCGCGCACGCGGCTGCGCCGCGAGATGGAGACGATGGCCCGCACGTCACCCCTGCCCGGCTGGGGCCGGCGGCTGGCCGAGGGGGAGACGGCGACGCTGATGAACCTGGCGGCCACGCTCCGGGCGTACCACGCCATCGCCATCGAGCCCCACCGCGTCACGATCGGCGCCGCCATCGCGGCGGAGGCGTCACGCCGGCGGGACGACCTGGCCGAAGGCGGCGCCGACGGCCTGCTGCGCGGGCTGGCGCCGCTCATGCGCTGGCGGCCGCCGCTGCTCGAGGTCGACTACGACCTCGACCGTGACCTGCACCTCGGCGGTCGCGGGCTGCTGCTGGTCCCGTCGTACTTCTGCAGGCGCGTCCCCGTCGCCCTGGCGGACCCCGGCCTGCCGCCGACGCTGGTGTACCCGATCGACTGTCACTCCCACTGGGAGGCGAACCGCACGGAGTCGCTGATCGCGCTGCTCGGCGCGACCCGCGCCACGGTGCTGGCCGCCATCGACGGCGGCGCGACGACCACGCAACTGGCCGAGCGGGCCGCGACCTCGCCCGCCTCCGTCAGCCGCCACACGCGGGTGCTGCGCGACGCCGGCCTGATCGAGACGCACCGCCACGGCACGGCCGTGCTGCACGTGATGACCCCGCTGGGGCGGAACCTGCTGTCGGCGGGCCGGTAGGCGTGTCCACCCTTTGCACCCAGGTGCAAAGGGTGGCCGCGCTCAGGGCCGGGCCACGATACTGGACCCCTCGCTGCGGAGCCTTCCATACGTTCACGTATGGAAGGCTGAGCGGGCGGACGGTTGAACGCGGCCGGCCGGGCGCGGGCCCTACCGGGGCGGGCCTTCGGTGATCGGGCTCACATCTTCCCGATGACCTCCTCGGCGAAGCGCTCCATGGTGGCGAGCTTGAGGTCGAGGCTGCCCTCGCCGTACCTCGACTTCTCCTCGGGGGTGGCCAGCCACCACGGGGCGGCCATCGTGCCCGTCACGCCCTTGGCCTCGAAGCGCCGGTACGTGTCCGCGTCGGGGAGCACCGCGAGCGGGGCGATGACCTCGAAGCCGTCCAGGGATCTGCCGTTGGCGTCGAGATGGCGGCGCAGGGCGTCCAGGACGTCGTCGAACTGCTCCTCGGTGTAGATGCGGTTGCCGATCCAGCCGTCGCCCAGCCTGGCCGCGCGGCGCAGGGCCGCCTCGCTGTCACCGCCCACGAAGATCGGGATCTGCCGGGCGGGGGTGGGGCAGATCGACAGCGGCGGCAGGCCGTCGAGCGTGACCGTCTCGCCCGCCCACAACGAGCGCAGGACGGGCAGCATCCCGTCCAGGCGGCGGCCACGCGTGTGGAAGTCCTGCCCGGTGCCGACGAACTCCTCCTTGCACCAGCCCACCCCGACCCCGAACGTCACGCGGTCGCGTGACAGCACCGCCGCCGTGGAGACCTGCTTGGCCACGGTGAACAGGTCGCGGGCCGGGGCGATGTACACGTTCGGGGAGAAGCGCAGGGTGGTGGTGACGGCGGCCATGGCGCCGATCGTCACCCAGACGTCCGGCCAGTGCGTGCCGGCGTCCCAGCGGGGCCTGCCCGACTTCGAGTACGGGTACGGCGAGGCGAAGTCGGCGTAGAAGAGGTGGTCGGAGAGCGTGAGCGTGTCGAACCCGCACCGCTCGGCCGCCCGCGCCAGCTCCACGAACTGGCCGGTGTCGACGAACGAGGCCCCCAGCCAGAATCTCATCGGAACTCCGGTGCGACCTTGGTGGCGAACAGTTCGAGGTTGCGCTTGACCGTGTCGAGCGGCAGCACGCCCTGCTGGCCCTGCATGTAGAGGCCGAACCACTCCAGGTCGGGCATGCGGTCGAGCATGCGCTGGATGCCGCGCTTGACGTCGTCGGGGGTGCCGAACAGGGCCATCTCGACGTCGTTCATGCGCTTGGCGTCGCCCTTCTCGGGGGAGATCGGCTTGTGCTTCTCGTCCTCCTTCTTGCGCAGCACCTCCAGGTAGCCGAACGGGCCGAAGAAGGCGGCGAAGTCCTTGGGGATGCTGCGGCCGAAGGTGTTGATGGCCTCGTCGGTGGTGTCGGCGATGCCGACGATCTTCAGGATGCCGGTGTGCTCGCCCAGCTTGTAGTGGCGGCCCTGCTTGGCGGACTCCTCCTGGTACAGCTTCGCCTTCTGGGCGTGGTCGTCCGGGTTGGGGGTGAACATCCACGGCATGATGTCCTCCTGGGCGGCCCTGATGACCGACCGGTCGGAGATCGTGAACGGCTGCCACAGCTCGGGGTGCGGGTTCTGGTACGGCCTGGGGCAGACGGAGACGGCCCTGATGGTGCCGTTCTCGTCCATCTCGTCGGGGGCGCCGAACGTGCGGGTCCACTCCTGCGCCGGCCAGCCCTCGATGCCGTCGTACGGATAGGGCACCTGGTAGTCGAGCACGTCCGACTTGTAGCGCAGCGTCTCCTGCGTCCACGCCATCTTCATGATCTTCAGCACCTCGCCGAAGACGTCGAAGTTGCGCGTGTCGGACGCCGAGCCGTCGGAGCGGGCGGCGGCGGCGTGCCAGCGCTGGCCCAGGACGTTCATCCAGCGGTTCTGGTAACCCCGCGCCACGCCCAGGCGCAGCCGTCCCTTGCAGAACTGGTCGAGCAGGGCCACGTCCTCGGCGGCTCTGATCGGGTCCCACGCGGGCAGCACGAGGCCGAGCGGCGCGAGCAGGATGCGCTCGGTCCTGGCGGCCAGGTCGGTGAGGAACATCAGCGGGTTGACCGAGAACTCCATGCCTTCGGAGTGGAAGTGGTGCTCGGTCATCATCAGCGCGTCGAACCCGATCTGGTCGGCGTGGACGGCTATCTCCCGTACCTCGTGCAGCAGCCTCTGGTACGACTCCGTGTCCCGCCCGATCGGGCGCTTGGCCCTGGCGTTCTCCTCGGCGGCGTAACCAGAGCCTGGAATTTGGGGATTCAGGAAGATAGAAAACTTCACCGTGGACCTCTTTCCGCGGGATGGTCTTCTGCAAGGTACTCTGGAAATCTTAACCGAGCAATCGCTTGGTTCGCTGTGGGGAGTGTCATATGAGGCTCGGCGTCACGATGTTCGCGACAGATCTGGCCATGCCGGTCCACGAGCTGGCCAGGGCGGCCGAGGAGCGCGGCTTCGACTCGCTGTACGTGCCCGAGCACACCCACATCCCCGTCTCCCGGCGCACCCCCTACCCCGGCGGCGGTGAGCTGCCCGAGGAGTACAAGCGCACGCTCGACCCCCTGGTCGCCCTCTCCTACGCGGCGGCGGTGACCGGCACTCTGCGGGTCGGGACCGGCATCCTGCTCGCCGCCCAGCGCGACCCCATCGTCACCGCCAAGGCCCTGGCGTCCCTGGACCACCTCTCCGGCGGGCGGCTGGTCGTCGGGGTCGGGTTCGGGTGGAACGTGGAGGAGATCGAGAACCACGGTGTCCCGTACGGGCGGCGCCGCGAGGTCGCCAGGCGGAACGTGCTGGCCATGCAGGCGCTGTGGCGTGACGAGGTGGCCGCCGTGGAGGGGGTCGAGCCGTCGTGGTCGTGGCCCAAGCCCCTCCGGATGCCGCCCGTCTACCTGGGCGGGGCCCCCGGGCCGAAGCTGTTCGCGCAGGTGGCCGAGTACGCCGACGGCTGGATGCCGATCGGCGGGCACGGCATCAAGGCGGCGCTGCCGGCGCTGCGGGAGGCCTGCGAGAAGGCGGGCCGCCCGCAGGCCTGCGAGGTGATCCCCTTCGGCACCCGGCCCACCCGGGACAAGCTGGACTACTACGCCTCGCTCGGGATCACCCAGGTGGTGGCCACCCTGCCGAGCGGGCCCGCGGACGTGGTGCTGCCCCTGCTGGACGAGTACGCGGCACTGCTCTGACGGGTGAGAGGCGAGCGAGGCCGCCGATTCGGGGAAGGTCTTCCATGGCTGCTGAGCAGGAGGGCCGCTCGCATCCCCGGTCGGGCGGCATAATGGGAGGATATGTCCGAGCTACGTGCCGATGACCCCCAACAGTTGGGGGCGTACCGGCTGACACGCAGGCTCGGTCAGGGCGGCCAAGGCGTCGTCTACCTGGGCGAATCCCCGCAGGGGTCGCCTGTCGCGGTCAAACTGCTGCATGCCAGCCTTTCCGGTGATCCGGGCGCCAGACGGCGGTTCCTGGGCGAGGTCGAGGCGGTCAGGAAGGTGGCGGCGTTCTGCACGGCGCAGCTCCTCGACGCCGACCTCGACGGAGACCGGCCGTACCTGGTCAGCGAGTACGTCGACGGGCCCTCGCTGCGCGAGCTCGTGGTCGAGGAGGGGCCCAGGCAGGGCGGCTCCCTCGAACGGCTGGCCATCGGCACCGCCACCGCCCTGGGGGCGATCCACCGGGCCGGGGTGGTGCATCGGGACTTCAAGCCGGGCAACGTGCTCCTCGGCATCGACGGGCCCCGAGTGATCGACTTCGGCGTGTCGCGGCTGATGGACACCGCCACCACCACGACCCACCTGCCCATGGGGACGCCTGCCTACATGGCTCCCGAGCGGATGAAGGGGGAGCCCGCCGGGCCGCCCGCCGACATGTGGGCCTGGGGGCTGACCGTCGCCTACACGGCTACGGGGCGGCCCGCGTACACGGCCGACACCCATCAGGAGGTGCTGGCCCGCGTTCTGTACGGCAAGCCCGATCTCGGTTCGCTGGGCGGGCGGCTGCGGGAGATCGTGGAGGCCTGCCTGGCGCCCGATCCGGGGGAGCGGCCGGACGCCGAGGAGGTGCTGCGGCTGCTGCTCGGGCAGGACATGGTCGAGGGCGACGTGCTGTCCACGGGGGCGATGGCGGCCGTCGGCGAGGCGGTCCGCAGGACGGACGGCCCCGCCCGCAGGCCGTCCGGCACGGGCTCGCTGAGCGCTGTGGTGGGGCTGGGGGCGGCCGAGGCCGCGCCCGGCGTGATCACCGATCCCGATCCGACGACGAGCTTCCCCGCGATCACCGCGCCGCTGATGGCGGCGCGCGCCGAGGCCGAGGCCCGCGAGCGGGCCGACGCGTCCGAGGGCGGTGTGGCGCGGCGGCGGGTCCGCCGCCGGCAGATGGCCGTGGTGGCGGCGGGGGTGGCGATGGCCGTGGCCGGGTTCCTGCTCTGGATGCGCGGGACGGCGGCGCAGGGCCTGGAGGGCACGTGGACGGGCTCGGCCGAGCACTTCGCCGCCGGCCGGGTCTTCGCCGTCGAGCTGCACCTGACCGGCGACACCGGCGGGGCGATGCGCTGGGGCGCCGAACTGCACTGCGCGGGCCGCCTCGGCCGGGCGGGCGGCGGCATGGTGTTCACCCTCGACCAGGTTCAGGGCGAGGAGTGCTATCCGGGGACGCTGCGGATGTTCCCCACCTCGGACGTGAACCAGATGGATATCAAGGTCACACGGCAGGGTGAGGAAGAAGTGACGTATTCGGGCAAGGTCGCGCGTACATCCTGACCGGCTGTGTCACGTTCAGGCGGCGATTGGCCTGAGCACCGTTGACTGTTCGCGGCCCGTTGCCTTCAGTAGAGAGCAGAAAGGGTGGCGGCGAGGGGAGGCGCCCGTGCCAACGGCGCAGCCGCTCAGAACGGGGGATCCACAGCGACTCGGGGAGTACGTCCTATCCGGGCGCCTGGGTGAAGGCGGACAGGGCGCTGTGTTCCTCGGTTCGAGGGGCGGGGAGACGTACGCGGTCAAGCTCCTGCACGGGCCCGTGGGGGACGAGCGGGCGGCGTTCCTGCGGGAGGTGGAGCTGGCCAAGCACGTGGCGAGGTTCTGCACGGCCCAGGTGATCGACGCCGGGTTCGACGAGGGGCGACCGTACATCGTGAGCGAGTACGTGGACGGCCCGTCGCTGGCCCGCGAGGTCGCGCTCACGGGCCCCCGGCAGGGCGGCGCGCTGGAGCGCCTGGCGGTGAGCACGGCGACGGCGCTCGCGGCCATCCACCGGGCGGGCATCGTCCACCGGGACTTCAAGCCGCAGAACGTGCTGCTCGGCTCCGACGGCCCCCGCGTGATCGACTTCGGCCTGGCCAAGGCCCTCGACGCGGCGGCCACGGTGAGCGGGCGCGGGGTGGGCACGCCCGCGTACATGGCGCCCGAGCAGATCACCGCCTCGGCGGTCACGGGCGCGGCCGACGTCTTCTCGTGGGGGGCGACGATGTGCTTCGCCGCCAACGCCACGGCCCCGTTCGGCCAGGACTCGGTGGCGCCGGTGCTGCACCGCATCCTCACCGCCCCGCCCGAGCTGGGACGGCTGGACGGGCGGCTGCGCACGCTGGTGGCGGCCTGCCTGGACAAGGACGCCCGCAACCGGCCCGGCAGCAGGGAGTTGCTGTTCGAGCTGCTGGGGGAGTCGACCGAGGGCGTGCCGCCTGAGGTGCTCCGCTCGCCCCCGCCGCACATCCTGCGAGCGCCGCCGCCCCTGATCCCGGAGCAGCGCTCGCCCGAGACGCACCGATCCGGCGACGAGCCACCGGGCACGTGGTCCCCGATGGCCGAGCCGGAAGCGACCGGAGCGGCAGGCGGCGCCTACCGCCTCCCCCCGGCCGCCTCCGTCCCGCGGCCCGCCGGCGACCACTTACCGGCCGCTCCGGAGCCGGACGGCGGCACGGCCCCCCGCCTCGGCACCGGGCCGACGGTGGAGGAGGACCTGGCCCGGGGCCGGGGCTGGCCGAGAGCGGCCATCGCGGTCTGCGCGGCCCTGCTGGCGACCGCCGCCGTGCTGCTCGTCGTGATCATCCCCACGATGGCCGGGAACGACGCCGACACTCCGGCCCCGCAAGCAGGCGGCGGCCCGCTGACCTCCCAGCCGCCCACCTCGGCCCCGACGACCCAGCCACCCGCGACGCGGAACACCGGGCCCGGGCGACGATCCCGGGGCCCCCAGGCGTCCGCCACCGACCCGCCGACGGTGGCCCGCCCGGCCACGGTGGCCATCCCCTCCCTGATCGGCATGGACAAGGCGGCCGCCACCAAGGCCCTCAAACGCGCCGGCCTCACCACGGGCGCCATCACCGAGCGCGACGCGCCCCAGAGGATCGGCCAGGTCCTGACCGCCAGACCGGCCCCCGGCACGGTCGTGAACCAGGGCACCAAGGTGTCACTCCAGGTGTCGGCGGGCCTGCCGGTGCCGGAGCTGACCGGCATGCAGCGCAAGGCCGCCCAGGCCGCCCTCACCGGCGCCGGCCTCAGTCCGGGCGCCGTCACCCGCTCCTGCTCCGAGCAGCCGGACGGCCAGGTGCTCGCCACCCGGCCCGAGGCGGGCAGCCGCGTCCAGGGCGGCGCCCCGGTGGCCCTCACCGTGGCCCGCAACGGCACCCGCGTCCCCTCGGTCGTCGGGCGGGCGCGCGAGGACGCCCGCGCCGCGCTCGTCGCCGCCGGCCTGGCCGTCCAGGTGAAGGAGCAGATGGTGGAGGACGAGTCCCGCGCCGGCACCGTCCTGGCCCAGAGCCTCTCCCCAGGGACCTGCGCGGGAGCCGCCGCGCAGATCACCATCACGGCCGGCGTCGCCCCGCAGCCGGGGCCCGACCCCGGCGAGTCCCCGCCGGCCCAGACCCCCACCGGCCCCATCGCCGGCGACTGACATCCCCGTTGCCCGGGGCAGGCGTGCGCCGGTCCGCCCCGGGCAGTGGCGAGCGTATGAGGAAGCTGTTCAAGCTGCTGCTGGCCCGCCGCATGGCGGGAACACCGCTCGGCCTGGCCGCCCTGGTCCTCGGCTGGTTCCTGGCCCGCCGCAGGAGACGCCGCCACGCCTACGAGGCCGAGCACGAGACAGAACGCGCAGGCCGCCACTCCCGCACCGCCTCGCCCGCCCGTGGCCCGGGCCGGTCGAGGGCCGCTTCGCGGAGGTAGGCAGGGGCGGTCATCCCGGCGCCGCCTATGATCGGGCCATGCCCTTGACCGCGAACGACGTCGACCGGTTCGTCGCCTCCAGGCCGCGGCTGGAGGCCATCGCCTACCGCCTGCTCGGCTCCGCCACGGAGGCCGAGGACGCCGTGCAGGAGACGTTCCTGCGCTGGCAGGCCGCCGACGTCGAGCGCATCGAGGTGCCCGAGGCGTGGCTGACGAAGGTGCTCACCAACCTGTGCCTCAACCAGCTCGGCTCCGCGCGGGCGCGCCGCGAGACCTATGTCGGCAGGTGGCTGCCCGAGCCGCTGCTCCCCGGCGACCCCATGCTCGGGCCGGCCGACACCGCCGAGCAGCGCGAATCGGTCTCGTACGCGGTCCTCACCCTGATGGAGCGCCTGTCGCCGAACGAGCGGGCGGTGTACGTCCTGCGGGAGGCGTTCGACTACCCGCACCGGGAGATCGCCGAGATCCTCGACATCACCGAGGCCGCCAGCCAGCAGATCTTCCACCGGGCCAGGAAGCACGTCGCCGACGGCAGGACCCGCACCGAGATCGACGAGGCCGCCGCCCGGCGGATCGTCGAGGAGTTCCTGGCGGCCGCCACCAGTGGCCGTACCGAGCCGCTGGTGCGGCTGCTGACCGAGGACGCCATCGCGATCGGCGACGGTGGCGGGAAGATCCCGGCCCGGGTCAAGGCGTTCGAGGGCGCCGTCGCGGTCGCCACGTTCCTGCGGGGCCTGTTCAAGCCCGCCGAGGTCAAGCGGGCCATGGTCGGCGGGAGACCCGAGATCCACATCACGACCGCCAACGGCGACCCCGCCGTGGTGGCCGTGGTGGACGGCCGGGTCGTCGCCGTCATGTGCCTGGAGGTCACCGCCGAGGGCATCGCCGCGTGCCGCAACCAGGTCAACCCCGACAAGCTCGTCCGCGCGAGCGCGCAGTGGGCGGCAGGCGCTCACGGGGAGCCCCTGTTCACGGCGTTGTGATCGCGGTGTGACGCGCTTCACACCGCGTTCCTGTCAGGAAACGGCGGGCCGCCCGGTTCAAGGGGCGAAACCGCGCAAGACAGGAGCGAGGAAATGCAGCACCGCATCGTCGTCCTCGGAGCCGGATACACCGGAGCCTTCGCCGCCGGCCGCCTCGCCAGGCGGCTCCACCGCCAGGATGTCGCCATCACGCTCGTCAACGCCGAGCCCGACTTCGTGGAACGCGTCCGCATGCACCAGCTCGCGACCGGCCAGGAGCTCAAGCCGCGGCCCTTCAGCGAGATGTTCGCGGGCACGGGCGTCGAGCTGAGGCTGGCGAAGGTCACCGGCGTCGACGCCGACCGCAAGATCGTCACCGTCATGGACGTGCACGGCGCGGACGCGGCCGAGGAGCTCCCCTACGACACGCTCGTCTACGCGCTCGGCAGCGCCTGGAACCCCCAAGGCGTCCCCGGGACCGCCGAGCACGCCTACGAGATCGCCGGCCGCCCCGGGGCGACCCGCCTGCGCGAGCGCCTGGAGCGCCTCGGCGCCGGGCAGAGCGTGGTCGTCGTCGGCGGCGGCCTCACCGGGGTGGAGGCGGCGACCGAGATCGCCGAGACCCGTCCGGACCTCGACGTCGCTCTCGTCGCCCGTGACGCCCTGGGCGACTGGCTCTCCCCCAAGGGGCGCGAGCACCTGCGGAAGGTCACGCGCAAGCTCAAGATCACCGTGCACGAGCACACCGCTGTCACCGCCGTCGGACCCGACCGCCTCACCACCGCCGGCGGCGAGAGCATCCCGGCGGCGGTCACCGTCTGGACGGCCGGCTTCGCGGTCCACCCGATCGCGGGGGCGACCACGCTGGAGCTCGGCGGCACCGGCCAGATCGTGGTGGACGACACCATGCGCTCGGTCTCCCACCCGGACGTGTACGCCATCGGTGACGCGGCCCAGGTGGCGGGCCCGGGGGGCAAGCCGCTGCGGATGTCGTGCGCCTCGGGCCTGCCTACCGCCTGGCAGGCCGCCGACGCGATCGCGGCCCGCCTGACCGGCGGGAAGCTCCCGCACGCGCCGCTGCGCTACTTCAACCAGTGCATCTCGCTGGGCCGCAAGGAGGGCTTGATCCAGTACGTCACCGCCGACGACCGCGCCGTGCCGGCGGCCCTGACCGGCCGGGTGGCCGCCGTCTACAAGGAGCTGATCTGCAAGGGCGCCGCCTGGGGCGTCGCCAACCCGATGTTCGGGCTGCCCGCCCGCCGCCGCCGGGTCGTGCGGGAAGGAACCGCGTCGGGCTCGGCCGTCAGGGCGGCGGCGTAGAGCACGATTCCCTGCCGGGAATTGCCGGATCTCCGTACGCATCTGGAGGATTCCGGCATGCGTACCTATCGACTGGAACGGCCGGACATCGTGCCCGAGGAGGCGCCGGTGCCCGAGCCGGGCCCGGGCGAGGTCCTGGTCCGTGTGCACGCGGTCTCGCTCAACAAGCGCGACCTGCTCATCCTGGACGGCGCCTACTCGCTGCCCGCCCGCCCGGGCGTGATCCCGGTGAGCGACGGGGCGGGGGAGGTGGTCGCCGCGGGGCCGGGGGTGACGAGGTTCCGGGTGGGGGACCGGGTGATGGGCTCGTACTGGCCGCGCTGGCACGACGGCCGCCTGCGGCCCGAGCTGGTGGATCAGCCCGGGTGCACCATGGACGGGATGCTGACCGAGTACGCGCTGCTCGACGAGCAGGCGGCGGTGGCCGTGCCGGAGCACCTGAGCTGGGCGGAGGCGGCGACGCTGCCGTGCGCGGCGCTGACCGCGTGGACCTCGCTGACCGGCGGCGCGAAGGTGCCGCCGGGCCGGACGGTGGTGACGCTGGGCACGGGGAGCGTGTCGTTGTTCGCCGTGCAGTTCGCCCGGCTGCTGGGCTGCCAGGTGATCGTCACCACCTCCCGCGCGGGCAACGCCGGCCGGCTCAAGGCGCTGGGAGCCGACCACGTGATCGACTACACCGCCACGCCGGACTGGGGCGGGCGGGTGCGCGAGCTGACCGGCGGCCGGGGCGCGGACCTGGTGGTGGACACGGCCGGCCCGGCCACCGTCGACCAGTCCGTACGGGCCGCCGCGCTCTACGGCGAGGTGGTCGTGCTCATCACCCGCGACGCCACCAGCGACCGCCTGGAGATCTCCCACGAGGCGTACGCCTCCAGCCTGGCCACGCTCCGCCGCGTCTTCGTGGGCCACCGCACGGACCTGGAGGACATGTGCGCGGCCGTCGCCGCCCACGGGCTGCGACCGGTGATCGACCGCGCCTTCACCGACGTGGCGGCCGCCTACCGTCACTACCGGGAGGGCTCGCCGTTCGGCAAGGTCGTCATCGAGCTGGGCCCCGCCTGAGCGGTCAGGCCTGCAGCAGCCGCCACGCGGTCAGGGCGAGCCTGGTCCTGGTCAGCCCGGAGGGCTCGGTGAGCTCGATGCCCAGGGTCCTGCCGATCTGTTCGAGCCGGCGGGCGACGCTGCTGTGGTGCAGGTGCAGGAGGTCGGCGGCCCGGCGCAGGGAGCCGGTGGCGCAGTAGACGTCCAGGGTCTCCAGGTCCTCCGGGTTGCCGGCCATGCGGGCGATCGCCGCCACGTCGGCGTTGTCCTGCGCGGCGTCCTGCGGGATCTCGGCCAGGAGCGCCAGCGCGCCCAGGTCGTCGTAGCGGATGACGGGCTCGCGCGGGGTGGTGAAGCGCAGAGCGGTGCCGGCCTGCCGCCAGGACCGGTGCGGGTTCCCGGCGGCGCCGATGCCGGCGTGCACGCCCGCGGGGAAGCCGGACCGGTCCACGGTGGTGGCCAGGATGACGCCCGTGTCGCCGAGCTGCGCGGCCTTCACCGGGCGGGCCGGGCAGATCAGGCCGCCGACCTGGTCGAGGGGCAGCGGCGAGCGTACGGCGACGACGCGGACGGGCAGGCCGGCGGCGAAGCCCAGCAGCCGCAGCGCCCGCGCTCCGGCCGCCTCGTCGGTGTCGGCGCTGATCGCCAGCTCGACGAGGGCCGGGTCGGCCATGGTGGTGCGGGCCGGACCGTACCTCTCGACGACGCCCGCGGCGGCGATGGCGAGCCGGTCCAGCAGCAGCTCGTCGAGGGGGTTCGGCGTGCCGGGGCGTTCCAGCCACACCGTGCCGATCTCCTCCTCGTCGAGCGTGATCGGCATCGTGGTGGACGCGGGCAGCGCCGGGCCGGACGGCGCCCGCGTGCCGCCGGGCGTCATGCGGATCACCTCCCCCGTGCCGTGCAGCCGGATGCCGGCCACGCACTCGGCCAGGACCGCCGAGGCGCGGGCGAGCGCCGGGAGATCCACCCGCCGCCGCATCAGCGTGTCGTAGAACATGACGACCCGGATCGCGCCTTCGGCCAGCCGGTCCAGTTGGGACAGCCGCAGGGCCAGTGCCTCCATGACCATGAGCATATGCGCCGATCGGCGCGCGAACCGGGGCGAAGGCCCGACAGTTGGCGGATGATCGGAAAGGGGGCGGGCGGCAGGATGGCCGGCATGGATCCCGAACTCGAAGCATTCATCCCGCTGTTTCCGCCGGCCGACCTGTCCGACCCGGCCGCCGCCCGCAAGCAGCTCGCCGCGCTGGCCGGCGCGGTGCCGCCGGTGGGCGTCCAGGACCTGGTGATCGAGGACCGCACGGTGCCGGGCGACCCCGAGGTGCCCGTACGGATCTACCGCCCGCGCCAGGCGCAGGGCGCCGTCGTCTGGCTGCACGGCGGCGGGTTCGTCATGGGCGACCTGGACACCGAGCACCCGTGGGCCAGCCGGGCCGCGGACCTCTCCGGGGCGGTGGTGATCTCGGTCGGGTACCGCCTGGCACCCGAGCACCCCTTCCCCGCCGCCCTGGACGACGCCTACGCCGTGCTGACCTGGGCGAGCGAGCACGCGGCCGAGCTCGGCCTGGACCCGGCCCGCATCGCCGTCGGAGGCCACAGCGCAGGCGCGGGGCTCGCGGCCGGGGTCGCGCTGCGGGCGCGCGACGAGCAGGGGCCGCCGATCCGCTTCCAGCTCCTGCACCAGCCAGGGCTCGACGACCGGCAGCAGACCTGGTCCCAGCGGAACTTCACCGACACGCCCTGGATGACCCGCGACAAGTTCGCCACGTCGTGGCGGCACTACATGGGCTCGCGGCCCGCCACCCCGTACGCCGCCCCGGCGCGGGCCGAGGACCTGTCCGGCCTGCCGCCGGCCTACGTCGCCACCGCCGAGTTCGACCCGCTGCGCGACGAGGCCATCGAGTACGCGCTGCGGCTGCTGCGGGCGGGCGTGTCCGTCGAGCTGCACCAGTGGCCGGGCACCTTCCACGGGTCGCAGGCGATCGTGTCGGCCGAGGTGTCGCAGCGGCAGATCGAGGAGCTCGCGGGAGCGCTGCGCCGGGCGCTCGCCGTTTGACCCCAAGCGCTTGAAGTATGGTCTCCTGGCCTGCGGGCGATCGTGGCGTCCACCGAGAGCCTGCGCGACCTCGGCCTGCCGAAGGGTTCCTAGGGCCGGCGCTTCCTGCGGGCGGGCCGGGTGCCCGTGCCCGTGCCCGGGATGAGGCGCAGGGGGCGCTCGCGCAGGGGCTCCGCCACCAGCTCGCGCAGCTCCGCCAGGCCGGCCACGTCGTGGTGGCCCGAGTCCAGGGCCGCCGCCGCGAGCTCGTACGCGTCGTTGCCCGCCATCGACCTGAGCTGCTCGACGAGGACCTCCGGCCCGCCGAGCTCCAGCAGCGTCAGGAAGTTCTCCGCACCCAGCAGCAGGTGCTCCCGCTGGTCCAGCGCCGCCGGGTCCGCCTCGCCCGCGTCCACCAGGAAGGTCAGCGCGGTGGGGGCGAGGACGGGGTCGTGGCGCAGGTGCCGGACCAGGGCCCCGCCCTGGGGAAGGGCCTCCGCGAGCACGGCGAGCATGGCGGCGGCCCGGGTGCGGAAGGAGCAGTCGCGGATCGCCTGCAGCAGCGCCTCGACGTCCTGGCCCGGGCGGGAGAGCCAGGCGTTCAGCTCGACGGCGGCCTCCCGGGCCGGGTAGTGCTGGGTGAGGACGCCGAGCAGCTCGGCCGCGGGGGAGGCGGCCAGCTCGCCGATCAGGGGGGCGTCGCGGCCCTGCGTCAGGAGGCGCTCGCGCACGGAGCGCAGGGCCAGCGGGGTCAGGCGGGCCAGCAGGAGGTCGGGCTCGGCCAGGCGGCTGCGCAGGCGTTCCACCGCGTCCGGCGGCAACGCCTGGTCGTCGTGGTCCAGATCGCTGGAGCAGAGCTCGTCCGCGGGGCCGCGGGTGAGCTCCACGGCCCCCAGGTCGGCCAGCACCTCCAGGGCACGCTCCAGGTCGAGGGCGCTCTGGCGGCGCCAGAGGTCCTTGAGCCGCTCCGGCGCGCCGTCCATGACCACGTGCTCCTGGCAGGCCAGCCAGACCGTCTCCGCCAGGCGGGCCACGGGCAGGTCGTCCATGCCGTACAGGGCGTCGAGCACGGCGGGGAGGACCTCGTCGAAGCAGCGGCCGAGCACGGCGGCATGGCCGCCCATCGTGATCGACGGGCCGAGGCCGGGAAGGGCCTCGAAGGCGCGCGCCCACAGTGCCGCCGGGTCGCGCAGGAGCGGGGCGGCCCCGGTCGCCTGGAGGAGGCGGCCCTTGCCGGTGCGGACCAGGCCCAGCCGCTCCGCCCAGGCCAGCAGCAGGCTGAGCCGCGGCAGGTCGGCGGAGCTGCGGACCTGGAGCGCCTCCTCGCCGGTGCCCAGGAGGGCCGACAGCTCGCGGGCGTCGGCGAGCGTGAGGTTGCCCGGCCTGGTGAGGGGGCGGCCCGCCTCGCCTGCCCAGCCGGCCAGCGTGCTGAGGTGCCGCACCGTCGTGCTGCGGGCGGCCTCCGCAGCCAGGTCCGCCGGCGCCGGCAGCTCGACGGGCGGCTGGAGGAAGCCGCGCTCCTCCTCCAGGTCCGGCTCCGTCCGGGTGAAGCGGGCCTCCAGGAGCTTGTTGAGCAGCTCCTCGTCGTAGCGGATGCGGCCGGCGTCGAGATCGAGCTTGAAGTCCCGCAGCGCGCCCGGCCCGGCGAGGTCGTTGCCGTGGTCGAGGGCCGTCTGGGCCCAGAACTTGGCCAGCCCCTGGAGGTAGGGGTCGTCGAGGGCCCTGCGGAAGTCGGGCAGGGCGCGGGTGATGGCGTCGTCCGCCGCCGCGGGCGTGGCGCCCCGCGGGTCGCGCAGGCCGGCGGCGGCGAGGTAGTGCAGGAACGTGCGGAGGATCTCCGGCGCGATCTCCACGATCTCCCTGGGGGTCACGACGTATTTCGGGACCCAGGCCAGCAGGTAGCGCCTGATCTGGGGCTCGTCCCAGTAGGCGAGGCGGCCGTCGCGGCTGTGGTGCCGGGCGTCGAGGGCGGCGGCGACCAGGAGCTCGTCGGCGGGGCGGCCGTGTTCGTCAGCCCAGGTGAGACAGCGCCTGATCAGGACGTTCCTGGTCGCCTCGTACTCCTCCGTCTCCTCGGGTTCGAACCACGTACGCAACCGCGGCTCCCCTCCGTTGGTGAGGTCTGGCACCCAGTATTCCGGGTGCCGTGCCGCTGATGGGGCTACTTGCGCTACTTCAGTGCCCCGGCTGTCCTCCCAGGGAGACGGTCTCGCCGGTCAGCCGCGACCGTTCGGCGGCCCAGGCGATGAGGTGGCTGTGCAGGCTCTCGGCCGGCGAGGAGAGGATCGGCGCGCGGTCCCGCGTGGCGACCGCCGTCAGGAACGCCTCCACCAGCGCCGCGTCGCCGCCCCCGTGCCCGCCCCTGGCCGTGCCGTCCCCGCTCGGGCGGGTGTCGACGACGCAGGAGCGGCCGGTGACGAAGTCGTGGACGGTCAGGCGGTCGCCGTCGCCGTCGATGGAGCCGCGGGTGCCGAAGATCCGGGTCTGCCGGTGCAGCGCGGGCGTGAACCCGGTCATGGTGAACGACGCGGTCGTGCCGCCCTCGAACTCCAGGTTCACGACCTGGTGGTCGACCACGTCGTTGTCGCAGGCGTACACGCACCTGCCGTACGGGCCGGTCCTGAGCGCCTCCAGCACCCCCGCCTCGGAGACGTCGTCCGTGAGCACGGACAGCGGCCAGACGTGCTCGCCGGCGAGCGGGAGGTAGATGCGCGTGGCCGAGTACGGGCAGCCGGGCTCGACGGAGCAGTCCAGGCAGCGGTCCGCGGCGCCCTCCGGGCGGTTCTCCGGCCGGAAGTGGTGCAGGCCGCCGAACGAGGAGACGCGCGTGACCCGCTTGCCCGTCAGGTGGACCAGCCAGTCGAGGTCGTGGCACGACTTGGCCAGCAGCATGAACGTGGCCTCGTCGGCCCGCCGCCAGTTCCCCCGCACGTAGGAGTGGGCCTGGTGCCACCACCCGACCGGCTCCAGATGCTGGACGCTGACGATCTCACCGATCCGCCCCCCGTCGAGCAGCGCCTTCAAGGCCCGCGTGTACGGCGTGTAGCGCAGCACGTGGCACACCGCGAACACCGCCCCCGAGCGCTCGGCCGCCGCCACGATGGCGCGGCAGTCGTCCTCGGAGACCGCCATCGGCTTCTCCAGCAGGACGTCGTAACCCAGCTCGGCGAAGCGCACCGCGGGCTCGACGTGATCGCGGTCCTGCGTGGCGACGACCACCGCGTCCGCCTGCCGGGGCAGCGCGGCCAGCTCCCGCCAGTCCGCGTACGGCACGGCGTCCGGGAACCTGTCGCGCCGGCTGCCCAGCGGATCGGCCACCGCCACCACCCGGGCCCTGCCGGTGGAGGTGGCGTGGCGGGCGTAGGAGGTTCCCCTCGAACCCGCCCCGACCACGGCGAGCGTCACCATCCGAGTCGCCTCCCCCATGGGTCACCCCTTTTCATATGTCGGCCCTGCCGGCGTCCGGACTCCGGGCGGAAGCCCTCAGAAGGCTCTGGCGATCTCCAGCAGGACGTCACGGACCTGCTCCTCCGGCAGGTCCATGGTTTTGACCGCCCCCCACTGCAGCGCGCCGAGCAGGGCCCAGCTCTTGAGCCTGATCTCGGGTCCGGGGTCGTCGCCGACCAGCTTGGCGTAGATGGTGTCCCGGAAGGTGCCGATCTGGTCGCGTTCGGAGCCGGGCGCGGTCGTGGCGTCGTCCGCGGCCAGGTCCTCCATGAACAGCCGGATCACCGACCGGTAGCGCACCGCGAACTCCACCAGCGCCTCGACGAACTGGGCCCGGCTCGCGTACGGGGCGTCGAGCAGCGCCAGCATGTCGCCCGCCACCGGGGACAGCAGCTCCAGCGCCAGCCGGTCCTTCGGATGGAAGTGGTAGGCGACCGCGGTCTTGGTCAGCCCGACCGCGGCGGCGATGTCGGACAGGGAGGTGGCCGCGTAGCCGCGCTCGGCGAACAACTCTCGGGCGGCCGCCAGGATCCGGGTGCGGGTGTCGTCGGATGATGTGGTCATCGTCTCACTTCCCTGCGGGAGCGAGCCTCCCGGACAACTCCCGTTTTATCGTATGTCCTGTACGACCGTACAGGACGGCCGTCGAGTGGGAGCTGAGCGATGACGCGGTTACTGGGACGGCTGGGTGGCTGGTGCGCGCGGCACGGTTGGATCGTACTGATCACCTGGATGATCGCCGCCGCGGCCCTGATGGGCGGCAGCCTCGCCTTCCCCAGCCCGACGAACAGCGACGCCAGCATCCCGGGCACCGACGCGCAGCGCGCCCACGACCTCATGAAGGAGGGCTTCGGCACCGGCTACGCCGCCGGCGGCACGGTGCAGCTCCTCCTCTACTCCGCCGACGGGCCGCTCATCGAGGACCAGCGCAAGAAGGCCGTGGAGCGGGCCATGGACCGGCTGCGCACCATGCCGCACGTCACCAAGGTGGAGACCCCGTTCCGCGCCGGCGGCATCTCCTCCAACCTGCAGATCGGCCTCATCACCGTCCGCCTGGAGGGCAACGACAGCGACAAGATCGCCCAGACCACCCAGGAGCTGTCGAAGGCCGCGGAGCCGGCGCGGGAGGCCGGGCTCGAAGTGGTGCCGGCCGACAGCTCGACCCCCGCCGACAAGGAGATCAAGACGGGGCCGAGCGAGATCATCGGCATCGTCTGCGCGCTGCTGGTGCTCGTGTTCGCGTTCGGCACGCTCGTCGCCGCCACCGTCCCCATCTTCGCCGCGCTGATCAGCGTGGCCTCGGGGCTCGGCATCATCGGGCTGCTCGGGTGGGTCGTGGACATGCCCAAGCAGGCCGGCATCATGGCCACGATGATCGGCCTCGGCGTCGGCATCGACTACGCGCTGTTCCTGTTGTCCCGCCACCGCCGCCTGCTCGCCGAAGGGGTGCCGGTGGTGGAGTCCGTACGCAGGACCGTGGCCAGCTCCGGCGGGGCCGTCGTGTTCGCGGGCGGCACCGTGATCATCGCATTGAGCGCGCTGCTGCTGGCCGGGTTCCCGCTGCTGGCCACGCTCGGCTGGGTCACCGGCATCTCCGTCGTGGCCGCCGTGCTCACCTCGGTCACGCTCGTCCCCGCCCTGCTCGGGCTGCTCGGCCACCGCGTCAACTCGCTCAAGGTCCCGCTCCTGCGCAGCGCGGGAGGATCCCACGCCGCCGGCTCCGGGTGGGCGGGACTCGGCGCGTGGGTGGCCCGCCGCCCGTGGCGGGTCCTCATCGGCAGCACCATCGTGCTCGGCGCCCTCGCCGCCCCCGCGCTGGCGCTCCAGCTCGGCCCGCTCGACGAGGGGTACGGCACGCAGGGCTCCGAGCCGCGGCGCGCGTACGAGCTGATGGCCACCGGCTTCGGCCCCGGCTTCAACGGCCCGCTCATCGTGGTGGCCGAACTGCCCGCCAAGGTGCCCGACGCCGACGACCCGCTGGTGAAGGACCTCGCCCGCGAGGTGGAGGACGTGGACGGCGTGAAGTTCGTGTCCGACCCCAAGCTCAACGCCTCCGGCCGCTCGGTGCTGATGCAGGCCATCCCCGAGTACGCGCCCAGCGACGAACGCTCCGCCCAGGTGGTCAGGGACGTCCGCGCCATCTCCCTGCCCGGGGTCGACGTGCACGTCGGCGGCAAGGTCGCCGGCCTGACCGATGCCGGCGACCGCATGAACGAGCGCACCCCGCTCGTCATCGGCGTCGTGGTGCTGCTCAGCGCGCTGCTCCTGCTGCTGGCCTTCCGCGCGCCGATCGTCGCGATCAAGGCGGCGGTGATGAACCTGGTGTCGCTGGGGGCGGCGTTCGGGGCGCTGGCCCTGGTGTTCTCGATCGGGCTCGGCAGCGGGCTCGTGGGCATGGACCCGCCGGTCAATTCCTCGTTCGTGCAGACGATCTTCTTCTCGGTGCCGATCGAGAGCTACGTGCCGCTGATGTTGTTCGCGGTGCTGTTCGGGCTGTCGATGGACTACGAGGTGTTCCTGCTGACGGCGGTGCGGCAGTCGTACCTGCGGCACGGGAACAACGCGAAGGCGGTCGCCGAGGGGCTGGGCTCCACCGGGCGGGTCATCACCTCGGCCGCCCTGATCATGGTGGCGGTGTTCGTGGCGTTCATCGCCTATCCGGACGCCATGGTGAAGACGTTCGGCGTGGGGCTCGCCGTGGCCATCGCGGTGGACGCCACCATCATCCGCGGGTTCCTGGTGCCGGCCACGATGGTGCTGCTGGGGCGGCTCAACTGGTGGTGCCCGCGGTGGCTCGACCGGATCCTGCCCAACCTGTCGGTGGAGGGGCACGAGGAGGACGAGCCCGCGGAGGTGGAGCGGCGGGAGCCGGTCACCGCCGGGGTGTAGAGCGGCTCGGCCATCCGGGTGCGGCCATCCGGGTGCGGCTATTCCGGTGTGGTCGGTGGTGTGGTCAGCCGATCTGGGTGCAGTCCTGGAGGGCGACCTCTCCGGGCACGTCGGCCGTGCCGCCGCCCGTGCACGTGATCCTCAGCGGGACCTGGCGGGCGACACCGACCGCCTCGCCGGTGAAGTCGCCGTTGGTGACGGCGCCCAGCGAGGCCGCGCAGTTGCCGAACAGCACCGTGCGGCCAGGGTCACCGCGGACGGAATCGCAGGTGTAGGTGGGCAGGAGGATCGGGGGCAGAGCGCCCGTGCCGGCCGCGTGGGCGGGGAGCGGGGCGGACAAGGCGAGGGCGAGAGCGGCGGCGGGAACGAGGCGGATCATGAACGGCTTGCCTGAGCCAGTCACGGCGGTGCCTCCAGCAGTCACGGCGGTGCCTCCGTCAGTCGGGGTCGGCGAGGTTGCAGGCGGGGACCCAGCCGACGATGCCGGTGGTCGCGTTGGTGCCGTGATGCCACAGCGTGCTCTCGAAGTGGTCGCAGCGGTAGAGCCCGTGCTCCTCCGACCGGTCCGACTCGAACCCCTGCCCCGCGTAGCCGAGCCCGTTGCGGCCCGACCCGGCTCGGGGCTCGCTCCAGATGATCACGCCTTGCGCGCCGAAGTCGTACAGGCGCCTGGCCTGCGCCTGCGTGGCGCCGGCGGGGACCAGGCCGCTCAGCGCGAGGAGCGCGAGCAGGCCGGCCGTGGTGGCTCGTGTGATGCGCACCGTGCCTCCTTCCATGAGTTCCATTGCTCACGGTAAGGGGACCATCACTCAACGTGCCAGCCATTTTCCGCCGCGCCGCGCCGCCAGCCGAGGAAGCCGCCGTCGAGCGGGCGGGCGTCGAAGCCGTGCTCGCGCAGTAGCCGTACCGCCTCGGGGGAGACCACGCAGTGCGGCCCGCCGCAGTACGCCACGATCCGCGCGCCGGCGGGCAGCTCGCCCAGCCGGCCGCGCAGCTCCTCCATGGGCACCGAGATCGCCCCGGGCACGTGGCCGGCGGCGTGGTCGGCCGCCGGGCGCACGTCCACGACGATCGTGCCGGGATCCTCCAGCCGGGCCGTCAGCTCCTCGGCGGTCACCCCTTCGAGGCTGCCGAGCCGGGCGCGCACGGCGTCGCGGAGCTCGGCCAGCCGCCCGCGCGCGAACGCCTGGAAGTCGCCGAGGAAGCGCGACACCCCCTCGTCGGCCAGCCGGTAGTGGACCCGGGTGCCCTCCCGCCTGCTGGTCACCAGGTGCGCGGCGCGGAGCTGCTGGAGCTGGGCCGAGGTGTTCTTGAGCGGGATCCCGGCCGCCCGCGCCAGCTCCTCCACCGTGCGCTCGCGCTGGTCGAGCACGTCCAGCAGGCGCAGCCGGACCGGGCTGGACAGCGCCTTGCCGACGCGGGCGAGCTGCGCGTAGATCGGCTCCTCCGGGAACATCAGACCATGTACTGGTCGTGCCGCAGGTACACGTCGGTCCACTCCTCCGGGGTGAGCTGCCTGCCGCTCTCGGCGATCGCGGCCAGCTCCTCGAAGTACGACTCGCGTGGAGCGCCCGGGGTGAACAGGATGAGCATCGTGGCCGGCTCGCCCGACTCGTTGCGGAACGCGTGCACGCCGCCCTCGGGCACGAACAGGAAGTCGCCCGGCCTGCCCTCGGCCCACTTCTCGCCGTTGAAGAGCCTGATGGTGCCGGACAGGACGTAGAAGGACTCGGTCATGGTGCGGTGGAAATGGGCGCCGGGGCCGCCGGGCTTGGGGCCCATCTCCCAGCGGTACAGGCCGTAGGCGCCGTTGGTGGTGCCGCCGGTGGCCAGGTAGTGGACCTGGGTGTTGGTGCCGATCGTGAGGTCGGGAGCGCGGTCGGCCAGGGCGAAGGTGCCGCTGTGCTCGCCGTGCTCGGCGAAGTAGCGGGGTTCGGGGTAAGACATGATGCCTCCTCATCCAATAACCTAAGGAACCTTAGAATAGGGATGCCGGGTGGTGAAGCGACCGGGAAAGCGGCCCGCTGTCGTGCTATGTGCGCTCATGAGCCTGCTCGGGTGCGGCACTTCGATGATTGAATTATTCGAAAGCGGCTCCTGATTTCCTGATTTCCTGCATAAAGCTCAGAACAGCGAGAGAAGCACCTCACCGGCCAGCCGTTCGAGCTGTTCCGGTTCGTCGCACATCACATCCAGCAACACCAGGTCCGCGCCTGCTCCCAGCACCTCGCTCAGCCCCTGCGCGCACGCTTCGGGAGGGCCGCTGACGGCCATGTCCGCGTTGCCGTACATGCGCGACAGCGGCCCCTCGATCCGGCCGGTCGTGATTGCTGTCATGCACCACGCATACCCGGCCATGGTGGCGCGTCCGGCTTCGCGCGCCCGTCCGAGGTGAATGTCGGTTGTGGCTGAAGGCGGCAACAGGACCCGAGTGACCTGTCACCTGTTCAGCGCCGGGAGTGTGGGCCCGAGCCCACAGTCCCGGCGCTTGAACGGGTGTGCGGTTCGAGGCGTGCGCCGGCCCCGGTCAAGACCTGAAGAGGTCGATGACGTCGTCCCCGTACGGATCCCGCGCCGTCCCGCTGACGCGTGGGGCCTTGATGGAGACGTTCACGTCCCAGCTGAAGCGGGTGGCCACGGCCGCCGCCTGCAGCGGGAACCCCTCGCCTGGCCGCCAGACCGCCTGCACCACGATGGGCTTGCCGGTCATGTCGGTCGCGATCCCCCAGTGGATCGTGATCCCACCGTACTTGGGGTTCAGCTGCCCGCCGAGCATGTGCCGGAAGGGCTTCGACACCTTGAACAGCCGGCTGAAGGTGATCGTGCCGCGGTAGCTCCAGGTCTTCTTGACGGCACGATCATTGGCGTCGTGAACGGTCCCGCCCGCTTTGTTCATGGATGCGGAGGCGACCAAGGCCTTGAGCGTCCCCAGGTCGAAGGCGTCGATGATCTGATCACCGTAGAGTGCCGCGCCGTGAGGTGCGCTGCCGAGCTTCCTCCACGACTTGCCGCCGTAGGCCGGCCCCGCGCCGTAGAGCACGCCGCCGACACTGCGTACCCGGTGCGACCCCGACCCGACGTTGAGGAGATCGGTCGGCCGCCGGTCACCGCCCGCGGCGTCGTCCCGCAGGAACTGCTGACGGCAGTTGCCGAATTCCAGCGTCCGCGTCATGTCGGCGGCGATGACTCCGCCCGGCCCCAGTCGCGTCGTCCCTGTCATCCGTGGATCCTCGTTGCCTCCCTTGCAGTAGCCGCGCGGCATCTCGGCGAACCGGGGGTCGTACGGCCAGTCCGCTGCGGTGTACTGGAAGATCTTCGCCGCACGGCCCTCTGCCTGAAGGCGCTGTACGGCGGCGACCACGTCGACGGCCGCCGCGGCCTGGGCGGGCATCGGTACGGCTGCCAAGCCCAGCACGCCTGCCATCGTCAGTCTCCACTTCATGAGCGCTGATCATGTCATATGCACGCAATTCCCCCGGCGCACCGGTGATCGACCCGAAGAGCGGCGTGTTCATGCACGTGGGTGCGCTGCCAGAGGTCGTGACCGGCCTGGCCGAGGAGGTCGCAGACCGTGACTCCCGGCCGGCCGCCCCTCGGTGGGGCAGCTCATGCAGCCCCGTCCAGGGACTTGACCTCGGACTCCGCCACGGTGCCCCCGGCCCGGATCCATCGTGTGGGAGAACGGCCGAGCGATGAGCGAGGGCCTTGCTTTCAGAAGGTGATGACGGTGCGGGCCACCGTGCCCTGGCGGACGTGGGCCACGGCCTCGTCGAGGTGGTCGAGGGGGAGGCGTTCCGAGATCAGGGCGTCGAGGTCCAGTCGGCCGCGTACGTACTGGGCGGCCAGCATCGGGAGGTCGCGGGCGGGGGAGGCGTCGCCGCCCTGGGTGCCCATCAGGCGGCGGGAGGCGAACAGCAGGCCGGTGTCCAGGGTCATGGGGTGGCCTGCCGGGGGGCTGCCGACCATGACGGTGGTGCCGCCCGGCTGGGTGGAGGCGAAGGCCTGGGCCAGGACGCCGGGGGCGCCTGTGGCGTCGAAGGCGTAGTCCACGCCGCCCTTGACGAGGTCGGAGACCTGGTGGGGGAGGTCGGTGGCCACGAGGGTGTGGGTGGCGCCGAGGCGTTCGGCCTGCTTGAGCTTCTGGTCGGCCACGTCGGCGGCGATGATCGTGGTCGCGCCCGCGAGCACCGCGCCCTGGATGACGTTGAGGCCGACGCCGCCGCAGCCCACCACGAGGACCGTGGCGCCCGGCGGGACCTGGGCGACGTTGAGGACGGCGCCGACGCCGGTGATGACGCCGCAGGCGAGGAGGCACATGGCGTCGAAGGGCAGGGATTTCGCGATTTTCACGCACATGGGCTCGGGGACGACGGCGTACTCGGCGAACGCGCCTATGCCGATGAAGCGGCGGACGTCCTCGCCGTCCAGCGTGATCCGGGGCAGGCCGCCCATGATGGTGGGCAGGCGGGCGGGGCCCGAGCAGAGGTGGAAGCGGCCGGCGGCGCAGGAGCGGCAGCGGCCGCAGGGGCCGTTCATGGCGATGATGACGTGGTCGCCGGGTTCGAGCGCTGTGACGCCCGCGCCGGTCGACTCCACCACGCCGCTGCTCTCGTGGCCCAGGATGAAGGGGAGCCTGCTGACCACGGGGCTCTTGCCGTCGATGGCCTTGAGGTCGGAGCCGCACACGCCCGACGCCTTGATCTGTACGCGGACCTCGCCGGGGCCGGGGTCGGCGATCTCGACCTCGCGCAGCTCCATCGGGGCGTGGAACGCGGTGAGCACGGCGGCGCGCATCAGCATGGGACTCACGCTAGCCGGGGCCCCGGCGACAAACAAGCGGTTGCTAGGTAAATCCGATCACCCCCGTTGACGTGGATGGCATCGAAACTTACGCTCGCGCTAACCAAGCGAGCGCTAGGCCGAGTGGCCGCCGGGTCGGGCGGCACCGGATCGACCGGCACCGGATCGGGTGCGGTGTCAGGTCGGTGGGTGCCAGGCCGGGTGGGGGGCTGGGCGAGCGCGGGTGAACGGTCAAGTGGCCGGACGCGGTGGGAGGCCGTCATGGTGCGCAGGAAGTCGGCGGCGTTCGTGGTCGCGGTGCTGGCCGCCGCCGGATGCGCGGCGCAGCAGCAGGGGAGTCAACAGGGCCAGGGCGCGACGGCAGGCGTCACCGACACGACGATCAGGGTCGGCGGCGTGCTGACCAAGACCAGCGCCAGCGGCTACTCCACCAAGGACGCCGAGATCGGGGCGAAGGCCAGGTTCGAGCGCGCCAACGCCGAGGGCGGCGTGCACGGGCGGAAGATCGAGTTCCTCGGCGCCGAGGACGACGGGCAGGACGCCGCCAAGGGCGACGCGGCGGCCAAGAAGCTGGTGCAGAAGGACCAGGTGTTCGCCCTCGTCCCCGTGCACGCCCCCAACTTCGGCGGCGCCACGTTCCTGGAGCAGCAGGGCGTGCCGTGGTTCGGCTGGGCGACCGGCCCCCAGTGGTGCGGCACGAAGACGGGCTTCGGCTACAACGGCTGCCTGGCGCCCAAGCAGGGAGCCGGGTCGCAGACCTGGTGGGGCAGGCAGATGGCCGACCTGCTCGGCGGCGCCGGGGGCAAGAGCGTCTACGTCCAGACCTCCGACTCCAGCGGCAGCAAGTACGGCGGCACCACCATCTCCCAGTCGTTCACCGCCGCCGGTTTCGAGCTGGCCGGCGTGAACTCCGGCCTGCCGGCCGCCGCCCCGCCGCCCGACTGGCTGCCGTACGTGAACAAGATCATGACGTCCGACGACGGCGGCCCCCCTGACGTGGTCGTCTCCGTGATCGCCGGGACGAAGTTCAACGTCGGCCTGTACGCGGCGCTCAAGCGGGCCGGCTACCGGGGCGTGCTGACGGACGCCACCAGCTACGACGTCGCCATCCTCAAGGACCCGGCCAGCGCCCAGGCCCTGGAGGGAGTGATCGCGGCGCCCATGTTCGAGCCGTTCGAGTCCACCGCCCCCGAGATCGCCGAGCTGAAGGCGGACGTCGAGAAGGTCGCCCCCGGCACCCAGCTCACCCAGCACCTGGCCATCGGCTACTGGGCCGCCGACATCTTCCTCGACATGCTGAACAAGACCGGCAAGGAGCTGACCAGGCAGAAGTTCCTTGCCACGGGCAACGGCTCGTACCTCTACGAGAACCCGGGCTTCGGCCGCATCCAGTACCCGAAGGACCACAGCGAGCCGAACGGCTGCGGCGCCCTGGTCAAGCTGGAGGGCGGCGCCTTCCAGGTGGCCAAGAGCATGAAGTGCTTCGACAACGTGCCGCTGAAATGATCCTGGACTACGTGCTCAGCGGCCTGGTCACCGGGGCCGTCTTCGCGATCATGGGCTCGGGCCTGACCCTCTCGTACGCGGCCACGGGCGTGTTCAACTTCGCCCACGGCGCCATCGGGTTCCTGACGGCCCTGCTGTTCTACCAGCTCGGCCAGGCCGGGCTGCCCGCGTGGCTGTCGGCGCTGGCGGCGGTGGCGCTCTTCGCGCCCGCGCTCGGCTACGCCCTGCACAAGGCCATGTTCAGGGGCCTCGCCCAGGCCGGGGAGACCGCGCAGATCGTGGCCACCATCGGGCTCACGATCGCGCTGCCCGCGCTCGGCCTGCTGGTGGTGGACCTGGCCGGGCTGCCCCCGGCGGACGCGACCGCGCTGCCGCGCGGCGTCGGGCCGCATCCGGCGCAGGCGTTCGACGTGCTCGGCGTGCGGCTGGACAGCGACCAGCTCATCACGTTCTGCTTCTCGGCGGTGGCGGCGGCCGGGCTGTGGGCGTTCATCCGGCACACCCCGTACGGCCTGCGTATGCGTGCCTCCGTGGACCGCCGGCGCCTGGCCACGCTGCGGGGCATCGACGTGGACGCCACCTCGGCGCTGGCCTGGATGCTCGGCTCAGGGCTGGCCGGCCTGGCCGGGGTGCTGGCGGTGTCGGTGCTGGGGCTGGACGCGACCGCGTACACGGTGCTGCTGTTCGCCTCGGCGACGGCGGCGGTGTTCGGGCGGCTGCGCTCGATCCCCTGGACGTTCGCGGCGGGCCTCGCGCTCGGCGTCGTGCAGAACCTGGTCGCCGGCTACACCGACTTCCTCGAAGAGGTCACGGGGCTGCGCACGGCGGTGCCGGTGATCCTGCTGTTCGCGGGGCTGGTGCTGCTGAACAGGTCGCGCGAGCGGGTGGCGGGCAGCGCGGCCGAGGACGTGCCGCCGCCCGATCACCTGGCCGGGCTGCCGCCGTGGCGGCGCAGGCTGCCGTGGGCCGTCGGGATGGCGGCGCTGGTGGTGTTCGCGTTCGCCGGGTCCGAGTATTACGTCGGCGTCGCGGCCCAGGGGCTGGTGCTGGCGCTGATCTTCTGCTCGTTCGTGGTGGTGACCGGGATCGGCGGCATGGTGAACCTGGCCCAGGCCGCCTTCGCCGCCATGGCGGCGCTGACCTGCGGGTGGGCGTTCGCGTCCGGGCTGCCGTTCTTCGTGGCGATCCTGCTGGGCGTGCTGGCCGCCGCGGCCGTGGGGATGCTGGTGGCGCTGCCCGCGCTGCGGCTGGGCGGGCGGGTGCTGACGCTGGCCACGCTGGCCCTGGCGCTGCTGGCCGATCAGGTGCTGTTCCAGGTGGACGCGTTCAGCAACGGCACGATCGGGTGGCCGATCCCGGCGCTGGGGTTCGGGTTCGCCGACACCTCCGACGCGCGGGTGCGGGTGGTGGTGCTGCTCCTGCTGATCGGGGCGGTGGCGCTGCTCGTACGGAACCTGGAGCGGTCGGCCTCGGGACGGGCGATCCTGGCCGTGCGGTCGGCCCCGGCGGCGGCCACGACGTCGGGGCTGTCGGCGCCGCGGACGAAGATCACGCTGTTCGTGCTCGCGTCGGCCGTCGCCGGGCTCGGCGGGGTGCTGTTCGCGATCTCCAAGGGGTCGATCACGGCGACCGACCTGCCGGCGTTCTCCGGGTTCGTCTGGCTGGCCGTGGTGGTGCTGCAGGGGGTGCGGCGCATCGGCGGCGCCGTGCTGGGCGGGCTCATCGCGGTCGCCGTTCCCGAGCTGCTCGCCGCCTGGGACGTGTCAGCGCACGTCGGCGCCATCCTGTTCGGGCTCGGGGGCATGATCCTGGCCAAGCATCCCGACGGGGTGCTCACCCAGCTCGCCGAGCTGCGGCGGCGCCGTGAGCCGCCGCCCGCGCAGGAGCCGCCGGCGGTGAGGCGCGAGCCGGCGCTGTTCGCCATGGAGCAGGTGGTCGCCGGGTACGCCGACGTGACCGTGCTGCGCGGCGTGGACCTGCACGTCAACCCCGGCGAGGTCGTCGCGCTGCTCGGCGCCAACGGCGCGGGGAAGTCCACCGCGTGCGCGGCGGCGGCCGGCGACCTGCCGGTGACCGCCGGCCGGATCCTGCTGGACGGCGAGGACGTCACCGCCTGGCCCGCCCACCGCAGGGCCCGCGCCGGCATCCTGCTCGCGCCGGAGGGCAGGGGCGTCTTCCCCGGCCTCACCGTGGAGGAGAACCTGCGGACCTGGCTGCCCGACCCCGAGCCCGTCTACGAGCGCCTGCCGCACCTCGCCGAGCGCCGTACCGTGCTCGCCGGCGCCCTGTCCGGCGGCGAGCAGCAGCTCCTCACGCTCGCCCCCGCGCTGGTGCGCCCGCCGCGCGTGCTGATCGCCGACGAGCCGTCGCTCGGGCTGGCCCCGATGGTGGTGCGGCAGATCTTTGACGTCTTCGCCGAGCTGCGCGAGCGCGGGGTCGCGCTGCTGCTCGTCGAGGAGAAGGCCACCGAGGCGCTGGCGATCGCCGACCGGGTGGCGTTCATGCGGCTGGGCCGGGTCACCTGGTGCGGCCCGCGGGCCGAGGTGGACAGCGAGCGGCTGACCGCCGCCTACCTGGGGGTGCGGTGACCATGCTGGCCGTGGACGGCGTGTCGGTGGCGTTCGGCGGGGTCAGGGCGCTGGACGGGGTGACGTTCGAGGTCGGGCGCGGCCTGGTGTGCGGGGTGATCGGGCCGAACGGGGCCGGCAAGACCACGCTGTTCGACGTGGTGTCGGGGCTGCGCAGGCCGAACGAGGGCCGGGTCCGCCTCGACGGCCGTGACGTGACGGGAATGCCGGCGGTCAGGCGGGCCAGGGCAGGGCTGCGCCGCACGTTCCAGCGCACCCAGGTCTTCGGCCGGCTCACCGTGGCCGAGAACGTGCTGGCCGCGCTCGACTGGCACGGCGGCGGAGGCGGGCTCGCCGCCGACCTGGTCGGCTGGCCGGCCCGGCGGCGGCTGGAGCGCGAGCGGCAGGAGCGGGTGGCCGAGGTGCTGGAGCTGTGCGGGCTCGCCGAGCTGCGCGGCGCGTACGCCGCCGCGCTCCCCGTCGGCCGGCGCCGCCTCGTCGAGCTGGCCAGGGCCCTGGCCGACCGGCCCCGCGTGCTGCTGCTCGACGAGCCCACCTCGGGGCTGGACGCCGGGCAGAGCGCCCGCCTGGGCGAGGTCGTCAGGGCGCTGGACACGACCGTGCTGCTGGTCGAGCACGACATGGGGTTCGTGATGGACACCTGCGACCGGATCGTCGTGCTGGACCTCGGCAAGGTCATCGCCACCGGCACACCCGCCGAGATCCGGGAGAATCCGGTCGTCAGGGCCGCCTACCTGGGCTGACTGCCCGGGCTGGCTACCCGGGCTGGGCGTGCCGCTCGGTGAACGACAGGATGCGGCGCCAGGCGTCCTGGCAGGCGTCGGACCACTCGGCGTAGCTCCGGTCGAAGAACGAGTGCGGCGCCCCCTCGTAGACGTGCGTCTCGTGCTCGGTGCCCACCCGGTCGAGCGCGGCCTCGTACGCGGCGAACTGCTCGGGCGTGGACACCGTGTCGGCCCCGCCCCGCAGCAGGAGCAGCGGCGCGCCGGGCCCCGAGTCCGGCTCCTCGATGAAGCGCAGCGCGCCGTAGAAGCCGATGCCGCCCGACAGGCCGTTGCCTCCTGCGGCCAGCCACCAGGACAGGGCGCCGCCCATGCAGAAGCCCGTCGTGAACACCGGGCCGCCGAGCGCGTCGGCCGCCGCCCGCGCGTCGGCCCGCGCGCCCTCCAGGGTGATCTGCTTGACGTGCGTCATGAAGTCGAAGTCGTCGCCGCGGTCGCCCAGGCCCGCCGTGCGGCCGAAGTAGTCGATCGCGATCGTGCGGAACCCCGCCTCGGCGAAGCGCTGGGCCAGGTCCCGGTAGAAGGGGTGCAGGCCGCGCACGTCGGGCAGGATGACCATGCTACGGCCGTTCGGCTCGGCGGGCTCGGCCCGGTAGGCCAGGAGACGGTTGCCGTCGGCGGCGGTCAGCTCGATCTGCTCGTGTGAGGCCACCTCGCCCTGGACGGGCGGTGCGGGCGGCCTGCTGTCGGTGGAATGGCACATGCGCATCAGCATGCCCCAGGCGGTCCCGGCTATCCAGGTACGCGGAGGGCCAGGCCGGGGTGCGCGGGCCCGACGGCATCACGGAGGAGTCGCTGCGGCAGCCGGCCTCCTGGGGAGCCTAGAAGGAGGCGGCGGCGCGCAGCTGCCGTACCAGGTGCTCGCGTACGCGGGCCACGGCCGGCCTGGCCTGCGCGCCGGAGCGTACCGCGAGGTAGCCGGTGTTGATCGGCGCCTCCTCGGGCTCGGCCAGCGTCACGAGCGTGCCCGCCGCCAGGTCGCGCCGGCACAGGTACGCGGGCAGCACCGACACGCCCATCCCCGCGCGGACGGCGCTCAGCACGCCACGCAGGTCCGGCATGACGACCTGGGCCGCCATCGACGGGCGGCGGCCGAACACGGTCCGCCAGTAGCGGCGCACGATCGGCAGGTCCTCGGCGTAGGCGACCAGCGGCTCCGGCGACGGCCCCACGCCGGGCGCGGCGACCAGCAGGAACTCCTCGTCGTACACCGGATCGGCCTGCACGCCGCGCAGCCGGGGCCGGATCGTGGACAGCACGAGGTCCAGCCGTCCGGCCGCCAGGTCGTTCAGGAGGTCGTCGGACAGCCCCAGCGTGACGCGCAGCCGCAACCCGTCCCGGACGAGCGGGGCCAGCATCGGCATGACCACCTCGCTCAGGAACTCGGCGGGCCCGCCCAGGTGGACGGCCTCGCCGGAGGGCAGCTCCGCGGCCACCACCTCGTCCAGCGAGTCGAGGCCCGGCGCGACCCTGCGGGCCAGCTCGTCGGCGGCGGGCGTGGGCGCGACCCCGCGCGGCAGGCGGTCGAACAGCGGCCGGTCCAGCGTCGACTCCAGCGTCTTGACCTGCGCGGTCACGGCGGGCTGCGACAGGCCGAGCGTCTGGGCGGCGGCGGTGATGGAGCCGGTCCTGTAGACGGCGAGGAAGGTGCGCAGCAGGTCCAGCGAGAGAGGCGACATATCACTATTCTGATGGCTCGGAGCGTTATTCGTGATTTGTTGCTGATGGCTCGCCGGAGGCATCCTGAACGCATGACCAAGCGCGTACTGATAGCTCTGACCAGCCATGACGACCTCGGAGGCGTGGAGCGGACCGGGTACTACGTGCCCGAGGCCGCCCACCCCTGGGAGATCTTCCGCAAGGCCGGCTTCGACGTGGACGTCGCCAGCGTGCGGGGCGGCGAGCCGCCCCAGGACGGCTACGACCCCGCGGACCCCGCCCAGGTCGCCTTCCTCGCCTCGCCCGAGCAGCGCGACACCGCCCGCCTGGCCGACGTGGACGCCTCCCGCTACGACGCCGTGCTCTACGCCGGCGGCCACGGCACCATGTGGGACTTCCCCGACGACCCCGACGTGATCAGGATCGGGCGCGAGGTGTACGAGCGGGGCGGCGTCGTGGCGGCCGTCTGCCACGGCCCGTCGGCGCTGGTGAACCTGACGCTGTCCGACGGGTCGTACCTGGTGGCGGGCAAGCGGGTGGCGGCCTTCACCAACGCCGAGGAGGAGGTGCGCGGCGTGGCGGGCGTGGTGCCGTTCCTGCTGGCGGACGCCCTGGTCGCGCGGGGCGCCGAGCACGAGCCCGGCGAGAACTGGCAGGCCCGGGTCGTGGTGGACGGCCGCCTGGCCACCGGGCAGAACCCGGCCAGCGCCGCGCCCCTGGCCGAGCGAATCGTCGAGCTGCTCGCCGAACGGCGGGTCTGAGACGGGTAATCGCCGCCGGATGGCGGTTGTGCTCCGGGGTGCGGGCTTCGACCATCAAGGGGTAGCACCATCGTCCCCGTGGAAGGGAACCCCATGGCCCACCCCAACCTCGATCCGGAACTGCGCGCCGGGATCGACCAGTTCCCGATGCCGCCCGGTGACATGTCCGCCGTGTTCGCGGACCTGCCCGGAGCGCGGGCGCAGATCAACGCGATGATGGCGGCCGCGCCCGCGCCGGACACGCGGATCTCGATCGAGAACCGCACGGTCCCGGGGCCCGAGGGGGCGCCCGACCTCCGGGTGCGCGTCTACCAGCCGGAGGAGCCCGGGGAGAACCGGCCGGCGCTCTACTGGATCCACGGCGGCGGCATGATCATGGGCATGCCCGAGGGCGACGACGGGCCGATGATCGAGTACGTCGAGCGGCTCGGCGTGGTCGTGGTCTCCGTGGACTACCGCCTCGCGCCCGAGCACCCGCACCCGGCCCCGGTCGAGGACTGCTACGCCGGCCTGGTCTGGACCGCCAAGAACGCCGCGGAGCTGGGCATCGACATGAGCAGGCTGGCCGTGGGCGGGGCCAGCGCGGGCGGCGGGCTGGCCGCCGCGACCGTGCTGCTGGCCAGGGACAGGGGCGGGCCCGACGTGGCCTTCCAGCTTCTCGTCTGCCCGATGCTCGACGACCGCAACACCACGCCGTCCAGCCACGAGTTCGCCGAGGCCGTGGTGTGGGACAGGGAGGCCAACCTCTTCGGCTGGACGGCGCTGCTCGGCGACCGCGTCGGCACCGACGACGTGCCGGCGTACGCGGCGCCCGCCCGCGCCACCGACCTGTCGGGGCTGCCGCCGGCGTTCGTGGACGTGGGGGAGCTGGAGGTGTTCAGGGACGAGTGCGCCGGCTACGCGTTGCGGCTGGCGCAGGCCGGGGTGTCGACCGAGTTCCACCTGTATCCGGGGGCCTTCCACGGGTTCGACATGCTGGTGCCGGGGGCGGCGCTGAGCGTCAGGGCGCGGCAGGCCCGTGAGGCGGCGCTCAGGCGGGCGTTCGGGCTCTAGCCCTGGCTCGGGCTCCGGCCCGGGTGCGGGCCCGGGTTCTGGTTGGCCAGCAGCCGGACGAGGGCCAGGGCCAGGTGGGCGCGCATGCGGCCCGGCTGGTCGCCCAGGGAGAAGCCCAGCGCGGACTCCGCGCGGGCGATGCGGGCGGCCAGCGAGCTGTGGTGCAGGTGGATGGCCTGGGCCGCGCCGCGGATCGAGCCTGCCAGGCACAGGGCGCGCACCGCGAGCCGCGACTCCTCGCCCAGCCGGGACATCGCCTGGACGTCGGGCAGGCCCGCGATCGCCTGCTCGGGCAGGTCGGCGAACAGCGCCAGCGCGCCCAGGTCCGACCAGCGCATCACCCGGTCGTGCGGGCCGGTGAACCGCAGCGCGGTGCGGGCTCCGGCCCACGACTCGGCCGCCCGCGCGCCGGGCAGCTCGGGGCCGATGCCGACCCTGGACGTGTCGGGCAGCCGGGCCTGAAGGGTGGTCGTGACCAGGACGGCCTCCGTGTCACCGATCGTGGCGGCCCGCACGTGGTGACCCATCGCCCGCAACCCCGCGGCCAGCCCCTGGTCGGGCAGCGCGATGGCCAGGGCCTGCAGCGGTGTGGCCGGGTCGAGGCCGAGCAGGCGCAGGGCGCGGGCGCGCTCGGTCTCGCCGGTCTCGGCCGACAGGGCCAGCTCGACCAGGGCCGGGTCCTTCGCCGTGCGCGCGAGGGCGGCGGCGCGTTCGAGGGTGACCTCGGCCGCCGCCGCGTACCGTTCGAGCACGATCTCGTCGAGCCCGTGCGCGGGGCCTTGGCGTTCCATCCAGACGGCCCCGAGGCCGGAGCTCAGCTCGCGCGCGGAGGAGGGGACGGCAGGCGTGTCGGCCGAGCCGTCGGCGCGGACGCGGGTGCGCCGGCCGGTGGCGGCGTCGAGCAGGCCGACCGGGCACTGCGTCAGCCGGGCCGTGGCCGTGAGCAGCACCGGCACGCTCACGTGGTCGCGCACCAGCGAGTCGAAGTAGGCGATGACCCGCACCGCGCTCTCCGCGTCGGCGTCGAGCGTGGAGAGCCGCAGCAGCAGTCCCTGCACGAGGTCCAGACTAGCCTGGCCGGGATACCAAGCGTGCGCTAGGTTGGTACACGTGGATCTCGACTTCTCCCCGGCCGAGCGGGCCTTCCGGCTTGAGGTTCGCGAATGGCTGGCCAGGCACAAGCCGCCGCCGCTCCCGTCCATGGACACCGCCGAGGGCTTCGCGGCGCACCGCGCCTGGGAGGCGGAGCTGGCGGGCGCGCGGCTGTCCGCCGTCTCCTGGCCCGAGGAGTACGGCGGGCGCGGCGCGTCCCTCATCGACTGGCTGATCTTCGAGGAGGAGTACTGGGCCGCCGGCTGCCCCGCCCGCGTCACCCAGAACGGCATCTTCCTGCTCGCCCCCTCCCTCCTCCGCTACGGCACCCCCGAGCAGCGCGAGCGCTGGCTGCCCAGGATGGCCAGGGGCGACGACGTGTGGGCGCAGGCGTGGTCCGAGCCCGAGGCCGGCAGCGACCTGGCCGCCCTGACCTCCCGCGCCGAGCCCTGCCCCGGCGGCTGGCGGCTGTACGGGCACAAGACGTGGAGCTCCCGGGCCGCCTACGCCACCCACGGCTTCGGCCTCTTCCGCACCTCGGGGGCGCGGCACAAGGGGCTGACGTACTTCATGTTCCCCATGGCCGACGTCGCCGTCCGCCCGATCGCGCAGCTCGACGGGCTGCCCGGCTTCGCCGAGCTGCGCTTCGACGGCGTGTTCACGCCGGACTCGATGGTGCTCGGCGAGGTGGGCGAGGGCTGGCGGATCGCGATGGCCACCACCTCCTCCGAGCGCGGCCTGACCCTGCGCAGCCCCGGCCGCTTCCTGGCCACCGCCGACCGGCTCGCCGAGCTGGCCCGCGACGCCGACCCGGCGCTCGCCGACCAGGCCGCCAGATGCCGGGTGGAGGCGGAGGCGTACCAGTTGCACACGTTCGGGACCGCGCGGCGGCTCATGGCGGGGGAGGAGATCGGGCCCGCCGCCAGCATGGGGAAGATCTTCTGGTCCGAGCTCGATCTCCGCATGCACACGCTGGCCCTGGAACTGCTGGGGGACCGCGCCGAGGGCTGGCTGGACGGGTTCCTGTTCTCGCTGGCCGGGCCCATCTACGCGGGCACGAACGAGATCCAGCGCAACATCGTCGCCGAGCGGGTCCTGGGGTTGCCGCGATGAACTTCGGCTTCAGCGACGACCAGCTCGCGCTGGCCGCGACCGTACGCGACGTGCTGCGCACGCACTGCCCGCCCGGCTCGCTGCGGGCGCAGCGGCGGCCCGCCTGGGAGCAGCTCGCCGGGCTGGGCTTCTTCGGGCTGCTGCTGCCCGAGGCGGCCGACGGGCTGGGGCTCGCGCTGGTGGACGTGCTGCCCGCCCTGGAGGAGACCGGGCGCGCGTGCCTGCCGGGGCCGGTCGTCGAGACCGCCGTGGTGGCACCGTCGCTGCTGGCCGACGTGCCCAAGCTGGGCTCCGGCGCGGTGTGCGTCGGCGTGCTGCCGCCGGGGCAGGCGTACGCGGCCGACGCCGACCTGGCCGACCTGCTGGTGGTGGTGCGGGACGGCGGCGCGCGGGTGATCTCGCGCCCGGACGTGCGGCTCACGCCCCGGCGCGGCGTGGACCCGTGCCGCCCGCTGTTCGAGGTGGGCTTCTCGCGGTCCGAGCCCCTGCGCGGGCCCGTGGGGCCGGCGCTGGCGCGGGCCACGGTGGCCACCGCCGCGCAGCTCGTCGGCGTCGCCAGGGAGCTGCTTTCGGTCACCGTCGGCTACGCCCGCGTGCGCACCCAGTTCGGCGCGCCGATCGGCTCCTTCCAGGCGGTCAAGCACCAGCTCGCCGACGTGGCCGTGGCGGTGGAGTTCGCGGCGCCGCTGGTGTACCGGGCGGCCCTGACCGTGGGGTCGGACAGCGCCGAGCGGGACGCGAGCGCCGCCAAGGCCGCCGCCGGCGAGGCGGCCACGCTGGCCGCCAGGGTCGCGCTGCAGGTCCACGGCGCGATCGGCTACACCGAGGAGCTGGACCTGCGGTTCTGGCTCGCGCGGGCCTGGTCGCTGTCCGCCGCGTACGGCACCACGGCCGCCCACCGTGAACGCCTGCGGACCGCGATCACCGGGAGGCGCCCGTGAAGTTCGGCGTCCCCCTCGGCCTGGTGCATCCCGCCGCCTGGAAGGACGTGGCGGTGGCGGCCGACGAGCTGGGGTTCGAGTCGGTGTGGCTGCCCGAGCACCTCGTCTTCGCCACCGACCTGTCCCTGGCCGTCTACCCGGGCACCTCGGACCCGGGGATCAAGCCGCAGACCCCGCTGTTCGACGCGCCCGCGTACCTGTGCTGGCTGGCCGCCTTCACCACCCGCGTCCGGCTCGGCACGGCCGTGCAGCTCCTCGCGCTGCGCCACCCGTTCGTGTCGGCCCGCGCGTTCGCCACCCTGGACGTGGTCTCGTCCGGGCGGGCCATCTGCGGGGTCGGCGCGGGCTGGTACCAGGGGGAGTGGGAGGCGGCCGGAGTGCCGTTCGCGACCAGGGGAGCCCGGCTGGACGAGGCGATCGAGGTGGTCCGGCGGCTCTGGAGCGAGCCGCTGGTCGCCCACTCCGGACGGTTTTACGCCTTTCCCGAGGTCGCCTTCGAGCCCAAGCCGGTGCAGCGGCGGCTGCCCGTGCTCGCGGGCGGCGAGTCGGCCGCGGCGCTGCGCCGGGCGGCCACGTTGTGCGACGGGTGGATCAGCATGCCGCACACGATCGAGTCGATCAAGCCGCAGCTCGCCCGGCTCGGGGCGGGGACGGCGGTGACCGCGCACGCGTACGAGCTGGCCTCGCCCGGCGAGGTGGACGACTGGGCGGCGCTCGGGGTGGAGCGGCTGATCGTCCGGCCCTGGACGCGCAGCAGGGACGCGCTGTCCCGGCTGGCCGCCTTCGCCGACGAGTACGGCGTCAGGAGCACGTCCTAGAGGTGGACGTGCCCGACCTGACCGTCCGGCACCGCCGCGACTTCGACGTGGGTCTCGCCGTGGGGCGCGCCGTGGTGACGGAGGGCTCCGGCGTGGCGGACCGCGCCGGCGTGGGGTCCGGCTCGTCGGGCTCGTCCGTCTCCGGGGGATCGGTGGCGGGCCGGACCATGACCCTGGTGCCCTTGCCGCCGCCGGGCCGCGCCCTGAACGTCTCCACGGAGGCAGGCGGGAAGAACGTGCCGCGCTCGGCCTTCTTGCCGATCGCGGCCACGTGGCGCGCCATCAGCAGGTAGTACCACTCGTAGCCGTCGAGGTGGTCGTCGCAGCGCTCGTCGGGCACGCGGACGCGGGTACGCACCTGCACGCAGATCTTGACGCGGTCCTGCTCGTCGAGGATGAGGACGCCCTTCCCCTCACCGCCCCTTCTCGAGGCCCTGTAGGTGCGGCGGGGCGGCGCGTAGGGGATGCCGGAGGCCACCTTCGCCCCGACGGCGGGCACCGCCGACGTCACGGGGACGTAGTACCAGGCGTAGTCCTTCTCGCGGTCGTCGCAGCGCTGGTCCTCCGCCCTGACCCGGGTGGCCTGCCCGGCGCAGACCTGGGCGTGGTCGACGGCGCCGGTGTCCCGCTGCGCCGCCGCCCGCGTGGGTGTGTCACCGGGCGGTCGTGCCTCGGAGGCTGTGGCGGCGCATCCCGCGCTCAGCAGGAAGGCCAGGCCGAGGCAGGCGGCGCGTGCGGCGGTCGGTGGCAAGGGGCTCCCAACGGGGCTTGTGTCGGCGTGTCGCTGGACGGATCAACGTCGGCCGCCGAAGGGGAGTTCCCGCTTCCCCGTCAGGCCCGGTGGCGGCCCCCGCCGACCAGCTGCTGCTCGTCCTTCCCGTGCGTCCTGCGGTGGCGGCGGCCCCTGGGCGGGAGGTCGGCAGGGAACGCGGGGTGCTCCTCGGCGCCGGCGCCTCGCCTGCGCCGGCCCCGGTAGGAGAGGCCGGGCGAGTCGAGGACGTCTCCGCGCCTGCGCCGCGGCGGGCTGAAGGCGTCGAACATGCTGGTCGCGCCAGGGATGACGATGCGCTCGAACGGGCTGGTGTCCACGAAGCGCCGGAGCGGGCCCGTGTCGAGGACGACCTCCACCGAACCCGTGGCCTCGGGGAGGGTGATGCGCTGCAGGGGGCCGGTCTCGTCGGTGAAGGTGATGCGCTGCAGCGGGCCTGTTTCGTCGGTGAAGGTGATGCGCTCCAGCGGCGCCGTGTGCTCGGTGAACGCGAAGCTGCTCTGGTCGAAGTCCGGCTCGTAGGGCTCGTTGTCGAAGGCGGGGGTGAACGGGGCCGCGCCGGTGGTGCGGCGGTGGTGGCCGGAGTCGTGGCGGCGCTTGGGGTGACCCGCGGCGTGATGGTGGTGGGGCGCGTCCGTGGCCAGGTCGAACGGCCGGGTGTCAAGCGACAGCTTGCGGTGCCGGGCGCCGCCGGAGCGTACGGCGTCCCTGGAGCCGGCTCCGGGGGTGGCGCGGTGGCGGATGTCGGAGGCCGTCACGGAGCTCAGGACGTCGGAAGCGGCGTCCGAGGCGCTGAGGGAGCGCAGGGCGGCCGACGTGGCGAGGCGGTCGGCGTTCTCCTGGAGCTCCACCGCGGTGAGGCGCTCGGCGGCGTCGAGGCGCTGGGCCGTCGTGGCCTCGGCGGCGGCCGTCACGGGCGCGGGCCCGCGGCGACGGCGGCGGCCCTTGGCGCGGGACGGGCGCGCCGGCTTGCCGGCGGTGGCGGTGGCCGGGCCCAGCCGCAGGCGGCGGGTCTTGGCCACGGCGAGCAGCGCGAGCGCGGCGACCAGGGCCGAGCCGATCAGCGTCGGGGAGTCGATGGCGGGCAGCGGGCCGGTGGCGGAGGTGTCGGCGTGGGACGGGAGCGGCTCGGCCGTGGCGGCCTCGGTACCGGCCGTGGCGGGCTTGGCGTGCTTGCCCTTCTTGACCGTGCCGGGCGCGGAGGAGGCGCCGGCCTGCGGGCCCTGCTGGGTGGAGGTCTGGTGCGAGCCGGAGCGCGGCGCCGTGGTCGCCGCCGGCGCGGATGCCGAGTCGGAGCGCCCGTCCGGTGTGGAGCGAGAGGTCTCGTTCCTGGGCTGGTCCTGGGTGCGGCCCTGGGCCTCGGCCGGGGTCTGGCCCTCGACCTGTCCCTTGGACGGCGTCTGCTCCCGGGTGGGGTCCTGCGACTGGAGGCGGCCCGAGTCGAGGGGGGCCTGGGCGGAACGCCCCGCCTCCGCCCGGGGGATCAGCGAGCTGAGCGCCTCCTCGGGGACCTGGATCGTGCCGACCTCGGCGGCCTGCTCCTTGGCCTTCTTCTTCGCCGCCGCCTCGTCGAGCCGCTCCTTGACGCGTTCGGGGTAGCCGTACCCGACCACCTTGCTGGTGTCGCGCTCCTTGCGCTTGGCGACGCCCCCGTCGATGTTGCCCTCGATCGTGTGGATCGTGTTGCCCTCGACCCTCGTCACGATGCCGATGTGGTCGATGTTGTCGATGTCGTTGGAGCCGCTCCAGTCGTAGAAGACGAACGCGCCCGGCTTGGGCGTCTTGCCCCACGCCCCCTGCTCCTTGAACCACTTCGCGTGCGCCACCGTCCAGGCGAACTGCCCGATCCACTCCTCGTAGCCGAGCTTGTGCGCGGCCCACGAGAGGTACATGTCGCACCACGGCGCCGAGCTGTAGTCGGCGTCGAACTCGACGTTCTTGCCGTACCAGTCGCCGAACTTGGTGTATGACCCGGACTTCTCCGAGTACCCGAGCTGGCTCTCGAGCAGTTCGATGTACTTCTGGATCTCTGGCGTCATGGAGGTATGGGGGCACCTTCCGGGCAAGACCGGGTTTATCCACGCAGCACCGGGTAAGGAGGGGAACCCGGGACTGGTGTGACAAAACCGGAGGCCTGTCGTCTTCCGTGCTGAGTGAGGTTACCAAGTCGTAACCCCAGGTTGAGCACGTCCCAGGAGAGACCGTGCCTCTCCGGGACTGGAAACCGCAGGTCAGTGATGTTGCCAGAAATGTCCGAGGCTAGGCGGTTTAACCCTAAAAGATCTACCTTGGGGTAAGGTGTCAGTACCCTGCGCCGGTCAGCAGGCCTCCGTCGACTGTCACCTCGCTGCCCGTGCAGTAGCTGGCGCGGTCCGAGGCCAGGAACGCCACCACGTGCGACACCTCCACGGGCTTGGCGAACCGCTTGATGACCATGGACTTCACGAACGCGTCCGCGTCCACCTCGGCCACGATGTCCGGGTCCAGCGCCATGGCGGTGTTGATCGCGCCGGGGTGCACCGAGTTCACCCGGATCTTGAACCTGGCCAGCTCCCGCGCCGCCGACTTCGTGATGCCGCGCACGCCGAACTTCGAGGCCGAGTACGCCGACAGCCCCTCGGCGCCGACGTACCCCTCGATGGAGGAGATGTTCACGATCGAGCCGCGCCCGGCGGCCTTCATGGGCTCGATGGCCGACTTGATGCCCAGCCAGGTGCCCTTGAGGTTCACGTTGATCACGCGGTCGAAGTCGTCAAGCGACATGTCCTGGATGCGGCGAAATTTCAGGATCCCGGCGTTGTTGACCAGCACGTCGAGCTTGCCGTACAGCTGCACGGCCGTCCCCGTGGCCCGCTCCCACTCCTCGGGGCTCGTCACGTCGTGCCGCAGGTACGTGGCGCCCGTCTCCTCCGCCAGCGCCTTGCCCTCCTCGTCCAGCACGTCCCCGAACACCACCCGCGCGCCCTCCTCCAGGAACAGCCGCACGTGCGCCGCCCCCATGCCCCGCGCCCCGCCGGTGATCAGCGCCACCTTGCCGTCAAGCAGCCCCATGCCGTCCTCCTGCCGCGACGGCCACGGCGGCCGCCTCCATGGTGCGGTAGACGGGGATCCCCGCCGCCGCCGCGATCCGACCGACCTCGTCCTCGACGCCCGCGGGGGCGCACTCGCCGTTCCTGGTGACCAGGGTGATCCGCACACCGGGGCGCGCGGCCTGGGCCGCGGCGAGCGCGTGCGCGTAGTCGTACAGGGGCTCGGGGGCGTTCCCGTACGTGAAGAAGGCCTGCACGTTCACGTGCGCCACCACGTCCCGGTACGGCCCCGCCAGCACGTCGATCACGTCGGCCACGAGCCCGGCCCTGCCCAGCGGCCCCACGGGGACCTCGAGCGGGTTGCCCGTCGCCACCACCCCGAGCCCGCGCAGCGCGTCCAGGCGGTCGCCCGGCAGCGAATCGAGCCGCACCCCGGCCCGGTCGAACGCGTCCGCGGCCAGCACGCTCGCACCCCCGCTCGGCCCCACCACCAGCACCTGCTCCCCGCCGGCGGCCCCCATGGCGTCCGCCTGCTCTTCGCCGGCGGCCTGCGTGCCGTGCGGCTGCTTCCTGACGGCGGCCCGCGTGCCGTGCGGATGCTCTCCGTCCGCGAACCGCGTGCCGTGGGCCTGGAAGTACGCCAGCACCCCGATCAGGTCGTCCTGCCCGGACACCAGCGTCGCCCCGGTCTGCTCGGCCACCGCCTCCCAGATCCGCCGGTCGCTCACCAGGCCGCCCGTGTGCGAGGCCGCGGCCCGCCGGCCCTGCCCGCTGCGCCCGCCGACCAGCAGCACCACGGGCTTGCCCGCCGCCCGTAGCGCCTCGTACAGCTCGCGGCCGTCCCTCGGGTCCTCCAGGTACAGCCCGATCGCCCGCGTCTCCACGTCCCGCGCCAGCCAGCGCAGCAGCTCGGCCGGGGCGACGTCGGCCGCGTTCCCGACGGTGACGACCCGGCTGAACGCCAGCCCCCGCCGCTCCCCGACCTTGATCACCTCACCGGCCAGGCCGCCGCTCTGCGAGATCAGCGCGACCGTGCCCGCCGGGCCCATCCCGCCGCCGACGAAGGTCTGGCGTCCCCTCGGGCAGTACACGCCCATGCAGTTGGGGCCGAGCAGCCGCGTCCCGGCCGCCCGCGCCGCCGCGACCAGCTCCCGCTCCAGGTCCTGCCGCCCCGCCTCGCCGAACCCGCCGCTCATCACCTGCACGAACGGCACTCCGCGCGCCTGCCGTACGACCTCGGCGCAGCGCTCGGCCGGTACGGCGATCAGGGCGTAGTCCACGTCGGCGTGCGCGAGCGAGGGCACGGCGGGCACCCCGGCCACCTCTGCCGCCGTGGGATGCACGGCCACCGGCGGCACGCCCGCGTCTCGGTAGAAGCCGAGGAACATGTTCCCGAAGTTCGGCCGGGACGTGGACGCCCCGACGACGGCCACGGCCCTGGGTTCGAAGAGCGGCAGAAAGCCGCCCGCGCGGACCACCGCCTCCGTGGCCGGCATCTCCGTGGTCGGTGCCTCCGTGGCGTTGGGCGCTGTGGCGTGGGGCGTTGTGGCCGAGGAGCGGCCCACCGCCTCGCCCGGGAGGTGGCGGGCGTCGACCGCGATCGCCCCCGAAGGGCCCGCGATGACCGGGTTCAGCTCGAACTCGCCCAGCTCCAGCCGCTCCCACAACCCCCCGGACCCGCCCACCGCCATGATGACCTTGACCAACGCGTCCACGTCCACCGGCGGCCCGCCGCGCCAGCCGTCCAGCAGCGCGGCCCCGCGCAGGGACGCCAGCGCGCGCCGCACGTCCGCCTCCGAGACCGGGCAGAGCCGCAGCGCCGTGTCCCGCAACGCCTCCGTCCACACCCCGCCCAGCCCGACGAGCAGCACCGGCCCGAACGCCGGATCCCGTACCAGCCCCACGATCAGCTCGACCCCGGCCTCGGCCTGCTCCTCCACCAGGAACCCGGCGGGCTCCAGCCGGTCCCGCATCCCCGCCGCCGCGGCCCCGAGCTCCTCGTACGCCAGCCCCAGCGCCACGCCCCCGGACTCGGACTTGTGCGTCAGCCCCGGCCCGAACGCCTTCAGCACCAGCGGCCCGGCCAGCTCCCGAGCCGCCCGGAAGTCGTCCCCGCGCACCACGACCCCGCGCGGCACCGGCACCCCGGCCTCCGCGAGCAGCGCCTTGACCTCGTGCTCGTACGGGGTGACGGTCCCGGCAGCCGTGTCCTCGCGCACGTCCGTACCCTCGTCCGCGCTCACCCGAGCAGCTCGCGGATCTTCCTGCGCAGCAGCTTGCCCGGCCCGCCGGACGCGTCCTGGGAGTGCGGCAGCTCGCCGGTCACCACGATGTGATCGGGCCGCTGGTGCGCGGGCAGGAGGTCGGCCAGGGCCAGCGCCAGCTTGGAGGCGTCCAGCGAGTGCCCGGCCCTGGGCACCACGGCCAGCAGCACCTGCTGCTCCGCCGCCCCCTCGGGCACCCCGACGGCGCCCGCCTCGGCCACCCCGTCCAGCGCGGTCGCCGCCTCCTCGATCAGGGACGGTTGCGTCCAGATCCCGCCCTTGAGTATCGAGTCCTCCCGCCGCCCGAGCACCCGCAGCACGCCGTCGGCCGACAGCGTCCCGAGGTCGCCGCCCACGTACCACTCGCCGCGCAGCACCTCCGCCGTCCTGTCGGGCAGCCCGTCGTACTCGGCCATCCGGTGCGGCCCCGCCAGGTTGATCTCGCCGACCGCGTCGGCCACCGGCCGGCCCAGCGGGTCGGTGACGCGCACCGCGTTCCCCGTGCGGGCCCGGCCGGAGGACCCCAGCGGGATCGAGCCGTCGTCCACCCGGCCCATGCACGTGTACGGCGCCTCGGTCTGCCCGTAGTACGAGTACACGCCGGCCTGCGGCAGCCTGGCCTTGATCCGGTCCAGCATGGTCGCGGTCAGCGGCTCCCCGCCCAGCATGATCACCTGGATCGACGACAGGTCCACGCCCTCGTGGTCGGGCGAGGCCAGCAGCGCCGAGTAGAACGAGGGGATCTGCGACAGGTGCGTGACCCGTTCGCGGGGCACGACCCGCAGGAAGTTCGCCGGGCCCCAGTCCTGCTCCAGCACCAGCCGCATCCCGGCGTAGAGCGCGGGCCCGACGATGGCGGGGAAGCCGATGCCCCAGATGATCGCGCCCGTCCCGAACACCGAGTCGGGCCCGCGCGGCACGTCCAGCCAGATCTGCGCCGTGGCCAGCGACGACGCGTGCGTGTGCACGACGGCCTTGGGCAGCCCGGTCGTCCCCGAGGTGAAGTAGAGCGCGAGCGGGTCGTCGTGGAAGGCGCCCAGCGGCGGCTCCTCCTCGGCGGCTCCCTCCAGGTCCCGCACGTGGATCCAGGCGGTCACCTCCGGCAGGGACGGCCTGATCTGCTCCACCACCGACTCCACCGTCGCGTCGTACACGAACGCCGTGCACTTCGCCGCCGCCACCACGTCACGCAGCGTCTCCACCGGCCAGTACGGGTTCAGCGCCGCCGTGACCGCTCCGATCTTGGCCTGCGCCAGGTACACCTCGGCCACCCGTAACGTCTCGTTCAGCAGCGCCGCCACCCGCCTGCCCGGCACGATGCCGGCGGCGAGCAGGGCGTGGGCGCGGCGGTTGACGTTCCTGTTGAGCTGGTCGTAGGTGAAGCTCTGCTCGCCGCAGTACGTCAGCGCCACCCGGTCGGGCGTGCGCAGCGCTGCGGCGGTCAGGATCGCGTGGCCGTAGTTGCCGTAGGGTGATCGGGCCATGGGGGCCTCCCTTGGGGCTGGTCAGAGGGGCGAATACAGCACGAAGACGTTCCCCGAGGGATCGCGCAGCACGGCCCGCGTCTCGTGCGGCCCCGCCTCGGGCGCCCGCACCACCTCGGCGCCGCGCGCCGCCAGCCGCTCCACGGCCGCGGGCACGTCGTCCACCTTGTACGACGGCGCGGCCGAGTCGGTGACGTGCTCGGCCGGGCCCGCCAGCGCCACGGTGACCCCGCCCCCGTCGAGCGCGGCGAACCGGTCGCCGTCGCGGAACTTCACCGGCAGCCCGTAGAAGGCGATCGCCTCATCGAGGTCGGCGACGGGGATCAGCACGTTGCCCAGCTTCACGCGGGCCTCCAATGGGGCAGGTCGTCTCGGAACGTCACGCGTACCGGCAGGCCGATGCGTACCTGCCCGGGCGGGCACCCCACCACGTGCCCGAACGCCCGCACCCCCTCCGGCAGGTCCACCCAGGCCATCACGTACGGCTCGCGCCCGCGGTAGCCGGGGGCGAACGAGCGGTGCACGACCGTGTACGTGTGCACCAGGCCGTCGCCGGAGGCCGGCTCGAAGACCAGTTCCTGGCCGCCGCACCAGGGGCAGGCGGGTTCGGGGAGATGGATGCGGCGGTCGCAGGCCGTACAGCGCTGGATGACCAGCTCGCCGCGCGCGCAGGCGGCCCAGTAGGGGGAGGTGTCACCGCTCATCGCTGCCAAGCTAGCGCACGCTTGGTTGTCCGACAAGGCCCGCGATGATCCAGCCTCGCCACCCCCGTCATCTACCGCCTGTGCCGCTCCGCCCTCTCGCTTGTCACTGCGTTGCGGGTGGCTCCGGGGAGGCGGGCAGGAGCGGCGTGGCCGAAGGCTCCTCAGAGAAGCGCAGCGTCTCCCGGGGCGGGCCGTCGGAGGGCGCGCCCGGAGAGGGCTGCGCGACCGGGGCATCCGACGGTCGTGCGGTGGGGACGTCCGAAGGGCGGGAGGCCGGGGCGTTCGAGGGCTGCGCGGTGGGGACGTCCGAGAGCCGGGAGGCCGGGGCGTTCGAGGGTTGGGCGGCCGGGGCCGAAGGGTGGGCGGCCGGGGTTTCCGAGGTCGGTGGGGGTGCGGCCGGGGAGTCCGTGAGTGGCGGGGTGGGGGTGCCCGTGGCGGAGGTGGTGGGCTGCGGGGTCGGGGTGGCGGAGCGGGTCGTCGGGGGCGCCGGGCAGGCGGGGCCGTTCACCGCGGCCTCGCTGACCTGCGGCCCGTTCGCCGCCGCGGGCTCCGTCATCACCAGGAGGCCGAGGTGCACCCGCTCGCCGCACCCCGGCTCGCCGGGCGCGTACGAGACCGCGCTGGTGTACGAGGTGCGCCCGCGCAGGGTGCGGGTCTCCCGCCGGACCGTCCTGGCGGCCCCGCCGTCGCCGTCCCGCCGCGTGTACGCGATCAGCAGCCGCACGGGGCCCGTGCCGTCCGCGGAGACCGAGATCGAGCCCGTGGTGCCGTTCCAGGTGACGATGCCGGCCGCCCGCACGGCGGGGAGCGACACGGTGGTGCCGCCCTGAGGGGTGGGCGGGGGAGGCGTGGCGGTGCCGGGTGGCGGGGTGGTGGCGCGGGTGGCCGAGCCGGGAGCTCGGGTCGTGGGGGCGGGCTCGGCGGACCGGGACTCCGTCTGGGCCTCGGTCTGGGTCTCGGTCCGGGCCTGAGGTGGCGGCATGAGGATCGTGCCCGGCCCCGCGGGCAGGTGGCCGCCGGACAGCAGGATCGCGATCAGCGCGGCCACCACGGTCGCGCCCGCCACCCAGAGCTGCGGCGGCAGCCGGGGCACCCGCTCGCGCAGGCCGGCCGCGACGGAGGTGCGGGTGTCGGTCCTGGCCAGCGGGAAGCGCAGGGCGAGCAGCGTGGCCTGTTCCGCCAGGTGCCGCCGCCCGCGCTTCTCCCAGTCGGGGCCGTACCCGGCGACCGCGTCCTCCTCCAACTCGGCCGCGAACTGCCTGGCCGAGGCGTACCTATCCGCCGGGTCCTTGGCCAGCCCCCGTCTGAGCAGGTCGCGCAGCGCGTCGGGCGCGACCTCCAGGGGTAACGGCTCCTCGACGTGCTTGCGGCGCAGCGCGGGCACGTCCGGCGTCCCGTCGCCGCCCGCCTTGTCCGCCACGTACGGTGGCCGTCCTCTGACCGCCTCGAACAGCATGCACGCCGCCGCGTACAGGTCGGCCGGCGGCCCCGCCGTGCCCCGCGTCCACAGCTCGGGCGACATGTACCAGGGGGTGCCGGCCGGCACGCCGGGCTCCTCGGCGTGCACCACGACGCCGAAGTCGCCCAGCTTGGTGGTGCCGTCGGCCTGCACCAGGATGTTGTCCGGCGTGACGTCCCGGTGCGGCACGCCGCGCTCGTGGGCGGCGGCCAGGGCCAGCAGGGTGCTCTTGAGCACGGCCAGCGCCGCCTCCGGGGTGACGCGGCCGTGCTCGGCCAGCAGCGTGCGCAGCGACACGCCGTCCACCAGCTCCATGACCACGGCGGCCCGGGTGGGGGTCTCGACGTACTCGTACAGGCGGACCACGTCGGGGTGGTCGAGCTCGACGAGGTGCGGGGTGTCCGACCGGAAGCGGTCCATGAACTCGGCGTCCCTGCGCAGGGTGGCGTTCAGGTACTTGATCGCCACGTACGCGCCGGTCGACTGGTAGGTGGCGAGGAAGACGCGACCGGTGCGGCCGGCGCCGAGCTGGCGCACTTCACGGTAACCAGGGACCAAGTCCTACCCCCATAAGGCAGCCGTCTTGAATTCGACGGTCTCACCCGGGGTTCCGGTTGTCACGAGCCGGGAGATTTCACCCGGTGTTATGCTGACCGGGATACCAAGCAAGCGCTCGGCTAACAAGCGTGGAGGTCGCCGGTGGAGCGCGTGGCGGTGCTGGTCATGGAGATGCAGCGGGGCGTGGTCGGCGATCTGACGAAATTTCCGGAGCTGGTGGAGGCGTGCGCGCGCCACGACGTCACCGCCAACGTCGCCCGCCTGCTCCAGGCGGCCCGGCAGGCCGGGTTACCCGTGATCCACTGCACGGCCGCGTTCCGTCCCGACCGGGCCGGCTCCCACGCCGCCAACTGCCCGTTCATCGTCTCCCTGCTCAAGGACCCGCGGCACATGCTGGAGGGCACGCCCGCCACCGAGGTGCTGCCCGAGCTGCGCGAGGACACCGATCTGGAGAGCCGGCGCCACCACGGGTTCTCGCCGTTCACCGGCACCTCGCTCGACATGACGCTGCGCTCGCTGGGCGTCGCGTCCGTCGTCGCGCTCGGCGTCTCGCTCAACCTGGGCATCCCCGGGCTGGCACTGGAGGCGGTGAACCTGGGCTACCGGGTGACCGTCGTCACGGACGCGGTGGCGGGCATCCCGGAGGAGTACGCGCGTGCCGTTCTGAAGCACACGATCAGCCTGCTGGCCACCCGGGCCACCGCCGCCGACCTGGTCGAGGCGTGGAAGCGATGATGGACGGGCTGCGCCTGGACGGGCGCACGGCGGTGGTGACCGGGGGAGCGGGCGCGATCGGCGCGGCCATCGCCGCCGACCTGACCGCGCTCGGCGCCGAGGTCGTGATCGCCGACGTGGATCTGACAGGCGTGGGGAACCCGGCGCCGGACGCGGGTCTGACGGGCGCGGGGAAGCGGGGGCCGGACGTGGGTCTGGGGGGTGCGGCGAATCGGGCGATGCACGTGGACCTGGCCTCACCGGCTTCCGTGACGGAGTTCGCGGACGCGGTGGGCGAGGTGGACATCCTCGTGCACAACGCCGGGGTGGCGATCGTGGAGCCGTTCACCGAGAGCGACCCCGCGGGCTGGGAGCTCATGTGGCAGGTCAACCTGCGCGGGCCGATGTTGCTGACCAAGCTGCTCCTGCCCGGCATGATGGCCAGGGGGTGGGGGCGGCTGGTGTTCGTCTCCTCCGACGGGGCCAGGGCCGGGTCCGGGGGCGAGGGGGCGTACGCGGCGACGAAGGCGGGGCTGTTCGGCCTGGCCAAGACGCTCGCCCGCGAGGCCGCCAGGGCGCACGTGACCTCCAACGTGGTCTGCCCGGGACCGACCGACACGCCCATGCTCCGCCGGGTGTCCGCGGCGGAGCCGGGGCTGGTGGACAGGATCGCGCGGGGCATCCCGCTGCGCCGCCTCGGGACACCCGCCGACGTCGCCGGGCTGGTCGCCTACCTGTGTACGGAACGCGCCGCGTACATCACCGGACAGACCCTGTCGGTGAGCGGCGGCGTGACCATGCACTGAACGGTCATGCGGTCACAACGAGTCGTAGACGGCCTGCAGCAGGCGCATCCCGCGCAGGTTGCCGGAGATCGCGTTGGCCATCCTGTTCATCACGTACCCGATGGCCAGGCCGCGCTCGGGGTCGCCGACCCCCATCGAGCCACCGGCGCCCGAATGGCCGAACGCGCTGCGCGAGGGCACCAGGAACGTCATCGACGGCCGCATGAAGCCGAGCCCGAAGGAGGAGTTGAGGTGGAGGACCCGGTCGGGGCCGTTCACCCGGGGCCGCAGCGCCTCCTGGAGAGTCGCGGGCCGCAGGATCTCGCCGGCGATCAGCGCGCGGTAGAACCCGGCCAGCCCCCGGGCGGTGGTGACCATCCCGGCGGCCGGCCAGCCCGCCCGCAGGATCACCGGGTTGTTCGCGCCGCCCTTGAGCAGGTTGATGGCGGGGTTGCCGAGCGCCCGGTTCATCAGGCTGTCCGGGTCGAGCGCCGCCTTGGCCATCTCGTCCAGCACGTTCGCCATCCGCCCGCCTCCCGCCGCCGCCTGGCTTCCCGCTCCCGCCGCCTGGCTTCCCGCGCCGACGGCCTCATCTCCCGTTCCGGCGGACTCGCTTCCCGCGCCGACGGCCTCATCTCCCGTTCCGGCGGACTCGCCTCCTGCTCCGGCAGCCTCGCCTCCCGCCGGCTCGGGGCCGGGGGGCGTCGGCTCGGTGACGGCGGTGACGGTGGTGGTGGCGGTGGTGGCGGCGGGCCGGTCGTTCCGGGGACGCTCGCCGGCCGTGAGCCGCGCCGCCCGCCCGATCACCGAGTCCGGCGCCCCCACCCACAGCTCCAGCCCCAGCGGCCCGGCGATCTCGGCCGACGCCAGCTCGCCCACCGACTTGCCTGTCACCCGCCTGACCACCTCGCCCACCAGGAACCCGTACGTCAGCGCGTGGTACCCGTGCGCCGACCCCGGCTCCCACAGCGGCCGCTGACCGGCGAGCCTGGCCGCGATGGCCGGCTGGTCCTCGAACTCCTCGACCGGCACCGGCTCCTCCAGCGCCGGCAGCCCGGCCTGGTGGCTGAGGAGGTGCTCGACGGTGACCGCCTGCTTGCCGCCCGCCGCGAACTCGGGCCACACCTCGGTGACCGGCGCCGCGACGTCCACCAGCCCCCGCTCCACGAGCTGCAGCAGCACGGCGGCGGTGACCGCCTTGGTGCAGGAGTAGACGAAGGCGGGCGTGTCCCGCTCCCACGGCCGCCCGGTGTGCCGGTCGGCGACGCCGTCCCACAGGTCCACGACCAGCTCGCCGTCCAGGTGGACGGCGAAGGCCGCGCCCAGCTCCTCGCCGTCGGCGAAATGCCGCTCGAACACCTCGCGTACGCGGGAGAACCGAGGATCGCAGTGCATCAGACCTCCGCAGAGAAAGGGAGCGCTTACTTGGTCACCGAGCCTAACAACTGGGGACGATTCGGCCCAGACGATCAGCGTGGCACCCTGAACCTGCTCACCCCGTCCGTCGTGCTCGACGCCCTGCGCAGCGCCGTCACCGGCGAGGTGCTCAGCCTGGCCATGCCGATCAGGGGCGCCACCTCCTCGCCCGCCCCCGGCACGGTGCCGCACCTGCCGGGCCGGCCGCTGCCGCAGCACTTCATGTCCGTGGACGGCGGCGACTACGCGGCCGGCGCCCGGCCGATCGGCGCCGGCCTGCGGGTGGCCGACGACGCCCTGGTCGTCACCCACCACGGCACCACCACGCACATGGACGCGCTGTGCCACATGTGGTCCGGCGACGAGCTCTACAACGGCCACCCGGCCGCCAGGGTCCGCTCCTACGGGGCCACCAGGTGCGGGATCGAGCACGTGGGCGGGGTGGTGGCCAGGGGGGTGCTGTACGACGTGCCGCGGCGGCTCGGCCTCGACCACCTGCCCGCCGGCCACCGGACCCCGGCCGCGCTGCTGGAGGAGATCGCCGTGCCGCGGGCCGGGGACGTGGCGGTCATCCGTACGGGCTGGCCGGTGGTGTGGGAACGCTCGCGCGAGGAGTACTGGTCGGGCCAGCCAGGGCTGTCGGCGGAGGCGGGGCGGTGGCTGGCGGCGCACGACGTGGCCGCCGTGGCCTCGGACAACGCCGCCATCGGCGGGCTCGACGCGCGCGGGCTGGCCGAGGAGCCGGTCGAGGACGACCTGCATCTGCTGCTGCTCCACCGGCACGGCGTCCACCTGATCGAGATGCTCTGGCTGGAGGAGCTGGCGGCGGCGGGCCGCACGGAGTTCGTGTTCGTGGCGGCGCCGCTGCGGATCGAGGGCGGCACGGGGAGCCCGCTCACCCCGCTCGCCATCCTGTGACCCGGCCTCTCAGTCCCAGGCGACCGGCAGGCACGCGACGCCGTACACCGCGCTGTCCTGCTTGAGCGGCACCTGCGCCGCCGGGACGGCCAGCCGGAGGCCGGGGAAGCGCTCGAACAGCGCGCCGTAGCCGATGCGCAGCTCCATCCTGGCGAGCTGCTGCCCGAGGCACTGGTGCACGCCGTGCCCGAACGACAGGTGCCTGCGCGCCTCCTCGCGGCCCGGATCGAGCACGTCCGGCCGGTCGAACAGGCCGGGATCCCGGTTGATCATCAGCAGGGACAGCGCGACGGTCTCGCCCTTCCTCACCAGCGTGCCCGCCACCTCCACGTCCTGCTTGGCGGCCCTGCTGGGTGCGCCGTGCTGCACGATCGCCAGCCAGCGCAGCAGCTCCTCGACCGCGCCCTCCTCGTACGGGAGCCCCGACTCCAGCAGCGCGAACACGCCGAGCGCCAGCATGTTCGCGGTCGTCTCGTGGCCCGCGACGAGCAGGATCATCGACACGTTGATCAGCTCCTCGTCGGTGAGGTCGCCGGTCAGCCCGCTGATCAGGTCGTCATCCGGCTCGGCGCGCTTGCGCCGCACCAGCTCGCCCAGGTAGGCCGCCAGGTCGGCGGACGCCTCGGCCACGTCGCCGTCCGCCGCGAGGAGCTGCAGGCTGCGGTCCTGGAAGAACTCGTGATCCTCGTACGGCACCCCGAGCAGCTCGCAGATGACCATCGACGGGATCGGCAGCGCGTAGGCGCTGACCAGATCCACCGGCGGTCCCGCCGCGGCCATGGCGTCGAGATGGTCGGCGGCGATGCGGGCGACGCGCGGCTCCAGCAGGCGCATCCGGCGCAGGGTGAACTGGCCGGTGAGCAGGCGGCGGTAACGGGTGTGCTCGGGCGGGTCCATGGCGCCGAAGAAGCCCGGGGGCGCGGGGCGTCCTGTCTCGCCGGGCGTGGTGAACCGTACGGGGGCGTGCTTGAGCTCCCGGCGCGCGCTGAACCTGGGGTCGCCGAGCACGGTCCTGGCCGCCTCGGCCGTGGTGGCCAGCCAGCCGAGATGGCCGTCGGGGAACTCCAGCCTGCTCATCGCGGGCAGGCCGCGCAGCTCGGCGGGCGGGTCGAAGGGGCATCGCGGGTCGCGGTCCGTAGGAAATCGCATGATTTTGAAAGTAGACTCTTAAAAGAGAGTTGTATAGCGGTTTGTGGCGGACTCCGGGAAGTGGACGCGGGCCGTCGCACCCCCGAGAATGCGGAGACATGAGTGATCGACCGGGCCTGCGCGAGCGGAAGAAGGCCAAGACGAGGGCGCTGATCCAGAAGGAGGCGCTGCGGCTGTTCCGCGAGCAGGGTTACGCGGCCACGACGGTCGAGCAGGTCGCGGAGGCGGCGGAGGTGGCGCCCAGCACCGTCTTCCGCTACTTCGCCACCAAGGAGGACCTGGTGATCGTCGACCAGTTCCCACCCTTCGTGGAGGCACTCGACGAGGTGCCGCCCGACGTGCCGCCCGTGCGGGCCGTGCGGATGGCCATGCGGGCCATGACCGAGGCGCAGACCCCGCAGGAGCGCGCCGACAGCCTGGAGCGGGAGGTGCTCATGCTCACCGTGCCCGAGCTGTGGGCGGCGAGCATCCACAACGTGACCGGCGTGGCCTCGACCCTGCGGGACCGGCTCGCGGCGCGGGAGGGCCGCCCCGCGGACGACCCGGGGATCCGCAACATCACGGGGGCGATCATGGGGGTCGTGGTCGGCGTCTGGGCCGACTGGGTGAAGGATCACGACATCGACGGGCCGGCCCTGCTCGACGAGGCCCTCGCGCACCTGGAGGCGGGCCTGCCCCTGCCCCGCCCGTGAGCGTGCGGGCCTGTGGCCGGGGCGGTCGGGGCGGTCGGGGCGGTCCGGGTGTGGTCGGGCGCGGTCAGGCGCCCGGGTAGTTGCCGCCGCCGTGGGCGGCGTCCAGGGCGTCGTAGTCGGGGGTGAAGCCGCGCTTGGGGATGCTGTCCACGAACGTCACGTGCCGCGGCTTCTTGTACGCCGCCAGCAGCCCCCTGACGTGCTCGACCAGCTCCTCCTGCGTGGCCTTGGCCTCGGGCTTCAGTGCCACGACGGCCTTGACCGCCTGGTGCCAGCCGGGGTCGGGGACGCCGATGACGGCGGCGTCGGCCACGGCGGGATGCGACTTGAGCGCCCGCTCCACCTCGGCCGGGTAGACGTTCTCCGCCCCGGATTTGATCATCCGGAGCTTGGGGCCGATGAAGGTGATGGTGCCGTCGGGCTCGCGCCGGCCGAGGTCGCCGGTGTGGTGCCAGCCGTACGCCGTCTTTTCCGCATTTAAGTCTGGTCGGGCGAAATATCCGGAGAAGAGGGTCTTGCCGCGGGCGCAGATCTCTCCGGTCTCGCCCACCGGCACCTCGCTGCCGTCCGGAGCCAGGATCCGCACCTGAACCAGCGGCGACGGCCGCCCGGCGAACCCGGCCCCGCCCTCCGCCAGCCCCAGGAACGTGAGCATGCCGCCCACCTCGGTCTGCCCGTACCCGCCCATCTTGGACCGGCACCAGGGCGAGTCGTCCACGGTGATCATGTCGTCCCACTCGGCGGAGTGGGCGACGAACCGCAGCGACGACAGGTCGTACTTGCCGCCCGCGTTCGCCTTGGCGACCGCGTCGATCATCCCGCCGAACAGGAACGCCTGCGTCACCCGCTCGGCGTCGATCAGCCGGCACACCTCCTCGGGGTCGAAGGCGGGGGTGAACACGTTCGTGCCGCCGATCTGCAGCGTGGCCAGGCAGAACATCATGGTGCCGACGTGGAAGAGCGGCCCGTTGTTGAGGAAGGTGAAGCCGGGCTCCATCTGGCGTACGACCAGGAGCGACGTGGCGTGCGCGACGAGCGCGGCATTGCTGAGCAGGGCGGCGTTCGGGCGGCCCGCGAAGGCGGCCGTGTAGAGGGCGAGGACCGGTTCGGTGTCGGCGACCTGGGGGAACTCCCGCCCGGGCGCCTCGGCGATCAGGCGCTCGTACTCCTCGCCCGCCCGGATCCAGCCCGCGTCGCGCAGCGGCTCGGTGGTCTCGGAGGGCTCCCAGAAGACGGCCGCGGGGGTGAGGTCGGAGAGCACGAAGCGCAGCTCGTCCGCCGACTGCCGCCAGTTCGCCGGGCAGCAGATCGCGCCCAGCCGGGAGCAGGCGAGCAGCAGCTCCAGCACCGCGTACGCGTTCTGCCCCAGCCACAGCACCCGGTCGCCGGCGGACACCCCCAGCCGCTCCAGCGCCGCGGCCAGCCGGGTCACCCGCTCGTCCAGCTCGGGGTAGGTGAGCCGCAGCTCCCCGTCCACCACCGCCGTCGCCTGGGGGCGGCTGCGGGCGTGGTCGGCGAGCACGTCTGACAGGGACAGGCTGTGGATCATCTTCGGTCTCCTTCAGAGGCTCCAAAGGCCGGCATGACTTCGGTGGCGAAGAAGCGCATGACCCGCTTCATGTCCTCCAGCGGCATCGGCCTGGTGCTGCCGAAGTCGCACAGGAGGTTGCCGAACCCGGCGTCCCTGAGCAGCGCGATCTGCTCGATCACCCGCGCAGGGTCCCCGATCACCTCCAGCTGCTCCCACCGGAAGTCGGCGGAGAGCGTGCCGCCCTTGAGGTAACGGTCCTGGTAGTACTCGAAGCCCTGGGCGGCCTTGCCGGTCCTGGGGTCGATGGGGGCGCTGCGCTCGTTGAAGATGCGCGAGCGGTCGAAGGACGCCTCGAACCGCTCCTGGTCCGCGCGGGCCTGCTCCAGGGTGGGGGCGACGTACACGCTGCGGGCCACCACCAGGTCCGCGGCGTCCGTGTGCCCGGCCTGCGCGGCCGTCGCGCGCCACGTCTCGGCCGCCTGCACGACCTTCCTGAACGGCGCCGCCGGATCGGCCAGGATGGGCAGGCCGCGCTCGGCGTACATGGTCACGGTCTCGGGCGAGACGGCCGCCACGTGCACCGGCGGGTGCGGGCTCTGCAGCGGCCTGGGCACCAGCGACACCTCGGCGCCGGTCCTGTAGAACTTCCCCTCGTGCTGGTAGACCTCCTGCGTCCAGAGCCCGACGATCACCTCCAGCGCCTCGTTGAACCGGTCGCGCGCCTCCGCCAGGTCGATCCCGAACCCCTCGAACTCGAAGCTCTGGTACCCCCGCCCGATCCCCAGCTCCAGGCGCCCGCCCGACAGCACGTCGACCTGGGCGGCCTCCTCGGCGACGTGCACGGGGTTGTGCAGCGGCAGCACGACGATGCCGGTGCCGAGCCTGATCCTGGAGGTCCTGGCGGCGGCGTGGGCCAGCATGGTGAACAGGTTGGGCACGACCCCGTAGTCCCTGAAGTGGTGCTCGGCCAGCCGTACCCCGTCGAACCCCAGCTCCTCGGCCAGCTCGATGAGCTCCAGGTGGTAGTCGTAGACGTCCTTGAAGCTCTGCCCGTCGAACCGGTGGAAGAGATGGAAGGTCGAGAACTTCATTCGGCAACCCCTCAGCAGGTAAACCAAGCGCTCGCTTGGGAGCGTATCAGCCGAAATGCTGTTTCGCACCACCCGGCGGAGCCCCTAACGTGGCGCTGTGACTCAAGTGATCGTGCTGAACGGCGGATCCAGCGCAGGCAAGTCGGCGTTGGCCAGGGGTCTTCAAGCCGTGCTGCCGCAGCCGTGGCTCAGCATCTCCATCGACGACCTGGTGGACGCCATGCCCGCCGCCATGCAGAGCTCGGACACGGGCATCGAGATCGGCTCCGACGGCGCGGTGAACGTCGGGCCGGCCTTCCGCAGGCTGCAGCACGCGTGGCGGGAGGGGATCGCCGCGATGGCCCGCGCGGGCGCGCCGGTCATCATCGACGACGTCTTCCTCGGCGGGCCGTCGTCCCGGCAGGAGTGGGAGAAGGCGCTGGCCGGCCTGGACGTCCTGTGGGTCGGCGTCAGGTGCGACGTCGCGGTCGCCGCCCGGCGCGAGCTGGCCCGCGCCGACCGGCCCCAGGGGATGGCCGAGCTGCAGGCCGAGGTGGTCCACCAGGGCGTGCGCTACGACGTGGAGGTGGACACCACGGACAAGGAGCCCCTGGAGTGCGCGCGGGCCGTCGCCGCGCACGTCGGGTAGGGCTCAATCCCGCGCCACCACGAGACTGCCCTCGGCGGAGGGCTGCCGGGACGCGCCGCCCGAGGGCCCCACGACGCGGGCGAGCAGCGTCATCGCCACCACCACACCCGTGATCACCGAGAACGCGGCCGGATAGGACAGCCCGTCCGCCATCCACCCCGTGACGGGCGGGGCGACCATCCCCGACAGGTACGTGATCGTGGCCACCCCCGTCACGCCCTCGCTCGCGGTCGTCCCCCTGGTGCCGGCCGCCGCCAGCACCAGCGGCATGACCACCGCCACTCCCAGCCCGACCAGCGCGAACCCGGCGATGCCGAGCGCGGGCGTGCGGGCCGCGACCACCAGCACGCCGCCGAGCGCCGCCACGACGCCGCCCGCGCGGACGGCCGTCACGGGCCCGAGCAGCCGGATGAACCGGTCCCCGACCAGCCGCATGCCGGCCATGCAGAGCATCAGGACGGTGTAGCCCGCCGCGGCCACCCCCGGGCCGGCGTCGGTGACCGCCGTGAGGTAGACGGCGGCCCAGTTCGCGCTGGCGCCCTCGGCGAAGACGGCGCAGAAGCCGACCAGGCCGAGGGGCAGGATCGCCCGCGAGGGCAGGGCGAAGCGCCGCGGCGCGGGCGCGCCGGCGGACGCGGCTTCGGAGCGGCCGTCCCTGAGCAGGCCGCGCCCTGCCGCCCCGCCCACGGCGAGCAGCACGGCGGCGACCACGCCGAGGTGGACCCGGGCGTCGATCCCGGCCTGCGCGGCCAGGGTGCCGACGCCGCCTCCGGTCAGGCTGCCCACCGCCCACATGCCGTGCAGCCCGGACATGACGGAGCGGCCGAGATGCCGTTCGAGGGCGACGGCGTGGGCGTTCATCGTGATGTCGGACATGCCCGCGCCGAACCCGAACAGCAGAAGGGCGGCGGACAGCCAGAGCGGTGACGGTGACAGCGCGGGCAGGGCCAGCGCCGCGCACCACAGCCCGATCAGCACGCGGGTGGCGCCGCGGCTGCCGAAGCGGTAGGCCACGCGGGCGGCCATGGGCATGCCGATGAAGGCGCCGATGGGCGGGCAGAGCAGCGCCATGCCGAGCGCGCCGGGATCGAGGGCGAGGTGGTCCTGGATCCAGGGCAGGCGGGTGGACAGGGTGCCGGCCACGGCACCGTGCACGGCGAACACGATGGCGATCGCACGATGAGGGCTCATGGATCCAGAAACTATCAGGCAGGCTTCCTGATGAAAAGAGGTTTCAGGCAGGCTCCCTGCTTATTATGGGAGGCGTGAAGACCGCGACCCCCGCCATGGCCCGCGCCATCAACGACCGTCTGGCGCTCGACCTGCTGCTCGAACGCGGCCCGCTCACCGCGCCCCAGCTCCGCGAGCTGACCGGGCTGTCCAGGCCCACCGTGTCCGACCTGATCGAGCGCCTCGCGCAGGGCGGGCTGATCGAGGTCACGGGCGAGTCGGGCGAGGACCGGCGAGGGCCGAACGCGCGGGTGTACGGCCTGGTGGCGGGGCGCGCCCACGTGGCAGGGGTGGACCTGCGACGCGAGACGATCTCCGTGGCGATCGCCGACATCACCGGGCGGGTGGTGAGCAGCCGGACGCGCCCGGTCGGCGGCGATCTCGTGGAGCTCGTCGCCGAGGTCGTCGCGCAGGCGGCGGGGGAGCGCACGATCGACAACGTCGTGGTCGGCGCGCCCGGGCTGGTGGCGCCGCGCGACGGCGAGCTGGTGTCGGCCAACGACGTGCCCGGATGGCGCCCCGGCCTGGTGGGAGCCTGGAGCGAGCGGCTCGGCGGGCCGGTGACCCTGGAGAACGAGGTGAACCTGGCCGCCATCGCCGAGCTCCGCACCGGCGCGGCGCAGGGGGCCGAGGACTTCGTGCTGATGTGGGTGGGCGACGGCGTGGGCGCGGCGGTCGTGCTCGGCGGGCGGCTGCGCCGGGGCGTGTCGGGCGGCGCCGGCGAGATCGGGTTCCTCGAGGTGGACGGCACCGCGTTCTGCAACCTGGTCACCGAGAGCGTGGCGAGCAGGCTCGGCCGCGCGGAGTTCGCCGCGCGCATGGCCAAGGGCGCCTTCGCGTTCGTCACGCTCCTGGATCCCGGGCTCGTCGTGCTGGGCGGGGAGGCCGGACAGGCGGGCGGCGACGAGCTGGCCGCCGAGGTGGCCGCGCGGCTACGGGAGCTGTCGCCCGCGCCGACCGAGGTGCGGGCCAGCACGGTGGAGGGCAACGCGGTGCTCCAGGGTGCCGTGCTGACGGCCCTCGACCGGGCGCGCGACCACGTTTTCGGCTGAGGGTGAGAGCGCTCTCATCCCGCTTCAGGCCAGCGCCGTGATCAGGCCCATCGTCAGCGCCGTGCGCTCCGGGATGTGCTCGATCACGACGTGCTCGTGCCGCGCGTGCGCCCCGTCGCCCACCGCGCCCATGCCGTCCAGCACCGGCCGTCCCAGCGCCGAGACGAAGTTGCCGTCGCTGGCACCGCCGACGGCCGCCTCGTCCAGCAGCCAGCCGAAGCCGGCCGCCACCTCCTGGGCCTGCTTGAACAGCTGCTGGGAGGCGGGGTTCTGGACCATCGGGGGCCGGTTCCACTCCCCGGTGGCGCAGATCTTGATGCGCGGGTCCGAGGCGCGCAGGGCCGCGAGGACGTCGTCGATCCGCCCCATCTCCGCGGGATCCGTGACGCGCACGTCCACGCCGCACGCGGCGCGCCCGGCGGTGACGTTGCGCCCGGTGCCGCCGCTGATCAGGCCGACGTTCACGGTCGTGCCGCGCTCGCGCGAGCCCGCCCGCGCCAGCGTGGTGACGATCTCGGCCAGCGCGTGGACGGCGCTGGCCCCCGCGTACGGATCCAGCCCCGCGTGCGCCTCCACCCCGGTCACGGTCACGTTGAACAGCCCCACCCCCTTGCGCGCGGTCTTCAGCGCCCCGTCCATGGACGCCTCGAAGACCAGCGTCGCCAGCGCGTCCTCACTGGCAGCCTCGATGTGCTCGCGCGAGGCCGGGCTGCCGATCTCCTCGTCGCCGTTGAACAGGAACCGCACGCCCGGATGCGGCAGCCCCAGCTCCCGCAGCCCGCGCAGCGCCCAGATGGACTGCACCAGCCCCGTCTTCATGTCGAACACGCCCGGCCCCGTCGCCTTGCCCTCCAGCACCGCGAACGGCCAGCCCGCCAGCGTGCCCGTCGGCCAGACCGTGTCGTAGTGGCTGAGCAGGAGCACGGTCCCCGGCGCGGTGCCCCGGTAGTAGAGCTCCAGGACGTCGCCGTGCCCGCCGCCCTCGTGCAGGATCTCGTCGTCCGGTGTCCCCAGGTGCCCGACCGCCCGCGCGCGGATCTCGCGCAGCCCCCTGACCAGCATGACCTTGTCGTAGCTGTGGGTCTCCACCTCCACCACGGCCCTGAGGTCGTCGAGCATGGCCGGCAGGGCCCGCCGGGCCCAGTCGGTGATCAACACGAGATTCCTTTCACGATGGTCAGGGGACGGGCGCTCCGGGGCCGAGCGGGATGCCGAGCCCCCAGAACGCGAAGAACAGCAGCGTCCAGGCGACGAGCAGGGTGAGCGCGAGCGGGATCGTCATCGAGGCGAGCGTGCCGATCCCGGCCGAGCGGCGGTAGCGCTGGAGGAAGCCGAGCGCCATCACGAAGTACGGGCTCATCGGCGTGATCGCGTTCGTGCACGAGTCGGCGATGCGGTAGAGCGCCTGGGTGTACTCGGGCGGGATGTCCAGCAGCATGAGCATCGGCACGAACACCGGCCCGACCAGCGCCCACTGGGCCGAGCCGCTGGTCACCACCAGGTTGATGACGGTGACCACGAGCAGGATGCCGAGGAACACCACGGGCCCGCTCACCCCGGCCGACCTCAGCAGGCCGGCCCCGTCGATGGCGATGATCTCGCCGATGCCGGTCCACTTGAAGTAGGCCAGGAACTGCGAGATCGCGAAGAACAGCACCAGGATCGGCGCCATCTCCCGCAGGCCGTGCGCCATGAAGCCCGGGATGTCCCGGCTGCCGGTGACGGTGCCGGCGGCCTTGCCGTACGCCCAGCCGACGGCCAGGAACGCCAGCCCGAGGAAGACCGCGATCGAGGTGAGCAGCGGCGACTGCACGATGCTGCCGCCCTCGCCGCGCAGCGGCGAGCCCGCGGGCAGCACCGCGGCCGTCAGCGCGGCGGCGAACACCACGAGCGTGACGAGCGCGGCCCGCAGCCCGCGCCGCTCCCCGGCGCCGAGGGTCAGCGAGCCGAGGTCGTCCTCGTCGGCGTCGGGGTCGACGGGCATCGACTCGACGCGCCGCGCCAGCACCCGCTCGGTCACCAGCGTGATCACGGCGGCCAGCACGAGGGACGAGGCCAGCGAGAAGAAGTAGTTGGCCAGCGGCGTGACCAGGTAGGCCGGGTCGATGGTGTGCGCCGCGGCCGTGGTGAGCCCGGACAGGATGGCGTCCGTCGGCGTGACCAGCGGGCTGGCGTCGTACCCCGCCGAGATCGACACGAACGCCACCACGATCCCGAGGATCGGGCTGCGCCCCACCGCGCGGAAGGCCAGCGCGCCGAGCGGGATGAGCACCACGTACGCGGCGTCGGAGGCCACGTGCGCCACCATGCCGGTGAAGGCCAGCGCGAACGTCACCCACTTCGGCGACACCCTCGACACCCCGGAGCGCAGCACCGCGGCCAGCAGCCCCGAGCGCTCCGCCACCGCGACGCCGAGCATGACGACCAGGATCGTGCCGAGCGGCGGGAAGGAGGTGTAGTTGTCGATCGCGTCGCCGACCATCATCCGCACGCCCTCGTCGGACAGCAGGCTCCTGGCCGCGACGGTCCTGCCGGTCGCCGGGTTGACCGCCGACACCCCGGCCGCCGCCAGCCCCCAGCTCACCAGGGACAGCAGCACGCTCAGGATGACGAACAGCCAGAACGGATGCGGCAGCTTGTTGCCCAGCCGCTCGATGCCGCCGAGCACCCCGAGCAGCACGTTCAGCGGTCGCGAACCCGTCACCGACTCCGACGTGCTCATGGGGGGCCGTCTCCTTCCCGCATTTCGGTCACCCATTACACGGGGTCAGGAGACATCCTGACAAGTCGGAACCGGTAACGATGCGCGATCAGGTGGTGGCCGACGGCTCCCGGAGCGGCAGCCGTACCTCGAACCAGGTCTCGCCGGGAACCGAGCGCACCTTGATCTCGCCGCCGTGCCGGCCGGCCACGATCCGGTAGGAGATGTCCAGGCCGAGGCCCGTGCCCTCGCCCACGCTCTTGGTGGTGAAGAACGGCTCGAAGATGCGGTCCTTGATCGCCTCGGGCACGCCGGGACCGGTGTCGCCGATCTCGACGATCGCCTCGTCCTCGTCGTACGCGGTGCGGACGGTCAGCGTGCCCTCCTGCCCCATCGCGTCGAGGGCGTTGTGGATGAGGTTCGTCCAGACCTGGTTGAGCTCGCCCGCGTAGCAGGGGATCTCGGGCAGCGTGCGGTCGTAGTCGGTGACCACGCTGATGCCCGGCGGGATCTTGCCGCGGAAGATCGCCACCGTGCTGTCGAGCAGCTCGTGCACGTTCACCTGCTGGAAGGGGGCGCGGTCCATCTGGGAGTACTGCTTGGCCGAGCGGATCAGCGTCGTGATGCGCTCGGTCGCCTCGGTCACCTCGTTGAGCATCTGCGAGATCTCGATGGCCTCGGCCAGCCAGTGCAGCGCCTTCGGCGTGTGCTCCGCGCCCACCTTGGTGCGGATCTTCTGCAGGTACGCGCTGGTGAAACCGGCGTTGACCAGCGCCGGGGCCAGCTCCCACGCGTCCTCGACGCCCACCTCCTCCAGCGCCTCGCCCAGCTCGTCCTCGGCGTCGGAGATCTCCAGCGGCGAGCGCTTGTCCGGCTGGCCCAGGTTGCTCGTGCACGCCTCCTGCGCCTCGATCAGCGCGCGCAGCTTGTCGGGCGGGATGCCGTCCTCGGCGAGCTGGGCGAGCTGGAAACGCGAGGTCTTGATCAGCGAGCGCAGCTCGCTCACCGCCCGCACGGCCGCCGCCGCCGGGTTGTTCAGCTCGTGCGTGAGCCCGGCCGTGATCGTGCCGAGCGCGGTCAGCCGCTGCCGCCGGTCGATGATCTCCCGCTGCATGCGCCCGCCGGACAGCAGCCCGTCGAGCAGGTGCATCGCCATCGGGAACCACTCGGCCACGATGTAGGCGAACTTCCTGGCCGGCAGCATGAACATCCGCGACGGCGCGGTGGCGCGCAGCGTGTGCTGGTAGGTCTGCGGCGCCCGGTCGCCGAGGTAGGCCGAGGTGGCCCCGCCGTAGACACCGGGCTGCGACGTGCGGGGCATGGCGACGGTGCCCGCGCTGACCGTCTCGTTGATCATCTGGATCTCGCCTTCGAGCAGCACCGCGAAGCACTCGGCCGGCTCGCCCTGCCGGACGATGTCCTCGTCCTGCGCGTAGGTCTGCACCGCGCCGCTCATCGCCAGCTTGGTGAGCTGCTCGTCGGACAACCGCTCGAAGAGGAAGAGCTTGCGCAGCTCGTCTATGTCGATCATTGCTTCTCCAGGTACCGATGCACGAGCGCGACGGCCATCGCGCCCTCCCCGACGGCGGAGGCCACCCGCTTGATCGATTCGGCGCGCACGTCGCCCGCGGCCAGCACCCCCGGCACGTTCGTCTCCAGGAAGTACGGCTCGCGCCGCAGCGGCCAGTTGCGCGGCCGCCGCCCGCCCTGCACCAGGTCGGGCCCGGTCAGCACGAACCCGCGCGCGTCCCGCTCGATCGTCTCGCCCAGCCACGACGTGTACGGCTCGGCCCCGATGAACACGAACAACCACTGCGCGTCCACCGTGCGCTCCTCGCCCTTCGTGGACAGCGTCAGCCGCTCCAGGTGCCCCTCACCGCTCCCGCCGGCCACCTGCGTCTCCAGGTGCACCTCGATGTTGGGGATCGCGGCGATCTGCTCGATGAGGTAGTAGGACATGGACTTCTCCAAACCATCACTCCTCACCAACAAGTGAACCTTGCTCGCGAATCCCGACAGGTAGACGGCCGCCTGCCCCGCCGAGTTGGCCGCGCCCACGATGAACACCTCGGTGTTCTTGCAGGCCGGCGCCTCGGTCAGCGCGGCGCCGTAGAAGACGCCGCGACCCACGAACTCGTCCAGCCCCGGCGCCTCCAGCCGCCGGTAGGTGACGCCGGTGGCCAGGATCACCGCGTGCGCCGCGATCTCCCCGCCGTCCTTGAACCCGATCACCCGCGCCTGGCCGCGCGGCTCCAGGCTCGTCACCTTCCGCGCCGTCAGCAGCTCAGCCCCGAACTTCAGCGCCTGCCTGCGGGCCCTGTCGGCGAGCTGCTGGCCGGACACGCCGTCGGGGAAGCCCAGGTAGTTCTCGATCCTGGAGCTCTGGCCCGCCTGCCCGCCCGAGGAGTACGCCTCGACCAGCACGGTGTTCAGCCCCTCCGAGGCGCCGTACACGGCCGCGCCCAGCCCGGCGGGGCCGCCGCCCACCACGATCAGGTCGTAGAAGTCGGTGGCCGGCGTCGTCGACAGCCCCACCGCGGTGGCCAGCGTCGCCTGGTCGGGCGACTCCAGCGTGGTGCCGTCGGACGTCACCACCAGCGGCAGGTGACAGCCCTCGCCCGCCGCCTTCACCAGCTGCGCGCCCTCCGGGTCCTCCGCCAGCATCCACTGGTACGGCACGTGGTTGCGGGCCAGGAAGTCACGCACCCGGTACGACTGCGCCGACCACCGGTCGCCCACCACCCGCAGCTCGGCCCGCTCCACCCGGTCGGTGCGCAGCCAGGCGTCGAGCTGCCCGTCCATCACCGGATAGAACTTCTCCTCCGGCGGGTCCCACGGCTTGAGCAGGTAATGGTCCAGATCGACGACGTTGATCGCCTGGATCGCCGCGTCGGTGTCGGCGTAGGCGGTCAGCAGCACGCGGCGCGCGTACGGATACAGGTCCATCGCGGCCTCGAGGAACTGCACGCCGTTCATCTGCGGCATCCGGTAGTCGGCCAGGATCGCCGCCACCTCGTCGCCGCGCAACCGCATCTCCCGCACCGCGTCGATGCCGTCCCTGGCGGTCTCCGCGCGCACGATCCGGTATTCCTGCCCGTAACGGCGCCTCAGGTCGCGGGCGACCGCCCGCGAGACGCCTGGATCATCATCCACCGTCACGATGACCGGCTTGTCCATGCCCCACGCCCTTCTTCAAGGTCTTCCTCCTCAGAGGATGTCATGTACCCCCGTGTGGGTGAGCACGCGCTCATATCATGGGCGGATGGGCACACGCGACCGCATCCTCGACGCGGCTGAGCAGGCGATTCACGAGTTCGGCATCGCGGGGGCCACCACCAAACGCATCGCCCAGCGGGCCTCCTGCTCCGAGGCGCTGCTCTACAAGCACTTCGCGAACAAGGAGGAGCTCTTCCTCGCCGTGCTGCTGGAGCGCATGCCCGCGCTCGGCCCGGCCCTGACGAAGCTGCGGCTCGGCGTGGGGCAGGGAGATCTCAGGGCCGGCCTCGTCGAGTTCACGGGCACGGCCGTGGAGTTCTACGCCAGGGCCGCGGCCGTCGCCGGAGGCGTGCTGGGCGATCCGCCGCTCATGGCGGGGTTCAGGAGCATGCTGGCCAAGAACGACCTCGGCCCGCACCTGCCGATCCAGGCGCTGGCCGAGATCCTGCGTGCCGAGCGGCAGGCGGGCCGGATCGAGGCCGGCATCGACCCGGGCGCCGCCGCGTCCCTGCTGATGGGCGCCTGCTTCCACCGGGCGAACCTGGCGCACTTCGTGGACCTGCCCGACGACGACGCCACCTGGGCCGCCACGGTCGTCGACACGCTGTTCAGGAGATGACGCGGCTCTCCCCGCCGTCCACCAGCAGCGAGACCCCGTTCACGAACGACGCCCGCTCGCTGGCCAGGAACGCCACCACGTCCCCCACCTCCTCCGGCCGCCCGATGCGGCCCACCGGCACGCTCTCGCCCCGCTCGCGCAGCGCCTCCTCACCGCCCGACAGCTCGCGCAGCCGCTCGGTCTCGATGGGGCCGGGCATGACGTTGTTGATCCGTACGCCGTCGCGACCCACCTCGCGGGCCAGCGTGCGCACGACGCCGGCCACCGCGGAGCGCATGGCGTTCGACAGCGCCAGGTTGTCCAGCGCCTCCCTGGCCGACCTGCTGGTGATCGTGACGATCCGGCCCCAGCCGCGCGAGCGCATCTCCGGCAGCACCGCGTGCACCAGGCGTACGGTGCCGAGCAGGTTGCGCTGGACGGCCACGTCCCAGTCGTCGAGCCCGACCGCGTCGAACCGGCCCGCCGGCGGCCCGCCGGCGTTCGCGACGAGGATGTCGACCGGCCCGAGCACGTCGCGCGTCTCCTCGGCCACCCGCCGGGCGGCGGCCGGGTCCTCCACGTCGGCCAGCACCGCGTGCACGACCTTGCCGAACTCCTGCAGCTCCACCACCGCGTCCGCGAGCTTCTCCGGGTCGCGGGCGCTGACGCACACGTCGCAGCCCTCCCGCGCCAGGCTCTTGGCGGCGGCGAGCCCGATGCCCGCGCTGCCTCCGGTGACGAGTGCGACCTTGCCAGAGATGCCGAGATCCATAGGGGCGACTATAGATCGTTCGCTCAGGTCAGGGGCACGTGCGCGAGCTTGTCGGGGTTCAGGACGCCGTAGATCTCGCTGATGCGGCCGTCCCGGATGCCGATCATGACGAGCTGCCGGTGCCCGCCCACCTGGGTGGCGACCGCGGGCAGGCCGTTGACCTCCATCATCCGCACTTCCTTGAAGTCGTAGCGTGCCACCAGCCCGAGCAGGAACGAGGCCACCTTGTCCCGTCCGAGGATCGGCCGCAGCGCCGCCCTGACCTTGCCGCCGCCGTCGTTGTAGGCCACGACGTCCTCGTGCAGCAGCTCGGTGAGCGCGGCCAGGTCGCCGCCCCCGGCCGCCCGCATGAACGTCGTCAGCAGCTCCGCGTGCTCCTCGCTGGACGGCCGGAACCGGTCACGCCCCTCGGCCAGCCGCGCGGAGGCCCGGTGGTGCAGCTGCCGGGCGTTCGCGACCGAGACGCCGACGATCCCGGCGATCTCGTCGTACGGCAGCTCGAACGCCTCCCGCAGCACGAACACCGCCCGCTCCGGCGGCGAGAGCCGCTCCATCATGTGCAGCGTCGCGTACGACACCGTGTCGCGCAGCTCCGCCGTGTCCAGCGGCCCCGCCTGCGCGGTCTCGACCGGCTCCGGCAGCCACGGCCCGGTGTAGGCCTCCCGCTTGACCCGCGCGGAGCGGAGCTGGTCGAGCGCCAGCCGCGAGACCACGGTCACCAGGAACGCCCGCGGCTCCCTGATCCCGGCGTGGTCGGTGGCCTGCCAGCGCAGCCACGCCTCCTGCACCACGTCCTCGGCGTCCCACATGCTGCCGAGCAGGCGGTAGGCCAGCCCGAGCAGCATCGGCCTGTGCTCCTCGAAGTCGTCCACGATCGGCATCATGCCCTGTCCCCGAGGCGGGCGGCGTCCCGGGGCGCTGGTTTCCCGGCCAACGGGTAGAAAACCAGCGGCAACCATGATGAGCTGGGCAAGTGGCGAGAAATCTGATCCTGTCGGGAGGCCCGTTCCATGACTTCGCCGCCACGTCGGCCGCGCTCGCGGACGTGCTGGCCGAGGTGGGGGTCGAGTCGGAGATCACCGAGGACATCGCGGGCGCGCTCAGCGAGCCGTCGGAGGTCCAGCTCATCACCGTCAACGCGCTGCGCTGGCAGATGACCCAGGACCGCTTCGCCGACCTGCGCGACGAGTGGCGCTTCGCCTTACCGGCGCAGGCCCGCACCACCCTCCTCGACCACCTCGACCGGGGCGGCGGGCTGCTGTGCATGCACGCGGCGTCGATCTGCTTCGACGACTGGCAGGGCTGGCCGCGCGTCCTGGGCGGCTGCTGGACCTGGCCCAAGTCCCACCACCCGCCGCTGGGCTGGACCGGCGTGCGGGTGCACGGCAGGCATCCGGTGGTCGACGGGCTGCGCGACTTCGACCTGGTGGACGAGGTCTACAGCGACCTGGACGTGCTGCCCGACGTCGAACCGCTGGCCTCCTCGAACGGCCAGCCGCTGATCTGGGCGCGGCCGGTGCGGCGCGGACGGGTCATCTACGACGCGCTGGGGCACGACACGCGCTCCTACGACAACGAGATCCACCGGACGCTGCTGCAGCGGGCGGCGCTGTGGCTGCTCAAGCGGCCGGTCACGATCACGGAGTAGCGGACCAGCCGCTCCACCTGGTCACCTCGACGAGGATGACGGGGCCGGCGGGCCGGCGCTCGCGGTACTGCGCGTACTTGGCCACCAGCGCGTCGAGCGCCCGCTCGCGGTCGTCCCCCTGCTCCAGGACGGCGGCCTGCCCGTCGGCCCGCGCCCACCACAGCCGGGTCCAGTCGTCCTCGTAGTGGTCGGCGAGCACGCTCACGGCGGGGCTGGCCCTGATGTGGCTCAGCCGCTTGAGCCGCGTCGTGGTCTTCGGCTTGTGGTCGACCGCCGTCACGATCCTCGCACCGAGCAGCGCGAACGTGATGGGCACCACGCGGGGCGCGCCGTCGGGGCCGACCCAGGCCAGCCGCGCCACCTGCTGCGCGCCGAGCCGCTGGAGATCGCACGTCATGCCGCCATGGTCGCACCACCGGCGTGTCCGGAACCTACAAGACCGGCCGGCGCCGATCCGGGCACGATGACTGCATGAACGTGAACCTTTCCCTGATCCCAGGTTTTTTGGCCGGGCACGGGCGGCTCCTCGACCGCCGCCGCTACGACCTGCTCACCGGCGCGGGCGACGCGCCCGGCGCGCTGGCGGCCCTGGAGGGTTACCGCAACGCCGACGGCGGCTACGGCTGGGGGCTGGAGCCCGACCTGCGCTCGCCCGAGAGCCAGCCGGGCGCGGCGCTGCACGCCTTCGAGGTGTTCGAGGAGGCCGGCCCGGTCACCTCGCCGCACGCCGCGGCGCTGTGCGACTGGCTGGAGTCGGTGACGCTGCCCGACGGCGGGCTGCCGTTCTCGCTGCCGCTGACGCTCTCCACGGCCACCGCCCCCTGGTGGTCGGGCGGCGACGCGGCCACCTCGTCCCTGCAGATCACCGCCATCACCGCGGCCGTCGCGCACCGCGTGGCCGCCCACGACCCGGCCGTGGCCGCGCACCCGTGGCTGGAGAGGGCCACGCGCTACTGCTTCGAGGCGATCCAGGCGCTGGAGGAGCCGCCGCACGCGTACGTGCTGCTGTTCGCGGTGCGCTTCCTCGACTCCGTGTACGACACCAGCCCCCGCGCGGCCGACCTGCTCAAGCGGCTCGCCGCACGCATCCCCGAGGACGGCCGGGTGCCCGTCGCGGGCGGCACCGAGAACGAGGCCCTGCGCCCGCTGGACTTCGCGCCGTTCCCCGGGCGGCCGGTGCGCGACCTGTTCGAGCCCGCGGTGATCGCGGCCGACCTCGTCCGGCTGGCGGGGGAGCAGCGGGACGACGGCGGGTGGACCGTGGACTACGCGCGGATCTCGCCGGCCGGGTCGCTGGAGTGGCGCGGCGCCGCCACGGTCAACGCCGTGCGGCTCCTGCGGGCGAACGGGCTCGTCTGAGGCCGGGTTCCCGCCCGGCAGGACGCCGGGCTCGCCGGGCGCCGGGCTCGCCGGGCGCCGGGCTCGCCGGGTGCCGGGTCCGTCAGGCGTCGCGGGCTCTGGTCAGCGGGCCAGGCGCCTGGCCGACTCCGACTCCTGGGCCATGCGGCGCAGCGTGTCGAGCGCCCTGCCGTACAGGACCGTGCCGAGCACCAGCGCCTCCACGGCGGCGTCGCGCGGGCCGTCGAACGGGATGCTGCCCATCTCGACCTCCGCCACCAGCTTGCGCGCCACCTCGCCGTACGGCGCCAGATCGACGGGCACGCCGAGCTGGCGCATCCTGACCAGCGTCTGGGTCAGCTCGTCACGGGTGGGCGCGTCGGGATGGACGTCCCACCCGAGCTCCGCGACGAACGCGTCCACCTCGGCGCGGGCGGACTGCCACTCCTCACCGGGCTCGGGCTCGACGGCCGGGCTGAGCGCCCAGTGAGCGGTCCCCAGCATCTGGTGCACGGGCAGCGACTCGTCCTCGACGGCGGCCACGATCTTCTTGATCGAGGCCACGGAGAGCCGGCCCACGTCGAGCAGGGCCCGGATCAGGCGGAGCCTGCGCAGGTGCGTCTCGTCGTACTCGGCTCTGGTCGCGGCCGTCTGCTCGCCCTGGTGGAGCATGCCTTCGCGCAGGTAGTACTTGATCGTGGGGATGGCCACCCCGGACTTGGCGCTGAGCTCGGAGATCCGCATCGTTAGATAATAAAGCTATCCAGAGCGTGCCAGATGCCGGGCCGCGCTCACGAGCTCGTGCACGTCGGCCTGGCGGTTCCAGAGGAAGACCACCTCCAGCGGCGGCACGTCCTCCTTGATCGGGATGAACACCAGGCTGTCGGGCACCGTGGTGCCCTCGCGCACGCACAGAGCGTAACCCGCGCCGTCCTGCACCATGTTGACGACCAGGTCGTGACCGGCCGCCGACGGGCCCAGGCGGGGGTGCAGGCGCTGGCGTACGAAGGCCTCCAGGAACCGGCGGGCCCCTGCCACGGCGTCGGACTCCGGCATGAGCAGCGGCTCGCCCGCCAGGTCCGACAGCGACAGCGCCTCGTACTGCGCCAGGGGGTGCTCGCGGTGCAGCAGCGCGCGCACCGGGAAGCGGTGGATGAGCATGCGGCCCACCCCGCGCGGCAGCGAGCCGGGCGCGTAACCGAGCCCCGCCTGCAGGGCGCCGTCCGCGATCGAGACGATCTGCTCGGCCGTGCCCATGGGCGCCATGCGCAGGCGCCCGGTGTGGAGCTGGGAGAGCAGCCGGGCGGCGACGTCCGCCAGGCCGTCGGCCACGCCGAGGCGGGTGGTCCCGCCCGTGCACCTGGCGGCGGCCACGGCACGCTCGAAGGCGTCGAGGGCGACGGTCGCCTGGGCCAGGAACGCCTCGCCCGCCTCGGTGAGCGTCACCCCGCTCGACGAGCGGCTGAACAGCTCGACGCCGATCTCCCTCTCCAGCGCCCTGAGCTGCTCCGACAGCGTGGGCTGCGCGATGTGCAGCGCGGCGGCGGCCCTGCGGAGGCTGCCTGCTCGTGCGATCGCCATCGCATACCGGACATAGCGTAAATCCATCGCTCACCTCGGCGTCATGATGATGAGCTATCGGTAGATCACACCTCCGTATTACAAGAGGGGCTAGCTTCCGTGAAGATGTCCAGTCACTTAGATGCGCGAATATTTCTGGTTATTCCGTGTTCTGTGCAGGTCAGGCTGGCTGTGCGGCAATAATCGCGGATGTCTGGCAAATGTCGCGGAGCGGGAAATACTGCCCTTGTGGCCGCCCGAAATTCCGAGGGGTGAAAGGGTGGCCCGGGAGGGTGCCGTTGCGGCCATGCCAAGCAAGCGCTTGCCCGCACGTGCTGGCGGGGCTAGCGTGGCGGGCGACCGGAACGCGCCGGGGCGGGAGGAGAGGTCATGCAGCCCTTCGCGGGGCGCGCGGCCGTGGCCGGGGTCGGGATGACGGCCCTGAGCAGGCAGTCGGGCCGCAGCGAGCTGGAGCTGGCCACGCAGGCGTGCCGGGCCGCGTGCGCGGACGCCGGGATCGCGCCGCGCGAGGTGGACGCCGTTCTCAGCTACCACCTGAACGACTCCGCGCCCGTCGTCCAGGTCGCCAGGGCCCTCGGCGTCGAGCGGCTCGGCTGGCACAACGACATCGCCGGAGGCGGCACCCAGGCGGCCTCGATCCTCGGCGACGCGGCCATGCTCGTCCACTGCGGCCTGGCCCGCAACATCCTCATCTACCGGGCGCTCAACGGCCGCTCGGGCAGGCGCATGAACACCGTCTCCACCGGCCCCCAGGAGCGCTACACGTACGGGCTGGCCGGCCCCATCCCGCTGTTCGCCCTGGCCGCCACCCGCTACCTGCACGACACCGGGCTCACCGCCGAGCACCTGCACGCCGTCGTCGCCCAGTCCAGGCAGAACGCCAAGGCCAACCCCCGGGCCCTGCGCCGCGAGCCGCTCGAACTCGCCGACTACCTGTCCAGGCCGTACGTCTGCACCCCGCTGCGCACGGTCGACTGCTGCCAGGAGACCGACGGGGCGTGCGCCCTGCTGGTCAGCGGCGTGCTGGACGGGCCGCGCGTGCGGGCGGTGGTACGCGGGGGCGGGTCGGGCTGCTCGTCGATGGACCGCGCGCCCGACGTCACGGCGATCTTCTCGGCGTACGTGGCCCCCATGCTCTGGGAGGCGTCCGGCATGCGGCCGCAGGACGTGGACGTGGCGCTGCCGTACGACGCCTACTCGTGGCTGGTGCCCCGGCAGCTGGAGGACTTCGGGTTCGTGGCGCGCGGTGAGCTGGGGGCGTACCTGCTGGAGCGCCGCCACGCCTGGGTGAACCCGCACGGCGGGCTGCTGTCCGAGGGGTACGTGCACGGGCTGAACAACGTGGCCCAGGCCGTGCGCGAGCTGCGCTCGGGAGGCGATGTGGCGCTGGTGACGGGGTTCGGCGGCAGCTACGGGAGCGCGGCCCTGCTCGTGCGGTGAAATGGGCTGAAATGCTGATGGTTCCCTCGACATGTACGGGGTGTTCCAACCCCGAGACCGAGGAGGCCGACCATGGGGACCGCCCGTGGATGACGACCGGAAGAACCGGTTCGAGGCCATCTACAAACAGACGTACGAACACATACTCGGCTACGCCGTACGCCGCTGCGAGTCCCCCGAGGACGCGGCGGACGTGGTGGCCGAGACGTTCGCCATCGCCTGGCGCCGCTTCGACGCGCTGCCGGCGGGCGGCGAAGCCAGGCTCTGGCTGTACGGCGTCGCGCGGAACGTGCTGGCCAACCACCGCCGCGGCCTGGCCAGGCACCGGCACCGGAGCGTGCGGCTCGACACCGACGTCGCCGACCTGTACGCCCGCTCGCCCGAGCACAGCGCCGAACTGAGCGCGATCGCGCGCACGCTGCGCGAGCTGCCCGATGACGACCGCGAGCTGATCTCGCTGGTCGCCTGGGAGGGGCTGGACCCCGGGGAGATCGCCCGGGTCCTGGGCTGCTCGCGCAACGCCGCGCGCATCCGCCTCCATCGCGCCCGCAAGCGCCTGTCCAAGGCACTGTCCAGCGCCGGGATCACGGCCGACGGCTTCGCTGTGGAGTTCATATGAACGAGCTGAGCAACCTCGCCAGGATCCGGGACGAGGAACTGTCCGGGCAGGCGTCCGGCGCGGGGGCGCGGGCGCTGTTCGAGGCGATCACCGCCGAGAGCCCCGAGCCCCTGGCCGCCAGGCCGCGCCGCGGCGCCAGGCGGCTCCTGCTGAGCGTCGCCGCCGCCATGGCGCTGGCAGCAGGGGTGACCCTCGCCAACGTGACGGGAGGCGCCACGGTGTCCTACGCCAGCGCCGAGCTGGACATCACACAGGAAGGCGGCGAATGGGTGGCCCGGATCAAGGACCCCTACGCCGAGCACGAGAAGTACACCCGGGGTTTCGCGGCCGTGGGGCTGGACGTCCAGGTGCAGATCGTGCCCACCGCGCCGAGCCGGGCCGGGCGGATGCTGCAGATGGGCGGGTCCGGCTCGCGCATCTCGACCGCGACCGAGCCCGAGGGCTGCGAGCCGGGGCGGGCCGGATGCGCCCTGGTGATCAGGGTGCCCGTCGGGTCCGGCGGCGGGGCGTGGGTCAAGTTCGGGCGCCTGGCCAGGCCGGGGGAGGCGTACGACCTTCCCGGGCGGGCCACCGCCAAGGGCGAGCCGCTGGAGGGCGTCAAGGTCAGCGGGCGCACCGTGGGCGAGCTGACCGAGGAGGCCCGCAGGCGGGGCGCCCGGACGGTGTTCCAGGTGATCCGGCCCCGGGAGAACTACGAGGGCTATTCCATCCGGGCCGGTGACAGCTCGGCCGGCGTCCGGGACGACTGGTTCGTCTGGGAGGCCGAGTCGGTGGCGGCCGGCGTGGTGCGGCTGCTGGTCACCGAGGAGCGCCTGCCGAAGAACCCGGTCTACGGGGACGTGGTGCCGCCGGTCGGGTGACGATCGGCCCGGGGGTTTCGGGCCCTGGCAGCGGGATCACGTGGTGGTGGTGAAGGCCGGGTGCAGGGCTTCGGCCTCCTCGGCGGACAGCACCGCGCGGGCGGCCAGCCACGCCGCCGCCCCCGCCACGTCGCCGGCCACCGTGATCCCGACCGTCCCGCTGGTCCCGTCGGTCGTGCCCGTCGCGCCGGTCATGCCGGTCACGGCCTTCGTCTCGGCCGCGTCGCTCGCCGCGCGGACGGTCCTGCTCGCCAGCAGCTCGATGACGGCCTGCCGCACCGGCCCCTCGCTGGTGAGCACGCTCCCGGCCAGCACCACCGGCCCGGCGCCGTGTACGCTGCGCAAGGTCGCGACCAGGCGGGCCGCGGCCTCGCGCACGATCTTCACCGCCTGCGGGTCGCCCGCCGCGGCCGCCCGGCTGACCAGCGGCGCCAGCTCGGCGAGCGCGAGCGGCGGCCGGGCGTGCACCGCCGCCGCCAGCCGCGCCACCGGATCACTGCCCAGCCCATCGGGCAGCAGGTGCCGCACCACGAGCGCCGCCATCCCGCCGCTGCCGCCCGCCACGCCGTGTCCCGCCACAAGCCCGTCACCGGTCGCCGCGCCGCATCGAGCCGCGCCGCCTCTGGCCGCATCGCCTCTGGCCGCGCCGCCTCTGGCCGCGCCGCCTCCCGCCGCGCCGCATCCGGGCGCATCGCATCCGGCCGCATCGCCACCGGCGGTCGCGAGGGCGCGGATGGTGGCGCGGGCGGCGGCGCGGCCGAGCCAGAAGGCCGAGCCCTCGTCCCCGAGCTGCCACCCGAACCCGTCGGCGGTGGCGACCGCCCGATGGTCGATAATTTTTGCCGCGATCGCCCCCGTCCCCGAGATCAGCACGCTCCCGGACGCCGCAGCCGTACCGGCGGCGAAGGCGGTCACGATGTCACCCACGGACGTCACCGGGACCCCGGGCAGCACCTCGCCGAAGACCTGATCCGCCAGCGCCGCACACGCCTCCGGACTGCCCGCCACCCCCACCACCACGGCCTCCACCTGCACCGGGGCAACCCCACTCAAGGCAGCCCGCACGGCGGCCGCCAGGTTCGCGGCGGCCGGGTCGCGCCCCAGCGCCCCCGGATTGGCCCCGCCCGCGCACCCGCGCCGCACCGGCTCGCCCGCCACGGTGAACAGCGCCGCCCGCGACGACGTGCCGCCGGCATCGACACCCAGAACCAGTCGCATGTCAAAAATTATTGCCGAACCGCCTTGACGGCACCAGTCTCTGAGCATAATTATCACCGCGTGGAACTCCTCAACCGCATCAGAGCCGACCAGCCCGACATGCCCGAGGCCCTGCGCAAGGTGGCCGACGCCATCATGGAAGGCCCCGCGGAAGCCGCCCGGCTGACCATCGTCGACCTGGCCGAGCGGAGCGGGACGTCCACGGCCACCATCACCCGCTTCTGCCGCGCCCTCGGCTTCGCCGGCTACGCCGAGCTGCGCGTGGCCATCGCCACCGAGACCGGCCGGGTCGCCCAGCAGACCTGGGAGACTGACATCGGCCAGGAGATCCTGCCCGACGACAGCCTCGAAAGGGTGCTGGGCGTCGTCTCCGGCAACGACATCCGCCTGATCCAGGAGACCCGCGACCAGCTCGACCTGGCCGTGGTGGAGAAGGTCGCGCAGGCGGTGGCCAGGGCGGGGCGGGTGCTGCTGTTCGGGGTGTCGAGCAGCGCCGCCGTGGCCAGCGAGATGGAGTACCGGCTGCAGCGCATGCGCGTACCGACCTGGAGCAGGTCCGACGCCCACAGCGCGCTGACCGACGCGGCGCTGCTCGGCCAGGGCGACGTGGCGATCGGGATCTCCCACAGCGGCAGGACCCGCGAGGTCATCGAGGTGCTGGCGGAGGCGGGCAGCCACGGCGCGATCACCGTGGCCGTCACCTCGCAGCCGAGGTCGCCGCTGGCCGAGGTGGCCGAGCTGGTCCTGACCACGGCGAGCAGGGCGACGAGCTTCCGGTCGGAGGGGTTCGCCGCGATCCACTCGCAGTTGCTGGTGCTCGACGTCGTCTACGTGTCGGTCGCCCAGCGCACCTACGAGCGCACGAAGCAGGCGTTCGACGTCACCGTCAGGGCGGTGGCCGGCCACCGCCTCCCCGCAGGGGACTGAGCCGCCTACCAGAAGGGAAGGTATGACGATCAATCCGAGCGACTTCACCGACCACATCGCCCGTCTCGTGCGGACGATCCCGGACGACCCCGAGATCACCCGCGCCGCCGACCTGTTCACCAAGGCCCTGACCGCCGGCGGCGTCATCCAGGCGTTCGGCTCGGGCCACTCCGAGGCCGTCGCGATGGAGATCGCCGGCCGCGCCGGCGGCCTCGTCCCCACCAACCGCCTCGCCCTCAGGGACATCGTCCTGTACGGCGACGCGCCCCGCTCCGAGCTCGACCGCTACGACCTCGAACGCGACCCCTCCATCGCCCGCACCCTGCTCGACCTGGCCCCCGTCCAGCGGCACGACCTGTTCGTCATCATCTCCAACTCGGGCGTGAACGGCGTCGTCGTCGAGCTGGCCACCCTCGTCAAGGAGCGCGGTCACGACCTGATCGCGATCACCTCGCGCGCGCACGGCGAAGCCGCCGCGCCCCGCCACCCCTCGGGCCGCAAGCTCGCCGACCTGGCCGACGTCGTCCTGGACAACCACGCCCCGTACGGCGACGCCGTCCTGCCCCTGCCCGGCGGAGGCGCGACGGGGGCCGTCTCCACGATCACCTCCGCGCTGCTGGCCCAGCTCGTGGTCACGCAGACGGTACGCAACCTGCTCGAAGCCGGTGAGGTGCCACCGGTGTACCTCTCGGCCAACGTCCCCGAGGGCGACGAGCACAACCTGCGCCTGGAGGCCCGGTACGCGGGCCGCATCCGCCGCGGCGCCTGACCTGTACGGCACCACCGCTCTCTTCGGCATGCACTGACATTCGGGGGCCCGCACAACCTGCAAGGAGAACCCCACTCATGTCACGAAATTTCGGAAAACTCCTCGTCTCCTTAGCCCTCCCCGCCATCCTCGTCGCGGTGACCCTGGTCGCCGCCCCGGCCAGCGCCGACCAGGCCGTCCGCCTCCAGTACCGCACCAGCGCCCCCGGCGCCACCACCGCCCAGGCCGAGCCGTGGCTGCGCCTGTTCAACGACGGCACCACCACGGTCCCGCTCAACCAGGTCAAGATCCGCTACTACCTCACCGGCACGGAGACCTACCGCTTCGCCTGCTCCTGGGCCGTGGTCGGCTGCGCCACGATCACCGGCCGGTTCGCCCCGCAGGAAGGCGGCAAGCAGTACCTGGAGGTGGGCTTCACCTCAGGCAGCCTGAGCCCGGGCCAGAACACCAGCGACATGCAGCTCCGCTTCCACCGCGCCGACTGGCAGACGTTCGCCCAGGGCGACGACTACTCCTACGGGCCGAACACCGCCTACACCAACTGGGACAGGATCGCCGTCTACGTGAACGGCCAGCTCGCCTGGGGCAAGCCCACGGGCACCGACCCCGACCCGGACCCCGATCCGACGAACCCCCCGGGCGGCACCGGCGAGCTCTTCGACGACTTCACCTACTCGAGCTCGACCGACCCGCGCCTCGCCCAGCGCGGCTGGACCGTCCGCTCCAGCTCCGGCGGCCCCGGCGTGCCCGGCGCCACCTGGTCGCCCTCGGCCGTCTCGTTCCCCGGCGGCCTGCTGACGCTCGACTCCTCGACGAACGGCACCGCCGCCGGCACCGTGCAGACGGAGCTGTCCACCGCGAGCCGCAAGTTCCACGAGGGCACGTACGCGGCCCGTGTGCGCTTCAGCGACGCCCCCACCGGCGGCCCGGACGGCGAGCACGTGGTGCAGACGTTCTTCACCATCACCCCGCTGCGCTACAACCTGGACCCCGACTACGGCGAGCTCGACTTCGAGTACCTGCCGAACGGCGGCTGGGGCGAGCCGTCGAACATCCTGTACGCCACGAGCTGGGAGACCTACCAGGGCGAGCCGTGGCAGGCCGTCAACACCCACACCGAGGAGCGCACGAGCTTCGCCGGCTGGCACGACCTGGTCATCCAGGTCTCGGGCGGCCGGATCAGGTACTACGTGGACGGCCGCCTGTTCGCCGACCACGGTGACATCCACTATCCCGAGACCCCGATGTGGATCATGTTCAACCAGTGGTTCATCGATCTGCAGAGCGCGACCGGGACCCGTACGTACCGGCAGCAGGTCGACTACCTCTACCACAGCAAGAACGAGGTCGTCCCGCCCGCCACCGTGCTCAGCCGCGTCGCCGCGCTGCGTGCCGCAGGCACCGCGTTCAAGGACACCGTCCCCAACCCGTGACTGAAGCCCCGCGCCCGCCCGCGCGGGCGCGGGCACCCCCCGTGAAGAGGAACGCCATGAAACACCGCATCCTGGCCCTGGCGGCCGTGCTGACGCTGAGCGCGTGCGGCACCCCGGCCGAGGAGCCCGAGGCGAGCGGCCCCACCAAGCTGACCGTCTGGATCATGGACGGCAGCGTCACCGAGGACCTGCTGAAGAAGTTCGAGACCGAGTACGAGGGGGCGCACCAGGGCATCGACCTCGACATCCAGATCCAGGCGTGGGACGGCATCGGCGAGCGCGTCACCGCGGCCCTGGCCAGCACCGACGCCCCCGACGTGATCGAGGTGGGCAACACCCAGGTCGCCCAGTACTCGGCCAGCGGCGGCGTGACCGACCTGACCGCCAAGGTGGGCGACCTGAAGGGCGCCGACTGGCTGCCCGGCCTGGCCCAGCCGGGGAACATCGACGGCAAGCAGTACGGAATCCCCTGGTACGCCGCCAACCGCGTGGTCGTCTACAACAAGGACCTGTTCGCCTCGGCAGGCATCTCGAAACCCCCGGCGACTCGCGACGAATGGCTAGAAGTCACGAAAAAGCTCAATAAGGACGGCAACCAGGGTATCTACCTCACCGGCCAGACCTGGTACGCCCTGGCCGGCTTCATCTGGGACGAGGGCGGCGACCTGGCGATCCAGGAGGGCGGCAAGTGGAAGGGCGCCCTCGACACGCCCCAGGCCCTGGCCGGCATGGACTTCTACAAGCAGCTCCAGGCCCTCGGCAAGGGCCCCAAGGACGCCGACGAGGCGAACCCGCCCCAGCACGAGGTGTTCGCGCAGGGCAAGGTCGCCCAGATCATCGCCGTCCCTGGCGTCGCCGCCCGCGTCCTGGAGGTGGACGCGAAGCTCAAGGACAAGATGGGCTTCTTCCCCATCCCGGGCAAGACGGCCGACAAGCCGGGCACGGTGTTCACGGGTGGCTCCGACCTCATCATCCCGGCCGCCTCGCAGCGCCAGGAGGAGGCGTACGAGCTGGTCAAGGCCCTGGCCGGCGAGCAGTTCCAGACGGAGCTGGCCAAGGCCATGAGCTTCGTGCCGAACCGTACCTCGCTGGCGGGAGTGCTGTCGGGCGACGAGGGCACCGCCGCCATGGCCGAGGCCGCCGCCAACGGCCGCGCCACCCCGAACACCCCCAACTGGGCCGCCGTCGAGGCCACCGCCGTTATCAAGCAGTACATGACGGCCGTCCTCACCGGAGCCGACCCGGCGGCGGAGGCACGCAAGGTCTCGGAGTCGATCACCACGACCCTGAACAGCGGATCCTGATGCGGACCCGTTCCCCCTGGCCCTACCTGCTCATCGCACCCACGGTGGCAGGCGGGGCCTTCCTCCTGCTCTATCCGCTGATCAAGGCGGCGGTGATCTCGTTCCAGCACTTCCGCATGGGCGAGCTGATCAGAGGCGGGGCCGCGTTCGCCGGCCTGGAGAACTACGCCGAGCTGCTGTCGGGCGAGGAGTTCTGGCAGGTGCTGGCACGCACCCTCGCCTGGACCGCGATCAACGTGGTGCTCATCGTCGGGCTGGCCACCGGGATCGCGCTGATGCTCCCGCGCCTGCGCCGCGGCCTCCGGCTGGCGCTGATGAGCGCCCTCGCCCTGGCCTGGGCCACGCCGATCATCGCGGCCACCACCATCTTCCAGTGGCTGTTCCAGTCGGAGCTGGGAGTGGTGAACTGGCTGCTGGTCACGCTCGGCTTCGACTCCTTCCGCGGCTACACCTGGTTCGCGGACGGCACGGCGACGTTCGCCGTGCTCGTGATCCTCGTCGTGTGGCAGTCCGTCCCGTTCGCCGCGCTCACCCTCTACGCCGGGCTCACCACCATCCCCGTGGAGCTCTTCGAATCGGCCAGGATCGACGGCGGCACCGGCTGGCAGGTGTTCTGGAAGGTCACGTTCCCCATGCTCAGACAGCTCTTCGCCCTCGTCGCCTCGCTGGAGGTGATCTGGGTGGCCAAGTGCTTCCCCCAGATCTGGGTGCTCAGCCAGGGCGGCCCCGACGGCGCCACGACCACCCTGCCGGTGTACGCGTTCAAGGTCGCCCGCGTCCTGCACCGCTACGACCTCGGCTCGGCGGTCGCCATGCTGACGGTCATCCTCCTGGCCGTCGCCCTGATCGCCAACCTGCGCCGGATGGTGCGCTCATGAAGCGACTGCTGCTGAACGCCTCGGCCGTGGTGGTCCTCATCGTGACGATCTTCCCGGTCTACTGGATGTTCCTGACCGCCTTCAAGCCCACCCGCGACATCCAGTCGGACACCCCGACCTTCTGGCCGGCCGACCCCACCCTCGACCACTTCGTCACCGCCGTGAACGCCCCGGACTTCTGGACCTACTGGCGCAACAGCCTGCTCGTCACCGCGGGCGCGGTGCTGGTCGCCCTGCTGGTGGCGCTGATGGCGTCCTTCGCGGTGGCCCGGATGCGGTGGCGGGGCCGGGGCGCGTTCGTGGTGGCGGTATTCGCGGCGCAGATGGCGCCGTGGGAGGCGCTGCTGGTGCCGGTCTTCATCATCGCCCGCGACACGGACCTGCTCGACTCGCTGGCCATGCTGACCGGCGTGTACTTCATGATCACGCTACCGTTCACCATCGTCACCCTGCGCGGCTTCCTGGCCGCGATCCCGCCGGAGCTGGAGGAGGCGGCCCAGGTGGACGGCTGCAGCCGCCTGGTGGCCTTCCGGCGCGTGGTCTTCCCGCTCCTGGCGCCCGGCCTGATGGCCACCTCCCTGTTCGGCTTCATCACGGCCTGGAACGAGTTCGCGTTCGTCAACGTGCTCATCATCAAGGACCAGGACAAGCGCACGCTGCCGGTGTGGCTGTCGTCCTTCAGGGACGTCTTCGGCACGGACTGGGGCGCCACCATGGCCGCCGCCAGCCTGTTCGCCCTGCCGGTGCTGCTGCTCTTCCTGTTCCTGCAACGCCACGTCGGGACGGGGATGACGGCGGGGGCGGTCAAGGGGTGAGGGATGCCCCAGGGCGTGGCCAGGCTCACGCCTGGGGCCATGACTCCTTGGGGGAGACGTAGCTGCCGCGCTGGGCGACGGTGTAGATCCAGCCCTGCTCGCGCAGGACCGCCATGGCCCGCCGCACCGTCTCGCGCGCCACGCCGTACTGCTTCACCAGCGCCGTCTCGCCCGGGATGGGCCGTCGCGGCAGGTACTTGCCTGCCTTGATCTGCTCGGCGATCTCTCTGGAGATCTGCAGGTAGAGCGGCTCCTTGCGCTTCAGGCGCGGCCCGTCCGCCGACGGCCCGACGAAGGCGCCCTCTCCCTGGACGGTGTAGACCAGCCCCTCCTCGCGCAGCACGTGGACCGCCCGCCGCGCGGTGGTCCTGGCCACGCCGAACTCCTCCTGGATCTCCGCCTCGCTCGGTATCGGGTGCCCGGCGGAGAGCCCGGCGACCCGGTCCCGGAGGATGTCGGCGATCTGGAGGTAGATGTGGGTGTCCCCCTCGTAGTCGAGCACGTAAGAAACATAGGCCAAGGCGGGGCAAGAGCGCTCAAATCAAATCATCTATTCGGACGAAGCTCCCGCTGCATGAAGACAAGACCAGACGACCAGTCGTAGCCGTCGATTACGATCACTCCATGCGCAGCGCAGACGACACGGTCGACGGCGAGGACGTGCGCCGGCTCGTCGCCCTGGCCATCGGCGCCCTCAGGCACGGTGACCCCCGGTTGTGGGAGGCCAGGGCCGGCACGCTCGAATGGACGTGCTGGGAGACGTACGAGCACCTGGCCGGCTGCCTGTTCACCTACGCCGCGAGGTTCGGGCTCGCCACGCCCCCGGCGTCCTCGTTCCTGCCCTGGCGGGAGATCCGCGACCGGGAGGACGGGCCGGCGAGGGTCCTCGCCGCCGACCGTTCCTCGGGCCCGGACGGCCTGCTGGCCATCGTGGAGGCGTGCGGTGGCCTGCTCGCGTCCGTGGCGCGCACCGCCGATCCGGCCGCCGTCGCCCACCACGTCTTCGGGCCCGCAGATCCGGCGGGCTTCGCCGCGATGGGCGTGGTCGAGACGCTCGTGCACACCCACGACGTCGCTCAGGGGCTGCGCCTGGAGTGGTCGCCGCCGGGAGACGCCTGCGAACGGGTGCTGAAGAGGCTCTTCCCGCACGTCACCGTCGATCGGGACGCGTGGGAGGCGCTGCTGTGGGCGACCGGGCGCATCGCTCTCCCCGATCGTCCCCGGCTGGCCGAGTGGCGCTGGTACAACGAGCGGTCAGGCGCCGGCGGTGAAGGCCGGGTGCAAGGCCCTGGCCTCGGATGACGGCAGCAGGGGGCGGGCCGACAACCAGGCCGCCGCGCCCGCCGCGTCCCGCGCCGTGCTGACCGTATCGCCCGACAGCAGCTCCAGCACGGCCTCCCGTACGGGACCGTCGCTCGTCAGCACGCTGCCCGCGAGCACCACCGGCCCCGACACGTGCACCCGGCGCAGGGTCGCCACCAGGTGGTCGGCGGCCTCATGCGCGATCTTGACCGCCAGTGGGTCACCTGCCTCGGCCGCCTGGCTCACCAGCGCGGCCAGCGCGGCCAGCCGCATGTGGTCGGCCTGGGCCAGGCGGACGATGCGGGCGCCGGCGGCGCGCGGCGTGGCGGGCCGCTCGGCGCCGAGGAAGTGCCGCCCGACGAGGGTGAGGAGCAGGCCCTCGCCGCCGGGCGCCCGCCGCGGGCCGGAAGGCTCGGCGGGCGCGCCGGGAAGCAGGGACGAGACCGGCAGCCCCCGGTCCATGGCCTCGACCACGGCCTTGGCGGCCTCCCGGCCGATCCAGAAGCCGGAGCCCACGTCGCCGAGCAGCCAGCCCATGGCGTCGGCGGTCTGCGCCAGTTCGTAGCCCACGATCCGGGCCGCGCCCGCGCCCGTACCGGACAGCAGCAGCGAGCCGTCGGGCTCGGCGGAGCCGGCGGCGTAGGCGATGGTCAGGTCGCCCTCGTACCGCGGGCCCCGTGCGATCCCGTGCGCGGCCCAGAGCCGCGCCAGCTCGGGGACCATCTCGGCGACGTCCCCCGCCATGCCGACCATCGACGCGACCACCCGCTGCCCGCCGCCGGGCGGGAGGGCCGCCGTCAGCGCCTCCCCGAGGGAGGCCACGGCCTTGCCGAGCCCGTGGGCGGTCGGATTGCCCGCCCCGGCCCGCGCGTACCCGACCCGGGTGCCGTCCAGCGCGTGCACGGCGACCCGCGTGGAGGTGGCGCCCGCATCGACGCCGACCACTAGCGATTGCGTCACGGTCCGAGTCTGGGGGTTGACGCGACCAAGAAGCAAGAATAATTTTCGCCAGAAGACCGGGTATTCGGAAGGAATATTCGTGACTTCAGGAGCGCTCGCGCGCGTCGAAACGGAACTACCCGGTTTGCCGGAGGCCCTGCGCAGGGTCGGCGAGGTCATTCTCGGCGACCCGGCCGAGGCGGCCCGGTCGACCATCATCGCGCTGGCCGAGCGGGCGGGCAGCTCGCCCGCCACCGTGACCAGGTTCTGCCGGGCCTTCGGGTTCTCCGGGTACGCCGAGCTGCGCGTGGCCCTGGCCACCGAGACGGGCAGGGCGGCGCAGGCGGGCTGGGGCGCGGGCGTCGGGCACGAGATCGGCCCCGACGACCCGCTCGACGCCGCCATCGAGGTGATGGCCGCCGCCGACACCAGGCTCATCCAGGACACCGCCGCCGGGCTCGACCCCGACGTGGTCGCCCAGGTGGCCGACGCCATCGTGGCCGCGCCCCGCGTCCTCCTGGTAGGGGTCTCCACCAGCGGCAACGTCGCGACCATGCTGGAAGGCCGGCTGCGCCGCATCGGCATCCCCGGCTGGAGCGCGGGCGACGCGCACGTGGCGCTGTCGGAGGCGGCGCTGCTGAAGGACGGCGACGTGGCCATCGGCATCAGCCACCGGGGACGGACGCGCGAGGTCATGGAGGCGCTGGCCGAGGCCGGCAGCCACGGCGCGCTCACCGTCGCCGTCACCTCCTTCGCCCGCTCGCCGCTCGCCGAGCTGGCCGACCTGGTGCTGACCACCGCGAGCAGGGAGACCACGTTCAGGCTCGGCGGGCTGGCCGCCGTGCACTCGCAGCTGTTCGTGCTGGACGCCGTGTACGTGGCGGTCGCGCAACGCACCTACGAGCGCACGAACGAGGCGTTCGAGCGCACGATCAGCGCCGTGGAGAGCCATCGGGTGGAGAGGGGCCCATGACGTACGCAACCAAGGTCCTCGATCTGGCGCGCCAGGTCGCGGAGAGCCAGGCGGAGCCGGTGAGCCGGGCGGCCGCGCTGCTCGTCGCGTCCATCAGGGCGGGCGGCGTGGTAAACGCTTTCGGTTCGGGGCATTCCGAGGCCATCGCCATGGAGATCGCCGGGCGCGCGGGCGGCCTCGTCCCGAGCAACCGCCTGAGCCCCAGGGACCTCGTCCTGTACGGCGGGCAGCCGCCGAGCGTGCTCACCCCGGAGCTGGAACGGGACCCGGCGGTCGCGCGGCAGATCTACGACCTGGCGCCGGTCGCGCCCGAGGACGTGTTCGTGCTGGTGTCGAGCTCCGGCGTGAACGGCACGGTCGTCGAGCTGGCCAGGATCGTCAAGGACCGCGGCCACCCGCTGATCGCGATCACCTCGGTCGAGCACAGCACCCGCATGACCTCCCGCCACCCGTCGGGCAGCAAGCTGCTCGACCTGGCGGACGTCGTGCTCGACAACGGCGCGCCGTACGGGGACGCCATCCTCGACCTGCCCGGCGGCGGCAGCTACGGTGCGGTTTCCACGATCACCTCGGCGCTGCTGGCGCAACTGGTGGTCACCGAGGCGGTGGACGCGCTCGTCGCGCTCGGCGAGACACCGCCCATCTACCTGTCGGTCAACGTGACCGGCGGCGACGAGCACAACCAGGCTCTGGAGACCCGCTACGCCGGGCGCATCAGACGCGGAAAATGAAAGGTCAGGAGTAGTCACCATGGCTAACACCCCCCATATCAGCAGGCGCGAACTCCTTCGCGGCGCGGCTCTCGTGCCCGTCGCGGGCGCGCTGGCCGCATGCGCGACGCCGGCGGCCCCGCCCGCGGCGTCGAGCTCGGCGGCCCCGGCCGCGACCAGCGCGGCCAACCCGTTCGGTGTGGACGCCAAGAAGCCGCTGGAGGTGTGGATCTTCGACGGCGGCTTCGGCCAGCAGTACGCCACCGACATCCACCAGCCGCTGTTCAAGAGCAAGTACGCCGGCATCGAGGTCAAGCACAACTCGACCAAGGAGATCACGAAGGTCCTCCAGCCGCGCTTCGCCGGCGGCAACCCGCCCGAGGTCATCGACAACTCCGGCGCCAACAAGATGGACTTCGGCGCCCTGGCCCAGGACGGCCAGCTCCAGGACCTGAGCCCCCTGCTCGACGCGCCCTCCTGGGACGACCCCAACGTCAAGGTGCGCGACACCATCGACCCGTCCGTCATCGAGATCGGCACCTACGACGGCAAGTTCAGCGTCCTGGGCTACGTCAACTACATCTTCGGCATCTGGTACTCGCAGAAGGCCTTCAAGGACAACGGCTGGGAGATCCCCAAGACCTGGGACGAGTTCCTCGCCCTGTGCGAGACCATCAAGAAGTCCGGCAAGATGGCGCCCTTCACCTACGCGGGCAAGCACCCGCAGTACGCCTACGAGCCGCTGCTCACCATGGCCGCGAAGATCGGCGGCAAGGAGGTGCTCGTCAACCTCGACAACCTCGAGGACGGCGCCTGGAAGCAGGAGGCACTCAAGACCGCGGCCGAGAACATGGCCGAGGTGGGCGCCAAGTACCTCCTGCAGGGCACCGCCGGCCTCGACCACGTGCAGACGCAGACCGCGCAGAACAAGTACCAGGTCGCCATGCTCCCCAGCGGCTCCTGGCTGGAGAACGAGCAGAAGTCGACCACGCCCGAGGGCTTCGACTACGCGATGTTCCCCATCCCGGACATCACGGGCTCCGACGCGATGCCGTACGGCACGCTGCACACCCAGCCGGGCGAGGAGTTCATGGTCTCCGCCAAGAGCGCCCACCCGCAGGCGGGCATGGAGTACCTGCGGGCCATGCTCTCCAAGAAGGCGGCCGGCGAGTTCAGCACCCTGGTCAAGACGGTCACCGTGGTCAAGGGCGCCAGCGAGGGCCTGACGATCTCGTCCGGCGTGACCAGCGCCTCCGCGGCGGTCGCGGCGGCGGGCGCCAACACCGTCTACTACCGCGGTTTCGGCTGGTACGGCCCCCTCAACGACGAGGCCAAGGCCGCCACCGGCGAGCTGATGACCGGCGGCCTGACCCCTGACGCCTACCTCGAGCGCATGCAGAAGAAGGCCGACGAGATCAAGAAGGACTCCTCGATCAAGAAGTACCAGCGCTGATGCTCTTCAACAGATATCGCCGTGGGCTGTTCATCGCCTCGTTCCTGGCAGCCCCGGTGATTCTCTACCTCATCTACGTGATCTCGCCGAACATCCAGGCGTTCTACATGGCGATGACCGACTGGCGCGGCGTGACCGCCACGCCCAACTTCATCGGCCTGGAGAACTTCCAGCGGGTGCTCGGGGACAGCGTCTTCTGGAAGGCCGTCACGCACAACATCGGCCTGCTGGTGTTGTTGCCGGCGATCACCATCGTCATCGCCCTGTTCTTCGCCTATCTGTTGAACCTGGGCGGCAGCAAGGGGGTGTCGGGGATCCGCGGGTCCACCTTCTACCGGGTGGTCTTCTTCTTCCCGCAGGTCCTCGCGGTCACGATCGTGGCCGTCCTGTTCCAGCAGGTGTTCCGGCCCGACGGCAGCGGCATGCTGAACGGGCCGCTGATGGCGCTGGGCATCGAACCGATCGGCTTCCTGTCGGACTCGGGCATCGCGTTCTGGTCGGTGCTCGGCGTCCTGGTCTGGCAGGCCGTCGGCTTCTACGTCGTGCTCTTCTCGGCCGGCCTGGCGGGCATCCCGAGGGACGTGTTCGAGGCCGCGCAGATCGACGGGGCCAACCGGTTCACCCTGTTCTTCCGCATCACGCTCCCGCTGCTGTGGGACACCGTGCAGGTCGCCTGGGTCTACCTGGGCATCCTGGCCATGGACGCCTTCGCGATCGTCTGGGTGATGACCCTTCAGCAGGGCGGCCCCGACTGGTCGACCACGGTCATGGCGGCCGAGATCTACCGGAACGCCTTCGGGTACTTCCGTTTCGGATACGCCTCCGCCCTCGGCGTGGTGATGTTCCTCTTCACGGTGGGCTTCGCGATCCTTTCGCTGCGCCTGTCGCGGCGCGAACGAATCGAGTACTGAGAGATGGCAACGATGACCCCAGTGACGTCCGCCGGGGCGCCATCGAGGAGCGCCGCCCGCGAGGAGCGCAAGCGGCGCCTCGGTCCGCTGGGTGTGCTGACGCACCTCACGCTGGCGATCTGGACCCTCCTGGTGATGGTGCCGATCATCTGGACCTTCCTGGCCTCGGTCAAGAGCGAGGACGAGATCTTCGGCGCCGCGTGGTCGCTGCCGTCCACGCTGAACTGGGACAACTTCGCCAGGGCCTGGGAGCAGGCACGCATCGGCCAGTACATGATCAACAGCGTCATCATCGTGTCGTTCAGCACGTTGGGCACGATGCTGATCGGCTCGATGGCGGCGTACGTGCTGGCGCGTTACCCCTTCCGCGGCAACCGCGTGATCTACATGCTGTTCGTCGCGGGCATGGCCTTCCCGTTCTTCCTGGCGCTGAGCCCGCTGTTCTTCGTGGTGCAGAACATGGGCTCGGTGCCGGTGATCGGGCCGTTCATCGGGCTGAACACGTACGCCGGCACGATCCTGGTCTACATCGCGTACTCGATGCCGTTCACGATCTTCTTCCTGTCGGCCTTCTTCCGTACGCTGCCGACGGGGGTCGCGGAGGCGGCGATGGTCGACGGGGCCTCGCACACCCGGGTGTTCTTCCAGATCATGTTGCCGATGGCCAAGCCGGGCATCATCAGCATCACGATCTTCAACATCCTGGGGCAGTGGAACCAGTACCAGAAGCCGCTGATCCTGCTGCAGGACCGCGAGAAATGGGTGCTCACCCAGGGCATCGCCGACATCTCCACCGCGGCCGGCTACGACGCCGACTGGGCGGCCCTGTTCGCCGCCCTGACCCTGGCCATCCTCCCGATGCTGGTCGTCTACACCGTCTTCCAGCGCCAGATCCAGTCCGGCCTCACCGCCGGCGCCCTGAAATAGCTCGCATGCCGGACATTCCCGGCTTAGGGTGCGGAGTGTGACTGGCGACATCCGCGCGTTGCTGGCCCGCCACCTGCCCGGCTACCGGGTGCGCTCCATCAACCGGCTCGGCCACGGCCTCGACAACTTCGTGTACGAGGTCAACGACGAGCTGCTCGTACGGCGGAGCAAGGTGGCGGACCCCCAGGCCGGCCGGCAGGAGGTCGCCCGCCTGGCGGCCGTCAGAGAGCTGTCCCCGCTCCCTGTCCCCGAAGTGGTCTTCGCCGACGACGAGACCGGCACGATCGCGTACCGCAAACTCCCCGGCACCCCCCTCAACCAGCACCAGAACGGTGACCTGGACCCGGCACGCCTCGCGGAGCCGCTGGGCGCCTTCCTCAGCGCCATCCACGGCGCCGTCCCCGGCACCATGCGCGACCTCGCCCCCCTCGACGTCTACCCGGCGCCCACCCTCCTCCAGGACGCCGAACTCGACTACCGGGACGTCGAGCGGCACGTCCCCGAAGCCCAGCGCGCGCTCGTGGAGCGCTTCCTCCACGAAACCCCGCCCGACGAGCCCCGCTCCCTCCGCTTCTGCCACAACGACCTGGGGGCCGAGCACGTCCTGGTGGACCCTGGCACCAGCACGATCACCGGCATCATCGACTGGACGGACGCCGCGATCACCGACCCCGCCCACGACTTCGCCCTGATCTACCGCGACCTGGGCCCCGACATCCTCGACCGCACCCTGACCCACTACGACTTCCCGGTCACCGGTGAAGACCGGGCGAGGATCCGCTTCCACGCCCGCTGCGCGCTGATCGAGGACCTGGCGTACGGCCTGAGCACCGGCCCCCGCCACTACGCCGACGCCGCCCTCTCCCACCTGACCCGGACCTTCGAGGAGTAGGCGGGCCGTCGCGCCCCACCCGTTGCCCGCTGGGGCGGTTGCCCGCCGGTGCCCGCCCCGAGCGGTCCTCGCTCCGCTCGGCCTGTCCTTCCCGGGGCGCGCCTGCGGCGCGCAAGGTCATCGCGAGCGGCGCTTCGCGCATGGGGCTCAGCCGTTCCCCCAGTCGGGGCAAGCCCCGACCCCTGCAGGCCTTCGCTCCGCTCAGGCGCTTATCCAGGCGCAGGCTGCGCCTGCGCGTCCCGGGTTGCCCGGTACGCATCCAGCGATCAACGTGGACCAGGGAAGGCCATGACGCAGGAGCCGGTGTCGCTGACCGAGCCGACCGAGGCGGGAGCCGTGGGCCGTCACGGGGAACGGGCCCGCGGCAGAGGAAGTCCTACTCGCCGATGGTCGCCGTCCAGTTCCCGCGCTTCAGCGTGATCACCCCTGCCGGGCTGATGGTCACCTTCGCGCCACGGATCGGCAGCTCGCCGGCTCTCAACCAGTACTCGCGTACTCGGTCCAGCAGGTCGTAGAGGCGGCGCGGCCCGCCCTGATGGACGATCACCTTGCCGTCCCTCTCCTCGGCACGGGCCCACGACCCGTCTTCATGAGCCATGAGAGCGATCTGATCAGGCTTGCTGTCGTACGTGACGAACCGATGCTCGATCCCGGGCGCGACGAGCTCCAGCATCGTGTCCACGTCCCACGCCTCGACCACGTCCAGCACCGGGTAGGGGCTGGCCTCGACCTGCTCGCCCTCCTCGGTGCGGGCACGGTCGAGGACGGTCAGGTCGCGGGCCGGGTAGTCGGCGCCCGCTCGGGTGCGCATGAACCCGGCGCGGTCCCATTCGACCCGTCCTGCCGCGCCGCCGTTCTCCTGCTTGTCGGCGGTGATGATCAGGCTCGTACCGGCGATCGTGGTCACCAGCCGGCCGCCCGGCTTCAAACCGAGCAGCCAGGAGGGCGGGATCGGCCTCACACCCACGGTGGCGATGATCCGGTCCCCTTCCCAGTCGATCGGGCCGGTGGCGTCCGCGGTGAGGAGCGTCGGCCGGTAGCCGATCTCGCCCAGCTTCCGCTGGGCGGCCTCTGTGAGGTACCCGTCCACGTCGATCGCCGTGACCTTCGTATGTCCCACGCGGGCGCACAGGAGAGCCGTGCCATAGCCGGTGCCGGTGCCCACGTCCAGGACTGTGGACCGGCTGTCGAGCGAGGCGTGCCGGAACATGCTCACGAGCAGGCCGGGCAGTGTGCTCGACGACGTCGGCGATCCCCGCAGACAGGCGCCGGGTTCGGCGTGGTCGGCATGGACGTCGGCGACCCGCGTGACGAGGGTCCAGTCGCGGTAGGCGGTGGCCAGCCATCGATCGTGGCCGTCGCTGCCGACGCGCAACTTCCAGCCGTCCGCGGTGTGCGCCCACCAGCGGGGAACGAACGGGTGGCGCGGGGTGCGGGCGACCAGTTCGCGCCACCGCGACCCGGGCGGAGCCGTCGTGTCGGCGAGATGGCGGGCGTGGTCCTTCCAGGAGTGCATGAGCAAATACTCACCTGCCGCGTCCAGGCGGTTCACCGGTTTCCTGCCTCGGGCATGCGGGGGACGGGGACGGGCAGCATGAGCGCGTTGCCCTCGCAGATGGTTTCGGCCGGTTTGCAGTCGTTGCTGTCCGATGCCGGTTGGCACTCGCTGTCCCGCTGGCGGGGCACCTGCGCAAGCAGGTCGTGCCAGGTGGCGCCGTTCAGGATGCCGGCCAGCGGGGTGGCACGCACGTTCCCGGCGGAGGGAAGGAAGCGGGACAGGACGCACATGCGTACGTCGCCGTCCCAGGAGACGGCGGCGCGGCCGTCGCCGCACTGGCCGCACAGTTCGCCGACGCTCGGCTCCTTGCGCAGGTGCCCGGTGGCGCGGCCGACCGCGCGGACCCGGTCCACAGGGCCGACCCGACGGACACCTAGCGCGATCATCTCGGCTCCGGCCTCCTGGGCACGCTGACCCCCCTCGCCGAGATCGACGATGGCGACCTTGAGCGGGATGCAACGCTCCAGCGCAGCGACGATGTTGGCCCGGGTCGCGGCGTGGCTGCCCGCGCGGCCGGTGATCCTGTCGTGCTCGGCAGGCACGTCGCTGTAGTACGACGTCGCCAGCGTCAGGTTCGGATGGGAGTACAGCTCCCACAGCCGGGCGGTGACGCGCATCAGATTGGAGTACACCTGCACGGACAGCCCCACGCCGAGCGCGTGTTCGGCCAGGCGCAGGAAGTCCGGGTGCAGGGTCGCCTCGCCGCCGATGAGCTGGACCGTCGTGATGCCGGCGGCAGGGGCGGTGTCAATGAGGTGTTCCCAGTCGGCCCGGGTCATCGTGCCGTGACCCTTGGTCGGGCCGGCGTCTGCGTAGCAGAGGCTGGGGCACCGCATCTGGCACCGCTGGGTGAGCTCCAGTTCGAGGAACCACACGGGGTCCAAACCTGCCATGGGGTCGGTGCTGGCTGGGTCAGCCGTCATGATGGTGCTCTTTCGTGAGGCGGGGTCTGTCTCTTCTGTGCCGAGGGGTGAGAGGCATCAGGGGGGCCGGTCACGGCCCCTTCGCGTCAGGGCGCTGGTAGGCGGAGCCCATGGGAGTAGCGTTGCCGATACGGTGAGTCACCGTCCAGGTGTGCAGTGTCCGCCGGATGTCCGCTGCGTCCGCGGACACTGCCGAGCATCACAGGGAGCGCCGCGTGGGCATGGAACCGTTCGGCGAGGCGCTGCGGCGTCTACGTCTACGCGCCGGCCTGTCGGTGCGTGAAGTGGCTCGCCGAGCCACCTGCGGCAAGAGCTACGTTTCGGATCTGGAGCATGGACGACGGCGCGGCCCGAGCATGCCTGTCGCACAGGCGCTCGACAAGGCGGTGGGCGCGGGCGGAGAACTGGTGGCTCTTGCGAGCGTGGTTGCTAATCTCACAAATGGCGCTGATGCGGTGGAGGGGGACGGGGACGAGGTGAGACGCCGGGAGTTCGTCGGGCTGACAGGGGCGGCCTTGTTCGATGCGGTCCTTAGCCCTTCCGACGACTCCGCCCGAGCCGGTGGCGCCATCGAGGCACTCGCCGAAATCCTTGTCGATCATGCTCCGTCTTCCGGCGGCCCCATGGACCTTCCCTCCTTAGTCACAGCGGTCAGGGCGGCCAAGCGGAACTATCAGGCCTGCCGCTACTCCCATCCTTCCCCGGCCGGCCTCTCCGTCTACGGATCGCTCCTCCTGCGCGGCGCCATCGCCGCCACTCACAGTGGCGAACGGCACACGATCACCGAGTTTCTGGACGAGGCCGCGGAGGCCGGCGCTCGGCTCGGGCATGAGGGAAACCACATGTGGACCGCGTTCGGCCCCAACAACGTCCTGTGCCATCGCGTGAACATCGCCATCCGTCTCGGCGACGCCGGCGCGGCCATCGAGTACGCCAGGCAAGTCGAGATCGACAAGCTGCAGGCCAACGAGCGAAGGGCCGGCCTTCTGCTCGACACCTCACGGGCATTCCTCATGAGAGGGCAGCACGAGAAGGCCCTCCACATCCTGCGAGCCGTCGGCGACCTGGCGCCGCAAGAGATCGCAGGCCGTGCCGCCCCGCTTCGGCTGGTCCGTGACATCTCGGCCACCGCGCCGCCGACCCTGCGCCGCGAAGCCCGCGAGTATGCCGCATCCTTCGGAGTCGACGCATGACCGAGCCTGACAAGATCCTCTACGTCGTGGTGTGCGCGGCCGGCCCCGCCGCGGAGGTGGGCCGGCTCATCGCGCCGGCGCAGGACGCGGGATGGACCGTCCAGGTCATCGCGACTCCACCGGCGTTGAACTTCATCGACGTGCCCCGGCTCGAACGGCAGACGGGCCGCCCCGTCCGCAGCCGATACCGCAACCCGGGCGAGTCGAGGTCGCCCCGCGCGGACGCGATCATCGTGGCGCCGGCCACCTACAACACCATCAACAAGTTCGCCCAGGGAATCGCCGACACCTATGCCTTGGGCGTGCTGTCCGAAGCTCCGTGTCTGGGCATCCCGGTCGTCGTCCTGCCCTTCGTCAACAGCGCCCTGGCCGCCCGCGCTCCCTTTCTCCACAGCGTTGCGGCCCTCCGCTCCGAGGGGGTGCGCGTGCTGCTCGGGCCCGGCGAGTTCGAGCCGCACCCGCCCGGCTCCGGCGGTAGCCGCTTCGACTCCTATCCGTGGGCACTTGCGCTGGCAAAGCTCGCCGAGACTGCCTGAACGTCGCAAGGGGCGACGAAGCTGTGGAGGTTCCGCCCGTCTCCGGACGCTCCTCCGGCAGGCTCGGCGTGCCGCAGCAGGAACCGTTCCGGGCGGGACTCTTCCGAACCGGGCGAAGGGCATGCGATGCTCCCCGGCATGACGAAAGCCGACGACAAGTCACAGCCCGCACCGCGCCTGAGCTTGCTCGACTTCTACGCCGGCCGTTCGACACTCCGGAACACGGGGACCGTGGGCGTCGTCGCCGGCCTGCTGCTCGCGGTGATCCAGTTGAACAGCGATCGGGACCCGCTGTGGGTGCTGTTCTTCCTGGCCCTCGCCGCCATCGGCGCCCTGATCAGGATCGAGGCCGCGATCCGCGACGCCAGGCGTTGAGGGCGGCCACCAGCGGGCCCGGCGGGCTCGTCACAAGCGCGGCGTGAACTGGTTCAGGTCGTAGATGCCGAGCGTCCTCTCGATGTCGGCCACCTGCCCGACGACGCCGGTGAAACCCGCGGCGCCGAACCGGCGGTGCTCCTCGGCCTCGAAGGTCTCGGCCATCTCGGTGAACTCCTTGGGCGGGATGACCTCCCGCATGGCGGGAAAGACCACGGTGTCCTCGCGGGCCTCGTGCGGCTCGTACATGCGGACGAAGGCGGCCATGTCGGCGGCCAGGCCGCGACGGGCCTGCGGCGGGGTGGGCGTGGCGGTGGCGTCCAGGATGCGGCCGGTCAGGACGCGTCCGCGCTGGTGCTGGCGGATCAGGACGGGGACGATGTCGGTCAGCTTGCCGGCTCTGACCAGGCGCGGGAAGACGTAACGCTCTTCGAGTTGCTCGTGGTACTGCTCGATGAAGGTGCGGATGATGCCGGCGCCGGCGTGCAGGGGCTGGGCGGGCACCTGATCGCCGGAGTTGATCCGGCGGATGCCCTCCCGGTAGATCAGCAGGACGCGTTTGAGCACGCCGTGCTCGCGCATGAGGTCCTCCGGCGGCGTGACCGCCACCTCGTCGGCCTGTTCCGGGGTGGGGGCGGACGGTGTGGGTGTCGCGGCGCTGCTGGCTTGACGTGCGGTGCCGCACCCGGCCAGCACCGCCGAGCCGCAGGCCAGGGCGACGGGCAGGCCGAGCATCTCGCGGCGGCGCACGCCCGGCGTCTCGCGGTCGTCACGTGTTTCGTTGCTCATCGTCGGCTTCCCGATTGGTCCTGACCGGTCCCGATGCGGGCTGGCCGGACCGCATCACCACGGATGTCTGCCCGGCTGCCGGCGATGTGACGCGGCAGCCGGGGTAATGCTTACCTCTGCCCGGCCGGATCGTGGCACCGCCGGTGGCCGTCGGCCTGCGGACGGGCCGCTGATCAGGACAGGAGGCCGCGCCAGCGCTCGGTCGACTGCAGCATGTCCAGGCTGATGTGTTCCAGGAACGTCCCGCCCCGGGCCAGCCGGCGTCCCACGGGAGTGTCGTCCCCGAACAGCTTCGCCGCCGCCTTCGCGGCCTCCGCCGCTTCGAGCGTCTGCCGTGCGCCGGTCGTCATCGAGTGGTACCAGGTGTCGTCGTCGATCACGTAGATGTCGCGACGCCGCCGCTCGTCGCGCTCGCGCCTGATCAGCTCCTGCTGGATCAGGTAGCGCACGGCCATCGAGACGGACGCCGGGCTGACCTTCAGCCTGCGCGAGAGCTCGGCCGCGGTGAGCCGGCCCTCCTCGGACAGGAGCAGGCCGATGAACACGCGCGCCATCATCTTCGGCAGCCCCATCCTGACCGCCATCTCGATGACCTCGTCCTCCGCCTGGCCCGCGCCCGGCGTTCGGGACGCGGACGGGGGTGTCGGCGTGCCGCGCCGTGCTCGCCGCTCGGTCGCCCGGTGCGCCTGCTCGGGCCGGTAGCGGCCGGGGCCGCCGTTGCGGCCGATCTCCCGGCTGATCGTCGAGGTCGATCGGTCGAGCCGCCGGGCGATCTCGGCGTAGGGGAGTCCTTCTGCGAGGCCGGCGGCGATGCGGTGGCGGTCCTGTTGGGTCAGTCGTCCTCCTGGCATGGCTTCATTGTTGCGTTCGCAGGTACCTTCTTGCAACGCGGCTTTGCGTTCAGATGCAGCGTCAACGCATCAATTTACAGGCTGTGAACTGGTAAAACGCGCTTCTGTTGTTGACGGGAATTTTGAACGCAACGTAGCTTTCACAGCATGTCAAACGAGTACTGTCGCGAAGAGCCGGCCATGTCGCTCGTCGCCTGGAACTGGAGATGAGCGCGATGCGGACCATGGAGACCTTGGGCCAGAGCCGCGCCGTCCCCGCCATCTCGGTGACGGGACTGCGCAAGTCGTACGGCTCGCACCGCGTCCTGGACGGCATCGACCTGGCCATCCCCAAGGGCATGATCTTCTCCCTGCTCGGCCCCAACGGCGCGGGCAAGACCACGACCGTGCAGATCCTGTCCACCCTGATCAAGGCCGACGCCGGCGAGATCCGGGTGGCCGGGCACGACGTGACCACAGAACCGGACAAGGTGCGCGCCGCGATCGGCGTCACCGGCCAGTTCTCCGCCGTCGACAGCTTCCTCACCGGCGAGGAGAACCTGCGGCTCATGGCCGACCTGCTCCACCTCGGCCGCGCCACAGGGCGGGCACGTGTCCGCGAACTGCTCGAACGCTTCGACCTCACCGGCGCCGCACGCAAGCCCGCGGCCACCTACTCCGGCGGCATGCGCCGCCGGCTCGACCTGGCCATGACCCTGGTCGGCACGCCCGAGCTCATCTTCCTCGACGAGCCGACCACCGGCCTGGACCCGCGCAGCCGCCGCGCCATGTGGCAGATCGTCAGGGACCTGGTCGAGCAGGACGGCGTGACCATCTTCCTGACCACGCAGTACCTGGAGGAGGCCGACGAGCTCGCCGACCGCATCGCCCTGCTCAGCCAGGGCGGGCTGGTGGCCCAGGGCAGCCCGGAGGAGCTCAAGCGCATGGTCCCCGGCGGCCACATCGTCGTGCGCTTCGCCGACCCCGACGGCTACCGCAGGGCGATCTCGCACCTCGGCGCCACCTCGCACGACGACGCCGCGCTCACCGTCCAGGTCCCCGGCGCCGGCGGCGTCAAGACGCTGCGAAAGCTCCTGGACCGGCTGGACACCCACGGCATCGAGGTCGCCGAGATGACGGTGCACACCCCCGACCTGGACGACGTCTTCCTCGCCCTGACCAAGGAGCCCACCCGATGAGAGCGATCACCGACTCGGCGACCATGCTGCGCCGCCAGGTCACGCACATCTGGCGTTACCCCACGTTGATCCTCACCTACACCGCCGTCCCCGTGGTGTTCCTGCTGCTGTTCGTCTACGTCTTCGGCGGGGCCATGGGCGCGGGCATCGGCGGCGACCGCGCGACCTACGTCGGCTACCTCGCGCCCGGCATCATGATCACGACGATCGCCGGGGCCGCGCAGGGGACCACGATCTCGGTGGCCATCGACATGACCGAGGGCATCGTCGCCCGGTTCAAGACCATGGCCATCGCCCGGGTCTCGGTGCTCACCGGGCACGTGCTCGGCGCGCTGGTGCAGAACTTCATCGCGATCGCGGTGGTGACCCTGGTGGCCGTGCTGGTCGGCTTCCGCCCGTCCGCCTCGGCGCTGGGCTGGCTCGGCGTGGTCGGCGTGCTGGCCATGTTCACCTTCGCCATCACCTGGCTGTCGGTGGCGCTCGCCATGGTCACCAAGAACGTGGCCACGGCCAGCAACCTGTCGATGCCCCTGATGGTGCTGCCCTTCCTCGGCAGCGGCTTCGTCCCGACCGAGTCGATGCCGGCCGCTCTGCGCTGGTTCGCCGAACACCAGCCGTTCACGCCCGTCATCGAGACCCTGCGCGCGCTGCTGGCCGGACGTCCGGCGGGCGAGAGCCTCGCGGAGGCGGCCGCCTGGAGCGCGGTCATCGCCCTGGCCGGATACCTGTGGGCACGCAGGCTCTACAACCGGTGAGCATCCCGCGACCGGCCGTCAAGGCCTCCCCGTGATCGACACCGATGCCGGGACCGGCCCCGGCGGGGCGAGCCTGAAAAGCATTCGCGAAGCGCGCGGCCGATCTGCTTGGCTGCCTGCCATGACATCGTCCGTCTGGGTAGGAGAGCGCGTCCGCTTGCGTGGCAGGGAGCCCGAGGACTGGGAGGCGTTCCACGCCTTCGACGAGGATTCCGACGCCATCAGGAACGGCTGGCGGCTGGAGCCGCCGAGGTCGGCCGCCCGGGCGAGGAAGGAGTCGGCCGAGCACGCCGAGAAGGAGCTGGACCTCGACGAATTCTCCCTGGTCATCGCCGCGAAGCAGGACGACGCGCCGGTCGGGTCGATCATCACGCACGGGGTGGACCGGGTGCACGGCACCTTCGCCTACGGGATCTCCATCGGCACCCCGCACCACCGCAAGGGGTACGCCAGCGAGGCGATCGTCCTGCTGCTGCGTTACATGTTCTTCGAGCGTCGCTTCCAGAAGGCCGAGGCGTGGGTCTACAGCTCCAACGAGCCGTCCCTGGCCCTGCACCGGCGGCTGGGGTTCGTGGAGGAGGGGCGCCGGCGCAGGAGCCGCTACGCCAACGGCCGCTATGACGACGAGTTCCTCTTCGGGATGACGGCCGAGGAGTACCTCGAGCGTCACGCCTGAGCGGCCAGCGGGCTCGTGCCGCGAGCCCACACCGGGGTGCCGTCGACGCGTGACAGGCGCCAGCCTTCGGAGGAGCGGGTGGCCTCGTAGTGGAAGCGCTCGCTGAGGGTGTAGCGGGGTTCCGGGGCGGTCCGGCCGTCCGGCGTGCCGTCGGGGGTGAAGGTCACGATCACGTCCGCTCGGACGGTGGCGTGGTCGCCGTCCACCTCCACGAGGGGGTTGTGGACGAAGTGCTGGACCCGCTCGGTGGTGGAGTGGTTGCGGGAGGCCTGGGCGATGACGGCCTCGCGGCCGGTGGCGAGGCCGCCGGGGGTGCGGACGCTGATGTCGTCCGAGAAGACGGATGACAGGCCGGCGAAGCGGCCCTCGTCCATGCAGGCGTAGAGGCGGTAGATGAGCTGGGTGACGTCCGCGCGGTCGGTTGCGGTGACGGGCATGGGACTCTCCCCGGTTTCGTTGGTGGAGCCAATGTTTATGGAACTAACGATACACGGAGATTGTGGGTCGCGCCAATGGAGTTGGTACCTTTGCTCGCGTGGAGAGAGCCGAGGACCCGATCCCGCACCGGCTGCGAGTCCTGCCGAGCCGGCTGGTCAACCAGGTCGCGACGTCCGCCAACCGGCTCGTCGACCAGGCGCTCGCCGGGCCCGGGTTGCGCCGGTACCACTACTCGCTGCTGGCCGCGCTGGAGGAGTTCGGGCCCGCCAGCCAGGCCGCGCTGGGGCGGCGTACCGGCATCGACCGCAGCGACATCGTGGCGACCGTCAACGAGCTGGCCGAGCGCGGGCTGGTCGAGCGCAGCCCCGACCCGGACGACCGGCGGCGCAACGTCATCACCGTCACGCCGGCGGGCGCCCGGCAGCTCGCGGAGCTCGACCGGCTGCTCTCCGGGGCGCAGGACGAGCTGCTCGCGGCCCTGACCAGGGCCGAACGCGAGCAGCTCATCGGCCTGCTCACCAGGGTGGCCGACCACCACGACGCCCCTCAGTGAGGCAGGGCTGAGCGCAGACGGCGCGTCGCCGTCACCACGTTGGCCAGCGACGCCTCGACCTCCTCGTACGTACGCGTCTTCAGCCCGCAGTCCGGGTTGACCCAGACCCGCTCCACCGGCAGCGCCTGAAGAGCCCGCCGCAGCAGCGACTCCACCTCCTCGGCGGACGGCACCCGGGGCGAGTGGATGTCGTACACGCCGGGCCCGAGCCCCCGCCCGAACGCCGACACCGCCCCCAGGATGCGCGCCCCCGACCGGGCCGACTCGATGGTGGTGACGTCGGCGTCCAGGCCGTCGATGGCGGCGAGGATCTGGTCGGCGTCCGAGTAGCACAGGTGCGTGTGGATCTGGGTGCGGTCGCTCGCCCCCGACGTGGCCCGCCGGTAGGCCGCCACCGCCCACTCCAGGTACTCGGCCTGCGCGGCTCGGCGCAGGGGCAGCAGCTCGCGCAGGGCGGGCTCGTCCACCTGGATGATCGACAGCCCGGCCGCCTCCAGGTCCCGCACCTCCTGCCTGATCGCGTCCGCCACCTGGAGGACGACGTCCCGCAGCGGCAGGTCGTTGCGCACGAACGACCAGGCGACGATCGTGACGGGCCCGGTGAGCATGCCCTTGACCGGCTGGGACGTCAGCGACTGCGCGTACGCGGCCCACCGCACCGTGATCGGCGCGGGGCGGCCGACGTCGCCGTGCAGGATCGGCGGCCTGGTGCAGCGCGACCCGTACGACTGCACCCAGCCGTTCCTGGTGACGGCGAAGCCGTCGAGGTGCTCGGCGAAGTACTGCACCATGTCGTTGCGCTCCGGCTCCCCGTGCACGAGCACGTCGAGCCCGAGCCGCTCCTGGACCCTGATCACCCGCTCGATCTCCGCCTCGACCCGCCGCTCGTAGTCGGCCTGCGACAGCGTGCCCGAGGCCACCGCGGCGCGGGCCGCGCGCAGCTCGCCGGTCTGCGGGAACGAGCCGATGGTGGTGGTCGGCAGCGGCGGCAGCCGCAGGTGCCCGGCCTGGGCGGCGGCGCGGACGGCGTACGGGGAACGCTCCTGCGCCGGCACCGGCCCGGGCTCCGGCAGCAGCGCCACGGACGGCTCGTCGTCCCCGAGCAGCGCGTCGGGCCCCGAGCCGAGGGCGTGGGCGGAGGCCAGCGCCACCACCTCGGCCACCTTCTCCTCCGCGAACGCCAGCCGCCCCCGCAGCTCCGGCTCCAGGCCGGGCTCGTCCGCCAGCGAGTAGGGCACGTGCAGCAGCGAGCACGACGTGCTCACCACGACCTGCGCGGCCCGTACGGAACCCAGGGCGGCCAGCGCGCGGCCGGGGGAGGTCCGCCACACGTCCCGCCCCGACACCACGCCCGCCACCACGATCTTCCCCGTCAGGTCGGCCACGGGGACGCCGCCCCGTACGAGGTCGACCCCGATGGCCTCCACCGGCGTGCCGGCCAGCACCGGCAGCGACTCCCCGAGCTCGCCGAAATAGGAGGCCACGAACAATCCGGGCCGCGCCGCCGCCGACCCCAGCCGCTCGTAGGCCGCCCGCACCGCGGCCAGCTCCTCGGGCGTCCGGTCGCCCACCAGGGCCGGCTCGTCGAGCTGCACCCACGCGACCCCTTCTGCGGCCAGCGCGGCCAGCAGCTCCTCGTAGCAGCCGAGCACCTCGTCCAGCCGGTCCAGCGCCGAGCCCAGCAGCAGGAACGTCACCGGCCCGACCACCACGGGCCGCGTCTCGAACCCCAGCGCCCGCGCCTGCCGCACCTCGCCCAGCGGCTTGCTCGCGTCCAGCTTGAACACCGTGCCGGGCCCGATCTCGGGCACGATGTAGTGGTAGTTCGTGTCGAACCACTTCGTCATCCGCAGCGGCGCCAGCCCCTCGGTGCCCCGGGCCATCGCGAAGTAGGGGTCCGCGGCGTCCCGGTAGCGCTCGGGCACCGCGCCGAGCAGCACGGCCGTGTCCAGCACCTGGTCGTACAGGGAGAACGTGTTCGACGGCAGCCCGTCGAGCCCGAGCTCCGCCAGCCGGCGCCAGGTCCGCTCCCGCAGCTCGGCGCCCACCCGGTCGAGGTCGTCGCGGGTCGAGCGCCCGCTCCAGTACGACTCCAGCGCCCGCTTCAGCTCCCGCCGCGGCCCGATGCGCGGGTATCCGAGCACCGTGGACTCGGCGAACCGCAATGAAGGCGATGAGGGCAATGAGGACATCTTCTGAGGCTCCCTTGAGATCGTTCAGGTCGCTCGCATCGTGCCGACTGCCCGCCCGATCGTGCACCATGGATTGGTGCTGCTTATGCTCAGGGAGATCCACTGCTTCACCAGGGTCGCGGAACGGCTCAGCTTCTCGGCCGCCGCCGCCGACCTGGGGATGTCCCAGCCCGCCATGAGCCAGGCCATCACCCGCCTCGAACGCGCCACCGGCTCCAGGCTCTTCGAGCGCTCGGCCCGCGAGGTGCGCCTCACGGCGGAGGGCAAGGCGCTGCTCGTGCACGCCGAGCGGGTGATCGAGTCGGTCGAGGCGTTCGGCGCGGAGGCGGCCCGGCTGGCCAGGCCGACCATTCACCTGGCTTATCCACCCCTCGTGGGCGTGCTGGCGGCGCGGATCGTCAGGCGGCTGGCGGGCCGCACCCCGGCGATCGGGGTGGAGCTGCGCGCGGCCGGCCGGAGCGCGGCGGCGCGGGCGCTGTCGGACGGGGAGGTGTCGGCGGCGATCCTGGCCACGCCGGCGCCCGCGCAGTTCGTCACGGCGGCCAGGTTCCACGTCACGGTCGATCACCTGGCCGTCCCCGCCGGGCACCGGCTGGACTCGCGCCCCCGGGTGACGGCGGACGAGCTGGGCGGCCACGTGCTCCTCGCCCCGGGCACCCGCCCCTGGCCGGGGCTGCCGGGCCGCTCCCGGCTGGTGGCCGACGACGACTTCGGCGCCGCGCTCGACCTGGTGGCGGCGGGCGCCGGGCTGCTGCCCATCCCGCAGCTCCTGGCCAGGACCATCAGGCGGGACGACGTGCGGTTCGTGCCGCTGGAGGCGGGGGACCTGCGCATCACGTACGCGCTGGCGTGGTCGAGGGAGCGCGTCACCCCGGAGCTGATGGCCCTGGTGCAGGCCGTGCAGGACGCCCTGTGGACTAGGTGACGGGGATGTTCTTCAGCGCCTCACGGCGGCTGAGCCCCGAGATGCCCTTCGCCTTGACGTACCGGACGACCTCGCCGGGGTTGGTCTTGGCGTATTCGCGTAACGCCCACCCGATCGCCTTGCGGGCGAAGAAGTCGTTGTCGGACAGGCTGGGCTCGATGCACGCGTACAGCAGCGCGGTGTCCGTGCGCGACTTGAAGCGGTTCTGGCACAGGATCGCGGTGCGCCGCTTCCACAGGTCGCCGTCGTGCGCCCACTCCAGCATGAGCGGGCGCATCGTGTCGGGGTAGGCGGCGAGCAGCCCGCCGACGCGGTGCGTGGCGAGCTCGTCCACCAGATCCCACCAGGCGCCCGAGACGATCATCTCCTCGTACATCGGCACCGTGTAGAGGGTCTGGAACTCGCGGTACAGGTGGTAGCCGGACAGCTCGACGGCGGCGTAACGCTCCTCGCGGTACTCGGCCTCCCGCCACAGCGTCAGCACCGCCCGCCGCCACTCCGGCGCGCTCTCCAGCCGGTGCCCGGCGAAGACGCGCCGCAGCGCCGCGCGCCTGGGCACGGCCTGCACGCCCAGGAACGGCATCGTCGACTTCATGTAGGCCTGCATGGCCTCGGCCTTGCCGGGCTCGGCCGCCTCCTGCAGTGCCAGCCGCACCGCCTTGCCGAGGCTCATCCCTTGTGGGTGGTGCGCTCGCCCGTCGCGAGCCCGTCGAAGAGCACCGTGATGTAGTGCTCGGCCAGCGCCGTGGTGTTGAGCCTGCCGCCGGGGCGGAACCAGCGCACCGCCACCCAGATCGTGTCGCGGATCATCCGGTAGGTCAGCTTCGGGTCGACGTCGGACCTGAACAGCCCGGCGGCCTGGCCGGCCTTGATCTGTGAGACCCAGATCTGCTCGACCTCGTCCTCGGCCTTGACGAGGTAGTTGAAGCGCTCGAACTGGCGCAGGTAGTTCCAGTCGTTCTGCATCACCGTGATCGCGGCGCGGTGCGGCTCCAGCGTGCCGAAGCCGATGCGGACCATCTCCGACAGCACCGTGCGGGCGTCGGAGCCGGACTCGAGCGCGGCGCGGTAGCGGGCGATCAGGTCGTCGAGGAAGGTGGACAGCACCTCGTCGACGATCGTCTCCTTGGAGTCGAAGTGGTGGTAGAGACTTCCTGAGAGGATGCCGGCCTCGTCGGCGATCTCGCGTACTGTCGTGGCTTGGAAGCCCTTGCGCGCGAAGAGCTCCGCGGCGAGCTTGACGAGGTGGTCACGGCGCTCGGACGCCGACCCCGACGAGGTCGTGCGCTGGCGCTTCGCCGGGGTGGTGGTCGTGCCGGAGTTCTTTCGCGTGGTCACGTTCCCATTATGGGCCCTCAGACAATCGCTTGTTCGCCTAACTGCGCCTGCTCATACGGCGTTCCCGACTAGACCAAGCGCTTGCTACGATGCGTGGATGAGCGAGGCGTACATCGTCGGCGCCGTCCGCACCCCCGTGGGGCGCAGGAACGGCGGCCTGGCCGGAGCCCACCCCGCCGACCTCGGCGCGCACGTGCTCAAGGAGCTGATGTTCCGCGCCGACGCCGATCCCTCCGCCGTCGAGGACGTGATCTTCGGCTGCGTGGACACGATCGGCCCGCAGGCCGGGGACGTCGCCCGCACCTGCTGGCTGGCCGCCGGGCTGCCGGAGGAGGTGCCCGGCGTCACGATCGACCGCCAGTGTGGCTCCTCGCAGCAGGCGCTGCACTTCGCCGCCCAGGCCGTGCTGTCCGGCACGAACGACCTGGTGGTGGCCGGGGGAGTGCAGAACATGAGCATGATCCCCATCTCCTCGGCGATGCTCGCGGGCCGCCCGCTCGGCCACGACAGCCCCTTCTCCGGCTCCAAGGGCTGGACGGAGCGGTACGGCACCCAGGAGGTCTCCCAGTTCGCCGGCGCCGAGATGATCGCCGCCCGGTGGGGCATCTCCCGGGAGGAGATGGAGGCGTTCGCGTACGAGTCGCACCGCAGGGCGCTGCGCGCCATCGACGCCGGGCGCTTCCGCCGCGAGATCGCCCCCTACGAGGGCGTCACCACCGACGAGGGCCCGCGCAGGGACACCACCCGCGAGAAGATGGCCGCGCTCAGGCCGCTCGCCGACGGCGGCACCCTGACCGCCGCCCTGGCCTCCCAGATCTCCGACGGCGCCGCCGCCCTGCTCATCGCATCCCCCCGTGCCGTACGCGAGCACGGCCTGACCCCGCGCGCCCGCGTGCACCACCTGTCGGTACGCGGCGGCGACCCGATCATGATGCTCTCCGCCCCGATCCCGGCGACCGTGCACGCGCTCGGCATGACCGGCATGTCCATCGAGGACTTCGACGCCATCGAGATCAACGAGGCGTTCGCCCCGGTCGTGCTGGCCTGGATCAAGGAGACCGGCGCGGACCCGGCCAGGGTCAACCCGAACGGCGGCGCCATCGCGCTCGGCCATCCGCTCGGCGCGACCGGCGCCGTGCTGGCGGTCAAGCTGCTGCACGAGCTGGAGCGCACGGGCGGCAGGTACGGCCTGCAGACCATGTGCGAGGGCGGAGGACAGGCGAACGTCACCGTCATCGAGCGCCTGGCTCCCGCACCATGAAGGTATGGCGAACCCGTTCACCCTCGGCGTCGCCTCCGGCGAGCCGCTGCCCGACGGCGTGGTGCTCTGGACCCGATTAGCCGCCGACCCCCTCGGCACCGACCCCCGGCGGCCCGGCGGGATGGCGCCCAGGGCCGTCGAGGTGAGCTGGCAGCTCGCCGAGGACGATCGCTTCACGCGTGGCCTGCGCCAGGGCACCGAGCAGGCGCTGCCGGTCTGGGCGCACAGCGTGCACGTCAGGGTCGCCGGGCTCAGGGCGGGCACCGAGTACTTCTACCGCTTCAAGGCGGGCAGCCGGCAGAGCGCGGTGGGGCGCACCAGGACGGCCGACGACCCGGAGTCGGCGCGGCCCGTGCGGTTCGCGGTGGCTAGCTGTCAGCGTTACGAGCACGGCTTCTACACCGCCTACCGGCATCTCGCGGACGAGCGGCCCGACGTCGTCTTCCACGTGGGCGACTACATCTACGAGTCGCGCCAGTCGGCCCGCGTCGTGCGGGCGCTCGGGCCGCTGCCGGGCGAGACGAGCCGGCTGCACGAGTACCGCCAGCGCTACGCCCGCTACAAGACCGACCCCGACCTGCAGGCCGCGCACGCCGCCGCGCCCTGGGTGCCGACCTGGGACGACCACGAGGTGCTCGACAACTACCGGGGCCGGGGTGACGGGTCGGCGGCGTTCCTGCGCCGCAGGGGCGCGGCGTACCAGGCGTACTACGAGAACCAGCCGATCAGGGTGCGCCCCGAGGACGGGGGCCTGCAGATGTACCGCAGGCGCACGTACGGGACCGTGGCGGACTTCATGGTGCTCGACGTGCGGCAGTACCGCGACGCCTCCACCATGCTCGGGGCCGCGCAGGAGCAGTGGCTGGTCTCGCGCCTGGTCACCAGCCCGGTCAGGTGGCGGGTGCTGGTGCAGCCGCTGTTCTTCGCCCGCCGCTTCGTGCCCGGCCCCGCCCCGAACCTGCGCCCCGACTCCTGGGACGGCCATCCGGCGCAGCGCGGGCGCATCCTGGCGGTGAACGCCCCGGGGCTGGCCGTGTTCAGCGGGGACGTGCACAACGCCTGGGCGGGCGAGCTGAAGGCCGACTTCCTGGATCCGGATTCGGCCACGGTCGGGGTCGAGTTCGTGGGCAGCTCGATCACCAGCATGCCCCCGGAGACCGACGGGCCGGCCGTGCTGGCGGCCAACCCGCACCTGAAGTTCTTCGACGAGCGGCGCGGTTACCTGTCGTGCACCGCCGGCCCCGAGGAGCTGCGGGTGGCGTTCCGCGCGGTGGACTTCGTGGATCGCCAGGGGGCGCCGGTGCGTACGGTGGGGGAGTTCGTCACGAAGGGGAGCGGGCTGACATCAGAAAATACCTCTAGCAAATAGGAAACTTTCCTATTAGATTTCGGGTCATGCCCCTGAGCGGTGACCTGCTTCGCCTTGCCGACGCCGTGCTCTTCCCCGGCTTCATCGGCCACACGCCCCCCGACTGGCTGCGCCGCCGGCTCGGCGACGGGCTGGCCGGCGTCGTGCTGTTCTCGCGCAACATCGCCGGCCCCGGCCAGGTGGCCCAGCTCACCGCGGCGCTGCGCGCGGAGCACCCGTCGGTGCTGGTCGGGACCGACGAGGAGTCGGGCGAGGTCACCAGGCTGGAGGTGGCGACCGGCAGCAGCCGGCCCGGCGCGTACGCGCTGGGCGTCGTGGACGACGTGGCGCTCACCGAGTCGCTGGCCAGGGACCTCGGGGGCGACCTGGCCAGGGCCGGCATCACGATCGACTTCGCCCCCTCCGCCGACGTGAACTCCAACCCGGACAACCCGGTCATCGGCCTGCGCGCGTTCGGCGCCGACCCGGCTCTGGTCGCCCGGCACGCCAGGGCGTTCGTGCGCGGGCTCCAGTCGGCCGGGGTGGCCGCCTGCGCCAAGCACTTCCCCGGGCACGGGGACACCGCCGTCGACTCCCACCACGGCGTGCCCGTCGTCGCCGAGAGCGGGATCGAGGACGCGCTGCACCCTTTCCGCGAGGCGATCGACGAGGGGGTCAAGGTCATCATGACCGGGCACCTGCTCGTGCCCTCCTACGACGCCGAGCGGCCCGCCACGCTCAGCCCCAAGGTGCTGACCGGGCTGCTGCGGGAGGAGCTCGGGTTCGACGGGCTGATCATCACTGACGGCATCGAGATGGCCGCGGTGTCGGGGGCGTACGGCATCGGGGGCGCCTCCGCCCGCGCCATCGCCGCCGGCGCCGACGCGATCTGCGTCGGCGGCGAGCGTGCCGACGAGGCCACCGCCGCCGGGATCCGCGACGCGATCGCGGCGGCGGTGGCCGAAGGACTGCTGCCCGAGGAGCGCCTGGCCGACGCCGCTCGAAGGGTCCGCGAGCTGGCCTCATGGGCCGCCTCCTCGGGCAGCCCGGCACCCGCCGACGGCCGGATCGGCCTGGCCGCGGCCCGCCGGGCGATCCGCGTCACCCGCCGCTCCACCACGCCCGTGCTGCCCATCGAGGGGGCGCCGTACGTGGTGGAGCTGGCCCCGGTGATGAACCTGGCGATCGACAGGAGCACCCCGTGGGGCGTCGGCGAGCCGCTCGGCCGCCTGCTGCCCGGCACCGAGGTCGCCCGCCTGTCCGCCGGTGAGGCCACGGGGCCGGAGCTGGAGCGGCTGATCGGCCTGGCCGCCGGGCGGCCGCTCGTCGTGGTGGTCAGGGACGTGCACCGCTACGCCTGGCAGTCCGAGGCCCTGCGGCACCTGCTCAGCGCCCGCACGGACGCCGTGGTGGTGGAGATGGGCCTGCCCGCCCGATCGGACCTGGGCGCGGTGCACATCGCCACGTACGGGTCGGCCGGCGTCTGCGGGCAGGCGGCCGCGGAGGCGCTGACCGGTAAGCTCTAGCCCGTGAACTTCGACGGCGAGGACCTGTCCCGCAAAGCGCTGGGCGACCGGCTCCCGCCGGGGGAGACCCACGTGTTCCGCGAGTGCGACCTCACCGAGACCGACCTGTGGGGCGCCTCGCTGGCGGGCGCGCGCTTCGAGTCGTGCGTGCTGGAGCAGACCGACTTCCGCAAGGCCGACCTCGACGGGGCGGTGTTCAGGGGCGGCGGCGGGATGCGCACGAGGTTCAACGACGCCGACCTCATCGACGCGGCCTTCACGGACGTGGACCTGTCGTCGGCGCAGTTCGCGGGCGCGCTGCTGACGGACGTGTCGTTCACGGGCTGCCGCATGATCGGCGCCTCCCTCACCGGGTCGCGCGGCACCGGCTTCAAGCTGAGCCGCTCCAACCTGACGCTGGCCAACCTCGGGGGCTGCTCGCTGCGCAAGGAGCACGTCGAGGGCGTGCGCTTCGACGACGCGGACCTGTCGGGCTGCGACTTCACCGAGGCCACGCTGAGCGACTGCCGGTTGCGCGGCACCCGGCTGCTGAACACGAAGTTCGCCAAGGCCGACCTGCGCGGGGCGGACCTCGGGGAGCCCGACGACGACAAGCTGCGCGCGTTCGCGGGCGCGATCATCAACCAGGCGCAGGCCAACGCCATCCTCGCCGCCCGCGGCATCACCGTCCTGTGACGGGCAGGCGGGCCAGGGCCGTCTCCGCCTCGGCCATGACGCGCTCGATCAGCTCCCGGCAGGACGGCAGGTCGTCGAGCACCGTCACCACCTGACCCGAGGCCATCACGCCCAGGTCCACCCGCCCCTCCACCATGGCCGCCCGCAGCAGCACCGGCGTGTTCGCCGCCTGGAGCACCTGGGCCCAGGTCAGCTCCCGCCCGCGCCGCATCCGGCGCCCCTCGCGGAGCAGCGAGCGCCACGACAGCCCCGACAGGCGCTTGAAGCGAGCCCCGTTCACCACCGCCCTCACCAGCCGCGCGCGTTCGAGCGAGGCCACGAACGGCGTGCTCAGCACCCGGTGCGGCACGCCGTCCACGTTCCTGGTCACCACCGTCTCGCGGGCCGCCAGGTAGAACTTCTTCACCTCGTCCGGCACCGGCGAGTCGCTGGTCAGCAGGAAGCGGGTGCCCATCGCGATCCCGCAGGCCCCGTACGCCAGCGCCGCCACCAGCCCCCGGCCGTCGAAGAAGCCGCCCGCCGCGACCACCGGGATGTCCACCGCGTCCACCACCTGCGGCAGCAGCAGCGTGGTCGCGACCGGCCCGGTGTGCCCGCCGCCCTCGCCGCCCTGCACGATCACCGCGTCCGCGCCCCACCCGGCCACCTTCTCCGCGTGCCGCCGCGCCCCCACCGACGGGATGACCACGACGCCGGCGTCCTTGAGCCGGGCGATCAGCTCCCGCCGCGGCGCCAGCGCGAACGACGCCACCCGCACGCCCTCGGCGACCAGCACCTCCACCCGCTCGGCGGCGTCGTCGGCGTCGGCCCGCAGGTTCACGCCGAACGGGGCGTCCGTGCGCTCCTTCACCCGCCGGATCGCCGCCCGCATCTCGGTCACCGACATGGTGGCCGCGCCGATCACGCCCAGCCCGCCCGCCTGGGAGGTGGCCGCCGCCAGCCGGGCGCCCGCGACGTACCCCATGCCGGTCTGCACGATCGGGTGCCGGCATCCGACGAGCGAGGTCAGCGCGGTCCTCACGCCGGCACCTCCCGGTCGCGCAGGCGGCCGGGGTCGAGCCGGTCCAGGACGCGCAACTCCTCGCTGGTCGGCTCCCGGGTCTGGGGGACATTTCCGGAAACGGTGTCCAGCTCGAAGCCCGTGGCCGCCACCACGTCGTCCACGCTCACCCCGGGATGCACGGACACCAGCCGCATCGACCCGTCAGCCGTCCCGAAGTCCAGCACGGCCAGATCCGTCACCACCCGCCGCAGCTCGAACGCGCCCCGGTCCGTGCCGAGCCCGCTCACCATGTCCACCTCGGGAACGAACGTCCGCCTCGAATGCCGGGGGATCCAGTAGCTCGTCGGATCGCAGCGGGTGTTGCCCGGCGCGCCGCGCACGCCCAGCAGCTGAGCCCTGGGCCGCGCCCAGTCGCCGATGCAGGAGATGTTCGTGTTGCCGTACCGGTCGATCTGGCCGGCCCCGAGCATGACGTGCCGCCGCCCGTTCAGCACCAGCCACAGGTGCTCGCGGAACGGCAGCCACCCCTCCACCACCTCGGGCGCCTGCCCGAGCGCCGGCACGTCGCCGGTGAGCAGGCAGACCCCGTCGTGCGTGAGCAGGTCCGGCTCGAACGTCAGCCGCGCCAGCCGCGCCGCCAGCACCGTGATCGCGCCGCCGATCCCGGCCGCCAGGATCTCCCCGTCGCCCCTGAACGCCTCCGCGCACGCCACCACGCAGACATCGGCCCTGCTCACGAGGCTTCCTCCACGTACCGCCGCTGTGCCGCCTCGTCACGCCCGTAGTCCGGCTCGCACGAGGTGAACCCGGCCCCGCCGGGCGCCTCCACCACGCCCGCCACCATCGACCGGCTGATCAGCAACGACTGCACGGGCCCCTCCTTGAGCAGATCCGCCGTGTCCACCACCCGCTCGCACGAGACGTAGCACCGCCCGGCCGCCTTGGCGTACAGGTCGTCGAAGTACGGATCGGGCCCCAGGTACTGGGCGTTGCCCCGGGCGTCGGCCCGGTTGAGGTGCACCAGCGCCACGTCCATGGTCAGCGCGGGCACCGCCACCAGCTCCTCCCCGTCCCCGTAGGGCGAGCGCACCGTCCGCAGCTCCGGGTTGACCCGCAGCACGTCCGAGCCCAGCCCCGCCCGCGTCGGCAGGAACGGCAGCCGGTGCGCCGCGGCCAGCAGCCCGAACATGAACATGCCCTCGTCGTACTCGGCGAACTCGATCTCGCCCGCCTGCCGGGCCCGCCTGAAGTTGGGCTCCAGGGGGATGGAGTCGAGCGTGACGAACGGGGCCACGACCTTGCGCACCTTCCCGGCCGCGCAGAGCATGCCGACGTCGGGGCCGCCGTACGAGACGATCGTGAGCTCGCGCGCCGGGGACGCGACGAGGGCCCGCACGAGGGCCATCGGCTTGCGGCGCGAGCCCCAGCCGCCGATGCCCACCGTCATCCCGCTCTCCACCGAGGCGGCCACCCGCTCGGCCGTCATCACCTTGCTCGTCACCTGAAGCGCTCCCGGTGCTCGTCGCCGATGCCCATGAGGTTCAGCTCGAAGGTGAAGCCCTGCTCGAAGCGGTAGCTGCGGTTGACGTCGACCGGGTCGATGCCGTTGAGCGACTCCTTGGCGCGGCGGATCACGTACGGGTCCTTGGCCGCGATCTGCTCGGCCACCTGCATGGCCGTCTCCCGCAGCTTGTCCTGCGGCACCACCTCCAGCACCGAACCGAACGCGTGCAGCTCGGCGGCGGTGACATTCCTGCACGTGTAGACCATCGCCCGCACCAGGTGCCGCGGCACCAGCCGGGCCAGGTGCGTGGCCGCGCCCAGCGCGCCCCTGTCCACCTCGGGCAGCCCGAAGTAGGCCGCCTCGGCGGCCACCACGATGTCGGCGTTGCCCGCCAGCCCGATGCCGCCGCCCAGGCAGTAGCCGTGCACGGCCGCGATCACGGGGACGGCGCACTCGTACACGGCGGCGAAGGCCGCGTAACACGCCCGGTTGGCCCCGACGAGGGCGGTGAAGCCCTCGGTCTCCCGCATCTCCTTGATGTCCACCCCGGCGTTGAAGCCGCGCCCCTCGGCCCGCAGCACGACCACCCTGGTCGCGGGGTCGTCGCCGGCCGCCCGCACCGCCCCGGCCAGCTCCTCCCAGGCCCGCACCGGCAGCGCGTTCACCGGCGGCACGTCCACGACCACTTCGGCGATCGGCCCTTCCCGTAGTGAGATGCCCAATGTACCTCCCTAACGCTTGCTTGGTACGGTAGCACCCGTGACCGTGACTTACGACTACGCGGGCAAGTCCGTCCTGGTGACGGGGGGCACGAGAGGCATCGGGGCCGGCATCGCCGCGGCCTTCCACGCGGCGGGCGCCGACGTGACCGTCTGCGCCCGCACCCGGCCCGAGCGGCCCGGGCACCGGTTCGCGCAGGCCGACGTGCGCGACCCGGAGCAGGTCGATCGGCTGATCGGCGGGTTCGACCGGCTCGACGTGGTGGTCAACAACGCGGGCGGCTCGCCGCACGCCCCGGTGGAGGGCACCTCGCCGCGCCTGCACGCCCGCGTCATCGAGCTCAACCTGACGGCTCCGCTGCTGGTCTCGCAGCGCGCGTACCCGCTGCTCGCCGCCTCGGGCGGGGCCGTGGTGATGATCGGCAGCGCGAGCGGCGCCCGCCCCTCGCCCGGCACGTCCGCGTACGGCGCCGCCAAGGCCGGCCTGCACCACCTGGCCCGCTGCCTGGCCGCGGAGTGGGCCCCGCTGGTACGGGTCAACACCGTCGTCGTGGGCCTGGCCGCCACCCGGGACGCCGCGGACCACTACGGCGGCCGCTCCGACCTCGACGGCCGGGCCATCCCGGCCGGTCGCATGGCCACGCCCGCCGACGTGGCCGCCGCGTGCCTGTGGCTGGCCGCGCCCGGCTACGTGACCGGCGCCGAGGTGCGGGTGGACGGCGGCGGCGAGGTCCCGGCCTGGCGGCACCTGGTCTGAGCTGCCGTCAGCGCGGGGACGACCGGGCGGCTGCGGGTCTAAGCCCCCGTCAGCGCAGGGACGACCGGGCGGTGGGCCGCAGCCGCAGCCGCTCCGGGGGCGCGGTGAAGCGCGGCTCCAGCATGGGCAGCGCCACCTCGCGCTCCTCCTCCGGCGTCGCGAACCGGGCGAACCACACGAACACCTGCACGCCGGTCCTGACGGGCAGTCGCGGGAAGGTGTTCTCCGCGTGCTCGGTCTCCAGGCAGGCGACCGGCGTGACCCCGGCCGCCGCCAGCGCGGGCACGGCCTCACGGTGGAAGAGCTGGGCGAAGTCGTCCCCGTCCACGTGGTAGATGGTGGCTACGTAGAGTGACGACGGGGGAGTCGCGCCGGCCGGTGGCCGCTCCCAGGAGGGGAACTCCGGCCCCGCCGGGCGCAGCAGCAACACGTCGTCGGAATCCGTCATGGTGGCGTTGGCGGCGTCGCGGTTGGCCAGCCACACGGGGCCGCCGTAGAAGGTCTCCAGCGCCTTCTTCCTGCTGGTCATGTCGGGGAAGGCGCGCAGCCAGGGGAAGGTGTCCGGCTCGCCGACCTCGCGGAAGCTCCCGGTGACGTGCATGCCGGTGGCCTCCTGCGCCTCGATGAACTCCCGCTCGAACAGCGAGATCAACGTGTCCCGCCGTCCGGGCCGCATGGTGTAGCGCCGCAGCTCGTAGATCATGTGGCGAAGGTAGGGGCGGGTCACTGACACCCCCTGTCAGCGTATGGTCCGAACTATATTCTGACTACGCACTGCTACCGTTCGACCACGAGACGTTATATGCTCGCACTGACCTTGATCCCTTGAGGTCAAGGAAAGCCCAACGGGTGGCTGGTACGTCCGGGCCCGGCGGCCGCCGTCTGGAGGGCTTCCCCACTGGCGAAGGAGCAGAAGTGATCAGAAAGGTGTGCGCCGTCGCGGCCGTGCTGGCGGCGGTGGCCGGTGGCGCACTGCTTGCGGTTCCCGCTCACGCTGATGACGACTGGGCCGGTCCCCTGACCGGTGACACCTGGTCCGCCAACCGGAGTGGCAACAGCGATTCGTCCCAGTCAGGCAACAACTTCGGTGACGTCCTCGCCGGTAACCATGGCGAAGGTCGCTCGACCAACGTCAACAACGTCAACGGCTTCGCCACGACCGCCACCAACGGCGGGATCGCGGTGACGTACATCTTCGACTGACCGGCTGACGTCCGAGCTCAGCATTCGGAAAGGACATCGACATGATGAAGAGGCTCTGCATGACCGGCGTCGTCGCCGCGGCGGCGAGCGTGACCCTGCTGTCGGCCCCCGCCCACGCCGACACCAACGCCGGCAACTCCAGCTCCAACCGCGACTCCTCGCAGTCGGGCAACAACTTCGGCAACGTCTTCAACGCCAACGTCAGCGGCCACGGCGCGACCGGGGTCAACAACGTCAACGGCAACACCGTGACGGCCACCAACGGCAGCGACACGGTCGTCGACGACGTGCACGACTGATCGGGGCCGGTTGATCGGGCGGGTGCGCGGCGCCGCTGAACGCCGGAGGGCGGCGCGCCCGTGACGCGTGCAAGCCGGGTCCGAAATGACCCGGCTTGCGGCACATTAATATCGCTGCGTGGCTATTTGTGCTTATGTGACCTTTGCGGATTTCGATACGGACGACGAGCGCGAGCCGGTGCTGGCCGCCTGGCGGGAGGCCGGCATCGAGGGGCGCGTCGAGCGGTGGGACGACGCGACCGTCGACTGGAGCGCGTACGACGCCGTGGTCGTCCGCTCCGTCTGGGACTACATCCTCAGGCGGGACGATTTCCTCGCCTGGGCGCGGAGCGTGGAGTCCGTCACGAGGCTGCTGAACCCGTACGCCGTGCTCGAGTCCAACACCGACAAGACCTACCTGCGCGACCTGGGCGTGCCGATCGTGCCCACGCACTGGTCGTCGCGGGAGCTGCCCGACTGGCCCGAGTACGTCGTCAAGCCGTCCGTGTCCGGCGGCGCCCGCGACACCACCAGGACCACCGGCCGCGCCGAGGCCGCGCGCCTGGCGGCGGAGCTGGAGGCCACGGGGCGCACGCCGATGGTGCAGCCGTACCTCGACATGGTCGAGTCGGAGGGCGAGACCTCGCTGCTGTACTTCAACGGCCGCCTCAGCCACGCCGTCCGCCGCAGCGCCATGCTCGCCGCCGGCGCGACGGAGGCCGACAACGCGCGGGCCCAGCTCCGCACCCCAGCCCCGGACCAGGTCGAACTCGCCGAGAAGGTGCTCACCGCCATACCCCATGGCCTTCTCTACGCCAGGATCGACCTGGTCCGGCTTCCCGACGGGCGGCCCGCCGTCATCGAGGCGGAGCTGACCGAGCCGTACCTCTTCCTGAACTACGAGCCGCAGGCGGCGGCCCGCTTCGCGACGGCGCTGCGCGAGCTGCTCTGATCAGCAGGAGATGCCGCCGTCCACCGGGATGACCGTGCCGGTCAGGTACGCTCCCGCCCGCGACGACAGGTAGATCGCGGCGCCCGCCATGTCCTCGGGGCGGCCGATGCGGCCCAGGGGCACGTTGGAGGCGATGACCTCCCGGGTGGCGGGGTCGTCGAGCGCGAACGCCATCATCTTCGAGTCGAAGGGCCCGGGGGCGATGGCGTTGACCGTGATGTGCTCCTTGGCCAGGCGCTTGGCCAGGTGCCGGGTGAGCATGTGCACGGCGGACTTCGTCGAGGAGTAGGCGAAGCTCTCCAGGGCGGGCACCTTGATGCCGTCGATGGAGCCCACGTTGATCACCCGGGCCGGGTCGTCCGCGGTGGCGGCCTGCCGCAGCCGCGGCAGGAACCGCTGGGTCAGGTAGAAGACGCCCTTGACGTTGATGTTCCAGAGCTTGTCGAAGGCGTGCTCCGGATACTCCTCCAGCGGGGCGCCCCAGGTGGCGCCCGCGTTGTTCACCAGCACGTGCAGGGGCCCGTCCACCGCCGACACCAGCCGCTCCAGCCCCTCGGGCGTGGACAGGTCGGCGGGCACGGCGAGGCAGCCCAGCTCGGCGGCCGTCTTCTCGACCTCGGCCGCCTTGCGGGCGGAGATGTAGACGGTCGCCCCCGCCTCCATGAACCCGGCGGCGATCATGCGCCCGATGCCACGCGACCCGCCCGTGACGACGACGGTCTTGCCTTCCACAGAGAACAGACTCATGTTCTGGGAGCATGCCATACCGACCGGTCGGTTGCCAGGATCAGACTCCCGGCAGCCGCCCGTTGCGGAACAGGTCCACGAACCGCTGGTGATCGTCGCGGGCCTGGGCCCCGTACCGGTGGGCGAACTCCACCAGCGTCCCGATGAAGCCGGACCTGTCGTCGCCGATCACCGCCACGATCGCCTCCTCCGTCGAGAAGTCCACGAGATCGTGGCTGGACTCGTCGTCGGCCACCGAGTGCATGCGCGCCACCGCCCGCCCCAGGTCCTGGATGATCGAGCGCAGCTCGTCCGGCTCGTTGACGTCGTCCCAGTCCAGGTCCGCGGAGTACGGCGACACCTCGGCCACGAGCTGCCCCACCCCGTGCAGCGCGGTGTAGCCCAGCCAGGGGTCGGCGTAGGCCTGCAGCGCCCGCTGGCTCTCCGCCGTGCGGTGCCCCTGGTGCCGGAAGTAGGAGGCCACCTTCTCGTCGGTGACGTGCCGCGCCACCGCCGGCACCGCCGCCTGCTTCATGTAGAGGATGACGTCGTTCTCCAGCGCCTGCGAGCGCCCTTCGAGCAGCAGGTTGTACGACGGCAGCCCCGCCGACCCGATGCCCACGCCCTTGCGCAGCGCCACATCCTTGATCACGTGCTCGACGGGGTTGACCGTCACGGGCAGCGTGGTCAGGTAGTCGGCGAACGCGTCCAGCACCGCCCGCCTGGTCGCCGCGTCCACCGCCTCGCGCCCCTCCATGAGCGCGAAGCGCCGGTCGTAGTCGTCGATCACGGTCTCGGAGTCCAGCAGCGCCACGCGGGTGCTGAGGCGGGCGCGCTGCAGCACCCGGTGCAGCGTCCCGCTGGTGGTGCCGAGCGTGAGCGAGCCGATCGCGTCGTCCCCGCCCGCCGCGACGGCGGCCAGCTCGACCAGGTACGCACCGGCGAAGTCGGTCACGAGCATGCTGATCGAGTCGTCCGACAGCGCCTTGGCGTACCCGAGCAGGGCCACGCTGGCCGCGAACCGCCTGAGGTCCCAGGTGTACGGGCCCACGTACGCCTCGTCGAAGTCGTTGACGTTGAAGACCAGCTCGCCGGAGGCGTTCATGTACGTGCCGAAGTTCTCCGCGTGCAGGTCGCCGTGGATCCAGACCCTGCTGGTCGGGCCGTCGAGGTAGGACCCGTCGGCGTACGTGCCCACCATGTCCGCGTAGAACAGGCAGGCGCTGCCCCGGTAGAAGGCGAACGGCGAGGCCGCCATCTTCCGGAACTTCCGCCTGAACGCCGCGGGGTCTCGCTTGATCGACTCGCCGAACTCCGTCATCAGGACGTCCAGCAGGAAGGAGGAGCGTGTGCCCATGTCCCGGACACTAGATCCCGGATCCCCCTGCCGCCTACCCCGATCTTTCCCTGACCCGGGCGAGTCAGGGTTGGAGCGCCGGCCGCGCGGCCGGCAGGCTCCGCGCCCCCACCCAGGCGAGCGCGACGGCCAGGCTCCACAGCAGCGCGCACTGGGCGCAGACCGTCAGCCACGCGGAGCCGTCGGGCAGGTTGCCGAGCAGCGGCACCCGCATCAGCAGCAGGAGCAGCCCGGCGGCCGACATCGCCAGCGCCCACGGCGGCGAGCTCCGGCGGGTGAGCACGACCACGGCGCCCGTGGCCCACACCGGGATCGCCGTGCCGAGATCGAGCCACAGATAGAGCCAGTCGGCGTCGGGCAGTCGCAGGGCGACCAGCAGCCACGTGCAGCCCAGCACCGCCAGACCGGCGGCCAGGGGAGACAGGGCGAGCGCCCACGGGCGGCGCCGCGGCGTGGCGTCGCTGTGGAAGCCCAGCAGCACCGCGATCACCGGCACCGCCGTGAACACCAGGGTGGCCGGCTCCGACAGCGGCCGGTCCATCAGCGGCCCGGCCAGGATCATCGGGATCAGCGTGTAGGCCAGCGCCGGTGCCGCGCCGACGACGGCCGTGATCTTGGCTGTCCTGACGTGACCACGCATGAGCGCGACGAACGCGACCGTCGAGCAGAGGTACGCGAGCGAGACGACGACGGCCACCAGCCGCTCGAAGGAGCCGGGCGCGCCCGCGAGGCCGGGCTCCACCTGGAAGACCAGCGTGCGCAGCAGCTCCACGCCCGTGTAGACGCCGCCCATGGCGTGGAAGGCCAGCCCGAGCACGGCGAGGAGCCGTACGGTCTCGCCCCAGGCGAACAGCCGGGGCTCGGCGCCCGCGCCGCCGAACCGCAACCGCAACGCGAGCGCCAGCACGCTGGCGATCTCGCCCCACCGGGGCCGCGGGTTCAGCTCGTCGGACACGTCGCCGGACATCTCCATGAACGCGTCCACCATCTCCTCCTCGCGCTCGGCGCGGTAGGAGGCGGGCAGCAGGCGCAGGACGGAGCGATACCGCCGTTCGAGCAGGCTCATGTGGCGCCTCCCGCCATCCTGGCGCGCAGGCGGGCGGTGGCGGTCTCGGCGGTGGCGGCCATCCTGGCGGCCTCGTCCCGCAGGGCCGCTGCCCCCTCGTCCGTCAGCCGGTAGTAGCGCCGCAGCCGCCCCTGCTGCGCCTCCTCCCGGTCGAGCGCCACCAGCCCGGCGGCGGAGAGCCGGTCGAGCACTCCGTAGAGCGTGCCGATCTTGAGCTGGACGCGCCCCGCGGACAGCCGATCGACCTCCTGGACGATCCCGTAGCCGTGCCGGGGCTCGTCCACCAGCGCGGTCAGCGCCAGGAACATGGGCTCCGTCATATTCATAGGATCACGATATCCTGTCTCGCAAGATATCGTCAGGGGTGCTGGGAAGAAACCGACACCACCTCGCCCGTCATGTACGAGGAGTAGTCGCCGGCCAGGAAGACGATCACGTTCGCCACCTCCCACGGCTCGGCCGAGCGCCCGAACGCCTCCTTGGCCGCCAGCTCCGCCAGCAGCTCCTCGCTGGTCACCTTCGCCAGGAACGGATGCACGGCCAGCGACGGAGCCACCGCGTTGACCCGGATCCCGTGCTCGGCCACCTCCAGCGCCACGCACCTGGTCAGCGCCATCACCCCGGCCTTGGCCGCCGCGTAGTGCGCCTGCCCGCGCTGGGCCCGCCAGCCGATCACGGAGGCGTTGTTCACGATGGCGCCGCGGCCCTGGGGGATCATGTGCCGCAGCGCCGCCCTGGTGCAGCGCATGGTGCCGTTCAGGGTGACGTCGATGACCGCGTGCCACTGCTCGTCGGTCATCTCGGCGAGCGGCGCCGTACCGCCGAGGCCGGCGTTGTTGACCAGCACGTCCAGCCGCCCGTGAGCCTCCATCACCGCGTCGAACAGCGCCGTCACCTGCGCCTGCGACGTCACGTCGCACGGGACGGCGAGCGGCTTGACACCGGTGAGCTCGGCCAGCGACTCGGCGGCGGCGGCCAGGCGGCGCTCGTGCCTGTCCGAGACGACGATCGTGGCGCCCTCCTCGGCGCAGCGCCTGGCCGTGGCGTAGCCGATGCCCGCCCCCGCCGCGGCCGTGACCAGCGTGACCTTGCCGTCGAGCAGGCCGTGGGCCTTCGGGTACGGCGGTGGCATCGGCGGCTCCAATCAGCGGGGCAGGTCCAGGGTGCGCTCGGCGATGACGGTGCGCTGGATCTCGCTGGAGCCGGCGTAGATGGTGTCGGCCCGGCTGAACAGGTAGAGCCGTTGCAGCTCGCCGAGCCCGCCGCCCGCGTCCGCGACCAGCCCGGCCCTGCCCTGCACGGCCTGCGCCAGCTCGCCCAGCCTGCGGTGCCACTCCGACCAGTACAGCTTGGCGATCGACGCCTCGGGGCCGGGGCCGCCGCCATCGCCGGGGCCGGAATCGAGCATGCGCAGCGCGTTCAGCCGCATGATCCGCAGCTCCAGCCACGACCTGACGAGCCGGTCGCGCAGCACCGGGTCGTCGATCGCGCCGGTGCGCCTGGCCGTCTCGACGACCTCGGCCAGCTCCCGCCCGAACCCGATCTGCTGCCCGAGCGTGGACACGCCGCGCTCGTACCCGAGCGTGGCCATGGCGACCCGCCACCCCTCGCCGGGGGCGCCGAGGATGTTGCCCGCCGCGGTGCGCGCGCCGTCGAAGAACACCTCGTTGAACTCCGAGGTGCCGGTGAGCTGCACGATCGGCCGGACCTCGACCCCCTGCCGCCGCATGGGGACCAGCAGGTACGACAGCCCGCGATGCCGCCGCGAGCCCTCCTCGGTCCGGCAGAGCACGAAGCACCAGTCGGCCCACTGCGCGAGCGACGTCCACACCTTCTGGCCGGTGATCACCCAGTCGCCGCCGTCGAGGCGGGCCCTGGTCTGGACGTTCGCCAGGTCGGAGCCGGCCTCGGGCTCGGAGTAGCCCTGGCACCACAGCTCCTCGCCCCGCTGGATGGGCGGCAGGAACCGCTCCTTCTGGTCGTCGGTGCCGTATTCCAGGATGGTCGGGCCGATGAGGCCCTCGCCGATGAGGCCCAGCCGGGCGGGGGCGCCGGCTCTGGCGTACTCCTCGTGGAAGGCGACCTGGTCGCCGATGGAGGCGGCGCGGCCGCCGTAGCGCCGCGGCCAGCCCAGGCAGGTCCATCCGTGCTCGCCGAGGTGGCGCTCCCAGGCCCGCCTCAGCTCGACGGCCTCGTGCTCGCGCCCGGGGCCGCCCAGCCCCCTGGCGGCGGCGAACCGGCCGCCGAGGTTCTCCTCCAGCCAGGCCCGCGCCTGCTCACGAAGGCTCAACGAACCCCCCGTACCCGCCTCGGAAGAACACCAGCGGGCCACCCTCGGCGTGCGTGTCGAGCTGCAGCACCCGGGCCACCACGATCATGTGGTCGCCCGCCGGGTGCTCGGCCTCGACGGCGCAGTCCAGCCAGGCCAGCGCGCCTTCGAGCACGGGGCTGCCGCCGGGGGAGACCGTCCAGGCGAGGCCGGCGAACTTGTCGCCGCCCTTGGTCGCCAGCTGCGCGCACACGGCCTGCTGGTTCTCGGCCAGCACGTTCACGGTGAGCGCCTTGGCACCGCGCACCCTGGGCCAGCTCGTGCTGGTGTAGGCGACGCAGAACGCCACGAGGGGCGGGTCGAGCGAGACGGAGGTGAAGGAATTGGCGGCCAGGCCGCACGGCTGCCCGTCGTCGGGGTCGACGGCCGTGATCGCCACCACGCCGGTCGCGAACCTGCCGAGCACCTGCCGGAAGCGGCGGCTGTCGAGATGGCCGTTCTGGCTGGGGTGCGGGTGCCCCGTCGGCATGGCGGCTCCGTTGCGAATCCTGCGCTGATGGGGCGTCGGAAGGCTGCGACAGCCGTCCGGCGTGATGAGCCGGGCAGCGTGTGTGCTCATGGTCCGCCTCCTCGATCCGCCGACTGGATTCATCTTACCAAGCGCTTGCTTGGACGGTAGGGGGAACGCGGAGAAGGTGTCAAGTCGCACTCCCGGACCTGCGTTGACAGGCTGGAAAGAGCCTGCCTACCGTGACGCATGTGCCCAAGCGCTTGCTTGAATTCTCGGATCTCACCGCCATCGCCGGGGTCGGTTACACGCCCTTCTCCAAGGACTCCGGCGTCAGCACCCTCACGCTGGCCTGCCGCGCCGTGCTCGCCGCGCTGGAGGACGCCGGGCTGAGGCCGGACGAGGTGGACGGCCTGGCCACCCACCGGGTCGGCGACTCGGCCCCGCCCACCCTGGTCGGCCCCGCCCTCGGGCTGACGGACCTGTCCTGGCACCTCGACCAGTTCGGCGGCGGCAGCGTCTCCCACGCGGTCGTCGGTCAGGCCGCGCTCGCCGTGGCCGCCGGCCTGGCCGAGACCGTCGTCTGTTACCGGGCCATCAACGCGCGCTCGGAGTTCCGCATGGGCGGCACCGGGCGGGGCGTGCCCGCGAGCCCCGAGGTGCAGTACCAGGCGCCGTACGGATACGTGGCCCCGCCCCAGCAGTTCGCCATGTACGCCCGCGCCCACATGCTGCGCTACGGCACCAGGGCCGAGCACTTCGGCGCCCTGGCGGTCACCCAGCGGGCCAACGCCGCCAAGAACCCGCGCGCCCTCATGCGCGACCCCATCACCCTGGACGACTACCTGGCCAGCCGGTGGATCGCCGAGCCGTTCCGCCTCCTGGACTGCTGCCTGGAGACGGACGGCGCCTGCGCCGTGGTCGTCACCACGGCCGAGCGCGCCCGCTCCCTGCGCCGCCCTCCGGTCCTGGTCTCGGCCGCGGCCTGGGGCGGTGGCACCTCCCACCTCTCGTGCGACGACCCCACGGTGACGGCCGCCGCCGGCCTGGCGCCCCGCCTGTACGCGCAGGCGGGCCTCGGGCCGGGAGACATCGACGTGGCCGAGCTGTACGACTGCTTCACGTACTCGGTGATCGTGCAGCTCGAGGACTACGGCTTCTGCCCCAAGGGCGAGGGCGGCCCGTACGTGGCCTCGGGGGCCACCGCGCTGGACGGCACGCTCCCGGTCAACACGCACGGAGGTTTCCTGTCGGAGGGCTACGTCCACGGGATCAACCACATCGCCGAGGCGGTCTCCCAGCTCAGGGGCGAGGCGGGGGACCGCCAGGTGCCGGGCGCCGAGGTGGCGCTCTCCACGGCGCAGCCCGGCTACATCCTGCCCGCCACCTCCGCTCTGATCCTGAGGAGGGCGTGATGCCCGGTTACCGTCCCGAGCCCGACCGTGACTCGCGCGCGTGGTGGGAGCGGGTGGCCAGGAGGGAGTTCGCGGTGCAGGAATGCGACGCCTGCGGCACTCTCCGGTTCCCGCCGCGGGCGTTCTGCGCGGCCTGCCGTACGGAAGGGTGGCGCTGGCGGGAGGTGGCGCCCGAGGGAAAGGTTGAGAGTTGGATCGTCAACCGCCGGCCCTTCGTGCCGGGGCCGCCCGATCCATACCTAGTGGTAATGGTTCGTTTGAAGGCCGTACCGGGCGGTCTGGTGTACGGGAACTGGCGCGCGGAGCGCCCGCCGGAGGCGGGGGAGCGGGTCCGCGGGGTGTTCACGCAGGTGGACGAGGAGTTGATCGTGCTCGACTGGATGCCGGAAACTTGCATCCCCCACCAGGCCGGTGAAAATTCTTCCGCTGACTGACCTCGCGCCGGAAATTCGATTGGTACCGGTAAATCCCACCAGTCCCACCATCACGAAGCTGCCCCCGGGCCGGTCTCCGAGGACCGATGATTGGGGCAGCAGGCGTCGTCGAGGAGGACGACCCGGACTTGGCGGCAGACGTGAGCGGTACGGAACCGACAGCGGGCGTGGCCGGGAGGTCGCGCGGCCCGCCCGCGGGCAGAGAAAAAGCCCCCATCGGGAGATGGAGGCCGTAGGCGCTGGCCGGTTCTCGGAGGAAAGCGCGTCCTGGCGGGCGTGGGGGACCCGCCAGGACGCGCTTCCTGCCCCGCGTGCGACGGCGCCAGGACTCCGGCGAGGGATGGAGTCCTAGACCGTTGGCTCGCACACGGAGTCGATGGGGGAGCGCGAAGGCCCCTGTCGCCGGCGACGTGCGGCGATGCGTCGAGCTGCACCAACCGGGTCATCGATGTGATGCGTGACGGGGGCGCCACCCTCCTTGTTCCCGACTAAGGATCCGTCGTCGCAGCACACGGTCAGCTCAGTCAGCACCGATGGCGCGGGCATGCCATCGCCAACGCTCTGGTAGGTGTGGGTTAACCCGTGGCGAGTCAACGCGTAACGCAGTAAACGTGTTGCTTCGCGAGGGTCATGCCAGGGCAGGTATGGCGTACCCGTGCGGACTGGCAACACTGGCCTTCACCCCCTCACCGGCCTTTAGATGGATTTGTACCAACGAATGGATGATGGGCCGGGGGAGGCGGTTCGGTCAAGGGGTTGTGGCCTGCTAGAACCAGATCGTCTAAATTGTTGGAACAAAAGGGGTGAAAGTGGCAAGGTCGGTGCTGTATCAGCAGGTGGCTTCGGAGTTGCGACGAGCCATCTACTCGGGTGTCCTCGGCCCCGGGGCACAGCTGCCGACCGAGGCGCAGCTCATGGAAGACCATGGGGTGAGCAGGAACACGGTGAGGCTGGCCCTCGGCGAACTCGTCAATGAGGGGCTGGTCACGCGCACGCCGCGGCGCGGCACCGTGGTCAGGGACCGCAGACCGCTGCTGATCTATCCGCAGCGGGAGCTGGAGCCGCAACCCAGCGGGGAACTGCGCGAGGCGTTCGCCTACGCCGTCGGGCAGGAAGGCCGGGCGCCCAGCCAGTACATCGAGGTGCTGACGGTGTCTCCCGTCGAGGAGATCGCCAGCAGGCTGGAGCTGGCCGACGGGGAATTGGCGGTGGTGAGACGCCGTCTGCGCTTCGTGGACGGGCAGCCGTACAACACCAACGATTCCTACTTCCCCCGCGATCTGGTTGCCGACTCCGAGATCGCCAGGCCCGGAGACATCGCGCGAGGGGCGAACCGGGTGCTGGAAGAGCTGGGCCATGCGCAGGTCCGCGTCGTGGACGACATCTGGGCGCGCATGCCCAACCAGGAGGAAGCCGAACGCCTTCAACTCGAGCTGGGTACGCCAGTCATGGTGTATGTCCGAGTGGGGTACGACGGGGCAGACATGCCAGTGCGTGTCGCCGTGTCGGTTTTGCCAGCCGACAAACATCTGATCAGATACGAGCTCGATCGCCGCTGACGAGCTCGTGGGTGAAGGGGTGATCCCGCCGGCCGGGCGCAGCGAGAAATAGCCGCCTCGCTGGCCTAGGGGAGTCGTGCATACTCCCCTAAATCGCCATTTATCCATATATATCGGGTTGAGGCCCCATTTCGCCCCTATGCGACATTGCGTCATCACGCTATGCGCTGGTGCGGACACCCAACGCAACGAAGGGTACTACTATGCACACAAACACCCTGCTTCATCCGCTCTCCCTCCGCAGAGCGGAACCCGCGGACCTTCCCGGCGTACTCACGCTGCTCGCGGACACCGCTGAGTGGCTGCACGCGCAGGGGGTGCGGCAATGGCCCCGCGCAGGGTTCGGCCCCGAGCGGATCGAGCCGCTCATCGAGGAACGCGTGCTGTTCCTGCTGGACGACGAGCTCAGATACCTCGACCCCGATGCGTCGGCCCCGCCGGTGGCCACCATCGCCCTCGACGACCACGCGGACCCCGAGTTCTGGACCCGCGCCGACGACCCGGGGGCGGCGCTCTACATCCACAAGCTGGCCGTCGCCCGCCCCTGGTCGGGCTCCGGCCTGGGGGACGCCCTGCTCGACTGGGCCTGCGCCACGGCCTTCTCGGCCGGCCTGCCCTGGGTCCGCCTCGACTGCGCCAAGGCCAACCCGCGGCTGCAGGGCTACTACCGCAACCGCGGCTTCCGCCACGTACGCACGGTGGACCTGCCGCACCGATCGTCGGGGGCGCTCTTCCAGCGCCGGTCGGAGGACGTGCAGACCACGGTCTTCCGCGACCTCACGGTCGCCGAGCTGATCAGCGCCTAGATCCGGTACAGGTGAGGCCCGGCCCCGCCCGCGGCGGGGCCGGGCCCGTCATCGGGCGCGGGAGCGCGGGAAGGTCAACAACGGGCCCGGGTTTCCCCGTGGTTGAACAGGTGATCGTTCCTCCGCGTGCCGTACCGGGCAACTCGTCGGTAGACAGCGGGTTCGCACGCGGAGAGATGCACAGCGATGCAGGATGTGGCCGGTGAGAAGGCGTTCTCGTGGCGGCAGCGCGCGTTGGCGTACATCGCCGAGCTGCAGAGCCAGCTGGACGGTTACGGCGACGGATCAGCGCAGGCCAGGGGCGCGCAGCGGCATCTCGACGCGGCGCGTGAGGCGGCGGCGGGCAGAGCCAGCCTGAAGGGCGCCTGGTCCGGGCTCGCCGTGGACCGCACCTGGGCGAACATCGGCAAGGTGGAGGTGGCCCTGCTGAAACTGCTGCCCGAAGCGGAGCTTCCGTGGTGGGGCAGCGACGTGCTGGCGCGGGCGTTGCAGCACCTGGGGCCGCAGGACCCGCGCCGGGCCAAGCTGGAGGAACGCCTTCGCGGCCAGGACGGCAGGCTGTCGCCGCAGGACCGTACCCTGGCGGTGATCACGCTCCAGGCGTCCAACATCGCGGCGCAGCAGGAGAAGGTGCGGCTGCGCAGCTTCCGCAACACGATCCTGGTCTCCACCTTCGTCCTGGCCGTCGTCGCCGTGGCCCTGTTCGTGGTGGGGGCCCTCCACCCCCATGCGATCAACCTCTGCTTCGACGATCCCAAGGCCGGGCCCGCGTGCCCCATCGGGCTCACCCCGACCACCTGGGACGTCGCCATCGTGGAGCTCGTCGGCCTGTCCGCGGCCGCGCTGGTGGGCGCGGTCGGCCTGCGCCACATCCACGGGACCTCGGCCCCCTACACCCTTCCCATCGTGCTGGCGCTGTTGAAGCTCCCGGCCGGAGCGGTGTCGGCGGTCATCGGGCTGATGCTGATCCAGGCGCGCTTCGTCCCGGGGCTGACCGATCTTGACTCCAGCGCGCAGATCCTCGGCTGGGCGGCTCTCTTCGGCGCCGCGCAGCAGCTCATCACCCGGCTGGTGGACGAGCAGGGCCAGCATGTTCTCCACAACGTGCGCGACTCCTCGCGCGGCGTGGACCAGGCCGCCGAGCCGCAACGTGCCGACTGACCGGGGAAGATAGCCGTTCTCCCAAGAATGGGCAGCGCTGGGGGAAAGGGGCGCATTGTCCAGTCTGGCCGGGGGAATAGCGGACAAGGATTCTCGCGCGTCGGCCACCCGTGACCGACGCGGCCGCATCTCGGGGGAGTGCGCATGGCCAAGCAGCAGGAGCACCTTGTCGGCGAGCCTCCGGCGATGCGTGAATCGCCCGTGGCCGAGCAGTACGAGCGATATGTCGGAGGTTCCCCCGAGAGGGAACGGGTGATCTTCGACAAGCTCGCCCGCGATCTCATGCGGGTCCAGCTCAAGCTCAAGGAGCGTGGCCACGCACCCGGGATCGACCGCGCCTTCCACGCGAAGGCGATCCTCGGCGTCGAGAACGCCACCTTGCGGTTCCACGACGGCCTGCCCGAGGACCTGAGGACCGGCTTCGCGCAGCCCGGTGCCGAGTATCCCGTCATCGTCCGGTTGTCGAACGCGAGCGGCGTCCGCCAGCCCGACTCCGCCCCCGACCTGCGGGGCGCGGCCCTGCGGATCCAGGTGGGGGCGGAGGAGACCCACGACCTCCTCATGACGAACCATCCGGTCTCCCACGCGGGCAACGCACGCGAGTTCGTGGTGTTCGCGCAGGTCATGGCGGGCGCGAACACCAACCTGCGCAAGGCCGTTGCCCTCTACGCCAGGCTGCCGTGGGCCCTGGGCTGGTCCACCGCCGCCCGCATGCGGCGCAACGTGCTCGCCGGAACCCGGCGCGAGGTACGCAGCCTCGCTCTGGAGACGTACTGGAGCCGGGGTTCCATCCTCTGGGGCCAGGCCGGCCCCGTCCGCTACCGGCTCCGGCCCGCCTCCGGGACCCCGGCGGCGCCCTCTCCGCCGCGAGAGGACGCCGACTACCTGTCGCACGAGCTCGCGGCCCGGCTGGCCAGGCGGGACATCGTCTTCGACCTGTGCGTGCAGCGCTACGAGGACGCCCGCCTCACGCCCGTCGAGGACGGCGCCGCCGACTGGCCGGACGCGGACGTGCCCGTCGTCCCGGTCGCCACGCTGACGATCCCGCGCCAGGATCTCGACACCGCGGCCGCGCGCGCCGCCGAGGCCCGCATCGACCAGCTCGCCTTCGACCCGTGGAACACCACCGACGAGTTCCGCCCCCTCGGCAACCTGAACCGCGCGCGCAAGGCCGCCTACGAGGCCGGCAGCGCCCATCGCCGCGGCCGCCGCTTCCTCACGCCCGCACCGCGGCGCAACCTCGTCGTCGGCACCCTGCTGCGCGGCGCGTTCGGCCTGCTCAACCGGTACGTCCCCTGGCACAGGCTGCCGACCTGGATCGGCCTGCTCAACGTCGCGACCATCCGGCAGGTGCTGCGCCGCGACAACCTGATCGACACCGGGACGCGGCAGGCCCCGCCCCAGGCGCATCCGGTGCCCCCGCCCCTCGACGACAGCCTGCTCGTCAGGCGCACCTACGACGGCACCTACAACGACCTGTCCGACCCCGCCATGGGAGCGCTCGGCTCGCCCTTCGGCCGTAACCTCCAGCCCGTCTACCGGCCGGACCTGTTCGACGAGCCGAACCCGGTGATCGTCAGCAGGGAGCTGCTCCACCGCGACAGCTTCATCCCGGCACGGTCGCTGAACGTGATCGCCGCCGCCTGGATCCAGTTCCAGGTGCACGACTGGGTGAACCACAAGCGCTGCCCGCCCGGGACGGCGAGCGTCGAGGTGCCGCTCCCGTACGGCATGACGTGGACCAACACCCCGGGAGGCGCGCCCGAGCACGTGATGCGCTTCGCCGAGAACGCCGACCTGCGCCCGGCCGGCGGCACGGGCCCGCCGATCCTGTCCGCCAACGCGGCCTCCCACTGGTGGGACGGCTCGGAGGTCTACGGCGGCGACGAGACCGTCGCCAGATCCCTGCGCGAGCCGGACGGCGGCGCGTCGCTGCACCTGGAGGACGGCCACCTGGTGCCGGGGCCGGACGGCATCCCGATCACGGGCTTCCGCGACAACTGGTGGCTCGGGCTCAGCGTCATGCACACCCTCTTCGCCCGCGAGCACAACGCCGTGTGCCGGGCCCTGCGCGAGGAGTATCCCGGCATGGACGAGGAGTCCGTGTACCACACGGCCAGGCTCGTCGTCTCCGCCCTCATCGCCAAGATCCACACAGTGGAGTGGACCCCCGCCATCCTCGCCACCGAACTGATCGACATCGGGCTGACGGCCAACTGGCAGGGGCCGCCGAAGAGCTGGCTGACCCATCTCGGGCTGTGGCTGGCCGACACGCACGCGCTCACCGGCATCCCGCGGACCCTGCCCGACCATCACGGCGCGCCGTACTCGCTCACCGAGGACTTCGTCACCGTCTACCGCATGCACCCGCTGATCCCGGACGACTACGAGCTCGCCGACCACCGGAGCGGGCGGCGGCTGGAGAGCCTCGGCTTCAACGACGTGCAGGGCGCCGCCACCGAGCCGGTCATGCGCCGGGCGGGCCTGGCGAACTCGCTGTACTCGCTCGGCATCGCCCATCCCGGGGCCATCACGCTGCGCAACTTCCCGCGCGCGCTGCAGGCGTTCGAGCGGGACGGCGAGATCATCGACCTGTCCGTGGTCGACCTGGTCCGCACCCGCCGCCGCGCCGTGCCGCGCTACAACGACTTCCGCGCCGGCCTGCACCGGCCGCGCCTGCGGCGCTTCGAGGACCTCACCTCCGACCCCGACTGCCTGGCCCGGCTGCGGGACGTCTACCGTTCGGTCGACGACATCGACACGATGGTCGGGCTCTTCGCGGAGAACCCGCCCGAGCGCTTCGGCTTCAGCGACACGGCGTTCCGCGTCTTCATCCTCATGGCCAGCCGGCGGCTGCAGAGCGACCGCTTCCTCACCGTCGACTTCAGGCCCGAGATCTACACCCCGCTGGGGATGGACTGGATCGCCCGCAACGGCATGACGAGCGTCATCCTGCGGCACTGCCCCGAACTGGCGGCGGTCCTGCCCCGCACCACGAGCGCCTTCGCGCCATGGCGCCCGGCCAGACCCGAGGCGAACACCGGCGTCACGCACGACTGAAAGCGAGCCCGATCATGGACGTCAAGCCCGCCACCAGGCAGGAAGGGCTGGAAGCGCTCCTGTCCCGGCCGCTGCTGGAGACCATCTGGAAACGCCGCACGCACCGCGTCAGCCGTGGCGCGTCCGTCCCGGCGGGTTCGATGAGCTACCGGTCACCGCACCCGCCGATGCCGCTGACCGAGCTGGAGGAGGCGCTGCTCATCGCGCTCACCGGCTGCTCCGGCCTGACCATGCCCGACCGGCCGTTCGAGGATCCGCGGGACGGCGACCCCATCATGGCCAAGCCCAACCTCACCATGGCCGGCCGGACCGCGGGCAGCCCCGACAACGCCCAGGGCACCCACTTCTTCATGATCAACGACACCGGCACGTACTACCTGAGGAAGCTCCCGCCCGCCGCGGACCTGCCCTTCACCGCCGAAGCGCTGATCGAACGGGCCCGCCAGGCCAAGGTGCGGGTCCTCGACCGCCGCCTCGACGTGGCCGAGGGGCGGCGGGACTTCCCCGCCTACCTCGACTCGAACCGGTTCCTGTCCAACCTCCCCGGCACCACGATCTTCCTGCCCGTGGTGGACCTCTCCCACCAGTACATCAACTGCCTGATGTTCCTGCTCACCCAGCCGGAGGGGGCCAGGCCGGCGTTCGTCGACGACCGCAACTTCTATCGCCTGGCGGGCGTGGCCAAGTGGGTCAAGAACGGATTCCTCAACGCGGACGTCAAGGTGCCGCTCGGCGCCATGGGGACGATGCGCACCCAGATCGAGGCGGACCTGCTCGTGCAGAACCTGATGCTGGCCGCCGACGCGATGGGGCTGGGCGCCTGGATCCACGGCACGATCCACCCGCAGATCATGCTGGGCGACCCGAAGTTCTCCCGCGCCTACGGCCGGATGCTCGGCTTCGACTTCGTCACGCCGCGCTTCCGCCTCGCCGACGTCCTGCGCTGGCACGTGCCGCTGCCGAAGTACGCCGCACTGCGCTCCCACCCGGTGGGCCTGCGGGTGGACGGGGAGCAGCTCATCAAGGCCGCCTGCCCGCCCAACTTCCCCTCGATGGAGGCGGCCGTGGACAGCGTCGTACGGGCGAAGTTCGGCCCCGGCGGCATCTACACCGACGAGAAGACCTTCGCCCACATCTACAAGGGCGACTACGGGCGGCGTTACCTGGCCGAGGCGAGCGCGTACGAGCAGGCGGTGATCGACTGCGCGCGGGACGTCTGCGTCTACATCCACCGGACGCACGGCCGCTTCCCCGCCCACGCCGACGCCATCCACGTGCCCGGCATCTGGCTGCAGATCCATCACGTCGAGACCGAGTACTACGAGCGGTTCTTCGCGAACGGGACGACCGACGCGCATCGGCGGCACGCCGCCCGCTGGCACGCGGAGGGGACGCGCCCATGAAGGTCTACGAGGCCATCGTCGCCGGGCTGGAGGACGTCGGGGTCGAGGCCGCCTTCGGGGGAGCGGGGGAGAACGCGGCAGGCCTGATGCTGGCGCTGAAGCACTCGCGGCGGATCCGGCCGATCATCACCCGCCACGAGCAGGCGGCCTCCTTCATGGCCTGCGGGTATGCGATGTTCAGCGGGAAGCTGGGCTTCTGCTTCGCCACGGCCGGGCCCGGCGCGTTCAACCTGTTCTCCGGGCTGGCCATGGCGATGTCCGACTCCTACCCGGTCCTGGCCGTCTCGGGATACGCGCCCAGGAAGTGGCAGGGATGGGGCTCGCTGAACGAGACCTCCGGCCTCGGCGGGACGCCCGACTCCCAGGCCATGTTCGCCGCCACGACCAAGAGGTCCTTCCTGCTGGAATCCGCCGACGACACCTTCGACGTGCTCGAGGAGGCCGTCAAGATCGCCTTCGAGGGGCGGCCGGGCCCCGTGCACATCCACGTCCCCCTCGACCTGACCGAACGCGGCGTCGAGGTCGGCAGAACGCGGCCCGTCCGGCTCGACGCCGCGCCGGCCCAGCCCGACCCGGCACGCGTCGAGGAGATCGCGTCGGTGCTGGCGGACGCCCTGCGGGAGCGCCGGCGGATCGTCGTGCTCGCCGGGTTCGGCGCGGTCCGCAGCGGAGCCGGCCCGCAGATCAGGCACTTGATCGAACGGTTCCGGATCCCGCTGCTGACCACGCTCGACGGCAAGGGGATCGTGTCGGAGAAGCACCCCCTCGCGCTGGGAGTCTTCTCCGACAGCGGTCACGCGAGCGCCTGGAAGGCGTTCCGGGAGGCCGACGTCGTCCTGTGCGTCGGCAATTCCCTGAACCAGCACGCCACCTTCAACTATCGCCGGGACCTGTTCGACGGCAAGGTGCTCATCCACGTGAACATCAGCGAGATCGAGTTCCGCAAGGCGTACAAGGCCGATTACACGCTCCTGTCCGACGCGCGCCCGGCCGTCGCCGCGCTGGCCGAGGCGCTGGAGCGGAAGGTCGGTGACGTACCGGCCGCCGAGGTGACCGGCAAGGACTACGAGGCCAGGCACATCACCCACCTGACCGGCAAGATCCACCCAGGGGAGCTCGCGCAGGCGATCGGCCGGCTGCTGCCGGCGCGTGCCGTCCTCCTGGCCGACGCGGGCGCGCATCTGGCGTGGCTCGGCTACTACGTGGACGTCGAGGAGGGCCAGAACTTCCGCAAGGCCGGCTCGTTCGGGCCGATGGCCGGGCACGTCAACGGCGCGATCGGGCTGAAGGTCGCCCAGCCCGATCGAACGGTCGTGGTCGGCTGCGGCGACGGGTGCTACTCGTTGTCCGGCTTCGAGCTGATGACCGCCGTCGAGCACGGCATCCCCGTCATCTGGATCATCTTCGACGACCAGGAGTTCAAGCTGATCAAGCTCTACCAGCTCTCGGAGTACCTGGAGACCGGCCTGGTCGAGTTCCGGAACCCGGACTTCGCCGCCTACGCCCGCGCGTGCGGGGCGGACGGGTACCGGGTGGAGACGATCGAGGAGTTCGAGGACGCCTTCCGGGCGGCGCTGGGCTCGGACCGCCCCACGGTGATCGACGCCAGGATCACGCGGTGGGCGGTCCCGCACTACAGCCCCTCGCCCCACGGAGTGATCGCCGGCCTGGTGGAGACCCTCGAAGACCGCCTGCGCGGCCCCGGTTGAGGAAGTCCGGCCTCAGGTGCGGGACTCTGCCTCAGGCGCTCGACTCGGCCTCAGTACGCGGCCACCGCTCCCTGACGGCGGCCGCCACGGCGTGGTGCCGGCGTTCCGCGCCGTCCGTCAGGCCGGCGCCGGGACCGCCGCGGCCAGCGCGGCCCCGATCGGCTGGGCCACCTCGGGATGGGCGAGGTACTCCTCGATGTCGTGGGCCTTGCCCACCGGATTGGCGACGGCGACCTCGTCAGGACCGCCGGCCCAGTGGCCGCTCAGCGGGCACCCGATGGCGACCGGGTCGAGGGGACACCAGGCGTTGAACCAGCGCGCCACCCGGTCAGGACGGTGCGGCCCGCCGGCGAGCAGGCGCCGGTGCACGCTGTCGAGCCCGAGCGGGCTTCCCGCGGTGACGAGCAACTCGACCTCCACCGCCGGGTCGAGCCGGGTGAGCAGGTCCATGGCCACCACCGTGCCGAGGCTGTGGCTGACCAGCACCAGCCGGCCGGCGCGCGGCATCTCCTGGAGCACGCAGCCCAGCACGGCCTCGCGGACCTGCCGGTCGTCGAGGTAGGCGGCCACGTCCGCGAAGATCGCGGCGATGAGCAGCCGATCCAGGTCGGTGGTGTCGGCGAGCCAGCTCAGGCCGCGGCGCACGGAGTCGCCCAGCCCTTCCCTGCTCCCGGGCCGTGCCCCCGGCATGCCGGCCCGGCCCGCCGCCTCGATGATCAGCTGTTCGTACAGCTGCCGCGTGGAGCCCGGGCCCGGCGCCACCGCCTCGACGGCCCCGCGCGGTGAACGCGACAGGGCCTCCATCGGCTGCATGGCCAGCAGGAGCTGCCTGGCGTAGAAGGGGAAGCACACGTCACCCGGCGTGATCGTGGCCAGCCCCGCCCGGGTGAGCCCGCCGTTCAGCCCGGCGGCCCAGTACCGGCGCAACTGCTCGGGATCTTCCTCCTCCTGGCCGCGGCCATGGAGGAAGACCACGTGCCTGGACCCGCCGAAGGCGCCGGGTGCGGCGGGCACGCCGGCGCGGAGCGGCGTGCCCCGCGCGTCCGTCTCGATGACCAGCCCGTCCACCGGAGAGGCAGGCGGCGGGACGGTGACGGCCACCCGCGGGGCGGTGGCGTCCCCGAGGCCGGACTCCGGCCCCATCTCCGTCAGGTACGCCCGCCGGGCCTCGTCCAGGGGCAGGGCGGCGAGGTGCTTGAGGATGACGCTGATCCGCACGCCCTCGTTGGAGACCCAGTCGACGGCGTCGTCGCCGTCTCCCTCCCGCCAGGGCTGCCCGTCGCGGCGCAGGATACGTCCCTGGTCGTCGGTTCTGGGCACGCCGCTGTGGTGCAGCGCCGTGACCTCCCACTGGTCGTTGAACACCGGGGACCCGGAGCTGCCCGGCTCGGTGTCGGTCTGGTACTGCAGGAAGTCGTCCAGGCGCGCCTCCAGCCGGTTCTCCCGGATGGAGATCTCCTTCAACCGGCCGCTGGGATGACCGACGATGTTGACCGGCTCGCCGATGACCAGCTTGCCCGTCTGGACGCTGAGCCGGTTCCAGCCGAACGTCTGCCCGGCCTGGCGGCCGTCGGCGTCGGGGCTCACGAGGACGAGGGCGAAGTCGAGGGCGGCGTCGGCGACGAAGAACGCGTCGGGCGCCAGGGTGAACCGCCGGGAGACCTCGGGGATGTTGTCCACGGTGACCTGGGCGTCGAACTCCACGATCACCGCGCCGGCCGCCGTGGCGTCGGGCAGCACGTGATGGTTGGTGAGCAGGAGCCGGGGGGAGACCAGGAAGCCGGTGCCGATCGGGAGCTCGCGGCCGTTCTCGGCGACGCAGATCCGGGCGACCGTGCGCGCGGCCCGCGCCCCGCGGGGCAGGAAACTCCACGACTGCAGGTCCTTGGCCACCCCGAGGATGCGCTCGTACATCTGGGGCTGGTCGAGGGCGTCGGTCCTGGTGGCCTCCAGCGCCGCTTCGACCGGGAGGCCGTTGCGCTGGATGAGGCGGGCGGTACGGGCGGCCAGCATCTCCGGGGAGTCGGGGAAGGCCTCGCCCCGTTCGTGCCTGCGCCAGGCCTCGTCGCGTTCGGCACCGCTCCAGCGGTACCGTTCGGCGGCGGCCCTGGTCTGCCGCACCCTGCTTTCGCTGACTTCCGTGGATATTTCCATAATCGTCCGCCGCTCCCATATAAAGCAGGCATCTCATCTCGAATGTGTGCGCCGGGTCGCGCGGCCGTCCAGATGTCCGGCAGGTAATTGACCGCTTGTTGACCCATCTTTCGGCATCCGGTGCCCGTGTCCGTCGCTTCCGGGAAGTCAAGTTAGGTCATTAAAAATGTCATTGAGATGGCTTATTTCTTCTTTTCTGGTCTTCCGGCGGGTCATGGCTACCGTGAGAAGCGAGGAGAAAGGGGAGCCTCATGGGTAACGTCGTCGACTACGTCTCTGTCGCGTCCCTGGACAGGCGCAGCCAGCACCTCACCGAGGCCGAGCTCGACCGTCTGGAGGAGCTGACGGCGGCGGCCGGGGATGACGAGGAGTAGATCCGTCCGTCCCGCGCGCTGTCCGACGGAGCGGGAGGTGCCGCTCGCCGAGGCCGGACGGCGCTCGGTGGCGGCACTTGCCGCGCTGGGCCTGCGGGCCGAGCTCGCCGACGTGGGCGGGGGGCGTGATCCGGCCGCCTGGTGGTGCGGGCTCGTGAGCCGGGCGGGCCCAGCGCCGGTCGCGTGCGGGATGGGCAAGGGCGGCCCGGACGAGGCCCGGCTGGGCGCGCTCTTCGAGGCCGTCGAGCATCACCTGACGGGACCCGCCGGATTCGACCCGGGCGCCGTGGAGCCCGCCGCCCCCGCCGCGATCGCCGCGGGGCCGCTGCGCTCGGATGCCTGCGCGCCGCTGCTGGCCCCCATGCCCGGACGCCGGATGGCCTGCCGGCGTTACCGCGCCCTCGCCGGCGCGGGCGACGCGCTCGTGCCGCTGTTCCTGTCCGCGCCCTGGTACCTGGAGACGGAGGCCGCGCCCCTGCGCGAGCGGGCCGGCGACGACAGCGACTACACCCACCTCATGCGTTACAGCTGCAACAGCGGCTCGGCCGTCGGCGTCACCGCCGCCGAGGCGGTGCTGCACGCCCTCAACGAGGCGATCGAGCGCGATGCCCTGTCCCTGCTGCTGGTACGGGCCTTCCTCGGCGGGCGCCGGTTCCGGCTCACGCTCATCGACCCGGGGACGCTGCCGCCCGACGCCGCCCGGGCGCACGCGGTGGCCGGGGAGCTGACCGGATCCCCGGTACACCTGCTGGACATCACCAGCGATCTCGGGGTGCCGACCATGCTGGCGTACACGGCGCCCAGCTCCCGCCAGCCGCACCGGCGCGGCACGGGCACCTCGCTGAGCCCGGCCCATGCCGCCTGGCGCGCCCTCACCGAGCTCGTCCAGACCACGCTGGGCGAGGAGCTGGCAGGCGGTGCCCGCCGCCATCCTGCCGCGCTGGACGCGCATCCGGCTCTGGCCGCCTGCGGGCGGTTCGAGCTCACCGAGGCCCTGCGCCAGGCGCGCGTGGTGCCCTTCCCCGCCGCCGAGCCGGTGCTGGGAACGCCCGCCACGCAACTGCGGACGGTGTCCGCGACGCTGGCGGCACGGGGCTTCAGGGCCTACGCCCGGCCGGTGCGCGCCCTGCCGGGAGGTGTGGTCGCCGTGCACGTGATGGTGCCGGGCCTGGAGCGATTCATGCTCGTCACGGACGGAAACCTCGTCGTCCCCGGGCCCAGGGGCAGGGAGGCGGCGAGAGGGACACGCCATGGCCTTTCACCCGTGTGGTGATGTTTCCGGATCGCTGCCGCGCGATGGGAATTTCACTGAATGACCCCGCTCGTTTTTCCGATCAATCGACCTCGGGCATGAATTTATCAGTCCCATTTCTAGCTGTATGGCGAAGATAATGGACTTATGTCTGGTAATTTCTGGCCGCGGAATCGTGTGGCCGGGTGGGCGCTCCTCTGGGGCGGCGTGGTCTTGGCCGTAGGTTTCGCGCTCGTCACCATCGCGGCGGACCAGCCCGGTGCGTCCGGCGGGGCAGCGCCGTTCCTCCAGATGCTCGCGGCGGTCAGCAGCGTGATCATGCTGGGGAACGGCCTGGTGCAGCTGTGGTCCTCGTGGCGTACGAGCCGTGCGCCCAGGCGTGCGCCGACCTCCGCCGACATCGACACCGCGAAGGACATCCTCGCCGGCCTGGTGGCCCAGCAGTGGCGTGAGGAACCGGTCCTGCGCTCGCTGTGCGATCCGGAGCCCATGCCGTTGCCCTGGCGATCGACCGAGCGGCGTGAGCTCGTCGATCGTCCCGAGATCATCGCCAAGGGCACCGTGGCCTTCCCCGGTCTGGGGATGCACATCGAGGACATGGCGCGCAACTTCAGGGCCCTGAACTGCAGGCGGCTGGTCATCCTAGGAGGCCCGGGGACGGGGAAGACGACGTTGGCCGTGCAACTGGTGCTCGAACTGCTCCGTACGCGGCAGCCGGAGGAGCACGTGCCGGTGCTGGTGTCGGCCGCCCGCTGGGACGACCGCGTCCATCCACGGGTGCAGGACTGGCTGGCATCGAGTGTGGCGACGGACTATCCAGCGTTGCGCGCGGAAGCGCTCGGCCCCGGCATCCCCGAGGCGCTGGTGTCCCGTGGCGAGCTGCTGCCCGTGATCGACGGGCTCGACGAGCTGCCCGAACACGCCCGCATCGACATGCTGCGCGCGCTGAACCGTTCGATGTGCGAGAACGACCAGCTCATCCTCACCTGCCGTACGGAGCAGTTCGCTGAATCGGTCGATGAGCTCGGCGACGTCCTCAGGGGCGCGGCGGTCATCGAGCCGCAGCCCATGTGTCCCGCCGCCGCGGCCGACTACCTGCAGGCATGCCTGCCCTCGGTGCCGCGGCCGGCCTGGTCCGAGGTGCTGGAGTCGCTGCGTACGGGGACCGCCCCCGCCTTGGCCGAGGTGACCTCGACGTCCTTGGGGCTATGGCTGGTCCGCGCCACCTACATCGCCACGCGCGCGGATCCTGCGCCGCTGCTGGAGCTGGGGCGGGGCAGCGCCGCCGCCTTGCAGGACCACCTGTGCGACGAGCTGATCCCCGCCCTGGTCAGCACGCGTCCACCGGCCGACGCGCCGGCCCAGCTCTTCCGCCCGCAGCACGCGTGGACGCCGGAGCAGGTCAACCGGTGGCTGACGTACCTGTGCCGCCAGCTCGCGAAGAACGAGGAGGACACGCGGGACCTGGCATGGTGGCACCTGGCTCGCCATGCCCCCAACCGATCGGTGCGGTGGTGGAGCGGCATCGGGGCCGGGGCGGTGATATGCGGGCTCTTCGCCTTCGCGGGCGGCGATCTGATTGCCGGTGCCGCGGTCGGCGTGCTGGCCACGCTCGCGATCGTGTTCATGACCGGTTCCTGGTTCACCGAGGCACCGGGGCACGCGGACTTCCGGCTGCGCGGCAGGCTGTCTGATCTGGTCCGGATGATGGGTGCCGCGCTCCTCTTCGGTGCCCTGGGGGCGCTCGTCGGCTGGGTGACAGGCGCCGTGTTCATGGGCAGCACGGCGGTCGGCGTGGCGGCCGCCGTACAGGTCGGGCTGCTGTCGGGCATCGGCTTCATTTTCGTGTTCGGCCTCGTGCGGTGGGTCGAGCGTCCGGCCACGGACGCCAGTGCGCGGTCCCCGCGCTCGACCTGGCAGGCCGACCGCAACCTGACCGTGATCCGCATCGTGAGCGGGCTCGTTCTCGGGGCGATCGGCGCGACCATCGCGTGGAAGGCACAGCTCAGCTGGAGCATGGGCATCGTCGTCGGGCTGCTGGGGCTGCTGTTCGGGCTCATGCTGGGCAGCCACCACGCCTGGCTCGCCTACAACCTGACCGTTCCCCGCCTGGCCACCAGGGGCAGCCTGCCGCTGCGGGCGATGAACTTCCTCGACGACGCCCACCGCCTGGGCCTGCTGCGCACGGAGGGGCCGTACTACCAGTTCCGGCACGTCGAGCTCCAGCAACACCTCGCCCGCGAGCTGGCGGCGAAGAAGAGCAGGCACCGGGAGCCCACTCCGCTCACTTGAACGGGGGGTGGCGGAAGGGCGCGCCCTGTTGGGCGGCATTTCAGCGTGGCTTGGCAACCAGCGGAACCGGTCGGGGGCATGTTCCCGTGGGGCCGGAGGACCGGCGCCACGTCCGGAGGACGGCGTCGAGCGGGGGCTGAAGGCCATGGGTGAGAGATACAGCGTGTTGCGCGACATGAGCGGCGTGCGCACGGCGAGTCCGCTGGAGTCGGCGCGGGCGGGCGGTCCGGTGCCGCCGCCGGCGCTCGGTGTGGGCAGCGAACCGCACGTGGAAGTGGTGGAGCTCGGCAAGCGCGAGCTGCGCGACGTGTCACGCGACCCGGAGGTGCGGGCGGTGGCGCCGGTCATGCCGACCACGCTCATCCAGCCGATCGAGGACGGGGCCGACGGGCGGGCGGAGGCCGAGGCGACCGCCGCCGCGGCCACGTGGGGCGTCAAGGCCGTGGGCGCCGACGTCACGACGCGGACGGGAGCGGACACCGTCGTGGCCGTCCTCGACACCGGCATCGACGCCACCCACCCCGCCTTCACCGGGGTGACCCTCATCCAGGAGGACTTCAGCGGCTCAGGCGTGGGCGACAAGCAGGGGCACGGCACGCACTGCGCCGGTACGATCTTCGGCCGGCCGGTCGAGGGCACGCGGATCGGCGTCGCGCCCGGCGTGAGCCGGGCGCTGATCGCCAAGGTGCTCGCCGACGACGGCAGCGGCGACACCGAAGGGCTGCTGCGCGGCATGGAATGGGCGCTGCACCAGGGCGCCCAGGTGATCTCGATGTCCCTGGGGTTCGACTTCCCCGGCATGGTGCAGCGGCTGGTGGACATGGGACGGCAGCCGAGGTTCGCCACGTCGCTCGCCCTGGAGGCGTACCGGGCGAACCTGCGGCTCTTCGACGCGCTCATGCGGATGGTGGCCGCCCGGGGGGCGGTCGGCCCCGGCACCGTCGTCGTGGCGGCGGCCGGCAACGAGAGCGAGCGCCAGCACGGGCCGGATTTCGAGATCGCCGTGTCGCTGCCCGCCGCCGCGGAGGGCGTCATCGCGGTCGGCGCGCTGGCACAGTCGCCCACGGGCAACGGCCTGGTCGTCGCGCCCTTCTCCAATACCTTCCCGCAGATCAGCGCCCCGGGGGTGGGCGTGGTCTCCGCGCGGAGCGGGGGCGGCCTGCGCTCCCTGAGCGGTACGAGCATGGCCACGCCGCACGTCGCGGGCGTGGCGGCGCTGTGGTGGGAGGACGTGATGAAGTCGCCGCTGCCGGCGGCCTCGTCCACGGTCATCGCGCGCCTGCTCGCCGGCGCCGCGGTCAGCCCGCTGGCGTCCGGCGTCGACGTGGCCGACCGGGGCGTGGGTCTGGTGCGGGCTCCGTAGAAGGCGGGCCCGCGCATTCATGTAAGAAAAAGGAGAGGTTCCGTATATGTCATTCACCACTGCTGTCGACAAGCGTTCCCAGGCGAACAATGCAAAAAGGGAACAAGGTCTGGACCAGACCACAAAGATCTGGAACGTAACCAATTATCCGACTCGTGACGAGGCTGCGCAGTTCGTCAACTATGAGCCTGCGCAGGGCCCGGGAGAGGCTGTCTTCTCCAACTGCGCTGACGGCACGGTAGACGTGTACTACTACCTGTAGGCCGTTCATCGGGAGGGCGCGCCGGCCGCTGCCCGGCGCGCCCTCTTGCCTACCGACCCCTGTCCGAAAAATTGGGTATTGTCGCTTTTTTGAAGGGCTTAGGTTTTTAACCCCAAATGTGTTAAACAGGCTGCCCAAAAGGCATCTAGGTAGGGCGTCTTTCCGGATTTTCTGTGATGTCCTGGAGACGTGGGCACCACTACAGGTGCCCGCACAAATGGACGGCCCACGATCGTGGGATCCACCCTCATCGGCATCAGGAGGTAGCCATGAAGGCTCCGGAATACCGCCCCCCTCCTCTGGACATCGGGGACGACAGGCCCGAGCTCGTCAAGAAGTGGCAGCAACAGCTCAGGAACCGTGGCTGGCACATCGAGGTCGACGGCATCTACGGCAAGGAGAGCAGGCGTCTGTGCGCCAACTTCGAGATGGAGCACGGCCTGACCTCGAACGGCGACGTCGACAAGGCCACGTGGGACGCCACCTGGGAGGCCGGCAGCACGAAGCCGCAGCCGACGCCCGGCCGCATCCTGAAGAAGGGCGACACCGGCGAGGACGTCCGGAAGTGGCAGCGGCAGGTCAACAACCGCGGCTGGCCTGAGCTCAAGGTCGACGGCGACTTCGGCGACCAGACGGAGCGGATCTGCAAGGAGTTCCAGGAGTTCGAGGGCCTGCCGGTGACCGGCAAGGTCGACGAGGACACGTGGAAGGAGGCATGGCTGGAGAAGACGCCGGTAGCCGCCATGTAGGCGCCGTCTCCACGCCGGCCGGTGCCCCCGTCCAGGGGTGCCGGCCCGCTGACGCTCCGGGTCGGTCCCGGGCCGAGGGCCAGGGTCAACCTTCTGGCACAAGGGCGCAAAGCGCCATATAACCTCTCCCCATGACCGGATCCCTCCTTGAGGTGATCGCGCTCAACGTGCGCGACGCCGTCGCCGCCGAACAAGGCGGAGCCGACCGACTCGAGGTCGTGGCCGACATGGCGGCCGACGGGCTGACCCCCTCGCCGGAGACGGTCGCCGCGATCGCCGCCGAGTGCCCGCTCCCGCAGATGGTGATGCTGCGCTGCGACGCGAGCTTCGCCGCCGACCCCGACGTCGTCGAGCGGCTCAGCCGCGACGCCAAGGCACTCAAGCAGGCCGGGGCGGCCGGGTTCGTGTTCGGGTTCCTCGACGGCGCGGGAGCCGTCGACCTGACCGCCACCGAGGCGCTCATCCACGCGGTCTCGCCGCTGCCGTGGACGTTCCACCGCGCCGTCGACCACGCCGCCGACGTCCACGCGGCCTGGCGCGCCGTGCGGCTGCTGCCGAACCTGGCCACCGTGCTCAGCTCCGGCGCGCCCACCGGCGTGGGGGACGGGCTGCCCGTGCTCAAGGCGCGCGCCGACGCCGGCGACGGCTCGATCGTGCTGGCCGGCGGCGGTCTGCGGCCCGCGCACGTGCCCGCCCTGCTCGACTACGGCATCCGCGCCTTCCACGTCGGCTCGGCCGTGCGGTCGAGCTGGTCGGACCCGGTCGAGTGGCGCCTGGTACGCCAGTGGCGGGCCCTGGTCGAGCGCGACTGACCACCCTCCCGGAGGTTCACGGCAGGGCCATGTCGGCGCGGCGCAGGGCGGCCGCCAGGGTGCGGATCGTGGCTGGCTCGTCCATCACGCCACCCCCGGCCGAGCGCCGCTCCTCCCAGGCCAGCACCCGCTCCCGGTAGGAGTCGTAGCGGGCCAGGTGGAAGGCGTAGACGGTGGCGAACCGGCTCACCAGGTGGGACGGGTGCATGTCCCATCCCTGGTAGAAGCCGTGCCGCAGCGAGTGGCGGACCAGCTCGGCGTGCCGCCGCCACAGCCCGTGCACGTCCCCCGCGCGGTCGGAGGCGGGCGAGGCGGCCAGCGAGCCGTCCGACAGCTCCACCCCCGTCCCCGCGAACGCCGTCTGCATGACGTGCCGCGCGTGGTCGCAGGCCGGATGGTCGAGCCGCTGCTCGTGCGGCGGCAGCCCCAGCGCGGCCGTGTAGTCGAAGACCCCGAAGTGCGCCGCCGCCAGCCGCCCGCCCAGCGACTCGTTCAGCTCGCCGCGCAGGAACGGCAGCGTCTGCGGCGCCTCCACCTGCATCTCGAACCGCAGCCGCACCCCGAGCTCCGCCTCCAGCTCCGCCAGCACGCCCGCGAACTGCCCGAGGTAGGCCTCCATCAGCACCTTGGGAAAGGTCACCGTGAACCCGCCCGGCAGCTCACCGGCCCGCTCCACCACCCCGGTCACGAAGCCGCGCAGCGTGCGCACCGACCGATCGGGATCCCCGTCGGCGAACGACTTCACCCGGGGACCCCACCGCCGGGGCAGCGCTCCGGCCGCGTGCATCGCGGCGACCGCCTCGACGGCCTGCCTCACGTGGCCGTCCTCGACGGGGCCGGGCCGCACGCCGTACCCGTCCTCGAAGTCGACGCGCAGGTCCTCGACCGGCTCGGTGGACAGCTTGCGCAGTAACATCTCGTGCACGACGGCGGCGAGCCCGGAGGGCACGCCGAAGACCTCGGCCACCTCGTCGGGGCCCGCCAGGTGAGCCTTGAGCAGTGACAGAGCCCGCTCGCCCCACTCGGCGACGGTGCGGGGCGAGAAGCGGTCGGCCGGCACGTACACGGTGTGGACGGGCTGCCAGCCGGGGCGCGCCTCGGTGTAGCGGGCCTGCTGCTGCCGGTACGTCCCGGCGAAACCCTCAGGGACGGCAGGCACGGAGCATGGCCTCCAGCCCGACGAGCTTGACGCGTTCGCCACGGTTGAGCGACTGGGCGAGCTCCGCCTCGGCCGCCTCGATGGCCAGCCACTCCGCGTACGTGACCGGCCGCACCCCGCGCCCGGCCAGCAGCAGGTCGATGCCGCCCGAGCCCACGCGAGCGCCGCCCTCGAGGTCGGCCAGCAGCGTGCGGACGGTCTCCGCCGCGTCGGACTTGTTGGTGCCGATCACCCCGGTGGGCCCGCGTTTGAGCCAGCCTGCCACGTATTCGCGATCGCGCACCCGCCCGGCCTCGTTCGGCACGGTCATGGTCCGGTCCGAGAACGGCACCCCGGGCAGCGGGACGCTCTGGTAGCCGACCGAGCGCAGCACCATGCCGACCGGCAGGGTCTCGTACTCGCCGGTGCCGACCACGCGCCCCTCCTCCGACAGCCGGGTGCGCTCGAGCCTGAGCCCCTCCACCCGCTCCGTGCCGAGGATCTCGACGGGCCGCAGCCAGAAGCGCACGTCGAGGCGGCGCGGGCGGCCCACCGGCTCGCGGTCCGCCCACCCCTGCAGGACCTTGATGTTGCCCTGCACCTGGCGCGGGAAGTCGCCGCCCAGGACGACGGCCTCGTCCGGGCGCACGCACACGTCGGCGTTGGCCAGCTCGCCCAGCTCGCGCAGCTCCTTCAGGGTGAACTTGGCGTGCTCGGGCCCGCGCCGCCCGACCATGTGGATGGCCTTCACCTCGCTCTCGCCGAGCCGGTGCAGCACCTCGTGCGGCACGTCGGTGGCGCGCAGCTCCTCGGCGGTCTTGGCCAGGACGCGGACGACGTCCACGGCGACGTTCCCGACCCCGATCACGGCGACCTCGGAGGTGTCGAGCGTGAACCGGCCGGGGTCGACGTCGGGGTGCCCGCAGTACCAGTTCACGAAGTCGGTCGCGGCCACGCTGCCCGGCAGGTCCTCGCCCGGGATGCCGAGCTTCCTGTCGACCATCGCGCCCGTGCAGTAGACCACCGCGTCGTAGACGCCCAGCAGGTCCTCGACCGACACGTCGGAGCCGAGCGTGACGCCGCCGAGGAAGCGCACCTGGGGCAGCTCCAGCACCTTGCGCAGGTAGTTCGCGATGGACTTGATCGAGGTGTGGTCGGGCGCCACGCCGTACCGGACCAGCCCGTACGGGGTCGGCAACCGCTCGATCACATCGACCCCGACCGGCTCGGCCGACTGCTTGACCAGTGCCTCGGCCGTGTAGATCCCGGCAGGGCCCGACCCGATGACCGCCACGTGCAACGTCACGCCGCCTCCCTACGCCGGTCCACGTGCGACACGTCCCACTGGACGCGACCGGCCAGTGTGATCGATGTATCCCCGGTCGCCGGTGCGGATGAACCCGTCCCTGGCGAATACCGCATGATCGGTGCTCCTGCCAACGTAACCGCTCATGACGGCTTCTGAGCGGAGGCGCGTGCCTCCACGCTACTCCGCTACGCCGGGCGATGGCGCAGGGCCACCTTGTCCACCTTGCCGTTGGCGTTGGTCGGCAGGGCGTCCACCACGACGATCCGCTTGGGCACCTTGTAGCCGGACATGTTGGCGCGCGCCCACGCGGCCAGGGCCTCGGGATCGGCCGCCATCCCCGGGCGGGGCACGACGTAGGCCAGCCCCGACTCCCCGGAGACCGGATCGGGCACGCCCACGACCGCGGCCTGCGCCAGCGAGCCCTCCCGCAGCAGCAGCGACTCGACCTCGGCGGGGGAGACGTTGAACCCGTTGACGATGTACAGGTCCTTCTTGCGGTCCACGATGGCCAGGTTGCCCGCCTCGTCCAGCACGCCGACGTCGCCGGTGTGCAGCCAGCCGTCCGCGTCGATCACCTCGGCCGTCCGTGCGGGCTCGCCCCAGTAGCCGCGCATCACGCCGTAGCCGCGCTGCAGGATCTCGCCGCGCTCGCCGGCCGCGACCGGCTCGCCGTCGTCGTCCACCACCTTCACCTCGATGCCGGGCACGGGCCTGCCGGTGGTGTTCGCGATCACGTCGATGGGGTCGCCCGCCCTGGTCATGGAGACGACCGTGCCCTCCATGAGCCCGTACGCGTTGATCATGCGCTCCAGGCCGACCCGCTCGACCAGCCGCGTGATCAGGCCGGCCGGCACGGCGGCGGCCCCGCAGATGGCCACCCGCAGCGACGACACGTCCCAGGCCCCGCGGTCGAGCTCGTCCAGCAGCCGGTGGAACAGCGTGGGCGGCCCGGCCAGCACCGTTACCCGCTCCTCGGCGATCAGCGACATCAGCGCGTCCGGCGTGAAGACCGCGACCGGGATCATCGTGGCCCGGCGCAGCACGCAGGCGACGAGCCCGGCGTTGAGCCCGAACCCGTGGCTGAACGGCGCGATCACCGGATAGCGGTCGTGCTCGTCCAGCGTGACGATCTCCGACCAGTCCCAGTAGCCGCGCAGCACCTGGGAGTGGTCGATCATCACGCCCTTGGGCGTGCCGGTGGTGCCGGAGGTGGACATGATCTCGCACAGGTCGCCGGGCCGTACGGCGAGCGCCCGCTCCTCGGCCTCCCGCACGGGCACCTCCGCGGCGGCGGGCACCCCGGGCACGGCGTGCCGCAGGCCGGGCAGCGGCGGCAGCAGCCCGGCCAGGGAGCTTTCGGCGATCAGCACCTGCGCGCCCGTCTTCTCGATGAGCTGGGCGGCCTCGATGCCCTTGCACCGGGGCGACAGCGGCACGATCGCCGCCCCCGCGTCCCAGATCCCGAACGCGTGGGTCACCCAGCGGGCCGAGTTCACCCCCCACATCGCCACCCGGTCACCCGGCCGCACGCCGAGCGCGACGAGCCCGCGCGCGACCCCGGACGCCGCCTCGCGCAGCCCGGCCAGCGTCAGCCGCGGGCCCGCGGGATCGGCCACGACGAGCTCGTCGGGATGGCGTTCGGCCTGGTCACGAAGCATGCGGGGGAGCGTCCCCCAGTCCGGCATCGATCCCATCGGCTGCCCCTTCAGGTGATGAGCGCTCTGTCCCTTCCGAGGTGGTGGCCGCGCAGGTCGTTCACGGTGCAGGGCGCGGGGGTCTCGGAGACCTCCTGGACGATCTCCACGGTCACCGACACGGGCGTCAGCGCCCGGACGGCCTGCTCGATCCGCCCCTTCCACATGGGGTTGCCGATCAGGCTCTGCCTGGCGAACGTGACCTTGAGCGCCGCCGTGTCCAGCGTCCCCTGCCGGCTGACCGCCAGCTCCCACCCCGCCACGCCGTCGATCCGCGACAGCGCCCTCTCGATCCGCGGCAGCGCCAGCCACACGCCCCTGACCAGCACGTGCTCGCCCACCGTGTGGGCGGGCGCGGGGATGTCCCCGCCTCCCGCGGTCCTGGCGACCAGGCCGGTCCTGAGCACGGCGTCGCCGAGCGCCGAGTGCGCGGACGGGGTGACGACCAGCTCGGCCGGTCCGTCCGCCGTGGCGGGGACGTCCTTGTCCAGCGCCGCCAGCCCCAGCACACCGTCCGCGAGCGGCCGGAGCGGATCGTGCTCGGCCGCTCGCCAGGCCAGCGCGCCACCGCTGAACGGGCTGGCCAGCACCTCCGTGACCGTGGCCCCGAACTCGCCGGCCAGGTGCCCGAGCGTGCGCTTGGAGGCGATCTCGCCGGTCAGCACGATGGTCCTGAGCCCGAGGTCCAGCGGGTCCAGCAGGAACTCCAGGTGCAGGCGGGCCAAAAGGTCCATCGCGCCCGTGGGGGTCGCGACCAGCGTGGTGGCCTTCAGCGCGCTCAGCGCGTGGTGCAGGCGCATCCGGCCGCGCGGGCCCACGCAGGCCGCCGCCTGCGCCACGTCCGCCGCCGCCGACGCCCACAGCGCGCCGGCCGGCTCCGCCAGGGCCACCACGACGCGGTCGTGCTCGCCGACCCCCGACTCCCGCAGCGCCGCCCCCGTCAGCCCCGCCGCGGCCGTACGGTCCTCGGGGGTCAGCGGGAAGACGCTGGACACGTCGGGGGAGACCAGCAGCAGCCCGGTGGCGGAGCCCGCCGCGGCCCCCAGGTCGTCCCGGGTCAGCCAGCGCGCCATCAACGCATCACGTCCTTCATGAACAGGGAGATCGACTCGCACACCCGCTCGTGCGCCAGGCCGCCCACCTGCGCCTGGATGATCAGGTCCGTCGCGCCCGCCTCGGCGATCCTGGCCAGGGCCTTGCGCGAGCCCTCCACGTCGTCCACGACGACCATCAGGTGCTCGCGGAGCGTGGCCATGGCCTCCTCGGGCGGCAGCCCGGCGGCGAGCTGCCCGAGCACGCGGTGGGTGGCGTGGCGGGCGTCGTAGTAGTCGGGCGGGGTGACGAGGTTGACCTGGCGGCGGATGTACCACAGAACCGGATCGGCGGCCGTGACGTTGGCCTCGTCGCGGGTGGGGGCGACGTACCAGGGGATCATCAGCGCGACGCGCCGGGTGGCGGGGTCGAAGCCATGCTCGCTCAGACATTCCCGATATCTCGCGATGTCGGCGGCGACGTCGTCGATGCCCTTGAGCATGGTCATGCCGAGCAGGTTGTACCCGTGCCTGGCGGCGGCCAGATAGCCCTCCAGGGAGGTCGAGGCCACCCAGACCGGAGGGTGCGGCCGCTGGGCCGGGCGCGGGTAGACGGCCACGTCGGGGATCTCGAAGAACTCGTTCGACCGGCTGACCGGCTCTCCGTCGGCCTGCCAGATGGCCAGCGTGGCCTCCAGCGAGTCCTCCCAGATCTGCCGCGACTTCTCGAACGGCCGCTGGAACGCCTGGTACTCCAGCGGCGACGCGCCCCGCCCCGTGCCGAACTCGACCCGGCCGCCGCTCAGGATGTCGAGCGTGGCGACGCGTTCCGCCGTACGGATCGGGGACTGGAACGGCAGCAGCACCACCCCGAGCCCCAGGCGGATGCGTTCGGTGCGCTGCGAGATGGCGGCCAGGACCAGGTCGGGTGCTGAGGAATGGGAGAAGCCCCTGGTGAAGTGGTGCTCCACGAACCAGGCGGCCTCGCAGCCCAGCCGGTCGCCCAGGACGACCTGGTCGATCACGTTCTGGAACGCCTGCTGCTCGACCTCGCGGGTGCGACCGCGGACCTCCAGCTCATACCCCAGGCTGATCCGTAGGGACGACGTCATCGCGCCTCCGGCGTAATAGGAAACCAAGCGCTCGCTTGGTAGAGCGTATCAGCGGCAAAGACTTGCGGGAAGGGCGCGGCGGCGATCAGAGTGGATGCCTGTGAAGCGAAAGCACGCGTTGCGGCGGCCGAAGAGCGGCGCGTCTCCGGACCAAGGCGGCGAACTCTCGCTCACCAGCGCCCGCCGGTACGAGGCGTTCGGCCGGGTGATGGCCGCGCTGGCCTCCGAGGCCGACTTCATCGAGTCGTGCCGCGACCTGACGTGGTGGCGCGGGTCCGACCACAGCTGGCACGTCGAGTGGCGCGACGGGCCGTACGCGTCGGAGGTGGCCACCCTGCTGGCCGAGCAGGTCCGCGACCCCGACTACGACGGCTCCCTCGTCACCCAGGCCGGTCCGGGCGACGGCGGCTCGGCGGTGCTCGACGTGATGGGCGTGCGCTTCGAGCTGCGCGCGATCGACCCGATCGGGCGGGCCACCGTCCGTGCCCGTCCGGGCTTCTGGCGCCTGGCCGAAGCCCTCGACACCACCCGCCGCACCAACACCCGCCACCCCTGGGAAGAACTCCTCGGCGGCTGACCCGCACCCCGCCCTCCCCGGGAAGCGTGCGGATCTCAGCCCGTGCCGAGGACGTGCGTGGCGAGCCGGGCGCGATGGGCTTGCGGCGGCCCGAAGAGCTGCGCGTCCGAGGTGGCCCGCTTGAAGTACCGGTGCGCGGGATGCTCCCACGTGATCCCGATCCCCCCGTGCACCTGGATGTTCTCCCCGGCCGCCGCCAGATACGCCTCCGTGCAGTACGACCCCGCGACCGCCGCCGCCACCGCGTCCTCCGCCGCCGCCCCCGCCGCGGACCTGGCCGACTCCACGAGCAGCAGCAGATCCGCCAGCTTGTGCTTGATCGCCTGGAACGCCCCGATCGGCCGCCCGAACTGGTGCCGCCGCTTGGCGTGCTCCACCGCCATCTCCAGGCACCGCTGCGCCCCGCCCGCCTGCTCGGCCGCCAGCGCGGCGATCCCGAGGTCCCGCACGCGTGCCCACCCCGCCCCGTCGCCCAGCCGCCGCACCGGGACGCCGTCGAAGTCGAGCCGCTGCAACGGCCGGCTCTCGTCCATCGTCACGTGCCTCACCCGCCGCGAGGGCACGGCCTCCACCAGCGCGCCGCCGGCGTAGACCAGCACCAGCTCCCCCTCCAGCGCGTACGGCGCCACCCCCGTGAGCCGCTCCCCGTCGAGGCGCAGCTCCCCGTCACCCGGCAGCACCACGGTCGCGCTCACCCCGCCCGCCAGAGCCTCCAGCAGCTCGTCCGCCCCGCAGGCCGTGGCCGCCTCGACCGCCATGACCGCCGACTGGAGGAAGGGGTGGGGTGACAGGACCCGCCCCAGCTCCTCCGCCACGGCCGCCATCTCGGCGGGCCCGCATCCCGCGCCGCCGTGCTTGCCGGGCACGAGCAGCCCGGCGATCCCCACGTCCCGCGCGAACGCCTGCCACGACGCGCCGGGACGCCCGGCCAGATAGTCGCGGACGGTGGCGCGAAGCTCATCGGCGAGTGACACGCGACCGATCATAACCAAGCGATTGCTTGTTTTAGTATGGACATGACCGAAATTTGCCTTTTTTGTAGGGTCACATAATCTGGATGTGGTCATCCCCAGACCATTCCGGGGGAGGGGTTGACCAGGGAAATGGACATGAACAACATCACCATCGACTACGCCGACTTCGCCGAATACGACCGGCGTCAGCGCGCCATCGAACGCCATTTGGTGGCGGCCTTCCTGGGTGGACTGGCCGTCGGCCTGATCGGCATGCTCATTTCCGGAAACGGCCCCGGCTGGCTCGGCCAGATCTACGACCCGTACGCCTATCTCGCCCTCTCGCTGACCGTCGGCGCCACCGCGTCGGGGTTCGGATGGGCGCTGGTGACGACGTTCCTGGCGGCGGTGTCCACGCTCGTCTCCGCGCTGGGCGCGAGCGCGCTGACCGGCGACGAGGCCTTCGACGTGATCGGCGGCAGTCCCGCCGGGCTCAACTGGACGCTCGCCCTGCTCGTGGGCCTGGGCCTGCTGGCGTACGCCACCCGCAGGCAGGACGGCTGGGGCGACGTGGCGGCGGGCGCGGTCGGCGCGGCGCTGATCGCCGACGTGGTGGACCGGGCGACCCCCGGGTTCATCGACAGCGAGCAGTCGTTCTGGCCGTGGCCCGCGATGGTGGTCGGCCTGGCGTCCGTGGCCCTGGTGCTGGCGCTGCGCAGGAGCGCGCGCGGGCGGGTGCGCGCGCTGGCGATGTCGGCGGTGTTCGCCGGCCTGTTCACGGTCTGCCTGGCCGCCTTCGTCGCGGGCTGGATCCCGCTGGCCGTCTGAGCCGCCGGAATAAGCCCGAGCGCGGTGCTCCTCCGACTCGATAGCCTGTAGACCTCTGTAGTCCTCTGCAGGCCTCCACATCCGGGTTCGAGCAAGGAGTAGCCGTGTTGCTGCGCATGTCGTCGTTGTTTCTTCGCACCCTGCGGGACGACCCGGCAGACGCGGAAGTGCCGAGCCACAAGCTCCTCGTCCGCGCCGGCTACGTCCGCCGGGTCGCGCCCGGCATCTACTCCTGGCTCCCCCTCGGCAAAATGGTCCTGGAGAACGTCGCAAAGATCGTCCGCGAGGAAATGAACCGCATGGGCGGCCAGGAAGTGCTCTTCCCCGCCCTGCTGCCCCGCGAATACTACGAGGCGACCGGCCGCTGGACGGAATACGGCGACACCCTCTTCCGGCTGCAGGACCGCAAGGGCGCCGACTACCTCCTCGGTCCCACGCACGAGGAGCTCTTCACCGACATGGTCAAGGGCGAATACTCCTCCTACAAGGACTATCCGGTCACCCTTTACCAAATCCAGACCAAATACCGCGACGAGGCGCGGCCCAGGGCCGGCATCCTGCGGGGCCGCGAGTTCCTGATGAAGGACTCCTACTCCTTCGACCTCGACGACGACGGCCTCAAGCGCTCCTACGAGCAGCACCGCGAGACCTACATCAGGACCTTCGACCGCCTCGGCATCAAGTACAAGATCGTGTTCGCGACGTCGGGCGCGATGGGCGGCTCCGCGTCGGAGGAGTTCCTGGCCCCCACGCCCACCGGCGAGGACACGTTCGTGGCCTGCCACTCCTGCGGTTACGCGGCCAACGCCGAGGCCGTCGTCACGCCCGCCCCCGCCGCGCGTCCGACCGGCGACCTGCCCGCGCTGCAGGTGCTCGACACCCCCGACACCCCGACCATCGAGTCGCTGGTGTCGTACGTCAACGAGCACCACGGCCTGTCCGTCACCGCCGCCGACACGCTCAAGAACGTCGTCGTCAAGGTGACCACGCCGGGCTCCGACAAGGTCGAGACCCTGATCGTCGGCGTGCCCGGCGACCGCGAGGTCGACTTCAAGCGCCTGGAGGCGTCGCTGGCGCCCGGCGAGCCCGCCATCTTCGAGGCCGCCGACTTCGCCAAGCACCCCGGCCTCGTCCGCGGCTACATCGGCCCGCAGATCCTGCGCGAGCTCGGCATCCGCTACCTCGTCGACCCCCGCGTCGTCGACGGCACGTCCTGGGTCACGGGCGCCAACGAGCCCGGCAAGCACGCCGCCAACGTGGTCGCGGGCCGCGACTTCACCCCCGACGGCACCATCGAGGCCGCCGAGGTGCGCGCCGGCGACCCCTGCCCCCGCTGCGGCGCCGAGCTGTCCATCGACCGCGGCATCGAGATCGGCCACATCTTCCAGCTCGGCCGCAAGTACGCCGACGCCGCCGGCCTCGACGCGCTCGGCCCCGACGGCAAGCCCATCCGCATCACCATGGGCTCCTACGGCATCGGCGTGTCCCGCGCGGTCGCGGTCATCGCCGAGCAGGCCCACGACAAGCTGGGGCTGGTGTGGCCGCGCGAGGTCGCGCCCGCCGACGTGCACATCGTCGGCACCGGCAAGGAGAACCAGGTGGAGGCCGCCCTGGAGCTGGGGGCCGAGCTGGAGTCGCGCGGCCTGCGGGTCCTGGTGGACGACCGGCCGCAGGTCTCGCCCGGCGTGAAGTTCAAGGACGCCGAGCTGCTCGGCCTGCCGACGATCGTGGTCGTCGGGCGCGGGCTGTCGCAGGGCGTCGTGGAGCTGCGCGACCGGGTCTCCGGCGAGAAGTCGGAGATCCCCCTCGCCGAGGCCGCCGACCGCGTCGTGGCCGCCGTCAACGCCTGAGAGCGGAGCCCTCCCTCCCAGGGCGGGCTCCTCCCCACCTCCGCCGACCGGGCCCCGGGCGGCGCCGTCCTGCCCCGGGCACCCGCCCGCACGCCCGGCCAGCCCGCCACAGGCCGGCCTCGACCCGTTCGGACGGCCCAGGCCCCGCCACGGGCCGCCCCGGTGCCCGTTCGGGCGACCCAGCGCGCCATGGGCATGCCCTGGTCGGTCCGGGCAGCCCAGCCCGTCACAGGCATGCCAGGGGCGGTTCGGGCGGCTCAGCCGCCACGGGCAGGCCCTGGTCCGTGTGGCCGGCGCAGCCCCGGGCACGGCGGTCCGGCCGCCGCAGGCCGGCCTTGCTCGCTGCCTTCCCCTCCGAGAAGGGCCCAGCCGGAGTACGGCGGCACGGTGACGCGCCGGACGGGCGTCAGCCGCCCGCCTGCCCCGCCGAGGGCGAGGCCGGCGAGGACGCCACGGCGGCGGGCATGCCGGGGAACGCCGCCGGCGGATCGGGCCGGAACGCGTACGACCGCTTCACGGCCTCCTGCATGGCCAGCGCCGCGTGCTCCCGCAGCTTCTGGTCCTGCGCAGACACCAGCTCCAGGTAGGCCGCCGCCACCCCGCTCTCCAGCTGCACCGCCAGCTTGACGGCCAGCGTCGCGTTGGAGGGGAAGAACGGCAGCGCGTACGACGCGTCGGGCTCGGCCGGCCGTCCGCCCCGCGCCGTGATGAGCGTGCGGAGCTGGTCACGGTGCGCCCGGTGCGCCTCGAAGGCCTCGCTCATCCGCCGCCGCACCGTCCCCGACGTGCGCGCCGCCAGCAGCCCGTACGCGAACAGCGCCGCGTGCTCGGCGGCCAGCGCCTTGCGCAGCTTCTCGATGTCGTCGGCGGAACTCACAAGCACCTCACAGGCACCCACAGGGACCTCATAGGGACCTCGGAAGGGCGATGGCGTGGGCGGCCTCGCACGCGCCGATGCTGGCGATGAGCTGGGCCACCCCGGGCGAGACGCCGTCGAGCTGGCGTGGCCGCTCGGCGGCGGCCTCGCGCTCGAGCTCGCGCAGCCGCGACAGCGACGCCTTGCCCGCCGAAGCCGTGGGCGACGAGCTGGACGACGGGCTGGGTGACGGCGGCGCCGAAGCGGCGGGAACGTGCTTGCGCAGCTCGTCCAGATGGGCCTGGTGGCGGTCGCGGAACGGCGCCAGCTTCTCGGCCCCGCCGGCGATCAGCGACGAGTAGAGCGCGATCGTGCGCTCCTTCTCCGCGATGAGACCCTTCAGCAGGACGGTCTCGGGCGAGTCGGAAGGGGGCGCGGCGGGCGGCTGCGGCGGCCCGGAGGCGGTGCAGGCGCTCAGCGCGGCCGTCCCGCTCGCCAGCAAGGCTCCCCCGCCCGCCAGAAAGGTCCGACGGGACAGCTGACGCGCGCGCACGGACTCGAACCTCCTGGTGTCACCGGCCTCGGTGGGGCCTCGGTAGCATCGTACGGCCAGTGCCCGGGATCGCCGTCCGGCGACGCTCCGCCATTCGACCGTGACGAGTGGCGCTCTTTCCGTGCCCCCATACGGATAGGGTGTCAACTGTCGTCGCTGGCTGAGCGGCCAGACGGCGGGAGAGCCAGAGGCGAGGTCCGCCCGGCTGAGACATGACAATAGGGGAGGTCGATATGGGCAGCGCATCACCCCGCGACCACCTGCTGAAGCTCCTGGAGCCCGTGGTCAGCGCGGAGGGCCTCGACCTGGAGGACATCACGGTCACCCAGGCGGGCAAGAGACGGCTGTTGCGCGTGATCGTCGATCGCGACGGCGGTGTGAGCCTCGACGACGTCGCCGATGTGAGCCAGGCCGTCTCCACGGCGCTGGACGACGACGACGCGATGGGCCAGGCCGCTTACACGCTGGAGGTGTCCTCGCCGGGCGTCGATCGCCCGCTCACCGAGCCGCGCCACTGGCGCCGTGCGGCCAAGCGGCTGGTGAAGGCGGAGCTGAAGGACGGATCCGTGGTGGAGGGCCGCGTCACGGCCGCCGATGAGAGCGGCGTCGACCTCGACGTCTCGGGCGCGCCGCGCAGGCTTGGTTACGAGGACCTCACCCGCGGAAGGGTGCAGGTGGAATTCCGCCGCTTCGACGACGTCGACGGCGACGAAGGCTAAGGGGGAGCCGTCGTGGACATCGACATGAGCGTCCTGCGCAGCCTGGAGCGGGAGAAGGACATCTCCTTCGACCTGGTCGTCAAGGCGATCGAAGACGCGCTGCTGATCGCGTACTTCCGCACCGACGGCGCGGCCTCCAAGGCGCGGGCGGAGCTCGACCGCGGTAGCGGTCACGTCACGATCTGGGCGGCCGAGCTCGACGAGGAGGGCGAGGTCGTCAGGGAGTACGACGACACGCCCAGCAACTTCAGCAGGATCGCCGCGACCACCGCCAAGCAGGTCATCCTGCAGCAGTTGCGCGACGCCGAGGACGAGATCAACTTCGGTGAGTTCGCCAGCCGCGAGGGCGAGCTGGTCTCCGGCGTGATCCAGCAGGGCAAGGACCCGCGCGTGGTGCTGGTCGACCTGGGCAAGATCGAGGCCGTGCTGCCCCACGCCGAGCAGGTGCCCGGCGAGGAGTACGTGCACGGCGAGCGCATCCGCGCCTACGTGGTGCAGGTGAAGAAGGGCCACAAGGGCCCCTCGGTCACCCTCTCGCGCACGCATCCCGGGCTGGTCAAGAAGCTCTTCGCGCTGGAGGTGCCGGAGATCGCCGACGGCACCGTGGAGATCGCGGCGGTGGCGCGCGAGGCGGGCCACCGGACGAAGATCGCCGTCAGGTCGCGTAAGCAGGGCGTGAACGCCAAGGGCGCGTGCATCGGGCCGATGGGCTCGCGCGTCCGCAACGTGATGACCGAGTTGCACGGCGAGAAGATCGACATCATCGACTGGTCGGAGGAGCCGGACGAGTTCGTGGGGAATGCCCTGTCGCCCGCGCGCGTTTCCCACGTCGAGGTTCTCGACCTCGAAGGTCGTGTCGCGCGGGTCACGGTGCCCGACTACCAGCTCTCGCTGGCCATCGGCAAAGAGGGACAGAACGCCCGGCTTGCCGCGCGACTCACGGGATGGCGGATCGACATCCGGCCTGACACCCAAGCCGAGGACGCCGCCGGTTCCGTAGATGCGTCAACACGGTAAGCTGGAATATGGTGGCCAAGCGGTCCCGCAGCGCACCTGTGTGGGCTGCAGGGCTCGCGAGGCTAAGTCCGAGCTGCTCCGTCTGGTGCGGGTCGAGGACCAAGTGGTCCCTGACCTGCGAGGACGGCTCCCGGGGCGAGGTGCATTGCTGCATCCGTCCCTGAGCTGTCTGGAGCTTGCCGAGCGGCGCCGAGCGTTCCCGCGCGCGTTCCGCGTGCCGGGGCCGCTTGACAGCTCGCCCGTGCGAGCGCACCTGGAGGGAGACCAAGAAATGTCATGTAGGACGCCGAGTTGATGGGCGGAGTCAGATTGCTATGAGCGCCTGATGAGCACGCGGCGATGAAGACGTCAAGGTAGCGACGGTCCGGACGGCACAGCCAGCCTCCCGGGCCGAGTAAGGGAGTGCAGTGGCGAAGGTCCGGGTATACGAGCTCGCTAAGGAGTTCGGCGTCGAGAGCAAGGTCGTCATGGCCAAGCTCCAAGAGATGGGGGAGTTCGTCCGTTCGGCGTCCTCCACCATCGAGGCGCCGGTGGTCCGCAGGCTCACCGAAGCGCTGGGGGCATCCAAGGGTGGCCCCTCCAGGGGCGGCGGTCAGCCGTCCAACAAGCCGCAGCCGCCGAGGGCTGCGCCCCGGCCGGCTGAAGGCCAGGCCGGTAACGGCGCCCAGGCGCCGGCTCCGGTTCCACCGCGTCCGGGCCCCAAGCCCGGTCCGCGTCCCGGCCCCGCGGGCGGCGGCCAGCCGCGCCCGCCGGTGCCGATGCCGCACCAGGCGCCGCAGCAGCCCGAGGCTGCGCGCGGTGAGACCTCTGGTGCCCCGCAGGCACGTTTCGAGAGCGGCGCGCCCGCTCGTCCGGCGGCCCCTGGCCCGCGTCCCGGCCCCGCCGGTGGCGGCCCGCGTCCGGGTCCCGGTCCCAAGCCCGGCCCTCGTCCCGGCCCCGCCGGTGGCGAGCGCGGTGGTGAGCGCGGCGACCGTGGTGACCGTGGTGACCGTGGCGAGCGCGGTGGTTCCACGCAGGCGCCGCGCCCCGGCGCGCCGGCCGGTGGCGGCCCGCGTCCCGGCCCCGGTCCGAGGCCGGGCCCGCGTGGCCCGCGTCCGGGCAACAACCCGTTCTCGTCCAACGCCAGCGGCATGGGCCAGTCCCGGCCGCCGCGTCCGGGCGGCAACCGCGGCGACGGCGGCGGTCCCGGCCAGCGCGAGCGTCGTGACGGTCCGCCGCGTGACGGCGGGATGCCGCGTCCGCCGCAGGCTCGTCCCGGTGGCGACAGGCCCACGCCAGGCCCGCGTCCCGGCCCGCCGCCCGGCGGCCCGCGTCCGGGTCCCGGCGCCGGTGGCGGTGCGGGCGGTCCCCGTCCGGGCGGCCCGCGTCCCAACCCGATGATGATGCCGCAGGGTCGCCCTGCCGGCCCCGGCGGCGGTGGCCGTCCGGGTGGCGGTGGCGGCGGCGGTCGTCCCGGCGGTGGCGGCGGTGGCCGTCCCGGTGGTGGTGGCGGCGGTGGTCGTCCCGGTGGTGGCGGCGGCGGTTTCGCCGGTCGCCCGGGTGGCGGCGGCACCGGCCAGCGCACCGGCACCGGTGGTCCCGGTGGCGGCGGCGGTGGCTTCGGCGGCCGTCCCGGTGGCGGCGGCCGTGGCCGCGGCGGCGGCACCGCGGGAGCCTTCGGGCGTCCCGGCGGCCGTCCCGCGCGTGGCCGCAAGTCGAAGCGTCAGAGGCGCCAGGAGTTCGACAACATGTCGGCGCCGGCGATCGGCGGTGTGCAGGTCGCTCGCGGCAACGGCGCGACGATCCGCCTGCCGCGCGGCGCGTCGCTGTCCGACTTCGCCGACCGCATCGGCGCGAACCCCGCCTCGCTCGTGCAGATCATGCTGCACCTGGGCGAGATGGTGACCGCGACGCAGTCGGTGAGCGAGGACACGCTGCAGATCCTCGGCCAGGAGCTCGACTACGACATCCAGGTCGTCAGCCCGGAGGAGGAGGACCGCGAGCTTCTCGAGGCCTTCGACATCGAGTTCGGCGAGAACGACGGCGACGAGGCCGACCTGGCCGCGCGTCCGCCGGTCGTGACCGTCATGGGTCACGTCGACCACGGTAAGACCAAGCTGCTCGACGCCATCCGCAAGACCAACGTGGTGGCGCGCGAGGCGGGTGGCATCACCCAGCACATCGGCGCTTACCAGGTCGCCGCCGAGCACGAGGGCGAAGACCGGAAGATCACCTTCATCGACACCCCGGGTCACGAGGCGTTCACCGCCATGCGTGCCCGAGGCGCCAAGTCCACCGACATCGCGGTGCTGGTGGTCGCGGCCGACGACGGTGTGAAGCCGCAGACGATCGAGGCGCTCAACCACGCCCAGGCGGCCGAGGTTCCGGTCGTGGTCGCGGTCAACAAGGTCGACAAGGAGGGCGCCGACCCGAACAAGGTCCGGGCCCAGCTCACCGAGTACGGCCTGGTGGCGGAGGAGTACGGCGGCTCGACGCTGTTCGTCGACATCTCGGCGAAGAACGGCACGGGCATCGACAACCTCCTCGAGGCCATCCTGCTGACCGCGGACGCCGAGCTCGACCTGCGCGCCAACCCGACGATGGACGCCCAGGGCATCGCGATCGAGGCGCACCTCGACCGCGGCCGCGGCCCCGTCGCGACCGTCCTGGTCCAGCGCGGCACGCTGCGCGTCGGCGACTCCATCGTGTGTGGCGAGGCCTTCGGCCGCGTCCGCGCGATGCTCGACGACAACGGCGAGCCGGTCGAGGAGGCCACGCCGTCGCGTCCGGTCCTGGTGATGGGTCTGACCGCGGTGCCGAGCGCCGGTGACAACTTCATCGTGGTCACCGACGACCGGATGGCCCGGCAGATCGCCCAGCAGCGCGCGGCGCGCAAGCGCAGCGCCGACATGGCGAAGTCGAGCCGTCGCCGCACCCTCGAGGAGCTGTTCAGCGACCTTGAGAAGGGTCGCGTCGACGAGCTCAAGCTCATCATCAAGGGTGACGTGTCCGGTTCGGTGGAGGCTCTGGAAGACGCCCTGCTCAAGATCGATGTCGGCGACGAGGTCAGGCTCCGTGTCCTGCACCGCGCGGTCGGCGCGATCACCGAGTACGACGTCAACCTGGCCGTCGCCGACGACAACGCGGTCATCATCGGCTTCAACGTCCGTCCCGAGCCCCGGGCACGCGACCTGGCCGAGCGCGAGGGCGTCGACATCCGCTACTACTCGGTCATCTACCAGGCGATCGAGGAGATCGAAGCGGCGCTCAAGGGCATGCTCAAGCCCGAGTTCGAAGAGGTCCAGATGGGCACCGCCGAAGTCCGCGAGGTCTTCAAGGTGCCGAAGATCGGCAACGTCGCCGGTTCGCTGGTCCGCTCCGGCCTGATCGTCCGCAACAGCAAGGCCAGGGTCATCCGCGACGGCGTCGTCATCGCGGACAACCTGACCGTCTCGTCCCTGCGTCGCTTCAAGGATGACGCGACCGAGGTCCGCGAGGGCTTCGAGTGCGGTATCGGTGTCGGCTACAACGACATCAGGATCGACGACGTCATCGAGACGTTCGAGATGCGGGAGAAGCCGCGCGTGTGACGCGCGGCCGGGCGCCCGGCGGGACATCCGCGGGGCGCCTCTCGCACGCCCTGGCCTGGTTTCCACCGCAGCAGGCCGGTCGTGCTCTGACACCAGGTCAAGCGGTGGTTGCCAACGATGTATGTGGGTGCTCTGACCCTGGACATCCTGCTCGGCGACGTCAGATCGCTGAAGCAGAAGCGCTCTGTCGTACGGCCGCTGATCGCCGAGCTGCAGCGCCGTTATCCCAGCATCGCGGTGGCTGAGACCGGCCATCTCGATCTGCATCGCAGAGCGGAGGTCGGTGTGGCGGTGGTCTCCGCCTCCTCGGGTAACTGCAAGGAGGTGCTGGACGCCTGCGAGCGCATGGTGGCCTTCCGCCCCGAGATCGAGCTGCTGTCGGCCCGGCAGCGGCTCTACAACGACGAAGATTGAACGACTGCACGGCCACGCCGGTCGTGGATGAGGGGGGCAAACATGGTGGATGCCGCACGAGCGCGTAAGCTCGCCGACCGCATCCAGCAGATCGTCGCCGAGATGCTGGAGCGCCGGATCAAGGATCCGCGCCTGGGCTTCGTCACCGTGACCGACACGCGCGTCACCGCTGACCTGCGCGACGCCACGGTGTTCTACACGGTGTTCGGCTCCGAAGCCGAGCGGGCCGACAGCGCCGCCGCCCTCGAAAGCGCCAAGGGGATCATCCGCTCCGAGGTGGGCCGCCAGACCGGGGTGCGGTTCGCCCCGACGCTGACGTTCAAGCACGATCCGCTGCCCGACAACGCGCGCCACCTGGACGACCTGATCAACGCCGCCAGGGCACGCGACGCCGAGGTGGCGCGGCAGGCGCAGACCGCCTCGTACGCCGGCGAGGCCGATCCCTACCGCAAGCCCGAAGAGGAGGAAGACTCCGAGGTCGTCAGGGACGATCAGGCGTGACGCCCGACGTACGCGACAGGACGGACCGCCCGGCGAGCCTGGAGCGGCTTCCTGCGGAGGGCTGCCCGATCCCCGAGGCCTCGTGGGATCGGGCGTTGCGGCTGATCGGCCGGCACGACGAGATCGCGCTGGCCTGCCACGTGAACCCCGACGGCGACGCGCTCGGGTCGATGCTGGCCGTGGCGTTCGTGCTGCGCTCGTTGGGCAAGCGCGTCGTGGCCTCGTTCGGCGACCGGCATTTCGCGGTGCCGAGACTGCTGAGGTTCCTGCCCGGGCAGGAGATGCTGGTGCCGCCGGAGGAGTATCCGCCCGCGCCCGAGCTGATGATCGTGTTCGACTGCTCGACGTTCGAGCGGGTGGGGCTGCTGGGCGCCAACGCCGCCTCGGCGCGCGAGGTCATCGTGGTGGACCACCACCCGTCGAACACGGGGTTCGGCACGCTCGACCTGATCGACGCCAAGGCGGCGGCCACGGCCATGCTGGCCGAGCAGCTCGTCCACCGGCTCGGCGGGCGGCTCGACCGCGACATCGCCACCTGCCTGTACGCGGGGCTGGTGACCGACACCGGCTCGTTCCGGTACTCCTCGACCACGCCTGCCGTGCACCAGATGGCGGCCAGGCTCGTGGCGACCGGGCTGCGTACCGACGAGATCGCCCGCGAGCTGTGGGACCGCTCGCCGTTCGGCTACCTCAAGGTGCTGGCGCACGCGCTGGAGCGGGTGACGCTGGAGGGCGAGCTGGTGTGGACGTACGTGTCGCGGGTGGACCGGGCCGCGTACGGGCTGCCGTACTCCGAGCTCGAAGGCATCATCGACATCGTGCGCCGCGCCGACGAGGCCGAGGTGGCGGTCGTGCTCAAGGAGGACGACCACGGCGACTGGCAGGTCTCGACCAGGTCGAAGGGCACCGTGGACGTGGCGGCCGTGTGCGCGGCGCTGGGCGGCGGCGGCCATCACAACGCGGCCGGCTACACCTCGTACGAGACCGTGGAGGAGACCATGGCGAAGTTCCGGCGCGAGCTGCGGAGGGTTTCCTAGATGGCCGAGAGCGGTCTGATCATCGTCGACAAGCCCGGCGAGTGGACCTCCCACGACGTGGTGGCCAAGATGCGGCGCATCGCGGGCACCCGCCGGGTGGGGCACGCGGGCACGCTCGACCCGATGGCGACGGGCGTGCTGGTGGTCGGCGTGGAGAAGGCGACCAGGCTGCTGGGGCACCTGACGCTGACCGAGAAGGTGTACGAGACCACGATTCGGCTCGGCGTGAGCACCAACACCGACGACGCCGAGGGCGAGGTCGTCGCCACCGCCTCGGCGGCCGGCGTCACCGCGGCCGAGGTCCACAAGGGCGTCGCGGCGCTGACCGGGGAGATCATGCAGGTCCCGCCGCAGGTCAGCGCGATCAAGGTGAACGGTGAACGGGCCTACAAGAAGGCCCGCGCCGGCGAGGAGGTCGCGCTGGTGGCCAGGCCGGTCACGGTGCGGCAGTTCGACGTGCTCGGCATCCGGGCCGGCGGCGACGTCGTGGACGTGGACGCGGTCGTGACCTGCTCCAGCGGCACCTACATCCGGTCGCTGGCCCGTGACCTGGGCGCCGCGCTCGGGGTCGGCGGCCACCTGACGAGCCTCCGGCGCACCCGGGTGGGGCCGTACGACCTGTCGCTGGCCAGGAGCATCGAGCAGCTCGCCGAGGAGTGCGTGATCCTGCCGATCGGGCAGGCCGTCGCCGCCGCGTTCCCGCGCAGGGACGTCACGGCCGAGGAGGCCCGCGTCATCGGGCACGGCGGGCGGCTGCCGTCCGCGGGGCTCGGCACGGGGCCGATCGGGGTGTTCGGGCCGGAGGGTGAGCTGCTGGCGCTGGTGGAGGAGCAGGGCCGGGTGGCCAAGCCCATCGCCGTCTTCGTCGGCTAGCCGCATCCGGCCCTGTAACCGGGCCTGTATCCGGGCCTGTATCCGGCCGCGGCCAGCCGGCCGGCTCGGCGCGGCGGGAGCGCTAGCGGGGCTTCCTGGCCACGATGATGTCGCGGACGATCGCCTGGTCCACCCAGTGCTCGAAGTCGGGGTAGTCCATCACCTGGAGGCCGGCGTCCGTGAGGATCCTGGCCAGCTCCGTGCTCTTGCCGCCGTAGGTGTTCCAGGCGATGCCCATGGCGCCACCCGGGCGCAGCAGCTCGGCCCAGCCGGGCACGGCCTCGGCCAGCAGCTCCAGTGGGCTGCGGGACAGGCCGGCGCCGCCCTTGCTGCCGTGCTGGACGCCGTAGGGGGCGTCGGTGGCCAGGACGTCGAACGAGCGCGGCTTGAAGAACTCGCGGCTCCTGAGCGTGTCGGCGTTCACCACGGTCAGGTGCTGCACGTCGCCGGCCTTGACGGCCTCCTTCGACAGGCCGAACGTGACGTTGAGCCGCCGCCCGATCAGGGCCCGCTCGCGGCGCACCGGCACGGTCTCGGCGGTGTGCTTGAGCCGCTTGTTGCGCAGCCAGGTCTTGATGAAGCCGGTGTAGGCCTCGAAGTCCTTGCCGTCCACGTCCATGCCGTAGGCGTCGTAGCCGTACATGAGGGCCTGGTTGAGGGTGGTGCCGCGGCCGCACATCGGGTCGAACACCTGCAGCCCGTCGCCCAGCCCCTTGTCGCCCGCCAGCGCGGTGACGTTGAGCAGGAGCTTGGTGAAGTGCTCGTTGGTCTTGCCCGCGTACTTCTGGATCGTGATCAGGTCGCTGCTCAGCCTGTCGCGCGAGCGCATGCCGAGGGGCCTGAACAGGTCGCCTTCGAGGCCGAACACCGCGTAGACGGAGGACAGGTTCGACAGCAGGTGAACGTCGGGCTCGCTCAGCGGGCTCGCCGTCTCGAACGTCACGTACGGAACGCCGCCGATGCGCGTCTCCTCGCTGCCCAGGATCTCGCCGTCGAGGGCCCGCGCGCTGAAGACGGCCAGCTCATGGCGGGTCAGCCGGATGGAGCTCTCACCGTAGACCCGGTTGAAGGCAGGCAGGATCAGAAGCGCGTAACGAGGCATGATGCCCGATGATAGTCCCCTCGATTGGAGGGAAGGCCGCGGCGCATGGCAGGCTTGTACGGGTTGTTCCTGGACGAGCACATGACGAGCGAATGGGGCCTGGCGTGCAGGGTTCGGAGAGGTCTGTCGTCACCATCGGCGTGTACGACGGGGTCCACCGCGGGCACCAGCGGGTGGTCGAGCGCGCCGTGGCCGTCGCCCGTGAGCGGGGGCTGCGCAGCGTGGCCGTGACGTTCGAGCCGCATCCCGACGAGGTGGTGCGGCCCGGGTCGCATCCGTACCGGCTGGGCAGCGCGCGGCGCAGGAGCGAGCTGCTGGCGGGGCTCGGGGTGGACGAGGTCGACGTGGTGGAGTTCACGCTGGGGCTGTCGCGTTCGACGCCCGAGGAGTTCGCGCACGGCGTGCTGGCCGAGCGGCTGCGGGCCGCGGTCGTGGTGGTGGGGGAGAACTTCGCGTTCGGGCAGGGCGCCAAGGGCGACGTCGAGACCTTGCGGACGCTGGGCGAGGTGTACGGCTTCGAGGTGGAGGCCGTGCCCCTCCTCGACGGCGTCTCCTCGACCCTGGTCCGGGAGCTGCTGGCCGAGGGGGACGCGGCGCGGGCCAGGGAGCTGCTCGGCCGGCCGCACCGGGTGGAGGGCGTGGTCGTGCGCGGCTACCAGCGCGGGCGCCAGCTCGGCTTCCCCACCGCCAACGTCGAGACGCCGCAGTACACCGCGATCCCGGCGGACGGGGTCTACGCGGGATGGATGGAGTGCGTGCCGGTGGCCAACCTGCCCGCCGTGTACGCGGGGGAGCGGTGGCCGGCCGCGATCTCGGTGGGCACGAACCCGACGTTCGAGGGGGTGCCGCGCACGGTCGAGGCGTACGCGCTGGACCGTGATGACCTGGAGCTGTACGGGGTGCACGTGGCGGTGGAGTTCGCGGCGCGGCTGCGCGGCAACACGCGCTTCGACTCGATCGACGCGCTCATCGCCCAGATCCACGCCGACGTGGCCGCGACCCGCCGCCTCACGAGCTGAGCCCTTCCTGCCCGAGCCCTTCCCGCCTGGGCTCTTCCTGCCGGAGCCCTTCCAGCAGGGCTGACAGCGCGGACAGCGTGTCGGGCAGGTCGGCCGGGGCGGTGGACTGGGCCAGCCACAGGGCCGCCTCGTTCATCGCGCCCGACAGCAGCCGGGTGAGCGGCGCCACCGGCCGCGGCGGGATCACGCCGCCGTCCACCAGCTCCGCCAGCGCCTCCGCCAGGTGGGAAGCCGAGGCGGCCTCGTCGATGGCGCGCCACTCGGCCCAGCCCAGCACCGCCGGGCCGTCGATCAGCATGATGCGCTGCGCCTCCGGGCCCGCGCTCGCCTCGACGAACGCCGCGCAGCCCGCCTTGAGCCGCTGCCACGGGTCGCCGGCCGCCTCCGCCGCGGCCACCACCCGCGCGGCCACCTCCTGCTGCACCTCCTCCAGCACCGCGCGGAACAGCGCCGTCTTGCCGCCCTCGAAGTGGTGGTAGAGGGCCCCCTTGGTCACCCCTGACTCGCGCACGATCTCCGCCAGGCCCACCCCCGCGTAACCCCGGGACGCGAACAGCCGCCTGCTCGTCGCCACGAGCGCCTGCCTGGTGCGTTCCTTCTGCTCGGCCCTGCCCAACCGTGCCTCCCTTTGACATACCGATGGTAGGCGAACTAGCCTACCTTCGCATACCGTTGGTATGTGAAAAGGAGAGCGCATGCGGCTGAGCAGCTTCTATCCGGTGATCTGCACCGCCAAGGTCGCCGAATCCAAGGACTTCTACGTGCGGCTGTTCGGGTTCGAGGTGACGTTCGAGGCCGACTGGTACGTGAGCCTGCGCCGCGGCCCCCACGAGCTGGCCCTGCTCGACCACGCGCACCCGACCCTGCCCGCCGCCTACCGCAGGCCGGTCACGGGCCTGCTGCTCAACTTCGAGGTGGACGACGTGGACGCGGAATGGGGCAGACTGGTGGAAGGCGAAGGGCTGGTCCCCGAACTGACCCTGCGCGACGAGGACTTCGGGCAGCGCCACTTCATCGTCGCCGACCCCAACGGCGTGCTGGTGGACGTCATCACGCCCATCCCGCCGTCCGGCGAGTTCGCGGGCGACCACGTTTCGGCGTGAGTCCGCGCATTGGACATGAGGTGGTAACCTTGCATGTCGGCTCTGTAGCGGCGGCGCTGCGCGCTGCCCATGACGGCCTTCACGCGGCGACTGTAGGCACGCACGGTCGTTCGCGCTCCCGATCTCATTCGCGCGTGTCCGTAGATTGAAGGAGAGCCGTGTCCCTCGACACCGCTGCCAAGAAGACCATCATCAGCGAGTACGCGACGACCGAGGGCGACACCGGTTCGCCCGAGGTGCAGATCGCGCTGCTCAGCAAGCGCATCAGCGAGCTCACCGAGCACCTGAAGACGCACAAGCACGACCACCACAGCCGTCGTGGTCTGCTGCTGCTCGTCGGTCGCCGGCGCCGCCTGCTGAAGTACCTGCAGAAGGTCGACATCCAGCGCTACCGTTCGCTCATCGAGCGGCTCGGCCTGCGCCGATAGCATGAAAGGGAGCGGCGTCCGCGCCGCTCCCTTCTCATATGGGGTAGGACCCCATACGGTCGGACGCGTGGCGGCGTGAATCGCCCCCGCGCCTGACGTAAAACTTAATATTCCGAGACACACAGCCCCCGCGTCCGCTCAGCACCATGCGACCCGCGACGCCTGCGGGCCGGTCCTCGGTAGTGGCTTCCGGTAAGAACGCACTTGACCGGGCGCTTCGATCGAAGACCGGCGCTGCACCTAACGAGGGTGCCGGTGAGAAAAGGGCGCGGGAGACCGACCACAAGGAGGTCCCCCGTGGAGGGTGTCCACACTGCTGAAGCCGTCATAGACAACGGCTCTTTCGGCACGCGTACGATCCGGTTCGAGACCGGTCGTCTCGCGCGCCAGGCGGCGGGTTCCGCCGTCGCCTATCTCGACAACGACACGATGGTGCTCTCGGCCACGACGGCCTCGAAGACGCCGAAGGAACAGTTCGACTTCTTCCCGCTGACGGTGGACGTCGAGGAGCGCATGTACGCCGCGGGCCGCATCCCCGGCTCGTTCTTCCGGCGCGAGGGCCGTCCCTCCGAGGACGCCATCCTCACCTGCCGCCTGATCGACCGGCCGCTGCGCCCGTCGTTCGTCAAGGGGCTGCGCAACGAGATCCAGGTCGTCGCCACGATCATGGCGCTCAACCCCGAGCACCTCTACGACGTGGTCGCCATCAACGCCGCGTCGCTGTCCACCCAGCTCGCCGGCCTGCCCTTCTCCGGGCCGATCGGCGGCGTGCGGGTGGCGCTGATCGACGGCCAGTGGGTCGCCTTCCCGACGCACCCCGAGCTGGAGCGCGCCACGTTCGACATGGTCGTGGCGGGCCGCGTGCTCGACGACGGCGACGTCGCGATCATGATGGTCGAGGCCGAGTCCACCAAGGACACGCTGAAGCTGGTCGCCGAGGGCGCCGTCGCGCCGACCGAGGAGACGGTCGCGCAGGGCCTGGAGGCCGCCAAGCCCTTCATCAAGGTGCTGTGCGAGGCGCAGTCGCGCATCGCGCGGGTCGCGGCCAAGGAGACGGCCGAGTACCCGGTCTTCCTCGACTACCAGGACGACGTCTACGCCGCCGTCGAGGCCGCGATCAAGACCGAGCTGGCCGGCGCGCTGACCATCGCCGGCAAGCAGGAGCGCGAGAACGAGCTGGAGAAGGTCAAGGCGCTGGCCGCCGAGAAGCTCCTGCCCGAGTTCGAGGGGCGCGAGAAGGAGATCAGCGCCGCGTTCCGCTCGGTCATGAAGAAGCTCATGCGCGAGCGGGTCGTCAACGAGGGCATCCGCATCGACGGCCGCGGCACCAAGGACATCCGCGCCCTGTCGGCCGAGGTGCACGTGGTGCCCCGGGTGCACGGCTCGGCGCTGTTCGAGCGCGGCGAGACCCAGATCCTCGGCATCACGACCCTGAACATGCTGCGCATGGAGCAGGTCATCGACACGCTCAACCCCGAGCGGACCAAGCGCTACATGCACAACTACAACTTCCCGCCCTACTCCACCGGTGAGACCGGCCGGGTGGGCTCGCCCAAGCGCCGCGAGATCGGTCACGGCGCGCTGGCCGAGCGGGCGCTGATCCCCGTGCTGCCCACGCGCGAGGAGTTCCCGTACGCGATCCGGCAGGTCTCCGAGGCCCTCGGCTCCAACGGCTCCACCTCGATGGGCTCGGTCTGCGCCTCCACGATGGCGCTGCTCGACGCCGGTGTGCCGCTCAAGGAGATGGTCGCGGGCATCGCGATGGGCCTGATCGGCGAGGGCGACACGTACGTCACCCTGACCGACATCCTCGGCGCCGAGGACGCCATGGGCGACATGGACTTCAAGGTCGCCGGCACCAAGGACGTCATCACCGCCCTGCAGCTCGACACCAAGCTCGACGGCATCCCCGCCAGCGTGCTGGCCGGCGCGCTCAAGCAGGCCAAGGGCGCCCGCCTGGCGATCCTCGACGTGATGCAGGAGGCCATCAACTCCCCGGCGGAGATGAACCCGACGGCGCCGCGCATCATCACCATCAAGGTCCCGGTCGACAAGATCGGCGAGGTCATCGGCCCGAAGGGCAAGATGATCAACCAGATCCAGGACGACACGGGCGCCGAGATCACCATCGAGGACGACGGCACGATCTACATCGGCGCCACCGACGGGCCCTCCGCCGAGGCCGCCCGCTCGGCGATCAACGCCATCGCCAACCCGCACATGCCTGAGGTGGGCGAGCGTTACCTGGGCACGGTCGTCAAGATCGCGGCCTTCGGCGCGTTCATCTCGCTCATGCCCGGCAAGGACGGCCTGCTGCACGTCTCCCAGATCCGCAAGCTGCACGGCGGCAAGCGCATCGAGAACGTCGAGGACGTCATGAGCGTCGGCGAGAAGATCCAGGTCGAGATCGCCGAGATCGACGGCCGCGGCAAGCTCTCCCTGGTGCCCGTCGAGGTCATCGAGAAGGAGGCCGCGGAGAAGGCCGCCGCGGGAGAGACGGCTCCGGCCGAGGCTTCCGAGCAGCCCGAGTCCGCCGCCCCCGGCGACGAGGACAGGCCCGAGCGGCCCCGTCGCACCCGCACCCGCGTGCGCACCCGCGGCTCCTCCGAGGGAGACGACCGGAACTCGTGACCACGACCACGCTGCACCCCGGCAAGGACGGAGCCGGGGTGGTAAGGCGCACCGTCCTCCCGGGTGGGCTGCGCGTGGTGACCGAGACCATGCCGACCGTGCGGAGCGTCGCGGTCGGCATGTGGGTCGGCATCGGCTCGCGTGACGAGGCCCCCGAGCACATGGGGGCCACCCATTTCCTCGAACACCTGCTGTTCAAGGGCACGCCCACGCGGGACGCGATGGAGATCTCCGCCTCGATCGAGGGCATCGGCGGTGAGATCAACGCCTTCACCGCCAAGGAGTACACCTGCTACTACGCGCGGGTCCTCGACGAGGACCTGCCGATCGCGGTCGACGTGCTCGCCGACGTGGTGACCAGCTCGCTGGTGACCGAGGACGACGTCGAGTCCGAGCGGGGCGTGATCCTCGAAGAGATCGCCATGCACGACGACGACCCGTCCGACGTGGTGCACGAGCAGTTCGCCGCCGCGCTCTACGGCGACTCGCCGATCGGCCGGCCCATCCTGGGAACGGTCGATTCGATCAACGCCCTCGGGCAGGAGCGGATCGCGGAGTACTACCACCGCTACTACCGGCCCCGCACCACGGTCGTGTCCGTCGCGGGCAACGTCCGGCACGAGGAGGTCGTCGAGCTGGTGGCCAGGGCGTACGAGCGGGCGGGCGCGCTGAGCGGCCCCGCCGAGTTCGCGCCCCCGCGCACCAGCGGCCCCGGCGCCGAGTCGCGCTCCGGCGTCGCGGTGCTCGACCGGCCCACCGAGCAGGCCAACCTGGTGCTCGGCACGACCGGCCTGGCCCGTACGGACGAGCGCAGGTTCGCGCTCGGCGTGCTCAACGCGGCGCTGGGCGGCGGCATGTCGTCCAGGCTCTTCCAGGAGATCAGGGAGAAGCGCGGCCTGGCCTACTCTGCCTACAGCTACACCTCGGCCTACGCCGACACCGGGCAGTTCGGCATCTACGTGGGCTGCCTGCCGTCGAAGATCGACGACGTGCTCAAGATCTGCCGGGACGAGGTGTCCAGGGTGGTCGCCGAGGGCCTCAGCGCCGACGAGATCATGCGGGGCAAGGGCCAGATGCGGGGCGGGCTCGTGCTCGGCCTGGAGGACACCGGCTCCCGCATGTCCCGCATCGGCAAGAACGAGCTGGTCTACGACGAGCTCATGTCGGTGGACGAGGTGCTGGCGCGCATCGAGTCCGTCACGCCCGACGAGATCTCCGAGGTCGCGCACGACGTGCTCAACCGGCCGCTCACGCTGGCCGTGATCGGGCCGTACGGCGACAAGGATTTCAGCGACGCCATCCGCTGAGTCGTGCTGCCGCCCGGGCCCGCCGGTGCGGCAGCACGATAGGCTCAGCCTGTGATCAGGGTAGGTGTGCTCGGCGCCCGGGGGCGCGTGGGCGTCGAGGTGTGCAAGGCGGTCGAGGCGGCCGGCGACATGGAGCTGGTGGCCGCGCTCGACAAGGACGACCCCATCGAGGGCCTGGAAGGCGCCGAGGTGGTGGTCGACTTCACCCATCCCGACGTGGTCATGGGCAACCTCGAATGGGCCATCGGCCACGGTGTCCACCCCGTGGTGGGCACGACCGGGTTCGACGAGGGGCGCCTGGAGACCGTACGCGGCTGGCTGGCCGGCAGCCCGGGCACCAACTGCCTGATCGCCCCCAACTTCGGCATCGCGGCCGTGCTCATGATGCACTTCGCGCAGCAGGCGGCCCGGCACTTCGAGTCCGTCGAGATCGTGGAGCTGCACCACCCCAACAAGGCCGACGCGCCGTCCGGCACCGCCCGGCGCACGGCCGAGCTGGTGTCGCAGGCCCGCGCCAAGGCGGGGCTCGGCGCCATGCCCGACGCGACCACCACCGCGCTCGACGGCTCCCGCGGGGCCGACGTCGGCGGCGTGCACGTGCACGCGGTGCGCCTGTCCGGGCTGATCGCGCACCAGGAGGTGCTGCTCGGCGGCGACGGCGAGATCCTCACGATCAGGCACGACACGATGAGCAGGGCGGCGTTCACCCCCGGCGTGCTGCTCGGCGTGCGCAGGGTGGGCGAGCTGCCCGGCCTCACGGTCGGCCTCGAGCCGCTGCTCGACCTCTGAAACCGCACACGACGTGCCCACACCCGCGCGGGCGTGGGCACGTCGTGAGGAGAGGGTCCCGGCTCCGCACAGCCGGGCCTACGATCATCAACCCTAATAACGTGAGGCGGGATCCGCCCGGCACGTGAGATCGTGTCGCCATGGTGCGATGGGCCGAGAAGAACGAGCTGCCGGGGCTGGTCGCCATCGAGCTGGCCGCCGATGGCCTGTTCGAACAGGTGGGCATCGTCTTCCCGCCCGGCACCACGCAGATCGAAGAGGTGGACGACCCCGGGGCGGTGCTGGTCGAGGGCGAGCCGCCGGTCGGGTTCGCGCTGGTCGGCTGGGTGGACGGGAACCTTCACCTGGAACAGCTCGCCGTGCGGCCGGACAACATGCGGCAGGGGGTCGGCGGGCGGCTGATGGCAGCCGTGATCGACCACGCCGCAGCCGCCGGGGCTCCCGCCGTGACGCTGACGACCTTCCGCGATGTGCCCTGGAACGCGCCGTGGTACGAGCGGCACGGGTTCTCCGCGATGGGGGAGGCGGAGTGGGGGCCGGAGCTGCGGGCGCTCGTGCGGCACGAGCGTGACCTGGGGATCGAGGTCGCGCCCCGCGTCGTGATGCACCGCGCCCCGTGACACCACCGGACCACGTGCGGCAGGCCCTTCCTCGGGTCCACTCACTCCATGCTGCCCGCTGCGGCCCTCACCTGGGCCGTCCATGCATTCAGGCGCGACAGTGCGGGCGAGGCCCGCAGCGGCGCCCTGAGCCGGGCGCAGGGGCCATTACGGCCTGCGGCTGGAGGTACGTTGCGGCGGTTCCTCGAAGCGGGAGCGCTGGGGCGGCCGGCCGCTGACCTTCTCCACGATGGAGGCCGCGAGCTGGTGCAGCTTGACGTTCCTGTCCTGGGAGACCTGCCGGAGAGTCTCGAACGCCTCCCGCGCCGTGCACCGCCGCTGCGCCATGACGATGCCGAGCGCCTGATCGATGATCGCGCGGGTGGTGAGCGCCTCCTTGAGCTGCACCGCGACCTCCCGCATGCGGGCCGCGTCCAGCGCCGTACGGAACAGCACGGGAACGTGCGCGGCCGTGATGCGTAAGGCCACCCACGCCTCCTCGGGCAAGCCCGCGGCGCGGCCGGAGTAGACGGTCAGCACGCCGAGCAGCACGTCCTCGTACTCCAGTGGCTCGCAGTGCACCCCGCGCACCTCGGGAGCCCCGGCCGTGAAGCGCGGCCACCGCGAGTCGGCGGCCAGGTCGGAGACCGTCACCGGCCTCCCGGTGTCGATCGCGTCGAGCAACGGACCCTGCCCGGTGGCCTGCTGCAGCCCGTCGAGCAGCTCGGCCCGCGCATGCGAGCAGGCGGCAGTGTGGATGTCGTCATCCCCGCACAGGGCGATGCTGACCATCGCGCAGTCGGGCATCGCCTGCCCGGCGATGGTGACACAGTCAGTGAGCGCCCGTTCGAACTCCTCGATGTCCGTCGGAATGCTCGGCCGGTTCACCACGATCCCTCGCGATCGCTGCTGGTTCCCTTCAGGCTAGCCGCTCGGCGACGCCGTCACGAGATGTAAGCGTCGATCTCGGCCAGATAGGCATCCTTGAGGTGCCTGGGCAGCCAGGTGATCTCGAAGGCGTTGCGCTGGAGCCGGGCCAGCTCCTCGCGGGTGAGCTGGAGCGCCTCCTGCAGGGCGAGGAGGTTCTCCTGCACGTAGCCGTCGAAGTAGGCCGGGTCGTCGGAGTTGATCGTCACCCGCACGCCCAGGTCCATCAGCTTGCGGATGCCCTCGGCCTTCATCGACTCGGTGACGAAGCCGTTGGAGATCGGGCAGCAGGTCAGCCCCGTGCCGCGCGCCAGCACCACCTCGACCAGCCGCTGGTCCTCCAGGATGTTGACGCCGTGGTCGATCCGGTCGACGCCGATCTCCTCGATGGCCTGCCGGATGTGCTCGATGGCGTCGTCCTGGTCGACGTCGCAGTGCATGGTCAGCAGGTAACCCTCCTGCCTGGCCCGCTCGTAGACGGCCGCGAACTTGCGCGGCGGGTTGCCCTTCTCGTCGGAGTCGAGCCCGACGCCGGCGATCCACTCCTTGTACGGCAGCGACTCCAGCAGCGTCGCCATCGCGTACTCGGCCTGGAAGTCGCGCAGGAAGCACATGATGAGCTGGGCCCGCACCCCGAGCTGCGCGTGCGCGTCCATCAGCGCCCGCCGCAGCCCCCTGACCACGACGTCGAACGGCACCCCGCGCGAGGTGTGCGCCTGCGGGTCGAAGAAGATCTCCGCGTAACGCACGTTCTGCTCGGCGGCCTTGCGCAGGTAGGCCATGGCGAGGTCGTAGAAGTCGGGCTCGGTGCGCAGCACCTTCATGCCCTCGTAGTAGATCGTGAGGAAGGAGGACAGGCTGTCGAAGGTGTAGGCGGCCCGCATCTCCGCCACGCTCGCGTAGGGCAGCTCCAGACCGTTGCGCGCGGCCAGCTCGAACTTGAGCTCGGGCTCCAGCGTGCCCTCGATGTGCAGGTGCAGCTCGCACTTGGGCAGACCGGCGATGAAATCCTTCACCGTCTCACCCTAGAAGATGATCGCCAGGCCCACCGCGAAGAGAGTGCCGTAGGCCATCTGCAGCTTGCCCGTCTGCTGCAGCACCGCGATCAGCGCGGGGCCCACGGCCTTGCCCAGCACCGCCCTGATGGGGGCGATCGCCAGCGGCGCGGCCAGCAGCACCAGCGCCGCCCACGGCGTGATCGGCACCATCGCCAGCGCCACCGCGAACGGCACCACCTGGCAGGCCACGTACAGCGTACGAGTGCGCTCGGCCCCCAGCAGCACCGCCAGCGTGCGCTTGCCCGACCGGCCGTCCGTGCCGACGTCGCGCAGGTTGTTGACCACCAGCATCGAGCACGACAGCAGCCCCACCGGGACCGAGGCCAGCAGCGCCGCCCAGCTCAGCTGCTCCGTCTGCACGTACGCCGTGCCGACCACGGGCACGACCCCGAAGAACACGAACACGGCCACCTCGCCCAGGCCGCGGTAACCGTACGGGTGCTTGCCGCCGGTGTAGAACCACGCGGCCGCGATCGCCGCCGCGCCCACCAGCAGCACCCACCACGCCTGCGTGACCAGCACCAGGACCAGGCCCAGCACCGCGGCGAGCGCGAAGCAGGCCAGGGCCGCCGTCAGCACCTCGCGCGGCGTGGCCACGCGCGAGCCGACCAGCCGCATCGGGCCGACCCGCTGGTCGTCGGTGCCGCGGATGCCGTCGCTGTAGTCGTTGGCGTAGTTGACGCCGATCTGCAGCGACAGCGCCACGAGCAGTGCCAGGACCGCCCGCCACCACACGAAGCCGCCTTCGCCGATCGCCACGCCGGTGCCCACCATGACGGGCACGACGGCGTTGGGCAGCGTGCGCGGGCGGGCTCCGGCGATCCACTGGGCGGGAGTTGCCATGTTGTCGTTCTACCTCTAGCTGATGTCGGTCGTGAGCCTGATCATCCGGACCGGACGGCCCATGTCGAGGACGCGCTCGGCCATGTCCTCGCCCCAGCCCGCCGACTCCAGGAACCCGAGCATCGCGTAGTTCTCCGCGAACACCCAGGTGACGATCTGGCGGAAGCCGTCCTCGCGCATGTAGTCGACGGTGGCGTTGAGCAGGCGGCTGCCGTGGCCCCGGCGGACGAAGTCGGGATCGACCAGCAGCGTCAGCATCTCGGCCACCCGGCCGGGGTCGAGATCGGGGTCCTCGGCGGGCGCGTGCGAGACGAGCCCGACCACGCGCTCCCCGCCGCGCGGTGTGACCAGGGCGGCGCTGCCGCCCGCGCCGAGGGCGGGAAAGCCCTCGGTGTCGAGGATGGTCTCCACCGCCACCAGCACCCGGTGCATGGGGCTGGGCGGGGCGACGATCGCCTCGTCCCACTGGCGCAGCCACATCTTCTCGGCCGCCGCGCCGGTCATCTGCTCGAGTGGGCCTTCCGGGAGGAAGTCCCGGTAGCCGTAGCGCCAGGCGCGGATCTGACAATTCGCAACCTGGAGAACATCCTCGCGCCGGGCCGCCCGGACGCCTACGTCTGCCATCTCGGCCCGCTCCTTCGCCTGCCGTTCATGCCACAAGGCACGAGTTACACCGTATCGGTGTTTGAGCCTTGCAGATGACGCGAACCCCGCTTCCTCGCCCGGTAAGCCCGTGTCTTGGTGCGGTTGCCGCATACCCGCATGGAACACCACGAGCGGGAACGGTTCTTCGACAGATCGATGAACGCCCACTGACAGGTTCCCTCCGCGCACACCTTGAGCCGGTCCCACGACGCGCCCAGGGCCGCCGCCGCGACCCGCGCCAGCCCGCCGCGCACGCCGTCCACGGCAGGGACCAGCTCGGGCCCCTCCTCCCGCACCTCGACCCGCAGCGGCAGGTCCGGCAGGTCCACCCGCTCGCGCCTGAGCGCGGCCCGCAGGCCCTCGCGCAGGGCGTGCGCGGTCTGCAGGTCGTCGTCGGTGGCGCGGTCGCGAGGACCGATGAGGTCGCGCTCGCGCAGCCACACCGCCAGCTCGGCGGGGGAGGACAGCTCGTCCGACTGCGCTTCGACGTCGAAGGTGTTCACGAAGTCTCGTACGAGCTCCGCGGGGAACGGCATGCCGTCACTCTACTGGCCGATGATCGCCAGTGCCTCGGCGAGCCTCCGCACGCCCTCCCGCAGCTCCGCCACGTGGGCGGCGGCCATGTGCGTCACCCTGATCCGCGGCCCCGGCGGCTCCGACGGGTAGTACAGCCGGCCGGGGCTGACCAGCACCCCGTTCCGCCTGGCGGTCTCCACCAGGGCGGCCTCGTCCACGCCGGCGGGCAGCCGTACCCACAGGTGCATCCCGCCCGCCGGCAGCAGGTGCGGCTCGGCGTCCGGCATGCGCTCGGCCAGGGCCGCCGCCAGCGCGTCGCGGCGGGTCGCGATCTCGGCGTGCACCGCCGCCAGATGCCGCCGCCAGGCCGGCGAGCCCACGAACTCCAGCGCCGTCTCCTGCAGGGGCCGCGCCACGAAGAACGACTCCACGAGCTGGGCGGCCCGCAGCCGGTGCGCGGCCGGCCCCCTGGCGATGACGGCCGCCACCCGCATGCTCGGCGACAGGATCTTCGTCAGCGAGACGATGTGCACCACGGTGCCGTGCCGGTCCATCGAGGCCAGGGACGGGGGCGGCTGCGGGGTCAGGTACCGGGCGAAGTCGTCCTCCACCACGAACGCCCCCGCCGCCCTGGCCACCTCCAGCACCTGCTTCCTGCGCTCCGGCGGCAGGGTGGCACCCGTGGGGTTGTGCAGGGTGGGCTGGCAGAAGAACACCCGCGCCCCGGTGACCGCGAACGCCTCGGCCAGCAGGTCGGGACGTACGCCTTCGCGGTCCATCGGCACGGCCGTGGCCCGCAGCCCGGCCGCCTTGGCCGCCGCCAGCGCGCCCGGGTACGTGGGCGTCTCGACCAGGATGGGCGTCCCCGGGGCCGCCAGCGCCCTGAACGCGTGCGTGAGCGCCGCCTGGCCGCCGCTCACGACCAGCGCGTCGGCCTCCGTCACGTCGCTGCCCGCCTGCGTCGCGAACCACCGCCGCAGCTCCCGCAGGCCCGTCAGCGGCGGCATGGCCCAGGCGTCCGGCCTCCGCACGGCCCGCGCCGCGGCGGCGGCGAGCTGCTTGTCCGGGCGCAGGCCCGGCCGCAGGTATCCGCCGGTCAGCGGCACCACACCCTCGGGGGGCGATGCCAGCAGCGCCGACACGGGGCCCTCGTCCACCACCCGGTCGCCCAGGGCGACGGTCTGCCAGGACAGGTCGGGGGCGTCCTGGGCGTGGCTCGACCGTTGGGTCACGAAGGCTCCGCTGCCCGGCTTCGTGACCACCCGGCCCTCGGCCGCGAGCTGGCCGATGGCTCTGGAGACGGTGACGGGGCTGACGTTGTGGCGGCGCATCAGCTCGCGGCTGGAGGGGAGGCGGGCGCCTGGGCCCAGACGGTCGGCCTCTTTGCGCAGTATCGCGGCGATCTGGGCGATACTGCTATCGTTATCCATGAAAGGTAAGAATAGCGCTACTGAGGTCGGGGGAGTAGCGGTCCCGCCGGAAACCGGCTACCAGCCCGGACGGCAGCACCAGCCAGACGGCCACCATCACCCCGCGCCGATCAACCGCCGCGGTGGCGCGCTCGGGGACGGAGACGTTCGCGGTGGCGAGCTTTCCCGCGGCGCGCAACGGGACAGCGCCCCTGCCGGTGGCGAGCTTCAGGACAGCGCCCTTCTCGGCGGTGCGCGTGGCGACAGCCACCTTCACGACAACAATCTCCGCGGCGGCGCGCCCCGGGACGGCCGTCATCGGGTGGGCGAACAGGCACGCTTCCGGCGAGGACGCCTTCGGGTGGGCGAGCAGGCACGCTCCCGCCGAGGACGCCTTCGGGTGGGCGAGCAGGCACGCTCCCGCCGAGGACGCCTTCGGGGATGGCGCGACCGTGGCACGGGCGGCGGGGGGACAGGCCTGGCGTTCCTCGGCGTCCTGGCGTTCTCCGGCTCCATCCCCGCCACCGTGTACGCGATACGAGGCTTCGACCCGTGGCTGGTGGCCGTGGGCCGCGCCACCATCGCGGGCGCCATCGCCCTGATCTGCCTGAAGGCCGCCAGACACCCCCTCCTCCCGCCACGATCGGAGTGGCCCGCCTACGCCCTGATCGTCCTGGGCGTGGTCATCGGCTTCCCCGTCTTCAGCAGCCTCGCCCTCGCCCTGGGCGCCAGCGCCGCCCACTCAGCAGTGATCGTCGGCCTGCTCCCGGCCGCCACGGCCGTCTGCGCCGTCCTGCGAGCCTCGGAGCGCCCGCGTCCCCTCTTCTGGGCAGCCTGTACGGCCGGCGCCGCCGCCATCACCACCTTCACCCTCATCCAGCACCAGGGCAAACCCTCCTGGCCCGACCTGCTCCTCCTCGGCGCCCTCCTCTCGGCGGCGATCGGCTACACGGAGGGCGGCCGCCTCGCCAGGCACACCCCGGGCTGGCGGGTCATCTCCCACGCCCTCGTCCTCTCCCTCCCCCTGACGGTCCCCATCACGGCGTTCCTCGCCCTCACCACCCCGATCACCCTCACCGGCGAAGCCGTGGCGGGCTTCGCGTACGTGTCGGTGATCTCGATGTTCGTCGGTTTCATCCCGTGGTACGCGGGCCTCGCCAGGGGCGGGATCGCCAGAGCCGGCCAGACCCAGCTCACCCAGCCCCTCCTGACCCTCACCTGGGCCTGGGTGCTGATGGGCGAGCGGTTCGGGCCGTCGACAGTGGTGGCGGCGCTGGCCGTACTGGTGTGCGTGGCCGTCACCCAGCGTGCCCGTACTTGAAAGCCGTGACGCCGCCGCGCAGGATGGCAGAGGAGGTGTCACAACCATGGCGGACCTCACGATCCCAGAGGGCGGCTTCTGGCCTGCGCCGGAGATCCCGCTGCCCAATATCTATCCGATGGAATGGCGCGTGGAGACGGAGAAACTCGCCACCATCTACGAGAAGTCCAAGCGCGAGCTCTGGAACCCGGCCGACCTGCCCTGGGACGGCCTCGACCCGGACGACTTCACCAGGGAACAGCGCCTGGGCATCATGTACTGGTTCGCGGTGCTGGCGAACTTCGACGCCTCGGGGCCGGCGGTGTTCGCCCGCGCCACCATCCAGGCCTTCGAGAAGCACGAAGAGGACCCGGTCAGGAAGTGCTTCTTCTCGATCACCCGTGACGAGATGAACCACGAGGAATGTTGCCAGCGCACCATCGCCAAGCTCTGGCCGGGCGGCCCGCTCGACTGGACCCCGGCCGACGATCTCGAATCGGCCGCCCACAACAACATCGGCTGGCTCTACCACAACGGCGGCCGCTACTGGAACGGCTACAACGCGGCCGTCGGCAGATACTCGCTACCGGTGCTGTTCACCAGCTTCATGATGGGCGAGATGGCCGCGTCGACCCTGTTCAGGGGCATGTCGTCGGGCACGGAGCATCCGGTCTTCAGCAAGATGTTCGAGCGCATCGGCCGCGACGAGGCGCGCCACCTGAAGATCTGCATGACGATCCTCGAGAACGAATGGCCGGGCCTCACGGACGAGACCCGTGCCCTCATCACCCGCCAGCTCAGGGCCGGCTTCGTCTTCCTCAGCATGATTCTCTGGGAGCCGCCCGAGGGCTTCTGGGAGCTTCCGCCGTACTTCCTGAACAACCACCGCGTCCTCATGGACCACGCCAGGCAGGCCGGCCTCGGCGTGCTCTCCTACGAGGAACAGGCGGAGAACTGGCGCGTGGCGATGGCCCACATCCGCGCCATCGTGGAGCGCTGGGGGATCGCGTTCCCGGCCATTCCCGAGCTGGATCTGGAGGGTGTGCCCGTCGACTTCATCGACCCCGAGGAAATCATTCCGGTCTTCTAACATGGCACCATGTGGCCACGCATCGACGGACTCAGGGTTCTGGAACTCGGCACCCCTGGCAGGGTCCGCACCTTGCTCACCGGCCTGGCGCTGTCGGGCGCGAAAAGAGCCACGGCCGGTATATTGCCGCTCGATTACGAGCCCGAGGGCGAGGAAGTGGAGCACGTCGGCGAACATCTCGTTCTCGTGGACGATGCCGGTGCCCGGGTGGCGGAAATAGAAATAACCCGGGTGGAGCTGACGCCGTTCGCGCAAGTCGGCTGGGAGTTCGCCGAGGCGGAAGGGGAGGGATACAAATCAACGGCTGAGTGGCGGGAAACGCATCGGCGTTATTGGGCGGAGCTGGGGTACGAGGTCGAGGAGAGCACGACGGTGGTCTGCCTCTGGTTCCGCCTCGTGCCACCCACCCCGACAACTTCCTGACCACGGCGGCACCGCCACCAGCACCGCAACGCCGCCGGCGCCATCACCCATCCGGCGCATCGAGCACATCCAGCGTCGCCGCCGCGACCTCTCCCGCACCGCAGCTCACCGGCCGGCCCGCGAACGGAACCCGTCCAGGAACGAGCCCACCTCGCCACGGCCGCCACCTTCGCCGCCCTGAACCGTCGCCCCGCCCGATCCCGCTCGCGGAACTCTGCCCGCCCGCCCTCACAAAGGGGCCCTTGGCCTCCGCACGCTCCCATGAGCAGGGCCTTGGCCTCCACGCGCTCCCACGACCGGGACCTGTGTCTCCGCGCGCTTCCATGAGCAGGGCCTTGGCCCCCACGCGCTCCCACGAACAGAACCTTGCCCCGGCATTTCAGTCCTTGCCGTGAGCCGCCTCAAACAGGCCATTGCTCCTCGGGTGAGACATAACTCCCTCGATGCGGGATGCTGTACACCCACCCCTCCTCGCGCAGCAGCGCGATGGCGCGCCGCACGGTCTCGCGGGCAGCGCCGTACTCACGCACCAACTCGACCTCACTCGGGATCTGCTGCCGTGACACGAACTCGTGCCGCCTTATCCGCTCCCGGATTTCGCCGGCGATGTGCCGGTAGAACGGCGCCTGCCGCCCCAAGGGCCCTGGCTGCCCGGGAGCGTTGACAAACGTTCCCTCTCCCTGCCGCGTATGGACCAGCCCTTGGTTTCGCAGCACCCGGATCGCCCGGCGCGCAGTCGTACGCGCGACCTTGAACTCCCGCTGGATCTCCGCCTCGCTGATCACGGGATCTCCCGGCGAAAGCTCTGCGGCGATACGTGATCTGAGGACCTCACTGATCTGGAGATAAAGGTAGGTGTCGCCCTCGCGATTCAGCACGCCCCAAGGATATCCAACGGTGCGGTCAAAGGAAGGGAAATCAAGAACCCGGATTTATGGGCCATTTTTCGCGGTCGGTTACGTATGTGCCCCGATATGGCACCGTGAACACCCATCCCAGCTCCCTGAGATGAGCAACAGCCTGCCGCGCGGTTACCTTTGCAACGCCATATTGCCGCATCATCGCTTTCTCGCCGGGGATAGGCTTGTTCGGCGGGATCTCGCCGCGCTGGATGCGTTCGATGACCTCTGCGGCGATCTTCTGATAAATGGGCACCTTTCTGGGCGACCGAGGCGTCCCAAGCGACCCCACGTATGAGCCCTCACCCTGAATCGTGTACACCAGCCCCTGCGCCCGCAGGTCCCGCGCCACCCGTCGGGCAGTGGTCCGGGCGATCTCGTACGTCTTCTCGAAGGTCGCCTCGCTGGGCAGGGGATCGCCGGCCTTGAGCTCACCGCGTGCGATCTGATCGCGGACCAGATCGGCGACCTGCTTGTAGAGGGGCACAGGGCCCTCGCGATGTAGCACGCCGGGATTCTAGAGGAACCCCGCACCCGCCTGCACGCATAACGAGTGTCTAGACACGGCCTATAGACCAGCAGACACGCATACAGCTCCACTCGAGCCACATCGTGGCATCCACGCCGCACACGCCACGCCTGCCGCGCAAACCGCGCACACCCGATCCCGCTGCCCTGCACCACGTTGTGCCCCGCGCCAGCCACGTGGTGGCCTCAACGCTTCCCACGCCGCACATTTCGCCCACACCGCCCACGACGCAGGCGACAAGCCGTGCAGGCCGCGCGCCACGCTCGCTGCACTCCACGCCTTGCAGGCTCTGGCCGCATGTTGCCCACGCCGCGCCGGCTGTCCCCGCCGCGCACGCCACGCTCCACGCCTCCCAAGCTCTGGCCTCCACGAAGCCCGCGCCCCGGCCGTCCCGCAGCCCGGGCTCGGCCGAGGAGCACGAGTTGCGTCCTCTATGGAGGGGCCGTCATGAAAGTCGGAGTCCCCGATGCCGCATTCCCCTGCCAACCCTGGTCCCAGGCGTCAGAATCGATCCTGCGGCCATCGTTTGGCTTCTTCTTCGATCTCGACCAGGCCCTCGAAGAGAAGCGCGATGGCCGTCACCATGCGTCCGTGCACGCGACTTCCGTGAATGACGCGGGCGCCTGCAGTGCCGCTACCACAGGCGCCCGATCCGGTCACACCCTCGCAGGCAAGCCCCACCGGGTCTGTGCCGATGCGGCCACCGCGCACTCCCCTTCGAGCAACGATTCCAGGTGAAGGAGAATGGCGGCGGCCGCAGGCCTAAGTCTGCTGCCTGTAGAGGGTCCGGCGCAGCAGATCCAGCAGGATGACGAAAAAACATGCGCCGTCATTGGTCGACGCGGCCCAAACACCACCAAGTGTGCGTAACTGCAGACGCACAGGCTTCCTGGTATTGCAAACAAGGCATTTGCCCAGACGGCCAGGGTCATCAAGGGGTAAGTGAAGCTACCCGAAACCGCCGAACGTCATCGACATACCCGGAACAGGCGCATGCTGCGAAGAGAAACTCAGCCACGAGAAATGGTGACGGCCATCGCGGTCCTCCGAAGACGCAGTTCTGGAGGACACCGAGCGCGATGGCCGCAAGTAACATTGTGACGCCCGCACTCCGCTCAGTGAAGTGCTTCATGACCGGTGGCTCCGACTTTCGCCGAAGACACTCCCTAGCGAAGGAGGGAACGCGCTGTCGCCGGACGGGTGTCGCCTCCCGCCCGGCGACAAGGTGCGTCGAACGTCCTGTTCGCGCCATGCCACCGCTTATGCGAACCGGACACCGCTGGCGACGGCACGATCAGGGTAAGTACGATCAACGCACCCTGCGTTCGCGCAGAACTCCGAGCGACGCGCCTGCCCAAGCCTCGATACAAGGCATGGGCTGCACCCGGAACCTGCGCGAGACCATGGACGTGGCCCCTTGCTTCCACGAGGCATGGGGCCACGTCACGACGAGTAGTGGCCGGCTGACGTCCGTAACGGCCTACCCGCGGGCATTAGGTTCTCATGGCCGTCTCTTGGAAAACTGCTGTTCGGCGCTATAGGCGGGATGATGCCCTTTGTAGGTCGCCGCGTTCATGATCCGCCATGGAATGGATTTACAGGGGAATCCGCCTCCAGGACTCGTTCGCGATGATGAGGTGATCGAGCAGCCGCAACTCGACCGTCTGTGCGGCCTCGAGGAGCTTGGCCGTCGCCTCCAGGTCCTCCTGGCTGGGGTCGAGGGACCCGCCGGGGTGGTTGTGGGCAAGGCCGAACATCGCCCCGCCGGCGGTGAGCACTTCAGTGATCACCTCCCGGATGGGCATCACGGTGTGATCGCTTCCGCCCTCGGTCAGCACCGCACGCTTCAGGATCCGCCCGCGGGTGTCGCACACCACCATGACCAGCCGCTCGTGCTTCCGGTCGCGCAGCAGCGGAGCGCACGCATGGGCCAGATCCGACGTGCTGGTGATGCGTTCCCGCTCGGGCCAGGCCTCCGCACGGCGTACGAGATGGAAGGCCGCGGCAACCCGAGCGGCCTTGGCGGGACCGATGCCGCGCATGGTGAGTAACCGGTGCGGGTCGCAACGGCCGAGACCATCGAGGTCTCCACAGGTCTCGATCACCTGTGTGGCCAGGTCGAGGGCGCTGGCCCCACGAAATCCCGAGCCGAGCAGCACGGCCAGCAGTTCCCGGTCCGCCAGTGCGGCGGCACCGTTGGACATGAGCCGTTCGCGCGGCCGGTCACGTTCGGACAGGTCTTTGACTCGCATCGGCAACCTCCGCAACCGTTGTATCAACGCGCACCGACAATCTTCGACTTGCAGATTCGTGGTGCACTCGCTCGTTTCTTTGCGGTCGTATATGACTAATTTCCGGAAGTTGCCATAAAGGACGTTAGGTGCTCCCTTTGTGTTGAGTCGGGAGAGGGCAGCAGAAAGAGAGGGAGAGATGTCTGATGTAGCCGGTGAATCGTCATGTTCCGGCAATCTTCCGCGATGATGTCTGGCCAGTCGGCAAGCCGATGGGTCGGCGGAGCGCGAAACCATGGCGGGTCGCGTGAGCCAGTGCGGCCGGGGGCCGATCGAGGCATGCCCAGTCTGGCGGAGACGCGGATCAGCACGGCGGCCTGGTGACCTGACGAACACAGGTGGTCAGTTCAAACGAGGCGCCTCAAGTGCGGGCGATGCGTGCCGTGAGCTGTGGCGGATTGCGGCGGGCTGAGCGAGGGCCGGCGTCGCGGGCCAGTAGGTCTCTCCCGGCGGGTACGTGAGCTCCTGGCGCAGCCAGTTCAGCGAGCATACGCGCGCCAGGCGCGGTTTCGAGGAGTGCTGGGGTTCGTAGTTCGCACTTCCGACAATCACGCACACATAATCGATGGCACGTTGCCCGATCCCATAGGTCGCTGTCATCGTCTCGGCGACGCTGGCCGGGCGTAGCGGGATCTCTCCCGCAGAAGCGTCGCGGTAAGGCATCGTCGCGATCGTGCGGAACGGCGCCGCGAGGGGCGCGGTGTGCGCACCAGAGAAGGTGGCTCCGGTGGGGTGTGTTCGTCGTGCGCGATGGGGGCCTGATCAGGCGTGCCCACTCGTGCGTGAAGAGGAGGGCGGCCCCGTCACGTGCCCGTCCCCGGGCGCGACAGGGGCGGTCTCGTGAACGTGCACGTCGCTGGACGGCATCGGAAAATCCGGTGAGGATGTGTGCCGTTGAACGCGACCCGGATGGTCTCGGAGCCCTACGCGCCGCCGGGTGAGACGAGGTGGCCGCGCACACCCATCACCAAGCCCGAGCGGCCAGTTTCCACACCTCGAACGGTACGGGTTCGTCGGGCTGGGAAGCTCCGGGCAAGTTGTGCTCACCCGGAGCTTTCCGCCCTAGACGGGCATGCTGTACATGATCCGGAAGCGGTCGCCCGGGATCACGATGTCGCTGGTCTCCACCGGGCGATCGCCCGCCCAATGAGTACGTTCCACATGCAGAACGTGCACACCCGCCGCCAGATCCAACGCATCGCTCTCCACCGGCCGGGGGATGCGAGTGTGAACGCTCTCCACGATCTCCGTGATCTTTATGCCGTGCGCGTACATGCGCGCCACCAGGCTCCGCCGCTCCTCCTCCGTGTGAGGAGTGAACTCCCGCAGCTCATAGGACGTGGCGAGTTGGAGCGGCCTGCCGTCCCCGCGGAAGACGTAATGCGTCTTGGTCAGCGTGGCCGACTCGGGCAGCCGCAGCCGTCTGCCGATGTCGGGGCCTGCTTCGGTGGGCTCGCTGTGCCAGTCCCATGTCACTCGCCTGCCTTGGGATTGCAGGTCGGCGGCGAACGGGGCAGGGTGATCGAGAAAACGCCATCGGTGCAGCGGTGTTAGGTCGGGGCGTTCCCTGACGTAATGGCCCGAGCCCACGCGGCCGATGATGAGGCCTTCGCCCGCGAGCACGCGTAGCGCGTGGCGGGCGGCGGTCTCGCCGACCTGATACTTGCGGGTCAGCTGCGCGCGTGAGGGGATAGGCGCGCCGGGGGGAAGGGTGCCGTCGGTGATCTGACGCCGGATGTCTTCGACGACACGCAGGTAGACCGGATCTGAGGTGGCCACTAGTCCATCCCTGGGGGTTCGTGTGAGGCGTTGCCCCATGTTGCCGTATTCGGCAGGTAACCGACCGTCATCGATGACCGCTGGAGCCCCAACTTTGCGATGGCGGAAAATTATCGGAGAAACCTTGTAACGCCGATGTAAGGGGTGGCGATTCTCCGGTAGAGGTCGTCGATGTGTGTACCCCCGAGCACATATCGGCGACCTCTTCCACGTCCGCCCACCTGGACCGCCGCCTGCGACGGCTCTGAAGGCCCAGGTCGGAGGCCCGGTTCGCTGAGGAATCCGAAGCATCCTCAAGTGCGAACCACACCGCCACCAGCCGCTTCGCCCCGTCCCTCCGCCGCACTCTCCCGTCAGTCACCCCCGCTCTGGCCCTGCTGGCTTCCGCATCGTCGCCGCTTGCCGGTGGCGCCACGCGCTGCGGCCAGTCGCCTCGTTCTGGCCCTGTCGCGCTTTCCCTTCAGTCACCACCCGGTAGAGCCCTGCCGGCTTCCGCATCGTCGCCTCGTCCTGGTGGCGCCACGCGCTGCGGCCTTGCCCTGGCGCCGCCGGTTCTCCGTACCGTCGCCTCGCTCCTTGCGGCGCCATGCCTCCGCATCAGTCGCGTAGCCCCTGGCCTCGCCACTGTGAGCGGCCGCTGCGGTCGCGTGACAACGCTCGTGATCAATATCCGATCCTCGGATCGCAGCACGTTCCTGGGCGCGCTGTTCCCGGTCGGAAACCGCCTGTGATCAACACCAAGCTCCCGTCTCCTGATGTCTCTGCCCTCTGCGACGCCCCTGGCCAACACCGGCAGTGCGCGAGGCGCGCAAGTGGTCACCTGATATCGCAGCCGAGTGGCCGTACCTCGTCCAGCCATCCCTCCCTAAGTTGTGACCTCGACCCCGTTCCTCCCGCCCGCCAGACCAGATCCCTGCCATTCCGTACAAGTCCAGGCCTGTCTCGTGTCGGGCCGGGATGCACCACCAAGAGGACACCATGATCGACATCGGCAAGCTCCTCCCCACTGACCGGAACGCATGGGAGGGCTTGTTCCGCGCGTACATCGACTTCTACGAGCGCGTCGAGCCGGACGAGATGTACGACCGGGCGTGGCAGGAATTCCAGGCGGATACCCGCTTGCACGCTCTGGGGGCGAGGCTGGACGGCCGGCTGGTCGGCATCACCCACTTCCTGACCCACGGGAGCACTTCCGCGCCCGATACCGATGTCTGCTACCTGCAAGATCTGTTCGCCGCTCCGGACGTCCGGGGCAAGGGTGTCGGGCGCGCGTTGATCGCGGCCGTCGCCGACTGGGCCGGGGAGCGCGGCTGCTCGCGCGTGTACTGGAACACCCACGAGTCGAACAGCACGGCACGGCAGCTCTACGACAAGGTCGCGGAGAACCGTGGCTTCATCCGTTACCAGATCGAACTGCGCTAACCGGGATCGCCAGGTGGCGCTCGATGGGCTCCGGAGGCGGCCGAGCCGGTCTCGGCCGCATCCGAGTCGAACCCGTGGGGTTTATGTGACCTCGGCGACAAGGAATTCGGGCGTCTGGGCCATGCGAGGCGTCCCTGAAGCCGAAACCGATCGCCCCATCGGGCCGACGACACCCGCATCGGCTTGATCCATCCAGCTCACGCGAGTCGGTTCGTGTGGTCCGGCCGGGCATCCGGAGACTGGTGGAGGCGGGCAAAAAGCGGCTCCAGGCAGGCGAAGCGGGGTGGCGACGTCCAACGGATTTCCGAATCCAGGTAGCGTTCGCACTATGGCATCGCCAACTGGAACCACCGACGCACCCTTCGGCCGTATGCTGACCGCGATGGTCACGCCGTTCACATCCGACGGCGAGGTCGATTATGTGGCTGTGCGGCGTCTTGCCACCTATCTGGTGGACGAGCAGCGCAATGACGGACTGATCGTCAACGGGACGACCGGCGAGTCGCCCACCACCTCGGACGAGGAGAAGCAGCGCATCGTCAGCGCCGTCCTCGATGCGGTCGGCGACCGCGCGACCGTGGTGGCCGGGGCCGGCACCAACGACACCCGCCACAGCGTCGAGCTCGCGAAGCAGGCGGCACGTGCCGGTGCCCATGGCCTGCTGGTGGTGACGCCTTACTACAACAAGCCTCCGCAGGAAGGGCTGTACCAGCACTTCACCGCGGTGGCCGATGCAACCGACCTTCCGGTGATGCTGTACGACATTCCCGGACGTAGCGGCGTACCGATCAAGACCGAGACCCTGCTCCGGCTGGCGCAGCACGAGCGCATCGTGGCCGTGAAGGATGCCAAGGGCGATCTGTTCGCAGCCAGCCAGGTGATGGCCGCGACCGATCTCGCCTTCTACTCCGGCGACGACCTGCTCAACCTGGCCTGGCTCTCTCTCGGCGCGGCCGGGTTCGTCAGCGTCGTCGGACATGTCGTAGGTGCCGAGCTGGCACGCATGATCCACCTGCACAAGAACGGCGACGTCGCCCAGGCCCTGGCCGTACACAGCCAGGTGGCCCCCGTGGTGGACGGGATCATGCTGCGTGCGGGCGGCGCGATCATGGCGAAGGCCGCGTTGAGCATGGTGGGGGTGCCGGTCGGTCCAGTACGGCTGCCACTGGTGGACGCCACAGAGAAGCAAATCGCCGAGCTGCGTGCTTGCCTGGTAGCCGGCGGGGTGAAGTTGACAGACGCATAGGAACGGGGAGGAACCGGGAGTTTTGAGAACAAGATCTGACCGTGGGGGCCAGGCATGAGCCATCCGCATCCTGAGCTTGGCCCCCCGCCGGTGCTGCCTGAAGGCGGCCTGCGCATCGTCGCGCTGGGCGGGTTGGGGGAAATCGGCAGGAACATGGCCGTCTTCGAATATGACGGTCGCCTGCTGGTCGTCGACTGCGGGGTACTGTTCCCCGAGCCCGACCAGCCGGGTGTCGACCTCATCCTGCCCGACTTCGAATACATCAGGGACCGGCTCGACGACATCGAAGCCGTGGTACTGACGCACGCCCACGAAGACCATATCGGGGCGGTGCCGTACCTTCTGCGCGAGCGGCGCAATATTCCGCTCATCGGCTCCAAGCTCACGCTTGCCTTGATCGAGGCCAAGCTGACCGAGCACAGGATCCAACCGACCAAGCACGAGGTCGTCGAGGGAGAAAGGCACGTATTCGGGCCTTTCGACTGCGAGTTCCTCGCGGTCAACCACTCCATCCCCGACGCCTTGGCTGTCGCCATCCGGACGCCGGCGGGCATAGTCCTGCACACCGGTGACTTCCGGATGGACCAGTTGCCGAGCGACGGCCGCCTCACCGACCTCGGCGGCTTCGCCAGGCTCGGTACCGAGGGCGTCGACCTGCTGATGTCCGACTCCACCAACGCCGAGGTGCCGGGATTCGTCACCAGCGAGCGGGAGATCGGGCCGGTCATCGACGAGGTGATCCGCACCTCCGAACAGCGTGTCATCGTGGCGAGCTTTGCCTCGCACGTCCACCGCATCCAGCAGGTCTTGGACGCCGCAGCCAAGCACGGCCGCAAGGTGGCCCTGGTCGGCCGCTCCATGGTGCGGAACATGGGGGTGGCCCGGGACCTGGGTTACCTGAAGGTGCCGCCGGAGTTGATGGTCGACTCGCGTGACATCGAGGAGTGGCCGCCTCAGGACGTGGTGCTGGTCTGCACCGGCTCCCAGGGCGAGCCGATGGCGGCGCTGTCGAGGATGGCCAACCGCGATCATCCGATCCGCATCGCCGAGGGCGACACCGTCCTGCTGGCATCGTCGCTGGTGCCGGGCAACGAGACCGCGGTCAACAAGGTCATCAACGGCCTGACCAGGTGGGGCGCCCGAGTCGTGCACAAGGGCAACGCCAAGGTGCACGTCTCTGGACACGCGGCCGCGGGCGAGCTCCTGTACGTCCTCAACCTGACGCGCCCCTCGAACTTCATGCCCGTGCACGGAGAATGGCGCCACCTTCGCGCCCACGCCAAGCTGGCCGCCCTCACCGGCGTGCCAGAAGACCACATCGTGATCGCCGAGGACGGCGTCGTGGTGGACCTGGTCGACGGCCGTGCGCGGATTGTCGGTGCGGTCCACGCCGGGTACGTCTACGTCGACGGCTCGTCGGTGGGTGAGATCACCGACACCTCCCTGAAGGACCGCAGAATTCTCGGGGACGAGGGATTCATCTCCGTCGTCATCGTGGTCGACTCGAACACGGGCAAGCTCACGGCCGGCCCGGAGATCCACGCCCGCGGATCCGGCATCGATCCTCTCCAGTTCGAGGAGTTCATCCCGCAGATCGAGCGGGCCTTGCAGGAGAAGGCCGCGGACGGTGTGGTGGACATGCAGGAGATCCGCAGGGTCGTACGTCGGACGGTGGGGCGCTGGGTGAGCGACACCTATCGCCGCCGACCGATGATCATCCCTGTGGTGCTCGAGGTCTGAGCCTTCGGGTGGTACGGCAGGTGGCTTGGCCTGCTGTACCACCCGGAGTGTTTTGTGGTGCTCGTGGCCCGCGACGGTACACACAAGGGTGCTCGCGCGTGTGCGGGCGAGGCTGTTCTTACGATCGCCGATTACGGTGATCTTGTACCTGCACGTGACAGTGATCATGCCTGTGCGTGCGATGGTGATCGCGCGGATGGCCGTCACGGATGTTGTCACCTCCCCGTGCCGCTGTGCATCTGCCGTCTCCCGCCAGCGGGACTGACGATTCGGCTGGGCATTCTCATGATCGGCAAATGTCTCCGCTCCGCTCCCCATGGGGTGCGACGACGCCGCCCTGGCCGGTTGCGTGTTGTCCCGTTCCGCTGCCCACCGCCGGGGGACGAACTGCTGGCCTTGCTGGAGTCGAACGGCGGTGCCTCGGTGGACTACAGCGTGGCGCTGATGGAGTGGGGGCGGTGCGATCTCCAGATGCTGCATGTCAGACGTTCCTTCGGCGTAGCAGCCACATGGCGGTGCATACGGGAACGGCCGCGTACGCGATCATGACTGCGCCGGCAGCTGCGGGCGACAGGAGCGAGCCGTACACCGAGGTGGTGATGGTGTCGCCGGTCATCTCGCGAGGTAGGGCGCCGATCATCAGCGAGCCGAGGCGTTCGCTCCATGGCTCGGGGAGATTGCCGATGATCATGGGAAGCACGTAGGCGAGGCCGACGATGACGGCCGTGGTGCCCGCCACCGATCTCAGAATCGCGCCGACACCCACGCCGAGCAGCGCGAACACCGGCACAGTGAGGCTGAGCGCGATCAGAAGCGGCACCCGGTCACCGAAGGCGGCGGTGTAGGCGCCGGAGAAGCGGTCGCCGAGCACAGCGCGGGCCGCGAAGTAGGTGCCGAAGACCGATATGGCGCCGACGAGCAGACCCAGGCCACCGATGATCACGGCCTTGGCGGCGAGGACGGGCCAGCGACGCGGAACGAGGGCCAGGCTCGTTCTGATCAAGCCCGTTGTGTACTCGGACGTTATGGTCAAGGCGCCCAGGATGCCCATGCAGAGCTGAGGGATGATCGTGAAGACCTCCTCCAAGTCCGCGATCCTGGCGCGTGCTTGTTGTTCGGGAGGAGCGGCATCGTACATGCCGGCCGCCGCCGCGGCGAGGGCAAGGCCCAGGAAGACGGTGCTGATACTGAGCCCGAGGACCAGGTAGGTCGAACGGACCGAGCGGATCTTCAGCCACTCGGAGGTGAGGACGGTCATGCCTGAGTCCTTCCGGGCAAGAAATACGGCCAGGTACATGTGTGGGGCAAGAGGCTTCGTCGCACGTACGGCGCCGGTGGGGCAGAGAGAGGTTCGAACGCTCGGTCAGTGGGGGTGGATGGATGCGTACGGCGGGGGAGAGGAGAAGTTCTGCGGATGCGTCCGGCCCGGATGAGGAGAGGTTGTGCGGGATGCGCACGGCCGGGTGGGGAGGGGTTGTGCGGATGCGCCCGGCCTGGGTGAGGCGCCGTGCCTGAGTGGGGCGGTGTCACGTCCGAATCCGGCGCGCCACGTCAGGTTGCATCGTCGTGCCCGTAGGGATCGGACGGCTGGAAGCGCGTACGGTCATGCGTCTCTTCGCCTGAGCTCGTAGTACCCGACCGCGAGGGCGACGAGTGGATAGGCGAGCAGCACGGCCAGTGCTGCCCAGGGCGGTAGGAAGCCGTCGCCCAGACGGGACGAGAGCCGTTCGCCTGCCATCTGCGGGACGAGATTCGGCAAGAGGAGGGTGGCGACGCGGGTGTTCCACGGGGCCGGCAGATAGGTGACCACACCAGGGAGCACGAACAACAAGGCGACCACCGACATGATGGCGCCGGCTGTGGACCGGATGGCCGTGCCCAGCCCGGCACCCACCAGCGCCAGGGCGGTCACCGACAGGCCCGAGGCGAGCAGCATCGGCAGGTCGTCGGTGAACGAAACCTGATTGAAGCCCAGGTGGCGGCCGTTCGCGATCAGGCGGCTCGTGGCGTACGTGAGCAGGAGGATCGCGTTGGCGGCCACGAACGTGGCCATGCCGATGATCCCTGCCTTGGCCAGGAGTAAGGTACTCCGCTTCGGAACGGCGACCAGGGTGGTACGGACCATGCCCGTGGCGTACTCCGAAGTGATCGTCAGCACGCCGAGCACTGCCAGGCTCATCTGGACGAGCGGCAGGAAGCCCTGTTCGGGGGCGGCTGCGCGTAGCGTCCCGCGCTCGTCGGCGAGAGCGGCCACATAGAGGGTCCACGCGATGCCGAGGACCACCGTCAGGGCCGCTGCGCCGATTGCGTGGTACGTCGAATTCACCGAGCGGAGCTTCAGCCATTCGGAAGACAGGACCGTCTTCATCGGGCCGCTCCGTATTGCACGCTGTCGGCGGTCAAGGCCATGTACGCGTCTTCAAGGGTTGGATGGCGGGCGGTCAGCTCGGCGACGGTGGCCTCAGCTATGAGGCGGCCACGGCCGACGATGACGATGCGCTCCGCGGTGAGGGCCATCTCGCTCATGAGATGGCTGGAGAGCAGGATCGTCCGGCCCTCGGCGGCCAGCGAGCGCATGAGGTCGCGGATCCAGCGCACACCATCGGGGTCGAGGCCGTTGACCGGCTCGTCGAACATCAAGATGCCGGGATCCCCGAGCAGCGCGGCCGCAATGCCGAGCCGCTGTTTCATGCCCAGAGAGAACCCGCCCACTCGTTTGCGTGCCACGCCCGCCAGGCCGACCTGCTCGAGCACCTCGGCGACGCGGGTGGGGCCGATGCCGTTGGTGCGGGCCAGGCAGAGCAGATGATTGTAGGCACTGCGGCCGCCGTGGACGGCGCTCGCGTCCAGGAGCGCGCCGACCTCGCGCATCGGCTCACGCAGTGAGGTGTATCGCCGGCCGTTGACCAGTGCCTGGCCGGACGTCGGCGCGTCGAGGCCGAGGATCAGGCGCATCGTGGTGGATTTGCCGGCTCCGTTGGGGCCGAGGAACCCGGTCACATGGCCAGGCTCGACCCTGAAGGAGAGGCCGTCCACGGCGATAGTAGTGCCGTAGCGCTTGGTGAGGTGGTGGAGTTCGATCACGCCGTAAAGGATGCGGGGTGGTCGGGCGGCGGCGCGTCGGACCACGGTTCGAACTTCAAGGTCAGACCCTGGGTTGACGTGCTCAGCCCGCCGCAGCGGCTACGGTTCAACGCGTGAACGACACGCACCCCTTCTTCGCCAGACGCATGAGCCGCCACGAGTTGGTCATGCTCGATGTGGCTGCCGGAGTGTGTGCGGCATTCGTCTTCTTCACGGTGACGGTCCATGCCGAGCCGCTGCCGCCGTGGATGCGGCTCGCCCTTCCTGCCGGCCTGGGGCTGCCGCTGGCGCTGCGCAGGCTCTGGCCGGTGCCCGTCTTCTGTTTCACGCTTCTGCTCGCCGTCTACACCGCGCTGGTGGGCGCCGTGGGGCTCGTGTACCTCGCGCCCGCGTACGCCCTGTACATCGTCGCGCTGTCCGACAGACGAGGCCCGGCGATCCCGACATCGGCCATCGGCTTGGTGAGCTTGGTGACCGTCGTGGGCATGACCGTGGCGGGTACACCTCGTGACCGGGCCCCCGACTGGCTCTTGCACCTCGATCAGCCGCTCATGGGTATCGCGGCGCTGGGAGGAGCCTGGACGATCGGGCGGGCCGTACAGGAACGCAGATCCTACGCCGTGCGTGACGCCGAGCGGCTGGCGGCGCAGGCGGTGGCCGAGGAGCGGTTGAGGATCGCTCGGGAGCTGCATGACGTGGTCACGCACAGCGTGGGGCTGATCGCGGTCAAGGCCGGGGTCGCCAATCATGTCATGGCGACCAAACCCGAAGAGGCGCACGACGCCTTGCGCGTGATCGAGACTGCCAGCCGCAGCGCACTGGTCGAGATGCGGCACCTGCTCGGTGTGCTCAGGTCGACGACTGTGCCTGACCGTGTGCCTACACCCGGCCTGGTGGGGCTCCAAGGCCTGGTGGGGCAGGCTCGGATGGCTGGGGTGGAGGTGGAGCTCGATCTTCGCGTGGGGAGCGGTGATGAGAGAGGACCCGGGGCGGCGCCGCAGGAGAGGGAGGCGGGGAGAAGAACGGAGATTCTCCGAGAAGAGGCAGTGCTGAGGTGCGCGGAAGCCTTGCCGTCTGAAGGGGCAGTGCTAGGACAAGCTGAGGCGGTGCGAGAAGGGGCGCCCCCCGTACGTGCGGATGCGACGCGGGGAGGTGTGGCGCCGGGAGGGGCGGAAGCCTTGCGGCGGGCAGGGGCAGAGCCGCCGGGGGACATGCCGCTGGGAGGAGGAACCGCGCGACAAGAAGAGGAAGACGCCTGGGGGCGGCTTCCTGAGGGTGTGGGGTTGGCGGCCTACCGCATCGTGCAGGAGGCGCTCACCAACGTGGTCAAGCATGCTGCGCCTGCTCGCTGCCGTGTGTCCGTCGTGGACGACGGCGAGGAGGTACGGATCGAGGTGGTCGACGACGGGCCGGGGCGGCGTACGTTGCCGGGTGATGGTGCTGGGCACGGTCTGATCGGCATGCGGGAGCGGGTCGTGATGTACGGCGGTGCGTTCGAGGCCGGGAGCCTGCCTGGGCGGGGTTTTCGAGTGTTCGCCAAGTTGCCTTACGAGGAGGTGCCGTGATCCGAGTGGTCATCGCCGATGATCAGGCGTTGCTCAGGGGGAGCTTCAAGGTGCTGGTCGACTCCGAGCCCGATTTGGAGGTGGTGGGAGAGGCGGGGACCGGGGCCGAGGCTGTTGAGGTCGTATTGGAGCGGCGGCCGGATGTGGTGCTCATGGATGTGCGAATGCCCGGCATGGATGGGATAGAGGCCACCCGCCATATCAGGGATATTGCTCGGGTTCTCGTGGTGACGATGTTCGATCTCGATGCCTATGTTTATGATGCGCTTCGGGCCGGAGCAAGTGGATTCTTGTTGAAAGATACTCCGCCTGCCGATCTGCTCGCTGCCATACGAGTGGTCGCTGAAGGAGAGGCGCTGTTGGCGCCCACTGTGACGCGTAGACTGATCGAAGAGTTCACGCGGACCCCCGTTCTGCCTCAGGTGAAGGGGTTGGAGGGCGTCACGGAGCGGGAACGGGAAGTGTTGCTGTTGATTGCGCGCGGACTGTCGAATCGCGAGATCGCTGCGCATCTGCAGGTCAGCATGGCTACGGTGAAGACGCACATCACGCGACTGCTGGCAAAATTGGAGGCCCGGGATCGGGCTCAGCTTGTTATTGTGGCGTATGAGAGTGGGCTGGTTTCGGCTGCCGCGTGATGGCGCTCACTAGTTCAACTTGCTGCCGGTTGACTTTGTGCTAGAGTTTATGTTGAGTTTAGAACGTCTTTGATAGCCAGTCCAAGTGTGCGCCGCCGAACGGGCCTATTCCTTGACCTACTGCGTCGAGTAGCCATTGTGCGGTTTCTTCTGCTTGTGTGACTAATTCGGGTGGATAACGCAGCAAGATCTGATGTTCTGCGAATTCGTCTACATCGTCCAGGATGAGTCGTCCATCTCTCATGCGGATCACGTCTAGGTCGAGGTCGAGCATGGTGACCTCATCGTCTTTCCATTCCGGAATGGTAGTGACGTCGACGTAGATTTCGCTCTTGTGGGGTGGAGTGTTGAAGGATGCTGTCCACCAGGCATCCCGGGGGAACAGCATGATCGCGGTCGTTTCCCACCTGACAGGCGGGCCTTCGCCCTTCCGGGCGACCGTCCCACCGGGGACTTCGACCCAGACGCCGTGCTCGTCCTCACCAAGTAGCCGAGCGGGATGGTTCCAGTGCAATGCGCCGCCGTATTTTCTGAAGACGATTCGCACATCAGTCATATGAATAAACCTATCCATGCTGGATGGTTGTCACACGCAGGGCTGGCGATGGGGGCTGGCCAGGTCGCTGGCGCGGGCTCGTGCGGTGGCTTGCGACCCTTCGGGGTGTGACGAGGCACGAGGTCTGAGGTGGCGGTGCCTGTGGTCGGGGCGATGAGCACGTGTGGCGTTGTGAGTACCTGGTCGGTGCGGCGGTTTGCGGCGGTGCGGTGGTGCGGTGGTGCGGTGGGGTTGGGCTGATGAGTGGGGTGGTGGGCTCGTTGGACCGGTTAGGTGGGCGTGTTGGCGGAGGGAGGGCTCGCCGGTTGGTGGAAGGTGCGTTGAGAGGCTCAGAGGGCCTCACCGGTTGGCTGGATTGGCTTGCGGAGAGCGCGTAGGTATCCGTCGGACCGGTGAGGCGGAGATTGTGAGCGTGGTGGGGCACGGCCCGTTGGGTTCAGGGCCCGTGGCACGGCCCCCGGCTCGTTGGGTTGGGACCCGGGAGCAGGGCTTGCTCAGTTGGGGGCGTTGGGGTCTGCGGCAAGTGGGTTGGGTTCGCGGCGGAGGCGTTGGGCTCGATGGCCAATTAGCCGTGGAGGCGGAGGGCCTTGGTGAGGGCGGCCAGGCGTTGGGGGGAGGCCAGGCCTGGGTGGTAGAGGTGGAATTCCGATGCGCCGGCCTTGGAATAGGTGCTGAGCTGGTCCGCCAGGACGTCCGGGTCGGCGGGACGGGGCGGGAGGGCCAGGACGTAGGCGCCGATTCGCTGGCCAGGGGTCGACAGGTCCTTGAGGCGGGCCAGGCGGGTGGCGTCCGTGGCCGGGTCGCCCCAGCAGTTGGCCACCAGGACGTCTGCTCCCGGCTCGCCCGATGGAAGTGGGGCGAAGGCGCCCGTGGCCCAGGGGTCCGGGTTGGCGTGCAGAGTGATGGGGGTGTTGGCGGCGGTGCTTCTGGCGACGGAGATGAGGCGCTGGCGGAGGGTCGTCGATTGGGCGACGCGGATGGTGCGTACCTCGTCGGCGAGTGAGCCGAGGGCCTCTTCGATGGTGCTGGGGGCGTGGGAAGTGCCCGTGGTGGTGGGCGTCGCGGCGGTGCGGTCTATGGCGGCGCGGACAGCGGCCCTTGTCGGTTCTGGGTAGCGGGGGGTGCAGTTCGTGCAGAAACAGAGGGAGAGGAGGTCGATGTCTGCGGGGGTCCAGTCCGCGCCGGCCGTCTTCTCGTGGACGGTCTGGTGGCCGAAGCCCATGGGGCCGCAGGCCTCCAGGATCAGGCCGTCGGGCTCGCCTACCTCAAGGATCTCCTGGACCAGGCGTTCGCAGTACTCGATGACGTCCTCGTGGGCCGGGCACAGGGCGTAGGGGTACGGGTCGCCGAAGGCGTTGCGTACGACGAGGTCGGGGTTGGCCGAGCCCAGGTGCGAGTTGTGCGTGAGGACGGTCCAGGCGTGCACCTGGAGGCCGACGGCCTTCAGGGCGTCCCTGGCCTGGAGATAGGCATCGGCAGGGGTCCACGTGGGGGAGGCGGGAACCAGGCGAGACCAGGACGACGGGCGGATCGGAAGGTAGAAGGCCGGGTACGGGACGTCGAGGACGCGATGAGCGGGATGGTACGGCGTGGCTGCCCTCGTTGAGTGATACATGGCTGCCAGGGCGACCGTCTGGACGCCGAGGTCTGCCAAGCGGCCGGGGGCTGATGGGTCTCCGACCACGTCCCAGGGGTAGAGGTAGGCGACGTTCATCAACGGGGTCTCCTTGCCGATGGTCATCAGTAGGTCGTCTCGCCGGCATTTACCAGCGAGCTGTCGTGTTGAGGTGTTACCGCAAGTCTCCTGGTCGGTGTTTGCCGGGAGCGCCCAGGGGTGGGCTGATCAGAGGGCTTGCGGGCGAGACTGGTTCGTTTGTGGGGGTGTGGGGTGGGTCGCTGTTCTGAAGTTGGGCGGTGATGGGTGGATGGCTGCAGGTGTTCGTCTGATAGCCCTCCGGCTCGGGGATTCTGCGCTGAGGTTGGCCGGGGGCGCTGCCGGTCATGCAGGTCCTCGCCCGCGGGGCCATCCACGCTGCCGGCCCTTTCACGCTGCCGGCCCTTTCACGCTGCCGGCCCTTTCACGCTGCCGGCCCTTTCACGCTGCCGGCCCTTTCACGCTGCCGGCCCTTTCACGCTGCCGGCCCCTTCACGCTGCCGCCCTTTCACGCTGCCGCCCTTTCACGCCGAGGGGCCAGCCACGCCGCCGACCCTTTCACGCCGTCGCCCCTTTCACGCTGCCGGCCCTTTCACGCCGCGGGGCCAGCCACGCCGAGGGGCCAACCGCGCCGCCGGCCCCTTCACGCCACCGCCCCTTTCACGCCGCCGGGCGAAGTTCCTGGTTGCCGCATTCGGCGGCGGCGTGGATGGGTGGCGTTCACCAGCGGGGTTTGTCCGGTGAGAAGGAGGGGTCGAAGCGTTGCATGTACGACGTGTCATCGCGAGAGCGGATGCCGCACTTCTCGTACTGCTCGTGCATCACTGCCAGGGCGTCCCTGTCCAGCTCCACGCCGAGGCCCGGGGTGGTGGGCACCGGGACGGCGCCGTTCACGAAGCGGAGGGCGCCGGGCAGGACCACGTCCTGGCCGTCCTGCCAGGGGGTGTGCGTGTCGCAGGCGAACGTGAGGTTCGGCGTGGCGGCGGCGAGGTGCGTCATGGCGGCCAGGCTGATTCCGAGGTGGGAGTTGGAGTGCATGGACATGCCCAGGCCGAAGGTGTCGCACATGGCGGCGATGTGCGAAGAGCGTACGAGACCGCCCCAGTAGTGGTGGTCCAGGAGGAGGACGCCGATGGCTCGGGAGGCCATCGCCGGGGGGAAGTGTTCAGGGGTGACCACGCACATGTTGGTGGCGAGCGGCATGGGGACGTCGGCCGCCACCTCTGCCATGCCGTCGATGCCGGATGTCGGGTCCTCGAGGTACTGGAGGATGCCCTCGAGTTCTCTGCCGACGCGGATCGAGGTGGCGATCGACCAGGCGGCGTTCGGGTCGAGGCGGAGCGGCGTGTCCGGGAACGCCTCGTGCAGGGCTCGGATCGCGGCGATCTCCTGGTCGGGCGGGAAGACGCCGCCCTTGAGCTTGACGGACTGGAAGCCGTACTCGTTGATCAGGAGTTTCGCCTGCTCGATGAGGCCGGCCTCGTCGAGTGCGGCGCCGAACCTGTCCGGGTCCTCGCCCGGGTGGCCGGCCCACTTGTAGAAGAGATACGCGCTGTACGGGACCGCGTCCCTGACCTTGCCGCCCAGGAGGTCGGATACCGGGACGCCGGCCGCCTTGCCGCGGATGTCCAGGCAGGCCACCTCGAAGGCGGAGAAGACGCGGTCGATGCTCTTCTCCGTGGTGGCGGCGCCGGTGAGGCCGTGCAGGTCGTGCATCGTTCCGCCGACGAGCGCGGCTATCCGGGCGTACATCGTGTTCAGGGCGTGGACGTCGAGGCCGATCAGGGCCTGGGCGCATTCGCGTACTTTGCCGAGGTGTTCCAGATCGCCGTAGGTCTCACCCAACCCGGTCAGGCCTTCGTCTGTGACGACCTCGACAATGGTACGGAGGGCCCAGGGCTCGTGGACGCCGGCGGCGTTCAGAAGAGGCGGATCCCGGAAGGCGACAGGTGTGACGTGGATCTGCCTGATGATCATCGCATGCCGTCCATATATGTGAACGATAGCCAGATTTGTGGACAAGTAGCCGCAACTGTAAGAATCAGATTGAAGAAGTGTCAAGACTCCGAAGGGCCATTCGATGATCTACGGACACGACCCCAGGACCGGCGAGACCGTGGGCGCCGCCCTGCCCGAGACCGACAGCGCCGGGGTCGACATGATCGTCTCTGCCGCGGCCGCCGCCGGCGCGGCCTGGCGGGCGACCCCGGCCGCCGAGCGAGCCGTCGCGCTGGAAGCCGTTGCCGATGCGCTGAGCGCGCACGTGGACGAGCTGTGGCAGCTCGCCGACCAGGAGACCGCGCTCGGCGAGGTGCGGCTGCGGGGCGAGGTGGCGCGTACGGCGGGGCAGTTCCGGCTCTTCGCCGAGGTGATCAGGGACGGCGGTTACCTGGAAGCCATCATCGATCACGCTGACCCTTCCCTCACGCCGCCGAGGCCGGACGTGCGCCGGATGAAGCATGCGCTGCAGGGTGTCGTGGCCGTGTTCGCGGCCAGCAACTTCCCGTTCGCGTTCTCCGTGGCCGGCGGCGACACCGCCTCCGCGCTCGCGGCCGGCTGCCCCGTGGTCGTGAAGGCGCACCCCGGGCACCCGAACACCTCCGAGCGGGTGGCGAAGATCGTACGGGAGGCGCTGCCCTACCCTGACCTGCTCGGGCTGGTCCAGGGCATGCAGGCCGGTGTCGACCTGGTGCAGCACCCGAGCGTGGTGGCGGCCGGGTTCACCGGGTCCGTGGCCGGCGGCAAGGCGATCCAGAAGCTGATCGACGAGCGGGAGGTGCCGATCCCGTTCTACGGCGAGCTCGGAAGCGTCAACCCCGTCGTCGTGCTGCCGTCCGCGCCGGTGAAGGAGGTGGCGACCGGGTTCGCCGCTTCCCTGACGCTCGGGGTCGGGCAGTTCTGCACCAACCCGGGGCTCATGTTCGTGCCCGAAGGCGACGAGCTGCGCAAGGCTCTCGTGGAGGCCGTCGAGGGGACCGCCGGCGGGCCCATGCTCGCCGAGCGGATCAGGGACGGGTACCTCGGCGGCGTCGAGCGGCTGGGGCAGCTGCAGCTGCTCGCCGAGGGCAAGCCCGGGCAGGGAAGCCTGGCGGTCACGCCCAAGGTGTTCACCGCCGATCTCGAGACGTTCGCGTCGAAGCTGCCGCAGATCGGTGAGGAGTGCTTCGGGCCGGCGTCGATCGTGGTGACGTACCGGGACGTCTCGGACCTGCGGCCGGTGCTCGAGCGGCTCGAAGGGTCGTTGACCGCGACCGTCCACGGCACCGAGCCGGGAGAGGCCGGCGAGGTCGCCGAGGTGCTGGGCAGGAGGGCCGGGCGGCTCATCTGGAACGGGTGGCCGACCGGGGTGGCCGTGTGCTGGGCCATGCATCACGGTGGGCCGTGGCCCGCTGCCACGACGAGCTACACGTCCGTGGGGGCTACGGCGATCGGGCGGTGGCTGGCGCCGACTGCGTACCAGGACTGGCCGGAGGAGCTGCTGCCGGAGGAGCTCAAGGACGCGAACCCGTTGTCCATTCCGCAGAGGGTGGACGGTCGGCTCCAGGCGTGAGCGACTGAACGACGGGTTATCCGAGCCGAGAGGGGGGTCGCCGGCCTGGGGATGCGGTGACACGGTGATGCTGGACGGGTTGACCGGTCGCCGTGGGCCAGGCCGGCGATGCCTTGGGTGAGCGGGCTCGGGATCGTGCCGTGGGTGGATTGAGCGGGCCTGGTCTCCTGCTGTTGGTGGCCATGCGGGTGAATGGAAGGGCATCGTGCAGGGGGCGCGGGGTCTTGGGTGACGTGGCCCGCGCTGGTGCTGATGCCGGCCTGGTGGGGGAGCGCGTGCTGTTGGTGATACCGAGGCTGCACGTGCGCACCGAAGAGGGCCTGGGACGGCGAGCCCGTCCGCGCCGGCGCCGGGAACAGGGGCGCCGCGCTGGACGCCGCGCTGACGGCCTGGCCGGAAAGCCTGAAGAAGGTGGCCGAACCGGCCTGATCCCGCACTCCGGCGGCGCGCCGGCCGCCGGAGTCAGGTGCCGGCGATCTCCAGGCCGGTGCCGATGAGGCGCTCCAGCGTTCGCAGGTGCTCGGGGGCCGGGTCGACCAGCGGCGCGCGGACGCCGCCCACGTCCAGCCCCCGCATGCGTACGGCGGCCTTGACCAGCGACACCGCATAGCCGGGGACGAGGTCGCGCAGCCGCACCAGCGGGAGGTAGAAGTCGGTGAGCAGGCGCTGGGTCAGCACCTCGTCCCCGCCGGTGACCGCCTTGTAGAAGGCGAGGGAGATCTCTGGGGAGAAGGCGAAGACGGCGCTGGAGTACAGGTTCACCCCGAGGCCGCGGTACGCGGGGACGGTCAGCTCGGCGGTGGGCAGGCCGTTGAAGAAGGTGAAGTCCTTGCCGGTGGTGGCGCGGACGGTGAGGATGATGCGTTGCAGGAGGTCGAAGTCGCCCAGGCCGTCCTTGAAGCCCACGACGTTCGGCACCTGGGCGGCCAGCTCGGCCACCGCTTCGGGGGTGAAGCGGGCGGTGCCGCGCTGGTAGACGATGACGGGCAGGCCGCCGGCCTCCGCGACCTCGCGGACGTACTGCACCAGGCCGGAGGCGGGGCCGGTGACCAGGTAGGGAGGCATCACCAGCAGGCCGTCGGCGCCCTCGGCGGCCGCGGCGCGGGCGAGGGCCCTGGCGGTCGGCAGGGGGCCGCCGGCGCCGGCGACGACGGGGACCCGGCCGGCGGTGGCCGTGACCGCGGTCGACACCACCCGGGTGTACTCCTCGGGGTCGAGGGCGTTGAACTCGCCGGTGCCGCACGCGGTGAACACTCCTCCCGCCCCGGCCGCGACCCCCTGCGCGACGTGGCGGGCGAGGGTGGGCTCGGCGAGGCCGCCATCGGGGCCGAACGGGGTGACCGGGAAGAAGAGAACGCCGTCTAGCCGCATCAACGGATCCTTCCTAGCGGATGCCCTCCCTGCGGAGCGTGGCAGCCAGCTTTCGGGTGTGTTTGATGATCGCTTCGGTGATCGGCTCGATGTCGGCCGGGGCGAGTGCCGCCGGCATCGAGCAGCTGATCGCGTCGGTGGCCGGGATGCGGTAGTCGACCGCCACGGCCACGCAGGCCACGCCCGGCGTGCCCTGCTCCCGCTCGTAGGACCAGCCGCGGGTGCGTACCTGGTCCAGCTCGCCTGTCAGCTTGGTGAGGTCGGTGATGGTGTGCTCGGTGAGCGCCGACAGTGGCGCGGGCAGCAGCGCCTCCACCTCGTCGTCGGTGAGCTGGGCGAGCAGGACCTGCCCGAGCGCGGTGACGTGGGCGGGCAGGCGCCGGCCCACCCGGGGGATGATGTGGTCGGCCTCGCGCGACTCCCTGGTGGCCAGGTAGAGCACGTGCGCGCCGTCGCGCCGAGCGAAATGTACGGTCTGCCCGATCTCGTCCCGCAGGTCCTCGAGGCAGTCCTGGGCGAAGGGGAGCGCGGGGTCCTTGTCGAGGTACGCCGTGCCGGTCAGCAACGCGTGCGGCCCGATGCCGAACGCCGACCTGGCCGAGTCGGTCTCCACCCAGTTGAGCTCGACCAGCGTGCGCATGAGGGCGTGCAGGCTGCTGCGGGGGAAGCCGGTCCGTTGCTGGAGCTCCGACAGGGTCAGATGGTCGTGCGACTCGGCGAGCGTCTCCAGGATGCGTACGGTCCGCTCCGCGGACTTGACCAGCGGGGGCTGCTCCATGCTCATCCCATCTCGTATCCTTCGGCGGCTTCGATGATCCAGGATATGGGATACCGTCCAGATACATGGACGCCTAACCCTTGACCGCGCCGCTTGTCAGGCCGCGCATGAACTGCCGCTGGAACGCCAGGAAGGCGATGATCGACGGCAGCAGCGCCAGCAGCGAGGCCGCCAGCAGGACGCCGATGCCGACCTCCTCGTCCGACCGGAGCGAGCGTAGCGCGATGGGCAGCGTCCACATGTCCGACTCCGGGGCGACGATCAAGGGGAGCAGGTACTGGTCCCAGATCATGGTGAACCCGAAGACGCCGATCACGCCGAGGGCCGGGCGGCACAGGGGCACGATGATCGTGGCGAAGATGCGCAGCTCGCCGGCGCCGTCGATGCGGGCCGCCTCCTCCAGCTCGACCGGCACCTCCTTCATGAACTCCGTCATGACGAGGATCGAGAAGCCCCAGGCCCCGACCGGCAGGATCATGCCGGCGTAGGTGCCGATGAGGTTGAGGTGCAGCACCGGCAGGTCGGCCAGGACGAGGGAGAGGGGGATCGCGATGATCTCCTCGGGGAGCATCATCGTGGTGAGCATGAGCAGCATCACGAACGTCATGCCGCGGAACTTCTTGCGGGCCAGCGAGTAGGCCGCGAAGACGCTCACCAGCATCTGCAGCAGGAGGCCGAAGCCCACGACGATGAAGGAGTTGAGCAGGTAGAGGTAGACGTTCTTGTCCTTGGCCTGGACGAAGTTCTCCAGGGTGAACTCGTCCGGCCACAGCGAGAAGGAGGTCGGGTCCAGGGTCTTGTTGAAGGCGCTCATGAGGAGGCCGACCAGGGGACCGGTGAAGACGACCACCATGAGGCCATAAATGATGATTTTTCCGGTGGTCGCCAGCGGGCCGCGCCGTGACTCCAGGCCCAGGGCGCTGTCGAACCTCATGACGCCTGCCTCTTCCGCAGCACCTGCACGATCACCGTGAGCGCCAGCGTGGCCAGGAACAGCACGATGCCGCCCGCCGAAGCCACCCCGAGCTCGTTCTTCTGGAAGCCGAGCTTGTAGATCAACGTCATCAGGACCTCGGACGACCCGTTCGGCCCGCCGTTCGTGAGCACGTACACCTCGACGAACACCCGCAGCCCGCGGATGGCGGCCAGCGTGAACAGGATCCAGAACACCGGCCGCAGCGCCGGCAGCGTGATGTGCCGCAGCCGCCGCCAGGTCGAGGCCCCGTCCACGGCGGCGGCCTCGTACAGGGTGCGATCCACGCCCACCAGCCCGGCAAGGAAGATCATCATGTCGTACGGGGTGCCGCGCCAGATGCTCATCAGCATGATCGACCACAGCGAGGAGTTCTCGCTGGCCAGCCAGGGCTGGGGATCGACGCCGACCCAGCCGATGACGATGTTGAGCATGCCGTTGTCGGCCGGGTGGAACATGATGCGCCACACCTCGGCCACGGCCGCCATCGTGGTGACGACCGGCAGGAAGGCCGCGGTCCTGACGAACCACAGGTAGCGGGCGGGGCCCTCGATGAGCAGCGCCAGGGCGAGGCCGAGCACGATGGAGCCGACCGTGGTGCCCAGGGCCAGCACGATGCTGTGCCAGATGGCGGCGCCGAACTCGGAGTCGGAGATGATCGTCTCGTAGTTCTGGAACCCGACCCACTCGTCACCGAGGAACGTCTGGACCTTGAACAGGCTCTTCCACAACCCGACGAACATCGGGATGAACTTGAAGTACAGGAAGAGCAGCAGCGCTGGCGCCAGGAACAGCCAGGCGATCAGCGGCCCCCGCCACCGCACCGATTTCGGCGGGTGGCCGGGGGACGCCGTCCGGCGCGACGCCGGGGCGAGGGTGGAGGTCATGACGCTTTCTGGCTCTGCAGTTCCTGGGTGAGCTTGGTGTTGAGCTCATCCATCGCCGTCTTGACGTTGGCGGTGCAGTCGGCCCAGACGGCGTTGATGGTGTCGGCGGAGGTCTGGCGGATGGGCGCCCAGTTGGGCACCGGCGGGGCGTAGACGGCGTGCGCGTACGACTCCTGGAACACCTTCCAGCGCGGGTCCTGGCGCTCGGCGGACATGTCCACCGTGGTGTTCACGGGCAGGCGGACGATGGCGCCGTTGGCGTCCTTGTTCATGCCGATCCGCTGGCCTTCCGGCGAGATCGCGTACTCGGCGAACTTCTTCTGCGCGTCCTTGTTCTGCGACCCGGCCATGAGGTAGACGTTCTCGCCCTCGCCGAGCGTGCCGGGACCGCCGGACGGGCCCTTGGGCACGGGCAGGACCTCGATCTTGTCGGCGCCGATGCTGTTGACGAAGCGGGCCAGCACGTACGGACCGACCAGGTAGATGCCGCCCTGGCCCTTCTCGAACACCTCGTGCGTGACGGTCGTGTCGTTGCTGACGGCGCCGGGGTTGACGGTCTTGGTCTTGCAGAACTGGTCCTGCAGGTACTGCACGGCCTCGACGGTCTTGGGGTCGTTGACGGTGGCGGTGTACTTGCCGCCTCCGGCGGCCTTGATGAAGTCGCCGCCGTTGGCGTAGATGAGCGAGGAGGCGTACCAGGAGGCGTAGCCGCGCTTGGTGCCTGCGGGGGCGACGAAGCCGGCGGTGTCCTTCTGGCCGTTGCCGTCGGGGTCCTGCTCGGTGAACGCGACGGCCAGCTTGGACAGGTCCTCCCAGGTGGCGGGCGGCTCCATCTTCACCTTCTCGCGCCAGTCCTTGCGGACGATCAGCGCGAACGCCTGGGCGGAGAACGGCGCGGCGTAGTACTTGCCGTCGCTGCCCGTGGCGGCCTTCCACGCGGTCTCGGCCAGCGCGTCGCCGCCGGCCAGGGAAGCCTTGTCGACTTCCTGGAGCCAGCCCTGCGTCTGCATGTTGCCGAGCTGGGCGGTGTCGTTGATGACGATGTCAGGAAGCTGTTTCTGTGCCGCCTGCTGGTTCAGTTTGGTTTCGAAGTCGTCGAAAAGTGCTACAACTTTCGTCGGCACCCCGCTGGCCTTGGTAAAGGCGTCAGCGAGCTTCTTGGCGGTCTTGGCGGAGTCGGAATCGGGCGCCTGCCTGATCCAGATCTCCAGAGTGTTGTCCGAACTTGATGAATCACCGGAACCGCAGCCTGTCAGTCCAACGGCCAGAGTCGTCATGATCGCGACTCCCAGCAGACGACGTGACATCAGACCGCCTCCTGTTCACATACATGGACGTGAGTCGAAGACTTGGATGTGTGCCTGCGAACGTAACGAGTGGCATGGCTCACGGTCAATATTCAAGGATGTGAAAGTCGCCCAGATTCGTGTACATCATGATGCATGCGCATTCTCATGACAGGGGCCTCGGGAAAGGTCGGGACGCTGCTTCGCCCGCGTCTCGCACAGGAGGGCCGTACGCTGCGGCTCTCCGATATTCATCCGGTCGATCCCGGGCCGGGCGAGGAGTGGGTGACGGCCGATCTGGCCGATCCCGACGCCATGGCCGAGGCGATGAAGGGCGTGGACGCCGTGCTGCACCTCGGCGGCCAGAGCCGGGAACATCCGTGGGCCGACATCGTGCACGCCAACATCAACGGGACCCAGGTGCTGATGGAGGCGGCGTACAAGGAGGGTGTCCAGCACGTCGTGCTCATGGGCAGCCACCACGCGGCCGGCTTCCACACCAGGCCCGAGGGCGGCGCGGACCTGCCCGACTACGCCTTCCCGCGCCCCGACACGTTCTACGGGGTCAGCAAGGTCGTCATGGAGGCGCTCGGCAGCCTCTACCACGACCGGTTCGGCATGGACGTCACCGTCATCCGGCTCGGCACCTGCAACGAGGGCCCGGCCGACACGCGCGGGCTGGCCACGTGGATCTCCGCCGACGACCTGACCCGCCTGGTCGAGGCCGGGCTCGCGGCGACCGGCTACCACGTCGTCTGGGGCGTCTCCGACAGCCCGCGCCGCTGGTGGTCGCTGGAGGAGGCCAAGTCCATCGGGTACGACTCGCGCGACTCCTCCGAGCCCTTCGCCGCCGCCCTCATCGCGGAGCAGGGCGAGCCCGACCTGTCGCAGCCGCTGCACGACCGCGCCGGCGGGGTGTTCACGCTGAACGAACTCGGCGGGAAATGGTGAGCTGAACCCTCGGCAACCGGTTGCAAGAACCTTGACGGCACGACCCCCGAAGGTCAAGGTTTAGTCTGGCAACCGTTTGCAAGGGAGGGCGGCGATGGCGGCGACGATCAAGGACGTGGCGCGCGCCTGCGGCGTGCATGTGTCCACCGTGTCCCGTACCTTCTCCGCACCGCACCTGGTCAATCCTGCCACCAGGAGCCGCGTGCTCGCCGCGGCCGACGATCTCGGCTACCGGCCCAACCGGGCGGCCAGGGCGCTGACCACCGGACGCACGTTCAACATGGGCCTGATCGTGGCCGACATCTCCAACCCGTTCTTCCCGCCCCTCATCAAGGCCGCGCAGGCGCAGGCCAGGGGGCGGGACTACCACGTGTTCGTGGCCGACACCGACGAGGACCCGCGGGTCGAGGAAGAGCTCATCAGGACGCTCACCAAGCAGGTGGACGGCGTCCTGCTGTGCAGCCCGCGCCTGTCGAACAAGATGATCGAGCGGCTGGCGGAGGACGTGCCCTTCGTGGTGGTCAACCGGCGCATCAAGGGCATGCCCGCCGTGCTCATGAACGTCGCACAGGGCGCCAGGCTCGCCCTCGACCACCTGGCAGGGCTCGGCCACCGCAGGATCGCGCTCGTGTCCGGGCCGATCGGCTCGTGGACCAGCAACGAGATGCAGGGCGTGGCCGCCGAGGCGGCGGGGCTCGACCTGGTCTTCTTCGGCCCGAACCAGCCCACGGAGTCAGGCGGCCTGGCCGTGGCCCCCGAGGTGGCCGCCTGCGGCGCGACCGCGGTGCTCGCCTACAACGACCTCGTCGCACTCGGCCTCGTCGAGGGGCTGGCGGCGATGGAGATAGGGGTACCAGACCAGATAAGTGTGATCGGGTTCGACGACATCCTGCCGGGGCGGCTCAACCGGCCCAAGCTGACCACGGTGGCCATGCCGGCCGTGCAGGCGGGGAGGATGGCCGTCGATCTGCTGCTGCAGTCGGGAGGCGAGGGCGCGACAGTGACCCTCGACACCGCCCTCATTGTCCGCGAGTCCACGGGAAGGGCACAGACATGATCTTCGGAACGCTGCCATCGGGCCAGCAGGTCGAGCGCGTAGAGCTGTCGTCAGGACGGCTGCGCGCCGAGGTGCTCACCTACGGCGCCATCATCCGCACGCTGGAGGTGTCCGGGGTCAACGTCGTGCTCGGGCTGGACACGCTCGACGACTACCGCACCCGCAGCCGCTACTTCGGCGCCGTCGTCGGCAGGTACGGCAACCGCATCGCGAACGCCCGCTTCACCCTGGACGGCGTCGAGTTCACCCTGCCGGCCAACAACGGCCCCAACTGCCTGCACGGCGGCGTCGAGGGCTTCGACAGCAAGGTGTGGACGATCGCCGAGCGCACCGGCTCGTCGGTGACGCTCACGCTGACCAGCCCCGACGGCGACCAAGGCTTCCCCGGCGCGCTGACCGCCTCGGTCACCTACACGCTGGCCGACGACGCCCTGCGCATCGACTACACCGCCGAGGCCGACGCGCCGACCGTGGTCAACCTGACCAACCACTCCTACTTCAACCTCAAGGGCGGCGGCGACGTGCTCGACCACGTCGTCCAGATGGACGCCGAGCACTACCTGCCGGTGGACGACGACAAGATCCCCACGGGCGAGCCCGCGCCGGTCAAGGGCACGCCGTTCGACTTCACCGAGCCGCACGCGGTGGGCGAGCGGTACGACGGCGCCTACGACCACTGCTTCGTCCTCGACGGCGGCGCCGTCAAGGTGACGGCGGGCGGGCTGACCATGGAGGTCACCACCACCGAGCCGGGCGTGCAGTTCTACGCCGGTGGCATGCTGGACGGGGTCGCGACGCCGTACGGGCCGTTCGCCGGCCTGTGCCTGGAGACGCAGCACTACCCCGACGCGCCGAACCAGCCGCAGTTCCCCTCCACGGTGCTGCGCCCCGGCGAGCGCCGCACGTCCACCACCACGTACAGGTTCATCTGACCGTCCGCAGCCCGGCGTTGGCCTTGATCACCAGCAGGGCCACGTCGTCCTGCGACGGCTCGGCGGCGAACGTCTCGACGGCGTGCCGTACCCGCTCGGCCACCGCGTGGGCGCTCAGCCCCGTACAGGTGGACAGCAGCTTCGACAGCCCGTCGCCGTCGTCCAGCAGCCGGTCGCCGTCGCGCCGCTCGGTCACGCCGTCGGTGACGCACAGCAGCACCTCCTCCGGCGCCAGCTCGAACGACTCCACGTAGAACCTGGCGCCGGACTCGATGCCGAGCAGCAGTTGCGGCGTGGCCACGGCCTGGACCTCGCCGCCGGGCCGCAGCAGCAGGGGCGGCGGATGGCCGGCCGAGGCGATCGTGCACAGCGCGCCGCCCTGCGGGAGCGGGGTCAGCTCCCCGCACAGCAGGCTGAGGAACCTGCCCTCCTCGCCCTCCTCCAGCAGCGCGTGGTTGAGCCGGTCGAAGATGTCGGCCACGGTGTAGTGCTCCTTGGCCAGCAGGCGGACGGCGTGCCTGGCCAGCCCCGTGACGGCCGCCGCCTCGGGGCCGCTGCCGCACACGTCGCCCAGCGCGAAGCACCAGTGGTCGGCCACCGTGAACAGGTCGTAGAAGTCGCCGCCGACGTCCGCGCCCTCCTCGGCGGGCTCGTAGACCACTGCGGACTCCAGGCCCGGCATGGGCGCCACCCGCATGGGCAGCAGGCTGCGCTGCAGCACCCGGGAGGTGGTGGCCTGCCGGGTGTAGAGCATGGCCGTGTGCAGGTTGAGCGCCACCAGGCGGCACAGGTCCGCCAGCAGGTCGGCCAGCTCCAGCGGCAGCGTCGGCTCGGACCGGCCGATCACCAGCGCGCCGTGCGACCTGCCCTGCGTCAGCAGCGGGAAGGCCAGCACGTTCTCCTGGCCGACCGGCCAGCTCACCTCGGTCAGCGCCGTGCGGGGGATGGCGGGCAGCGACTTGCGCAGGTCGGCGTTGTGGCGCTCCTCGCTGTGCCAGACGTGGGCGAGCCTCGTCATGCCGGCCAGATCGGTCAGGTAGACGGCCGCCCACGTGGCGATCTTGGGCACCACGAGCTGCGCGGTCAGCGCCGCGATCAGCTCCTCGTCGTGCACGCCCGCCAGCAGCTCGCCCGCCTCCGCCAGGAACGACAGCCGCCCCCGGTGCGCCCGGTCCTGCTCGGCCAGCCGCTCGCGCTGCACGGTCACCGCCACCTGGTCGGCGATGTGCTGCAGGCTGACCGTCAGCTCCTGGTCGAACCGGCTCGGCTGGGCGTCGGTGACCACGAGATAGCCCACCACCTCGCCCGCCACGAGCAGCGGCGCGCACGCCAAGGACCTGGCCCGTAGCTGCTGGGCCAGCTCGACGTCGCCGGCCAGCAGATCCTCGATCATCATCGGGGACCTCCTGTCGGCGCCGAACACGCCGGTGGCCAGCACGCCCACCAGCCCCGCCGTCGCGCCCACGCCCGCCGCCACGCCGAACCGGCTGCCGCCCTCCGTGGCCAGCAGCACGTACGCGGCGTCGCCGCCGCTGGACACCTGGACGATCTGCGCGATCGTGGCCAGCAGCTCGGTGAGCGGCATGTCCCGGTCGAGCAGGTCCTTGATGCGCCGGCCCGCCTCCCTGCGCAGCGGCGCCGACGGCGGTGTCAGCACGTAGCGGTGGTCGCTGGAGACCACCATCCAGATCGCCCGGCGCTCGCCCGCGTGCCCGCGTGCGCGCAGCTGGGAGACGTAGACGGGGACGAGCGAGCCGTCGCGGTGCCTCATGCGCGCCTCGCCCCGCCAGCGGCCCAGGCTGAGCGTGTCGGTCAGCGACAGCGCGTACGGGCCGTGGCCGCGCCAGGCCACCAGCTCCTTCAGCGACCGGCCGACGGCCTGCTCGGCCCGCCAGCCGAGGAGCCGCTCCGCCTCGGGGTTCCACGACTCCACGACCCCGTCGAGGTCACAGATCACCACGCCGACGTGCAGGGTCTCCAGGGGCGGCGCGACAGGTCCAGGGACCAGGCAGGGCGGGCACGACACGTGGTCCTGCATGTCGCAGCCCTCGCCCAGCTCCATGCGCACCCAGACGCGCTTGGTGGTCCTGGTGTAGGTGACGCCCCAGGCGTCGGCCAGCATGCCGGCCAGCGCCAGCCCGCGGCCCGAGGTGGGCAGCGAGCCGTCGGCGGGCGCGGGCTCGCCGGTCGGCAGGGCGCGCGTGGGGTGGTGGTCGTCGACCTCGATCTCGAGTTTGGGCGGGCTCGCGTCCATGTCCAGGCGGCAGGTCAGCTCGACGCCGGTGCCGGCGTGCACCACGGCGTTGGTGACGAGTTCGCTGGTCAGCAGCACGGCGTCCTCGGTGAGATGGCTCAGGCGCCATTCGCCGAGCACCTGCCGGACGAACTTGCGCGCGTGCGCCGGTGCATGGGGAGTGCCGTCGAAGGCCGTGCTCGACACCCTGGTCGTGTCCACTCTGCGTCCTAGAACATCACTCGATGTGGCAGTTCGGTCACTCTCAGGGTGGCAGACTGATGCCGTTGATACCTCCAGTTGTGAAGAAGGCCGCCATGGTCGCGCAGTTGGACTCCCCCCACCGTGCTGGATCGCTCCACCCCGCGGAGCTCCGTCCGCTGCTCGTGGCCCTGCAGGGGCTGCGCGACGGCAACTTCCGCAGCAGGCTCGATCCGCCCGACGACCCGTTCCTCGCCGAGCTGGCGATCGTCTTCAACCAGGTCGTCGACCGCAACGAGCACCTGTCGAACGAGCTGACCCGCCTGCGCACCGAGGTCGCCAGGCGGGGGCGGCTCGACGAGCGGCTCGACCCCAGCCCCGGCACGGGCGGCTGGGCGGTCAACGTGGCCGCCGTCAACTCCATCGTCGACGCGCTGGTCATCCCGATGGCCAAGGCCACCAGGGTGCTCAACGCGGTCGCCGACGGCGACCTGTCCAAGCGGGTGGACCTGCAGGAGGACGACCGGCCGCTGCGTGGCGGGCTGCGCCTGATGGGCAAGGCGGTCAACCGCATGGTGGACCAGCTCGCGCTCTTCTCCGGCGAGGTGACCAGGGTGGCGCGCGAGGTCGGCACCGAGGGGCGGCTCGGCGGGCGGGCCAAGGTGCAGGGCATGTCGGGCAGCTGGCGCGACGTGACCGAGGCGGTCAACGCCATGGCCGGGCGGCTGACCGCGCAGGTACGCGACATCGCGGTCGTCACCACCGCCGTGGCCAGGGGCGACCTGACCAGGCAGGTGACGGTCGAGGCCACCGGCGAGCTGCTGGAGCTGAAGCTGACGGTCAACACCATGGTGGACCAGCTCTCGTCGTTCGCCAGCGAGGTGACCCGGGTGGCGCGCGAGGTCGGCACCGAGGGCCAGCTCGGCGGCCGGGCCGAGGTCAAGGGTGTGCTCGGCACCTGGAAGGACCTGACCGACAACGTCAACTTCATGGCCTCCAACCTCACCACCCAGGTGCGCTCGATCGCCCAGGTGACGACCGCGGTGGCCAACGGCGACCTGTCCAAGAAGATCACCGTGGACGCGCGCGGGGAGATCCTGCAGCTCAAGGACACCATCAACACGATGGTGGGCCAGCTCTCGGCGTTCGCCGACGAGGTGACGCGGGTGGCGCGCGAGGTGGGTACGGAGGGGCGGCTGGGTGGCCAGGCGCAGGTGCGGGGGGTGTCGGGGGTGTGGAAGGACCTGACCGACAACGTGAACTTCATGGCCTCCAACCTCACCGAGCAGGTACGCGACATCGCCCAGGTCGCCACCGCCGTCGCCCAGGGAGACCTCAGCCGCAAGATCAGCGTGGACGTCAAGGGCGAGATCCTGCAGCTCAAGGACACCGTCAACACGATGGTGGGCCAGCTCTCGGCGTTCGCCGACGAGGTGACGCGGGTGGCGCGCGAGGTGGGTACGGAGGGGCGGCTGGGTGGTCAGGCGCAGGTGCGGGGGGTGTCGGGGGTGTGGAAGGACCTGACCGACAACGTGAACTTCATGGCCTCCAACCTCACCAGCCAGGTGCGCTCGATCGCCATGGTCACCACCGCCATCGCCAACGGCGACCTGTCCAAGAAGATCACCGTGGACGCGCGCGGGGAGATCCTGCAGCTCAAGGACACCATCAACACCACCGTGGACAAGCTGTCCGCGTTCGCCGACGAGGTGACCAGGGTCGCCCGTGAGGTGGGCACGGAGGGGCGGCTGGGTGGCCAGGCGCAGGTGCGGGGTGCGTCGGGGGTGTGGAAGGACCTGACCGACAACGTGAACTTCATGGCCTCCAACCTCACCAGCCAGGTCCGCAACATCGCCCAGGTCGCCACCGCCGTGGCCAACGGCGACCTGTCCAAGAAGATCGACGTGGACGCCCGGGGCGAGATCCTGGAGCTCAAGACCACGATCAACACCATGGTCGACACGCTCTCGTCGTTCTCCTCCGAGGTGACCAGGGTGGCCCGCGAGGTCGGCTCGGAGGGCAGGCTGGGCGGCCAGGCCGAGGTCGAGGGCGTCTACGGCACCTGGGAGCGCCTCACCAAGAACGTCAACCAGCTCGCGGGCAACCTCACCACCCAGGTGCGCGCCATCGCCGAGGTCGCCAGCGCCGTCGCCCAGGGCGACCTGAGCCGGGCCATCAGCGTCGAGGCCAAGGGCGAGGTGGCCGAGCTGAAGAACAACGTCAACCTCATGGTGGCCAACCTGCGCGAGACCACCCGCGCCAAGGACTGGCTGGAGAGCAACCTGGCCCGCATCGCCGGGCTCATGCAGGGCCACCGCAACCTCGTCGAGGTCGCCGACCTGATCCTGCGCGAGCTGACGCCGCTGGTCAGCGCCCAGTACGGCGCCTTCTTCCTGGCCGACGCCGACTCGGTCGACGGCTCGCTGGCCTACATCGCCGGCTACGGCGCCGCCCACGACGTGCTGCCCGGCCCCGCCACCCCGGGGCCGGGCCTGATCAGGCAGGCCGCGCTGGAGCGCAAGCGCATCCTGCTGGAGGACGTGCCGCCCGGCTACATCACCGTGCACTCGGGGCTGGGCGAGGCCGCGCCCGCCAGCGTGGTGGTGCTGCCCATCGTCTTCGAGGACAAGGTGCTGGGCGTGATCGAGCTGGCCTCGTTCAGCCGGTTCAGCGACGTGCACCTGGCCTTCTTCGACCAGTTCGTGGTCACCATCGGCGTGGCGATCAACACCATCATCGCCAACGCCCGCACCGAGGCGCTGCTGTCGGAGTCGCAGCGCCTGGCGCAGCAGCTCCAGGGCCGCTCCGACGAGCTGCAGCGCCAGCAGGCCGAGCTGCGCAAGTCCAATGCCGCGCTGGAGGAGAAGGCCCACCTGCTGGCCACCTCCTCCCGCTACAAGTCGGAGTTCCTGGCCAACATGTCGCACGAGCTGCGCACGCCGCTCAACAGCCTGCTCATCCTGGCCAGGCTGCTGGCCGACAACCCCGAGGGGAACCTGTCGGAGCAGGAGGTCGAGTTCGCCAGCACGATCCACAACGCGGGCAGCGACCTGCTCCAGCTCATCAACGACATCCTCGACCTGTCCAAGATCGAGGCCGGGCGGATGGACGTCCGCCCGGAGAAGCTGCCGCTGAGCAAGCTGCTCGACTACGTCGATGCCACCTTCCGCCCGCTCACCGTGGACCGGGGGCTGACGTTCGAGATCGAGGTCGCCCCCGGCACGCCCCGCGAGCTGTTCAACGACGAGCGCAGGCTCCAGCAGATCCTGCGCAACCTGCTGTCGAACGCGGTCAAGTTCACCTCCGTGGGCGAGGTGCGCCTGACGGTCTCCGTCGCCGAGGACAGGCCCGACCCCGACGGCCGGCCGATGCTCTGCTTCGCGGTGCACGACACCGGCATCGGCATCGCGGCCGACAAGCTCCCGGTCATCTTCGGCGCCTTCCAGCAGGCCGACGGCACCACCAGCCGCAAGTACGGCGGCACCGGCCTGGGCCTGTCGATCAGCAGCGAGATCGCCCGCCTGCTCGGCGGCGAGATCCACGCCATCAGCACCCCCGGCCAGGGCAGCACGTTCACCCTGTACGTGCCGGGCGGATGCGCCGCCAGCGGCCCTGAGCAGCCGCCGCCCGAGCCCGCCGAGCCCAGCACGCCGCCGCCCGGCTGGCAGGCCGACGGCGAAGACCCGTGGCACTCCTCCTCCAAGCTGAGCAGGCTCAGGCAGGGCCCGCTCGGCGCGGCGTTGGCGGGCCGGCGGGTGCTCATCGTGGACGACGACATCCGCAACGTCTACGCCCTGACCCACGTGCTCGGCCGGCTCGGCATGGAGATCGTCTACGCCGAGAACGGCAGGGAGGGCCTCGAGGCGCTGGAGCGGGAGGAGGACATCGCGCTGGTCCTCATGGACGTGATGATGCCCGAGATGGATGGCTACGAGACCCTCGTCGCCGTCCGGCAGCTGCCGCGCTTCGCCGACCTGCCGATCATCGCGCTCACGGCCAAGGCGATGCCGGGGGACCGAGAGAAGACGATCTCCTGCGGCGCGTCCGACTACGTGCCCAAACCCGTGGACCTCGACCAGCTCCTGGAGGTGATGCGCGGGTGGCTCGCGGGCGAACGGAAGGGGGACGGATGAACCGACAGGTCAAGATCCTGCTGGTGGACGACAACGACGAGAGCCTGGTCGCGCTGGAGGCGGTGCTGCGGCCGCTGCAGCAGCTGCTGTTCAAGGCCAGGTCGGGGCCGGAGGCGATGAAGCTGATGCTGCGCCACGACTTCGCGGTCGTCCTGCTCGACGTGCTCATGCCCGGCATGGACGGCTTCGAGACCGCCACCCACATCAAGCGGCTCGACCAGACCCGCGACGTGCCGATCATCTTCCTGACGGGCACCGAGCCCAACTCGGGCGCGGCCTTCCGCGGGTACGCGGTGGGCGCCGTCGACTATCTCACCAAGCCGTTCGACCCGTGGGTGCTGCGCTCGAAGGTGGCGGTGTTCATGGAGCTGTTCAGGAAGAGCGCGGTGCTGATGGAGCAGGCGGCGCTGCTGGCCCAGCTCGTCAGCGACAACGAGGCCCTGTCCGGGTTCGCGCGGCGGCTGGGGGCGGTCGAGGCGCGCCTGGACGGGCTGTCGGAGGGCGCCGCCGGGGACGAGGGGGTGCGGGAGGCGGTCAAGGACCTGACCGACCGGGTGGCGGCCATGCAGACCGCCTTCGAGGCGGTCTCGACGGTCCGCGCCAGGGAATGACCCTCCCGTCCGTCAGGACATCGGCGAGCCTCCGCGCGTACCGCGGTGTCTCCGTCGTACCTTTGGCATCATGGCCACCCGTACGCCGAAAAGCGCATCGAAGGGGCCGGCGAAGCGGTCGACCTCGTCCCGTTCGACCCCCGCCAAGCGCGGGGCCGCGTCGGCGGGACGACCCAGGGCGAAGGGAGCCGCCTCCGGCCGCAAGCCCTCGATGACCCACCAGGACCCGATCAGCTGGGTCTTCACCATGATCGGCAGACTGATCGTCGGGCTGTGGATGTTGTTCGCCAACGGCGTCGGCAGCGCGGCGCGGGCCCTGGGCAAGAACGCCAAGGAGCTCGATCCGGCGCACCGGCGCGACGGGGTGGGCCTGACGGTGCTGGCGGGCGCGATCGTGCTGGCGGCCATGACGTGGCGCAACTCCGAGGGGGCGGTGGCCGGCGTGGTCAACGCCACCGTGCGCGGCGTGTTCGGCTCGCTGGCGTGGGCGCTGCCGCTGCTGCTCGGGCTGCTGGCCTGGCGTTACCTGCGCCATCCCGACCAGAACGCCGACACGGGGCGGATGGTGATCGGCTGGGCGGCGCTGATGGTGGGCGTGCTCGGGGTGATCCACGTGGCCAACGGCACGCCGTACCCGGCCGGTGAGGGCCAGGGCATGGACAAGGTGTCGCAGGCCGGCGGCATGGTCGGGTTCATCGTGTCGGCGCCGCCGATGAGCATCCTGCCGCCGTGGGTGACGATCCCGCTGCTGCTGCTCCTGTCCGGGTTCGGGGTGCTGGTGATCACGGCCACGCCCGTGCACCGGATCCCCGAGCGGCTGTCCGAGCTGAAGCACATGCTGTTCGAGCGGCACTCCGAGACGGACGCCGCGGCCAAGCCCGCCGCCAGGAAGCGGGTCAGGGCGAAGAAGCCGGAAGAGGGCGAAGACAGCGTCAAGCCGTACGACACCCCGGTGATCGCGGAGAAGGACAAGAAGAGCGATCATTCGCCGGAGATCGTGCCCGGGCTGGCCGACGAGGAGGAGGCGCCCGCTCCCGAGGCTGAGAGGCGTCCTGAGCCGCCGGAGCCGACGCCCGCGCCACGGAAGGTCGAGCAGCTCGTCCTGTCTCCGCAGGCGGGCCCGTACAGCCTGCCCGACCTGCAGTACCTCAAGCCGGGCACCGCGCCGAAGCCGCAGACCAAGGCCAACACGACCGTGGTGAACGCGCTGACCAGCGTGCTGGAGCAGTTCGCCATCGACGCGCAGGTGATCGGGTTCACCCGGGGCCCGACGGTCACCCGCTACGAGATCGAGCTCGGGCCGGCGGTGAAGGTGGAGAAGGTCACCGCGCTCACCAAGAACATCGCCTACGCCGTCAAATCCGCAGATGTCCGCATCTTGTCCCCGATCCCCGGCAAGTCGGCGATCGGGGTGGAGATCCCGAACGCGGACAAGGACCTGGTGGCGCTCGGCGACGTGCTGCGCTCCCAGGTGGCGCAGGCCGACCACCACCCGATGATCGTCGGCCTGGGCAAGGACGTCGAGGGCCGCACCATCGTCGCGAACCTCGCCAAGATGCCCCACCTGCTCATCGCGGGCGCCACCGGCGCCGGTAAGTCGGTCTGCGTCAACGGCCTGATCACGTCCATCCTGATGCGCGCCACCCCCGACGAGGTGCGCATGGTGCTGGTCGACCCCAAGCGCGTCGAGCTCAGCGTGTACGAGGGCATCCCCCACCTCATCACCCCCATCATCACGAACCCGAAGAAGGCCGCCGAGGCCCTCGAATGGGTCGTGGGCGAGATGGACCGGCGCTACGACGACCTGGCGGCGTCGGGGTTCCGGCACGTGGACGAGTTCAACAAGGCCGTGCGGGCGGGCAAGCTGCAGCCGCCGCCCGGCAGCGAGCGCGTCTACCAGCCGTACCCGTACCTGCTGGTGATCGTGGACGAGCTGGCCGACCTCATGATGGTGGCCCCGCGCGACGTCGAGGACTCGATCGTGCGGATCACCCAGCTCGCCCGGGCGGCGGGCATCCACCTGGTGATCGCCACGCAGCGGCCGTCGGTGGACGTCGTCACCGGCCTGATCAAGGCGAACGTGCCGTCCAGGCTCGCCTTCGCCGTCTCCAGCCTCACCGACTCGCGGGTCATCCTCGACCAGCCGGGCGCCGACAAGCTGGTCGGCCAGGGTGACGCGCTGTTCCTGCCCATGGGGGCCAGCAAGCCGATCCGCATCCAGAACGCGTTCGTCTCGGAGAAGGAGATCGCCGAGATCGTCTCGCACTGCAAGGAGCAGATGCAGGTCGAGTACCGCGAGGACGTGGCGGCCGCGCCGGTCAAGAAGGAGATCGACGAGGACATCGGCGACGACCTCGACCTGCTGATCCAGGCGGCCGAGCTGATCGTGACCACGCAGTTCGGCTCGACGTCCATGCTCCAGCGCAAGCTGCGGGTCGGGTTCGCCAAGGCGGGGCGGCTGATGGACCTGCTGGAGAGCCGGAACGTGGTGGGCCCGAGCGAGGGCTCCAAGGCGCGCGAGGTGCTCGTCAAGCCCGACGATCTGCCGGGTTTGCTGGCGGATCTGCGTGGCGAATGACCCCAATGCACGGTTGCACGGCGATAACTGATTGAATATGTACCACCACGAAGAGTAGCCAGTGTGGTGGGGGGCGGTTCGCTGTGCAGGAGCAGAGCATCGGGGCCATGCTGCGGGCGGCCAGGCAGACGGCCGGGCTGTCGGTCGCGCAGGTCAGCGCGGCCACCAGGATTCGCGAGGCCATGATCCATTGCATGGAGCAGGACGACTACGGCCAGTGCGGCGGCGCCTTCTACGCCAGGGGGCACGTCAGGGCCGTGGCCAGGGCGGTGGGGCTCGATCCCGAGGCCACCGTCCATCTCTACGACCAGCAGTACGGCGGGCCGCCGCAGCCCATGCCGGCCTCGGCCGTGTTCCAGGCCGATCGCAAGATCAACCTGCCGGAGCGGCGCGGGCCCAACTGGACGATGGCGCTCGGCGTGGCGCTGGCCATCGTCGTGGTCTTCGGCATGATGCGGGTGATGGGCGGGGCGAGCGATCAGGTGCGCACGGGTGACGTGCGGGCCGCCTCGGCGCGGCCCAGCGTGCCGCCGAACACGCCGATCACCGAGACGCCGAGGCCGACGCCGTCCAAGACGTCGGCCAAGAACACGGTTACGGTACGTATCAAGGCGAAGCAGTCGTCGTACGTGAGCCTGCACGACGCCGAGGGGCAGAAGCTGTTCGCGGGCACGCTCAAGGCGGGCAAGACCTCCACGTGGCGCGCGGCCGAGAAGGTCAACGTGCTGCTGGCGGACGCCGGAGCGGTAACGGTGCACGTCAACGGCAAGAGGGTGAAGGGTCTCGGGGGCAGGGGAGAGGTGGTGCGGCGCTCGTTCGGGCCGCCCAAACCGCAGTCGCGGTAGCCGTGCGGGGGGAGCCAGTGCATCGGGTGGTGGCCAACTCCCGATACCGTAGTGTTCACCATGTCATCCCGCCGAACCGCATCGCTGATCACTCTGGGCTGCGCACGCAACGAGGTCGACTCCGAAGAGCTGGCCGCGCGACTCGAGGCTGCCGGCTGGCAGCTGGGCGACGACGACCCCGATGTCGTCGTCGTCAACACGTGTGGCTTCATTGACTCGGCCAAGAAAGACTCCATCGACACGCTCCTGGCCGCCGCTGACTCCGGCGCGAAGGTGGTGGCCGCGGGTTGCATGGCCGAGCGCTACGGCAACGAGCTCGCCGAGGCCCTGCCCGAGGCCAGCGCGGTCATCTCCTTCGACGACTACGCCGAGATCGGTGACCGCCTCGACGACGTGCTGGCCGACCGGCCGCTGAAGCCGCACACGCCACGCGACCGCCGCACCTTGCTACCCATCTCGCCGGTGGACCGTGCCAGCGCCCCCAAGGCCAGCATCCCCGGCCACGGCGACCTGCCGGAGGGCCTGGCGCCCGCCAGCGGGCCGCGCGTGCTGCGCAAACGGCTCGACGAGAGCCCGGTGGCCTCGCTCAAGCTGGCCTCCGGCTGCGACCGGCGCTGCACGTTCTGCGCCATCCCGGCCTTCCGCGGCTCCTACGTCTCGCGCAAGCCCGACGAACTGCTCGCCGAGGCCGACTGGCTGGCCCACAGGGGCGTGCGGGAGCTCGTCCTCGTGAGCGAGAACTCCACGTCCTACGGCAAGGACCTGGGCGACCTGCGGGCGCTGGAGAAGCTGCTGCCGCAGCTCGCCGCCGTCGAGGGCGTCGAGCGCGTGCGCGTCAGCTACCTGCAGCCCGCCGAGCTGCGCCCTGGCCTGATCGACGTGATCTGCGGCACCGAGGGCGTGGCGCCCTACTTCGACCTGTCCTTCCAGCACGCCAGCGGCACGGTGCTGCGCCGGATGCGCCGCTTCGGCGACCCCGAGCGTTTCCTCGCGCTGCTGGAGAGCATCCGCGAGCGTGCCCCCGAGGCGGGCGTGCGCTCCAACTTCATCGTGGGCTTCCCCGGCGAGACCGAGGAGGAGTTCGGCGAGCTGGTCGGGTTCCTGGAGGAGGCCAGGCTCGACGTGATCGGCGTGTTCGGCTACTCCGACGAGGACGGCACGGAGGCGGCCGGGCTGCCCGGCAAGCTGGACCAGGAGGTCATCGACGAGCGCGTGCGCATGCTCACCGAGCTGGCCGAGGAGCTGACCGCCCAGCGGGCGGAGGAGCGCATCGGCACCGAGGTCGACGTGCTGATCGACGACGACCTCGGCGACGGCGGCTACGAGGGCAGGGCGGCGCACCAGGGGCCCGAGGTCGACGGCTCCGTCACGGTGCAGGGCATCGGCCTGGTCAAGGGGCAGATCGTACGCGCGCACGTGGTCGATGCCGAGGGGGTTGACCTGATCGCGCGCATCAAGGCCGGCGGTCCATGAAGAGGGACGAGCGCCGGGTGGTGAGCCCGTGGAACATCGCCAACGTCCTCACGGTCCTCCGGTTGGCGCTCGTCCCCTTCTTCGTCGTCTGCCTCTTCCTGCCGGGCACGGGCTGGCGGGTGGCCGCGCTGGCGGTCTTCGCGGTGGCCTCGCTCACCGACCATCTCGACGGGGAGCTGGCCAGGCGCTACGGCCTCATCACCGACTTCGGCAAGATCGCCGATCCGATCGCCGACAAGGCGCTCACCGGGGCGGCGCTGGTGTGCCTGTCGATCCTGGACGAGCTGCCCTGGTGGGTCACGATCGTGATCCTCGGCAGGGAGCTGGGCATCACGGTGCTCAGGCTCGTGCTGCTGCGCCACGCGGTCATCCCGGCCAGCTACGGCGGCAAGGTCAAGACCGTGCTGCAGATCGCCGCCATCGTCCTGTACCTCCTGCCCTTCGTGCCGGGGCCCGTCCGGTGGGTGGTGATGGGCGCGGCGGTCGTGGTCACCGTGGCGACCGGGGCCGACTACCTCTTCAGAGCCGTGAGACTACGCAAAGTGGCCAAGCAGGCACGCGGGGAGTGATCGATGGCGGACATGGCCGAGGTGCTGACGATGCTGGTGGCCCAGGAGGCGACGGTGGCCGTGGCCGAGTCGCTGACGGGAGGGCTCATCGGGGCGGCGATCACTTCGGTGCCCGGGTCCTCCAAGGCCTTCAGGGGCGCGGTGGTCTCCTACGCGACCGATCTCAAGCACGGGCTCCTGGGCGTGCCCGAGGAGCTGCTGGCGCGCGAGGGGGCCGTGCACGCCGGCGTGGCGGCCGCGATGGCGGCGGGGGTCGCGCGGGTGTGCGGGGCGACCTACGGGCTCGCCGTGACGGGCGTGGCGGGGCCCGAGCCGCAGGACGGCAAGCCGGTCGGCCTGGTGTACGCGGCCGTCTCAGGGCCGGGCGGGCAGATTTGGTCCCGGGAATTGAGACTTGGGGGGTCGCGCGAACGTATCAGGGTAGAGACGGTGGACGAGGCAGTCGATCTACTGTCAGGTGTGCTGAAGGCGAACATAGGGGAACATTCCGGGTGATTACCGTGTTACGTCCCGAGCGAACATGCGATGCGCGGTCTGACGCGGTGTCGGTGGATACGGGTACGGTGGAGCTGTGAGTGAGGTCCGTGAGCCAACTGCAAGCACCGAGCGCCCGGCAGGCGGGCCTGATCAGTCGCGCAACGAGCCACGAGCGGCGGTCCAGGGTCGGCGACGCCCCATGATGACGGCGAGGAGTATGTACGAAGCCAAGAAGAACAAAGTGCGGCACGATCCGATCGCGCGGGGCGTGGTGAAGACATCCGCGCCGGGGAGGGAGCGACAGATGATTCTGCTGCGTCAGCTGCTCGGAGATGTGCTGAGGCGGCTGCGGGTGCGGCAGGGGCGCACGCTACGCGAAGTGTCCACGCTGGCCCGTGTCTCACTCGGCTATCTGTCCGAGGTGGAGCGCGGCCAGAAGGAGGCCTCGTCCGAGCTGCTCGCGTCGATTTGCGGCGCGCTCGGTGTGCCGCTTTCGCAGGTGTTGCGTGAGGTTTCCGACCAGTTCGCGCTGGCGGAGCTCCAGGCTGCTCCTGTGCTTGCCGACGTGCCCGACCACGAGCGCCTGCCTCTTGGCGAGACGGTTCCCGGGTCGATCTCCGACTCCGTGTTCCCCGAAGTCAAGGACATGGTGGCTGCCTAACGCGGCTGGCAGCCCGCACACCACAGGATCAGCCGTTCCTGTGGCTGCGCCCCCATCTCCCCACGGCTGATGCGGGTGCCGCATCGGCGGCAGGGCTTCCCCGTCCTGCCATAGACCCAGGTCTGATTCGCTGGGCGGCGATCACCTGTGGTCACCGTGCCCGCATGTCCCTTGTTGGCCTCCAGCAGCCGCTGGGCCAGCGATACGAGCCCCTTGAGATCCTCGATCTCCCCGACCTGCTTCCACGGCCAGATCCCGCGCAGGAACAGGGTCTCGGCGCGATAGATCGTGCCGATCCCCGCCAGGTTGCGCTGATCGAGCAGCGCCTCCCCGATGGTCCTGTCGGGCGCCCCTCGTAGTCTTCGCACGGCCTCTTCCGGGTCCCAGTCCGGGCCTAGCAGATCCGGCCCCAGGTGGCCCACCAGGCGCGCCTCGCCGGCCGTCCTGACGAGATCCACCATCCCGAGCCTGACCCCGACCGCCTGCCACCGCTCGTTGGCCAGGATCAGCCTGACCTGGTCGCCGGGCGGGATCCGGCGGCCGGTCTCGGAGACCTGCCAGCTCCCCTCCATGCGCAGGTGGGTGTGGACGGTGAGGTCACCCTCGATCCGGGTGAGGAGATGCTTTCCCCTGGAGACGGTGGTGATCACCTGACGTCCGGTGAGGTCGGCCGTGGCGTGCCGGGGCACGCGGAAGTCTGATCTCGTCAGGATCCGGCCGTCCAGCGCGCCTCTGAGCCGCGCGGCGGTGCGGTAGACGGCGTCTCCTTCAGGCATTTTCCCAGTTTAAGAGCGGCTTTCTGGTCCGTCTGCGCTGAGCTCTGCCCTTGTCGCGCGGCGCGCGGGGGTCAGTCGAGGCTGCGCCTGTCCTCCATGACCGGCGCGGGGGCGGGTGGCTCCCGTACCGCGAGGGGCTGGGCCAGGATCAGCGTCAGATCGTCCACCTCGTCCGCGCTCGACCCGGCGGTGTGCCGCCGCAGCAGGTCGAGCACCTCGCGCAGCGACTCCTCCAGCGTGGCCTGCGTCAGCGCCCCGTGCAGGTGTTCGTCGAAGGGCAGCTCCACGCCGTCGCGACTGCGGGCCTCGGCCAGCCCGTCGGTGAACAGCAGCAGGCGGTCGGACGGCAGCAGGCGCACGCGCCACACGTAAGGCTCGGGAGACAGGCCGAGAGGGCGGCACGGGCGGGGCGGGTGCAGCGCCCGCAGGCGGCTGTCCACGCGCACGGGAGCGGGATGGCCGCAGTTGACCAGCAGCACCCCTCCGGGCACGAACTCCGCCAGCAGCACCGTCGCGAAGTCCTCCGGCCCCAGGCTGGGGGAGACGGCGGCGTCGAGCTCGCGAGCCAGGGCGGCCAGATCGGGCGCGGTGGCCGCGGTGCGGCGGAAGGCCGCCAGCACGGTCGCGCTGAGGTGCGCGGCGTCCAGGCCGTGACCCTTGACGTCCCCGACGATCAGGCGCAGGCCCGTGGGCGTGGCGACGGCGTCGTGCAGGTCGCCGCCGATGCGGCCGGCCCCGGCCGACGATCGGGTGTGCGCCGCCAGGCCGACCCCGCCCAGCTCGGCGGGGAGGGCGGGGATCATCGCCCACTCCGCGATGCGGGTCATGCGGGCCAGCTCGGCCTGGTGGCGGGCATGGGCGCGCGCCGTCACGTACGCCCACAGGCCGCCGGTGGCCACGATCAGCGCGCGTACCAGGTGGTGCGGCAGGTCGGCGCCCTCGTCCACCGCGGGCAGCGGCAGCGCCAGGGCCAGCGCGGTGGCGCCGGCCAGGACGGTGTGGCGGACGGTCAGCAGGTGGGCGGCGACCATCGGCCCGATCAGCAGCAGGGCCGACAGCGAGACCGTGGCATACGCGGCGTCCGCCAGGGCGACCACCACCTCGGCCGCCAGCAGCGCGAGCAGCAGCCCGCGCTGATGTCTGGAGGCGATTTGCCGCGAGATGACGCCTCCTCGGGTGATTGCGGGTCCTCAGGGGGTTGCGCTCGCGAGTAGCCACCTTCTCACTTTTAGTGACGGTGCGGGAGCGATTCCGGCAAACTGTGGGACAGGCCGAATCCTGTGAGGTGACGATCATGCAAGTCAGCCAGTGGCAGGGAAACCTCCCCAGCGAGAGCACGAGACTGATCGGTCGCCGCGAGGAGGTGGACGGGGTGCGGGCGCTGCTGGGCAGTTCCCGGCTGGTGACGGTCACCGGAGTGGCCGGGGTCGGGAAGACCAGGATCGCCCTGCGGGCCGCCGCCGAGCTGCGGGCGGAGTTCGCCGACGGGGTCTGGCTGGTGGCGCTGTCGCCGCTGGTGGAGGGCAGCGCGCTGCCGTACGCGATCGCGGAGGCGCTGCCGCTGAGCGACCAGAGCTCGCGGCCGGTCACCGAGGTGCTGGCCGACTACCTCGCCGACCGGGAGCTCCTGCTCGTGCTCGACACCTGCGAGCACCTGACCGAAGCCTGCGCGGCGGCGGTCGGGACGCTGCTCGCCGCCGCGCCCCGGCTGCGCGTCCTGGCCACCAGCCGCAGGCCGCTGGGCTGCGCGGAGGAGCAGGTCCGCACGGTGGAGCCGCTGCCGGTCCCCGCGGGCGACGAGTGGCAGGAGGGCGACGCGCTGGAGCTGCTTCTCGACCGCGCCGCGGCCACGGTGCCCGGCTTCGTGATCGACGAGCGCAACCGCGACGCCCTGATGCGGGTGTGCCGGCGGTTGGAAGGGCTGCCGCTGGCCATCGAGCTGGCCGCCGCCCGCCTGCGCGAGCTGTCCCCCGAGCGGCTGGCCGAGCGGCTGGAGGACCGCTTCACCGTCCTCGGCACGACCGACCACAGGGTCTACGACGCCGACCCGCCCTGGCACCAGGCCCTGCGTACCGCGATCGGATGGAGTCACCAGCTCTGCACCCCCGCCGAGCGGTTGTTGTGGGCGCGGGCCTCGGTGTTCGCCGGCGGCATCGACCCGGTGGCCGTGAAGCAGGTCTGCGCCGACGACCGGCTGCCGAGCTGGCAGATCCCGCAACTGCTCGAATCGCTCGCGGACAAGTCGATCCTGATCTGGGAGCCGACAGGGGCGGGCGACCGCTACCGGATGCTGGACACGATCCGCGAGTTCGGCGCCATCTGGCTGAAGGACCTCGGCCAGGACGAGCGCGTCAGGCGCCGGCACCGCGACTACTACCTGGCGCTGGCCAGGGAGGGCGACGCCTGCTGGATCGGCCCCGACCAGTACGCCTGGTACGACCGGATGACCGTCGAGCTGCCCAACCTGCGGGCGGCGCTGCAGTTCGCCCTGGTGCGGCCGGAGGGGCACACCGCGCTGGAGCTGGCCGGGGCGCTGTGGTTCTTCTGGTACCCCTGCGGCTTCCTCCAGGAGGGACGGCACTTCCTGGAGCGGGCGCTGGCCCAGGACCGCGCGCCAGGCCCCGCGCGCCGCAAGGCCATGTGGGCGTGCGCGCTGGTCCTGGTGTGCCAGGGCGAGGGGGCGCTCACGGAGAAGCTGGCCGCCGAGTGCGCGGCCGAGGCCGAGGAGCAGGGGGACGTGGAGGCGACGCTGATGGCCTGGTGCGCGATCAGTTGCGCCGGCATCATCATGGGCGACAACGCGCGGGCGGCCGAGGCGGCCAGGAAGGTGATCGAGCAGGAGGAACGCTCGCTGTTCTGCTTCCCCGTGCTGCTGGCCCACACCAGCTACGGCATGAGCAGGACGATGGTCGGCGACTTCGAGGACGGCATCGCCGCGCTGGAACGGCTGCGTACGCTCTGCGACCAGCACGGTGAGCGCTGGCAGCGGGCGTACGGCGACGTCCTGCGGGCCCAGGCCGAGCTGGCGTGCGGGCGGCCGGAGCAGGCGCGGGCGTACGCGAAGGCGGCGCTGGAGGTCAAGTGGCGGCTGCACGACAGCCTGGGGATGGCGATGGCGATCGACGTGCTCGCGCCGGCGGCGGTGGCGGCCGGGGAGGGGGAGCGGGCCGCCCGCATGCTGGGGCTGGCCGACCAGATCTGGGACACCGTGGGCAAGCACCAGATCGGCACGCCGGAGCTCGTGGCCGCCCGGCGGGCCTGCGAGAGGGAGGTGCGCGGGGTGCTCGGCGACCTGGCCTACGACAGCGCCTTCCGCGCCGGGCGGGACACCGATCTGGACGCGGGCGTCGCGTACGCGCTGGGCGTGCCGACGGCCCGCTGACCACCCCTCTCCTCCACGCGCAACGCCCGCCGGCCGCGGTCATGCCACGGTCGGGCGGGACCAGGTGGCGGGCCGGGCCGGATCCGTGGACGGGCCGGGTAGCGGGCCAGGTGGCGGGCCGGATCGGATGGTGGGCGGGTCAGTCCCAGGCGGCGGGGTCGGAGGTGAGCTGGCGGATGCGCTCGGGCAGCGCCCCGGAGGCGACCTGTTCGAGCGTGACCTCCTCCAGGATCGACCGCTCGGTGGCCCGCAACGCGATCCAGACCTGCTGCAGAGACTCCGCCGGGCCCCGGTAGCCGACGTGCTCGGGCCGCTCGCCGCGCACGTTGGCCAGCGGGCCGTCCACGGCGCGGATCACGTCGGCCAGCGAGATGTCGGAGGCGGGCCTGGCCAGCACGTAGCCGCCCTCCGGCCCGCGCTGCCCGCGCACCAGCCCGGCGCGGCGCATCTGCAGCAGAATGTTCTCCAGGTACTTGGGCGGCATGTCCTGCTCCTTGGCGAGCTCGCCCACGGTGGTCGGGCCCGCACCGGCTGCGGCCAGTTCAGCGGCGGCGCGGAGGGCGTAGTCGACACGAGCGGATAGGCGCATGTTCTCGATTATCCCTCCTGGTCAACACTGGTTAGGCGCAAGCCTGCCAGAACGGGCACGAGATCCGCTCGCGCCGGGCGCGTCCCAGGTGCGGAAATCGGCCTTCACACCAGGCGAGAATGGGAGCGCTAAACTTCCAACAACCTTTTCGATTTGACGGTGGGATTCAGCGTGGAGCGACGCCCTGGTGTGCCCAGATTGCTCAGGGAGATCAACGACCGGGCCGCGCTGGAGCTGTTGCTGGCGACCGGCCCGATGACGCGGGGGCAGATCGGCATCCAGACCGGTCTGTCCAAGGTCACGGCGTCGCAGACGCTGGCCAGGCTCGAGGAGCGCGGGCTGGTCGAGGTGGTCGGCACGCAGGCCGGCGGGCGGGGGCCCAACGCGGCGCTCTACTCGGTGATCGCCTCCAGCGCGTACGTCGCCGGCCTCGAGGTCGGGCCCGAGCTGATCTCCACGGCCGTCGCCGACATCCACGGCAACACGATCGCCGAGGTCACCGTCGACCCCGACGGCCACGACGACCCCGTCTCGCTGGTGCACGGGGCGATCGTCAAGGCGTGCCGCAGCGCCAAGGTGAGCATCTCCAAGCTGCGCGGCGTCGTCATCGGCACCCCCGGCGTGGTCGATCCGCGCAGCGGCGACATCCGCTTCTCCTTCGACCTGCCGGGCTGGCACGAGGGCATCCACGAAGCCCTGGCGGGAGACCTGCGGCGCCAGGTGACGATAGAGAACGACGTCAACCTCGCCGCCATCGCCGAGCGCGTCGACGGGGCCGCGCAGGGGCTCGACGACTTCGTGCTGCTGTGGGCCAGCCGTGGCCTGGGGCTGGCCGTAACGCTCGGCGGCAAGCTGCACCGGGGGCGCTCGGGCAGCGCGGGGGAGATCGGCTACCTGCCGGTGCCCGGGGTGCCGCTGCCCGAGGACATCCGTACGCTGCCGGGGCGGCTGCCCTCGCTGGCCGGTGGGCTGCAGTCGCTGGTCAGCGCCGAGGCGGTGACCGAGCTGGCGCAGAGCTACGGCTTCGCGGCCGGGAGCGCGACCGAGTGCGTCAAGGTGGCGGTGGCGGCGGGTGCCGAGGGAGAGGCGCTGCTGGACGAGATCGCGCAGCGGCTGGCGCTGGGGGTGGCGGCGGTGTGCGTGATCCTCGATCCCGGGCTGGTGGTGCTGGCCGGGGAGGTGGGGCACGCCGGTGGTGGTGCGCTGGCGTCCCGGGTGGAGGAGGCCGTGGCGCGCATCTGCCCGGTGCGGCCGCAGGTCGTCACGACCACGGTGACCGACGGGAACCCGGTGTTGCGGGGAGCCGTGCTGGCGGCGCTGAACCAGGCGCGTGAGGAGTTGCTGACCTCCTGACCGGCGCGCTCGGCCAGGCGCGTAGGGGGTTGCCGACCTCGTGATCGGCACGCTGGGCCAGGCGCGTGAGGAGTTGCCGGCCTCCTGACACGCGCCTGGGACCGGGCGGCCTAGGCGGTGAGGAGTTCGACGGCGGCCTGGGCGTTGGCGCGGGCGGCGCCGTACGTGGCGATGTAGGCGGCGCTGTCCGGCCGCCACACCGGCAGCCCCATCTCGATCACCGTCGTGTCCGGACGGGCCGACACCAGCGCCGAGACCAGGTCCTGGCTCTCGTGATGGCGGTGCGCGTCCTTGACGACCACCACCAGCGAGCGGCCGTCGGCCTTGGCCAGCAGGCCGGGTACGTCGGCGGCGGCGGGCTTGACGCGCAGGATCTCGGCGTCGGGCAGCCAGGGCCCCACACCCCACGGCACGTCGCCCACGGCGATGGTCGGCGGGGTGTCCACCTCGATCACCAGGGGTTCGACGAGCGGGGCGGCGGAGCCGGTGAGGCGGACGGCGCGGCGGGCGGCGTGCAGACCGACCACCTTCTGCTCGGCCACGCTCTGCTTGGCGCCGTTCTGGCCGGTGCTGTTCTGGTCGGCGCTGTCCAGGTCGGCAGCGACGGCCCCGACGGCCCCGACGGCCGCGGTCCGCGCGGGCGCGGCGGCCCAGGAGCGCAGCGCCGCGACCCGCGCCGCCGCCTCCTCCAGCCTGGACTCGGGCAGCCTGCCCTCGCGCACGGCGCTGACGATCTCGGCGATGATGGCCTGCACGTCGTCGTACGTCGGCAGCGGCCCCAGGCACAGCAGATCCGAGCCGGCCGCGAGGGTGAGCACGGCGCCCCCGGCCAGGCCCACGCTCTTGGTGATCGCCTGCATGTCGAGCGCGTCGGTGACGACCACGCCGTCGTAGCCGAGCTCGCCCCTGAGGAGCCCGGTCAGCGCGGCGCCGGACAGCGTGGCGGGCGTGTGGCCCGTCACCGCCGGCACCGCCACGTGCGCGGTCATCACCGACTTGGCGCCCGCGCCGATCGCGGCGCGGAACGGCACCAGCTCCCGCTCGCGCAGCACGTCGAGGCTGACGTCCACGACCGGGACGGCCACGTGCGAGTCGACGCGGGTGGCGCCGTGCCCGGGGAAGTGCTTGACGCAGGCGGCCACGTTCACCGACTGGAGGCCCTGGACGGCGGCGACCGTGTGCCTGGCCACCAGCTCCGGCTCGGTGCCGAACGACCTGGTGCCGATCACCGGGTTGTCGGCCTCGGTGTTGACGTCGGCGCTCGGCGCCATGTCCAGGTTGATGCCGCAGGCGGCCAGCTCGGACCCGATGGCCCGGTAGACCCGGCGGGTGAGCTCCACGTCGTCCACGGCCCCCAGCGCCGCGTTCCCGGGGTACGGGCTGCCGACGTGGTAGGCCAGCCGCGTCACGTCCCCGCCCTCCTCGTCGAGCGAGATGACGGGCTCACCGGCTCCCCTCAGCGCGGTGGTCAGGGCGAGCACCTGGCCGGGGTCGGCCACGTTGAAGCCGAAGAGCGTCACGCCGCCGAGGCCGTGCTCCAGCTCGCGCAGCACCCAGTCGGGCGCCGTGGTGCCCTGGAAGGCGACGAGCAGCGTGCCGGCCGCGAGTCGGCGCAGCCCCCGATCACTCTGACTCATGGCTCCTCATCCGTATCAAGGCAGGGTCGGGTACGGTGCCGGCGGCACCGTACGGATATTTCGGGATTGGTCAGCCCTTCACGGCGCCCGCCGTCAGCCCCTGGACCATGCGGCGTTGCACGAGAAGGAAGAAGACGACGACCGGAATCGTCATCAGGGTGGACCCGGCCATGATCGCGCCCCAGTCGACGCCCTCCTGGCCGAAGAAGAACTGCAGGGCGACCGGCATCGTGTACCCCTCGGAACCCGACATCAGGTAGAGGGCGAAGACCAGGTCGTTCCACGCGGTGATGAACGAGAAGATGCTCGTGGCCACCAGCCCCGGCGCGACCAGCGGGAACAGCACCCTCCAGAACGTCGTCATCCGGCTGGCCCCGTCGATCCAGGCGGCCTCCTCCAGCGACTTGGGCACCGCGGCGACGAACGTCCGCAACATCCACACGCCGAACGGCAGCGTCAGCGCGACCTGGGTGACGATCAGCCCGAGGAGCTGGTCACCGAGCCCGACCCGCTTGACCATCATGTAGAGGGGGATGAGCAGCCCCTCCGACGGCAACATCTGCACGATGAGCAGCGTGATGAGGAAGGCGCCGCGGCCCTTGAACCGGAAGCGGGCGATGGCGGTGGCCGACAGCAGGGCGAAGGCCGAGCCGATGAGCACGGTGCCGAGCGCCACGATCGCGCTGTTGCGCATGTAGAGCCAGATGGAGTTGTTCGCGACGCCCTCGGTCAGCACCCGCTCGAAGTGCTCGAAGGTGAAGTGCGTCGGGAACGGGATGAACTCCGTGGTGAAGATCTGGTCGTTCTGCTTGAAGCCGGTCGAGACCATCCAGTAGACGGGGAAGGTCGCGAACAGGAAGACCAGCAGGCCGGCGGCGTTCAGAAGGACCCTGCCGAGCCTCTTGCGGGCGATCGGGGTCACATCTCCTCCTGCTTCACGATCTGCCTGACGTAGAAGACGGTGATGATGAGCAGGATGATCGTCAGGACGATGGAGATCGCCGCGCCGGTGCCCAGCTTCTGCGGGGGCCGGAACGCCTCGGCGACGGCGTACATGGACAGGTTGAAGCCGTCACGGTTCGTGGGCCCGTTCATGAGCACGTAGAGCTGGCTGAACACCTTGAAGTCCCAGATGATCGACAGCATCGTGAGAACGGCGAAGACCGGCCTGAGCATGGGCAGGGTGATCTTCCTGAACGTGTGCCAGGCCCCCGACCCGTCCACCTTGGCCGCCTCGTACAGCTCGGCGGGGATGCCCTTGAGGCCGGCCAGCACGGAGACCGCGATGAACGGGAACCCGGCCCACACCACGCAGATGACCAGCGCGATGTAGAGGGGCAGGGTGTCGTTGAGCCAGGGGGTGCCGGCCCAGCTCGCCTGGCCCGCCGGCGGTGCGGCCAGCCAGTCGGGCAGCAGGTCCAGCCCCCAGTTGACGATGCCGGCCTCCGCGTCGAACAGGGAGCGCCAGATGACGCCCTGCGCCACGGGCGGCACGGCCCAGGCGAACATGCAGCCGATGACCACGAACAGCGACATCTTCCTGCCCAGCCGGTGCAGCAGCACGCCGACCGCGGTGCCGAGGATCAGCGTGAGGCTGACGCCGAAGAAGGCGAAGGCCAGGCTGTTGCGCAGGGCCGACCAGAAGATGTCGTTGGACAGGACCTTCTCGAAGTTGTCCAGGCCGACCCACTCGGCGGGCCTGGTCCCCCTCACCTGGGCCAGCCCGACCTTCTGGAACGACATGATGCCGAGCTGGACCATCGGGTAGAGCAGCAGGCCGGCGATGACCAGCAGGCCGGGGACGAGCAGGACGTACGGGACGCTCCAGGCCGGCAGCCCGCTGGCGCGCACACGCCCGGCGTTCTTGCGCCGGTGTCCCGGGGAGGGAGAGGAATCCCTGCCCCGGGTGACCGTTGTCGTGTTCGCCATCGTTACTGGTTCAGGATCTCTTCGAGTTCCTTGTTGGCGTCAGCGAGGGCGGTGGCGGCGTCCTTCTTGCCCTCGATGACCTCACGAGCGGCGTTCTGCAGCACCGCCTTGGTCGCGTCCGCCTCGGACCAGTTGGGGTCGGCGGGGAAGGCCTTGGCCTTGGCGAACGCCTGCGCGAACGCGCCCTGCGCCGGGTCCTCGTTCATCGCCTGCAGGGTGTCGGGGTAGACCGGGAGCAGGCCGCCCTCCTTGGCGTACCGGTCGGCCCAGGTCTTGCTGGTGGCCAGCTTGATGTACTCCTTGCCCAGGTCGGCCTGCTGGGTGGTGCCCCACAGCGCGATGTCGTTGCCGCCGAAGAAGGAGGGCGCCACGCCGCCGGTCTTGGCGGGCAGCGGGAAGAAGCCGATCTTGTCGCCCTTCAGCTTGCCCTTGGACTCCTCCTCGATGCCCGACAGGTCCCAGGCCGCGGTGAGGTACATCGCGACCTTGTCGTTGGCGAAGCGGGTGCGGATGTGGGTGGTGTCGTGCGTCAGGTTCGCCTTGTTGGACAGGCCGCCGGTGACCAGGCCGGTGTAGGTCTCGAAGCCCTTCTGGAAGCCGGGCTCGGTGAGCTTGCCGACCCACTTGTCGCCCTCCTTGACGGCGTACTCGCCGCCCTCGGACCAGGCGAAGGCCGCCAGCAGGTGGTTGGCGTCCGAGCCGCCGTTGAAGGCGAAGCCGTCCACGCCCTTCTTCTCGGCCTGGATCTTCTTGGCCGCGGCGACGAGCTCGTCCCAGCTCTTCGGGACCTCGATCTTGAGGTCCTCGAACCAGTCCTTGCGGTAGAGCACCGCGCGGGCCCCCGCGCCCCACGGCACGGCGTAGATCTCGTTGTCCACGGTCTCGTAGCCGTAGAGGTTCTGGGGGATCTGCGCCCGGTCGCCCTCGCGGGCGATGTCGGTGATCGGCGTCAGCGCGTCCTGGCTCTGCCACATCGGGACCTGGTCGTTGCCGATCTCGGTCACGTCGGGGCCGGTGCCGGTGGCGGCGGCGGCGAACTTGTCGGCCACCTGGGGCCACGGGATCCACTCCAGCTTGACCTGCGCGCCGGTCTGCTTGGTGAACTCGGCGTTGAGCTCCTCCATGTACGTGGCCGCGGCCGGGTTGCTGTTCCCGAGCCGCCAGACGCTCAGCGTCTTGCCGGCGAACTTGGGGCCGGAGGCGGCGGCGCTGGGTGAGGACGTGGGGGGTTGCTCAGCGGAGCCACCGGAGCCACAGGCGGCCAGGCCCAGGGCCAGCGCGGCCGTGGTGACCGTAGCGGCTGTGATCTTCGCGATCCTCACAGGGTTCTCCCTTCCCGGGTGCTGGCCTACGGTCCGCACCAGGCTGATCGTCAAATCCGAACGATGCTGGTAAACTAACAAGAAACTTTCTTAAAAGAAACGCTCGTTAGCCGATCGTGACGAGAAGGGTGCGCCGATGAGCCGAGACCCGGGAACTCCCCGGTTGCTGCGCCGGTTGAACGACCGCGCCGCGCTCGAACTGCTCCTCGGAGACGGTCCTCTCACCCGTGCCGAGCTCGGCGAGCGGACCGGGCTCTCCAAGGTAACCGCAGGTCAGCTCCTTGCGCGCCTGGAGGAGCGGGGGCTCGTGGAGGTCGCGGGCGAGCGGGCGGGAGGCAGGGGGCCGCACGCCGCCCTGTACGCCGTGGTCCCGTCGAGCGCGTACGTCGCCGGGCTGGAGGTCCTGCCCGACAGCCTCACCGTGGGTGTGGCGGACATCACAGGCAGGGTCGTGGTCGAGATCACGGTCAACCCCTCCGACGCGCGCGATCCGGTCAAGGCGGTGCACGCCGCGGTGCAGCGGGCGTGCGACGCCGCCAGTGTCAGCCTGTCGCAACTGCGCGCGTTCGTCATCGGCACCAGAGGCGTGGTCGACCCGGCCACCGGCGACGTGCGCATCTCGGTGGACCTGCCGGCCTGGCACGTCGGCGTGCTGGCCAGCCTGCGCGAGACCCTCGGCGCCTCGGTGACCATCGAGAACGACGTCAACCTGGTCGCCCTGGCCGAGCACCGGCACGGCGCGGCCATCGGCCACGACGACTTCGTGGTCATCTGGGCCGGCGTCGGCCAGGGCCTCGGCGTCATGCTGGGCGGCCGGCTGCACCGGGGCATCACCGGCGGCGCGGGCGAGATCGGCTGGCTGCCCGTCCCCGGCGAGCCGCTGCCCACCGACGTCACCCGGCCGCAGACGGGCTCGTTCCAGCGCCTGGTGGGCCACGACGCGCTGCGCGGGCTCGCCGACGAGCGCGGCGTGAGCGGCCACACGGTGCCCGACCTGGTACGCGGCGGCGACGAGGGCTACCTGGACGCCGTGGCCGCCCGGCTGGCCCTGGGCGCGGCGGCCGTCACCGTCGTGCTCGACCCCGGCCTCATCGTGCTCAGCGGCGACATCGGCCGGGCAGGCGGCGAGCGGCTGGCGGCCAAGGTGCAGGAGGCCGTGGCCCGGGTGTGCCCGAGCCGCCCGACCGTCGTCACGACCAGGGTCGCGGGCAACCCGGTGCTGCGCGGCGCCCTGGTGGCCGCCCTGGAACAGGCCCGGGAGCAGGTCTTCTCCGACACTGTGTGAGAATTCTTGCCCATGTGGCAGTCCCCGAACGAGGTCGTGCTGATCTCGGACCCCCGCGTGACCTCGATCCCGGTGCAGGAGAGCGGCGAACCGCTCGCGGACGTGCGCGGGCGGCTGCGCGTGGACCCGCGCCTGGCCGACGAGCAGGGCGCCTACGCCCACCTGCGCTCCGGCGTGCTGGAGCGCCTGGAGCACGCGGAGAGCCTGTTGCCCGACGGCTACCACCTGCTGATCGTCGAGGGGTACCGCCCCGTCGCCACCCAGCGCCGGATCTTCGACGAGTACCGCGCGACCCTCACCGGGCTGACCCCTGAGGAGTCGTACGTCGCGGCCAGCCGTTACGTCTCCCCGGTCGAGGTGGCCCCGCACACCGCCGGCGCCGCCGTGGACCTGACCCTGTGCGCGCCCGACGGCACCGAGTACGACATGGGCACCGAGGTCAACGACAATCCGGAGCAGAGCTCCGGTGCCTGCTACACCGCCGCCCCGAACATCTCCGACGACGCCCGCGCCCACCGCAAGCTGCTCGCCGCCGCGCTGGAGCCCGCCGGCCTGGTCAACTACCCCACCGAGTGGTGGCACTGGTCGTACGGCGACCGTTACTGGGCGATGTCCACCCGCGCCGCGCACGCGCTCTACGGCCCCGTGGAGTTCACGCCCTGACAACCTGGTTTTCCGGGGGGTGAGGTAGGGGCACAACTCCCTACGGAGGGTTGGACTCCCCAGCGAGGTGTGGGCATGGTTCCACTCATCGGGATCGAGGAGGAGTACCTCATCGTCGATCCCCGCACTCGCCACGTGGCTCCCCGGGCGGCCGAGGTGCTGGCCGCCGCGACGGACATGCTTGACGTGGTGCATGAAATCACCCGATTCCAGGTGGAGGCCCGCACGCCGCCCTCCGCCGACCTGAGCGAGCTCGGCTCGCAACTGCGCGCGGCGCGCAAGGAGGTGGCGGGCGCTGCCCGCTCGTGCGGCCTGGCCGTCGTCGCCAGCGGCATCCCCGTGCTCGGCAACGTCATGCCGCCGCCGCTCACCGACGACGACCGCTACCACCAGGGCCGCACGCTCTACCGCGCGCTGCAGGACGAGATCAGCATCTGCGCCCTGCACGTGCACGTGGACGTCCCCGACGCCGAGCACGCCGTCTACGTGGGCAACCACTTACGGCCCTGGCTGCCGACGCTCATCGCGCTGGCCGCCAACTCGCCGTTCTTCGTGGGCCGCGACACCGGGTACGCCTCCTGGAGGGTCATCAGCTGGGGGCGGTGGCCGGTCTCCGGCGCGCCTCCGTACTTCCCGTCGTTCGGGGCGTACGAGCTGGCCCTGCGGGCGCTGGCGGAGTCGGGCGTGCTGCTCGACGCCAAGACCGTCTACTGGGACACCCGCCCGTCGCCGCGCCTGCCCACCGTCGAGATCAGGGTGGCCGACGTGCCGCTCGACGTGGCCGACAGCCTCACCCTGATCGGGCTCATCCGCGGGCTGGTGGTCACCGCGCTGGCCGCCGTCGCGCGCGGCGACCGCGGGCTGCCCGTGCCGGCCGAGGTGCTGCGCGCCGCCTACTGGCGGGCCGCCCGCGACGGGCTGCAGGGCGACAGCCTCGACGTACGGCACGGCACCCTCGTGCCCGCGGCCGTGCTGGCCGGGCGCCTCCTGGAGCACGTACGCCCGGCGCTGGCCGAGGCCGGCGACCTGACGTTCATCCAGGAGGGCCTCGACCGGCTGCTGCGCAAGGGGTCGGGGGCCATGCGGCAGCGGCGGGCGTACGCGAAGGGGAACGCCCTCGAGGAGGTGGTGGACGACCTCATCGAGGCGACGGTGGCCTAGTGCAGGGCCAGCGCCACCGCGACTCCCAGGCCGAAGGCGACCACCACGCCCCTGAGCACCTTGGCGGGCATCAGCTTGGCCAGGCGGGTGCCGAGGAAGCCGCCCGCCAGGCTGGCCGGCGCGATCACTGCCGCGGCCTTCCACTCCACGGGCCCGAACAGCGAGAACGCGACGACCGAGACCGAGCTGACGACCAGCGAGAGCACGGCCCGCACGGCGTTGACGCGATGCAGGCTGTCGTGCAGGAACAGGCCGAGCACGGTCAGCAGCACCACGCCCATGCCGCCGTTGAAGTAGGCGCCGTAACAGCCGCCGAGGAACACCCCGGCGTACACCATGCGGCTGGTGCGCCCGTCGGCCTCCCCGCCGATGAGCTTGCGCAGCCACGGCTGCGCGAGCAGGGCGAGGCTGGCGAAGGCCACCAGCCACGGCACCATCGACTCGAACAGCTTGCCCGGCGTGAGCAGCAGCAGCGAGCTGCCCACGCAGGCCCCCAGCACCGCCGTGATCGACAGCAGGGTGGCCCTGCGCCGCTGCCCCCGTAGCTCGGCCCGGTAGCCGAGCACGCCCCCCAGATAGCCGGGCCACAGCGCCACCGCGTTCGTGACGGTGGCGGTCAGGCCCGGGTAGCCCAGCGCCAGGAGGGCGGGGAACGAGATGAGCGTCCCCCCGCCCGCCAGGGCGTTCACCACACCGGCCAGCAGGCCGGCACCGACCAGGAAGAGCAGGTCGGTCATCGGCCGGCAGCGTAGCCCTGGGCGCCACGCGGGTTGGCGGCGGCCTTGAGGAAGGCGCCGTCACGGGCGACCGCGCTCAGCCGGCCGAGCGACCACGGGCCCTGCACCTCGACCTCGTGCCCGCGCCGGCGCAGCTCCGCGATGACGCCCGCGTCCACGCGGTCCTCGACGTGCATGACGCCGGGGCGGGAGCCGCGCGGGAAGAACGAGCTGGGGAAGTGCTCGGAGTGGAACATGGGGGCGTCGATGGCCTCCTGCAGGTTGAGCCTGCCGTGGACGACCGCGAGGAAGAAGTTCAGGCTCCACTGGTCCTGCTGGTCGCCACCCGGGGTGCCGAACGCCAGCCACGGCTTGCCGTCCCTGAGCGCGAACGACGGCGACAGCGTCGTACGCGGGCGGGCGCCGGGCCGCAGCGCGGTGGCCACGCCCTCCTGCAGCCAGAACATCTGGGCCCGCGTGCCCAGGCAGAAGCCCAGCTCGGGGATGGTGGGGGAGCTCTGCAGCCAGCCGCCGCTGGGGGTGGCCGACACCATGTTGCCGAAGCGGTCCACGACGTCCACGTGGCAGGTGTCGCCCTTGACCATGCCGTCACGCGACACCGTCGGCTCGCCGACCCCCTGCGGCTTGCGGGCGCCGGACAGGCCGGGCGCGTCGCTGGCCGTGCCGGGGTCCGGGAAGACGGGCAGCCGGGGCGCCCGCCCGCCTGGGGCACCGGGGCGCAGCTCCAGGCTGGCCTCGGCGCCGATCAGCCGCCGCCGCTCGGCGTTGTAGGCCGGGCTCAGCAGGTCGGCCATGGGCACGTCGGTGTCGCCGTACCAGGCCTCGCGGTCGGCGAAGGCCAGCTTGGCGGCCTCCGTCACCGTGTGCAGGTAGTCGGCGCCCAGGAAGTCCATCCCGTCCAGGTCGAACCCGTCGAGGAGGGCGAGCTGCTGCAGGAACGCCGGCCCCTGACCCCACGGCCCGGTCTTGGCCACGGTGCAGCCCTGGTAGTCGAAGGTCAGCGGCTCCTCCACCGAGGCCGACCAGCCCGCCAGGTCGTCGCCCGTGAGCAGGCCGCCGTGCACCTCGCCCGAGCTGTCACGCCAGGCGGTCGTGGCGCTGAACGCGGCGATCGCCTCGGCGACGAAGCCCTCGTACCAGGCCTTCCTGGCGGCGGCGAGCTGCCCCTCGCGGGTGTTCGACGCGGCCTCGGCCTCGGCGACCACCCGGCGGTAGGTGGCGGCCAGCACGGGGTTGGCCAGCTTCGAGCCGGGCTTCGGAACGTTCCCGTCCGGCAGCCAGGTGGCCGCCGACGTCGGCCAGTCCTGCCTGAACAGCTCCTCGACCGAGCCGATCGTGGCCGAGATCCGCTCCAGCACCGGCACGCCGTGCTCGGCGTAGTGGATCGCGGGCGCCAGCACGTCGGCCAGCGACCAGGTGCCCCAGCGCTCCAGCATCAGCATCCAGCCGCCGAACGCCCCCGGCACGGTGGCCGCCAGCAGCCCGGTGCCGGGCACCACGTCCAGGCCGAGCTCGGCGAAGCGCTCGATGGTGGCCGCGGCGGGGGCCACGCCCTGCCCGCACACGACCGACACCTTCTGCTCGGCCTCGCTCCACAACAGGATCGGCACCTCGCCGCCGGGGCCGTTCAGGTGCGGCTCGGCGACCTGCAGCACGAACCCGGCCGCCACCGCGGCGTCGAACGCGTTGCCGCCGCGTTCGAGGACGCCCATGCCGGTGGCCGAGGCCAGCCAGTGGGTGCTGGCGACCATGCCGAAGTCGCCCGACAGCTCGGGCCTGGTGGTGAACAAGATTTCTCCTTACTTGGCCGCGTCGGGGACGCGGTCCGCCGTTACCAGGTGGCACGCGGCGGGGTGACCGCTGCCACGCGGGTCGTTCAAAAGAGGTTCCGAGGTGCGGCACTCGTCGTAGGCGAGCGGGCACCGCGTGTGGAAGCGGCAGCCGGGCGGCGGGTCCATCGGGCTCGGCACGTCGCCGCCGAGCACGATCCTGCGCCGCTCCCGCTGCTTGGCCGGGTCCGCCACCGGCGCGGCCGACAGCAGGGCCTGCGTGTACGGATGCCGCGGCCCGGCGAAGATCTCGGCCGTCGGCCCCGACTCCACGATCCTGCCCAGGTACATGACCGCGATCCGGTCGGCCAGGAACTCCACGACCGACAGGTCATGCGTGATGAACAGGCACGAGAACCCCATGTCCCGCTGCAGGTCGGTGATCAGGTTGAGCACCGACGCCTGCACGGACACGTCCAGCGCCGACACCGGCTCGTCCGCCACGACCAGCTTGGGCTCCAGGATCAGCGCCCTGGCCAGCCCCACCCGCTGCCGCTGCCCGCCGGACAGCTCGTGCGGGAACCGCCTGCGCATCTCCTGGCGCAGCCCGACCTTCTCCAGCATGGCCGCCACCCGGTTCGCGACCTCGCGCCGGTCGGTCACCTTGTGCCGCAGCAGCGGCTCGGCCACGATCCGCTCGATCGTGAAACGCGGGTTGAGCGAGGAGAACGGGTCCTGGAAGACCATGTGCACGTCCCTGCGCAGCGGGCGCATGGCCCGGCGCGACAGGTGGGTGATGTCCCTGCCGCCCAGCTCGATCGTGCCCGCGGTCGGCTCGGTCAGGCGCAGCACGCACTTGCCGACCGTGGACTTGCCGCTGCCCGACTCGCCGACCAGGCCGAGCACCTCGCCCTCGCCGATCTCCAGCGACAGGCCGTCCACGGCCCGCACGGGGCCGTAGTGCTTGACCAGGTTGTCGATCCGCAGGATCACGACTGACCTCCGGGGTGGAAGCAGGCCGCCAGATGCTCGTCGGCCTGGCGGGTGAGCGGGGGCCGCGACAGCGCGCAGTCCTCCTGGGCGCGCGGGCAGCGGTCACGGAACGCGCACTCGTCGGGGTCCGACAGCGGCGAGGGCACCATGCCGGGGATCTCCGCCAGGCGGCCGTTCACGGCGGCGGACGGCAGGGCCTTCATCAGGCCCAGCGTGTACGGGTGCCGCGGGTTCGCGAACAGCTCGGCCACCGGGGCCTGCTCGACGGCGCGGCCCGCGTACATGACCATGGCCCTGTCGGCGATGTCGGCCACCACGCCCAGGTCGTGCGTGATGAGGATGATCGCGGTGCCGAGCCGGTCGCGCAGGTCGCGGAAGACGTCCAGCACGCCCGCCTGGATCGTCACGTCGAGCGCCGTGGTGGGCTCGTCGGCGATCAGCACCCGCGGCGAGCAGGCCACCGCGATGGCGATCATCACGCGTTGCCGCATGCCGCCGGAGAGCTGGTGCGGGTACTCCTTCATCCGGCGCACCGGGGCGGGGATGCCCACCAGCTCCAGCAGCTCCACGGCCCGCTTGGCGGCGGCCTGCCGCGACAGCTTCTCGTGCCGGCGCAGCACCTCGGCGATCTGGTAGCCGACCGTGAACGACGGGTTCAGCGAGGTCATCGGCTCCTGGAAGACGACCGAGACGGTCTTGCCGCGCACCTGCCGCATCTCCGGCTCGGGCAGCGTGGTCAGCTCGCGGCCGTCCAGCTTGATCGAGCCGGACAGCCGCGTCGTGGCGGGCGGCAGCAGCCGGGGGATGGACATCGCGGTGACCGACTTGCCGCAGCCCGACTCCCCGCACAGCGCGAGGATCTCGCCCTCGTCCAGGGTGAGCGAGATGTCCCTGACCGCCTGGACGAGGCCGTCCTCGGTGTCGAAGCCGACCTTGAGGTCGGTGATCTCCAGCAGGCTCATCGGTGGCTCCTCGGGTCCAGTACGTCGCGCAGCCCGTCGCCGAGCAGGTTGAAGCCGAGCGTGGCCAGAGCGATCATCAGGCCGGGCCAGATGGCCAGCCACGGCGCGTCGCTCAGGTACTGCTGCGCGGTCGTCAGCATCACGCCCCACGACGGCGTCGGCGGCTGCACGCCCAGACCCAGGAACGACAGCGTGGACTCGCCGATGATCGCCGCCGGGATGGCCACCGTGGCCTGCACGATGAGAGGGCTGGCGCAGTTCGGCAGCACGTAACGGAAGATGATGTGCCCGTCGCCCGAGCCGTCGGCGATGGCCGCGGCCACGTAGTCCATCTCCCTGACCGCCAGCACCTCGCCGCGGGTGATCCGGATGATCGCGGGGAGCTGGGAGAAGCCCAGCGCCAGCACGACGCCCTTCAGCGAGGGCCCGATGATCGCCGCCAGGCCGACCGCGAACACCAGGAACGGGAAGGCCAGCGTCACGTCCACCAGCCGCATCACGATCGGGTCCAGCCAGCGCCGGTAGAAGCCGGCGACCAGCCCGATCGGGATGCCGACCACCATCGCCAGCAGCGTGGACAGCACGCCCGCCTGCAGCGAGACCTGGGCGCCGTGCGCGATCCGGGCGAAGGCGTCCCGGCCGAGGTCGTCGGTGCCCATCGGGTGCGCGCCCGACGGGGGCGCCAGCGTGGCCAGGTAGTCCTGGGCCGCGGGGTCGCCGGTCACCAGCGGGCCGATCAGGGCCAGCAGGACGAACGCGACCACCAGCACCAGGCCCGCCATCGGCATCGGCCGGCGCCTGAAACGTCGCCAGTGCCTAGTCACGGGAGCCTCCCGACAGCCTGATCCGGGGGTTGAGGAAGGCGTAGGCGATGTCGACCAGCAGGTTCACCAGCACGTATCCGATGACCGTGACCAGCACGACCGCCTGGATGACGGGGTAGTTCCTGGTCAGCACCGCGTCCACGGTGAGCTTGCCGAAGCCGGGGATGACGAAGATCTGCTCGGTCACCACGGCGCCGCTGATGAGTGCGCCGAGCTGCAGGCCGAGCACGGTCACCACGGTGGTCAGGCTGTTGCGCAGCGCGTGCGCGCCCACCACCTTGGCCTCGGACAGGCCCTTGGACCTGGCGGTCCTGACGTAGTCGGCCGACAGCGCGCCCAGCATGGCCGAGCGGGTCTGCCGCATCAGGATCGCCGCGAAGCCGGTGCCGAGCACCAGGGCCGGCAGGATCATGCGCTGCAGGTTCCCGGCCGGGTCCTCGGTGAAGGGCACGTACCCGGAGGCCGGCAGCACGCGCCAGGTGACGGCGAACAGCAGGATGCCGAGCAGGCCCAGCCAGAAGTGCGGCACCGACAGCCCGGCCAGGCCGAACCCGGTGGCCACGTAGTCGGCGAACTTGCCGCGGCGGACGGCGGCCACGATGCCCGCCCCCACGCCGACGACGATCGCGACCAGCATGGCCAGCAGCGACAGCTCCAGCGTCACCGGGAGCCGCTCGGCCAGGATGTCGGCCACGGGGAGCTGGTCCTGGGTCGAGCGGCCGAAGTTGCCGGTGAGGGTCTGTCCGACGTAGTCCAGGTACTGCGCGGGCAGCGGCTTGTCCAGGCCGAACTCCTTGCGGATGGCCTCGATCGCGGCCGGCGAGGCCTCCTGGCCGGCCATGACCGAGGCCGGGTCACCGGGCAGCGCCCGGATGCCCAGGAAGATCAGGACGCTGGACAGGAACAGCACGAGCACGGCCGATCCGCAGCGCCGGAGGATGAACCAGAGCATCAGGCGGCGAACCCGGCGGTGACGTAACGGGGGAGGCCGTCCTTGAAGTACTGGACGCCGGCGACGGTCTTGTGCATGCCGAGGTAGTACAGGTTGTGGTACAGGTACACCACGCCGCGCAGCTCGGCGGCCTTCTTCATGGCGCTGCCGTACAGCTCGGCCCGCTTGGCGGTGTCGGTCTCGGCGGCGGCCTGCTTGATCGGGTCGTCGATGCCGGGGTCGGACATGCCCGCGTAGTTGTTGCTGCCCTGGGTGGTGACCAGGTTGGTGAGGTTGCCGTCCGGGTCGACGCGGCCGGACCAGCCGCTCAGCAGGACGTCGAACTTGCCGGCCTTGCCCTGCTCCAGGACGCTGACGAACTCGGCCGTCTGCACGCTCACGTTGAAGCCGGCCTCCTTGGCCATCGACTGGATGACCTGCGCCAGGCGCTGGTTGACGGCGTCGTTCGGGGTGGCGAGAGTGACCGGGATCGGCGTCGGCACGCCGGAGGCCTGCACGAGCTGCTTGGCCTTGGCCAGGTCGCGCTTGGGGCAGGTCAGGTCCTTCGGCCGGTACGGGCTGTCCAGGGGGACGGGGTAGCAGTCGACCTCGTGCAGCCCGTTGTAGACGGCCTTGTTGATGGCGTCGCGGTCGAGCGCCAGCTCGAACGCCTCGCGCAGCTCGGGGCTCTTGCCCAGCGGCGTGTCGATCGGCCCCGGCTTCTCGGTGGAGCCGCTGGCGTTGCCGATGTTGATCTGGAAGCCGTAGTACCCGAGGCCGCCGCCGGACACGACGGTCAGGTTCGGGTCGGACTGCACGCCCGCGACCGTGTTCGTGGCGAGCTGGTCGGCCACCTGCACGTCGCCGGACTTGAGGTTCGCGGCCCGCACGTTGGGGTCGACGATGATTTTGTATACGAGCTTGTCGAGCTTGACCTTGGCGGCGTCGTAGTAGTCGGCCGACTTCTCCAGCACGATCTGGCTGCCGGAGGTGCGGCCGGCGAACTTGAACGGCCCGGCGCAGACCGGGGCGGCACCGAAGTTGTCGCCCTCGGAGTCCAGCGCCTTCGGCGACATGATCATGCCGGCGCGGTCCGCGAGCTGCGCGGTCAGCGGCGTGAACGGCTGCGTCAGCGTGAGCTTCACCGTCGCGGGGTCGACCACCTCCACCTTGGACACGGCGGCCAGGTCGGCCTGCCGTGCTGACTTCTCCCAGGTGCGGTGCCGGTCCAGCGACTTCTTGACCGCCTCGGCGTCGAGCGCGGTGCCGTCGTTGAACTTGACGCCTTCGCGCAGCTTGATCGTCACTGCCCTGCCGCCGTCCGACAGCTCGGGCATGGCCGCGGCGAGCTGCGGGATCAGGGTGGAGGACGCGTCGATGTCGTAGAGCTTCTCGCACATGTTCGCGAACACCTCGCGGCCCACGAGCGTGGTCGAGATGCTCGGGTCCAGGGCGTCGGGGTCGGCGTTGAGCGCGATGTTGAGCGTGCCGCCGTTCTTGACCGGCCGGTGGTCGGCCGAGGCGCTGGCTATGGAACTCGGTGCCGCGGGCGTGTTGTTCGTCCCGCCTCCGCCACAGGCCGCAAGGGCGAGGGGAAGGGTGACGAGCGCCGCGACGACCTTGGGGGACGGTCGCATGGGGCCTCCGTTGAAACGTTTAGGAGACTGTATACAAGATGCCACATTTCAGCGGTGTTTCATCACCCTATGTTGTTATCTGAGCGTTTCCTAATCGTTTGGGTGTTTTGTCCTGCGGCCTACGGCCTGCAGGAACGACCGCCGGGCGGCTGCCACGTGCGCGATGGCTCTGGCCTGCGCCTCGTCCTCGTCGCCCGCCGCGATCGCCTCGCACAGGCTCAGGTGCTCGGTCCAGGAGTGCGGCCCGCGCGCGGCGGCGGTTTGGCTGAAGACCCACTGCGCCCGCTGGAGCATGGGCTTCATCATCAGCGCCAGGTACGAGTTCCCCGTCGCCTCGCCCACGGCCAGGTGGAAGGCCGTGTTGAGATCGGCCACCTCCTCCAGCCGCCCCGCCTCGACCGCCTCCCGCGCCTGGTCCAGCAGCCGGCGCAGCCGGTCGGCCGTGGCGGGGGAGCGCTTGCGCGCGGCCAGCCGCGCCGCCAGGCCCTCGATGGCCATGCGCACGTCGAAGAGCTCCTCGCCCTCCTCCGCCGACAGCCTGGCCACCGTGGCGCCCAGGCGGGGCACGACCTGGATGAAGCCCTCGGCGGCCAGGACCCGGATGGACTCGCGTACGGGGTTGCGCGAGACGCCGAGCGCGGCGGCCAGCCGGTCCTCGACCAGGCGTTCACCCTGGGCGAGCTCACCGGAGAGAATGCGGCGGCGCAGCTCCTTGGTGACCTCGTCACGCAAGGTCTGATGGGCCCCGCCCAGCGTCATATCAGTCATAGGGGGATTTATCGTATACAAGATGTTAGTGGTGTCGCGCCGCGAGCTTATCGGCGTCCGTAACCTCCCCCGCCGGCTTCTCCGCCTTCTTGGCGCGCAACCACAGCCACAGGGCGGTGCCGTACATGCCCAGGCCGAGCAGGACGAAGCCGATCGCCACCGGCCAGCCCAGGCCGGGTGACACGTGCGTGGCCAGGAACCACGAGTGCTGGAGCTGCCCGTTCGTCAGGAAGACCATGGCCACGATGCCCTGCGGCACCAGCGGGATCGCGCCGAACGACGCGCAGATCAGCACGATCATCCGCTGCGTCCGCGACATGCTCTCGGGCAGCTGGAACGTCCCCGACGCCGCCTTGCCGCTCTCGGGCGCCCGCCCCGTACGCATGAGGTGCAGCAGCTCCGGCCCCCTGGCCGTCAGCCGCCGCTCCGCCAGCAGGCCGAACCCCCACCAGCACAACGCCCCGGACAGCAGCCCGGCCGGCACGCCCCACCAGCCGAAGAACACCGCCAGCGCCACGGCGGGCGCCGCGGCGAGCGCCACCAGGAACAGCATCAGGTACGCCATGCCGGTGGCCGAGCCGTCGTCCTCGCTCGTCCGCAGCGGGTTGCCGCCCCGGTTCTTCGGGTCGATGCCCGGGATCAGCCCGGCCACCGACACCAGCGGCACCAGCCCCGCGGCCCCGCCGAGCAGCGCGAACGTGGCCGCCATGACCGGCGGCCACGGCCCGTCCACGACCGCGGTGCAGATCACCGCCAGCGCCAGCCCGACCGGCCCCACCGCCGCCAGCCAGGCGAGCTGGCGGCCCCGCACGTCGGAGGCGCCCGGCGTCATCAGCGTCAGCCAGTGGGCGGTGCCGTCGGTGCCGTACACGTTGGCGGTCATCGCCGCCGCCATCATGATGAACAGCGGCCCGGCCAGCGGCAACATCTCCTCGATGCCCAGCATCAGCGGCACGGCCGCGAACGCCACGCCGTACGTGAAGGCGAACGCGAGCTGGTGGTTGCGCACCAGGTCCCGCGTCCACGACCGCAGCTCCTTGGCCACCACGGCGCCGTGCGGGGTGCCGGCCCGCATCGGCCTGCGGCCCCGCGTCGAGGGCCGGCTCCGGCCCGCCCGCCTGGTCAGCAGCCCCGCCCACGCCACCAGCAGCAGCACGACCAGCACCGCCATCGCGGCCAGCGCCAGGTACTCACCCTGGACGGCGAGCAGCCCCCACCCGGACGGCAGGTACCGGACGACCTCCGGGATCTGCCCGCCCTGCCCGAAGGCCGCCATGAACACCCAGATCTGCCCCAGGAAGGCGAGGATCACCCCGTTGACCACCCCGGCGCCGATCGCCCCGATCCTGGAGCCCAGCGCGAGCCCCATCAGCGCCACGCTCACCTTCGACAGCAACACGAACACGGCGAGCTGCAACACCATCGCCGGCACGGCCACGAGCGCTCCGGCGACGCCCTCACGCACGCCCGCGGCCACCAGCCCCGCCAGCGCGAGCAGGCTCACCGCGGGGGCCACCCCCACGAACGCCGCCACCAGCAGCCCCGCGGCCATGCGCTGCGGCCGCAGCCCGAGCAGCGAGAAGAACTCCGGCCGCAGCGTCTCGTCACCGCCGCCGGAGAACACCGGGCCGATGATCCAGCCGAGCATCCACACCGAGTACGCGGCGGCCAGCCAGTCGCCGCCGAGGAACGCCAGGACGATCGTGCCGCCCGCCAGCAGGACGCCGAGGCTGCCGGCGGAGGCCATCATGCCGCCCTGCTGGCCCTTGGCCGAGTGGCGCAGGATCGAGAGCTTCATCCTGGCCATGGTGAGCGCTACAGCCATGACAGCCCCCTGGCGGCGGTGGAGCCGGCGCCGACCAGCTCGACGAACCTGTCCTCCAGCGTCGCCGCGCCGCGTACCTCCTCCAGCGGGCCGGCGGCTGCCACCCGGCCCTTGTCGATCACGCCCACGTGGTCGCAGAGCTGCTCCACCAGCGCCATCACGTGGCTGGACAGTACGACCGAGCCGCCGCCTGCCACGAACCCGCGCAGGATCTGCTTGATCGTCGCCGCCGACACCGGGTCCACCGCCTCGAACGGCTCGTCCAGCACCAGCAGCCTGGGCGCGTGCAGCAGCGCCGTGGCCAGGCCGATCTTCTTGCGCATGCCGGTGGAGTACTCGATGACCAGCGTCTTCTCCGCCACGTCCAGCTCCAGCACCGACAGCAGCTCCTCGGCCCGCTCGGCCACCACCTCCTTGCTCAGCCCGCGCAGCAGGCCGAGGTAGGTCAGCACCTCCCGGCCGGTGAGCCGCTCGGGCATGGCCATCCCGTCGGGCAGCACGCCGACGAGCTGCTTGGCCTTGGCGGGGTCGGACCACACGTCCGCCCCGAAGATCCGCGCGGTGCCCGCGTCGGGCCGCAGCAGGCCCACCGCCATGGACAGCGTGGTCGTCTTGCCGGCGCCGTTCTGCCCGACCAGGCCGTAGAAGGAGCCCTGGGGGACGTCGAGGTCGACGTGGTCGACCGCGGTGTTCTCGCCGAAGGTCTTGGTCAGACCCTTGATCTCTAACGCCGGCGCTGTCATGGGTGTCTCCTGGTGGCGAGGGTGAAGGTGGTGACCAGCTCGCGGGTGAGCAGGTCGAGGTCGAAGTCGGGGTCGTTGAGCAGGCGGCCGGGCACGGCGTCGATGGCGCCCCGGATGGCGATGGCCATGCTGCGCAGGTGGAAGTCGCGGAACTCGCCGGTGCGCCGGCCCCAGTCCAGCAGCTTCTCCAGGTCGGTGATGGCCACGTCGGCCTGCTGGTCGTACGGGCCGGCGCGGGAGTCCTCCCCGACCGCGTGCGTGACGATCTGCACCAGCGCCAGGAGGGGTTTGCGATGCAGCCGCATGAACTCGAGATTGCTCTCGATGTAGGCACGCAGGCCCTCCGTGGCGGTGGGCTGGGAGAGGATGCGCGGGATCATCAGGTCGGTGGCCAGCTTGGCCACCTCCGTCACCACGGCCTGGATGAGCTGGTCCTTCCCGCCGAAGTGGTACGAGATGACGCCGGTGCTGATCTTGGCGCGCTTGGCGATCCTGGCCAGGGTCGTGTGGAGGTAGCCGTGCTCGGCGAGGACGTCGATGGCGCACTCGATGATCTGAGCCCGGCGCGCCTCTTCAATGAACGTTCGACTTTCTGGCGGCACGTTCAGAACTTTAAACGGTCATTCAAACCTTGGGGGAGCCGGGGGCCCGATTCGTGCCGGGACGATCGCTCAGGCGCGCAGGCGCAGACCCCGCGGCGTGGGATGGAACCCGGCCGCCTCCAGGGCCGCCGCCAGGGGCGAGTCGACGATGGCGGCACCGTCGGCCCGCTCCACGGTCAGCTTGCCCAGCGCCCCGTCACGCACGGCCAGGGCCAGCGCGTCGACCGCAGGCTGCAGCCGGTCGCCGTCGGTGAACGACAGCAGCGTCTTGCCGCCGCGCTCGACGTACAGCACCAGGTGGCCGTCCACGAGCACCACCAGCGAGCCGGCCTTCCTGCCGGGCTTGTGCCCGACCTCGCCGGGGCGCTGCGGCCAGGGCAGCGCGGCGCCGTACGGGCTGGCCGGGTCGGCCGCGGCCAGCACCACGGCCCGCCGCCCCTCTTGACGAGGGGAGGACGCGAGCCCGGGAGCCATGGCCCGCATCCGGTCCACCGCCCCCGGCAGGGCGAACTGCGCGCCGCCGAGCCCCTCGACGAAGTAGCCCCTGCGGCACCGCCCGCTCTCCTCGTACGCCCGCAGCACCTGGTAGATCGGCGTGAACCCGCCAGGAAGCCGCTCCGACGTCACCGCCCCGCGCGTCACCACGCCATGCCGCTCCAGCAGCACCTCGGCCTGCGCGCTCGCCCGCTGGGTCGCGTCGGCCGCGGCCGAGGGCAGCAGCCACCACCGCCCCGCCACCGTCGGCGGGCCGCTCCTGCTCGGCAGCACCGCCCTGCGCCGCCGCGTGGTCGCGGGCCGGTGGGCGGGCCGCCCGGTGCCGAGCGTGGACCGCAGCGGGGCGAGCGTGTCGCCCGAGACCCGCCCGGACCACACCAGGTCCCACAGCGCGGCCACCAGCGTGGCGTCGTCCAGCGCGGAGCCGAACTGGTCGGTGAGGCCGCGGAAGAACAGCGCGCCGCCCCCGCCGAGCAGCTCCAGCACGCGCTCGTGCACCGGCGTCATCGTGATCTCGGCGGGCTCGGGCATCAGCAGCGGCGCGGTGTCGGCGAAGTAGAGCGACACCCAGCCGTCGCCGCCGGGCAGCGACCCCTGCCCCACCCAGATGACGTCGCCCGCCGAGGTCAGCTCGTCGAGCAGCGCCGGATGGTAGCCGGGCACCCGCGAGGGCAGCACCAGCGTCTCCAGCGCCGACGCGGGCACAGCCGCCCCCTGGAGCTGCTCGATCGAGCGCACCAGCGCGTCCATCGCACGGGCTGAGCTGACCGGGCCTCGCATGTCCGTGCCGAAACCTGCCGCACCGGAACCGGCCGCACTGGAACCGGCCGTACTGGAACCGGCCGCACCGGAACCGGCCGCACCGGAGCCCGCTGGGCCCTGCCCGGAGCCTGTGATTCCGTGCCAGGCAGGCAGGAACAGCGCCAGCGTCTCGGGGGCGACCGGCTCGACCTCCTTGCGCAGCCGGGCCAGCGACCTGCGGCGCAGCATCCGCAACACGCCCGCGTCGCACCACTCCTCGCCCCGCCCGCCGGGCCGGAACTCCCCGCTGACGACCCGCCCGCTCGCGGCGAGCCGCCGCAGCGCGTCGGTCACCACGGCCACCCCGAGCCCGAACCTGGCCGCGGCCGTGCCCGCGTGGAACGGGCCCCGGGTACGGGCGTGCCGCGCCACCAGGTCGGCCAGCGGATCGGCCACCGGCTCCAGGAACGCGTGCGGGATCCCGACGGGCAGCGGCACGCCCAGCGCGTCACGCATGCGCGCGGCGTCCTCGATGGCCGCCCACTGCTCCTCGCCGGCGACGCGCACCCTGATCGCCCGCCGCGACCGCTCCAGCTCCTCCAGCCAGGCGGGATCGCCGCCGCGCACGCTCACGTCGGGAGCCAGCAGCGGCCCGTGCGAGCGCAGCAGGTCGGCGAGGTCCTCCAGGTCGCGCAGCGGCCGGTCGAGCCTGGCCAGCTCGCGCTCGCTGTCGGAGATCACGTCGGGGTCGAGCAGCTCGCGCAGGTCGGCCTGGCCGAGCAGCTCGGCCAGCAGCGTGGTGTCCAGCGCCAGGGCCTGCGCCCGGCGCTCGGCCAGCGGGGCGTCGCCCTCGTACATGAACGCGCCCACGTAGTGGAACAGCAGCGCCGCCGCGAATGGCGAGGCCTGCGACGTCTCCACCTCCACCACCCGCACCCTGCGCGCGGCGATGTCGCGCATGAGCTGCACCAGCCCCGGCACGTCGAAGACGTCCTGCAGGCACTCGCGCATCGTCTCCAGCACGATCGGGAACGAGGCGTACTGCGAGGCCACGCCCAGCAGGTGGGCCGCGCGCTGCCGCTGCTGCCACAGCGGGCTGCGCCGGCCGGGCGTGCGGCGCGGCAGCAGCAGCGCCCGGCCCGCGCACTCCCTGAACCGGGAGGCGAACATGGCCGACCCGCCCAGCTCCTCGGTGACGATCTGCTCGATCTCCTCGGCGTCGAAGGCCGCCACGTCGGTGGGCGGCTCGGCCAGCGTGTCGGGGATGCGCAGCACGATGCCGTCGTCGGAGTGCACGGCCTGCACGTCGATGCCGTAGCGCTCGCGCAGCCGCCGGTTGATCGCCAGCGCCCACGGCGCGTGCACCCGGGCGCCGTAGGGGGAGTGGATGACCACGCGCCAGTCGCCCAGCTCGTCGTGGAACCGCTCCACCAGCAGCGTGCGGTCGTCGGGGACGTACCCCGTCGCCTCCCGCTGCTCCTGGAGGTAGGCCAGCAGGTTGCCCGCGGCGTACTCGTCGAGACCCGCCGCCCGCATCCGGTCCGTCGAGCCCTGCTTGGCCTGCTCGCGCAGGAACTGCCCGATCGCCCGGCCCAGCTCGGCCGGCCGCCCCGGCGCGTCGCCGTGCCAGAACGGCAGCTTGCCCGGCTGCCCCGGCGCGGGCGAGACGAGCACCCGGTCGGCGGTGATGTCCTCGATCCGCCAGGAGGTCGCGCCCAGCACGAACACGTCGCCGACCCGCGACTCGTAGACCATCTCCTCATCCAGCTCGCCCACCCTGGAGGCCCGCTCGCCCACCAGGAAGACACCGAACAGGCCCCGGTCGGGGATCGTGCCGCCGTTGGTCACCGCCAGCCGCTGCGCGCCGGGCCGGCCCTGGAGGGTGCCGGTCACCCGGTCCCACACGATGCGGGGCCGCAGCTCGGCGAACTCCTCGCTCGGGTAACGCCCGGCCAGCATGTCGAGCGTGGCCTCCAGCGCGCTGCGCGGCAGCGTGGCGTAGGGGGCGGCCCGCTTGATCACGCTCTCCAGCTCGTCGACCGTCCACTCGTCGAGCGCGGTCATCGCCACGATCTGCTGGGCGAGCACGTCGAGCGGGTTGCGCGGATAGCGCAGCTCCTCGATCAGGCCGCTCTTCATCCGCTCGGCCACCACGGCGGTCTGCACCAGGTCGCCCCGGTACTTGGGGAAGATGACGCCCCTGGACACCGCGCCCACCTGGTGGCCCGCCCGGCCGATGCGCTGCAGCCCGCTGGCCACGCTCGGCGGCGCCTCCACGCACGCCACCAGATCGACCGCGCCCATGTCGATGCCCAGCTCCAGGCTGGAGGTGGCGACCACGGCAGGCAGGCGGCCCGACTTGAGCGCCTCCTCGATCTGTGCCCGCTCCTCCTTGGAGACCGAGCCGTGGTGGGCGCGTACGATCTCCGTCACCACGCCCTTGCTCGCGCCCGCCTGCGCCATCACCTCGGCGGGCATGGGCCGGGAAGGCCCGCTCTCCCAGATGGACAGGTCGACGGTCTCGGTGCCCTGCTGCCGCTCGTAGGCCAGCTCGTTCAGCCGCGTGCACAGCCGCTCCGCCAGCCGCCGCGAGTTGGCGAAGACGATCGTGGAGCTGTGGGCCTCGATCAGGTCGAACAGCCGGTCCTCGACGTGGGGCCAGATCGACCGGTTGCCCGGCTCGGGGGCGAACTCCTCCTCCTGGGGCGCTGCTCCAGCGCGGCCCTCCATCTCCGTCATGTCCTCGACGGGGACGACGACCTCGACCTCGATCCGCTTGTCGGACGGCGGCTGCACCACGGTGGCCGGCCGCGCCCCGCCGAGGAACGCCGCCACCTCGCTCACCGGCCGCACGGTCGCCGACAGCCCCACCCGCTGCGCCGGCCGGTCGAGCAGCGCGTCGAGCCGCTCCAGGCTGAGCGCGAGATGGGCGCCCCGCTTGGTGCCCGCGACCGCGTGCACCTCGTCCACGATCACCGTCTCCACGCCGCGCAGCGCCTCCCGCGCCTGGCTGGTGAGCAGCAGGAACAGCGACTCCGGCGTGGTGATCAGGATGTCGGACGGCTTGGCGGCGAACCGCCTGCGGTCCTCGGCGGGGGTGTCGCCCGAGCGGATCGCCACCGAGATATCGGGCACCGGCAGGCCGAGCCGCCGAGCCGTCTGCTTCAGCCCGGCCAGCGGCGCGCGCAGGTTGCGCTCGACGTCCACGGCCAGCGCCTTGAGCGGGGACACGTACAGGACCCTCGTCCCCTTGCGCCCCTCCGCGTGCTTGTCCTGCGCGTGCTGCTCCGGCGCGGCGGCCAGCCGGTCGAGCGACCACAGGAACGCCGCCAGCGTCTTGCCCGAGCCCGTGGGCGCGACGACCAGGGTGTGGTCGCCACGCGAGATCGACTCCCACGCCCCCTCCTGGGCGGCCGTGGGCGCGTGGAAGGCCCCGGCGAACCATTGCCTGGTCACCTGGCTGAACTGGGCTAGCGAGCTCACCTGCACATAGTGCCTCCCGGCACCGACAGAAAACGCATTTGGCGCGGCGGCGGGTGATTGAGCCGGTGCCCTGGCGGACATACAGCGACCGTGACCATCGATTACGCGACCATCGAAGCCCGCCGAGCGGAGATAAGACAGCGCTACGTTTTACCGCACCGGCCGTCCAGCAGCGCGCGTGGCCTGCACCACATGGCGCTGATCTCGTCCGACGTGGAACGCACCATCAAGTTCTACCAGGAGCTCCTGGAGTTCCCGCTCACGGAGATCATCGAAAATCGCGACTACAAGGGGTCGAACCACTTCTTCTTCGACATCGGCAACGGCAACCTGCTCGCCTTCTTCGACTTCCCCGGCCTCGACCTCGGGCCGTACCAGGAAGTGCTCGGCGGGCTGCACCACATCGCGATCTCCGTCGATCCCGCCACGTGGGAGAGGCTGCGCGGGAAGCTGGAGATGGCCGGCGTGCCGCACCAGATCGAGAGCGGCGCCTCCATCTACTTCAAGGACCCCGACGGCGCCCGGCTGGAGCTGCTCGCCGACCATCTCGGTGAGATGTACGGCGCGCGGGTGTTGTGACCCGCGAGGTGTCTAGCGCCGTGACGCCCTGCGCGTGCGCGGCTTGCCCGCACGCGGCTCCTGTCTGATACCGGCGTGCCGTTCGGCACGCTCCGCCTTCTCCTTCCGCACGGCCTGTTGCAGCGCCAGCAGTAACCGGCGGCGCTTGGCTCTGTTGGCCTTCGTCCTGGCTGTCTTCGGGGGTGAAGACTTGGGGGTCTTTGGCATGGGGATGTCCTACCCACACCTCGTGCGCTTCCATACTTGGGTTCATGCGCCTGACGGAGTTCTGGAGACGGATGGACGCTCACTTCGGTGAGATGTACGCGGAGTCGTGGGCCCGCGACTACGTCCTGGCCCCTCTCGGCGGTCGCACCGTCGTGCAGGCGCTGGCCGACGGCGAGAGCGTCAAGACGGTGTGGCGGGCGGTCTGCCAGGTGGAGGACGTCTCGTCCAAGCTGCGTTAGGCCGATCGCTCCTGATCGAGGGCGTCACGGAGCGCCGTGGCCGCGCGCTCCAGGTCGGCGGCGGGGCACTGCCCGCCGGGCGACCACAGGAACTGCCAGCCGTGGCTCGCCGGGGTGGCGAAGATGATCGTCTGGCGCCCGGTGCGCGGGTGCCATACCCACAACACCGGGTCCTCGCCGCCGACCATGCGGCTGACCAGGCCATGGGCGGGCAGCAGCTCGGCGAGTGCCTCGAGATGGACGCGTCGTTCCCCGGTGTAGCCGCTCGCCACGTGCCGCCTCCAGTCGTCGCCCTGGAGTGAGTCTCCCCAGCTCATGGCGCCCGACAACACGCAGGAGGCAACCGCCCGCGTGTCATTCCCGTGAGGTGCCCATCAGGATGCGCATGCCCGCGAAGTCGAACGTGAGCGCGTACGGCCTGAAGAACTCGTGCGTGGGCAGGCCGCCGATCCGGAAGCCGAACCCGTGCTCGAACCAGTCGGGGAACGCCCCTGCCAGGCCGGGGACGTCGTGGCGGACGGCGGTGCCGAGCGTCACCCGCCCGGCCGTCACCGGATGCGGGCCGCCGTCCGCGGGGACGGCGATCCCGGCCGCGTCGAGGGTGGAGCGGGGAGCCGTGAAGCCGATGTCGCCGCCGCCGGTGTCGACGAAGAACACCATCCGGTCGAGGTGGTTCACGGTGCCGTGGGACAGCAGGAAGTGGTCGCCCAGGAACCACAGGGGCGCGGTGTGCTCCGCCCGCACGGCAGCGCGCCTGTCCCGGCGCAGCACGAGCGCCCGGCCCGGATAGTCGATGGTGGCCAGGAACCGGGCCAGCACGCTGGTGCCGATCGCGCCCTGGGTCTGCCTGCCGTCGGGCGCGGTGAGGCGGATCTCGTCGGGGATGGTGTGCGCCGGCACCTGCTCGATGGTCAGCTCGCCCATGGTGAGCCGGTCCACGCGGCCCTGGAGGTTCGGGTGCTCGCCGTAGAGGGTGCGGCCCGTCGTGCGGCCGTACGTGGGGATGCCGAGGCGGGCGGCGTAGTCGTCGTTGAGCGCGAACAGCGCGCCGGTGTCGAGGAAGAACAGGGCGGGCGGCGCGCCGTTCAGTGACGCCTCGATCATGGGCAGCGGGCTCTGCGCCGCGAACGGGATCCTGACGGTCGCGGGCCCCGAGATCCTGTACGGGGTACGTCCGGCGAAGCTCCTGAGCTGTTCGAGCGTGGCCGAGAGCGGGGGAGGACGGAGTGGCGGGCGGGGCGGCAGGTGAGGCGGCGGATGGGGCGACAGGCGGGGCGCCCGGTGGGGCGGCGGATGGGGCGGGCTCTGGCTGACGGCTGGCCGGAACGGGCGGGCGGATGTGCATGCTCTCATGGTCGACCTGCGTGTTCTTGCTGTGATCGAACAGCCGTTCGGCTACGATGGACGCAGCCGAGCCGCCACGTCTTCCCCGACACGGCAGAAATTGTCGGTGGCAGGCCGTAGCTTTCACTCGACTGATCGGACCACGACCCCCAGGGGGAGTTCCCATGGCTATCAACGACCGCGAGAAGGCCCTCGAGACCGCGCTCGCCCAGATCGAGCGGCAGTTCGGCAAGGGCTCCGTCATGAGACTGGGCGATGACGCCCGAGCTCCCATCGAGGTGGTCCCCACTGGGTCGATCTCCCTTGACGTCGCCCTCGGCATCGGCGGCCTGCCGCGCGGCCGCATCGTGGAGATCTACGGCCCGGAGTCCTCGGGTAAGACCACGATCGCCCTGCACGCCGTGGCCAACGCCCAGCGGGCCGGGGGCATCGCGGCGTTCATCGACGCCGAGCACGCCCTCGACCCCGAATACGCCAAGAAGCTGGGGGTCGACACCGACGCCCTGCTGGTCTCCCAGCCCGACACGGGTGAGCAGGCGCTCGAGATCGCCGACATGCTGATCAGGTCCGGCGCCGTCGACATCATCGTCATCGACTCGGTCGCGGCCCTGGTTCCCAAGGCCGAGATCGAGGGCGAGATGGGCGACAGCCACGTCGGCCTCCAGGCCCGCCTCATGTCCCAGGCCCTGCGCAAGATCGCCGGCGCCCTCAACAGCACCGGCACCACCGCCATCTTCATCAACCAGCTCCGCGAGAAGATCGGCGTCATGTTCGGCAGCCCCGAGACCACGACCGGTGGTAAGGCGCTGAAGTTCTACGCCTCGGTCCGCATGGACATCCGCCGCATCGAGACCCTCAAGGACGGCACGGAGGCGGTCGGCAACCGCACCAGGGTCAAGGTCGTCAAGAACAAGATGGCCCCGCCCTTCCGGGTCGCCGACTTCGACATTCTCTACGGCGTGGGCATCTCCCGCGAGGGCGGCCTCATCGACATGGGTGTGGAGCACGGCTTCGTCCGCAAGTCCGGCGCCTGGTACACCTACGAGGGCGACCAGCTCGGCCAGGGCAAGGAGAACGCCCGCAACTTCCTGAAGAACCACCCCGACATGGCCAACGAGATCGAGAAGAAGATCAAGGACAAGCTGGGTGTGGGCCCGCGCCTCGACGCTCCCGTCGAGACCGCCGCCCCTGCTCCTGCACCGGCCGCCGCCCCGTCGGGCCGCGGCTCGAAGTCCACCCCCAAGCCGGGTGACGTCTGATCGCTGACCCGATGAGCAGCACGGACCGGCCGCAAGCGCCCCAGCCGCCAGACCGGGGCGCCTGGCCCGACCCCACGTCATCCCGCCCGCGCGACCTGGCCCGCTCGGCCACGGACGGCTGGCCGTCGGTGACGGAGTGGCGCGAGCAACGCGACCGCATGCGCGCCGCCACCCCTTCCGAGGAAGACGGCTCTCCCGACCTGCCGGGCCCGCCCGCCCAACCGGTCGACCCGCCGCAGGGCTCCCCTGCCCGCCAGACCGACCAGCCGCCGAGCCCGCCTCTGGGCCCGCCTCTGGGCCCACCGCTGGGTCCGTCTGGGCGACCGGCCGCCCCTCCGCCCGTCGCCGGCGTGGCTGACGGAGGAGACGACCAGGGCGTCCGTGCCGAGTCCTCACCCCAGGGGCGCCGTCCTGGGGACGAGTGGCACCCCGAGGTCCTGGCCGGGAGCAGCTGGTTCGCGGCGGAGCCGAGCGACAGCGAGGGGCGGCGACTGGACGGCCGCACCGTCTCGGGATCCGGCGGACGTGCCGGGCGGTCCAGGGGGAAGTCCGGGCGCTCAGGCGGAAGATCAGGACGGACGGCTGGAGGCTCAGGGCGGTTCGGGCAGGCCGGCGAAGGGCTCGGGCCCTTCGGCGAAGGCTTCGATCAGCCCGATGGCGGAGCTGGATGGTTCCCAGGCGGTGCTGAACGGGCCGATGACGGACCTGAGCGGTTCGAAGGCGGTGCAGGACGGCGTGATGGCGGTGCTGGACGGTCTGCTGATGATGCTGGACAGCCGGACGGGGCCGGACAGCGGCATGGCGGCGCAGGACAGCCGGATGCGCGCACTGGCTGGCTCGGTGAGGGCGCTGGGCAGGTCGAGGGCGCTGGGCAGGTCGAGGGCGGCAACGAGTGGTTCGAGAGCGGTGCCGCAGGACGGTCGCGGCGGGGCGGTCGCAAGAGCGGCCGGCGGCGGGGACGGCTGCCCGACGGGCCCGATGCCGAGAGCCCGGCCGGCACGGGGCCTCAGGCGGATCCCGAGTCGGTGGCCCGCGCCATCTGCCTCCGCCTGCTCACCATGGCTCCCAAGACGCGCGCCCAGCTCGCCGAGGCCCTGCGCAAGCGGGACGTGCCGGAGGAGGCCGCGCAGGCGGTGCTCAGCCGCTTCTCCGAGCTGGGGCTGATCAACGACGAGGCGTTCGCCGCGGCCTGGGTCGATTCCCGGCACCACGGCCGGGGGCTGGCCAAGCGCGCCCTGGCGGCCGAGCTGCGTCACCGGGGCGTCGACAGCGACACGGTCAACGAGGCCGTGGAACGGCTGGATCCCGACCAGGAGGAAGAGACGGCCCGACGGCTGGTGGAACGCAAGCTCGCAGCCACCCGTTCGCTCGACCCGCAGACCCGTACCCGTCGGCTGGCCGGCATGCTCGCCCGCAAGGGCTACCCTTCCGGCTTGGCCTTCCGCGTCATCCGGGAAGCGCTCGAACAGGAGGGCGTCGAGGTGGAGGAGGACTTCTCCTGAGTCACGTCCCGATCCTCCGTGCTCGTGCGCCGTGGGACAGGCCGGTCGGCCTCCGCCTTTCGTAGGTGACGGTGACGGGTGTGGACGGCCGACGCCGCCGCTGGTCGTACGTCAGCCACTGGCCATCGGGCCTGGCGGCGGCGCGATGGGGGCTCCTGAGCCGCTGGCGGGTGTGCCCTGCCCGTTCGGTGACCCGGGTCATGGGCGACATGCCGCAGCATGCCCCGACCAGAAGGGCGATTCCGGCGCTCATGGGTGACACCTGTCTGAACGTGGAGATGCAGGCCTGTAAGACACGCTTGATGACGCGTTTGCTTGCTCGTGACCTGTTCGACGCATAACCTCGACGGCAGTGAGGAGTTACTCCGCGCAGCGCGGATTGCCATACCGGTGAACGACGGACGAATTGAACGAGGCAGGAGAGGTGTCGGCACGAGCGGTCGACGCCCCATCAGCCTTGGCTTGACATCGATCCCGGCGATGACGCCGACAGGGCTTTCCGCGGCGCGCCTGTGACCCCTCCCGTTTGTGGCCGCGTTATGAGTTCTTGACGACGCGAGGAGGGCGGGGCACACATGGGGCCGCTGGTCGTGGTGCTGATGGTGGCGGTGCTCGTGCTCGCGTTCGGGATGATCGTGGCGCTTCTCGTCGTCATACGCCGCACCTCGGGCAGCCTGCCCGGCAAGGCCAAGCCCAGCGCCGAGCAGGTGGAGGCGGTCCACGAGGAGCTGGAGCAGGCGCGGGAGGAGGCGCGGGAGATCCGCCACAAGGCGGAGAGCGACGCCGAGGACATCCTGCGCAGGTCGGAGGCGGCGGCCGAGAGCGCCGCGCAGATGCGGCGCGAGGTCGAGGAGGAGAGCCGGATACTCAAGTCCGAGCTCAAGGAGCTGCGCTCCGACCTCGAGCGCCGGGAGGCCAGGCTGGCCGAGCGGGAGCAGCGGCTGGACGAGGAGGCCAGGCGGCAGGCGGAACGTGACAGGAAGCTGGCCGAGACCGAGGTCGAGCTGGCCGACCGGCGCGAGGAGCTGCTGCAGGTCGAGCAGGAGCGGCGGCTCATCCTGGAGCGGGTGGCCGGGCTGACCGGCGAGCAGGCCAAGTCCGAGCTGGTCAAGGAGATCGAGAACCAGGCCAAGCGCGAGGCCGCGCTGATCATCAGGGAGATCGAGGGGGAGGCCCGCAAGGAGGGTGAGAAGCGGGCCACGAAGATCGTGACGCTGGCCGTGCAGCGGCTGGCGGCCGAGCAGACGGCCGAGTCGGTCGTGAGCGTGCTGCACCTGCCGGGCGACGAGATGAAGGGCCGGATCATCGGCCGCGAGGGCCGCAACATCCGCGCCTTCGAGTCCACGACCGGCGTGAACCTGATCATCGACGACACCCCCGAGGCGGTGCTGCTGTCGTGCTTCGACCCGGTCAGGCGGGAGACGGCGCGGCTGACGCTGGAGAAGCTGGTGCTCGACGGCCGCATCCACCCGCAGCGCATCGAGGAGGCGCACGACCGCAGCCGCCAGGAGGTCCAGGACCTGTGCGCGCGGGCCGGCGAGGACGCCCTCGTCGAGCTGGGCATCACCGACATGCACCCCGAGCTGACGCTGCTGCTCGGCCAGTTGCGCTACCGCACCTCCTACGGGCAGAACGTGCTCAAGCACCTCATCGAGTCCGCCCACATCGCCGGCATCATGGCCGCCGAGCTCAAGATGAACCAGACGCTGATGAAGCGCTGCGCCCTGCTCCACGACATCGGCAAGGCCCTGACGCACGAGGTCGAGGGCAGCCACGCGCTGATCGGGGCGGAGATCGCCCGCAGGTACGGCGAGGAGGAGGACGTGGTGCACGCCATCGAGGCGCACCACAACGAGGTCGAGGTGCGTACCGTCGAGGCGGTGCTCACGCAGGCGGCCGACGCGATCAGCGGCAGCCGGCCCGGCGCCCGGCGCGAGTCCCTGGAGGCGTACGTCAAGCGGCTGGAGCGGCTGGAGGAGATCGCGCAGTCCTACGACGGCGTGGAGAAGGTGTTCGCCATGCAGGCCGGGCGGGAGATCCGGGTCATGGTCAAGCCGGACGCCATCGACGACATCCAGGCCCAGGTGATCGCCAGGGACGTGGCCAAGCAGGTGGAGGAGGAGCTCACCTACCCCGGGCAGATCCGCATCACGGTGGTGCGGGAGTCGCGGGCGACCGAGTTCGCCCGCTGAGCCTCCCGACGCCCGCCTACGAGAAGATCTGCTGGTAGAAGGCCAGCTCCGCCGCGAGGGCCGCCGCGCGGGTCTCGGTGCGGCGGAAGCCGTGCGACTCGCCCTCGAAGGCCAGGTACGTGCACGGCACCCCGCGGTCGGCGAGCGCGTCGGCGAAGGCGGAGGACTGCTCGGGCGGCACCACGGGATCCTCCAGGCCCTGCAGGAGCAGCATGGGGCAGCTCACCCCGTCGACCAGCGCGAGGGGCTCGCGGGCGGCGTACACCTGCGGATCCTCCGGCCCGACCAGCCACTCCACGTACCGGGACTCGAAGTCGTGGGTGTGCGCGGCGAGCGGGGCGAGGGCGCTGATGCCGTAGTAGGAGACGCCGCCGGCGAACACGTCGGAGCGGCAGCAGGCCGCCATCACCGTCCAGCCGCCCGAGCTGCCCCCGCGTATCGCGATCCGGCCCGGGTCGGCCAGGCCCTGGGCGGCCAGCCACTCGGCGGCGGCGATCGCGTCCTCGACGTCCACCACGCCCCACTGGCCCTTGAGCCGGTCGCGGTAGGCGCGGCCGTAGCCGGTCGAGCCGCCGTAGTTGAGGTCGAGCACGCCGATGCCGCGTGAGGTGAGGAACGCCTTCTCCAGGTCGAGCGCGGTGTCGGCGTGGGCGGTCGGGCCGCCGTGCACGAAGATCACGTATGGGGGCGTGCCGTCGGTGGCGGCGGCGTGGGGCGGGTAGCGGAACGCGTGCACGTCCGCTGAGGGCCGCCGCACGAGTACAGGCTCGGGGACGGGCAGGTAGGCCGGGTCGGGCAGCGTGGTGAGGTCCCGTTCGAGCGCCTGGTGCCCACCCGTGACGGTGTCGACGGCCACGACCGAGCGCGGGGACGTGGCGGTGTACCCGACGCCGATCACGGACGTGCCGTCGGCGGCCAGCGCCGCGTTCCAGCCGGTGTGGGGCAGGTCGAGGTCGGTCAGCGTGCCGGTGCCGGGGTCGAGCAGGCCCAGCCGCAGGTCGCCGCGCCCGTGCAGGACGGCGAGCCGCCCGTCGGGCAGCACCGCGTACGGCATGCCGCCGAGCTGCCACGGCGGCAGCGTGAACTCCTCCTCGGCCGGGCGCAGCGCCCGCGCCCCCTCGCCGCGCAGGCCCACCTCGTAGAGGTTCCACCAGCCGGAGGCGTCGGAGACCAGGTAGAGCCGGGAGTCGTCCTTCCAGGAGGGCGCGAGCACGGACTCGGTGGGGCCGCCGCGGACCCGCCACGCGGTGCCGCTGCCGTCGAGGGGGACGACGCGGAGCTCGGTGCCGTCCCAGGGCATGCGGGGGTGGTCCCAGCAGACATAGGCCAGATGCCGCCCGTCGGGCGAGACGGCCGGACCGGCGTAGAAGTCGCAGCCGGTGGCCCACACGCGGGTCTCGCCGCCGTCCAGCGGGATCGCGACGACGGCCCTGGTGACCTTGCCGTTCTCGTCGTGGTGCTCGCGTACGCACCACACCTGGCCGTCGTGCACCAGCAGGTCCGCGTAGCGGCAGCCGTCGTCGGTGAGGGGCTCCGGCTCGCCGTCGCCGGACAGGACGTACAGCCGCTGGTCCTTGAGGTTGGCGAAGACCACGTCGCCGGCGGGGGTCACGGCGTACGGCCTGCCGCCGTACTCGTGCACCCGCGTGCGCGCGCACCAGGGCGCGGGCAGCAGATCGCGGCGCGTGCCATCGGCGGCGCGGCGGACGATCACCGTGCGCCCGCCCTCGTCGGGACGATCCTCGGTCCACCACACCCGGCCGTCCATGGCCACGGGCCAGCCGGGACGCACGCCGGACCCGGCCACGTCTCTGGTCGAAATGGGGGAGGGCCAGAAGGGCATACCCGCATCCTGCCGGAAGATCGCTTGGAGTGCGGACCGGTCCCCGGAGATCAGGGGCAGCCCGCGGGCCGCGGCAGGGCGGAGGGCAGGTCGAGATTTGTTCTGCCGAACCATTTGCGCAGCAGCCGCGTGGTGGTGCCGTCCTGCCACATGCGGGCGATCGCCCGGTTGACGGCCTCGCAGGTCTCGGTGTCGCCCTTCTTGAGCCCGACGGCCCAGTTCTCGTACGAGATCGGCTCGTTGAGCAGCCGGAACCTGCCGGGGTCCTGCTCGGCGAACCCGGCCAGGATCAGGTTCTCGGTGCTGACCGCGTCGAGCTGGTCGGCGGCGAGCTTGCGGACGCAGTCGGAGTAGTTGGCGGCGTTGACCAGCCGGGCCGGCAGGTCCAGCTTGCCGTCGGGGGGCGGGTCCACGATCCGCCGGTAGGAGTTCGAGCCCTCGGCCAGGCAGATCCGCTTGCCCCGCAGGTCGCTCGTCCTGCGGATGCTCGTGTCGCCGGCGCGCACCATGGTGTCCTGGGGGACGATCGCGTACGGGCCGCCGAACGTCACCTTGGGCCTGCGGGCGTGCGTGATGGAGTAGGAGGCCACGATCATGTCCACGGTGCCGTTCTGGAGCAGCGCCTCGCGGGTGGACGACGGCGCCTCGCGCCAGATGATCCGCACCTCGCTGCCGCCGGTGAGGTGGTTGACGAGGTAGCGGGCCACGTCGGCGTCGAAGCCCTGGGGCTCGCCGCTGCCCATCTTCAGCCCGAGGCCCGGCTGGTCCCACTTCGTGCCGACGACGACGGTGCCGGTGTTCTTGATCTTGTCCACGACGGTCGCGTACGAGCCGCCGCCGCCACACGCGGCCAGCCCCACCGTCACAGCCGCCCCCGCGAGCGCCGCCCTGCGCATGCTCACCCGGATACCCGCGCCGACCGGGTTGCAATGCGGATCTGCCGCTTTCTTTGACATCCCGGGCGGCGAGCATGACGTTCGCCGCCCGGGAACGGGTCACTCCAGGGGCTTGTCGGGGGCCAGGCCGCCGCCCTCGGTGCCCTGCCCCGCGCCCACGCCGACCTCGGCCGAGCCGGGCGCCGCGACCGGGCGGGCCGCCGTCTTGCGGCTGCGCCTGCTGCGCCGCTCCAGCCACGTGGCCAGGTAGCTCAGCGCCATGTTGAGCGCCAGGTAGATGACGCCGATGACGATGGCCGCCGGGATCAGCGAGCCGAAGAAGCGGGCCGGCAGGATCTTGAAGCCGGTGTTGAGCAGGTCGACGTAGGCGATGATGTAGCCGAGCGCGGTGTCCTTGAGCAGCACCACGAGCTGGCTGACGATCGCCGGCATCATCGCCGTGACGCCCTGCGGCAGCAACACCAGCCTCATCACCTGGTTCTTGCGCATGCCCACCGCGTACGCGGCCTCGGACTGCCCCTTGGGCACCGCGTGCACGCCGGCCCTGACCACCTCGGCCAGCACCGAGCCGTTGTAGAGCATGAGCCCGACGACGACCGCCATGAAGGCGTAGTCGCCGCCACCGCCGATCATCGGCGCCAGGTAGAAGATGAAGAAGATCAGCAGCAGCAGCGGGATGGCCCGGAACACCTCGACCACCACGCCGGCCGGCACCCGGATCCACTTGTGGTCGGAGAGCCTGGCCAGGCCGAAGATCGCGCCGAACGCCAGCGCGAGCACCGCTGCCACGGCCGCCGCCCGCAGGGTGCCGATGAGGCCGGGGATGATGTAGAAGTCCCAGGTCTCCCACTGCAGGAACGGCTGCCAGATCTTGCCCTCGAACTGGCCCTTGGCGTCGAACCCGCGGTAGATGCCGTACAGCACGGCGCCGACCGCGATGACGCTGAGCACCGTGAGCGTGTGGTTGCGGATCCGCCCGCGCGGGCCCGGCGCGTCGAACAGCACGGAGGTGCTCATCGGACCACCGCCAGCCGTCGCGCCAGCCAGCCGGTGAAGAACCCGATCGGCATGGTCAGCGCCATGAAGGCGACGACGATGCCGAGGAAGATCGGGATCGACGCGCCGGTCGTGTCGAACGTGATCTTCATGACCGCCGCCGAGTCGAGGAGGAAGCCGCCGGCCGTCGCGACCGTGGTGTTCTTGATCATGGCGATCATCACGCTGCCCAGCGGCGCGATGACCGCGCGGAACGCCTGGGGCAGGATGATCATCGTCAGCGACTGCATGAACGTCAGCCCGATCGCCCTGGCCGCCTCGGCCTGGCCCATCGGCACCGTGTTCACGCCGGCGCGCAGCGCCTCGCACACGAAGGCCGCCGTGTAGACCGACAGCCCCATCGCCACGATCCAGAACGAGTTGGTCGTCGGCGTCTCGGAGAAGACCAGGCCGAGCTGGTCGCTCAGGCCCAGCGCGGAGAACGCCAGCACCAGCGTCAGCGGGGTGTTGCGCACCACGTTGACGTAGACGGTGCCGGCCGCGCGCAGGACCGGGGTCGGGGAGACCCGCATCGCCACCAGGACCGTGCCGAGGAGCAAGGCGACGATCGCGGCCACGATCGACAGCTTGACGTTCTCGAGGAATCCCAGCGCGAGGTCGGGCCCGTACTTGATTAGTTCGTCCATCGTGCTCCACCGCAGGGGCGACGGGCGGCCGGGTCACCGGCCGCCGTCACCGACGTGATCAGGCGCAACCCTCGGCCGGCGGCGCTTGCGTGGACACGTTCAGGCCCTGGATGCCGCCGAACCACTTGTCCAGCAGCGTCTTCATGGTGCCGTTGCTCCACAGCGTGGCCACCGCCTTGTTGACGGCCTCGCAGGTCTTGGTGTCGCCCTTCTTCAGGCCGATGCCGTACTTCTCGTCCGTGAAGCCCTGGCCCAGCACCTTGAAGTTGCCGCCGGCCTGCTTGGCGAAGCCCGCCAGGATCAGGTCGTCGGTGGTGACGGCGTCGAGGTTGCTGCCGGTCAGCTTCTGCACGCACTCGGAGTAGTTGGCCGCGTCGACGGTGGTGGCGTCGATGTCGAGCTCACCGTCCGGCGGCGGGTCGGTGATGCGCTTGTAGGAGTTGGAGCCCGAGGCCTTGCAGATCTTCTTGCCCTTGAGGTCCTGCGGGGTGTTGATCGAGGCGTCGTCCTTGCGGACCATGATGTCCTGGTGCGCGATGACGTACGGGCCGCCGAAGGTGACCTTGCCCTTGCGCTCCTCGGTGATGGAATAGGTGGCGAAGATGATGTCGACCGTGCCGTTCTGGAGGAACGGCTCGCGGTTGGACGAGGCCGACTCCTTCCATTCGACCTTCACATCCTTGCCGCCGTTCACTTCCTTCAGCACGGCCTTGGCAACGTCGACGTCGAAGCCCTCGGGCTCGTTGCCCATCTTCAGGCCCAGGCTCGGCTGGTCCCACTTGGTGCCGACCACGATCGTGCCGCCGCCCGTGATCTTGTCAGCCACGGTGGCGTACGTTTCTCCCCCACCGCCACAAGCGGCCAGGCCCGCGGCGAGTGCCGCAATGGAGAGCACCGCTCCCGTTCGACGCATGTGCATGTGTACCTGCCTCATAACTCTCAGTGCGTGAGGATCTTCGAAAGGAAGTCGCGCGCACGGTCCGTCTGCGCGTTGGTGAAGAACTCGTCGGGGGTGTTCTCCTCGACGATCTGCCCGTCCGCCATGAACACGACCCGGTTGGCGGCGCGGCGGGCGAACCCCATCTCGTGCGTGACGACCATCATGGTCATGCCGTCACGCGCCAGCCCGATCATCACATCGAGCACCTCCTGCACCATCTCGGGGTCCAGTGCGGAGGTCGGCTCGTCGAACAGGATCATCTTCGGATCCATGGCCAGCGCCCTGGCGATCGCGACACGCTGCTGCTGACCGCCGGAGAGCTGCGCGGGGTACTTGTCGGCCTGCGCCGCGATGCCCACCCGCTCCAGCAGCTCCATCGCCCGCTCGTCGGCGGCGGCCTTCGAGACGCCGCGGACCTTGGTCGGGCCGAGCGTGACGTTCTCCCGGATGGTCTTGTGAGCGAACAGGTTGAACGACTGGAAGACCATTCCGACCTCGGAACGCAGCCTTGCCAGCGCCTTGCCCTCGGCCGGTAGCACCTGGCCGTCGAATATGATCCTGCCGTCGTTGATCGTCTCCAGCCGGTTGATCGTGCGGCAGAGCGTGCTCTTCCCTCCGCCCGAAGGGCCGATGACGACCAGAACCTCGCCGCGAGAGACGGTCAAGTTGATGTCCTTCAGGACGTGCAGCGCCCCGAAGTGCTTGTTGACGTTCTCCATCTGGACCAGTGGAGTGGCGTCCCCGTTCTCCGTCATGGAGTAAAACGTAGAGGGCCTTAGAACGCTGTGCACTAACCGAGCGGTACCGATCCGATCACATCATGCCGCCAAGCTGGCCTTTTAGATCCATACGGGCCGCTGCGAGCCGCACAACGACTACCCTTGAACATGCCATGACTGTGACCCAGGAGGGCGCCCGCACGTACGAAGTGCGCACATACGGGTGCCAGATGAACGTCCACGACTCCGAGCGGCTGTCAGGCCTGCTGGAGGACGCCGGCTACGTGCCCGCCCACGACGGCGAGACGGCCGACGTGGTCGTGTTCAACACGTGCGCCGTGCGGGAGAACGCCGACAACCGCCTCTACGGCAACCTCGGCCACCTCCGGCCGGCCAAGACGCGCAACCCGCGCATGCAGATCGCCGTCGGCGGCTGCCTGGCGCAGAAGGACCAGGGCGAGATCGTCCGCAAGGCGCCATGGGTCGACGTGGTGTTCGGCACGCACAACATCGGCTCGCTGCCGGTGCTGCTGGAGCGGGCCCGCGTCGAGGGCGAGGCGCAGGTGGAGCTGAAGGAGTCGCTGGAGGTCTTCCCCTCGACGCTGCCCACCAAGCGCGAGTCCGCCTATGCCGCCTGGGTGTCCATCTCGGTCGGCTGCAACAACACCTGCACGTTCTGCATCGTGCCGTCCCTGCGCGGCAAGGAGAAGGACCGCCGGCCCGGGGACATCCTGGCCGAAGTCCGGACCTTGGTGGATCAGGGGGCGCTGGAGGTCACGCTCCTCGGGCAGAACGTCAACACGTACGGCGTGGAGTTCGGCGACCGGCTCGCCTTCGGCAAGCTGCTGCGCGCCTGCGGCGACATCGACGGCCTGGAGCGGGTCCGCTTCACCTCGCCCCACCCGGCCGCCTTCACCGACGACGTGATCGCGGCCATGGCCGAGACCCCCAACGTCATGCACCAGCTCCACATGCCCCTGCAGTCCGGCTCCGACCGGGTGCTGCGGGCGATGCGCCGCTCGTACCGGGCCGAGCGCTACCTCGGCATCATCGAGCGCGTCCGCGCGGCCATGCCCGACGCGGCCATCTCCACCGACATCATCGTCGGCTTCCCCGGCGAGACGGAGGAGGACTTCCAGGCCACCTTGGACGTCGTCCGCCAGAGCCGCTTCGCCAACGCCTTCACCTTCCAGTACTCCATCCGTCCCGGCACCCCCGCGGCCACCATGCCCGACCAGGTGCCCAAGGAGGTCGTGCAGGAGCGCTACGAGCGGCTCGTGGCCCTGCAGGAGGAGATCTCGTGGGAGGAGAACAAGAAGCAGGTCGGGCGGACGCTCGAGGTGCTGGTGGCGGAGGGCGAGGGCCGCAAGGACGAGGCCACGCACCGGCTGTCGGGCCGCGCGCCTGACAACCGCCTCGTGCACTTCGCGGTGGGCGCCGAGACGCCCCGGCCGGGCGACATGGTGACGGTCGAGGTCACGTACGCGGCCCCGCACCACCTGGTGGCCGACGGCGCCGTCCTGGGCGTCCGGCGCACCCGTGCCGGTGACGCCTGGCAGGCCCGCCAGGCCGCCCCCGCCTCCTCGCCGGGCACGGGGGTGCTGCTCGGCATGCCCGGCATCGGGCGCCCCGCCCCGCTGCCCGCGTCCACCGGAGGCTGCTCGGCCCACTGACCGGGCTGCGGCGTGCGGCCGCCCTCGCCCGGTCGGGGCGAGGGCGGGCGATCAGCGGGTGAGGCTGTCGAGGACTTGTTCGCAGGGCTGCCGGCGGAAATCGTGCATCGTGGCGCAGGGGTTCGGCAGGCCGCGCCCGCGTGCGGGCGGCGGGGTGTCGGCGTGCCTGCTCGGTGCCGGCCGGCGCGGGGGAGGCGCCTGCGGGGACGCCCGCGGCGTCAGGAAGGCCTGTGCCCGGTCGGGAGGGGCTGAGCGTTCCCGGGGAGGAACCGGCGAGCGGCCGGGAGACGCGGCGTGGCCGGGCGCGCCGGACGAGCGCCCGGGCCGGTCGAGGACCGTCGCGAGCGGGCCGGCGGTCCCCGCGGGGACGGTGACGGGTGGTGCGACCCCGCCCGGAGGCGGCGCGATCACGTCCGACGAGTACGGGATCCCGTCCGCGGGCGGTGCGACGGGCGCGCCCGGAACCGGCGAGAGCACCGCGTCCACGGGTGGGGAGACCGCCGCGTTCCACGGCGGCACGGCCTCGATCCAGGGCGGTGACAAAGGCCCGAGCATCATGCCCGCCGGCTGGACGGACGGGAAGGCGAACGATCCAGGAGAGGTCGCCGCGGCGGTCGCTGTTGGTGTCACGTTCGATGCCCAGAGTGGCGAAGCCGACGTATTCGATCTTGGGGAAAGCGGGGTTTCCTGATCGAATTCGCCATGTCTATGCGGTGAAGCATCGGGCGCGTTGCTGAATGCCAGGAATATTCCCACCCCGGCGGTGGCGAGCACGCCGGCGACTCCTGCCAGCGGCGCGAGGGGCGGTCGGCTACCTGGGCAAATGGATCGAAGGGGGGACAAGTCGTGATTCCTTTGTGATTGGTGTGCGAGCATTCAGCCGTTGCGGCTAGTGTGGTCCATCACCCGCGGAAGCCGGCGAGCTTTCCCCGATACGACCGCAGGGAGCTGTAACCCCATGCATGATCCGAACGCGCCGGATCGTCACGAGATCCTGACCGGGCCGGGAGACATCCGCCCCGCGTCGAGAAATGGCCGTCAGAGAAAAGCGACGAACAAGAGGCCGCTCATCATCGCCGCGGCGGTGCTGACGGTTCTGCTGGCGGGGGGTGGCGGCTACATGCTGGCCGGCGGCCGGGGCGAGGCCGCCCAGCAGGGCGGCGGCGGCCCCGCGCCGGCCCAGACCACCGGCGGCACCGAGGCCGGCGACGACCTCGGGGGCGACGACGCCACGATGGGCGACGTCACCGCCGAGTCCCCCGAGGACGGCGACCTGTCCACCGATGCCCCCGACGACGGCAGCATGGGCGACGTCGCCGACCCCGGCACGGGCGGCCCCGCCGACACCGGTTCGACGGACACCGGTTCGACGGACACCGGTTCGACGGACTCCGGTTCGACGGACACCGGGCCGGCCACACAGACGAGCCGCGGCGACGGAAAGAAGCCGGCCACCACGTCCCCCACCAAGGCACCGCAGTCCTCCGGCAGCGACACTCCCGCCGACACCCCGGCCAACGGCCCCGCGGGCGAGGTCGCCGGCCAGTGCTCGAAGAGCGGCTGCTAGGGCGGGCGAGGAGCCGCTGCGCGGGCGGCATGCCGGAAAGTGGCTTGCCGTCTTGAGGGCGGACTGGCTCTGCCAGGGCGCCACTTCCCGCTCCTAGGGTTGGGCCATGACGACTGACGACGCGTCCGCACTGCGTGCGCTCCATGTGCCCGGCACCCCGTTGATCCTGCCCAACGTCTGGGACGCCGCCTCCGCCCGCGCCGTGCGGGAGGCGGGCTTTCCCGCCGTGGCCACCAGCAGCGCCGCCGTCGCGCACGTGCTGGGCTACGACGACGGCGAGCGCACTCCCGTCGGCGAGATGATGGCGGCCATCGCCCGCGTGGCCAGGGCCGTGGCGGGTGTGCCGGTGACCGCCGACGTCGAGCGCGGGTACGGGCTCGGGCCCGCCGAGCTCGTCGAACGCCTGGCCGAGGCCGGAGCCGCCGGTTGCAACCTGGAGGACTCCCTGCCGGGCCGCGGCGAGCTGGTGGATCCGGGGGCGCAGGCGGACTTCCTGGCCGAGGTGCGGGCCGCCGCCGGTGACGCGCTGGTGATCAACGCGAGGGTGGACGTCTACCTGCACGGCCCGGCGTCCAGGCAGGAGGCCGTCACGCGCGGGCGGCGGTACCTGGAGGCGGGGGCCGACTGCGTGTACCCCATCCTGCTGGCCGACGAGGACGAGATCCGGGCCCTGGTGAGCGAGCTCGGGGCGCCGGTCAACGTGTACTTCGGCGAGCGGGCACCGAGCCTCGAGAGGCTGGCGGAGCTCGGAGTGGCCAGGATCAGCTTCGGGAGCGGGCTGCACGGGGCGTCCCACGCCTTCACCCAGGGCCTGATCGCCGGGATCCGGGAGGGCCGCAGGCCCTTCTGAACCCTCCGGGTGGGGGCGGCGGCGAGGGGCCACGTACGCTTGCGCTCGTGCTTGTCGCCGCCGCCGTCTGCCCCTCGACCCCGCTGGTCGTGCTCGGGATGCCCGAGCTGCGCTCCGCCTGCCAGGCCGCGATCGCCGCGCTGCGGGAGGCGCGCCCCGACGCGCTGGTCGTGGTGGGCGGCGCCGAGGCGACCCGCGCGTACGCGGCAGGCGCGGCGGGCACCCTGCGCCCCTGGGGCGTGGACCGCACGGCGGGGGCCGGGGAGCCGGTGCTGCCGCTGTCCCTGACCGTCGCCCGCCTGCTCCTCGGTGACGGCGAACCCCAGGGTTTCCAGTCCGTGGCCTTCGGCACGACGACCGCCGGCTGCCTGGCGCTGGGCGCGGAGCTGGGCGGGCGCGGCGACCGGGTGGCGCTGCTGGTCATGGCCGACGGCTCCGCCTGCCTGAGCCCCAGGGCCCCGGGCAGGCACGACGAGGCGGCGGGCCCGTACAACGACCTGATCGCGAAGGCGATCGCGACGGGCGACCCGGCCACGCTGGCGGCGCTCGATCCCGAGGAGGCCGACAGGCTGTGGGTGAGCGGGCGGGCGGCCCTGCAGGTGCTGGCGGGGGCGGCGGGCGCGCGGGCGTACCGGGGGCGTCTGCTGATGGAGGCGGCGCCGTACGGGGTCGGCTACCTCGCCGGGGCCTGGCTGGCCTGACGCTTCGGCACGGGGATCCGCATCAGGTCGCGGGCCGTCACGACCTCGCCGCCGAAGCTGCGCCGTACCTCCTCGACGAAGGACGGCTCGGCGTCGAACCCGTACCGTTCCGAGAAGTGCGTGAGCACCAGCCTGCGCACGCCCGCGTCCGCCGCCACCACGCCCGCCTCGAACGCCGTCAGATGCCCGTACTCCTTGGCCAGCGCGCTCTCCGCGGACAGGAACGTGGCCTCGATCACCAGCAGGTCCACCCCGGAGGCCAGCTCGAAGACGGAGTCGCAGAGCCGGGTGTCCATCACGAACGCCACGCTCTGGCCGGGCTTCGGCTCGCTGCACTCGGCGAGCGTGACGCCGCGCACGGAGCCGGTGCGCTGCAGCTCGCCGATCTCGGGGCCGCGGATGCCGTGGGCGGCCAGCTTGTCGGGCAGCATGCGGCGGCCGGCCGGCTCCTGGACGCGGTAGCCGTACGACTCGACGGGGTGGGACAGGCGGCGCGCGATGAGCGGCCCGACGCCGGACAGGTCGCCGGAGACGGGATGCTCGGAGATGACGTCCGTGTCGGCGAACGCGGCGGCGTGGCGCAGCCGCCGCCAGTACGTCTCGCCGGAGCCGGGGAAGACCGCCCGCACCGGGTGCCGCACCTTGTCGCGGGCGATGCGCTGGACGACGCCGGGCACGCCCAGGCAGTGGTCGCCGTGGAAGTGGGTCAGGCAGAGCCAGTGCACGTCGTTCGCGCTCAGCCCGGCGTGCACCATCTGCCGCTGGGTGCCCTCGCCGGGATCGAACAGGAAGCCATGACCGTCCCAGCGCAGAAGGTAGCCGTTGTGGTTACGGTGTCGGGTAGGAACGGCGCTGGACGTGCCCAGCACCACGAGCTCACGTGAGGACACGATGACCACCACGGTTGCCTTCGCCGAGGTGCCCACGCCTGTAGGCATGTTCGTGCTGGCCGTCACCGAGATCGGCCTCGTCGCGTCGGGATGGGGGTCCCGCGACCGGCTGGCGGGCCGCCTCGACCTGGCTGAGGTTCATGATGCGGATCGTACGGCCTCCGTCGTCGCCGAGCTGAACGCTTATTTCGCGGGCGAGCTGAAGACGTTCGGGACGCCGATCGACTGGCGGCTCATGTCGGGCTCGCGGCTGCGGGTGCTGCGGGCCCTGCACGAGGTCCCGTACGGCAGGACCGTCACCTACGGCGAGCTGGCCAGGCTGAGCGGCTCCAGCGTGCCCGCCCGCGGCATCGGCTCGATCATGGGCTCCAACCCGATCCCGATCGTCGTGCCCTGCCACCGGGTGATCGCGGGCAGCGGGCTGGGCGGTTTCAGCGGCGGCGAGGGCGTGGAGACCAAGCGCTGGTTGCTGACCCATGAGGGATACCTGCAGCCGACGCTGCTCGATCTCTAGCAAACTTGTCGGTGTGCGTCAGCAGCAGCCAGTCATCGCCGTCGTGGGTCCCACGGCCGCAGGAAAGTCCGATCTCGCCGTGGACCTCGCCCTCAGGCTGGGCGGGGAGTGCGTCAACGCCGACTCCATGCAGCTCTACCGCGGCATGGACATCGGCACGGCCAAGCTGACGGAGGAGGAGCGGCGCGGGGTGCCGCACCACCTGCTCGACATCTGGGACGTGACGGTCACGGCCAGCGTGGCGGAGTACCAGAAGCTGGCCAGGGCGGTCATCGACGCCGTCGAGGTGCCCGTGCTGGTCGGCGGGAGCGGCCTGTACGTGCGGGCCGCCATCGACGAGCTGGAGTTCCCCGGCACGGATCCGGAGATCAGGGCGCGCCTGGAGGCCGAGCTGGCCGAGCGCGGCCCGGCCCCCCTGCACGAGCGGCTGCGCGAGCGCGACCCGGCCGCCGCCGCGGCGATCCTGCCGAGCAACGGCCGCCGCATCGTGCGGGCGCTGGAGGTGATCGAGCTGTCGGGCCGCCCGTTCTCGGCCACGATGCCCTCCTACGACGCCGTCTACCCGAGCGTCCAGATCGGGCTGGAGGTGCCCAGGCCGGAGCTGGACGCCCGGATCGAGCTCAGGGTCGAGCGCATGTGGGCGGCGGGCCTGGTGGACGAGGTGCGCGCGCTGCTCGACCAGGGGCTGGCGCAGGGGCGCACGGCCGGCCGCGCCCTCGGCTACGCCCAGGTCGTCCGCTTCCTGGAAGGCGAGTGGAGCGAGGAGCAGGCGATGGCCGAGACGGTCAGGCTGACCAGGCGTTTCGCCCGCAGGCAGGAGTCGTGGTTCCGCCGGGATCCGCGGGTCCGGTGGCTGCCGTACGACGCCCCCGACCTGCTTGAGCGGTCCCTGGCGCGAATCGCGGGGCACCCGTGCGAATAAACTTTTGCAATGCGCTTTCTCAAGGGGCACGGCACCGAGAACGATTTTGTCATCCTGCCCGATCCCGAGGGCGAGGTCGACGTGTCGGCCGCGCTCGTCGCCAAGATCTGTGACAGGAGGGCAGGCATCGGCGCCGACGGCGTGCTCCGCGTGGCCCGCACCAAGGACAGTCACGAGGTGAGCGATCAGGCCGCGCAGGCCGAGTGGTTCATGGACTACCGCAACTCCGACGGCAGCATGGCCGAGATGTGCGGCAACGGCGTGCGCGTGTTCGCCCGCTACCTGCTCGACGCCGGGCTTGAGCACGGCTCGGAGTTCGCGATCGCGACCAGGGGCGGGCTGCGCAAGGTGCACATCGAGCCCAACGGCGACGTCACGGTGGACATGGGCAAGCCCGTCGTGCACGGGGAGAGCGTGGCCACCCTGGGCGGGCACGAGTACCCCGGGATCTGCGTCGACATGGGCAACCCCCACCTGGCCTGCTCCATCGGCGACCCCGTCGCCCAGCTCGACCTCACCCACCAGCCGGGCTTCGACACCGGCGTCTTCCCCGCCGGGGTCAACGTCGAGCTGTTCAACCCGGTCGGCGTCAGCCGCGCCGTCATGCGCGTCTACGAGCGCGGCTCGGGCGAGACGCGTTCCTGCGGCACCGGCTCGGTGGCCACGGCCGTCGCCGCCGCGCACCTGTCCGGCGACACCACCGGCACGTGGACGGTCGAGGTGCTGGGCGGCACGCTGACGGTGATCCTCGACGAGGACACCAGCTACCTGTCCGGCCCGGCGGTGATCGTGGCCAGTGGCGAACTGATGCTTGCAGAATGAAGTTCTAATGGGAGATGCTGGGTCTACTTCGCGAACTGAGAGGTGGACATGGCAGACCCACGCACCACCGCCGTACAGGTGAAGACGCCGATCGGCCGGCTCGGCGGCGGATTCATGATCTCCCGAGAGGTCAAGGCCATCTGCGACGAGTACGGCCTCGGCGCCCGCGAGGTCTACTTCAGGGGCCGCTGCGGCGTGCTCGGCGAGTGCGACGCCGGCGTCGTCACCGCCGTCGCCGTCTTCTTCCCCGCCGCGCACGTCGAGGAGAACTGGAACGGCGGCCGCAAGCTCCCCGCCGATCGGGCCGTCGAGCTCTACGCCGAGGCCTGCCACGCGTGGGGCCGCCGCAAGCTGGGCGGCTACCAGGGCTGCGCCAGGCTCGCCGAGCTGCTGGAGCCGGTCGTCGAGCAGGCCTCGCCGGTCGGGGCGCCGCTCTTCGCGGGCTGGCGGGCCGTGCCGCTGCCCGACGACCCGCCCGCCAGGGCCGTGCAGCTCATGCACCTCGTCCGCGAGCTGCGCGGCGGCCTGCACGCCAACGCGGTGCTCGCGGCCGGGCTGCACCCGCTGGAGGCGACGCTGGCCGCCGAGCACGGCGGGGCCCCGCTCGGGCAGTCGCAGGGCGCGGCCATCGCCAGGTTCTTCACCTGGCCGGAGCCGTACGCGGAGCCGGGCCCCGACGTGGTCGCGCGGCGCGCGGCCGTGGAGGAGACCACCGACGACCTCATGGCGCCGGTGTTTTCGGTCCTGACGGACAGCGAATCGGACGAGCTGATCGAGCTTCTGCGTTTTGGGCACGCCCGTTGACCTGGCAGACTGACTGCCCATGGACGTGGACATCTGGGCCTGGGTCGGCGAAACCCAGCAGCAGCTTTCCGAGGCGGGCAACGTTGGCCTCGCCATGGCGCTGGGAGACCTCCCCGCACAGGCCTATGAGGGCCGGTATCCGCAGCTCGACGTCATGGCTCCGGCCATCGCGCAGCAGGCAGAAGGCCTGGAGCTGCCCTGGCTCGAGTTCTACGCCCGCTACTGGCATCTGATCGGCCGCATCGGCGACCGGGCCCAGGGCGCGGTCGCCATCGACGACGCCCAGCAGCTCCTGGCGTTCGCCCAGCGCGAAGACGTGCGCGAGTGCCCCGCCGTGCCGGCCGCCGTCGAGGCGCTGGCCGTCGTCTGGGCCAACACCGACGGCCCCGGCTACGCCACCGACCGCCTCGAGACGCTCGGCGCCTACCTCGAGAGCACCAGCCCGGAGAAGCCGGCCTTCGCCGGGCTGGTGACGCAGTACGTCTCCGCCCTCATCGACGCGGGCAAGCCGGGCGAGGCCGTGACCTACGCCGAGTCCGCGGTCGAGCGGCTGCGCACGGCCGGGCGCGAGGCGAGCTGGGAGCTGGGCGCCGAGAGCGCCCGCGCGCTGCTGGCCGTCGGCCGCGCCGAGGACGCGCTCACCGCGCTGCAGGCCGCGGCCGGGTTCCAGGCCGACGACCCGGTGGCCAAGGAGCACCGCGACGGCGTGCGCCGGGCGCTGATCCTGGCCACGCTCGGCCGGATCGCCGAGGCCGTCGACGCGCTGCCCGACCTCGACGTGGTCGGCGAGCACCCGCGGGTGTGGGTCGAGTGGTCGCACGCGGTCAACAAGCTGGCCGGCTCGGCGCAGATCACCAACACCTGGCAGCTCGGCCGGGTCGTGCGCCAGTGGATGGACTACTTCGGCATGATGGGCGGCTACCGCTCGCGCGTCGAGCTCGCGCTGGTCGCGGGGGAGCTGGCCATCGGCAGGCAGGGCGTGTGGCAGGCCAGGCTGCTGGCCGACCTGGCCGAGTCCGGCAGCGCCGAGCTGCGCGAGACCGGCGACCTCACCGAGCGCATCAACGCGCTGCGGGCCGCCGCCGAGGCCACCGCGGAGCCCGAGGCCCCCGGCCCCGTGGAGGAGCGGGTGGGCCTGTTCGACGCCGCCGACGGCTTCAACGCCGACCCGGAGAAGTGGGTCGGCTGGCTGGCCCCGCTGTCCGGCCAGGACATCGAGGCCACCCGCCGGCACACCACCACGCTCGGCTTCCTCGGCTACCCCGCCACCGGCGCCGACATCTACTGGAAGCTGCTGGTCGACAGCGGCGACATCGCCACCGCCGACTCCGACGACGTGGCCTACCTCACCACGCTGCTCATCGAGGCCCGCCAGGACGAGCGCCTGGAGCAGATGGCCGCCCTGCTGCCGCACGCCGCCCAGCACCTCACGCTGGCCAGGCTGCACAGCGCCCGCGAGCGCTGGCAGGAGACGGCCGACGCGGCCGAGCACGCCATCCACGCCGGGGCCGGCATCGAGGCCCGCCGCCTGCTGTCCGGCGCCGCCCAGCAGCTCGACGCCAACGGCAGGGCCGCCGAGGTGCTGCTGGAGGTGCTCGACGAGCTGCTCGACGAGGACGTCTGGCGCATGATCGTCATGGCCACCTCGGCGGAGGACTGGGAGACCGTACGCAAGGGCGCCGCCAAGATCGGCATGCCGATCAAGTCCACGGAGGGCCCGATCGAGGAGGAGATGGGCCTCATCCGGCTCATCCTGCCCGCGCCCGACGGCGGCCAGCGCCAGGTCCTGTCGATCCGCACCGGCCCCGCCACCGCCAGGCTCGCCCTGCCGCAGCCGCGCGGCATGGAGTACAACGCGGGCGACCTGGTCGTGTTCGACCCGCAGCTCCTCGAGCCCGTCCCCGACGACCCGCAGGAGCAGCAGAACTTCGTGCCCCCGTTCGCGGCGGTGCGCATCCTGCGGCCCGGCGGCTACACCAGCTACTTCTTCGACGGCGCCGCGCCGAGCGAGGAGGACTGGGCGGAGTTCACCGAGGTCATGGCCGAGCGCGGCTGGCCGATGTGGGTCTACAGCGACGAGAACTACACCGTCAACCACCCGACCAGCGGCGAGCCGCTGCCGGGCGTGTTCGGCTGGGTCGCGGTGCCGCCGGACGTGTCGCCCGCCGAGGTCGACGCGCTGCTCGACGACGCCACCGAGCGGTGGGTGCATCCGCTGGCCTGGCTCGACCTGGCCCGCGAGATCGACGTCGAGGTCGAGCGGCACGAGCGGATCGTCAAGGAGTACGGCCTGTAGGTCCGTCGCCGGCACGGGCGGCCTGCCGAAGGCGCACCACCTCTCACGCGGGGGCGGTGCGCCGGCGGAGGGCCGCCTTTTCGCGTGTCGACGGGGGCGCTGCCGTCGGACGGTGAGAGGCCGGGCGGTGCGGAGCGGGCCCTTGCTGTGCCATCCTCCCCGGGAAGGCTTTCACCGGCGGAAGGAACGCGGGGCAGTGGGTGACGCGCGGAGTACTGATCCAGGCGTGCTGGAGCGGTTCCGGCTCGACGGCAAGGTGGCGATCGTCACCGGGGCCTCCGCCGGGCTGGGGGTGGCGTTCGCGCGCGGCCTGGCCGAGGCGGGCGCCGACGTGGTCATCTGCGCCCGGCGCAAGGAACGGCTGGAGGAGACGCGGCGGCTGGTCGAGGAGACCGGCCGCCGGTGCCTGACCGTGCCCGCCGACGTGGCGCTGCCCGGCGACTGCGACGCGGTCGTGGCCGCCGCCGTCGAGGCCATGGGTTCCGTGGACGTGCTGGTCAACAACGCCGGGGTCGGCACCGCCGTGCCCGCGCTCAAGGAGACCCCCGAGGAGTTCCGCCGGGTCGTCGAGATCAACCTGCACGGGACGTACTGGATGGCGCAGGCGTGCGCCCGCGTGATGCGGCCGGGCTCGTCGATCGTGAACATCGGCAGCATCCTCGGCGAGACCACGGCCGGCCTGCCCCAGGCCGCCTACAGCGCGTCCAAGGCGGGGGTGGTGGGGCTGACGCGCGACCTGGCCCAGCAGTGGACCGGGCGGCGCGGCATCCGGGTCAACTGCCTGGAGCCCGGCTTCTTCGCCTCGGAGATGACCGAGCAGTACAAGCCGGGCTACCTGGAGCAGATGATGGCGTCGCGGGTGGTCATGCAGCGGGCGGGGGATCCGGCCGAGCTGGTGGCGGCGGCGGTGTTCCTGGCGAGCGACGCGGCCTCGTACATCACCGGGGTCGCGCTGCCGGTGGACGGCGGGATCCTGATCACGTAGGCCGTCGGGCGCCGGCCTTCGACCGGCGGGCCCTCGGGCGCGGGCGAGCGGTCATTCGGGCAGCAGGTCGTGGTGGGCGGCCAGGAAGCCGGCGTGGAAGCGGGTCCGCGCGCCCAGCTGCTCGCACAGCACCTGGACGCGGCGCTGCACCGTCCGCGGGCTGAGGCCGAGCTGCCGGGCGATGGCGTCGTCCTTCATGCCGGCCGCCAGCAGGGCCAGCACCTCCTCGTCCGGGCCGCGCCGGTCCTGCTCCAGGCCCTCCGGGGTCAGGCGCAGCGGGACGGCGGCCCGCCACAGCGTCTCGAACAGGCCCACCAGGGCGTCCAGCAGCGCCGACGGGTGCACCACCAGGGCGCTCTCCACGGCCCGGTCCTCGTCGGAGACCAGCGGGAGGATGGCGGTGCGGGCGTCGGCGATGGCGAGCTTGACCGGCACCTGGCCGAGCCGGGCCTGCTCGCCGTCGGCGACGGCGCGGCGGGTGTGGGCCAGCATGCCGGGCTGCTCGAAGGCCAGCGGGCTGTAGATGCCGCGGGTGACGGGTGCGCCCTGGCGGGCGGCGCGGCGGCGGTTCTCGCGGTCGTCGCTGATGTCCACCGCGTACGGCGGATGCACCAGCACCAGCATCTCCCGGGTCGCGTTGCGTTCGAGCTGGAGATACCGCCTGGCCACGGCGTCGCGGCCGGTCACCACCTCCAGCACCTCCTCCGGGTGCGGCCCGCCGCGGTCGGCGACCTCGGTGGCCAGGAGGGCGGCGGCGGCGCGGCTGTGGGTGAGCTCCTCCTGGCGGCGGGCGACGAGGATGTCGATGGCGATGTTCGGGGGCGTGGCGACGAGGCGGAGCGGGCGGCCGGCCACGCGGGAGATCAGGCCGAGGTCCTCCAGCCTGGGCAGCATGCGGCGGATGGCGGCGGCCGAGGAGCCGGTCTCGGCGGCCAGCTCGCTCAGCGTCGCGGGGCCGTGCCGGAGCAGGGCCCGGTAGGCGGTCTCCTCGGCGACGGTGACGCCGAGTCCTTCGAGTAAACGCCGCTGCTGCGCCATGTCGCCCCTTCCCGCGCGAGCTCAGCGTACTGGTACGTTGTCGCGAATGATCTCCCCTTATGTGCGTTCGTACCAGCCCCGGGATCTGGACAGCGTCTACGACATCTGCGTGCGCACGGCCGACGCCGGAGGCGACGCCCGCGGCATGTACGCCTCCGACCGGCTGATGGGCGACCTGTTCGCCGCTCCGTACGTGATCCTCGAGCCCGAGCACGCCCACGTGGTGGACGACGGCGAGGGCAACGCCGTCGGCTACATCGTGGGTACGGCCGACACCGAGCGGTTCGTGCGCCGCTACCGCGAGGAGTGGATCCCGCGCGCGGCGCTGCCCGCGCCCGCCGACCCGCCCGTCACGCGGGACGACCAGATGCTGGCGCTGCACTACCGGCCCGAGCGGATGATCCGGCCCGAGCTGGCCGGGTACCCGGCGCACCTGCACATCGACCTGCTGCCGGACTGGCAGGGCAAGGGATGGGGGCGCAGGCTCATGGGCGCCTTCGTCGACGGGCTGCGCGAGGCGGGGGTCGCGAGGCTGCATCTGAGCATGCTGACCAGCAACGTGGCGGCGCGGGCCTTCTACGACCGGCTGGGGTTCGAGGAGCTGGCCGTGCCGGACGCGGGCGTGGTCACGTATCTCGTACGGGACACCTCGCCCGTGCGGTAGCTCTTGTTCCGGCGGGTCCTGGACTCTATGGTCGTTGCGTAGTCCGGTGTGTGTTGCGTATTAAGGAACAACCGGAGGCACCATGAGCCGACCTCGTTTGGTGATCGTGGGAGCGGGGATCGTGGGCTGCGCCCTCGCCGACGAGCTCACCGAGCGGGGGTGGACGGACGTCACGGTCGTGGACCAGGGCCCGCTCTTCGCCGCCGGAGGGTCCAGCTCCCACGCCCCCGGCCTCGTCTTCCAGACGAACCCGTCCAGGACCATGACCGAGTTCGCCGCCTACACCGTGGCCAAGTACACGGCGCTGGGCGGCGACTGCTTCAGGCAGGTGGGCGGGCTGGAGGTGGCCACCACCCCGGAGCGCTGGACCGACCTGCACCGCAAGCACGGCTGGGCCGAGTCGTGGGGCGTCGAGGCGCGGCTGCTCGACGCCGGGGAGTGCGCCGAGCTGTGGCCGCTGCTCGCCACCGACAAGGTGCTCGGCGGGTTCCACGTGCCGAGCGACGGGCTGGCGGCGGCGGTGGCCTGCGGCCAGGCGCAGGCGGCGCGGGCCGTCGAGCGCGGGGCCAGGTTCCTGGCCGGGCACACCGTGGTCGGGATCGAGCAGCGGGGCGGGCGGGTCACCGGGGTCTCGGTCGTGACGTCGGGGGAGTACCGGACGATCCCGGCGGACGTGGTGGTGTGCGCGGCCGGGTTCTGGGGGCCGTCGATCGGGAAGCTGGCCGGGCTGACCGTGCCGCTGCAGCCCCTGGCCCACCAGTACGCCAAGTCGGGGCCGCTGAGCCCGATGAACCAGGCCCCGATCCTGCGCCATCAGGACCGCGACCTGTACTTCCGGCAGCACGGCGACCGTATCGGCATCGGCTCCTACTCCCACCGCCCCATGCCGGTCGCCCAGGACGAGATCGGCCCGAGGTCCACCACGATGCCGTCGGTGCAGGCGTTCACCGAGGAGGACTTCGACCCCGCCTGGCGGGACGCGGTCGAGCTGCTGCCCGCGCTGGCCGAGTCCAAGTACGAGGACGGCATCAACGGCGTCTTCTCCTTCACCCCCGACGGTTTCCCGCTGATCGGCGAGGCCCCGCATCTCGACGGGTTCTGGCTGGCCGAGGCCGTGTGGGTGACGCACTCGGCCGGGGTGGCGCGGGCGCTGGCCGAGGTGCTGGTGGACGGGCGCTCGGCCGTCGAACTGCACGAGTGCGAGCTGAACCGGTTCGAGCAGGTGCAGCTCTCGCCCGCCTTCATCGAGGAGCGGGGCAAGCAGAACTTCGTCGAGGTCTACGACATCATCCATCCGCTGCAGCCGATGCAGTCGCCACGGCCGCTGCGGACCAGCCCGTTCTACCCGCGGCAGCGGGAGCTGGGGGCGGTCTTCCTGGAGGCGGCTGGGTGGGAGCGGCCGCACTGGTTCGAGGCGAACACGCCGCTGCTGGAGGAGCTGCTGCTGCGGCGCGGCCCCCTGGGGCAGCCGGCGGCCGAGGCGTTCCTGGGGGCCGCGCGGCGTGACCCGTGGGCCGGCCGCCACTGGTCGCCGGTCGCCGCCGCCGAGTCGTACGCGGCCAGGGAGCGCGTGGCGCTCTTCGACATGACGCCGCTCAAGCGCATCGAGGTCCACGGGCCGGGGGCGGCGGCGTTCCTGCAGCGGATGACCACGAACAACGTGGACAAGAAGCCCGGCTCGGTGACGTACACGCTGCTGCTGGACGTCAGGGGCGGCATCCGGTCGGACCTCACCGTGGCGCGGCTCGACGAGGACACGTTCCAGCTCGGTGCCAACGGCAACCTCGATCTCGACTGGCTGGCCAGGCACGCCCCCGGCGGGGTGCGGGTGCGTGACCTGACGCCGGGGACGTGCTGCGTCGGCGTGTGGGGGCCGCGGGCCAGGGAGCTCGTGCAGGGGCTGACCGACATGGACCTGTCGCACGAAGGCTTCCGCTACTTCGGCTGCAAATCCGGATATGTCGGGCAGGTGCCGGTGCTCGCGATGCGGGTCTCCTACGTGGGCGAGCTGGGCTGGGAGCTCTACACCACGGCCGACCTGGGGCTCAAGCTCTGGGACACGCTGTGGGCACCGGGGCTGGCGATCGCGGGGGGCCGGGCCGCGTTCAACAGCCTGCGGCTGGAGAAGGGCTACCGGCTCTGGGGCGTGGACATGACGACCGAGCACAACCCGTACGAGGCGGGGCTGGGGTTCGCCGTCAGGGAGGACAAGGACTTCATCGGGCGTGACGCGCTGACCAAGGACGTCACGCGCAAGCTGGTGCCGCTGCTCAGCAACCAGGTCGTCATGGGCAAGGAGCCGGTCGGTCACGACGGCCGTACGGTCGGGTACGTCACCAGCGCCGCCTACGGTCACACCATCGAGTACCCCATCGCCTACGCCTGGCTGCCCGCCGAGCTGGCGGAGCCCGGGACGCAGGTGGACATCTCCTACTTCGGCCGCCGCGTGCTCGCGGAGGTCGCCGCCGAGCCGCTGTACGACCCCGGGATGGAGAAGATCAGGCGTTGACCCACCCCGACTTCCTCTGGCGCAACCCCGACCCCAGGCCCGCCTACGACGTCGTCATCGTGGGCGGCGGCGGGCACGGCCTGGCCACTGCCTACTATCTGGCGAAAAATCATGGCATCACGAACGTGGCCGTCCTGGAGCGCGGCTGGCTGGCCGGCGGGAACATGGCCCGCAACACCACGATCATCCGCTCCAACTACCTGTGGGACGAGAGCGCCGCGATCTACGAGCACTCGCTCAAGCTCTGGGAGGGGCTGAGCGCGGAGCTGGACTACGACCTGCAGTTCAGCCAGCGAGGGGTGCTCAACCTGGCGCACAGCCCGGGCGACGTGCGCGAGGGCAGGCGCCGGGTGAACGCCAACCGGCTCAACGGGGTGGACGCCGAATGGCTGAGCCCGGACGAGGTCAAGAAGTTCTGCCCGGTCGTCAACGTGTCGAGCGGGGCCCGCTACCCGGTCATGGGGGCCACGCTGCAGCGGCGCGGCGGCATCGCCAAGCACGACCACGTGGCCTGGGCGCTGGCGCGCAAGGCCGACGCGTACGGCATCGACCTCATCCAGGGCTGCGAGGTCACCGGGTTCGAGATCCTGAAAAATCGGGTCATGGCCGTGCAGACGTCGCGGGGCCGGATCGCCGCCGGGAAGGTCGCGCTCGCGGCGGCCGGGCACACCTCGGTGCTCGCCGCGCAGGCCGGGATCCGGCTGCCGCTGCAGTCGCACCCGCTCCAGGCACTGGTGTCGGAGCTGCTGGAGCCGGTGCTCGACTGCGTGGTCATGTCGAACGCCGTCCACGTGTACGTCAGCCAGGCGCACAAGGGGGAGCTGGTCATGGGGGCGGGCATCGACGCGTACAACTCCTACGGCCAGCGGGGCGACTTCCAGGTGATCGAGGCGCAGATGGCGGCGGCGCTGGAGCTGTTCCCCGTCTTCAACCGGGTACGGGTGCTGCGGACGTGGGCCGGCATCGTGGACGTCTCGCCCGACGCCTCGCCCGTCATCGGCCGCACACCTGTGGACGGCCTCTACGTCAACGCGGGCTGGGGCACCGGCGGCTTCAAGGCCACGCCGGGCTCCGGCTGGGTGTACGCGCACACGATCGCCCACGAGCGGCCGCATCCGCTGGCGGAGCCGTTCGCGCTGGAGAGGTTCACCACGGGGGCGCTCATCGACGAGCACGGCGCGGCGGCGGTGGCGCACTGATGATGCTGCTCCACTGCCCGCACTGCGGCCCCCGCGACGGGAACGAGTTCCGCTACGGCGGCCAGGCCGGGATCTCCTACCCGACCGGCGAGACCTCCGACGAGGAGTGGGCCTCCTACGTTTTCATGCGCGACAACCCCAAGGGCTGGTTCCACGAGCGCTGGTTCCACGCGCACGGCTGCCGGACCTGGTTCACCGTCGAGCGGCACACGGTCACCCACGAGATGAGGGACCCTCGATGAGGTTCACGTTCGACGGCCGCGAGATGCGGGGCGAGCCGGGTGACACGCTGGCCGCCGCGCTGCTGCGCAACGGCGTGCGGGTGGTGGGCCGCAGCGTGGCGCTGGGCCGGCCGCGCGGCGTCTTCACCGCCGGGCCCGAGGAGCCGAACGCGCTGGTCAAGGTGGGCGCGGACCCGATGCTGGCGGCCACGGTCGTGGAGCTGTACGACGGGCTGGAGGCGTGGAGCCTGCGCGGCAAGGGCCGCGTGGACCTCGACGTCGTGGACGAGCGCCGCTGCGACAAGGGGTACCTGCACTGCGATGTGCTGGTGGTCGGCGGCGGCCCCGCCGGGCTGGCCGCCGCGGTGGCGGCGGGGCGGGCGGGCGCGCGGGTGATCCTCGTGGACGAGCAGCCGCGGCTGGGCGGCGACCTGCTGAACTCCCGCCTGCTCCTCGACGGCGCGCCCGCGCTCGCCTGGGTGGCGGGGCTCGACCTGCCCGGACGGGTGCTCACCCGGACGACCGCCGTCGGCTACCACGACCACAACTACGTGGTGGCCGTGGAGCGGCGGGCACGGGGCGAGCGGCTGTGGCACATCAGGGCGCGCGAGGTGGTGCTGGCGACGGGGGCGCACGAGCGCTCGATCGCCTTCCCCGGCAACGACCGGCCCGGCGTGATGCTGGCCTCCGCCGCCCGCGCCTACGCCAACCGGTACGGGGTCGCGCCGTGGCGGCGGGCCGTCGTGTTCGCGTGCGCGGACTCCGGGTACGAGGCGGCCAGGGACCTGGCCGCGGCCGGGGTGGAGATCGCCGCCGTCGTGGACCCCCGGGTGGCGGGCGACGTCGTGACCGGCACGACGGGCGATGCGGACGGCGTGCTGAACGGCGTCCAGGTGGGCTCGCGGCACGTCGAGGCCGACCTGCTGGCCGTCGCGGGCGGCTGGAACCCGGCCGTGCACCTGTTCAGCCAGTCGCAGGGGCGGGTGCGCTTCGACGAGCACCTGCAGGCGTTCGTCCCGGGCGTCTCGGCCCAGGCGGAGCGCTCGGCCGGCGCGTGCCGGGGCCTGTACGGCACCCGCGAGGCCATCGCCGACGGCTACGCGGCGGGCTCCGAGGCCGCCGGGCACGCCGCGCGCGGATGGCGGGTGCCGGAGTGCGACGAGCAGCCCCTGCGCCCGCCGGCCGCCCTGGGGGTGGTCGAGGGGGAGCTCGCGTTCGCGGACCTGCACCGGGACGTGACCGTGGCCGACCTGGCCAGGGCCACGGGCACCGGGATGCGCTCGGTCGAGCACGTCAAGCGCTACACCACCGCGGGCACCGGCGCCGACCAGGGCAAGACCTCGGGCGCGGTGGTCGTCGGCGTCATGTCCGCCCTCCTCGGCGCCGCGCCCGGCCAGGTGGGCACGACCACGTTCCGCCCCCCGTACGTGCCGGTGTCGTTCGCCACCCTCGCCGGGCGCGACCGCGGCGAGCTGTCCGACCCCGTCAGGACCACCGCCATGCACGACGCCCACGTGGCGACTGGCGCGGTGTTCGAGGACGTCGGCCAGTGGAAACGCCCCTGGTACTTCCCCCAGGACGGCGAGTCGATGGAGGAGGCCGTGCTCCGCGAGTGCCGCGCGGCCCGCACGGACGTGGCCGCCATGGACGCCTCCACCCTCGGCAAGATCGACATCCGGGGCGCGGACGCCGGGGCCTTCCTCGACCGCGTCTACACGAACCTGTACTCCACGCTCGCCGTCGGCGCCTGCCGTTACGGCCTGATGTGCGGGGCGGACGGGATGGTGCTCGACGACGGCACCACCACCAGGCTCGCCGAGGACCACTTCCTGACGACCACGACCACGGGCAACGCCGCCACGGTGCTCGACTGGCTGGAGGAGTGGCACCAGACGGAGTGGCCCGGCATGGAGGTGTCGTTCACCTCGGTCACCGACCACTGGGCGACGGTGGTGGTGGCCGGGCCGCGTGCCAGGGAGGTCGTCGCGGCCGTCGCGCCCGGGGCGCTCGAGCTGGCGTTCATGCGGTACACGGCGGCCGACGTGCTGGGCGTGGCCGGGAGGGTGTTCAGGATCAGCTTCTCCGGGGAGCTGGCGTACGAGGTGAACGTGCCGTGGGCCTACGGGCGGGCGCTGTGGGAGGCGGTGCTGGAGCTGGGGGCGGTGCCGTACGGGACCGAGGCCATGCACGTGCTGCGGGCCGAGAAGGGGTTCGCGATCGTCGGGCAGGAGACCGACGGGACCGTCACCCCGCAGGACCTGGGCATGTCGTGGATCGTCTCCCGGCGCAAGCCCGACTACGTGGGCAAGCGCTCGCACGCCCGCCCCGACACCGCGAGAGGCGACCGCAAGCGCCTCGTCGGCCTGCTCCCCGACGACCCGGAGGCGCTGGTGGAGGAGGGCGCCCAGCTCGTCGCCGCCGGCCAGGATCCTGACGGGGTGGTGCCGATGCTCGGTCACGTGACCTCGAGCTACCGCAGCGCCGCGCTCGGCCGCACGTTCTGCCTGGCCCTGGCCAAGGGGGTGGCGCCAGGCGACCGGCTCACCGCCGTGTCCAGGGGCGCGGCGCGCCCGGTGACCGTCGCGGAGCCCGCCTTCTACGACCCGGACAACACCCGCCGCGACGGTGAGCCCCTGACCGGGGCGCGTCCCGGGCAGGGCTTCGAGGCGCGCGCCGAGAGCCCGGCCGCCGCGTTCGCGGCCCGGTTCGAGGCGGTGAGCGGGGACAGGGTGCGGCTGCGCGAGGTGCCGTTCGAGCCGATGTGGGAGGTGCGGGGCGCGGATCCGGGCGCGGGGTTGCGGCTGGGGCCGTCCTGGTGGCTGGTGACCGGAAATTTCGAGACGCGCCCGGATTCGGTGGACGTGTCAGGGCAGCGGGCGATCCTGGAGCTGTCGGGCCCGGCCGCCGAGGACGTGCTGATCACCGGCTGCCCCCTCGACCTGCACCCGGACGTCTTCCTCGGCCACGCCCAGACCCTGCTCGGCAAGACGGGGGTCATCCTGGAGCGGCGCGCCTCCGGCGCTTACCGCATCTACGTCAGGTCATCCTTCACCCGCTACCTCGCGGAGTGGCTGCTCGACGCCATCGACGCGATATAGATCCATATTTGGGGCATTACCTAGACTTTACGGAAACAAGGAAGTCTGGGGGCTGGCGTGCGGGTGCGGGCGTTCATGGCCGGTATGGCCACGGTGGCGGTGCTGGCCGGTTGCGGCGGGCTCGAAGCGGCGCAGTCGCCGGGCGGTGAAGGCAAGGCCGCCAAGCCCGACTCGGCGGCGATCTCCGACGCCAGGAAGAAGCTGGAGAAGCTGGCCGTCAAGGGCCGCGCCCCGAGGACCGGCTTCGACCGCGACAAGTTCGGCCCCGCCTGGGCCGACGTGGACCGCAACGGCTGCGACACCCGCAACGACATCCTCAAGCGCGACCTGGAGGACGAGACGTTCAGGTCCGGCACCCACGACTGCATCGTGCTGACCGGCACCCTGCACGACCCGTACAGCGGCAAGACCATCACATTCAAGCGCGGCCAGGACACCAGCACCGCCGTGCAGATCGACCACGTCATCCCGCTCTCCGACGCCTGGCAGAAGGGCGCCCAGCAGTGGTCGGCCACCAAGCGCAAGGAGTTCGCCAACGACCCGCTGAACCTCATGGCCGTGGACGGCCCGCTGAACGGCCAGAAGAGCGACTCCGACGCCGCCACCTGGCTGCCGCCCCGCAAGTCCTACCGCTGCACGTACATCGCCAAGCAGGTCGACGTGAAGGCCAAGTACGAGCTCTGGGTGACCTCGGCGGAGAAGGACGCCATGAAGGGCATCCTGGAGAACTGCTGACTACCAGGTGATGTGCACGTAAGATCACGGGTCATGCGAGTGATCAGGCGCAGCCAAGTGATCGCAGCCTTAGCCCTCCTCACCGCCCTCGCCTCGCCGCCACCGGCGCAGGCCCGTGCCGCCAACGTCGTGGTGCTCAGCTGGAACATCCACGGCGAGAACGCCGACATCGAGGCCATGGCCCGCGTCATCCGCGACAGCGGCGCCAACGTCGTCACGTTGCAGGAGATCCACCGCAGGCCGGACGCCGACCAGGTGCGCCTGCTCGCCGACGAGCTGGGGTGGGACATCACGGACAACGCCCACTTCGGCGCGGGCGACGACGTGGGGCCCTGCGACGATCCGCAGCCGGGTAAGGCGGGCAACGCGATCCTGTCCTCGTACAGGATCGTCGAGCGGGTGACGATCAAGCTCACCGACTTCGCCACCTGCCCCGTCAACCGCTCCATGGCCGGGGTGCGGCTCGACCTCGGCGGCGGCGCGCAGGTCCGGGTGTTCACCACGCACCTGTCGCCCGGCCTGTCGCAGACCTCGGTCAGCCGCCGCGAGGCGCAGGCCGCCAAGGTGCTCGACTACTTCGGCACCAGGACGGGGCTGATCCTCACCGGAGACTTCAACGCGCTGCCGACGGACGCGCTGTCGAAGCGGTTCGTCAGCGCCGGCTGGGCCGACACCGGCGCCCGGTACGCGAACAAGCCCACCCTCGGCGACGCCCGCATCGACTACATCTACACCCGCGGCATCACCACGACCAGCGGATCCGTGCTCCCGACCACGCTGTCCGACCACCGGCCGCTGGTCATGAGGATGGTGCGCTGATCGCCCCCTGAACATGGAAAGGCCGGCCCGCGATCAGCGGGCCGGCATCTTCACCACGTCCAGGGATCAGTCGTCGTCCCCGTCGTCGCCGTCCTCGTTCTGGTCGTCGTCGTCCTGGTCGGCCTGCTGCTTGGTGACCTTGCCGGAGGCCGCGTCCACGTCCACCTCGTGCCGCTCGGCGCCCTTGGTCAGCTCGAGCTCCCAGGTGTCGGCCTGCTGGCCGCGGCTGTCGAAGTCGAGCTCGCTGACCCAGGACCCCGGCACCTCCTTGAGGGCGATCGAGATGGCCTGCTCGGCCGTGACCTTGGGGGCGACGGCGGGGGCGGCGGTCTCGGCGGTCTCGGAGGCGTAGGCGGTGGTCGCGTAGACCGCGCCACCGGTAGCGGCGAGGGAGACGATTCCGGCAACGATGAGCTTCTTGGTGATTCGCATGGCTCCAGGTAATCGCGATCCCCGGTAACCGGGCGCTAAAGGGTGGTTAAGGCGACGAGAAAGGGCCGAGGGCCACTTCCACCCGGGCCCCGCCCTCCGCCGGCCTGGAGACGGTCAGACCGCCACCGGAGGACTCGGCCGTACGCCGCGCGATGTCGAGCCCGAGACCCGTCGAGCCGCCGCCGCTGTTCCCCCGCTCCAGCAACGCGGCCTCGAACCCCGGCCCCGCGTCCTCCACGACCAGCAGCGCCCCCTCGGAACGCGGGTGCAGCCGTACCGCCATGGAGGCCCCTTCCGGGGTGTGCGCGAAGACGTTGCCGAGCAGCGCGTCCACGCACGCCGCCAGCTCCTCCGCCCCCACCGCGACCGGCAGCGGCCCGTCGGGCACGGAGACCGACACCTCCCGCCCCTGGTCCTCGGCCAGCACCGACCAGAACCGCACCCGCTCGCGCACCACCTCCGCCGCGTCGCACGAGTCGCGCCCCGCCGAGCGCCGCCGCGCCTCCGTGATCACCGCGCTCACGGCCCGCTCCAGCGCGTCCACCCTGGCCTGCACCCGCGCCGCCTCCTCCGGGTCGCGCAGCGACTCGGCGTCCAGCCGCAGGCCCGTCAGGGGCGTGCGCAGCCGGTGCGAGAGGTCGGCCACGGACTCCCGCTCGGCCGCCAGCAGCTCGTCGATCCGCCCGGCCAGATGGTTGAGCGCCAGCGCCACCGAACGCACCTCGGGCGGCCCCCCTGGCTCGGCCCTGGCCGTCAGGTCGCCGCCGGCGAGCCGGTGCGAGACCCGCGCCAGCCCGTCCACCGGCCGCGTCACGGCCAGCGCCAGCCGGTCCGCCAGCACGATGCCCAGCGCCACCAGCCCGATCCCGAGCAGCGCCAGCGCCAGCCACGCCTCCCGCACACCCCGCATGAGCTCGGCGTCCGGCACGAACACCCTGATCACGGCCGTCCCTCCGGGCGACTGCGCCGAGACCAGCACCTCCCTGCCCCCGCCGGTCTCGGCGGTGACGCTGCGCCCGGTGGCGGCAAGGCGTACGGCATCGGAGCGAGCCGCCTGCTCACCGACCGTCCGCCCGTCCGGCAGGAACACCGTCACGGGCCGCGACACCTGCTCCACCGCCAGCCCCAGGTCGGGCGTGCCGACCGCGACCGCCACGGACTCGGCCGCGGCCGTGGCCCGGCTCATCGCCCCGTTCTCGGCCACCGCGCGGATCAGCAGCGCCATCGGCACCAGCAAGGCGATCAGCACCAGCGAGGTCGTGGCCGCGACGAGCAGCGCCAGCCACCGCCTCACGGTTCGACCAGCTTCACGCCCACGCCGCGCACGGTGTGCAGGTAACGCGGCTCGGCGGCCGTCTCGCCCAGCTTCCTGCGCAACCACGACAGGTGCACGTCCACGGTCTTGTCGGCACCCCCGTAGGGGAGCTGCCACACCTCGGTCAGCAACTCCCGCTTGGTGACGACCTCGCCCGGCCGGGCCGCCAGGTAGTGCAGCACGTCGAACTCGCGCGGCGTCAGATCCAGCGCCGCCCCGTCCAGGGTCGCGGTCCGCGCCCGCGGATCCACCCGCAGCGCCCCCACCTTCAGCGGCTCCTCGGGCGCCGCCCCGCCGGCCCGCCGCAACACGGCCCGCACCCGCGCGTCGAGCTGCGCCGCGCTGTACGGCTTGACCACGTAGTCGTCGGCCCCCGCGTCCAGCACCGGCACCATCTCGGCGTCCCCGTCGCGGGCCGTCGCCACGATGACCGGCACCCGGCTGACCGCCCGCAACATCCGCAGCAGCTCCACCCCGTCGAGATCGGGCAGCCCCAGATCGAGCACGATCAGGTCGGGCCGGTCCTGTACGGCCAGCCGCAGCCCCTCCAGCGCCGTGGGGGAGGAGGAGACGGCGTGGCCGAGGTCCCGCAGCCCGCGGCTCAGCGCCGTACGGATCGCCACGTCGTCCTCGATGAGCAGGATGTCCGCCATATACAGAAACGTAGACGGTCATCGCCGCTGCCCCGGGCAGCCTTAGCGTCGCCTTAACCTGGCCTTAGCCGTACGTGGGGAAATCTGAGTGGCATGAAGAAGCTCGTCGTTGCCTGGGTGGTCACCGCGCTCGCGGCCACCGGCGCCGCCGTGGCGGTGCTCGGCCTGCTCGGCAACGGCCTGACGGGCACCGACAGCCACGTGCTCAGCCGCGACGACGTCCGCGCGGCCCTCGCCACCGCCACCCCCCGCGCCGCCACCACGGCGAGCGCCACGCCCGCGCAGAGCTCGCAGGGCAGGCTGATCCGCAGCGCGGGCGGCACGGTGATCGCCTCCTGCGACGCCGGCGGCCTGGTCACGCTGCGCTCGTGGAGCCCGGCCCAGGACTACTCGGTCGACGAGGTCGAGTCGGGGCCGGCGCGGGAGGCGAAGGTCGAGTTCGAGCCGGACGAGGGCGAGGAGCTCGAACTGAAGATCACCTGTGTCGGCGGCGTGCCGGTGCCGCGTACCGGCGGGTAGCGCCGGAGAGACGATCCGCGCGGGCGCGGATCCGGATCGGGCCGGGAGCCGCCCCTTGGCGAGGAGCTCAGGAGACCTCGGCGCTGAGCGCGCTCTTCGTCAGCTCGGCCTGGCGGCGGATCTGCCCCAGGACGATCTCGTTGACCCCCTTGGCCTCGAACGTGGCGACCATCCTGTCCATGACCGCGTTCGCCCGCCCGATGTCCCCCTGCCGCGCCTCGGCCCGGGCCAGCCGGCGCATCGCCAGGTTCAGCGTGATGTTGTCGATGCCGGCGTCCCTGGCCACGACCGTCAGGTGCTCGATGCCCTGCTTCGGGTCCGGCGGCCGGACGCGCAGCCGGTTGCCGGGCGTCAGCTCCTTGAACTCCCGCTCCGCGTTGAGCCCCTTGACCAGGCGGGCGTAGACGGCCAGCGGGTGGTCGCCGTACCGGCCGATGACCTCGTCCAGCGCCTCGTTGCCGGAGCGCAGCGCAGGTGAGTCGGAGCCGAGCAGGGAGAACAGCTTGCCCTGGTCCTCGCCCAGCATCAGCTCGGCCACCAGGTGGTCGTCGCGGCTGACCGGGAAGCGCACCCTGACCGGGCAGACGGGGGAGACGATGCGGGAGCCGTCGGCGGCGATGTACTGGGCGCGAATCTGGTACTCGCCGGGGAGCTGGAAGTAGTGGCCGTCCCGGCCGTGCCCGATGTACGCGCTGCGGTAGATGGCCGGGTTGCCCGGGTCCAGGCGGATCTCGGGGGAGGTGTCCACGCAGTGCCGCATCATCGGCCGGTACAGCACCGTCCTGCCGCCGGGCTGCGTGATCGAGACCTGGGTGAACTCCGTGTCGGGGTGCAGGTGGCCGTGCGTCGTGCGCGGCTCGCCCGTGTAGGCGAGCTTGAGCTCCACGACGACGGGCTCGCCCAGCTCGTACGACTCCTTGGCCCGCAGCTCCAGCCGCAGCCCCGAGTGGTCCTCGACAGGCTGCTCGAAGGGGTCGATCTCGGCGGCGCCGGTGCCGAAGGCGTTCGCGCCCATGGCGACGTCGCGGTAGAAGCCGTGGCGCAGGTGGATCAGCTCGGCGTCGGTGAACTGGAAGGGGAAGGCGGCCCAGTAGCCCTGCTCACCGCCGGGGCGGTAGTGCTGCACGTAGTTCATCCACGACAGATCGCCGAAGCCGCCGTTCGGGCCGAGCGGCTGGGGTGGGGTGGCGAGGTTCTTCTGCCAGGAGTGCAGCAGGTTGAAGGCGTGGCCGAGCTCGTGCACGTACGTCCGTAACTGCGCCCGCTGCGCCTGCGGCGTGTCGCCCTTGATCGCGTCGTAGAAGACCGCGGCGCCCTGCCGCTGGTGCGCGTCGTTGTAGTCGAACATGATGCCCCGGTAGCCGCCCACGTGCTTGCTGGCCACCAGCAGCCACAGCCGCCACGCCACCGCGTCCCCGAACGCGCCGAAGTGCCGCGTCATCGCGTGGTGCAGCTCCGCGTCGTCCCACGCCAGGTCCGTGCCCGACCCCTCGACCGGGATCACGCCCGGCTCGGCCAGGGTCAGCTCGATGCCCGCCTCCGCGTACGCCGACACCAGGTTCAGCTCCCTGGCCGGCGACCCGGCCGGGCCGGGCAGCGACCCGGTGCGGTAGGCCACGAACGGCGCCGTCCCCACCACCGAGTCCTGCTCCAGCAGCACGCTGCGGAAGTGCGGCGAGACGAACGACACCTGGTAGGTGCGCCCGGCGACCGCGGCCGTCCCGGCCTCCTCGGTGATCGTGACGCTCACGTCGCGCACCGGCGTGGCGAACGTGAAGTCCCCGCGCCCCTGGATCCGCCCCGCCTCCACGGCAGGGGAGTGCACCACGAACGAGCCGACGTAGGAGGTGGTCGCCCCGGCCACCGTGAACAGGTCGCCGCTCACCCGCCCCATGGGCCTGGCCCCGTCGACGTCGATGCGCAGCGCCAGCCGGGAGTCGCCGTCCTGTCCCTGGTACAACCCGCTGATCATGGGAGCTCCCTGGGGGATCGCTGGGGGTTACACCGGGGAGACTTCTCCCACAGGCAGGCCCTGTCAACGACTCCCGCGAACTTCGAGCGCCCCCAGCAACTCCTCCGACGCCCTGGTGATCGCCTCGACGGCCCGGTCGAACGCCTCCGCGTTGTGCGCCGCGGGCGCGCGGAAGCCGGAGATCTTCCTGACGTACTGCAGCGCGGCGGCCCGCACGTCCTCCTCGGTCACGCTCTCGGTGTACGGCGGGCGGAGGGTCTTGATGCTTCTGCACATGCCACTAACCGTAATATCCGATGCGCTGGCTTATCTCCCGCGCGCCCGCGACCAGCGCCGCGCCCACCTCCGCCAGCCGGTCGGGCGTCAGCCGGTAGGAGGGCCCCGAGGCGCTGACCGCGGCCACCACCGACCCGTCGGCGCCCCTGATCGGCGCCGCCACCGCGTTCAGCCCGACCTCCAGCTCCTCCACCGTGGCCGCCCAGCCGCGCTCCCTGATCTCGCCGAGGCGCAAGCCCTCCGCCGCGGTGATGGTGTGCGGCGTGTAACGCTCCAGCTCGGGGCCGAGCTGCAGGACGCCGTGGGCCAGCAGCACCTTGCCGCTGGAGGTGGCGTGGGCGGGCGTGCGCTGCCCGACCCAGTTGTGCCCGCTGATCGCCGCGGGGCCGCGTACCTGGCTGACGTTGACCGCGTCGCCGCCCCGGCCCACCGCGATGTTGACGGTCTCGCCGATCTCCTCCGCCAGCCGCAGGCACACCGGGCGGCTCTCGCGCGACAGGTCGAGCTGCGCGGTGGCGGCCCCGGCCAGCCGTACGACGCCGAACCCGAGCCGGTAGCGCCCGCGGTCGCCGGTCTGCTCCACCAGCCCGCCCTGCTCCAGGGCCGCCAGCAGCCGGAACGCCGTGGACTTGTGCACGTCGAGCTCGGCGGCCAGGTCCGTCACGCGGGTGGCCCCGTCGCGGGCCAGGATCTCCAGGATCGCGATGGCACGATCGACGGACTGAACCGACGTGCTGTTGCCCATGGCGCAACACAATAGCCTCAGCCCGGAGCCAGCTCACCGCCGAAGTCGAGCGCGATCTTCCGCATGCGCTCGGCCAGGTCGTCGCGGTCCAGCGCGTCGATCCGCTCGGCCGGCCCCGACACCGACATCGCGGCCACCACCCGGTCGCCGTCCCACACGGGCACGGCCAGGCAGTGCACGCCCAGCTCCTCCTCGCCCAGGTCCATGGCGTAGCCGCGGCTCCTGACGGTCCCCAGCTCGGCGAGCATGGCGGACACGTCGGTGATCGTGTTGGGGGTGCGGCGCGGCATGCCGGTGCGCTCGAACACGGCGACCGCGTCGGAGGCGTGCCGCCCGGCCAGCAGCACCTTGCCCACCGCTGTGCTGTGCGGCAGCACCCGCCGCCCGACCTCGGCGAACATCCGCAGCCTGCGCGGCGAGGGCACCTGCGCCACGTAGACGACGAAGTCGCCTTCGAGCACGGCCAGGTTCGCGGTCTCGCCGGACAGCTCGACCATCCTGGTCAGGTACGGCTGCGCCCACGCCCCCACCATGCTCTCCGCGATGCCGCCCAGCCGTACCAGGCCGCCGCCCAGGGCGTAGCGCCGGTCGGACTCCTGGCGCACGTAGCCGCGGGCGAGCAGGGTCTGCAACAGCCGGTGGATGGTCCCGTACGGCAGCCCGGTCCTGGCGGCGATCTCCGACAGCCCGGCCTCGCCGCCGTGCTCGGCCAGCGCTTCGAGCACGTCCAGCGCCCTTTCCACGGACTGGACGCTCACCGGCCCTCCTCCGCCGGGCCCGCGGGCAGCTCGCCGCGTCCAGGGGACGGCTCCCCGCGGCCGCTCACAGCATCACTCCCCGCAACGAGGCGTCCAGGACCTCGGCCGTGTGCGCCACCCTGATCGTGGCCCCACCGCGCCGCATGGCGGCGGCGATCTGCATCGTGCAGCCGGGGTTGGCGGAGACCAGCAGCTCGGCGCCGGTCGTGCCGACCGCCCTGGCCTTCCTGTCGCCGAGGTCGCGGGCCGCCTCGGGCTGGAGCAGGTTGTAGGTGCCCGCAGACCCGCAGCAGATGGCCGACTCGGGGATCTCACGCAGCTCCAGCTCCGGGATCGCGCTCAGCAGCTCGCGCGGCTGCGCCCGCACCCCCTGGGCGTGGGCCAGGTGGCAGGCGTCGTGGTAGGCGACGGTGAGCGGCAGCGGATGCCGCTTGGCCACGGGGCCCAGCTCGGCCAGGTACTCCGACAGGTCCACGACGCGGAACGGGGGCTCGTGCCCCAGCAGCTCGGCGTACTCCTTCATGGAGGAGCCGCACCCGGCCGCGTTCACCACGACGGTGTCCACCCCGGCCCGCTCGAACGCCCTGATCGTCCGGCCCGCCAGCCGCCTGGCCTGCGCGTCGCGCCCGGAGTGCACGCTGAGCGCCCCGCAGCAGCCCTGCTCGGGCGGGACGACCACGTCGCAGCCCTCCAGCGCCAGCACCCGCGCGGTGGCGGCGTTGACCTGCGGGAAGAACTCCCGCTGCACGCACCCGAGCAGCATCCCCACCGTGGCCCGGCGCTCTCCCCTGGCCCTGACCAGGCGCGGCAGGCGCTGCCTGCGCTCCACGCGCGGCGCCAGCGCGGCCATGGCGCCCAGGCTCGGGTTCGCGCGGGCCAGGAACGGCGCCATCCGCTCGGCCAGCCACATCGTCGGCCGCAGCAGCCGCAGCCGACGCGGGTAGGGGAACAGGCTGAACACGATCCCGCGCACCGCCCGGTCCTCCGGCTCGCGCACGTGCTGCCGCTCCACCTCCACCCTGGTCAGCTCGATCAGCCGGTCGTAGCGCACCCCGGACGGGCAGGCCGTCACGCACGCCATGCAGCCCAGGCAGGCGTCGAAGTGCCCGGCCATCTCGGGCGTGATCGGGGTGCCCTCGACGTGCTGCTTCATCAGGTGGATGCGGCCGCGCGGCGAGTCCATCTCCTCGCCCCACAGCGCGTACGTGGGACAGGTCGGCAGGCAGAACCCGCAGTGCACGCAGTCGTTGATCAGCTTCGGGTCCATCAGATGCCTCCCACGAACCGGCCGGGAGACATCCTGCGCCCCGGGTCGAACCGTTCCTTGACCCGCCGCATCAACGGCAGCCCGCTCACCTGCCCCCACCGGTCGAGCCCGTCGTACGGGGCGGCGAGCACGTGCGCCCGCGCCCGTTCCCGCAGCCGCGCCACGGCGGCCGCCAGCTCGTCCTCGGCGATCTCCCGCCGCGCCTCCAGCAGCACCCGCCCCGAGACGGGCGAGCCCCGCAGTGCCAGCCCGGTCCCGGCCACGGTGTCGAGCACGCCCGCGGTGTCCTTCGGGAGGAACCGCAGCTCGATCAGCACGTCGTCCCGCTCGATCAGTCCCCACCAGGAGGGCTGTTGCGAGGTCGGGGAGCCGCCGCCGATCAGCTCGCGCAACGTCTCCGCCCTGGCCCCGGCCGCCGTGCCCGCCACCAGCGCCGCCAGCGTGAGCGGCCCGCCCGGATCCGGCCAGTCCACCTCCACCGCGCTCGGCTCGGCCTGCGAGGCCGCCAGCGCCGCCGCGACCGGGGCCACCTCGGCGCGATCCAGCTCGGCGACCACCCAGCGGCGGTCGGCAGGCAACGGGTGCAGGCGGAACGTGGCCTCCGCGATGACGCCGAGCGTGCCGTACGAGCCGGTGAAGAGCTTGCCCAGGTCGTATCCCGCGACGTTCTTGACCACCTTGCCGCCGGAACGGGCGATCGTGCCGTCGGGCAGCACCACGGTGATGCCGATGAGCAGGTCGCGGGCGGTGCCGTAGCGGAAGGAACGCGGGCCCGGCAGCGCGGCGGCCAGCGTGCCGCCGACCGTCGTGCCCTCGGTGAACGGCACGTCGAGCGCCAGCTCCTGCCCCTTGCCCGCGAGCGTGCCCGCCAGCGCGTCCATGGTGACCCCGGCCTGCGCGCGCACCACCAGGTCGCCCGCGGCGTGCTCCAGGATCTCGTTCATGCAGCACAGGTCGAGCAGCACGTCGCACCGCTCGGGCGGCGGGCCCCAGTGCAGCTTCGTGCCGCCGCCCGCGGGCACCACCGCCAGGTCACGCTCGGCGCAGGCCCGCAGCACGGCCGCGATCTCCTCGACGGTCTCCGGCAGCGCCACCCAGCGGGGCATCACGCCGCGGACGGCGTCGCCCTGACCCGCCTGCCTGACCGCCACCCCCTCGATCAAAACTGCTCCGCCTTCCCCGACTCGACCAGCGGATGCACGCCCTTGCGCACGCCCGGCACCTCGCCGCACAGGCGCGGGGTGGGGAACACCTTGCCCGGGTTCGCCAGCCCCCGGGGGTCGAACGCGCACCGGACGAGCTGCATGGTGTCCAGGTCGTCCGCGCTGAACATCTTCGGCATGTACCTGGACTTGTCGACGCCGACCCCGTGCTCGCCCGTGATCGAGCCGCCGTGCTCGATGCACAGGTCGAGTATCGCGCCCGAGACCACCTCGGCCCGCTCGCCCGCCCCCGGCTCCGCGTCGTCGAACAGCACCAGCGGGTGCAGGTTGCCGTCACCGGCGTGGAAGACGTTGGCCACCCTGATGCCGTGCTCCGCCGACAGCCGGTCGATGGCGGCCAGCACGGCGGGCAGCGACGTGCGCGGCACCACGCCGTCCTGCACGATGTAGGCCGGGCTGATGCGCCCGACGGCCGCGAACGCCGACTTGCGGCCCTTCCAGATCGCCGCCCGCTCGGCCGGATCGGCCGCCACGCGCAGCTCGAACGCGTTCGCGCAGATCTCCCGGAGCTGGACGAACTGCCGCTCCACCTCGGCGGCCGGCCCGTCCAGCTCCACGATCAGCACCGCGCCCGCGCCCGCGGGGTAGGAGCAGGCCACCGCCGCCTCGGCCGCCTCGATGGCCAGCGCGTCCATCATCTCGATCGCGGCCGGCACGATGCCCGCGCCGATGATCGCCGAGACGGCCTGCCCGCCCTGCTCGATGCTCTCGAACGCGGCCAGCACCGTGGTCACGGCCTCGGGTGCGCGGCACAGCCGTACCGTGATCTTGGTGGCGATGCCCAGCGTGCCCTCCGAGCCGATGAACGCCCCCAGCAGGTCGTAACCCGGGTCCATGCGGTCGAGCGTGACCAGGTCGCCGTCGGGGGTGACGATCTCGCAGGCCTCCACGTGGTTGACGGTGAAGCCGTACTTGAGGCAGTGGGCGCCGCCGGAGTTCTCCGCGACGTTGCCGCCGATCGAGCAGACCTGCTGGCTGGAGGGGTCGGGGGCGTAGTAGTAGCCGCGGTCGCGGACGGCCTCGGTGATGGCCAGGTTCGTGACGCCGGGCTCCACGACCGCGCGGCGGTCGTCCAGGTCGATCTCCAGGATCGCGCGCATCCTGGAGGTGACGATCAGCACGCCGTCCTCGCGCGGGAGCGCGCCCCCCGACAGGCCGGTGCCCGAGCCCCTGGCCACGAAGGGCACGCCGTGCTGGTTGCACAGCCGTACCACCTGGGCGACCTGCTCGGCCGTGCCGGGCAGCACGACCACGCCGGGGGTCGCCCGGTGGTAGGTGAGGCCGTCGCACTCGTACGTACGCAATCGCACCGGATCGGTGATGACCGAATCGGCGGGCAGGAGCGAACGCAGAGCCGCGACCAGCGTGTCCATCATCATCAGATTATTTACGGCATCCGGGCGTAGGCGGGAAGGGTCAGGAACTCGGCGAAGTCGTCGTCCAGCGCCACTTCCTTGAACAGGGCCGTCGCCTGCGCGAAGAGCTTTTCGTCGTAACCGGGCTCCATGGCGATCTTCGCCACCTCCTCGGTGATGATCCGCTCGACCAGCTCCTTGGTGACCTGCTGGCCGGTGTCGGCGAGCGTGATGTCGTTGTGGATCCACTGCCAGATCTGCGAGCGGGAGATCTCGGCCGTGGCGGCGTCCTCCATGAGGTTGTGGATGGCGACCGCGCCCAGCCCGCCCATCCAGGCGGCCAGGTAGCGCAGCGCCACGTCCACGTTGTTGCGCAGCCCCGCCTCGGTGATGTCGCCCGGCGTCTCGGAGACGGCCAGCAGCTCGCCGGCCGTCACGCTGACGTCCTCGCGCAGCCGGTCGAGCTGGTTCGGCCGCGAGCCGAGCACGCCGTCGAACACCTCCCGGCAGATCGGCACCAGGTCAGGGTGCGCCACCCAGGACCCGTCGAACCCGTCGCCCGACTCGCGCGTCTTGTCCGCCCGCACCTTCTCCAGCGCCACGGCGTTGACCTCGGGGTCCCTGCGCGAGGGGATGAACGCCGCCATCCCGCCGATGGCGTGCGCGCCGCGCTTGTGGCAGGTGCGCACGAGCAGTTCGGTGTACGCGCGCATGAACGGGGCCGTCATCGTGACCGCGTTCCGCTCGGGCAGCAGGAACTCGCGGCCCCTCGTCCGGAACTTCTTGATCACGCTGAACAGGTAGTCCCAGCGGCCCGCGTTCAGCCCGGCCGAGTGGTCGCGCAGCTCGTAGAGGATCTCCTCCATCTCGAACGCCGCCGGGTACGTCTCGATGAGCACCGTCGCCCTGATCGTGCCGTGCGGGATGCCGAGCAGCTCCTGGGCCCTGGTGAACACGTCGTTCCAGAGCCGCGCCTCCAGGTGCGACTCGATCTTGGGCAGGTAGAAGTACGGGCCCTTGCCCTTGTCGAGCTGCCGCTGGGCGCAGTGGAAGAAGTAGAGCCCGAAGTCGAACAGCGACCCCGCGACCGGCTGCCCGTCGACCTGGGCGTGCTTCTCGTCCAGGTGCCAGCCGCGTGGGCGCACGACGACGGTGGCCAGCTCGCTGTCGGGCTTGAGCGCGTACGCCTTGCCGCCCGTCTCGAAGTCGATCGTGCGGTCGAGCGCGTCGCGCAGGTTGAGGTGGCCGGCCACGCAGTTCTCCCACAGCGGGGAGTTGGCGTCCTCGAAGTCGGCCAGCCACACCTTGGCGCCGGAGTTGAGCGCGTTGATGGTCATCTTCTTGTCGACGGGGCCGGTGATCTCGACGCGGCGGTCCTCCAGGCCGGGCGCCGGGGGCGCGACCTGCCAGTCGCTCCCCCTGATTTCCTTCGTCTCCGGCAGGAAGTCGAGCATGCCGCCCGCCGACAGCTCCGCCTGGCGCGCCTGGCGGGCCTGCAGCAGCTCCAGCCGCCTGGCGCCGAACTCCCGCTGGAGAGCCGCCACGAAGTCGAGCGCCTCCGGCGTGAGGATCTCGTCGAACCGGTCGAGCATCGGGCCGGTGATCTCCATGGGACCTCTTTCCGTATCGTGGAAAATGAGTTCTGGATTATGGAAGTGAAATTACTCCCCTGACCTCCAGGGGTCAAAGGTTGGGGTTCGCCTGGGGTCATCCCCGATGTGGGCGGAGGGGATCGCGCGACACCATCTCTGCCATGAAGACCATCGCGCTCGCGGCCGGGCTGCTGGCCTCAGCCGCACTGCTGACCGGCTGCGGGCTGGCCGACCTCGCCCAGCCGAGCACGTCGGAGACGGCCTCGTACCAGGTGGCGGAGAAGGTCACCAAGCTCCAGCTCAACAGCAACGCCGGCGACGCCGTGGTCACCGAGACCGGCGGCACCGCCGTGCGCGTCGTGGAGACCCTGCGCTGGCGCGGCGAGGGCAGCAAGCCCAGGCCCGAGCACAAGGTCGAGGGCGAGACGTTGCTCATGACGTACACGTGCCCGTCGGACTGGGGCGCGGGCTGCAGCGTCGACTACAAGATCGAGATTCCCAAGGGGCTCTCCGTCGACCTGGAGACCGGCTCGGGCAACCTCACGCTCAGGAACCTCACCGGGCCCATCGACGTGAGCGCCGGTTCCGGCGACGTGGACGCCGCCGGGCTCGCGGGCAAGCAGGTGTCCGCGGACGTGGGCTCGGGGAACCTCGAGCTCAAGTACGTCTCCGCGCCCGACAGCGCCCGGCTGAAGGCCGGCTCGGGCGACATCACGCTCAGCGTCCCCGACGGCGCCTATGACGTGAAGTCCGACGTGGGCTCCGGTGACACCGCCGTGACGGTCAGGAACGACGCCTCCTCCGCGCACAAGATCTCGCTGACCGCGGGTTCGGGGGACATCACCGTCAAGCCTGCTTGACTCGATAACTAGGTGATTGTGCCGCGGATGTCGTGCCACCATCGTGGGAAGACACCGAGGTGTTCAGACGTTCCCTAATAGAGATGACACGAATGCACGAAAACTCCGAGCTCGACGCGTTCGAGACCGGCGACATGGACCTCGAGGATCGCCAGGCGCTCCGCCGCGTGGCGGGCCTCTCCACCGAACTCCAGGATGTCTCCGAGGTCGAGTACCGTCAGCTGCGGCTCGAACGGGTCGTCCTCGTCGGCGTCTGGACCTCCGGCACCGCGGAAGACGCCGACAACTCCCTGCTCGAGCTGAAGCTCCTGGCCGAGACGGCCGGGTCGCAGGTGCTCGACGGGCTCATCCAGCGCCGCCAGAAGCCCGACCCGGCCACCTACATCGGCTCCGGCAAGGCCCTGGAGCTGCGCGACGTCGTCGAGTCCAGCGGCGCCGACACCGTGATCTGCGACGGTGAGCTGACCCCTGGCCAGCTCCGCCAGCTCGAGGACATCGTCAAGGTCAAGGTCATCGACCGGACCGCGCTGATCCTCGACATCTTCGCCCAGCACGCCAAGAGCCGTGAGGGCAAGGCCCAGGTCGAGCTGGCGCAGCTGTCGTACCTGCTGCCGCGCCTGCGCGGCTGGGGTGGCAACCTGTCCCGGCAGGTCGGCGGTCGCGCCGCGGGCGGCGTCGGCATCGGCGGCCGCGGCCCCGGTGAGACCAAGATCGAGCTGGACCGCCGGCGCATCCGCGAGCGCATGTCCAAGCTGCGCCGGCAGATCAGCGGCATGTCCACCTCGCGCGAGACCATGCGCCACCGGCGCCAGCGCCGCGAGGTGCCCGCCGTGGCCATCGCCGGCTACACCAACGCCGGCAAGTCCTCGCTGCTCAACCGCGTCACGGGCGCGGGCGTGCTGGTGGAGGACGCGCTGTTCGCCACCCTCGACCCGACCGTGCGCCGCGCGCGCACGCCGGAGGGCAGGCTGTTCACGATCGCCGACACCGTCGGCTTCGTCCGGCACCTGCCGCACCAGCTCGTCGAGGCGTTCCGGTCCACACTGGAGGAGGTCGCGGACGCCGACCTGATCCTGCACGTCGTGGACGGGTCGCATCCCGACCCCGAAGGGCAGCTCGCGGCCGTGCGGGAGGTGTTCGCCGACATCGACGGCGCCTCCGAGATCCCCGAGATCGTGGTGATCAACAAGGCGGACGCGGCCGATCAGGAGGTGCTGGACCGGATCGCGCGGCGTGAGCGGGACAGCATCGTGGTGTCCGCCCGTACGGGCAAGGGCATCCCCGCGCTGATGGACCTCATCGAGGAGCGGCTGCCGCGGCTCGACCACGAGGTGCATCTGCTGGTGCCGTACGAGCGGGGGGATCTCATCTCGCGGGCCCACCGGGAGGGCGAGGTGCTCTCGGTGGACCACGTGGAGGACGGGACGGTCCTGCACGCCAGGGTCCTGCCCAGCCTGTCGCAGGAGTTGCTGCGCGTGGGCAAGCCCGTGGAGCGGGTCTCCTAGGAGCCTGTCCGTCCGGTGGCCCGGCCTGTCGTGGCCGGGCCACTTGCATGGCGGGCATTACTCGCCGCAAATCGCGCACGCCTACCCAAAAGCGGCAGTGGTCCCAGAACCCTGGGATTGCTAGGATTGGCCAGACCTAACGTTGGTCTGGCCTTGGGTTTGGGTTCTGGTTTCATGGTGGCTGAGGGTGTGAACGTCGTCAGCGGGAGCCGTGGGGACAAGACAGGGCTGCGTGATGGTTGGGATGAATGGTCTTTCTTCCGAATAACCCTGTACAGCAGCCCAACATGTGAAATAACGTAACTGAACTGAAATCGCCGGATCATGACTCCGGCGATACGGTCACCGCACAACTCGATGCGGAAGAGCAGGAGACCCCCCATGTCGTCCGGACCCGGAGCGGACTCAGTGGGCGCGGCACAGGCCGTGCGCTGGGCAGCGCGCTCGTGCGGGGGGTCGTACGGGGTGGTGATGCGGTGACCGTCCGACTCCTGACCAACATCGGCCGCCTGTGGACCGGCAACGAGGTCCTCAGCAACGCCGCCATCCTGGTGCACAACGACCGCATCGCCTGGGTCGGCCGCGCGCCGGACCTCCCCCAGAGCGTGCCCGGTGTGGTCGATGACATCGTCGACGTCGACCACGTCGAGAACCTCGGCGGCGCCCTGGTCACGCCCGGCCTCATCGACGCCCACACGCACCCCGTCTACGCCGGCAACCGCTACGCCGAGCTGGCCATCCGCACGGGCGGCTCCACCTCCGCCTCGATCACCGCGGCGGGCGGCGGCGTGGGCTCCACCGTCACCGTGACCCGCGGCACCGACCCGTGGACGCTGTGCAACGGCGTACGCGAGCGGCTGCGCAGCTGGCTGCTCAGCGGCACCACGACCGTCGAGGCCAAGACCGGCTACCACCTCACCCGCGACGGCGAGCTCGCCGACGTGCGGCTCCTGCGCGAGCTGGAGAAGGAGCCGATGATGCCGCGGGTGCACGTCACGTTCCTGGCCGCGCACGTGGTGCCGCCGGAGTACTTCGGCAGGCAGCGCGAGTACGTCGAGGCCGTGGGCGCCTGGTGCGCCGACGCGGCCGCGGCGGGCGCCGACAGCGTGGACGTCTACTGCGACGAGGGGTACTTCACCACCGAGGAGTCCCGCTGGGTCCTCGCCTCGGGCCGCAACGTCGGCCTGCTCCCGCGCATCCACGCGGGCATCTTCAGCCGCCGCGGCGCCGTCCAGCTGGCCGCCGAGCTCGGCTGCGCGTCGGCCGACGGGCTCCACCACATGTCCGACGAGGACATCGCGATCATGTCGCGCTACGGCGTGCCCGCCGTCGTCTGCCCCGCCACCGCCCTCCAGCGCGGCCACCTCCCGCCGGTCCGGCAGATGATCAAGCACGGCGTGCAGATCGCCCTCGGCAGCGACCACAACCCCGGCTACTGCGGCATCACCTCGATGTCCCTGGTCGTCGCCATGGCGGTGTCGGCGTTCGGGATGAGCGTCAACGACGCCCTGCGCGCGGCCACCCTCGGCGGCGCCACCGTCCTCGGCGCGCCCGACCGCGGCGTGCTGGCTCCCGGCCGGCTGGCGGACATCGTCCAGTGGGACGCCGACCACGAGGGCGCCTTCGCCTGGTCCTTCGGGCTGAAGCCGCGGCGGGTGTGGCGGGGTGGGACACCCGTTCAGTAGTTAGATTCGGGTTATGTCGCCCTTGGTTGCCGTTGTTACGGATTCAACCGCCTATTTGGGGTCTGTGCCTGGTGTGGCCGTGGTGCCCGTACAGGTGATCGCGCGAGGCCCCGGCCCACGGGGCACCACCGCTGCCGAGGGCTCCTTCACGTACGCCGGGAGCTCCAACAGGGACGTCACCGGCGGGGAGCGCGCCACTCCTGACGACCGCGCCGTGGACGACCGCACCGTGAACGATCGCACCGTGGACGACCGCTCTCTTCCTGGCGCCCGCACGTCCGCTGAGGGCTCCTTCCGCGGAGGCCGTACGTCCGCTGAGGGCTCCTCTCCTGGAGGTCGCAGTTCCGCCGAGAGCTCCTTCCCGGGAGTCCGCGCGTTCGACGAGGGATCCTTCACCGGTGACCTGGCCCACGCCACCACCTCCCGCCCCACGCCCGCCCGCTTCGCGACCTGCTACTCCGACCTGGCTGCCGGCGGGGCCACCGCCATCGTCTCGATCCACGTCTCGGGCGAACTGTCGGGCACCATCGAGTCCGCCATGGCCGCCGCCCGCGACGCTCCCGTACCGGTGGAAGTGATCGACAGCCGCTCCATCGCGATGGGCCTGGGCTACCCGGTCCTGGCAGCCGCCCGCGCCGCCGCGTCCGGAGCCTCACCGGACGAGGTGGCCGCCGTCGCCCGGCACAGCATGCGCGGCACCCGGACGTTCTTCTACGTCGACACCCTCGACTACCTTCGCCGCAGCGGCCGCATCGGCGCGGCGGCCTCCCTCTTCGGCTCCGCCCTCATGATCAGACCGCTCCTGCACATCGCCGACGGCCGCATCTCCCTCCTGGAGAAGGTCCGTACGTCGTCCCGCGCCATCGCCCGCCTGGAGGACCTGGCGGTGGAGGTGGCGGGTGAGAGGCCCGTGGAGGTGGCGGTGCAGCATCTGGCGGCGCGGGAACGAGCGGAGGCGCTGGCGGAGCGGCTGCGCAAGCGGGTGCCGGGACTGAGGGACCTCCGGGTGGTGGAGGTGGGGGCCGTGATCGGCGTCCATGTGGGCCCGGGCATGCTCGGCCTGACCGTCACCTCACCAGACCTCTGACCACCTTTCCCAAGCCACCACCCGGATCCGTCTCTCCCTCCCCAGCCACCCACCGGGATCCCGTCTCTCCCTCCCCGGCCACCCACCGGGATCCCGTCTCTCCCTCCCCGGCCACCCACCGGGATCCCGTCTCTCCCTCCCCGGCCACCCAACGGATCAGCTCCTCCTTGCACAGCCGCCCACCCGGATCCGTCTCTCCCTCCACAGCCGCCCACCCCGCTTCCCTCCTCCATCAACAGTCACCCACCCGGATTCGCTCCTCCTTCCCTCTCCATCCACCCCGCTTCCTCCTCCATCCACAGAACCCCGCTCGGTCCCTGGCGGGGATGGCCTGAGCCGTACATTCTTCGCCGTGCGAACCCCCGACCCCACGGCAGAGCGCGCCATAGCCGAGTCCCGGCTACGGTCGATCACCACCCCTGCCCGCCGCCCCCGCCGCCTCCTCGGCCGCCCTCCGTGGGGCACGGGAGCCGCCACGGTTCACGCATCGAAGCGCCGCCCCAGCTCGCCGCAGGAGACACAGGGACGCGCACAGGCGGCCTTCACCCCGTTCGGGCCACCACGTCACGAGGATGCTTCCTGGGACGGTGCTGCGATCGCCGAGCATGCCGGTGGCGACGTCGATGAGCCATCACTGCGCCATCCCGTACCAGGGCACCCGCTACCGGTCGAGCGCTCGCCAGCCGAGAGTGCGCCGGCCGACCTTTCGCCGGCCGAGCGTTCGCCGGCCAGGCGGTCGCCAGGCACGCGTTCGCGGGCCGAGCCTTCGCCGGCCGAGCGGCCGTTGGGCGAGCCGTTGTCGGGCGAGTGGACGTTTGGGGAGCGGTTGTCAGGCACGCAGCAGGCGATCGGTCAGAGACCATCAGGCGAGAGGCCATTGACAGACGACTCGTCGGCCCAGCGGTGGCCAAACACGCCGTCGCCCAGTCCCACCGCCTCTGCTCCCGTCCCCGCCTCTGCGTCTGCCTCTCCCCGTGTACCCGTCGCCGTCTCTGCCTTCGTCCCCGCCCCTGGCCCTGCCCCTGCCCCTCCGCCGGCCTCGTTGCCGTTGCCCGCCTCCCTGCCCGCCTCCCTGCCTGCCCCTCTCCAAGCACTACGCAAAGCCGTGGCCACCCAGGGCCAGGCGGCCCTCGATCCAGGCAAGCCCGGCCTACGCGTCCTCCTCGCCGTGGGCGTCCTGGCAACAGCCGTGGCGATCTTCTTCGTCTGGCAGTCGAAGCCTTCACCACAGCCCCTGCCGCCACCCACGCCGATGAGCCCGACCGCACCCACGCCCCCATCGACCGTCGCGGCCAAGGTCACCGTCCACGTCACTGGCAAGATCCGCAAACCCGGCGTCTACCGGCTCCCCACGGGCGCCCGGGTGACGGACGCGGTGACAGCCGCAGGAGGGGTGTCCCGCAGCGCCTCCACAGGCTCACTCAACCTGGCCCGACGCCTGATCGACGGCGAGCAGATAGTGGTGGGCGCCACCCCCGGCCAGGCACCCTTGCCCGGTCTTCCGGCCACCGACCCCGCCGCCACGATCCTGGACCTCAACTCCGCCACCACCGACCAGCTGGAGCAGCTTCCGGGCGTGGGAGAGGTCCTGGCAGCCCGCATCGCCGAGTTCCGCACGAGCCACGGCGGCTTCACCACCATCGAGCAGCTCCGCGAAGTCACAGGCATCGGCCCGAGAAAGTTCGAGGAAATCAAGCCAAAGGTCCGGGTATGACTGCGCAGGCCAGTGGCTCAAGGCCTGACGCTGCTCAGGAACACCAGCACACCGACAGGCGGGCGCATGCTTGGCCCCTCGCCCTTCCGGCCCTGGCGGCGTGGGCGAGCGCCCTGATCCTCCTGGCATGCTCACCCTTCACCGGACTGGTCGTCGCCACCACCGCGGCCCTTGGCGCCGCCGCCACAGCCTGGCTCACGAGAACAGCCGCGACGTCCCGCCAACGATCACGCCCAACTCGGCCCCCCACACCACCTTCCACGTCCCTACCCATCCAGTCGCCCACACCAGGTTCCGAGCCCGCTCACGCCGAGCCGCCCGCGCCACGCTCCGCGTCTCATCCCACCCCGCCATCCGCGCCACCCTGCGCGCCCGGTCCAAGTCAGCCCCCGGAGCAAAGGGCCGAACCCGCCCGCAGCACCACCGCACGCACGGGATGGCACCACGCCGAACGCACAGGGCGCGCCGGACATGCCGGATACATCGGATGGCGCAACATCCTGCTGGCCACGCTCATCTGCACAGCAGCGGCCTCGGCCTCAACGGCCCTCCGTATCCACGCCCTGACATCCGGCCCGACAGCGGACCTGGCCGACAAGAACGCCTCCATCACCGCCCACATCACCCTGACCGGCGACCCGAAGCGCAGACCCAACAGAAACGCCCGCTTCGCCCATGAAAACTATGTAATTTCCGCAGACCTCAAGCTCATCCAAACCCCCACAACCAGACAAGCCGTCAACGTCCCCATCACGGTCTTCGCCACAGGTCAGGCCTGGGCCGCCCTCCTGCCCACCCAGGACGTAGAGGTCACCGGCCGCCTGGCAAGACCGACCTCCGGCACCCTGGAAGCGGCAATCCTGCTCGTCCGAAGCCCACCGCGCGTCCTGACACCCCCATCCGGCCTCCACGCAGCGGCAGGCGCGCTCAGATCAGGCCTCCGATCCGCCGCCGACGTCCTCCCTCCCGACCAGCGCGGTCTCCTCCCGGGCCTCGTCGTGGGCGACGTCTCCCGCATGGACCCCCAGGTGACCTCCGACCTCAGGGAAGCAGGTCTGAGCCACCTGAACGCCGTTTCAGGCGCCAATCTGGCGATCGTCGCAGGCGCGGCGCTCGCTCTCTCCCGCCTGATCGGTCTCTCCCTCCCCATGAGGGCGGGTTTCGCCGCCGTGGCGATGCTCGCGTTCGCGGTGGTCGCCCGGCCGTCCCCGAGCGTGCTCCGCGCTCTCCTCATGGGCCTCGCCGCCGCCATCGCCATGGGTACGGGCCGCTCGAAGGACGGCTTCGCGGCGCTGTCGGCCACCGTCCTCTTCCTGGTCCTGTTCGTCCCGGACCTGGCCCGTTCGTACGGCTTCGCCCTCTCGGTCACGGCCACCGCCGGCATCCTCATCCTCGCCCCGCACTGGCGAGACAAGTTGTCGGGCACAAAACAGGACAACGCCCTCCCAGAAGAACCCGCGCCGCAAGGGCATGCGCCCGGCCCCGAGCAAGGCCGCCTACCCGGACAGGGGGACGACCACATCCCCGGCCGTGAGCGAGATGGCGGAAACCCCAGGCTCAGCGATCGGCTTCCCCGTTGCCGGCTTCCTCGCTGGCTGGCTGAGGCCGTGGCCGTGCCGGCGGCTGCTCAGGTGGCCGTGACTCCTGTCCTGGTGTTGATGGCGGGCCAGCTGACGCCCGTGGCGGTGGTCGCAAACCTGCTCGTCGCGCCGGCGGTGGCGCCCGCGACCCTGCTCGGTTTCGGCGCCGCGCTGGTGTCGCCCGTGTGGCCGGACGCCGCCGGACTGCTGGTGATCCCCGCAGGGTACGCGGTCGGCTGGATCATCATGGTCGCGCGCTGGGCGGTCGGCCTGCCGTTCGCCACCGTGCCTTGGCCTGCCGGTCTGCCCGGGCTCGGCCTGCTCCTGCTGACGGTGATCGTGGCGATCCCCGTCCTGAGGCACCGCGCCTGGCGCGCCATCGCGCTGACGGCCGCCGCAGCCGCCCTGGCGACGGTCCTGGTGATCCGGCCCATCGTCGGCCCGTGGCCGCCCAAAGGATGGCTGATGGTGATGTGCGACGTGGGCCAGGGCGATGGCCTCGTCCTCTCGGCCGGGCAGGGACGGGGAGTCGTGGTCGACGCAGGACCGGACCCGGTCGCCATGGACCGATGCCTGCGCAGAGTCGGCGTCGAGGACGTGCCGTTGCTCGTCCTCACCCATCCCCACGCCGATCACGTGGACGGCCTGCCAGGCGTCCTCAGGAACCGGCGGGTCGGGGCAGCGGTCGTCAGCCCACACCGGCCCGGCTCGCGCTCCGGAGCGAGGATCTCGGCCACGCTGGCGCGCCACCGGATACCCGAATGGACGGCTCCGCCGGGCACCCGCTGGCGCTTCGGCCCATCAGAGCTGACCGTACTGGCTCCGGATCCCGCCGATGATGAGATGAACGGGCGGAGCGAGGGCAGCGCGATCAACAATTCGAGCGTGGTCCTGCACGTACGCTGGCGCTCCGGCTCGATCCTGCTGGGGGGCGACCTGGAAACGGAGGCGCAGGACGACCTGCTGCACCGGCTCCCCGTACGAGCTGACCTCCTCAAAACGCCGCACCACGGATCGAACAGGCAGTCGCCCGCCTTCCTGGCTTCACTCGGGGCACGAGCGGCGCTGATCAGCGTGGGAGCCGACAACGACTACGGCCATCCCGCCACGTCCACGCTGGCCCTCCTCCGCAGCCTCGGGCTCACCGTCTACCGGACGGACCAGTCAGGAGACCTCGCGGTCATCGAACGTGAAGGAGGCATGGTGGTGGTTCCGCGCGGACCCTGACCACGGGAACCCATGGTCGTCGTCGTGCCTTGTGCGCAGGTGCCGACGAACGCCATCGCCGATGTCGGCGTTCTGCAGGGAGGAGACAGGGCTGTAGGCGGGCGACGAGGGCTGGAGGGAGGGGGACGAGGGCTGCAGAGCATGAAGACTGGGGCTGGAGAGGGCGAGAAGCAGGCTGTAGTGGAGGAGGAGCGGGCTGCGGGACGAGGAGGGGGCTGGTGAGGGCGAGGAAGAGGCTGTGGGACGAGGAGGGGGCTGATGGGCGAGGAGCGGGCTGCAGGACGTGGAGGGGGCTGGTGAGGGTGAGGAGGAGGGCGGAGGGGAGTCAGAACGTTGAGTACCAGGTTGTCGGCGGCGCATGGCATGCTGCCTGACATGGCGGGAACCGATCCAGCACCTGTGACCTTGGTTGTCGGCGACGAGGAGCTGCTGGTTGAGCGGGCGGTGAGTGGTGTCGTGGCGGCGGCGCGGGCTGCCGATGCCAGCGCCGAGGTGCACGACCTCCTCGGCAGCAAGGTCACCACTGGTGAGCTCACGCAGCTGACCTCGCCGTCGCTCTTCGGGGATCGTTCCGTCGTGGTGATCAGGTCCGCCCAGGATCTGGCCAAAGAGGTCATCACCGAGATCGTGACCTATGCCAAGCAGCCCTCGGAGGACACCGTGATGGTCCTGGCGCATCCGGGTGGGGTGAAGGGGAAAGCGCTGGTCGACGGGGTGAAGAAGGCCGGAGCCAAGGTGATCACGGTCAACAAGGTCACCAAGGCAGGGGAGCGGCTGGACTTCATCAAGGGGGAGTTCAAGCGGACCGGGCGGAACATCTCCGGCGACGCGGCGCAGGCGTTGCTCGACGCCGTGGGGAACGATCTTCGTGAGCTGGCTGCCGCGTGTAGCCAGCTGGCGTTCGACACCGAGGACAAGACGATCAGTGCGGCTGCGGTGGCCCGGTATCACAAGGGACGGGCGGAGGTCACCGGCTTCAACGTCGCCGACTCGGCCGTCGAGGGGCGGCTGGCGGAGGCTCTGGAGCAGTTGCGGTGGGCGCTCGGCACGGGGGTTGCGCCGGTGCTGCTGGTAAGTGCGCTGGCCGGTGGGCTGCGGTCGCTTGCCAAGGTCGGCAGCGCGCCGCGCAACCTGCGTGGTGGGCAGTTGGCCAGTCACGTCGGCATGCCGCCGTGGAAGGTGGATCGGGTGAAGCGCCAGCTCAACGGGTGGGGGCCGGAAGGGCTCGCGAGGGCGATCCAGGCTGTGGCCAGTGCGGACGAGCAGGTCAAGGGTGGGGGAGCAGACCCGGCGTACGCGCTGGAGCACACGGTGCAGGTCATCGTGGCCAGCCGCACCGGACGGTAGCCCGTGCCGGTTTCGGGCGGTGGCCCGGGCCCGTTCCGGGCGGTGGCCCATGCCGGTTTCGGGCGGTGGCCCGTGCCCGTTCCGGGTGGTCTCCCCGTTCCGGGCGGTCGCCACAGCCTGAAACGGTGGCGGTTCAGGACGCGCCTCGATTGAGCACGTGGTTGCGCTCAGGGTGGTGGTTCGGGCCCGTTCCGGGCGGTAGCACAGCCGGAACGGTGGCAGCTTGAGCCCGTTTTGGTCGCATGCGTGGTGGCATTCAGGGTGGTGGTTCCGGGCGGAAGCACTGTCCTGGACGGGGTGGCTCGTGCCTGTCGCCGGTGGAGTGCGGTGTCCGTTGCGGTTGGAACGCGGTTGCGTGGTGGTGGTGGAGTGCGCGGTTTCGTCCGAATGGGGGACCGGGGCAGGTGCCTGGCATGCCGGTTGCCGGTAGGGGTCAGTGAGTGGCTTCTGCCTTGAGGAGGAGTTGTTTGAGCAGGGCGTCCAGCAGGTCCTGATCCGCTGGGTTCAGGGCGTTGACCATGGACGCCTCCACCTCGGCGCGGATGGCCATCGCCTCGAACCACAGGTTCTTGCCCTTCGAGGTGAGTTCGACGTCCACCCGGCGGCGATCCTCGGTGCTGCGGACCCGGCGCACCAGCCCCGTGCGCTCCAGCGTGTCCAGGCGCCCCGTCATGCCGGCCGGTGAGAGCAGCAGGTCCGCTGCCAGTTCCGACGGCGTCGCCGATCCGCCGCGCGCCACCAGGCGGTGCAGCGTCTCGAACTCGTAGTCCTGCATGCCGACCTCCGCCAGAGCCGCCTCCTTCGTGTGGGACAGGTGCTTCACGAGGAACTGCATCCGCGTCACGATGGCCTCCACCCGCTCGTCGAAGGGCGCCTTGCCGCGCCAGCGGGCCAGATGGCGATCGACCGAGTCCTCCATGCCACGGATCATACGCCAGCAAGTATTTTGTTGACGAAACATTCGTCAGCGAAATATTGTCTCGGCCATGATGCATCGGCTTCTGATCGGACGCTGTCTGTCAGCCCTGGCCACGGCCCTCATCCCCACGACACTCACGCTGGCGGTCCTGCGGGCCGGCGGCGACGGCGGGGAGCTGGGGATCGTGTTGGCGAGCGAGCTGATCCCGATGCTGGTGCTGTTGCCCGTCGGCGGGGTGATGGCCGACCGGGTCAGGCCGGGACGGCTCGCCCTGGCCGCCGATCTGGTCCGATGCCTGTCGCAGGCGGCCATCGCCGTCGAGCTCCTGCTGGGGCTGAACCGTCTGATCGATCTTGCCTTCCTGTCGGCGGTGGCGGGGGCGGCCATCGCGTTCGGCAGCCCGGCCGTGCCGAGGCTGGTGATCGCGGTGGTGCCCGGTCCGGACCGGTTGCGGATGAACGCGCGCATCGGCGTGGTGACGAGCCTGTCCAGCGTCGCGGCCCCGGCCATCGCCGGAACGGTCACCGTGGCCGCCGGCCCCGGGTGGGCGGCGGGGCTCACGGCGGTGTTGTTCGCCTGCTCGGCGTTGACCCTGGGGGGAATCCGAACGTCACCCGCCGTCTCGGGGAAGGCCGGCGTGGTGGGGAAGGCCGGCGTGGCTGGTAAGGCTGGCGTGGCGGGGAAGGCCGACCCGGCTGGTAAGGCTGGCGTGACGCAGGAGGCCGGGCTCGCGAGGACGATCGAGGGTCAAAGGTCTGCTGGGGCGGTGACGAGGGAGGGCCAAGGCTCTGCCGGGGCGGTGACGAGGAAGGGGCAGGGGCCTGCTGGGGTTCTGCGGGGAATCGGGGTTCGCAGGTCGGCCGGGGTTCCGGGGGCGCCCAGTGGTCGAGAGCCTGAGCCGGTCCCTGACAGGAGCCGGACGAGCGGACCGAGGCGAGGCGAACGGCGCGGGGCTTGGGCGTCGTTCCAGGAGGACCTCGTACGGGGATGGCGGGAGATCAGGGTACGGCCCTGGTTCCTGGCGTGCGTGCTCGGCCACGGCGTCTGGCACTTCGTGGCCGGGTTGTTCCTGACGCTCGCCCCCGTGACCGCCGTACACCAGCTGGGTGGCGAGACCGGCTGGATGGTGATCGTGCAGAGCGGGACCGTGGGGATGGTGCTGGGCGTGTTCGCCGCCCCCAGGTTGCCGATCCGGCGCCCGCTGGCGGTGGTGCAGGCCAGTGCCGCGAGCTACCTGCTGCCCATGGTGGCCCTGGCCGTTCCCGCGCCCGTCGCCGTGCTGGCGGGGGCGTACTTCGTGGCGATGTTCGGGCTGGGGCTGCTCAGCCCGCTGTGGGAGACGGTGGTGGCGGAGGAGGTTCCTGAGGGGGCTCTGGGGCGGGTGCGGTCGTTCGACCAGCTGATCTCGTTCGCGTCGCGGCCGTTCGGGCTGGCGGTGGCCGCGCCGCTGGCGGGGATGACGGGGGTGACGGCGCTGGCGGTGACGGGCGGTGTGCTGGTCGCCGCCGCCAACCTCGTGGCGATCGTCTGGCAGCCACGTGGCCGGCGCCACCACGGCCAGGAGCCCGGTTCGGCGGAGCCAAGCCAGGCCGGAGCCAAGCCAGGCCGGGGCGAGCGCAGGGCGCCATGAGACGGACCATCAGGTGAGCATGTCCGCGCCGCGCTCCACCAGGTCAGCGTGTCCGCGCCGCGCTCCACCAGGTCAGCGTGGCCCCGCCGCACACCCCTACGTGAGCGCGGCCTCCCGCACCACCCCATCGCTGATCTCCAGCACCCGGTCCGCCAGCGTCATCAGGCTCGGATCGTGCGTGGCCACCAGCGCCGTCACCCCCTCACTCCGTACGAGCGCCCGCAGCAGCTCCATGATCTGCCGTCCCGTCTGCGAGTCGAGCTGCCCCGTGGGCTCGTCGGCCACCAGCAGCCGGGGCCGGTTGGCCAGGGCCCTGGCGATGGCGACCCGCTGCCGCTGCCCCCCGGACAGCTCGTACGGCCGCTGGTTGACGTGCTGCTCCAGCCCCACGAGCGCGAGCAGCATCCGTACGCGAGACTCCCGCTCCTCCACCGGCGTCCGCAGCAGCCGCATGGGCACCCCCACGTTCTCCGCCGCCGACAGCACGGGGATCAGCCCGAACGACTGGAACACGAACCCGATCACGTCCCTGCGCACGGCCAGCAGCCCGTCCTCGGACAGGGAGGTGATCTCGCGCCCGTCCACCACCACCCGCCCGGCGTCCGGTTTGTCGAGGCCGCCGATCTGGTTGAGCAGGGTCGTCTTGCCCGAGCCGGACCGGCCGCGGATCGCGACCAGCTCCCCGGGCAGCACGGAGAACGACACGTCCCGCAGCGCCACGACCTCCTTGGGCCCGGTCCGGTAGACCTTGCGCAGCCCTTCCACCACGACCAGGGGCGAGTCAGTCATTCGAGGGCTCCTCTCGGGCGGGCCACACGCCGATGTGGTCGGATTCGAGCTCCAGGCGCACCCGGCGTTCCATGTCGAGGGCGTTCATGAAGTCGCGTGGCAGCTGCAGGCGCCCCACCCGGTCGAGCACGGCGTACTCCTCGGCGATGATCTGCCCCTCGGCGCCCTCCCGCCGCAGCGTCTCGCTGCTGGTACGCCCGTCGCGGATGCCCACCGTCCGGTCCACCTGCTCCGACACCAGCGGGTCGTGCGTCACGATGACCACGGTCACGCCCAGCTCCCTGTTGGCCTTGCGCAGCGCGTCGAACACCTGCTCCGACGTCTCGCTGTCCAGCTCGCCCGTCGGCTCGTCGGCCAGGATGAGCTGCGGGGAGTTGGCGAGGGCGACGGCGATGGCCACGCGCTGCTGCTCGCCGCCGGACATCTCGGGCGTCCTGCGGTTGGCGCAGGAGGCGACGCCGAGCAGCTCCAGCAGCTCCAGGGCCCGCCCCTTGCGCGCGGAGCCCGCCAGCTTCATCGGCAGCTCGACGTTCTCCCGAGCGGTCAGGTACGGCAGCAGGTTCCGCGCCGTCTGCTGCCAGATGAACCCGACCACGGACCGCCGGTACCGCAGCCGGTCCTTGGCGTTCATCGACAGCAGGTCCATCCCGGCCACCCTGGCCACGCCGGCGGTCGGCACGTCCAGCCCGGACAGCACGTTGAGCAGCGTCGACTTGCCTGAGCCCGACGCCCCGACGATGGCGACCAGCTCGCCCTTGTCGATCACCAGGTCCAGGCCCTGCAGGGCGACGACCTCGACGCCTTCGGTCTTGTAGATGCGGACGAGGTTGTCGCAGACGATGTGCGCGTCGCCGCCGAACGCGGCGGCCGGCCGCCTGGCCTTGGCTTCCAGCTCTGACAGGGTCGGGTTCATGGGAGGTCTCCCACTCGGAGTACGGCGCCGAGGCTGCGGCGCCGGCTGATGGCGGTGTGCGCGTACGCGCCGAGCACGGCGACGACGGCCAGCCCGGCCGCCAGCGCGCTGGGCAGGAACAGGTCCAGCGAGTAGTCGCCCACGGGCAGGTCGCCCGCGTACGACGACAGGTCCACGCCGGGCCCGAGCGCGGCGGGCAGGCCGAGGCCCAGGCCGAGCCCGATCAGCGCGGTGACGACGATCATGGGCAGGATCTCCAGCACGGTCAGGCGCTGCGCCTGCCGCTCCGACAGGCCGAGCGTGCGCAGGAACGACACCGCCCGCGCCCGCTCGGCGGCCCCGATGACCAGCGACAGGACGACGGCGATCAGCGCGTACGCCGCCAGCGCGACCGTCACGACCACGAGCGTCCAGCGCACCGTGCTCGTCAGCGGATCGTCCTGGATGGCCCGCAGAGCGCTCTCCTGAGAGGTGACGACGGCCGACGGGACCAGCCGCGCCAGGTCGGAGAGCGCGGCATCCCCCTGGATCAGCAGCGTGTTCACCGCGGGCCGGACCTGCACGCCGATGGGCACGACCAGGAACTTGCCCTGGGTGTGGAAGCCGGGCACCGACTCGATCACGCCGCGCGTGGCCAGCTTCACCCGCGACTGCCACCCGATCTCGAACGTGCCCCGCCCGCGCAGCTCGGGCGAGACGAGCGCGCCGTCGGTCAGCGGCGGCAGGCCGACGGGGGCGTCGCCGAGGATCTGCCGCCACTGGGCCACGTCCACGGCGATGGCCTCGGCCCGCTCCGCGCCGTACCCGACCTGCACCCGTCCCGTCTGGGCGAGCACCACCCGCTCGACCCCGGGCAGGCCGCGCACCCGCTCGATCACCCCTGCGGGGATCTCGCTCTCCGAGGTGATCCTGATCGGCGCGCCCACCTGCTGCCAGGACGCCGTCCGCTGCGTGGTCGCGATGCCGTCGGAGACCACCGCCGCGAACACCGACACGCCCAGTGCGGGCAGCAGGATCAGCACCGGCAGCAGGCTGCCGGAACGCGCCCTGGCCGCCCTGGTCAACCCCAGGAACGGCACCGCCGCCCGGCCGCGCGAGGCCAGCCGGACGAACAGCCGCAGCGGGTACGGGTAGCAGCGCAACGTGATCAGCGCCGCCGCCACGGTCAGCGCGATCGGCACCACGAGCAGGAACGGGTCCTGCCCGCCCGACGCGCTCAGCCCGCGGGCCCGCAGCAGGTACGCCCCCGCCAGCGCGAGCACCACGACCAGCACCTCCAGCGTGATCCGCTTGGCGGAGGGCCGGGCGGTGGCCACGTCGTCCCGCGAGCCGTGCAGCGGCGTGCGGTGCACGAGCGCCGGCCGCACGGCGGCGAACCCGGCGGCCACGACCACCACGATCGCCGGCCCGGCGTGCACGATCGGCAGCGCCGGCCCGGTCACGAGGAAGGACAGCGCGTACCCGAGCAGCGCCGCGGGCGCCACCGCCAGCCCGGTCAAGGCCGCGGCCGTGCCCGCCACCTGAGGCAGCGACCCGCCGCGCGCCCGCGCCAGGGTCAGCGTGTGGTCCAGCTTGTCGGCCAGGAGCTGCACGGCCAGCACGATCACGCCGAGCGCGACCACCAGCAGCCCGCCGAGCACCAGGTACATCACGGTCTGCGCGGTGGACAGCGCGGCCAGGAAGTCGCCGAGCAGCTTGGGCAGCGCCGTCTCGACGCGGTACGGGCTGCCGGTGGTCTGCAGCCCCACGACCCGGTCGAACTCGGCGACCGCCGCCCGCAGCTCGGGCACGTCCAGGGCACTGGCGGCCCGCGCGTCGAGGGGCAGGATCCAGCGGTAGGACAGGTTGCGCCCCTCGCCGCTGAGCGCGGTCAGCCCGGCGTCGGACATCAGCGTGGTGATGTGCTTGACGTGGTCCTTGCCGCCGGGCGGCTGCTGCTCGATGACGTGGAGGATGTCGGAGTTGTGCGACCAGTAGCGGTCGCCGGGGTCCTTGGCCCGGAAGACGCCGACGATCTTCACGGCGGCGTAGTCGTTCTCGCCGAGGGTGATCGTCTGGCCCAGCTTCAGGCCCATTTCGGCCAGGGCCTCCTCGACGACCCCCACCTCGAAGACGGGGATCGTCTCACCTTCGTGGCGGCTCGTGGCGGGTGCGCCGGGCGCCCGTCCCGCGACCCAGTCCACGCGCCGGTCGGCGTCGGAGAGCCAGCCCAGGTTGACGTACGCCCCGCCGCTGGTTCCGGTGATCGGCGTGAGCGAGGTCTTGGCGCTCATGTGGCCGGCGCCGGTGGTCAGCGGGCGCAGCCCGGCGGGCAGGATCTCGCGCCAGAGGCGGTCGCGGGAGTCGAACTGGGCGCGTTCGCGCAGGTCCTCGCCCTGCCCGTGGGACTCCACGGTCACCGTCAGGTCGGTCTGCACGGCCGGGGCGGTGGTCAGCGCGCGGCGCAGGGCCTCGTCGTACGAGGCCTGCATCCCCCTCGGCAGGCCCGCGACCAGCAGGCACGCGCTCAACGTGAGCACGAAGAGCACGGCCACCGTGCCCAGGTGCACCCGGGCGAGCAGCCAGATCCTCACTGTTCCTCCCGAAGGCCGTGCCCCTGACGGCGCACGTTGCGCGCCAGCCCGGCGACGATCGCGAACAGCAACGCCGCCACCAGCGCCAGCATCAGACCGGTGGCCGCCCACGGGATGTCGAGCACCACACCCGGCGTGACGGCGGCGGCCTGGCCGGTCAGCACGATGTGCGGCACCACCAGCACGCCGACGACGACCGCCAGCCCGGTGCCCGCCGCCAGCGACAGCCCCACCACGAACGCCTGCTCCACGGCCAGCATCCCGAGCACCTGCCTGGAGCTCACCCCGAGCGCCCTCAGGATCGCGAACTCCGCCAGCCGCTCCCGCGCCGCGACCGTCGCGTTGACCAGGAACCCGAGCGCCGCGAACACCAGCGCCGCCATGAACCCCAGCATCAGGGCCCCCTGCAGCCCGCTGGCCAGCGGGTCGTCGCGCAGCGTGGCGGCCAGCGTCCGCTGGTCGAGCGCGGTGACGTCCCACTCGGGATGGCCGCCGAGCGCGGCCACGGCGGCGGTGGTGTCGCCGGCGGCCAGCCACCACTCGGTGGCGGGCCGGGGGAGCCGCGCCGCGGCCAGCTCGTGCGCCTGCATGGTCGCCCAGTCGACGAGCACGGCCTGCTGCCCGGCCGCGGTCGTCGGCATCGTCTCCACCACGCCGACGACCTTGACCGGCATGACCCGGCGGTCGATGGACGCCTTCCCGGTCTGCCCGACGCCCAGCTTGAGCGAGGCTGCCAGGTCGGTGGTGAGCACCACGGGCATCGGGCCCGGCTCGGGCCGCCGTACGAAGGGGGCCATCACGTCCCCGCTGACGCTCATCGTGAGCGGGGGCGCCGGCACCTGCTGCCCGTCGGCGGTGACGGCTTCGAGCGTCAGGCTCGCGGGGCTGTCCTGGGCGCCGGCGACCAAGCCGAGCAGCGACACCGGGTACGTGATCGTCCCGCTCCGTCCTGCCAGCGCGCCAAGGTCCACTTCGATCCGGTTCGTCCCCTGCTTGAGCATGCCGAGCGACACGTCACGCCAGACGCCGAGCCCGTCGGACAGCACCAGCCGCAGCGGCAGGTCCGCGCTCGCCTCGGCGGTCAGGGCCAGCCTGGCCGGCCGTCCAGGCAGGGCCAGTCCGGCCGCCCGGTCGCCGGCCAGCGCCCGCGACAGCTCGCCGACGCTCTGCGCCGACAGGTCGGGACGCAGGTGGAACAGCTCGCCCAGCTTGCCCGCGTCCAGCGCGAGCAGCATCGCGTTCTCGCCGCCCACGTCGGTCTGCCCGCGGAATCCGGGCGAGGCCGCGGTGACGCCCGGCAGCGCGGCGAACGCCGTGCCGCGGCCGAGCGCCCCCAGTTCGGGGCCCTCCGCGGGGCCTGACAGCCGCAGGTCGGCCCCTGCCTGGTGGCGGGCCTGGTCGAGCTGCGACGAGCGCCAGGTCGAGGCGGTGGCCAGGGAGACGATGCCGATCGCGATCGCCATCGTGAGCAGCAGCGCGGGCCCGGCGTACTTGAGCGGCCGCCTGCTCACCTGCCACGCCCCGAGCGCGGGGGCGAGCGCGGGGCGCCTGGAGGTCACCCGCTCGGCCAGCCGCGACAGGCGCGGCACCAGCCGCAGCCCCAGCATGCCGCCCGTGAGCAGGGCCAGCGCGGGCCCGGAGATGATCAGCGGGTCGATGCCCAGCCCGCCGGCCGCCGTCACGGTCACGGGCGCGCCGTAGCGCTGGAGCTGCCAGATGGCCAGCCCGGCCACGACCAGCAGTGCCAGGTCCGCGCCCGCCCGCTCGATCAGGCCGCGCCCGCCCCCGCGCCCGCGCGCCGACTGCTCCTCCACGTACGTGCGCCGCGCGCCCGCCAGCGCGGGCAGCACCAGCAGCACGGCCGAGGCCAGCGCCACCCCGAACGAGACGAGGAACGTCCCCGCGTCCGCCACCGGCGACAGCCGCACCCCCGAGGCCCTGATCCAGGGCAATTGGTTGACCAGCGCGAGCAGCGGCGGCCCCAGGAACGGCGCCACGACCGCGCACGGCAGCGCCACCAGCAGCGCCTCGCCGCCCGCCAGCGCCGCCAGCCGCATCGTGCCCGCGCCGCGCGAGCGCAGCAGCGCCACCTCCATGCGCCGGTGGTCGGCCAGCAGCCGCGCGGTGAGCATCAGCGCGTACGCGGCCAGCAGCAGCAGTTGCAGCACCGGGATCAGCATGGTGGAGCGCGCCACCAGCGAGGCGGTGTCGAGCTGGGTGAGCATGCCGGGCAGGTGGCTCGTGGCCACGCAGCTCGCGCAGCCGCCCGCCTTCAGCCGCTCCTCCACCTGCGCGATCGCGCCGGCCAGCGGGCGCAGCTGCTCGGGGGTGAGCGCGCGCAGGTCGGGCACGGCGGTCCAGGTCGCGTTGACGTTCGTGGCGAAGCGGGCCAGGAAGGTCTCGCGGGGCACCATGAGCGGCCCGTACGTGGTGAAGTCGCCGCGCTCCACGCCCCTGCCGAGGAGGTGCTCGCCGGCCCAGCGCTCGCCGGACGGGTCGTTGAGCTGGAAGACGCCGGCCACGCGGACCCTGACCGGGCGGGGGTCGAGCCGCCCCCGCGTGGTGAACTCCTGCCCCGCCTCGAACCCGGCCGCCGAGGCCGCCGGCAGCGAGATCGCCACCTCGACCGGGTCGTTCCCGGGTTTCGGCCAGGCCCCGGAGACCAGCTTCGCGTGCCGGTCGAGCCCGTCGTAGCTGCCGAACCTGAGCAGCTCGGGCCGCTGCCGTGCCTCCTGGCCCGGCATGGCGTAGGAGTCGGAGCGGAAGCTGGTGGTGAGGGCCGGCTCGGCGGCGTAGGCGCGGGTGAGCTCGGCGCGTACGGACCGGTCGAACGCGGGGAACGTCTCGGCCGTCACGGGGGCGCTGATGGTGGCCGCGGTCTGCTCGTACGAGGCCGTCTCCATCGTCCGGCGGACACCGGCGTCGGCGATGGAGGAGGCGTACATGGTCAGCGCCACCAGCGTGGTGGTCGCCAGGAGGATCGAGCCCAGGGCGGCCAGGAGGAGCAGCGGCTCGCTGAACGCCCTCTTGACGACCAACGGCCCCCGCATGTGTCCCCCTTCACCCGTTTAGTGCACCTTCTGGCAGGTGAAGGAGCAGGAGCAAGGGATCTTTGCAACGGTGACGCACCCGATACGGGCGTGTGATATCGAAACTGTGACAAACCGCGGCAAAAAACAACGCCGCACCCCTTGGTGGAGGTGCGGCGTTTCGGGCAGCCGAATTGCGGCTTACTTGGCGCCGGCGAGTGCCGCGGCCTGCTTGGCGATCGCGGACTTGCGGTTGGCGGCCTGGTTCTTGTGGATGACGCCCTTGCTGACGGCCTTGTCGAGCTGACGGGCAGCGACCCGCTGCAGGGCCACGGCCTGCTCCACGTCGCCCTGCTCGGCGGCCTCGCGGAACTTACGGACAGCCGTCTTCAGCGAGGACTTGACTGCCTTGTTGCGCAGACGAGCCTTCTCGTTCTGCTTGTTGCGCTTGATCTGGGACTTGATGTTCGCCACGAAGAAGCCTCGGTGAAAGTCTGAAGTGATGGACGGGGCGCGCGGGCTCGAGAGAGGGCGCGCCACACGCAGTTGCTCAGGTTACCAATAACTCAGGCGGCTGCTCAAATCAACGCCACCGCGTCATGTACTCGCGCCAGTCCTCTTCGGTGGCTGCGAAGTCGACGTAGAGGGCCAGCCCGAACCGCTCGCGGCGGCCGTGGTCCGACAGCGCCAGCCTGGCGCCCTCGGCGGCCATCGCGACGCTCTCCGCCTGGTCCAGCCAGGGTACGCCGTGGTCGTGGTAGGCGGGGGCGCCGATGAACAGGGCCTTGGACTCCGGAACCAGGTCCAGGGCGAGCCGGGCCTGGCGGGCCACGTAACCGCCGTAGAGGGACTGTGAGGGGGTGAACGAGTCGTACGTCATGATCGCCACCTGGTCGACGCGGTCCACGACCTGGCGGAAGTAGCCCTCGGACCAGTACTTGTCGTGGCCCAGGAGGGCCCTGGCGGTCAGGCGCATGCCCAGGTACGGCTCGATCTGCGGGACGGAGGTGGACAGCAGCTTCGTGTGCTGCCGCGTCCTGTCCAGGAGGTCGAGGAACTCGGTGTCGCCGTCGCCGATGGGTTCGAAGTTGTAGTGGATGCCGTCGTAGCCCTGCTTCATGATGGCGGCGACGCCGGCCAGGACGTTCTCGCGGGAGCGGGGGGCGTCGAGGTCGAGGCCGTTCTTGACGGCCTGGCCGAGCCAGGCGGAGATGCGGACGTCGGGCAGGTGCTTTCGCATCCATTGCACGAACTTTCCGGCGTTGGGGTATTTAGCGGGGTTCAGGCGGCCGTCCCACTCGAAGGGACCGGAGTGGACGTACACGTCCTTGATGCCTGTGGTACGCAGCCGTAACGCGAGCTTCTCGACGTCCTGCTCCGTACGGCGGCCGTCCACCCAGGCGTGGCCCAGCCACAAGGCGTCGTTGCCGGTGCTCTTCGCCCAGGCCGCCGGGGCACCGGTAAACTGGATCCGGAGCGCCGCGGCGAGGAGGCCGCCCAGCGCGACCACGATGGCCAAGGCAAGCGCGAGCAGGCGCAGGCCGCGGCGGATGACGGTTCGGGCAATCACCCGGGCATGTCACCATAGAAGACTGCTTGACCTCAACCCTGTCGAAACGGACTTCGGTGCGCACTCAGCCTGGCCAGACCGACCCCGCGTTGATCCGCAACTTCTGCATCATCGCGCACATCGACCATGGCAAGTCGACCCTTGCCGACCGGATGCTGCAGATCACCGGCGTGGTCGACGACCGCTCCATGCGTGCCCAGTACCTCGACAGGATGGACATCGAGCGCGAGCGCGGCATCACGATCAAGTCGCAGGCCGTGCGGCTGCCGTGGGCCGGCCACGTGCTCAACATGATCGACACCCCCGGGCACGTCGACTTCACCTACGAGGTGTCCCGGTCGCTGCAGGCGTGCGAGGGCGCGATCCTGCTGGTCGACGCGGCCCAGGGCATCGAGGCGCAGACGCTGGCCAACCTCTACCTGGCCATGAACGCCGACCTGAACATCATCCCCGTCCTCAACAAGATCGACCTGCCGGCGGCGCAGCCGGAGAAGTTCGCCGAGGAGCTGGCGGGGCTGATCGGCTGCGACCCGTCCGACGTGCTCAAGGTGTCGGGCAAGACCGGCGAGGGCGTGCGCGAGCTGCTCGACCACGTCGTGCAGACGATCCCGGCCCCCGTGGGCAACGCCGACGCCGCCGCCCGCGCGCTGATCTTCGACTCCGTCTACGACACCTACCGCGGTGTGGTCACCTACGTCCGAGTCGTGGACGGCCACCTCGGCAAGCGCGAGCGCATCCTCATGATGTCCACCAACGCCACGCACGAGACGCTGGAGATCGGCGTCATCTCGCCCGAGCCGAAGATCTCCGACCTGGGCCTGGGCGTCGGCGAGGTGGGCTACCTCATCACCGGCGTGAAGGACGTGCGCCAGTCGCGGGTGGGTGACACGGTCACCTCGGCGGCCAAGGGCGCCCAGGAGATGCTGGCCGGCTACGAGCACCCGAAGCCCATGGTGTTCTCGGGGCTCTACCCGATCGACGGCGACGAGTATCCGGAGCTGCGCGAGGCGCTCGACAAGCTGCAGCTCAACGACGCCGCGCTGGTCTACGAGCCGGAGACCTCGGCGGCGCTCGGGTTCGGGTTCCGCGTCGGCTTCCTCGGCCTGCTGCACATGGAGATCGTGCGGGAGCGGCTGGAACGCGAGTTCGGGCTGTCGCTGATCTCCACGGCGCCCAACGTGGTCTACCGCGTGATCATGGAGGACGGCAAGGAGCTGACCGTCACCAACCCGTCGGAGTTCCCCACCGGCGGCAAGATCGCGCAGGTCTTCGAGCCGGTGACGAAGTCCACGATCCTGGCGCCGGCCGAGTTCATCGGCGCGATCATGGAGATCTGCCAGGGGCGGCGCGGCCAGCTCCAGGGCATGGACTACCTGTCGGAGGACCGGGTCGAGATCCGCTACACGCTGCCGCTCGGCGAGATCATCTTCGACTTCTTCGACCAGCTCAAGTCCCGCACCCGCGGCTACGCCTCGCTCGACTACGAGCCGGCGGGCGAGCAGGAGGCCGAGCTGGTCAAGGTCGACATCCTGCTGCAGGGCGAGGCGGTCGACGCCTTCAGCGCCATCGTGCACAAGGACAAGGCCTACGGCTACGGCGTCGACATGGCCAAGAAGCTGCGCGAGCTGATCCCCAGGCAGCAGTTCGAGGTGCCGATCCAGGCCGCCATCGGCGCCAGGGTCATCGCCCGCGAGAACATCCGCGCCATCCGCAAGGACGTGCTGGCCAAGTGCTACGGCGGTGACATCTCCCGCAAGCGGAAGCTGCTGGAGAAGCAGAAGGAAGGCAAGAAGCGGATGAAGATGGTCGGCCGGGTCGAGGTGCCGCAGGAGGCCTTCGTCGCCGCGCTGTCCACGGACTCCAGCGCCGACAAGACCAAGAAGTAGCCGCTTTTCCGGGGCGGGGGCGCCTGAATACCCTGAAAGCATGGAAGTGGTGCGGACGGCGCGATTGGTCCTATCTCGGGTGATGCCCGACGATCTGGACGCCGTGCACGAGATCCATGCCGATCCGCGCACCAGCGTTTACCACCCCGGCGGCCCCGTCACCGACCTGGAGGCCAGCCGGGCCATGCTCGACCTGTGGCTGGCCGACTGGGACGAACGCGGGCTCGGCTACTGGGCCGCGCGCCTGCCGGGCCACCCGCGCGTCCTCGGCTTCGGCGGCCTGCGCCACGCGGTCGTGGACGAAGCCGAGGTGCTGAACCTGTACTACCGCTTCCGGCCGTCGGCGTGGGGCCACGGGTACGCGGTCGAGCTCGCCCGGGCGGCGCTGCGGGTGGGCAAGGGGCTGGGGACCGTGGTCGCCGTGATCAGGGATGTCAACCTGCCGTCGCACCGGGTGGCGGAGCGGGCCGGGATGCGCAAGGACCGGACGATCCCGTACGGCGGGCTGCCCAGCGACGTCTACGTCGCCTGACCGGGAGTGATGGCGCCGCTGAGGCTTTGCCGGTCACCGCACCTTGCCGCCTGAACGGGACCGCCAGACGAACCCCGCCAGCACCACCCCGCTCACCACTCCCTGCGCCACCAGGAAGGGGGCCAGGGCCGTGGGCTGGGAGACCAGCGCGACGGCGGCGGGGAGGCAGCCGAGCAGGGCCAGGTCCGGGCCGGTGGCCGCCCAGAAGAGCGGGCCGGTCGGGACGGCGCCGGCCGGGGTGTCGATGACCGGCATGGAGTGATCGACGGGAGCGCGCCCGGCCATCCGCAGGGCTGCGGCGGCCAGCGCGGGCGCGGCCAGCGGCCCGAACAACCACCACACCTCACCGAACCCGCCTGCCACGCCACCAGCGTCAGCGAGCCCGGCCATCGCGCCACCCTCAGCCGTGCTGACGATTGCGGCACCGTCGGCTGTGCTGGCCATCGCGTCACCTTGGGCCATCGCGCCGCCGACGGCCAGGCCGGTGAAGGCCAGGGCCGTCCACGCGCCGGCCAGCAGTCCCGGCAGGACCGCGCGGGCCGCCAGCGCCTTCCGCCGGCTCACCCCGATGAGCCGGGCCAGGGCGGGGTTGTCGGCGTCCCTGCGCGCTCCTGACGTGCTGATGGAGGCCACGGCCAGCGCACCTCCCAGCACGGCCACGCCGAGGGCCGTCGGAGAACCTCCGGCCTGGGCCAGGACGGCGGGCAGCGCGGCCGTCGCCGTCACGCCCACCAGCCGCCCGCGCCGGCGGGCCAGCCGCCGCCAGTCCTGCCAGGCCAGCGCGAACGGCGCCGGCAACGACGGCCAGCGCCGGGAGGGGAGCTTCCTGGCCCGCCAGTGGTTGTCCTCGGCGATCCAGGTGAGCGCGCCGGGGTCGAGGGACGTGGCCGCGCCCGCCACGTGGCCGGCCCGGGTGGAGGAGGCCACGAGTACGCGGGTGGGGATGCGTTCGAGCGAGACCCACGCCTGCCGTACGAGCAGGCCGGAGACGACGGCGGCACCGGAGACGGCGGCCGCGAGAGCGGGCAGGGGAGCGCTCGCCGCGATGGCCAGCACCGTACGGAGCTGCCCGGTCACCGCCACCGCCGCCAGCACGAGCAGCATGGCCACCGCACCGGTCAGCCACAACCGCCACGACGTGGACGCCTGCCCCAGCACGGCCAGCGCCATCCCGCCCACGGCCGCGGCCACACCCACGACCATCGCGCCCAGCACCCGCCACACGAGCTGGTCCGGCGCGCCCAGCACGGCGAGCAACCCCACCCCGAGCACCATCCCCGCGACCACCGCGACGCCGAGCAGCAGGCGCGCCGCACGGCCGAGCACGTGCCGCCGGTTCAGCGGGGAGAGCAGCAGCCAGGAGGCGTCGGCGCCGGGCAGCAGAACGGGCCCGGCGTTACGGGCCGCGGCCAGGAACCCGGCCAGGCCCAGCGCGAGCAGCGCCACCCCCGCCCCCATGCGCGCGGGCTCGCCGGGCACGGCCAGGCCGGCGAGCACGTCGGACAGGGGCTTGCCCGTCACGGCGATGAGCATGGCCAGGCAGAAGACGGAGACGTAACGGTCCATCACGCCGGCGGGGGTCCGCCCGCGCGACCGCAGGTACGCCCGCACCGTACGGACGCCGGCTCCCGACGACCCGGTCATGCGGCCAGCCCTGACGGGGCGACCTGGCGGCCGATCGTGGCCAGGCCCTGGTCGTGGGTGGCCATGACGACGGTGCCGCCCTCGTCGGCGTACTCGTCGAGCAGGTCCGCGAGGTCGGCGCGGAAGTCCTTGTCCAGGCCGCGTTCCGGCTCGTCCAGGAGGAGCAGCGTGCTCGGCCGCAGCAGGGTGGCGGCCAGGGAGAGGCGCTGGCGCTGGCCCGTGGACAGGTTCAGCGGCGGCGCGTCCGCCCGCTCCTGCAGCGCGAACAGCTCCAGCGCCGCGTCCACCGTCATCCTGGCCCGGGCGTGTACGGCTCCCATCAGCTCCAGATGCTCGCGTGCCGTGAGGCCCGGGTACCAGGCGGGCTCGTCGCCCAGCAGCGCCACACGGCCCCAGAACGCGGCGTCGTCGGCCGGGGGCTTCCCGAACACGCGTACCTCGCCGGAGGTGACGGGCTGCAGACCGGCCAGGCAGCGCAGCAGGGTGGACTTCCCCGAGCCGTTCGGGCCGACCACGGCCACGATCTCACCCGGCGCCACGGTCAGGTCCAGGTCGCGGAGCACCGGGTTGCCGCCCAGCTCCACGGTGAGGGTTTCAACACTGATGATCGAGTCGTACACCGTTCGAGCGTAGCCACAGCCACCCGTGAACGCGTATCCGCCGAGCGCCGATTTCGGCCCGCAAGCCCGAGGACGCAAGGGATTCTGTCGGTGCCACCGTCTACCTTCTGTACCCGAACACCTGTGCGACTGGAGGGTGACGTGATTGCTTCTGAGCGATTCGAGCGTGCCGCGGTGCTGGGGGTGGCTGTGGCTGAGGAGGCTCGGCGGTTGCTGAGGCGCCATTTGGAGGACGGCGAGGAGGGCGCCGACGGCACGGTCCTGGTCGATGTGCCCTACCCCGACGCGGCTGTCGTGACGGCGCTGCTCGACGTGGCGGCCGAGTGCTTCGGCGAGCGCGGGAGCTCGGTGGAGGAGACCCGGCAGGCGGCGTTGGAGACGTTGTTACAGCTCGCAGGCTTCGACGAGGAGTCCCAGCTCAACCGGGGTGCGCCAGGCCGTGACGAAAGGCGTAGGTGACCGCCTGGGCCCGGTCCCGCAGGTGCGCCTTGGCGAAGAGGTTATTGATGTGGGTCTTGACGGTCGCCTCGGAGATGTAGAGGCGGGCGGCGATCTCCGCGTTCGACAGGCCCTCGGCGATGAGGCGCAGCACCTCGGTCTCACGCGGCGTCAGGCCGTGGGGCGGCCGGCTCCCCTCGTGGGGCGGCCGGTTCCTCTTGCCGGGTGACCGGTTCCCCTCGTCGGGTGACCGGCTCCCCTCGTCGGACGGCCGGCTCGCTGTGTCGGACGACCGGCCAGGGCTGTCCTGCGGTCGGTTCGTCCCGCCGGACGCCTGGCTGTCGCCGCCGGGCAACGGGCTCCTCCGGACGGGTGGTCGGCTGTGGCTGTCGGGCAGCCGGCGAAGCTCGGTGGGCGGCTGGTCGCGCCCGCCGGCCCCGTGGTCCTGGACGTGCGGCGTGGCGGCCCAGCGGCCCCTGTCGGCCTCACGGTCCTGCGCGTGTGGCGCGGTCGTCCCAACGCTCCTGCGGGTCTCGCGGTTCTGGGCGTGCGGAGCGGCTGCCTGATCGCGTCCCGCCACGGGCGCGGGGGTGTTCCCGCCCGCCTCGGCGGTGCGCGATCCGGTGGTGCCCGCCTGGCTGCCGACGGTGTCGTTGTGACGTGGGCCGGCGGCAGGAGGGGGTGGTGAGGTGGGTGCGGTGCCCGGTGTGGCAGAGGTGGCCGGTGCCGATGGGGTGGTGGTTGTGGCCGGGGGAGGGGGCATGGTGTCGAGGAGGCGGCGTTGCACCGTGGGGTCGAGCTGGGCGTCACCGCGCATCACCGTGGCCACGGCCGAGGCGATGTCGTCGGCGTCGGCGTCCTTGGTGAGGAAGCCACGAGCGCCCGCGCGCAGTGCGGCGAAGACCGACTCGTCGTCCGAGTACGTGGTGAGCACGACGACCTGGGTGTCCGGGTACGCGGCGCGGATGCGGCCGGTGGCCTCCACCCCGCCCATGCGGGGCATGCGCAGGTCCATGAGCACCACGTCCGGCCGCTCGGCTTCGACCATGCGCAGCGCCGCCTCGCCGTCGCCCGCCGAGCCGACCACCTCGATCCCCGGCAGCAGGCCGAGCAGCAGCACCAGCCCCTCACGCACCACGGCCTGGTCATCCACCACGACCACCCTGGTCATCCGTGCGACCTCCTGCGCTTCGAGGGGACGTCGGCAAGGCTCATGCCGGAACCCTGAGATGGACGAGGAAACCGCCGTCATCCCGTTCCCCGGCGGTCAGCGTGCCACCGAGGAGCTCGGCGCGTTCCCGCATCCCCAGGAGGCCGTACCCGCCCCCAGGCGTGCCCTTGAGGTCGTGACGACCATCTCCGGACATGCCCTTGAGGCTGTGCCGGCCCCCGGGCGGGCCGGATGCGCCCTGGCCGCCATGCAGGCCGTCGCCGTCCTCAAGCGTGCCCTTGAGGTCGTGACCGCCTTCAGGTGTGCCTTTCTGGGCGGAGGCGGGGTTCGTGATGCTTAGGTCGCAGCGGCCGGGGGCGAAGGTCAGCGTGACGTGGGCCGGGCTGCCGGGGGCGTGGCGGCGGACGTTCGTGAGGGCCTCCTGGGCGGTGCGCAGGAGGGCGAGCTCCGTTTCCGGGGCGAGGCGCTGCTCGGGGCCCGAGATGCGGAGCGTGCAGGGCTGGTGGGTGGCGGTCTCGAAGTCGGCGGCGAGCGTGCGCAGGGCCACGGGCGGGGCAGGCGGGTCCTCGCGGAGGGCCGAGACCGCGCGCCTGGCCTCCTCCAGGCCCGTCTTGGCCAGGTCGCGGGCGTGGGTGACGCGGTCGAGGGCCTCGGCTGTACGTTCCGCGCGCAGCAGCAGCTTGGCACCCTCCAGGTGGACGAGCTGGGCGGAGAGCGAGTGGGCGAGGATGTCGTGGATCTCCCTGGCGATCCTGGCTCTCTCCGCCAGCACGGCCTCCCTCGCCTCGGCGGCCCTGGCGGCCTTGCGTTGCTTCGCCGCGTACGTGATCAGGAAGATCAGGCAGACGCCGAGGACGAAGGGGAGGACGTCGGCCGGGCCGCCGGCGAGCTCACCCGCCACGACGAGCCCCGCGACGGCCAGGAGCCCGACGGCGATCGCCTGGCGCAACGGCAGGCGGCTCGCCGCCAGGCTGACGCAGACGAGCAGGACGCCGATCGTCACCCCGCTGTGCGTGATCGAGTTGAGCGCGATGGACAGGGCCACCGCCAGGCCGAGGGAGATCAGCGTGACGGGCTGCGGCATCCCGCTCAGCGACTCGATCCCCTTCCACCAGGCGTTCCGGCGGCGTGTGCGCGGGGTCGTCGCGCCGGCGGAACGTGGCCGCACGGCGGCGCCGATCGAGTCCGGGCGTGCGGCGGTGGCGGCGCCGGCGTCTGGGCGCGGGGTGGCGCGGTCGATGGCGGGTGGGGAACTCGTGGATTCCGCACGGAGCGACGGCAGCAGGGGGACGAGCAGGGCGAGGGACAGCGCGAGGGTCAGGATGGTGACGGCCAGGGCGGTGCCGGTGAGGCCGGGTGCGGGGGTCGCCCGCACCTGGGCCACGATCAGCAGCACGACCACACCCAGCCGCAGGGCATGGGGAACGACTCTGGGCAGGTCACGCATCACCCCACGAAAGTATCCGGTTGCCTGCCGGCGCCGGTAAGCGCACGGCCCCTGCGGGCGACGAGGTAGGACTGGATGCCGATGGTGAGACCGAGGAACAGCAGGACGCTGCCGGCGGAGACGGTCAGGCCGGCGGCGGCGCCGGCGAAGTAGAGCCCGGCGCGGGTCGCCATCGAGGCCAGCCACGCCAGCAGGGTCCAGCCTGTGGCCTTCGACCAGGAGACGCCGGCGGAGTCGACCCAGACGCGTACGGTCCTCGCGCGCCAGAAGCCGAGCGCCAAGGCGGCCACGGCCTCCACGGCGAGGAGGGTCACGCTGAGGGCGAGGTGTTCAGGGTCGAAGAGCCCGCCCGTGACGAGGCCGAGGACGACCATGGCGGCGGCCGCGTAGAGGGCCGAGGTCCCTTCGGCCGGGCGGGTGCGGAGCTGGCGGTAGAGGACGAACGCGACGGCGAGGAGGACGAGCAGGGAGATTTGCAGAGTTTCCACGAGGCTTGACCGTAGGGAGACGGCTGCCGGACTGGATCGGCCTGCGGGTTGAGGAGGTGGAATGTCAACCTCCGTGTGGATTCTCCACCTGAGGGTCGATTGTCCACCCTGGGGTGGAGGGCGGCGCAGGGCCTCTTCGAATATCGGTTCGCTTCTGTGAAGAATGTTCAGTTATCTTCCCATTTATGCGCATTCTCTCCGTGAACGTGGGCACAGCGTGCGACGCCGAGTGGGCGGGGAGCCTGAGACGTACGGCGATCGACAAGCATGCGGTCGGGCACCGGGTCGCCGTGCGGGACAACGGGCTGGACGGGGACGAGCGAGCCGACCAGAAGCACCACGGCTCACCGGATTCCGCCGTCTACTCCTACGCCAGGGAGGACTACGACTGGTGGGAGCGGGAGCTCGGGAGGGAACTGCGTGACGGCCGGTTCGGGGAGAACCTGACCACCTCGGGGATCGACGTCAACGGGGCTCTGGTCGGCGAGCGGTGGCGGGTGGGCAGCGCCCTGCTGGAGGTGACCGGGCCGAGGACGCCGTGCGTGGTGTTCCGCAACTGGATGGACGAGCCCGGCTGGGTCAAGCGGTTCACGCAGGCGGGGCGGCCAGGGGCGTACCTGCGGGTGGTCGAGCTCGGTGAGCTCGGGGCGGGGGACGAGGTGGAGATCGTCTCGCGGCCCGTGGTGGGGGTGAGCGTGGCCGACTGGTTTCAGGCCCGTAACGGGGATCGGGACGCGCTGCGCCGCATCCTGGACGTGCCCGGACATGACGCCAAATGGGATGCGATGGCCGAGCGAGTCTTCGGCTGAGGTGAGGGCGGGCGGCCGCCCAGAGTGGTGAGCGGGTCCTTGGGTGGGCCGGTGCCCGGGCTCCCCGGGCGAGGTGCGTGGCCGGGGTTCCCCGGTGGGATGCGTCCGGGGTTCACCGGGCGGGGTGGTTGGCCGGGCGGGTGGACGGGACGTGCCGCGCCCGGCCAGGTCGTCAGCGCAGGACCGAGTACAGCGCCGAGGTGAGTGAGGCCTTGGCGTCGTCCTGGTCGATGGACCACATCATCGAGCCGCCGAGCCCCTTGAGCCGGATGTAGGCCGCCTTCTGCACCAGCACCGCCGGATCGTCGTACGACCAGAACTCGTTCCCGTCGTACAGCCACATGGCCCCGGTGCGCAGGTCGCGATGGCGCTTGCCGGGCTTGGACACCAGGTCCTTGTAGTCCTCGGTCCCCGGCGCCCACTTGCCGGGCGCGGGCCCCGTGGCCGGCTTGTAGAGGCCGTCCCCGCCGCCGGTCACGCCCGTCCAGCCCTGGCCGTACGCGGGCACGCCGACCACGAGCTTGCGGGCGGGCGCGCCGCGCGAGAGGTAGTCGCGCACGGTCTGGTCCACGCTGTAGCGGATCGGGTTCGGGTCGCGGCGGTCGGTGAAGAGGTTGCCGTTGTGCCCGGTCTGCGGCTCCCACGTGCCGTGCAGGTCGTAGCCCTGCACGGTGGCGAAGTCGAGCTGCCTGAAGACGTCGCGTACCTCGAACCCGGCGTCGATCTTGGCGGCGGCGGCCGGGAGGAAGGCGGTGAGCTGCGCCAAGGAGGAGTAGGCGCGCAGCTGCGCGCGCAGCTCGCGCACGAACAGCGTGAAGTTCCGCCTGTCCTCGGGCCGGATGACGTTGCCCTCGGCCCCGGCCGAGCCCGGCCACTCCCAGTCCAGGTCGATCCCGTCGAACACGCCCGCGCCCGCGCCCGGCTCGAGCCCGGGCAGGTTGCCGCGCAGCCACAGGTCGATGCACGACCCGGCGAGCGCGGCGCGGGACTCGGGGGTGAGGACGGCGTCGGAGAAGTGCTTGGAGCCGGTCCAGCCGCCCAGCGAGATCATCACCTTGAGGCCGGGGTGCTTGGCCTTGAGCTTGCGGAGCTGGTTGAGGTTGCCGTTGAGCGCCTGCCCCGGCGCGTCCGCGACCCCGTCCACGCTCTGCTCCGCCGGCACCGGCCGCTGCCAGTCGGCCCACGGGTCGGACGAGTAGCAGGCGCCTTCGGCGTTGACGAAGCCGAACGCGTAGTTGAGGTGGGTGAGCTTGGCCGCGGCACCCGTGACGTCGACGTCCTTGACGTGGTAGTCGCGGCCGTAGACGCCCCACTGGATGAAGTACGCGACCCGCTTGAAGCCGGTGCGGGCCTCGGCGGGCACGGCGAACGCCGTGAGGCCGAGTAAGAGCGACAGTGCGATCAGGATCTTCTTCTTCACGAGCGGCTCCCGGGTCGCGCGCTTTTATAGGAAACTTTCCTATAAATTAGTCGCGATCGTAGAGCGGCTGCCCGCCCCCGTCAACGATCCGCGCGACCTCCTCCGGGCTCGACAGCACCCCCCACGCGTACGGGGGATCGGAGAACAGCGACAGCACCAGATCGGCGAGGTCCTGCCTGCCGGCGGCCGCCACGAGCAGCTTCACGACGTGCTCGGGCGGCGGCCGCAGGAACGCGTTCGTCCAGTCGGTGACCGGCTTGCCGGCCGCCCACATGCGCTCCGCCGTGGCCCTGGCGAAGGCGGCGTCGTACGGGCCGCCCGCCGCGATGGCCTCGGCCGCGATCCACGCGCACCTGGAGCCCAGGTTCGCGCCCTGGCCGGTGATCGGGTCGTTGACGATCCAGGCGTCGCCGATGGCCAGCGCGATGCGGCCGCTCGGCAGCTCGGCCACCGGCCGGCGTACCGTGGGCGTGACCGCGCCCCGCAGCAGGTCGTCCGGACCGAGCAGCTCGAACGCCGCCGGATCCGCCCCCTCGGCCAGGCGCGGCGCGTGCTCGCGCAGCAGCCCGAGCAGCGTGGCGGCGACCTCGTCCCCGGGCACGCGGGTGATCGGCTCCAGCGGGCCTCCGGGGATCGCCTCGACGAGGACGGCCGAGACGACGCCCTCGCGGGTCAGCATCGGAGCTCGCAGGATCTCGCCCGCGCCGCCGGAGATGTTGTACGAGAACACGGCCTCGAGGTCGAGTCCCCGATACAGCCCGGCGGCCAGCAGCCGCTGCGGCCTGTCGTACGGGGAGAGCGCGGCGTCGCGCGGGAACAGCTCGGTCACCGAGCGCCTGCCCGCCGCCACCACCATCAGCTCGTGCCGCTCCGACCAGCGATCCACCAGCGCCGCGTCCGGAGCGGAGCCGGACACGACGAGCTCGCCGCCGCGCCCGGCGTAGTCGTCCATGAACGCGGGCAGCAGCAGCCGCAGGTCCACCGCGTGGAACGGCTCGGCGGTGCCGGCCGTGAACTCCAGCGGCGGCTCCCCCTTGATCGACAGCATGGCCCTGTTCATGAGGCAGGCGGGGTCCCGGTAGTGCTCGCTGCCCAGCTCCCGCTCCCGTGCCCGCGTGTGCCCCATGCGGACCACCGTGGCCGGTAACCGCCCCTTGCGCAGGGTGTCGGCGTCACTCTCGCAGTAGAGCGTCGTCCCGACGCCGAGCTGCTGCAGCCGCAGAGCGAGGGTGAGCCCCGAGATCCCCGCCCCGACGATGCCGATGCCCGTGCCCGTGCCTGCCATGATGGTCCCCTCTCGTGACTGGTAGAGCTTCAGCGCAACGCGCCGGGCCTGTAGCCGGATCGGAGCACTCCCGGGAGCCGGGCAAACTGGAGGCGTGCCATCCACCCTGCCTGACGGCGATCCCGCGCCCACCTCGGGCGAGCTGCCCGACAGCGCCCTGCGCGGCCTCGGCGAGCGCCCGTTCGGCTTCTACGTGCACGTGCCGTTCTGCGTGACGCGCTGCGGCTACTGCGACTTCAACACCTACACCGCCGCCGAGCTGGGGCCCGGCGCCTCCCACCGCGACTACGCCGACACGGTGGTGGAGGAGATCCGCCTCGCGCGCCGCGTCCTGGGCGAGGCCGACCTGCCGGTGGAGACGGTGTTCTTCGGGGGTGGGACGCCCACGCTGCTGCCGCCGGAAGACCTGGCCAGGATCCTGGCCGCGATCGGCTCCGAGTTCGGGCTGCGGCCGGGGGCCGAGGTCACCACGGAGGCCAACCCCGAGTCCGTCGACCCCTCCTACCTGGAGAAACTGCGTCACGGCGGCTTCAACAGGGTCAGCTTCGGCATGCAGAGCGCGCGCGAGCACGTGCTGCGGGTGCTCGACCGCCGGCACACGCCCGGCCGGGCCGCGGCGGCCGTACGCGAGGCCAGGCAGGCCGGGTTCGACCACGTCAACCTCGACCTGATCTACAGCACGCCGGGCGAGACCGACGACGACTGGCGGGCCTCCCTGTCCGCGGCGATCGAGGCGGGGCCGGACCACGTGTCGGCGTACTCGCTGATCGTCGAGGAGGGCACCAGGCTGGCGGCCCGCATCCGGCGCGGCGAGCTGCCCATGCCCGACGACGACGTGGCCGCCGACCGCTACCTGATCGCCGACGAGCTGCTGGCGGAGGCCGGGTTCCGCTGGTACGAGGTGTCCAACTGGGCCCTCTCCGACGAGGCCCGCTGCCGGCACAATCTGCTCTACTGGACCGGCGGCGACTGGTGGGCGGCCGGCCCCGGCGCCCACAGCCACGTCGGCGGCACCCGCTGGTGGAACGTCAAGCATCCCGCCGCCTACGCCCAGCGGCTGGCCGCCGGCGCCTCGCCCGCCCACGCCCGCGAGGTGCTCGCCCAGGACGACCGCGACGCCGAGCGGCTGATGCTGGAGCTCCGGCTGGACTCCGGCTACCCGCTGGCCGACGTGGCGCCGGCCGCGCGCACCACCGTGGCCGGCGCGCTGGCCCGCGGGCTGCTGGAGCCGGAGGCGTTCAAGCGGGGGCGGCTGGTGCTGACCCTGCGGGGGCGGCTGCTGGCGGACGCACTCGTCCGGGATCTCCTGGTCTAGGTGATCATCCGGATGGAGAACGGGTAGCGGTAGCGCTCGCCCTTGTTGGTGGCCATCGCCGCCTGGATGTGGAAGATCAGTGACAGGATCCAGATGACCGGCAGCAGCGCGATGCCGATGAACACGATCGTCAGGATGCCCGAGACGAGGTAGCCGATGAACATCGTGATCTGGAAGTTGAGCGCTTCCGCCGCCTGGTCCCTGACGTACGGGGACTCGTCCTTCTTCATCAGGTAGATGATCAGCGGGCCGATCCACGAGACCAGCAGGCCCAGGAGATGGGACAGCATGGCCATCTGGGTGTCGTCGGTCCCGGGGCGGGGGCCGAACCTGCCCGGAATGTACGGCTCGCCCCGGCCAGGGGCGTAGCCGTAGCCGGGTGGTTGGTTCGGCGGCGGGGCATAACCCCCGGGCGGCGCGTAACCACCAGGCGGCGCGTGCCCCCCAGGAGGGGCGTAACCACCAGGCGGGGCGTGCCCCCCAGGAGCGGCGTAACCACCAGGAGGGGGATAGCCGCCAGGAGGGGGATGGCCACCGGGCGGCGGGTAGCCACCGGGCGGCGGGTAGCCACCGGGCGGCCCGGAGTCCGGGGCGGAGCCGGGCTGCTGCCCGTACGGGGCCTGCCGGCCGAAGTCCGGCGCCGAGCCGGGCTGCTGCCCGTAGGGAGCCTGCGGCCCGGAGAAGGGGCCCTGAGCCCCTGAGGAAGGGCCCTGCGGACCGGAGGAGGGACCCTGCGGCCCGTAACCCGGCTGCGAGGCGGGCTGCTGTTCGTAACCCGGCTGTCGGGGAGCGGGCTGCCCGCCGTGGCCCGGCTGTGAGGCGGGCTGCCCGCCGGCAGCCGGGTACCGGGGGCCGGAGCCCTGGGCCGGCGGAAGGTCCGCGGGGGTGACCTTGCGCGTGGCGTCGTCGTCGGGCGGCGGCTGGGTCGGGTCCTGGCTCATGGTGCCTCCGTAACGAAGTCGATCAGTTCCTCGACCCGGCCGAGCAGCTCCGGCTCCAGGTCCGTGTACGTCGAGACGGCGCCGAGAATCCGCCGCCACGCCTGCGCCGGCTCCATCCGCCAGCCGAGCGCGGCGATGACGCCTTCCTTCCACGGCACTCCACGCGGCACCTCGGGCCAGGCGGGGATGCGCAGCACGGACGGCTTGACCGCCTGCCAGATGTCGATGTACGGATGCCCCACCACGAGCACGTCCGGCGAGGTGATCTCGGCGGCGATCCTGCTCTCCTTGGAGCCGGGCACCAGGTGGTCGACCAGCACGCCCAGCCGGCGCCCCGGCTCGGGGCCGAACTCCGCCACGATGGCCGGCAGGTCGTCCACGCCCTCCAGGTACTCGACCACGACCCCCTCGACCCGCAGGTCATGACCCCAGATCTTCTCCACGAGGGCGGCGTCGTGCACGCCCTCCACGTAGATCCGGCTCTGCCTGGCGACCCTGGCGCGCAGCCCCTCCACCGCGATCGAGCCCGACGCGCTGCGCCTGGCCCCGGCCGCGGGGGCCGCCGCCGGCCGGACCAGGGTCACGGGCTTGCCCTCCAGCAGGAAGGCGGCCGGCGCGAGCGGGAACAGGCGTCGCCTGCCGAACCGGTCCTCCAGCGTGACGGCCTCCTTGTCGCAGGCCACCACGGCGCCGCAGAAGCCGCTGTCGGCGTCCTCGACGACGAGGTCCAGCTCGGCGGGCACTTTCGGGATCTTCCCCTTGCCCGGCCGCCGCCAATTTCCCGCCAGCACATCGCCCTCGTACACACGGGGACCGTAGCAAATCACCCGCTGACCGCAAGGCGCTTGCGGGCACCGCTGCGCCGGACCAGGACGGTGATGGTGCCGCCGATCGCGACGAGCAGCCCGGCTCCCGGGATCAGGAACAGGGCGGCGAGCCCGCCGGTGATGCCGCCCACGGCGGAGAAGGTGTCGCGGCCCACGCCGTACCGGACGGCGGCCTGCTCCTGGTTGGTGCAGGTGAGCTGGTAGTCGCCCTTGGCCGGCGCGTTGATCACGAGGAACTGCTCCCACACGGCGCCCCCCGCCGTGACCTTCTGGGAGCCCGGGGTCCTGGCGAGCCTGGCCTGCCCGGGGCCGCCGGTGATGGAGCAGTCGTAGCTGACCGGGGTGTCGCTGGCGATGTACACGCCGGGCTTGCGGGCCGGGTCGATCGGCACCGTGACGCTCTCCCCGGACGCGAACGTCCTGGTCGGGGCGAGATCCGACACGCTGCTGACGACGCCGCCGGTGAACATGAGCGCCCCGGCCACCCCGCACGCCAGGAACACGCCCCAGACCACCGCGAGCCACCACAAGCTGGGCTTTATGGCTTTGGAGTCGATTCGTGGCGGAAATTGGGCTTGTTGGCCGTATTGTCCGTACTGAGGTGGCGGGCCGAACTGGGTGGCCTCACCGTACTGCGGCGGGACCGGCCCGGGCTGCGGCTGTCCGGACGGCGGCTGCCAGTACGGAGGTGGCGGCGCCTGGCCGGAACCCGGCTGTGACCCCGGCTGCGACCCCGGCTGCGGGCCGTACTGGTCAGGACGCTGTGGCTGACCGTGGTAAGGACCCTGCCCGGGCGGGGGGCCGTACGACGGGGGCCGGGAATCGTCGGTCATAGGGGCAAGTGTGAGGCCTGTCGCTTCCAAGAAGCTAGAAGCAGGATGTGGGACGCGGTGTTATCGCACCTTGTGGGCGAGAGCCGTACACTTGGCACTCGGGAACACAGAGTGCTAGACCTCGCGTTCCTGATATGGACAGAGGCAGGAGGTGAGCACGTGCTCGACGATCGGAAACTGGCGGTGCTCCGCGCCATTGTCGAAGACTACGTGTCCACCAACGAACCGGTGGGCTCCAAGGCGCTTGCCGAGCGCCACAACCTGAAGGTCTCCCCGGCGACGGTCAGGAACGACATGGCCGCGCTGGAGGAGGAGGGCTACATCACCCAGCCGCACACCAGCGCGGGCCGCGTGCCGACGGACAAGGGCTACCGCCTGTTCGTCGACCGGCTCTCCCAGGTCAAGCCGCTCTCGGGAGCCGAGCGCAGGGCGATCGAGACCTTCCTGGCCGGCGCGGTCGACCTCGACGACGTGGTGACCCGCACGGTCCGGCTGCTCGCGCAGCTGACCAGGCAGGTGGCGGTCGTGCAGTATCCGACGCTGAACCGTTCGACCGTCCGGCACGTCGAGCTGGTCCCGCTGAACGACCGGCGGGTCATGTTCGTGCTGATCACCAACACCGGTCGCGTCGAGCAGCGCGTGGTCGAGCTGCCCGAGGCGATCGACGACACGCGGATCGCGCACCTGCGCGCCGTGCTCAACGCCTGCCTCGACGGCTGCGGCCTGAGCAGCGTGCCCGAGCTGGTCGCCGACCTGCCCGAGCGGCTGGCTCCGGAAGACCGGCCCGCCGCGGCGACGATCCTGTCGGTGCTGCTGGAGACGCTGGTCGAGCGGCACGACGAGAAGATCGTGTTCGCCGGCGCGGCCAACCTCGCCGGCGCCGACTTCGCCACCGGCCTGCGTGACGTGCTGGAGGCGCTGGAGGAGCAGGTCGTGCTCATGCGGCTGCTCGGCGAGACGACCAACGACACCCCGTCCGCGCTCACCGTGCGCATCGGCTCGGAAAACCCGTACCTGCGGGGGACATCCATCGTCGCGACCGGATACGGTTCTGGCGACAACCAACTGGCCCGGCTCGGTGTGCTGGGGCCCACCAGGATGGACTATCCCGTGACGATGGGCGCCGTACGCGCGGTGGCACGCTACGTCAGCCAGATCCTGGCTGCATCATAAGAGGTCGATAAGTGGCAAACAGCGACTACTACGCCACCCTCGGGGTGCGCCGTGACGCAAGTCAGGATGAGATCAAGAAGGCCTACCGCCGACTCGCCCGCGAGCTGCACCCCGACGTGAACCCCGATCCTGAGACCCAGGAGCGGTTCAAGGAGATCACGCAGGCCTACGAGGTGCTGTCCGACCCGAACAAGCGCCAGATGTACGACCTGGGTGGCGACCCGTTCGGTGGCGCGGGAGCGGCGGCGGGCGCCGGCGGCTTCGGCGCGGGCTTCCCGTTCAGCGACATCATGGACGCCTTCTTCGGCACCGCGACCGGCGCCAGGGGGCCGCGTTCGCGTGCCCGCAGGGGCCGCAACGCCACCATCCGGGTGGAGCTCGACCTGCGCGAGACCGCGTTCGGCACCACCCGCGAGCTGGTCGTCGACACAGCCGTGCTGTGCGAGGTGTGCCACGGGGCCGGCGCCGCACCGGGCACCCACCCCGACACCTGCGACATGTGCAACGGGCGCGGCGAGATCTCCCAGGTCACCCGCTCGTTCCTGGGCCAGGTCATGACCTCGCGCCCGTGCCCGCAGTGCGGGGGCTTCGGCACGATCATCCGCCACCCCTGCCAGGAGTGCTCCGGCGACGGCCGCGTACGCACCCGCCGCACGATCAAGGTCCGCATCCCGGCGGGCGTCGAGGACGGCACCCACATCCAGCTCGCCGGCGAGGGCGAGGTCGGCCCCGGCGGCGGCCCGCCCGGAGACCTGTTCCTGGAGATCGTCGAGCGCAACCACGAGATCTTCGAGCGGCGCGGTGACGACCTCCACTGCACCGTCCAGATCCCGATGACGGCCGCCGCGCTCGGCACCATCCTCACGGTCGAGACGCTCGACGGCGCCGAAGAGGTGGACGTCCGTCCCGGCACGCAGTCCGGGCAGGTCATCACCATGTACGGCCGCGGCGTGCAGCGGCTCAACGAGTCCGGCAGGGGCGACCTGCTGATCCACGTCAACGTCGAGACCCCGTCCCGCCTCGACACCGCGCAGGAGGAGCTGCTGCGCGAGCTGGCCAAGCAGCGGGGCGAGGAGCGGCCGCCGGGCAAGTTCGCGCCGGGGCAGCAGGGCTTCTTCTCCCGGCTGCGCGACGCCTTCAACGGCCGGTGACGGTCCCGGTCTTCCTCGCTCAGGGTCTCGACGGCCCTGAGCTGACCCTCGGCGGGCCCGAGGGGCGGCACGCGGCCTCCGTGCGCCGCCTGCGGCCCGGCGAGCGGGTCGACCTGACCGACGGCGCCGGCGCGGTGGCCGAGTGCGTCGTGCGCGAGACGCTGAAGGACGCGCTCCGCCTCGACGTGCTGCGCCGCTACGACGTCGAGGCGCCCAGCCCCAGGCTCGTCGTCGTCCAGGGACTGCCCAAGGGCGACAGGGGCGAGCTGGCGGTCGAGATGATGACCGAGGCCGGGGTGGACGTCATCGTCCCGTGGGCCGCCGCGCGCAGCATCACGCAGTGGAAGGGCGACAAGGTCGCCAAGGCGCTGGGCCGCTGGCGCTCCACCGCCCGCGAGGCGGGCAAGCAGGCCCGCCGCTTCCACCTGCCCGAGGTGGCCGACCTGGCCTCCACCAAGCAGGTCGAACGGCTCCTGTCGGAGGCCGCGCTGGGGCTGGTGCTGCACGAGGAGGCGGCCGAGCCGCTGTCCGGCGTGCCGCTGCCCGCGGGCGGCGACATCGTGGTGGTCGTAGGGCCGGAGGGCGGTGTCTCCGAGGAGGAACTGGCCGGGTTCCGCGCCGCCAAGGCGACGTCGGTGCTGCTGGGGCCGACGATCCTGCGGACGTCCACGGCCGGGGTCGCCGCGGCGGCCGTGCTGCTCAGCCGTACGGGACGCTGGTAGGAGCCCGGCTAGGGCGTGGTCTGGGAGCTGTCCAGCAGGGGGCTGGCCAGCTCGGTGGGCGTCTCGGTCACCTCGTCGGGCGGCGGGCACTCCTCAGGCGGGCACGCCGAGGGCTGCCCCGTCGGCGGCTCCTCCGCTGTCGGCGTGGGCGAGGGCGAGACCTCGGGGCAGTCGGCGGGCGGCTCGGCCTGCTCGGCGAGCGGCGAGGGGCAGTCGGTCGGCGTCGGGCTGGGGGAGGGTGACGGCCTGCTGGTCGAGCCGGACTTCGGCGTGGTCCTCGGTGACGGCGGCGCCGGCGTCTCGGGCACCACGCCCAGCGGCTGCGACTGCTCGGGCGCCGGCTCCTTCGACGGCGGCGGGGGCTGCTGGGAGCGGGTGGTGGAGGAGTTGGACGGGACCTCGGTCCTGACCTCCCTGATGACCTCGATGGGCTCCTCGCGGATGACCTGGGAGCGCAGCCCGGGCACGGCCATCACGATCGCGCCCGCCACCAGGACGGCGCTGCCTGCCGCCGCGCCCACTCGCCACCAGAACAGGTTACGTACACCGCGCCGCGAGATGCGGGCACGGATGATCTCCAGTCCTTCCGGCGAGGGCACGACCGCGTCCGCCTCCGCGCGGAGCGCACGGCGCAGGAGGTCGCCGTACTCGTCGGGGGGCTGGGTCATGACATCTTCTCCAGGACCGATCGCAGGGCGGCCATGCCACGTGCTGTGTGGCTCTTGACCGCGCCCTTGCTGATCCCCATGGCGTGGGCGATCTCAGCTTCGGACAAGTCACCGTAGTAGCGTAGAACCAGTGCTTCTCTCTGTCGGGTCGGCAGGGCACGTAACGCCTCGATCACGGCGGAGCGTTCCAGCTCGCCGATCGCGCCGTTCTCGGCGCTCGGGGCGTCAGGCAAGCCCTTGGGGGCGTACTTCTCGACGACCGCGCGGTGACGCAGCACGGACCGGGACCTGTTGACGACAGATTGACGCAGGTAGGCAAGTGCCTTGTCGGGGTCGCGCAGCCTGCGCCAGGCACCATGGATGGCGACGAACGCATCCTGCACGACTTCCTCGGCTGTCGCAATGTCGCGCACCAGCAACACAGCCAGACGCACCAATGACCGAAAGTGCGCGCTGTACAGCGCGGTCACGGCCATGTCGGCATCCCACCCGACCGGCACCCCGCCCATCGACCTGTCGGCCAGAAGGGTTTCGGTGGTCACATCAGTGGGACGCGCGGCCTTCCCAGAGGGTTTACGCTCTTCCGGTTCTTGAGGTTTCCCCGGTTCGTTAGGGTGCATTACCCAGTCGTGTCCTCGCCAGGTGGCGCTCGCCCGACCCTGAATCGTCTTTTCTGCTGAAGTGTCGCACACTCACCCTAACCGGGTGGATCTTCCTACGCACGACACAGCTGATTACCGATTCGCAACGGACTTGCTGACGGCAGGGGCTCGGTAGGGTGATCGGGTGAGCGATTGTCTCTTCTGCCAAATCGTCGCCAAGGAGATTCCCGCCGAGATCGTTTATGAAACCGGCCGGACCCTGGCGTTCCGCGACATCAACCCGCAGGCGCCCACCCACGTGCTCGTCATTCCCAAGGGGCACCACGCCGACGCCGCGGCCCTCGCCCGGGCCGACGACGGCCTCGCCGACGAGGTGCTCAAGTCCGCCCACGAGGTGGCCATCATGGAAGGCGTGGCCGAAGGCGGTTACCGGATCGTGTTCAACACCGGGGCCGGCGCCGGGCAGACCGTCTTTCACGTGCACGCCCACGTCCTCGGCGGGCGCGACCTGAACTGGCCGCCGGGCTAGAACAGGGGGACGAGGGACGCGAGTGATATTGGCGAGAGCAATCGGCCTGCTCCCGGATACGATGGGCGGAGAAGAACTCCGAAAGAGACCGGGAGGCATCAGGCCGCTGGCCTGCCCATGTCCGAACTACACGAATCCCGACGCACGGCACCTCCCTCGCGGACTCAAGCGAAGGTGCTGATACCGGACGAGTACCCGATGGTCAGCCTCCTGGGCTCTCGCGACGAGCTGTTGCGTGTCATCGAGAGCGCCTTCAGGGCCGACATCCACGTGCGCGGCAACGAGATCACCGTCACCGGCAGCCCCGACGAGAGCGGCACCGTCGTGCGGCTCTTCGAAGAGCTCGTCGAGGTCCTGCGCAGCGGCGGCGAGCTCACCCCCGACGCGGTCGAGCGCAGCATCGCCATGCTCCGCATGACCTCCGACCGCCCCGCCGAGGTGCTGTCGCTCGACATCCTCTCCTCGCGGGGCCGGACGATCCGGCCGAAGACCGTCAACCAGAAGCGTTACGTCGACGCGATCGACAAGCACACGGTCGTGTTCGGCATCGGCCCGGCGGGCACCGGCAAGACGTACCTCGCGATGGCCAAGGCCGTGCGCGCGCTGCAGGAGAAGCGGGTCAACCGGATCATCCTGACCCGCCCGGCGGTCGAGGCGGGCGAGCGCCTCGGCTTCCTGCCCGGCACGCTCTACGAGAAGATCGACCCCTACCTGCGGCCGCTCTACGACGCGCTGCACGACATGGTCGACCCCGACTCCATCCCCAAGCTCATGGCGGCGGGCACGATCGAGGTCGCGCCGCTCGCGTACATGCGCGGACGCACGCTGAACGACGCCTTCATCATCCTCGACGAGGCCCAGAACTCCTCGGCCGAGCAGATGAAGATGTTCCTGACCAGGCTCGGCTTCAACTCCAAGATCGTGGTGACCGGTGACGTCACGCAGGTCGACCTGCCGTCCGGCACGGTGAGCGGGCTGAGGGTGGTGCAGGAGATCCTCGACGGCATCCCCGACATCCACTTCTCCCGGCTGACCAGCTCCGACGTCGTGCGTCACAAGCTGGTCAGCGAGATCGTCGACGCCTACGGCCGCTACGACGCCACGCGTCAGGCCGGTCAGGAGCCGAAGGCCATTCAGCAGCGGGGGAAGCGGCGGCCATGAGCATCGAGATCAACAACGAGTCCGGCGTGGGGGTCGACGAGGAGAGCATCGTCGCCCTGGCCGCTCACGTGCTCGGCGAGATGGGCATCAACCCGCTCGCCGAGCTGTCCATCGTGGTGGTCGACGAGGACGCCATGGCGGAGTTGCACGAGAAGTGGATGGGCGAGCCGGGCCCGACCGACGTGCTGGCGTTCCCGATGGACGAGCTGCGTCCCGGCGGCGGCGCGCGCGGCGAGTCCGAGGGGCCCGCCGATCCGGCGCTGCTCGGTGACGTCGTGCTCTGCCCGCAGGTCGCGGCCAGGCAGGCGGAGGAGGCCGGCCACAGCACGGCCGACGAGCTCGAGCTGCTGTGCACGCACGGCATCCTCCACCTGCTCGGTTACGATCATGCCGAGCCGGAGGAGCACAAGGAGATGTTCGGCTTGCAGTCCCGGCTCCTCGAGTCGTGGCAGGAGGTGCGCAACCCGCGGTGAACGCCTGGTTGCTGTCGGCCATCGTCCTTGTCGTCATCGGTGGCCTGATCGCCAGTGCGGAAACGGCACTGACGCGCATCTCCCGGGTGCGTGCGGAGGAGTACGCGCGCGAGGGGCGGCGCGGGTCGGCGCGGCTGCAGGCGATCGTGACCGATCCGCCGCGCTACCTGAACCTGCTCCTGCTGCTGCGGCTGAGCTGCGAGCTGGTCGCCACGGTGATCGCCACGCTGCTGTTCATCGATCTCATGCACGACCAGGGCTGGGCCTACGTGTGGGCGGCGGTCGTGATGATCGTGATCAGTTACGTGGTGGTCGGGGTCATGCCGCGTACGCTGGGCCGCCAGCACGCCGAGCCGGTGGCCCTGGCCAGCGCCCCCATCGTCTACGGCCTGACGCGCATCTTCGGCCCCCTGCCCAAGCTGCTCATCCTGCTCGGCAACGCGCTCACGCCGGGCAAGGGCTTCCGCGACGGCCCGTTCACCTCCGAGGCCGAGCTGCGTGACCTGGTGGACCTGGCCGAGGAGCGCCGGGTGATCGAGCCGGACGAGCGCGAGATGATCCACTCGGTGTTCGAGCTGGGTGACACGCTGGTGCGCGAGGTCATGGTGCCGCGTACCGACATGGTCCACATCGAGCGTGGCAAGACGATCAGCCAGGCGCTGTCGCTCGCGCTGCGCAGCGGTTTCTCCCGCATCCCGGTCGTGGGGGAGAACGAGGACGACGTCATCGGCATCGCCTACCTCAAGGACATCGCCCGCAAGATCCACGAGTCGGGCGAGGGCGGGGGCAAGGAGACGGTCGAGTCGATCATGCGGACGGCCGCGTACGTGCCGGAGAGCAAGCCCATCGACCAGCTCATGCGGGAGATGCAGGCCCGCCAGATCCACATGGCCATCGTCATCGACGAGTACGGCGGCACCGCCGGCCTGGTCACGATCGAGGACGTGCTGGAGGAGATCGTCGGCGAGATCACCGACGAGTACGACCAGGAGGCGCCCCGCGTGGAGCCGGTGCCCGACGGCGGGCTGCGGGTGACGGCCCGCATGCCGGTGGACGAGCTGGGCGAGCTGTTCGACACCGAGATCGAGGTGGACGACGTCGAGACCGTGGGCGGGTTGCTGGCCCACGCGCTCGGGCGGGTGCCGATCGCCGGATCGCAGGCGGAGGTGGCCGGGCTGTCGCTGACGGCGGAGACGCTGGCGGGGCGGCGCAACCGCATCAGCACGGTGGTGGTGCGGCGGGTCACGCCTCCCGAGGACGAGGTGGTCCCGGCCGCCGCGGAACGCGACTGATTCCACCTCGGGGACGAATCCGGTCGGAAGTCGCAAGCGTTCTACAAGTCTTCTGCAAGCCCCGTCCGGCACTGTCTAACCACGACATCCAGTGCGGTGGGTGTCACAAGGGGAGGCGTCCGAAGGCCGGGTGGGGTTCGCGGCCTGAGGATGGCGTTCCTGGGGGGACGACAGCGTCTCGGCCTGTTAGCCGGTCGTGACGCTGGTCGGCGTAAAGGGTGTTCTCGTCCGGAAAACCGGATGGGAACACCCTTTTTGCGTGTTGGTGGTCACTCCGGTGGATTGCCGCATTCGTCGGTTGGGGAGGCTGCGATCCAAGGGGGGATCATGAAACGAAAACCATGGATCATCGCTTCCGTACTCGCGACGGGCCTCCTGGCGGGATGCGGCGGAGAGGGAGCCGAGAGCTTCATCGACGCGCAGGCCATGGCGCAGTTGCGCGAAGCGCTCAGCAAGGAGCCGCCCCTGCCCGACGGCTTCACGGTCAGGCCGGAGCAGGCGTGGCGGATGCCGTTCGGGCAGGCGGACAGGAACTGCAGGGCCGTGCTGGAGCCGGCCGGCGGGCGGGCGCCCGGGCAGGCGCTGACCGCGCAGGCCGCCGTCAGCTACCACGGCGACGGGCTCGGGGAGCAGGCCGGGGTGGGCCTGGCCCGGTACGCCAACGAGGAGGCCGAGGGGCACCTCGACGCCCTGGCGGAGGCGATGGGGGCGTGCCGCTCCGTACGCACCTCCAGCGGCACCGACCTGCGGCTGCAGGAGCTGCCCGTACGGGACGCCGGGGACGAGTCCGTGGGCGCGACGCTGCGCGGGCGGCTCAACGGCTACCCCTACGCGATGGACGTCGTGCTGTCCCGCGTCGGGGACACGCTGGTGTCCGTGGTGCACACCGGCATGAACGACGTGGACCCCGCCCGTACCAGGAAGGTGGTCGAGGCGGCGATCTCCATGGTCAGCGCCTAACCTGGTTGGGTGAATCCTGAAGACAGCAAGATCATTACCCTGGCCCGCGCCGCCAGGGCGCGCAACGGCTCCGCCGAGGGGGCTGCCGTGCGCGACGAGACCGGCCGCACCTACTCCGCGACGAACGTGAGCCTGTCCGCGCTGACCCTGTCGGCCGTGCAGGTGGCCGTGGCCATGGCGATCTCCAGCGGCGCGCAGTCCCTGGAGGCCGTGGCGCTGGTGAGCGAGGGCGACCCGAGCCCCGCCGACGAGGCCGTGGCGGCCGAGCTGGGCGCCGGCAAGCTGCTCGTGGCCGGCCCCGACGGCACCCTGCGAGGCTGACCATGCCGATGTCGCCGTTTCTGGCGAGGTTGCGGGAGAAGATCGGCGGCGACCTGATCATGCTGCCTTCCGTGTCGGCGTTCGTGTTCGACGACGAGGGCCGGCTGCTGCTGGCCCGGCACGGTGACGTGGGGCTCTGGGCGGCCCCCGGCGGCGGCGTGGACCCTGACGAGCGGCCCGAGGACGCCGTGGTCAGGGAGCTGCAGGAGGAGCTCGGCGTCGACATCGAGGTGCGCGGCCTGCTCGGCGTCTACGGCGGGCCCGAGTTCCGCACCCGCTACCCCAACGGGCACGAGGTCGGTTACGTCATCGCCGCCTACTGCTGCGCCCTCGCGCCCGGCTCGGGCCTGCCCCGGCCCGACGGGGTGGAGATCAACGACTTCCGCTGGGTGTCCGAGGCGGAGCTGGCCGAGCTGGACACGACCCCCTGGACGCCCGGCGTGGCGCCCCAGGCCTTCGCGTGGTGGCGGGAACACGCTCGATGATGGGACACAATGCACATGTGACTTCGCCAGACAACCATCGCGCCGGATTCGCCTGCTTCGTGGGGAGGCCGAACGTCGGCAAGTCCACGCTGATGAACGCCCTGGTCGGCACGAAGGTGGCGATCACCTCGTCCAAACCGCAGACGACCAGGCGCGTCATCAGAGGCATCGTGCACCGCCCCGACGCCCAGCTCATCATCGTCGACACGCCCGGCCTGCACCGCCCGCGCACGCTGCTGGGCGAGCGGCTCGACAGCCTCGTGCTGTCCACGCTGACCGAGGTCGACGTGATCGGCTTCTGCGTGCCGGCCAACGAGCCCATCGGCAAGGGCGACCGGTTCATCGCCGACAAGCTGGCGGCGGTGAAGAAGACGCCCGTCATCGCCGTGGTGACCAAGTGCGACCTGGCGAGCAAGGAGCAGGTCGCCGAGCAGTTGCTGGCGGTGTCGCAGGTGGCGGAGTTCGCCGCGATCGTGCCGGTGTCGGCGCAGGCGGGCGAGCAGCTCGACGTGCTGGCCGACGTGCTGATCGAGCACCTGCCCGAGTCGCCGCCGCTCTACGAGGGCGGGCAGCTCACCGACGAGCCCGAGCAGGTGCTGGTGGGCGAGCTGATCAGGGAGGCGGCGCTGGAGGGCGTACGCGACGAGCTGCCGCACTCCATCGCCGTGGTCGTCGACGAGATGCTGCCCCGCGAGGGCCGCGACGACCTGCTCGACATCTACGCGCACATGTTCGTGGAGCGGCCGTCGCAGAAGGCGATCGTCATCGGGCACAAGGGGGAGCGGCTGCGCGAGGTGGGCACCAAGGCCCGCAAGCAGATCGAGGCGCTGATGGGCACGCGGGTCTACCTCGACCTGCGGATCAGCGTGGCCAAGGACTGGCAGCGCGACCCCAAGCAGCTGCGGCGGCTCGGGTTCTACGACTGACGCGCGCTCCTTTTTGAGATCATCGACACCGACCGGCGAAGACCCCCCAGGCGGAAGCGGTGCCATGACCAACCCCCTACGCGACGGCGACCCCACCCAGCTCGGCCCCTACCGGCTGCACGCCCGGCTGGGCGAGGGCGGCATGGGACAGGTGTTCCTGGGCCGCTCCCCGGGCGGGCGCCTGGTCGCGGTGAAGGTGGTGCGCCCCCAGCTCGCCGACGACGCGCACTTCCGGCGCCGCTTCGCCGCCGAGGTGGACGCCGCTCGCAAGGTCGGCGGCTTCTACACCGCGCAGGTCGTGGACGCCGACACCGACGCCACCCCGCCGTGGCTGGCCAGTGCCTACATTCCCGGCCCCTCCCTGCACCAGGCCGTCCACGACCACGGGCCGCTTCCGCCGGACTCGGTCGCGGTGCTGGGGGCCGGGCTGGCCGAAGGGCTCGCCGCCGTGCACGCCTGCGAGGTCGTGCACCGCGACCTCAAGCCCGCCAACGTCGTCCTCGCCGAGGACGGCCCCCGCCTGATCGACTTCGGCATCGCCCGCGCCCTGGACGCCACCAGCCACACCCAGACCTCCGCCGTGCTCGGCACCGCCGCCTACATGTCGCCGGAACAGGCCGCGGGGCAGCGGGTCGGCCCGGCCTCGGACGTGTTCTCGCTCGGCTGCGTGCTGGCCTTCGCCGCGACCGGCCGCAGCCCCTTCGGCGAGGGGCCCGTCCACGCGGTCGTCTTCCGCGTCGTGCACGCCGAGCCCGACCTGAGCGGCCTGCCGGCCCCGCTGGCCGGCCTGGTGGCGGCCTGCCTGGCCAAGGACCCCGCCGCGCGGCCCGGCCTGGAGCAGGTGCTGGGCCATCTCACCGCGCTCGCCTCGCCCGGCGGCGGACTCGGCCAGGGGCCGTGGCTGCCCGAGGCGCTCACCCACGTCATCGCCCAGCGCCGCACCCTGGCGCTGACCGCCCTCGAACCGCCGGCGGCAGGCACGGACGGCGGCGGCCCGCGAACGACGGCGCCGTCACGACTCCGGGCGCCGCAGCCCTTGCTGGCCGACGAACGCCGCCGCATGCGCGGCGCCGGCCCGCTGCACCCGGCCGCCGCCTACCAGATCGCCGTCCACGTGATGCTCGCCCTCTTCGGCCTGATCTCCGCGAGCATCGTGGCCCACCAGCTCGCGGCCTTCGACGATGTGGGGCGGATGCGACCGGAGGACACCTTCTCGGACGTCGACAACTTCCATGAGGAGCTCAGCCTCATCATGCTGGTGGCCCAGATCGTCTCCGGCGTGGGGCTGGTGGTGTGCTGGCTGCTCTGGTTCCACCGGGTGCGAGCCGTCGCCGAACGGCTCGCACCCGGGCGGCTGCGTTACCGCCCCGCCATGGCCGTGCTCGGCTGGTTCATCCCGATCGCCAACTTCTGGCTGCCGAAACAGATCGCCGACGACGTCTGGCACGCCTCCAGCCCGCCCGGACGCGCCGGCGCGATGGCCCCGGCCGGTCTGCTGCACACGTGGTGGGCCCTGTGGCTGGTCACCCTCCTGACCTGGCCGCTGTTCTGGCTCGACTGGACGGAGTACCTCATCACGGAGAGCCAGGAGATCGGCGAGGAGACCTACCGGGGGTACGAGTACATGCCGGAGGTCTGGGCCATCCTGGCCGTGCACGTCCTGGCCGTGCCGGTGGCGATCGTCACGGCCTGGTACGTACGGCGGCTGAGCGCCATGCAGGCGGCCAAGCTCGGCTGATCGCCGTCACGACCTGCGCAACAGCGCCAGGACCGACAGCACGACCAGCGCCAGCGCGCAGCCCAGCGCGGCGAACCAGCCGAACCTGAACACCGGCGCGATCGAGAGCACGTCGCCGAGCTCGAACGCGAACAGGTCGCGCAGGCCACCGCCGCCCGGCGGGTATCTCAGCACCAGCACCACCGCCGACCCGCCGGGCAGGACGCCCAGGGCGGCGAGCCTGGGATGGGACGACAGCAACCCGGCAAGGCCGCACCCCAGCGCCACCAGCCCCGCCAGCAGCGTGTAGATGCCGGAGGTGTGGTCGATGCCGCGCAGGTCGCTGGCCACCCCGGCGTCGATGAGGCTGCTCGTGGCCTGCCAGCCGCTCCACGGCAGGACGGCGCAGAACACGAGCAGGGCGCCGGCGGCGGCGACGGCCAGCGGGTAACCGCGGCGGACTCTCGGGCGGGCGGGCGTGGGCATGAGGTCGTCGGCCACACGATCACTGTATGCCGGGGACGGGCGACTCACCACCGTACGCAACGGAGTCGTCACCAAGGCGGAGTGCGGCCATGGCGGTACGCTCACCCCACTCCAGGCGGGCGCGGAGCTGGACGGCGTCGGCGGCCAGCGCCGACACCAGCGTGCCGGGGGCGGCCAGCGGGAGCACCGCGACCCCCTCGGCCACCGCCGCCTCCTTCGCCGCCGCCGTCAGGAACGTGGTGCCGACGCAGCGAGCAGGGCCGTACACGGCGGGGGAGGCGTCGAGCTCCGGGTCGCCCACCGTGAACTCCTGCCTGAGCAGCGGCAGGCCGTCGCGGGTGGCGTCGAAGCGGGCGTGGCAGCGGCCCGGGGCCTCGCCGTGGCGGCCGAAGACGATCTCCTCGCGCCAGAACACGTTCGCGTCCGCCTCCAGCGCGAGGCGTACCAGGAGGCGGTGGTCGCAGCCGGTGGCCAGCACCGTGGGCTCCGGCGCGAAGCGCAGCGTGGCGCCCGCGCCGACGCGGGCGGTGACCAGCAGCTCCGACACGCCCTCGCCGGGCAGGACCAGCGTGGCGGCCACCGAGCCCAGCTCCAGCGTGGTACGCGGGGCGATGTCCAGGTCGAGGGCCAGGCGGTCGCCGCCGAGCGGGCTGGCCGCGGTGGAGACGAGGTGGACAGTGCCCGGGCCCGTCTGCCGCAGCGTCAGCGGGGGCGCCGAGGCCAGGCGGCTGACCACGGTACGGCCGCCGGCGGCGAGGACGGTCGCCACGGCGGCGCGGGCCCGCATGGCCCGGCGGCCGTTCGCGGGCGGCCTGGCGTGGCGATCCGCGGGCATCGCGCCGCCGGCGCCGTCCGGCGCTCCGGTGCCGGGGCCGGTCGCTCGGGCGGGCATTACGAGACGGGGGCCGCGTGGGAGTGGGACCAGGCGTGCACCTGCTCGGAGACCCAGGTCGCGACCGTGGCGGCCGTGGGGTCCTGGCGGATCGAGGTGAACAGGACCGGGCGCTCGCCGCGTACGGCCGCCGCGTCGCGCGCCATCACGTCGAGGTCGGCGCCCACCATCGGGGCCAGATCGGTCTTGTTGATCACCAGCAGGTCGGCCGTGGTGACGCCGGGGCCGCCCTTGCGCGGCACCTTGTCACCGCCCGACACGTCGAGCACGAAGATCTGCCGGTCCGCCAGCCCCCGGCTGAACGTCGCCGTCAGGTTGTCGCCGCCGCTCTCCACGATCACCAGGTCCAGCGGGCCGAACCGGTGCTCCAGGGTCTCCACGGCGTCGAGGTTCGCGGCGATGTCGTCGCGGATGGCGGTGTGGGGGCAGCAGCCGGTCTCGACGGCCAGGATGCGCTCCTGGTCGAGCACGCCCGCGCGGCGCAGGAAGTCGGCGTCCTCGGTGGTGTAGATGTCGTTCGTCACCACGCCCAGGGACAACGACGGGCCCAGCGTGCGGCACAGGGCGGCCACCAGGGCCGTCTTGCCGCTGCCCACCGGGCCGCCCACGCCCAGGCGCAGCGCCCGGCCGCGGCCGTCGGGGGCGTGGTGGTGGTCGTCGTGATTGGCTCCCATGTCAGGGGTCCTTCCTTCTACGAGATGAACAGCCGGACCTCGGCTTGTGCGTGCTGCTCGGCCAGGAGGTCGAGGGCCGGTGACGAGTGCGCGGGCAGCCCCTCCCAGCCGGGGGCGGTAGTGGCGAGGCAGGCTTGCGCGGCCACGGCGGTGAGGTCGGGGGTGAGGCCGGCGAGCAGGGCGTGCACGGCCACCGGGTCGAGGCCGAGGAGCCTGACCGCCGCCGTGGCCGGGCCGGTGATCGCGTGGTACGCCGCCGCCAGCGCCGCCTGCTCGGGCGTGGCGCCGGCCGCGTGTGCCGCCGCGCCGAGGGCGATGGGGTGGTGGGGGTTCGGGGTGATGCCGGCGAGGTCGTCCAGCACGGGGGACGGCCACACGCGGCGGGTGACCCGGAGGAGCAGCCGCCCCTGCGTCCTGGAGGCGTGGCGCTGGGCGGGCGAGGCGGTCCTGGCGTCCACCTCGGCGTCCAGTACTACCCACGGATGTGGCACCGCCGGAGTGCCGGGCGGCGTGTCGGCCGGTTGGGCGCCGTCCAGGTGCGCCGGGTTCTCCCGCCGGAGGTCTCGCCGACGCGGCGCGCTGAGGGGTGCGCTGAGGGGTGTGGAGGTGTGCGCCGCCGCTGGGGCGCACGCGGGTGTGTCCGCCGCCTCGGCGGCGGCGGTCCGGGAGGCGAAGACGGTCGCCTGCGTGCAGGCCGCCGCCGTGAGGGCCGCTGTCAGGGTGCCGGTCGTGTGGAGTCGGCCGCGCAGGAAGGAGGCCAGGGAGGGCACGTCGTGCACCGCGCCCGACGCGACGGCGCGCTCGATGCCGCCCGAGTGGGCGTGGCCGCCGGCCGGGAGGCGGGAGTCCGTGAGGAGGAGCAGGGACGGGTGCATCAGAAGAGGAAGTAGCGCTGGGCGAGGGGGAGGGTGGTGGCGGGGGCGGGCTCGACGAGGTCGCCGTCGATGCGGACCTCGAAGGTGTCCGGCGCCACCTCGATCCGCGGCAGCGCGTCGTTGAGCGGCATCGACGACTTCCCGCGACGCCGCACGTCGGCCACGGGCGCGAGCCGGCGGCGTACGGACAGCCGGTCGGCGAGCCCCGACTCCAGGGCGAGCGGCGAGACGAAGTGCAGCGAGGTGGCCGCCGCCGTGACCGGGGAGGCGCCGAACATGGGGCGGGGCAGCACCGGCTGCGGGGTCGGGATGGAGGCGTTGGCGTCGCCCATCTGCGCCCAGGCGACCACGCCGCCCTTGAGCACCAGGTCGGGTTTGACCCCGAAGAAGGCCGGGTCCCACAGGACGAGGTCGGCGAGCTTGCCGCGTTCGACGGAGCCGACCTCGGCGTCCAGACCGTGGGCGATAGCAGGACATATCGTATATTTCGCGACGTAGCGGCGGGCGCGGAGGTTGTCCGCGGGGCCGGAGCCCAGCTCGCCGCGGCGCGCCTTCATGACGTGCGCCGTCTGCCACGTACGGATGATCGTCTCCCCGATCCTCCCCATGGCCTGCGAGTCGGAGCCGATCATCGAGATCGCGCCCATGTCGTGCAGCACGTCCTCGGCCGCCATGGTGGTCGGCCGGATGCGCGACTCGGCGAAGGCCAGGTCCTCGGGGATCGACGGGTTGAGGTGGTGGCAGACCATCAGCATGTCGAGGTGCTCGTCGAGGGTGTTGACGGTGTGCGGCCTGGTCGGGTTGGTGGAGGAGGGCAGGACGTTGGGGTAGGCGGCCACGCGGATGATGTCGGGCGCGTGCCCGCCGCCCGCCCCCTCCGTGTGGTACGCGTGGATCATCCGGTCGCCGATGGCCTTGAGCGTCGACTCGACGAAGCCGGCCTCGTTCAGGGTGTCGGTGTGGATCGTGACCTGCACGCCGGAGGCGTCGGCCACGCTGAGGCAGGCGTCGATGGCGGCCGGGGTGGTGCCCCAGTCCTCGTGCAGCTTGAAGCCGGAGGCCCCGGCGCGCAGCTGCTCCAGGAGCCCGTCGGTGCTGACCGTGTTGCCCTTGCCGAGCAGGGCGAAGTTGAGCGGGTACGCGTCGAGCGACTCCAGCATCCGGCCGAGGTACCAGGTGCCGGTGACGGTGGTGGCCTTGGTGCCCTCGACGGGCCCGGTGCCGCCCCCGACCACCGTGGTGACACCGGACCCGATGGCCTCGTCGAGGAGTTGCGGGCAGATCAGGTGGACGTGCGAGTCGACGGCCCCGGCGGTCAGGATCTTGCCGTTGCCGGCGAGCACCTCGGTGGACGGGCCGATGACGATGTCCACGCCGTCCATCGTGTCGGGGTTGCCCGCCTTCCCGATGGCCGAGATGCGGCCGTCGCGGATGCCGACGTCGGCCTTGACCACGCCCCAGTGGTCGAGGATCACGGCGCCGGTGATGACCAGGTCGGCGGCCCCTTCCGCGCGGGTGGTCCTGGCCTGCCCCATGGACTCGCGGATGACCTTGCCGCCGCCGAAGACGGCCTCGTCGCCGGGGCCCGCCGGGCCCGTCGACAGGTCCTCGGTGACCTCCACGAACAGGTCGGTGTCGGCCAGGCGGATCCGGTCGCCGGTCGTGGGCCCGTACAGGGCCGCGTATCGGGCGCGCGTGATGTCAGCCATCCAGCGGCCCCGCCCACTCCGGCCGCAGGCCGGGCACCACGCGGAGGCCGGCCAGCGGCACCAGCGTCACGTCGCGCTCGACCCCGGGCTCGAACCTGATCGCGGTCCCCGCGGGCACGTCCAGCCGCATCCCCCAGGCCGCCTTCCTGTCGAACTCCAGCCCCGGATTGGCCGCGGCGAAGTGGTAGTGCGAGCCCACCTGCACCGGCCGGTCGGCCGTGTTGACCACGCGCACCGTGACCCGCTCGCGCCCGGGGTTGAGCGCGATCGTGCCCTCGGGGTGCGCGTACTCGCCGGGGATCACGGGATGGGCCTGTGGACGGTGACCAGTTTCGTGCCGTCGGGGAACGTGGCCTCGATCTGCACGCTCTCCAGCATCTCCGGCACGCCCTCCATGACGTCGGCCCTGCCGAGCACCGAGCGTCCCGCCTCCATCAGGTCGGAGACGCTGCGCCCGTCCCTGGCCCCCTCCATGAGGAACGAGGCGATGATGGCGGTAGCCTCGGGGTGGTTGAGCCGCAGGCCTCTGGCCTGCCGCTCGCGCGCCACACCGGCGGCGACGTGGATGAGCAGCCGCTCCTGCTCGTGTGAGGTAAGCCGCATGGCCGGACCATAGGAACCGGCCGTTTCCACGCTGTTGCGGGCGGATGTCGTGTTGGTTTCGCGCCGCGCGGATGAATTCCCCGTGTTCCGGTGAACGTTCGGCAATCGCCAATTAACAAACGGGATCTTCAAGTGAAATGTCCCGGAGTCACCTTTCTCGCAGAACCGGTCGGCAGGAAGGAACTCCTGTGCGCATCTCCCGCCCGCTCGTTTCCGCGATGCTCGTCCTGGCCCTGGCGGCCTGCGGATCCGATGCCGAACCCGCCGCCTCCTCGAACGAGATCAAGGTCGGCCTCCTGCACTCACTCAGCGGCACGATGGCGATCAGCGAGGTCACCGTGCGCGACGCGGAGTTGCTCGCCATCGACGAGATCAACAAGGCCGGGGGTGTGCTCGGCAAGAAGCTCGTGCCGGTCGTGGAGGACGGGGCCTCCGACTGGCCCACGTTCGCCGAGAAGGCCACGAAGCTGATCAGGCAGGACAAGGTCGCCACCGTCTTCGGCGGCTGGACCTCGGCCAGCAGGAAGGCGATGCTGCCGGTCTTCGAACGGTACAAGTCGCTGTTGTGGTATCCGGTGCAGTACGAGGGGCTGGAGAGCTCGCCGTACATCTTCTACACCGGCGCCACCACCAACCAGCAGATCATCCCCGGGCTCGACTACCTCAAGGAGCAGGGCAAGAAGCGGCTGTTCCTGGTGGGCAGCGACTACGTCTTCCCGCGTACCGCGAACAAGATCATCAAGGCGTACGCGGCGGCGAACGGCATGGAGATCCTCGGCGAGGAGTACACCCCGCTGGGCCACACCGAGTACTCCACGCTGGTCAACAAGGTCGTGCAGGCCAAGCCGGACGCGGTCTTCAACACCCTCAACGGCGACAGCAACGTGGCCTTCTTCAAGCAGCTCAAGAGCGCCGGAGCCACGGCCGAGGCCATGCCGGTGCTGTCGGTGAGCGTCGCCGAGGAGGAGGTCACCGGCATCGGCGTGGACAACATCGCCGGCCACCCGGTCGCCTGGAACTACTACCAGACCACCGAGACCCCGGCCAACGAGGCGTTCGTCAAGGCGTACAAGGCCAGGTACGGCGCGGCCAAGGTCACCTCCGACCCCATGGAGGCCGGCTACAACGCCGTCTACCTGTGGGCCGAGGCCGTCAGGAAGGCCGGCACGACCGAGGTCGAGGCGGTCAGGAAGGCCGCGCCCGGCATCGCGCTCGAACGCCCCGAGGGCCTGGTCACCATCGACGGCGAGAACCAGCACATGTACAAGACCGCCCGCATCGGCATCATCCAGCCGGACGGCCTGATCAAGCAGGTGTGGGACTCGGGGCAGCCGATCAAGCCGGACCCGTACCTCAAGGGGTACCCGTGGGCGGCCGGCCTGGCGGCGGGCCAGTGATGTCGGCCTTCGTCAACCAGCTCCCCATCGGCCTGTCGATCGGGGCGGTGCTGCTGCTGATCGCGCTCGGGCTGACGTTCACGTTCGGGCAGATGGGCGTGATCAACATGGCGCACGGCGAGTTCATCATGGCCGGCGCGTACACCGCGTTCCTGCTGCAGGACCTGGTGCTGGCGTTGCCGGTGGCGTTCCTGGTCGCCGGGGTGATGGGCTTGATCCTGGAGCGCGCCGCGATCCGGCACTTCTACGGCCGGCCGCTGGACACGCTGCTGCTCACCTGGGGCGTCAGCCTGGTGCTGCAGCAGCTCGCCCGCGACCTGTTCGGCGCGCCCAACGTGCAGGTGCCCGCGCCGTCCTGGCTGTCGGGCGGCGTGGGCATCCTGCCCTACAACCGGCTGTTCATCATGGGGCTCGCGGTGGCGGGCGTGGTGGCGGTCTGGACGTACCTCGCGCGGACCGGGCTGGGGCGCAGGACGCAGGCGGTGGTGCAGAACCGGCAGCTCGCGGCCACCAGCGGGATCGACACCGGGCGGGTGGACATGCTGACGTTCTTCATCGGCTCGGGGCTGGCGGGCGTGGCCGGGGTGGCGCTGACGCTCATCGGGCCCGTCGGGCCGGCGCTCGGCACGTACTACATCGTGGACGCCTTCCTCGTCGTCGTGGCCGGCGGGCTCGGGCAGCTGCGTGGCGCGGTGCTCGCCGCCATCGGGCTCGGGCTGCTCAACTCCTACGCCGAGTTCTGGTCGGACGCCTCGCTGGCCAAGGTGATCGTCTTCGCCGTCGTCATCGCGTTCCTGCAAGTCAGGCCGCAGGGGATGTTCGTGCTGAGGTCGAGGGTGCTGACGTGATCAAACGGAATCTGCCCTTCGCGACCGTGGCGGTGATCGCGCTGGTCGCGGCGCCGCTGCTGCTGGAGCCGTTCCGGCTGGGACTGCTCGCCAAGTACCTCTGCTACGCGATCGTCGCGCTCGGGATCGGGCTGGTCTGGGGGAAGGGCGGCATGCTCACCCTCGGCCAGGGCGTCTTCTTCGGGCTCGGCGGCTACTCCATGGCCATGTACCTCAAGCTCAACGAGGCCGGGGCGGGCGGGCTGCCCGACTTCATGGTGTGGAGCGGGGTGGAGGATCTGCCCGCCCTGTGGGTGCCGTTCGCCAATCCCGTCTTCGCGGTCAGCATGGCGGTGCTCGGGCCGGTGCTGCTCGCGGTGGTCCTCGGCACGCTGGTGTTCCGGCAGCGCGTGCGCGGGGCGTACTTCGCGATCCTCACCCAGGCGCTGGCCGCCGCGATGGTCATCCTGCTGGTCGGGCAGCAGGGGCTGACCGGCGGCACCAACGGCATGACGAACTTCTTCGAGCTGTTCGGCCAGGACCTCGCCGACGACTCCACGCAGCGCGGGCTCTACCTCGTCGTGGCGTCCGTGCTCGGGATCCTGTACCTGGCCACCCGCCAGCTCGTCAACAGCCGGTACGGCCGCCTGCTCGTCGCCGTCCGGGACGGCGAGGACCGGGTGCGCTTCCTCGGCTACGACCCGGCCCTGGTCAAGACCGTCACCTTCGCCGCCTCGGCGGGCATGGCCGGGCTGGCGGGGGCGCTGTTCGTGCCGGTCGTCGGCATCATCTCGCCCGCGCTGCTCGGCGTCGTGCCCTCGCTGGAGCTCGTCGTCGCGGTGGCCGTCGGCGGGCGGCACGCGCTGGCGGGGGCCGTGCTCGGCGCGGTCGTCATGGGGTACGCCAAGACGGCGTTCAGCGAGCAGTTCGCCGACGGCTGGCTCTACCTGCAAGGAGCCCTGTTCATCCTGGTCATGACGCTGGCCCCGAAGGGGATCGTGGGGATCGTGGGGAGGTTGCGCCGTGCTCGAACTGCGTGACGTACAGGTGGTGTTCGACGGCTTCCGCGCCCTCGACGGCGTGGACCTGACCGTGCCCGAGGGCGAGCTGCGCTTCCTCATCGGGCCGAACGGCGCGGGCAAGACCACCCTCATCGACGTGATCACCGGGTTGACCAAGCCGGCGGCGGGCAGCGTGCGCTTCGGCGGCCTCGACCTGGCCGGCAGGAAGGAGCACCAGATCGTCCGGCTGGGCGTCGGACGCACGTTCCAGACGTCGGTGGTGTTCGAGGAGCTCACCGTGATCGAGAACCTCGACCTGGCCGCCAGCTTCCGCAAGCCCCTGTGGTCGCTGGCCAGGCGGCGCAGGGGCGTCTCGGAGGCCGTGGAGGAGGCGCTGGCCAGGACCGGGCTCGAAGAGCTCGCCGAGCGTTCAGCGGGCGTTCTCTCGCACGGCCAGCGCCAGTGGCTCGAGATCGGCATGCTGCTGGCGCAGCGGCCCCGGCTGCTGCTCCTGGACGAGCCGGTGGCGGGCATGTCCAAGGACGAACGCGAGCGCACGGGCGAGCTGCTCACCCAGATCGCCGACGACCACACGGTGATCGTGGTGGAGCACGACATGGAGTTCCTGCGGCGGCACGCCTCGACGGTGACCGTGCTGCACGAGGGCAAGGTGCTCGTGGAGGGATCGGTCGACCAGGTCAGCGCCGACCCCCGCGTGCAAGAGGTCTACCTGGGGAGGAGGAAGGCCGAGGATGCTGTCGGTAACCGGCCTTGAGTCAGGGTACGGGCGGGCGCGGGTGCTGTTCGGGGTCTCGCTGGAGGTCGGGCCCGGGCAGCTCGTGTGCGTCATGGGACGCAACGGGGTCGGCAAGACCACGCTGCTCAACACCGTCATGGGGGTGCTGCCCGCCACGGCGGGCACCGTGACGTTCGACGGCCGGGACGTCACCCGGCTGAAACCGCACGAACGGGTGCGGCTCGGCATGGGGTACGTCCCCCAGGGCCACCAGTGCTTCCCGCAGCTGTCCGTCCTGGGCAACCTGCTGGTGACCGTGGAGGCCGCCAAGCAGCCCAGGCAGGCCATCGACGAGGCGCTCGACCTCTTCCCGGCGCTCAAGCCGCTGCTCAAGCGGAGCGCCGGGCACCTGTCGGGCGGCCAGCAGCAGCAGCTCGCCATGGCACGCGCCCTGGTGACCCGGCCCCGGATGCTCATCCTCGACGAGCCGACCGAGGGCATCCAGCCGTCGATCATCCTGGAGATCGAGGCGGCCATCGAGCGGCTGCACGCGGCGGGGCTGGCCGTGCTGCTGGTCGAGCAGTACCTGGACATCGCGCTGCGGCTGGCCGACACGTTCGTCATCCTGGACGGCGGGCACGTCGTACGGACCGGGGCCGCCGAGGAGCTGCACCGGGAGGACGTGCAGCGGCTGCTGGCCGTCTGACCCGCCCAGGCGGGAGGACGTGCAGCGGTTGCCGGCCGGCTAACCCGCCCAGGCCCGGGCGGTCCTGACGATCTCCTCCAGGTGGCCGCTGTGCGCGCCGTGCCAGTAGACCTGGCCGCAGGACGCGCAGCGGCCGTAGGCGTCGTAGCTGCGCCGCGTGCCTGCCTCCAGCACGGGCTCGACCTCGTCCTTCGTCACGGCCACCAGCACGCCGTTGCACGCCGTGCAGCGCGTCCACGGGCGCAGCGGCGGGGCGAAGCGTTCGAGCAGGTCGCGGAGCTGGTCGGCGGGGGCGGAGCCGCGGACGTACGCGCCGAGCCACAGCGCGCGGCGGCGCAGCAGGCCGCGGTCCTGGGTGAGCAGCACCCGCCGCTCCTCGTTGGCCTGCACCACCAGGGCGGGGTCGTCCATGTCGTTGTGGTAGGCGGCGTCGATGCCGAGCAGCCGCAGCCGCCGCGCCAGCGTGCCCAGGTGCACGTCCAGCAGGAAGCGGGGCTCCTCGGGGAGCTGCTGGGGGCGGGGGACCGGGTGCACGTCCACCACGTCGCCCGCCGCGAGCTGGTACGAGGGCGGCACGCCCCGGCCGTCGAGCAGCATGGGGCCCACCTCGGTCAGCGGGACGCCGATCGACTCGACGTGGTGGCCGAGCGTGGAGGCGGTGTCGGGGGTCACCTCCTGCCACTCGTGGCGGCGGCTCGCGGGCAGGAACATCCTCAGGTCCGGGGAGATGCGCAGGCGTGCGGTCGTCACACCGTCCATTCTGTTCCACCGGCTAACGTGAATTCATGTCCATATCCCGCCGCACCTTCCTGGGGCTCGCCGTGCTCGCGGCGGCCGGGTGCTCGGGGCCGGAGGGCGGGTCGTTCGAGCTGCGGCTGGCGACAGGGCTGGCGGGCGGGCCGTACCGGCCGCTCGGGGACCGGCTCGCGGAGGAGCTGCGGAGCGGCGGGATGCGGGTGAAGGTGATGCCGACCGCCGCGAGCGTGCAGAACCTCACGATGATGGCCGACGGGCGGGCCGACGCGGGGTTCGCGCTGGCCGACAGCGCCGACGACGCGGTACGCGTGCGTCACCAGCCGGTCGCCGCCCTGGCCAGGATGTACATGAACTACGCGCATCTGGTCGTCCTGAAGAACTCGGCGGTCACCACGGTGCGGCAGCTCGCGGGCAAGGCCGTGTCCATCGGCGTCGAGGGGTCGGGGACCGCGGTGACCGCCACCCGCGTGCTGGCCGCCGCCGGGCTGGGAGAGCCGCCCGAGATGGCCAGGCTCGATCTGGACGCCTCCATCGAGGCGCTGCTCGGCGGGAAGATCGAGGCGTTCTTCTGGTCCGGCGGGGTGCCCACGCCCGCGCTGGCCTCGCGGGACGACGTGCGGCTGGTGTCGCTGGAGGCGCTGGTGCCGGTGTTGCGGCGGCGGTACGGGCCCGTGTACGAGGACGCGTCCGTGCCCGCGGGCACCTACGGCGGCACCAGGTCCGTCCGGACGGTGGGCACGCCCAGCTACCTGATGTGCCGCAGCTCGCTGTCCGCCGACCTGGCGTACACGATCACCGAGACGCTGTTCAGCTCCCGCGACCGCCTCCAGGCGCCGTCGGCTCCCGGGGGGCGGCTGGACGAGCGGTACGCGATCGGGACCGGCGTCGTGCCGCTGCATCCCGGCGCCGCCCGCTACTACCGCTCCGTCTACGCTTGACCTGCGCTTACGGCCGAGCAGTACCTACGGCCCGAGCAGTGCCTACGGCTGACGCGGCAGCCGGAGCTCCACCACCAGCCCGTGCGGCTCGGCGGGCAGCAGCCGCAGCGTGGCCCCGCACGCCCTGGCCAGCTCGGCGGCGATGGCCAGGCCCAGGCCGCTGCCCGGCACGTTCGCGTGCGCGCCGGAGCGCCAGAAGCGGCCCATCGCCTCCGTCCGCTCCTCCTCGCTGAGCCCTGGGCCGTCGTCGGCCACGCGCAGCACGCCGTCCTCCAGGGTGACGGTGACCGTGCCGCCAGCGGGGACGAACTTCTGGGCGTTGTCGAGGGCGATGTCCGCGATCCTGGCCGCGGCCTCCGGAACCCCGGCCTTCCCGGAGATGCCGGTCAGCAGGCGCACGTCCTTCGCCGCGTACACCTCCCGCCAGACCGCCAGCCGCGCCGCCAGCTCGACCTCCTTGCCCTCGACGCCCGCGCCCGCCTCCACCTTCGCCAGCGCCAGCAGGTCCTCCACCAGCAGCGCCAGCCGGTCCAGCTCCGCCATCGCCTCCTCGAACTCGGCCGTCCCCTCGCCGCGCAGGTGCGGCTCCAGGTTCTCCAGCCGCAGCCCGAGCACCGTGAGCGGGGTACGCAGCTCGTGCGAGGCGTCGGCCACGAACGCCCGCTGCCGCTCCATCGCCCCCGCGACCGCGTCCGCCATCGCGTTGAACCGCTCCTCCAGCCGCCGCAGCTCCGACGGGCCGACACCGGGATGCGCCCGCGCGTCCAGCCGCCCCTGCGCGATGGCCCGCGTGGTGCGGTCGAGCTCCGTGACAGGGCGCAGGATCCAGCGGGCCAGCCGCCTGGCCACCAGCGCCGAGTACCCCAGCGCGACCAGCGCGCCCAGCGCCAGCGCGCCCCACACCAGCGACACGTCCAGCCGGGCCTGGTCGGTGGGCGCCTGCAGCAGCACCACGCCCGAGATCGCCGCGTCCCGTCCCGCCGGCTCCGCCAGCAGCACCGTGGCCGGGCCGAACGGGGTGATCAGCGGCAGGTCCTCGGTCGTCCGGCCCGACAGGGCCAGGCGCAGCGCGTCCCGGTCGTCGGCCTCGAACCGGCCGGCGGACAGGCGCAGGGAGCCGTCGCGGTCTCGTACGCGGACGGCGGCGCCGTACAGGTCGGCGTAGCGGTTGATCTCGGCGATCAGCCCCGTGTGGTCGTCGTCGCGGGTCGCCTGGTCGGCCAGCTCCGCGAAGCGGGTCGCGTCGGCGCGGCGGTCGAGCAGCAGCCGGTTGGTGCGGTGGGAGGCGTAGGACAGGCCCAGCGGCACCGCCAGCGCCGCGACCAGGAACACGATCAGCGTCGTGAACGTGACCACGAGCCGCGAGTTCACGCCGTCGAGCCCAGCCGGTAACCGGTCCCGCGCAGCGTCTCCACCAGCCCCGGGCGGCCGGTCTTCGAGCGCAGGTTCGCCACGTGCACGTCCAGCGAGCGCGAGGCCGACAGCAGCGGGTCACCCCAGACCTCGTCCAGGATCTCCTCCCTGCCGCGCACCACGCCGGGCTCGCGCGCCAGCATCGCCAGCAGGTCGAACTCCCGCCGCGTCAGCGTCACCGGCTCCCCGGCCACCGTGACCTGCCGCGACTCGAGGTCGATGCGCACGTCGCCGACGTTCACCACGTCGTCGCGCTGCGGGCGCGGGCGCGTGCCGCGCCGCACCACCGCCTCCATGCGGGCCATCAGCTCCACCGTGCGGAACGGCTTGACCAGGTAGTCGTCCGCGCCCGAACGCAGGCCGCGCAGCACCTCCCGTTCCTCGGTGCGGGCGGTGACCACGATCAGCGGCACCACCGACACCCGGCGCAGGCGGCGCAGCGCGTCCAGCCCGTCCATGTCGGGCAGCCCCAGGTCGAGCAGGACGAAGTCGACGCCCCCCGCGAGGCGGAGGGCGTCCACGGCCAGGCCCGCCCGGATGACCTGATGGCCGTGCCGGGCCAGGGCCTTGGTGAGGGCGGCGGCGAGCCGATCGTCGTCCTCGACCAGCAGAACTCGCATAACGCCAGGTTAGACGCGCGAGGGGACCGATTCCTGCGTGACCTGCTCGGTACGGGACAGCGCGACGTCCCTGGTCTCACGCATGGTGAGATACACGACGAGGGACACGGCCGCGCAACCCGAGACGTACCAGAAGAAGCCGGACTCGATGCCGCTGTCCTTGAACCACAGCGCCACGTACTCGGCGGTGCCGCCGAACAGGGCGTTCGCGATGGCGTACGGGAGCGCCACGCCGAGGGCGCGCACGTTCGTCGGGAACAGCTCGGCCTTCACCACCGCGTTGATCGAGGTGTAACCCGTCACGATCACCAGGCCGATCAGCGACAGCACCAGCCCGCCGCCGAAGCCCTGCACGCCGCCGAGCGCCGTCATCAGCGGCACCGTGCCCAGCATCGACCCGATCCCGAACGTGATCAGCAACGGCCTGCGCCCGATCCGGTCCGACAGGCCGCCCGCCAGCGGCTGCAGGCACATGAAGATGAACAGCGCGCAGAAGCTCACCAGCGTGGCCGTCTCCTTGGCCAGGCCCGCGGTGTTCGACAGGTACTTGGTGAGGTACGTCGTGTAGGTGTAGTACGCGACCGTGCCGCCCATCGTCAGCGCGATGACCAGCAGCGCCTCCTTCTTGTGGTTCAGCAGCGCCCTGATCGTGCCGCGGCCCTCGCTCTTCCCGCTCTCGCGCTCCTCCTCGTCGTACGCCTCCGTCTCCAGGAGGTTGCGGCGCAGGTAGAACACGACCGCGGCGGCGGCCGCGCCGACGACGAACGGGATGCGCCAGCCGTACGAGCTCAGGGCCTCCTGGGACATCGTGTTCTGCAGGATGATCTGCAGGCCGAGGCCGATGAGCTGGCCGGCGGTCATGGAGACGTACTGGAAGCTGGAGGCGAAGCCGCGGCGGCCGCGCGGGGTGGCCTCGGTCAGGTACGTGGCGCTGGCCGCGTACTCGCCGCCCACCGACAGGCCCTGCAGCAGACGCGCCACCACCAGGACCAGGGCGCCGAAGTAGCCGACCGCCTCGTACGTCGGGGCGATGGCGATCAGCAGGGCGCTGGCCGACATGAGCGTGACCGTGAGCGTGAGCGCCGCCTTGCGGCCCTTCCTGTCGGCATAGCGGCCGAGCAGCCAGCCGCCGAGCGGGCGCATGAAGAAACCGACGGCGAAGATGGCCGCGGTGTTGAGCAGCTTCGCCGTGTCATTGCCCTCAGGGAAGAAGGAGGCGGCGAAATAGATGGCGAAACTGCTGTAGACGAACCAGTCGTACCACTCGACCATATTGCCGATGGAGCCGCCGATGACGGCCTTCCACGGCACGCGTGCCTTGCTCACGAACAACCTCCTGGGGGGAGTACCTGCTGGTCAGAGCCTTATGGCAGAAGGTTGTTCGGACAAGGGAGGAGGGGTGATATCTAACGTCCGCTTAACATGACTTCTTACGCGGCATTAACGCCGTCGCAACAGCGGGGTGGCAGGGGCGGCGGCGCGGAGGTAGCGCGGTGGCGGTAGCAGGTGGCGGTGGGGTCAGCTCAAGGGCGGGTTGGCGTTCTTCGCCCGTTCCAGCGCCAGGTCCGCCCACCACTCGCCGCTCGGCGGGGAGACCACGCCGCGCTCGGGATCCTGCTCGCCGTCCGTGCCGCGCCTGCACCGGCCGCTGGAGGTGCCCGCGCGGGCGATCCACAGGTACGCGTCCACCAGCTCCTCGCCCGTCTCGGTGGTGGGCCGGTCGCCGGCGCCCCTGCCCGGCGGGTTGCACCAGGTCTGCGGGTCCTCGTAGCGCTTCTTGGGAGTCCAGGCGCCCTGGCCGTTCCGGCTGGTGTCCACCACGAAGTGCGGCATGGCCGCCGGGTCCAGGCCGGCGTCCTGCGGGCAGGTCTTCCCGCCCGACTTCAGCCGTACGCTGATGCAGGCGGACAGCGCCTTGCCGTACTCGACGCTCTTGGCCGTGCTCTGGTAGCCGGCCGTGTTGACGAAGAACCCGTCCGCCTTGTCGATGCCGGCGCCGATCAGGCGCTCGGCCATGATCTCGGTGCCCGGCCAGTGGTCCTGGCTGCCGTCCAGGTAGACGGCCGTGCCGGGGTTCGCCTTGAGGGTCTGTACGGCCTGGCGCAGGTCCTGGTAACGCTGCTCCGGCGAGCCCTGCCGCGTGGGGCACTGCTCCGTGCCCGGGACCCTGACCAGACTGCCCGGCTCCAGGATGACCACCGCCTTGGCGGCTCCTATCTGGCGGGCGACGCCGGCGAGCCACTCCTGGTAGGCGGGCATGGCCGAGGCGCTCGCGGGGAGGCACTCGTTGCCCGGCATGTAGCTGATCAGGAACACGGGGACGCCGCCTGCCTGCTCCGCCGCGGTGACCGTCGCGTCCACCTTCGACCTGACCTCTGGCTGGTTGAGGCGGATGGCGTGGGGGACCTGGGCCAGCTTGCGCATGAGCTCGGCGTCCGCTGGGCGGTCGTCCTTCCACAGGGCCGCCTGGCGGCCGGCGCCCGGCTCCTCCGGGGCGTAGAAGGTGATCGGTTCTGTCGATCTGAGCGGGTTCCGGGAGGCGGCCGGCGGGTTGCCGGTGGCTGAGGGTTTGCCGTCGGCCGGTGCTGTGCCGGGGGTGGTGGTGGCCGGTGAGGTCGCGGGTGTGCTGGTGGCGGTGGTGGGCTCCTCGCGCATGGCCAGGGCAGCCGAGACCCCGCCCACCGCGACCACCACGGCGGCTGCGGCGGCCAGGACCTTGCGCTGTCCGGCCACCGCCGCCATACGATCCTTGCCGCCTGTGCCTGTGCCTGTGCCTGTGCCTGTGCCTGTGCCTGTGCCTGTGCCTGTGCCTGTGCCTGTGCCTGTGCCTGTGCCTGTGCCTGTGCCTGTGCCCGGCCCGCCGTGGCTGCCCGTGCCGCTTGGGGTGCCGGTGCTGAGGCGGTCCATGAGGGCCTGGGCCGTGGGGCGGGCCGACGGGTCCTTGGAGAGGGAGGCCAGGACCAGGTCGCGGAGTGGGCCCGTGAGGCCGTTCAGGGTCGGGGGGTCGTGGACGATGCGCAGGAGGAGGGACGGGATGGAGCCGGAGCCGAACGGCGGGGCGCCGCCGGCGGCGAAGGCGACCGTGCAGCCCCAGGAGAAGATGTCGGAGGCCGGGCCGGCGGCACCGCCCGACACCTGCTCGGGCGACATGTACGCGGGCGTCCCCAGGACCGTGCTGCTCGCGTCGGAGTCGGCGAGCCAGGCGATGCCGAAGTCGATGACCTTGGGGCCTACCTGGGAGAGCAGCACGTTGGAGGGCTTCAGGTCGCGATGCACCACCCCGGCCCCGTGGATGGCCCGCAGGGCCATCGCCATCGAGGCCGCCAGGCCGTCGAGGGCGGAGCCGCGCAACGGTCCCGAGGTGTCGACGGCCTGCTTGAGGCTGGGGCCCTCGACGTACTCCGTGACCAGGTACGCGAGCCGCCCCTCCACGTCGGCGTCGAGGACGGGCGCGGTGCAGAAGCGGGCGACGCGCTGGGCGGCGGCCACCTCCCGGGCGAAGCGGCGCCTGAAGTCGGGGTGCGCGTCCATCCTGGCGTGCAGGAGCTTGACGGCCACCCGCGTGCCGACGGGGTCGCGGGCGAGGTAGACGACGCCCATGCCGCCCTCGCCCAGCCGGCCGAGGAGGGTGTACGGGCCCACCTGTCCGGGGTCCCCGTCGCGCAGCACCTCCAAGGTCATAGACGCTCAGGTTAGCCCGGATGATCCATCCGCTCTACAGGGTCAGGCGCCACTCGCTCCACTCGTCGAAGAGCTCGAAACCCATGGCCTCGTTGATGGCGAGCATGTGGCTGTTGCTGGTGGCGTTCCAGGTGATGATCCGTTCGAGGTGCGGCTCGCGCTCGCGCAGCCAGAACAGGTTGGCGAGCTTGAGCAGCAGGCCGAGCCGGTGGCCGCGGTGGGCGCGCAGCACCGCCGTGTCGTCCTGATGGCCCCAGCCGTCGGAGCGGTCGGTGTTGAGGAAGACGCGCGTGAAGCCGGCGGGGGCGCCGTCGGAGTCGCGGCGGGCGATCATGGTGTAGCAGGTCTGGCCTGACTCCGGCATGCTCTCCTCGCGCACGCGCAGGCGTTCGAGGCTGAAGGTCTGGTCCTCCAGGTCGCTGTCGCGCGGGGCGTCGTTCATGCCGGCCTGGAGGGTGGCGAGGTCGGGCAGCAGCTCGGGGGCGGTGGGGCCGATCCAGCGTTCGAGGCTGTAGCCCTCGACCTCGGGGACCATGCGCTCCAGCGCGGGCCAGTCGGCCTTGCGCAGGTCGAGGGTGCGGCGCGCCTCCGACAGCGTCACGTTCATGCCGTGCGCCCGGGCGAAGCGGGCGCCGCTGCCGTCGGCGAGGGTCTCGGTGAGCAGCAGGGTACGGCCGTGCGCCCGCATGCGGTCGAGGGCGTGCCGCCAGAGGGCCGAGCCGAGGCCGTGGCCGCGGTGCGCGGGGTGCACCACGAGCGGGAAGATCCAGCCCATGTGGCGGTTGTCGAGCTGGGGGAACGCCAGCGAGTAGCCGCCGATGACCCGGTCGTCCTCGATCAGGGCCCACGCCTCCGCCCGCGCGGCCGGCGAGTGCGCGCACATGTCGCGGCGGAAGCGGGCAAGCGGGATCACCGGGCCGGCGTCCTCGTGATAGCCGGCCACGTACGCGGCGTGCAGGCCCGCGACGAGGTCGTCGTCGGAGGGGGCGCCCGGCTGGTCGGGTATGTCGATGGGCTGGATCCGCATGTCATCAGCCAAGCGCACACCCACCGGCCGGGGCGAACGGTTTTCTACTGGCGGTAGTTCTCCACCTCGCCGGCCGGGCGGGCGCTGGCGCCGTCCGGGTCCTCGCCCGCGGTGCGCCTGGCCCGGCGCTGCCTGAGCAGGTCCCAGCACTGGTCGAGGGCCGTCTCCAGCTCCTTGATGCGCGCGTGCTCCTGGTCGGAGGTCACCTCGCCGGCGGACATCCTGCCGCGCAGCTCGTGCTCCTCGGTGACCAGCGCGCTGATCGTGGTGAGAATCTCGTCGTCCCGCATGCCCAAGACTCTAACGACCGCGTGATAGAACACGCCCTATGGCTGGTATGGCGCTGGTAAGGAAGCCCGGCCCGCGGATCTCCGAGGGCATCGTCACGCACATCGAGCGCGAGCCGGTGGATCACGAGCGGGCCGCCGCCCAGCACGGTGCCTACGTCGAGGCGCTGGCCCAGGCGGGCTGGCGGCCGGTGTACGTACCGCCGGCCGACGACCTGCCCGACGCGCCCTTCGTGGAGGACACCATGGTGGTGTCGGGCCGGCTGGCCGTGCTGACCAGGCCGGGGGCGCCGCAGCGGCGGCCGGAGGTGGAGTCGGTGGCGCGCGCCGTGCACGAGCTGGGCATGAAGTCGGTCAGGATCGTGCCGCCCGGCACGCTCGACGGCGGCGACGTGCTGCAGGTGGGCCCCACCGTGTACGTGGGCAGGTCGGCCAGGTCCAACGACGAGGGCATCGCCCAGCTGGCGGCCCTGCTGCCCGAGCGCCGGGTCGTGCCCGTGGAGCTGCGCGGCGTGCTGCACCTGAAGTCGGCGGTGACCGCGCTGCCCGACGGGACGCTCATCGGGGATCCGGCCTGTGTGGACCTGCCCGGGGTGCTCGCGCCGGAGGAGGAGGCGGGCGCGCACGTGGTGGTGCTGGGCGAGGACCGGGTGCTGCTGGCCGCGTCGGCCCCGAAGACCGCCGTCATGCTCGAAAAACGCGGATATTTCGTGACGATGGTAGATATCTCGGAATACGAGAAGCTTGAAGGTTGTGTCACCTGCTTGAGCGTGCTCGTGGGCGACTGACTGTTCTCAGATCCTGAGATGCTGGGCGGTGCATCCCGAGACGTCTGGTAGCGTGCATGGCATGCTGCGCGGGCTCCTTCTTAGCTGCCGCGGCGGGGGCCTGTAAGGCCGGCTCCCTCGCCGCGGAGCGAGTCATGCGCGTCGGCCGCTTTCTTCCTGAGACCGACGAGGAGCATCCGATCATGACCGCTCAGCAGCCCAGCCGCATGCCCGTCCATCGTTACCAGCCGTTCGAGCCCATCCGGCTGACCGACCGCACCTGGCCCGACAAGGTGATCACCAAGGCGCCGCGATGGTGCGCCGTGGACCTGCGCGACGGCAACCAGGCCCTGATCGACCCGATGGACTCGCACCGCAAGCTCCAGATGTTCGAGCTGCTGGTACGCATGGGGTACAAGGAGATCGAGGTAGGCTTCCCCGCCGCCTCGCAGACCGACTTCGACTTCATCCGGCAGATCATCGAAGAGGGCCGCATCCCCGACGACGTGGTCATCCAGGTGCTGACGCAGGCCCGTCCCGAGCTGATCGAGCGGACCTTCGAGTCCATCGAGGGCGCCAAGCAGGCCATCGTGCACCTGTACAACTCGACCTCCACCCTGCAGCGCCGCGTCGTCTTCGGCCAGGACAGGGACGGCATCACCGCCATCGCGGTCGAGGGCGCCAAGCTGGTCAAGAAGCTCGCCGACGCCACCGACGTGGACGTCTTCTTCCAGTACTCCCCGGAGTCGTTCACCGGCACCGAGCTGGAGTACGCCGTCGAGGTGTGCGACGCGGTCAACGAGGTGTGGCAGCCCACGCCCGACCGCAAGGTGATCATCAACCTGCCCGCCACGGTCGAGATGGCCACCCCCAACGTCTACGCCGACCAGATCGAGTGGATGCACCGCAACCTCAAGCGCCGCGACTCGATCGTCCTGTCGCTGCACCCGCACAACGACCGCGGCAGCGCCGTGGCCGCCGCCGAGCTGGGCTACATGGCGGGCGCCGACCGCATCGAGGGCTGCCTGTTCGGCAACGGCGAGCGCACCGGCAACGTCTGCCTGGTCACCCTGGGCATGAACCTGTTCTCCCAGGGCGTCGACCCCGAGATCGACTTCAGTGACATCGACGAGATCCGCCGGGTCACCGAGTACTGCAACCAGCTGCCCGTGCACCCGCGCCACCCGTGGGGCGGCGAGCTGGTCTACACCGCCTTCTCCGGCTCCCACCAGGACGCCATCAAGAAGGGCTTCGAGCACCTGGAGCGCGACGCGGCCGCGGCCGGGGTGCCGGTGGACGAGTTCGCCTGGGCGGTGCCGTACCTGCCGATCGACCCGAAGGACATCGGGCGCAGCTACGAGGCCGTCATCCGGGTCAACAGCCAGTCGGGCAAGGGCGGCGTCGCGTACATCATGAAGGCCGACCACCAGCTCGACCTGCCGCGCCGGCTGCAGATCGAGTTCTCCAAGGTGGTGCAGGCGCGCACCGACAGCGAGGGCGGCGAGATCAGCCCGGCCGCGATGTTCGAGATCTTCCGCGACGAGTACCTGCCCAACCCGGCCAACCGCTGGGGCCGCCTGAGCCTCATGGCGCACCGTCACGAGTCCACGGTCGACGACAAGGACCTCATCAGCGCCGACGTGCGCCTCGACGGGGAGATCCGCGAGATCGAGGGCAAGGGCAACGGCCCGATCTCGGCGTTCATCGACGCGATCGCGCGGGTCGGCATGCAGGTGCGGGTCCTCGACTACGTGGAGCACGCGATGAGCGCGGGCACCGACGCCAAGGCCGCCTCCTACCTGGAGTGCGAGGTCAACGGGAAGGTGCTGTGGGGTGTGGGCATCGACGCCAACACCACGACCGCCTCGCTGAAGGCCATCATCTCCGCGGTCAACCGCGCTGCCCGCTGAGGCCTCCTGCTCTGTCAGGGGTACGGCGAGCGTCCCGTACCCCTGACGTGCCGGAGGCGAGGGAACGTGTCACCCGGGGCGGCGCAGGGTCCGGCGTACGGCCAGGCCGCCCAGGGCCGCGGACGCGAACGCCAGGATTGCCGCCTCGGTCCACTGGAAGCGCCAGAACCTCGACGGCGGGTGGAAGTACACCGCGTAACGGTAGCCCTTGCCGAACAGGCAGGCCTGCCACGCCTCGGCGTGCCTGCTGCTCTGCCCCGTGTCCACGCGGCGCGGGCAGCCGCTGTCCGACGGCTCGGCGACCTCCTTCCCGGACGGTTCCACCCAGGTGGCGCTCACCAGCCGGGCGTCGGGATCGTCCAGCAGCACGGTGCCGGACAGCTCGACGCGCGCGGGCTCGGCATAGTGGTCGCTCACCTGGAACAGCGTGAACATCGTCACCGCCACCCCCGCCACGGCCAGCGCCATCGCGGGCAGCGTGCGCCGGAACAGGGTGCCGGCCGCCGTGCCCAGCGCGAAGGCGTACAGCCACCACGCGGCCGGCGCCAGCCCGACCATGTTGAACACGCCGATGTTGCCGAACGTGGAGTCCAGCCCCGTCCTGAACACCGGCCGCCACAGGCTCACCATGAGCGAGAGCAGCAGCCCGCCCGCCACCACGGCCGCGCCCAGGACCGACAGCTTGACCGCCAGCCACCGCCACACGGGCACCGCCTGGGTCCAGGCCAGCCGGTGGGTGCCGCGCTCGTACTCGCGCCCGAGCAGCGGCGCCCCCCAGAACGCCCCGATCAGCGCCGGCGCCACCAGCGGCATCCAGCCGAACAACGAGTAGACCGCGTCGTAGCGCTGCCCGAGTGCCACCGCCAGGTCGCCGCACGCCACGGCGGGTCCCGGGCAGCCCGGCGGGGCGTGCTCGGCCACGTACCGGCTCGCCTCCACCGCCGAGCCCAGCAGCAGGGCCCCCAGCACCGCCAGGAAACCCGCCGTCACCAGGATCTGTGCCCGGTGCTGGCGCCACGTCACCCAGATCACGCGTCCACCCCTGTCAGCCCCGGCAGCGCGGACGACTCGGGGCTGCGCAGGTAACCCATGACCAGCTCCTCCAGCCCCGGACGCCGCGCCTGCCAGCGCGGGTCGGCCGGGAGCGCTCCCCTGACCAGCATGCTGACCTGCCTGCCGGTACGGCTCGCGCCCACCACCCGCGTTCCCGCCGCCGAGGCTCCCTCCGGCCCGGTGAGCAGGTGATGCCCGTCGAGCAACTCCTCGATGTCGCCGCTGACCTGCAGCCGCCCTCCGTTCAGCACGATCAGCCAGTCGCAGGTCTCCGCCAGATCGGAGACGACGTGCGAGGACAGCAGAACGGTCAGCTCCCGCTCGGCGACCTCCGCCATGATCGTGCGCATCACGTCGTGGCGGGCCAGGGGGTCGAGGTTGGCCAGCGGCTCGTCCAGCACGAGCAGGTCGGGCCTGGAGGCCAGCGCCAGCGTGACCGCCACCTGCGCCTGCTGCCCGCCCGACAGCCCGCTCACCTTCCGGTTCGGCGGGATGTCCAGCCCGGCGAGCCGGCCGGCGGCGGCGGTGCCGTCCCAGCGGGTGTTCATGCGGCGGCCGAAGGCCAGCATCTCGGCGACGGTGAAGCTCTCGTACAGTGGCTTGTCCTGCGCCACGAACGCCGCCGCGCCGTCCACCCGGATGTTTCCCAGCGCAGGCCGCAGCAGGCCGACGGCCGCGTGCATGAGCGTGGTCTTGCCTGCGCCGTTGGGGCCGACGAGCGCCGCCACGCGTCCGGCGGGCACGGACAGCGAGCAGTCGCGCAGGGCCCAGGTACGGCGATAGCGGACTCCCAGCCCGGTCGCCTCCAGCGCGGGACTCATGCCACCCCCTTCTTCGCGGCGTCGGCCAGGACCACGGCGAACAGCGTCCGCACGTCCTCCTGATCGAGCCCGGCCGCGAGCGCGTCGCGCATCCACGCCTCCAGGCCGCGCCGCAGCCGCGTGTGCTCGGCGAGCGTCGCACCTGCGATGCCCTGGCGGACGAACGTCCCCATCCCCGGCCGGCCCTCGACCAGCCCTTCGCGCTCCAGCTCCCGATACGCCTTGAGCACGGTGTTGGGGTTGATGGCCAGGCTTTCCACCACCTCGCGGGCGGTCGGCAACTGGTCACCGGGCCGGAGCGTGCCGAGTCGGAGAGCCTGTTTGACCTGGTGAACGAGCTGGAGGTACGTCGAGACCCCCGAGCCGCGGTCCAGGCTGAATTCGATCAACCGAAGCACCCTTTCACTATTTAAGTAGTGAAAGGGTGTTGGATGGAGGGGGGCGATGTCAATTCCCGCCGCGCCGCCGCCGCATAGTGAACGTTGCGTTTCTATGAGTTGAATCCTATGCTGCTTAGAGAACGCTCCGTTTACTAAGGAGGCGGTGCCGTGGGGCTCGTGCTGGCCGGGTTGATGCTGGCGATGTTGCTCGGCGCGCTGGATCAGACGATCATGGCGCCCGCGCTGCCCGCCGTCGCCGGCGCGCTGGGCGGGCTCGACCGGATGCCCGCCGTCGTCACCGCCTACCTCGTCGCGGCCACCGTCGTCATGCCCGTCTACGGCAAGCTCGGCGACCGGTACGGCCGCAAGCCCACCATGCAGGCCGCGATCGTGATCTTCGTGACCGGAGCCGTGCTGTGCGGGCTGGCCACGTCGATGCCGCAGTTCATCGCCTTCCGCGCGATCCAGGGGCTGGGCGGCGGCGGCCTCATGATCGGGGCTCAGGCGATCATCGGCGAGATCGTGAGCCCGCGGGAGCGGGGGCGTTACCTCGGCCTGTTCGGCGCCGCGTACATCGTGGCCGCCGTGGGCGGGCCGCTGGTCGGCGGGTTCTTCGTCGACGGGCCGGGGTGGCGGTGGATCTTCGCCGTCCACCCGCCGCTGGGGCTGCTGGCGCTGGTGCTGCTGAGCGTGGCGCTGAAGCTGCCGCGGCCCCGTACGAGGGCGCCGCTCGACGTGGCCGGGGCCGCCACGCTGGCCGTCGCCGTGGTCGGGGTGGTCATGGTGGGGGAGAGCGGGAACCCCGCCTACCTGGCCCTGGCCGCCGCGGGCGTGGTGGCGTGGCTGGTCAGCGCGCGGTTCGCGCGGGATCCGATCCTGCCGCTGCGGCTGTTCCGCGACCGGGCGTTCGCCGTGCCCGTGGCGATCAGCCTGCTCATCGGGTTCGCGCTGTTCGGGACGATCACGTACCTGCCGGCGTACGCGCAGATCGCCCTGCACACCGGCGCCACGCAGGCCGGGCTGCTGGTGACCGCGCTCATGGGCGGCGTGCTGCTCACCACCGTCGTCTCCGGCCGGCTCATCACCAGGACAGGCACGTACAAGCCGTACCCCGTCGCGGGCACGGCCCTGGCGGCGGCCGGGCTCGGGCTGATGGGCCTGGCCGGGGCCGGGCCGGTCGTGCTCGTCCTCGCCCTGCTGCTGACCGGGCTCGGGGTCGGGCTGGTCATGCAGGTCATGGTGCTGGCCGCGCAGAACGCCGTGGACCACGCCGACCTCGGCGCCGCCACCTCGTCGGTGACGTTCCTGCGCCAGGTCGGGGCGTCGGCCGGGGTCGCGCTGGTGGGGGCGCTGATCACGCTGCGATCGGGACTGTCCAGCACCTCGCCGTCGAGCCTGCCGGAAGGGGTGCGTGAGGCGTTCGCCGCCGCCGCGCCCCCGGTCTTCGCGGCCATGGCGCCGCTGCTGGTCGTGGCCTTCTTGCTGGCCCTGGCGCTGCCCGCGCGCCCGCTCCGTACCACCGCTCATGTCGAGGAGAATCCGTGAAACTCGTCGCACCCCTGAACGCCTTCGGCCGCGCCGACCTGGCCATCGCCGGTGGGAAGGGCGCCAACCTGGGCGAGCTGGTCAGGAACGCCTTTCCGGTGCCCGACGGGTTCGTCGTCACCACGCACGCGTACGAGCTGGCCACCCGGGGCGGGGACCCGCGGGTCAGCTCCGAGCAGGTCGAGCTGCCCGAGGACGTGCGGCAGGCGATCACCGGCGCGTACGCCCGGCTCGGCGGCGGGCCGGTGGCCGTGCGGTCGAGCGCCACGGCCGAGGACCTGCCGGGCGCCGCGTTCGCCGGCCAGCAGGACACCTACCTCAACGTCGTCGGCGAACAGGCCCTGCTCGACGCCGTACGCCGCTGCTGGGGCTCGCTCTGGACCGAGCGCGCCGTCGCCTACCGCGCCAGGCTGGGCATCGACGACGCCGGCGTGCGGATCGCGGTGGTCGTGCAGAGCATGGTGGAGGCCGAGGTGGCGGGCGTCATGTTCACCGCGGACCCGGTCACCGGCGACCGCGCGCAGCTCGTCATCGACGCCAGCAGCGGGCTCGGCGAGGCCGTCGTCTCCGGGCTCGTCACGCCGGACCACTACGTGCTGGACGCGCGCGGGCGCATCGACTTCACACCCGGACGCCGGGAGGTGGTCATCCGCAGCGCGGCCGGCGGCGGGGTCATCCGCGAGAGCGGGGAGCAGTCACGAGCCCGGCGGCAGGCCGACCACGACGCGGGGAAGCGGCAGGCGGACAGCGGGGCGGGGGAGCGGACCGGGCGGCTTGCGGATGGCGGGGCGGGAGAGTGGGCCGGGCGGTTGCCGGATGCGGTGGTGGCGGAGCTGGGGCGGCTGGGCCGCGACGTGGCCGCGCATTTCGGGCGGCCGCAGGACATCGAGTGGGCGTACGCGGGCGGGCGGCTCCACCTGCTGCAGGCGCGCCCGATGACCGCGCTGCCGCCGCCCCCGGTGGGCCGGCTCAACCCGGTGCAGCGCCGCCTGGCCACGGTCCTGCTGGAGTACCTGCCCGTACGGCCGTACCCGATCGACATGTCCACCTGGGTCCCGTACGGGCCGGCTGGGCTGATGCGCAACGTCCTGGGCAGCTTCGGCGTGCGGCGCGCGTTCGACGGCTTCCTGCAGGAGGAGGACGAGGTCGTCCACCGGTTGCTGCCCCCGGCGCCGAGGCCGGCCCCGAAGGTGCTCGCGGCTCCGTTCCTGGTGCTGGCCAAGGCCATGCGGTACGACCCCGCGCGGTGGACGCAGGACCGGCGCTTCCGCGACTACCTGGCGGCGATCGAGGCGCTGCGTGCCCGCGACCTGCGGGCGATGCCGTGGGCGGAGCTGCTGCGCGTGCCCCGGCAGGCGCTCGCCCTGGTCTCGCCCGTGGCCGACCTGCGCGTCGACTACCTGCCGGGCACCGGGCTGGCGTTGCTGCGGTTGCTGGTGGCGGTCCGGCTGCTGGGGCGCCGGGAGCTGTTCGCCGACCTGTTGCACGGGGCGCGTACCCGGACCACGGACACCAACCGCGCTCTGGAACGCCTGGCCGAGGTGGCCCGGCGCACGGGAGCGCTGGAGCCGGGCCCGCCGCCCGCCGAGTTCGCGGACGCGCTGGCGGCGTTCCTGGACGAGTACGGCCACCGCGAGACCGCCAGCCCCATCCTCGTCACCCCGCCCACCTGGGCGGACGCCCCCGAGGTGGTGCTTGACTTGGTAAAGGTGCTGGCCGCGGGGTCGCCTGCGCGGAAGGAGCCGGAGGGCGCGCTTGAGCGCCTGCTCGCCCACCCCCTGCTGCGACGCTCGAAGCGCCGTCGCGCCCTGATCACGCGCTGGGTGCAGGCGGCGCGGGCGGGGGTCGCGTTCAGGGAGGACAGCCACTTCTACTTCACGCTGCCGCAGCCCGTCCTGCGCAGGTCGCTGCTGGAGCTGGGCCGCCGCCTGCGCGACGCGGGCGTGCTGGCCGCGCCGGAGGACGTCTTCCACCTTCGGATGGCGGAGCTGGAGGAGATCGAGGACGTGGCCACCCTGCGCGGGGCGGACGCCGAGCGGCTGCGCGAGATCGTCGGCCGGCGGGCGCTCAAGCGGGAGGAGCTCTCGGGCGTGCGGCTCATCGACCCGGCCGCGGTCTTCCCGCCCGCCGGCACCGGCGGCGCGCTGCTCACCGGCGCCCCGGCCGGCGGCGGCACCGCGACCGGGCCGGTGAAGGTGATCGTGAAGCCTGCCGACTTCGGTCGGCTCGCCGCCGGTGACGTGCTCGTCTGCCCGTACACGAACCCGTCGTGGACGCCGCTGTTCCAGCACGCGGCGGCCGTGGTGGTGGACACCGGCGGCGCGGCCTCGCACGCGGCGATCGTGGCCAGGGAGTACGGCATCCCTGCTGTCATGGGCACCGGCACGGGCACCTCGGTGCTGGCGGACGGGCAGCTCGTCACGGTCAACGGCGACACCGGCACCGTCCACGACGCTGGCACAGGCGCTGCCACGGGCGCTGTCACCGGCTCCGGGGCTGTCACAGGCACAGGCACAGGCACAGGCACAGGCGCCGGCGCTTCCTAGAATGCATGCCATGGTCACCGACCACCGCAAGCTGCCACGACGCCGGGGCGAGGCGCTCAGCGCCGCGATCTACCAGGCCACCCTCGACGAGCTGGCCGAGGTCGGCTACGCCGGGCTGACCATGGAACGCGTCGCCGAGCGTGCCAAGGCCAGCAAGGCCTCGCTCTACCGGCGCTGGCCCACCCGCATCGAGCTGGTGATGGAGGCGGTCTACCAGTCGCTGCCCAACCCGGAGAGCTCGCCCGACACCGGCAGCCTGCGTGGTGACCTGCTCGCCATGCTCACCCGCACGGCGCAGGCCCTGTCCGGCCCGGCCGGTGAGGCGATGCGCGGGCTGCTGGGCGAGGCGCTGCGGGGGGAGTCGCCGCTGAGCACCATGCGGCGCAACTCCCAGGGCACGGCCAGGAAGCTGATGGAGGAGGTCGTGCGCCGGGCGGTCGAGCGCGGCGAGGTGGATCCGGCGGACGTCACCCCGCGGCGCCTCGACTCGGGGCACGCGCTGCTGCGCCACCACTTCCTCTTCGAGGGGCCGCCGATCCCGGAGCGGCTGGTGGTCGAGATCGTGGACGAGGTACTCGTGCCCCTGCTCAAACCGCACGCCACCGGCTGACCGCGCCGCGCCTTCGCGGGGTGCTCAGATGCGGGTCGGGCCGAGCGGCGGGTGCTCGGGCAGGACCGCCGGGGCGTGCGGGGAGCGCCCGAGCGCGGTCCGCGCGACCAGCGCCGCCACGCCGATGCTGGTCAGCGCGCCGGCGGCCACCGCCGCCACGTACCACGGCGACCCGTCCCGCATTCCCAGCGCCAGCAGCCCCGCCACGGCCAGCCAGGCGATCGCGTTGAGCACGGCCGCTACCGCCAGCGACCTGCCGGCGGCCCGTGCCGCGCCCGCCATCAGCGGGGACGCCATCGCGGCCAGCGGCAGCGGCAGGACCAGCGCCATGAGGGCCGGTACGAAGAAGCCGCCGGTCATGGCGCCGCCGAGCGCGGCAACGGGATGCCCCCAGCCCAGCGCGAGGCCGGCGTACGTCAGCAGGACGAGGCCGATCGGGAAGGCCACGGCGAGCGCCGTCAGCAGCACCCGCCGCCCTGTCGCCCGCGCCGCCACCCCGTAGGGCGCCTGCTTGCCGGCGGCGCGTGCGGCGATGCCGAGCTGCCACGGTGACAGCAGCGTCATCGCGCCCGCCGCGACGAAGCACGACGTGGCCGTCCTGAACAACCAGCCGGCCTCCGCGGCCTGCTCCCACGTGAACCGGAGGCCGGACGCGTCACGCACGGCCGGGCCCCACAGCAGCCACAGGGCGTAGACGCCGGCGACCAGGACCGCCGCGAGCGGCAGGCGCAGTGGCCGGGCGCCGGGGATGCGGCGGTGGTGCAGCCACGCGTCGGCCGCCCCGGCGGCCAGGTCGGTCACCGTGCGCAGCCGTACCGGACGTGAGGCGATCAGGTCGGCGACCTCCTCGCCGTACCGGTCCCGCCACGCCTTCGGGTAGAGGCTCAGCACGGCCCCCGCCACGGCTCGCATCATGCCTGCCCCCACGCCACTCGCCGAACCCCCGCCTGCTCCACCCGGCGCAGCGTGGCGAGCTGCTCGCGCAGCGCGTCACGCCCGCTCCCGGTGATCCGGTACGGCTTGCGCCGCTCCGACGACTCGACCGGTTCGATCCAGCCGCGCTGTTCCAGCCGCATCAGCGCCCCGTAGAGCGTGCCCGGCTCCAGCGACGTGCCCGAGAACTCCTCGATGTCGCTGATCATTCGATATCCGTGTTTTTGCCCCTCTGCGAGGCTGATGAGCACCAGCAGCGCCACGTCCGTGAAGCGGCCGAGCTCCTGATACTTGCGAGCCATGTATTCAGTAAAACTTAGTAAGTCTCACTGAGCAAGTCCGATCGTGCCCGCCGTCACCCGCATGCTGTGCTCGAAGGCGCCGCGCCGGTCCTCGATGGTGTTGTCGAACTGGCCGAACACCTCGAAGCTGACCCATCCGTACAGGGTTGTCCACGCCGTGAGCGCGCGCCAGATCACGTTGTCGGGCACCCCGGGCATGAGGTCGTGGAACCCGGTCACGTCCGGACCGAGCTCCCGCGGCGCCTCCTCCTCCGGGGCGCGCACCGCGCCCGCCTGCCAGGCGTCGGACATGAGGCGGCCCAGCACGGCCACGTCGCGGATGCGGGCCTCGACCGTGTCCTGCGGCGCCTGGTAGCCGGGGACCGGGGAGCCGTAGATCAGCGCGTACTCGTGGGGGTGGGCCACCCCCCACTCGCGCACGGCGTGGCAGACGGCCAGCCATCGCCCGAGGTGGTCCTCGCGGGGGACCTCCGTCTCGGTGCGTTCGACGGCCTCGCCGAGCGCGTTGTAGCCGTCGATGATCAGTGCGGTGAGCAGGTCGTCGCGGCTCGGGAAGTAGCGGTAGATGGCCGAGGAGACCATGCCCATCTCCCGTGCCACCGCCCGCAGCGACAGGCCGCCGGCCCCCTCGGTGGCGAGCTGGCGTCGCGCGATGTCGGTGATCTCTTTGGTGAGCTCGGCCCTGACGCGTTCTCTGGCAGTGCGGCTGGCTGTCATGGGCAGCAGATTATCAGAGCGGTGCCAACAAACGAGAGCACTGCTCTTGACGACTGGTGCTCTCTTGAGAGAGCATTGCTCTCGTAAGCGGAACACCCCAACCCGGAGGCCCCGATGCTCGCCCTCGCCAAGAACGCCAACGCGCTGCTGATGTTCCTCCTGGAGCTCGGCGTGCTGGCCTCCGTCGCCTACTGGGGCTTCACCGTCAGCCCCAACTGGGGCGTCAAGCTGCTGGCGGGGCTCGGCGGCCCGGCGCTGTTCATCACGGCGTGGGCCCTGTTCGGAGCGGGCGGCGGCGCGAACGCCACGTACCCGCTCACCGGCCTGGCCCGCGCCGCGCTGGAGATCCTCTGGTTCGGCGGCGGCGCCCTGGCGCTCCACGCCTCCGGGCTGATCACCTCCGCCGTCGTCTTCTCCGCGCTCTTCATCGTCAACGCGGTTCTCCGTATCGTCTGGAACGAGGTCTGATCATGGGTAAGCACGTCGTGGTGGGTTCGGGTCAGGTCGGCGCGCATCTGGCCGGCAAGCTCCTCACCCAGGGGCACGAGGTCGTCGTCGTGACCCGGTCGGGCGGCGGCCCGGCAGGCGCGGTCAAGGTGGCCGCCGACGTCGCCGACCAGGCCCGGCTGATCGAGGTCGCCCGGGGCGCCGACGTCCTCTACAACTGCGTCAACCCGCAGTACCACCGCTGGCTCACCGACTGGCCGCCGATGGCCGCGTCGTTCCTGGCCGCCGCCGAGGCGAGCGGCGCCGTGTACGTGATGCTCGGCAACCTCTACCCGTACGGGCCCGTCACGGCCCCCATGACCGAGGACCTGCCGCTCTCCTCCCCGAACCCCAAGTTCCGGGTCCGCGCCCGGATGTGGGCCGACGCGCTGGCCGCGCACGAGGCCGGCCGGATCAGGGTCACCGAGATCCGCGGCTCCGACTACTACGGCCCCGGCGCCAGCGACCAGTCCTACCTGGGCGACCGCTTCACCGTGCCGCTCAAGGCGGGCAAGCCGATCATGTCGCCCTGGCCGATCGACATGCCGCACAGCTGGACGTACCTGCCGGACGTGGCCGACACGATGATCACGGCGGGCGCGGACGAGCGGGCCTGGGGCAGGCCGTGGCACGTGCCCACCGCGGAGCCGCTGACCTTCCGCCAGATGGCGCGGCGCATGGCGGCCGTCGTGGGCGCCCCCGCGCCCCGGCTGCGGTCGATGCCGTGGCCGCTGGTGCGGGTGGCCGGGCTGTTCTCGCCCATGCTCGGCGAGCTGCGGCACGTCCGCCACCAGTTCACCGCGCCGTACGTGCTCGACTCCTCGGCCTTCCAGCGTACGTTCGGCGCCGCGCCTACCCCGGTCGACGTCGCGCTCAAGGCTACGCTCGACGGATGAAGATAGCCATGATCGGTCTGGGCGACATCGCGGAGAAGGCCTACCTTCCCGTGCTGGCCGCCCAGCCCGCTCTCGACCTGCACCTCTGCACCCGCAACGAGGCCCGGCTGCACCGGCTCGGCGACACCTACCGCATCGCCACCCGGTCCACGAGCGTGGACGAGGTGATCAAGGCAGGGGTGGACGCGGCGTTCGTGCACGCGGCGACCGACGCCCACCCCGAGATCGTCGAGCCGCTGCTCAGCGCCGGGATCCACGTCTACGTCGACAAGCCGATCGCCTACACCCTGGCCGAGTCCGAGCAGCTCGTCCGCCTCGCGGAGACGGAGGGCAGGTCCCTGATGGTCGGCTTCAACCGCCGCCACGCCCCCGGGTACGCCGAGCTGGCCGCCCTGCCCCGGCACCTCGTCCTCATGGAGAAGCACCGGCACAACCTGCCCGACTTCCCGCGCCGGGCGATCTTCGACGACTTCATCCACGTGGCCGACACGCTCAGGTTCCTCGCGCCCGGCCCGGTCACCGGCACCACGATCAGGACCCGCGTCAGGGACGGCCTCGTGGAGCACATCGTCCTGGAGCTGTCGGGCGACGGTTTCACCGCCATCGGCATCATGAACCGGATGAGCGGCGCCGCCGAGGAGAGCTGCGCGGTCATGGGCGACGGCGTCAAGCGCCGGGTGGTCAACCTCGGCGACGTCATCGACTACCAGGGCGGCGAGACCCTCGCCCGGCGGCCCGACTGGGTGCCGGTCGCGAGTCAGCGCGGGATCGAGCAGATCTGCCTGGAGTTCCTGGCGGCGGTGCGCGACGGGCGCCGCCTCGACGCCGCCGACGCGCTGGCCACCCACGCCCTCTGCGAGGAGATCGTCCGCCACGCGACCGGGGCCGGGCAGCCGGGCTGAGACCGGATGGCGTCAGCCGGGCGGCCGAGGCCCGGCACCGTCACCCGGCCGGCCTGAGCCGCATCTCCCGGTCGGCCCTGGCGAACATCCGCTCGAAAGGCCTTCCCCCCAGCCGGGTCAGCACGGTGTAACCCTTCGCGTCGTTCAGCGGGCTGGACGACGACACGACGCCCGCCACCGCCCCGCCGTACAGGGCCGGGCCGCCGCTGCCGCCCGCCGCGGCGTGGCAGTTGCGCGTGACCATCAGCCCCGGCCCCTCGGAGCCCCCCTCGACCGCGTCGCCCACGCAGCGGTACATCTTCGTGCCCGGATACCCCCGGCCCGCCGGATAGCCGAGCAGTTCGAGGCCGCGCAGCTGCGTGCCCCTGGACGTGCGCATCGGCGACAACCCCCGCCCGGTGACCGACTCCAGCGGTTGCTTGCCGCCGGCCACGCCGACCAGCCCCACGTCGTACGGCAGCAGCTCCGGCGAGTACGGCCTGCTGCGCCACCTGGCCGGCACCCACGCCCGCACGACCGGCCAGACGCCCAGCGGCGGCCGGCCCCGGTCGAACCCGGGCAGGAAGGCCAGGTGCTTGAGCAGCCGCCCGTTGTGATACAGGCAGTGCGCCGCCGTCAGCACCAGGCTGCGGCTGCGCGAGCCGATCACCGTGCCGCCGCAGAGCACGTCCGTCTTCGCGACCGGATCGCGGCCGAGCAGCACCCCGGTCAGCCGCCGCGCCCCCGTGTAGGGGCGCGGGACCGGCGCGTAGCCCAGGCGGTCGCCGTCAGGGGTGAGCACGCGGGGAACGGGGACGTTACGTTGGGACACCTCGGCGACGGCGGCTGGATCGAGCAGGACGAGAGACAGAGCCAACCTGAGCACCCTGCCACTGTAGGCCGAAGATGATCAGCCCTCTGACCTGCGACATGAGGGTTTACTAAGATGTGTACTGGGAACCGAGCGCCCGTAGCCGGGCGTGCGCCGACTCGTAGACACCCGCCGCCTCGCCGAGGTACGCCTTGGGCAGCTTGGCGACCATCGTGTAGTTGGTGTCGCACACGTTCCCGACGGGCGCCTGGCCGGCCTGGCTGACGAGCTGGTAGGCGTCCAGCGTGTCCAGCCCGGTCAGCTCGGAGGTCCAGGTGACCAGGTCGTGCTGGCTGATCCGGTACGCGTCCTCCAGCGGCCTGGCCGACCCGGTGGACATCAGGTGCAGGTCGTCCTCCAGGCGCGGCCACGGCGTGGCCACCCCCTTGATCAGCTCGACCGCGACCACGGTGTTCATGGCCGACTCCACCGCCGTCCCGCACACCTCGCCGTGGCCCTGCAGCCCGTGGCCGTCGCCGATGGAGAACATCCCGCCCTCGACGTTGACGCCCAGGTAGACGGTGACGCCGGCGCGCAGCTCGGGGGTGTCCATGTTGCCGCCGTGCGCGTCGGGCGTGATCGTCATGCGGGCCTCGTTCGCGCCGGGGGCCACGCCGACCGTGCCGTGCATGGGGTCGAGGGGCAGGGCGACGCTGAAGTCGCTGTTGCGGGCGTGGTAGACGGCGACGTTCCTGGCGAGGTCGATGTCGTAGCGCCAGACCCGCTCCTCCAGCGGCGGCTGCAGCGTGGCCGTGGTGTGCGTGCCGGTCAGCGCGCCGAAGTGGGGGAACGTCGTGGAGACCGCCCAGTCCCTGGCCGGGGTGATCTTGACGAAGTGCAGGGCCAGCGTGTCGCCCGGCTCGGCCCCCTCGACGTGGAAGGGGCCGGTCACCGGGTTCAGGTACGGGAACTCGCACACCCGCGACGGCAGGTCGTCCACGGTCTGGACGCGCCCGCCGAAGCAGTCCTCGGTGTAGAGCTCCAGGATCGTGCCGGGGCGTACCTTGCCGACGGCCGGCCGGCCGCCGAAGGTGTAGCTCAGCTCCTCCGGCTCGGGACGGTAGGAGATGACGTTCACTTGACCTCCGAAGGTAGTTCGGGCCTGCGGCCCAGCAGGTACGAGCCGCCGAGGACGACCAGGCCGACGGCCAGCCAGATGCCGCCCACCCACTGGGCAGCGACGTTCTGGTTGATCACGACGGCCACCAGGACGGCGAAGCCGATCACGGGCGCGATCAGGTGCGCCCAGTAGTTACGGCTGCGCTGCCTGATCAGGTAGTGCACGACCACGGCGATGTGCAGCAGCAGGAAGGCGCTCATGGCGCCGAAGTTGACCAGCGAGGCCAGCTCGCCGATGCCGTTGTCCCTGGTGCTCATGTAGATGCCGAGGACCAGCGAGACGGCGGCGACCGCGAAGGTGGCGTTGACCGGCACCCGGTGCCTGGGGTCCACGGCCGCCAGGAAGCGCGGTAGCTGCCGGTCCCTGGCCATCGCGAACAGCAGGCGCGAGGTGGCGGCCTGCGCGACCAGCGAGTTGGCGAAGCCCCACGCGATGGCGGTGGCCACGGCGGTGAGCACCGACAGCCACTGCCCGCCGGCGAACGCGGCGGTGTCGTAGAACGCGCTGCCCGCGGCGTCGCCCTCGGTGATCAGCCTGGCCCGGTTGGGCGTGAGCAGCGCCGCCACCCACGTCTGCACGACGAACAGCACGGCCGCCACCGCCAGCGCGGCCACCATGGAGCGGCCGAGCCGCCGGGCGTCCTCGCGGTTCTCCTCGGCCAGGGTGGAGATGCCGTCGAAGCCGAGGAACGACAGCACGGCCACCGAAGCCGCGGCGAGCACCACGCTCCAGGTGAAGGAGGAGGAGTCGAAGAGCGGGGTGAGGAAGCCGGTCTGCGCCTTGCCCTGGGTCAGCGCGACGCCGCCGACCACGAGGAAGATCGCCAGGACGGCCAGCTCGGCGACCAGCATGATGCGGGTGATCCTGGCCGTCATCTGGATGCCCAGGTAGTTGACGACCGTGTTGAGCAACACGAAGATCACCAGCCAGCCCCAGACGGGGACCGCCGGCACGAACGAGTTCATGGCCGTGCTGGCCACCAGGTAGAGCAGCGAGGGCACCAGCACGTAGTCCAGCAGGATCGCCCAGCCGGCGACGAAACCCACGGGAGCGGCGATGCCGCGTCCCGCGTAGGTGTAGACCGACCCGGCCATCGGGAACGCCCGGGCCATCTGCGCGTACGACAGCGCCGTGAACGCCATCGCCACCAGGCCGATGACGTAGGCGAGTGCCACCATCCCGTGGGAGACGGCGAAGACGTTGCCGAAGATCCCGAACGGGGCGATCGGCACCATGAAGATCAAGCCATAGATCATCAGATCGGCGAAGCCGAGGGAGCGTTTGAGCTCCTGGCGGTAGCCGAACTGCTCGACGCTGCTCATGTACGGCTCCTAGTGCTTGGGGGGCGATTGGCACCTTAGAGCCAAAGCTTTCTACTGAAAAGGTTTCTCCAGGAAGAAGTCCAGGCCGTCGGCCCTGCCGAGGTGGACGGGCTGGCGTACCTGCCGGTCGAGCAGCGTGAGCGTGCCGCGGGCGCTGGTGATCGTGGTGCCGTCGGCCACGGCGTCGAGCTCCGGCACCGCCAGCGAGCCGGCCCGCGCGCACAGGGCGGCCAGCATCGCCACCGCCTCGTAGCAGCCGTGGCCGTGGGCGTTCAGCATGGGCGCGTCGTCGCCGAACCTGGCCGTGTACCGCTGGGAGAAGTCGAGGCTGGCCGGGGTCGGCAGGTCGCGGAAGTAGCCCATGGACGAGTACAGCTCGCCGGTCGCGTCGCCGCCGATGCCCAGCAGGCCGTGCTCCTCCAGCGCCCCGCACAGCCGGGCCGCCCGCAGCTCCGACGCGGCGAACGCCCGGTTGAAGGCCACCAGGTCGCTGCCGATCAGCGTCAGCAGGATGGCGTCGGGGCGGGTGTCGGCCACCCGGCCCAGCCAGCTCACGGCCTCCCCGTACCGGACGAAACGCTCGCCCACCACCGTGGCGCCGGCCGCGCGCAGCCGCCTGCGGGCGCTGGCGTGCACCAGGCGCGGCCAGATGTAGTCGTTGCCCAGCAGGTACCAGCGGCGGGCCCGGCGCCGGCCCGCCAGCCGCTCGATGCCCGGCGCGAGCTGCCGGTCGGGGGTCTCGCCGAGGAAGTAGACGCCCGGCGCCCGGCCGCCGCCCTCGTACGGCGGCGCGTACACGAACGGCACCCGCCCGGCGACCGCCGCCACCACGGCCACCCGGACGTCGCTCGCGTGCGCGCCGGCCACGGCCTGCACCGTGCCCGACCGGACCAGGCCGGCCACCTCGGCCGCGACGTGCCCGGCGGGCCGCCCGCCGTCGATCAGCACCAGCTCGACCGGCCGGCCCAGCACCCCGCCCCGGGCGTTGACCTCCTCGGCCGCCAGCACGGCGCAGTTGATCGCACACGGGCCCATCAGGCCGAGCACCCCGGACACGGGGACGATCAGGCCGATCCTGATCGAGCCGGAAGGGAGGAGCCGCGCTTCGAGAGGATCGACGGTCGCCGCCACGCCGACGAGTATCCTCCCTTCTAGCTCCCCGATGAAAGGACTCACCATGACGACCTCGGGGCTCGGGTCCTCACTCGCCTACCTGCTCAGCCGTGCGGAGCGGGGCGTGAACCGGGGGCTGGCGGCGGTGCTGGCCGGCGAGGGCGTGACGGTCGAGCAGTGGCGGATCATGCGGGCGCTGGCCGACGGGCGGGGCGAGTCGATGGGCGAGCTCGCCGAGGCCGTGCTGATGCCGCACCCGACGCTGACCAAGGCCGTGGACCGGCTGATCGACCGGGCGCTGGTGTACCGGGGTCCGGCGAAGGGGGATCGGCGCAGGGTGGCCGTCTTCGTCTCGGGGCGGGGGGCCGAGCTGCTGGCCCGGGTCGACGGTGCCGTGGCGGAGCAGCAGGCGGTGATCGCGCTGGCGTTCGGCCGGGAGCGCACGGAGCGGCTCATGCGCGACCTGGAGAGCCTGGTGGAGGCCCTGGACTACGCCGAGCTGCGCGCCTGAGGGCTCACCCCTGGCGCTTCTTGGAGACGTCCGCCCAGACCAGCGCCACCACTCCGGCCAGCGCCACACCCAGGTATCCCGGCAGGGGCAGCTCCACCAAGCGGTGCAGGAACCCCCATTCGCGGTCGAACCACATCCGTCCGATGAACCCGCCGAGCCCCTGGATGACGGCGATCACGGCGACGACGTTGATGAACCCTCTCATGCGTCCACGATCGCAACGCGGGGCCCGCCCCGGCATCGAACCTTGGGCGGGCCCCGTGCTACTTAAGTAGCGCTCACGGGTAGAGGCCGCGCATCTGGTGCGCCTCGGCCACCCGGCCCACGCCGATCACGTGCGCCGCCTGCCGCAGCGTCAGGCCGCGCTCCGCGGCCAGCGACGCGACCTCGGAGAAGGCGCCCATCATGAGGTCGCGGAGCTTGAGCTCGATCTCGCCCGAGCTCCACGCGTACGCCTGCATGTTCTGCACCCACTCCAGGTACGACACGATCACCCCGCCCGCGTTGGCCAGGATGTCGGGCACCACCGTGGTCCCGTTCGCGGCGAGGATCTCGTCCGCCTCGGGCGTGGTGGGGCCGTTGGCGCCCTCGACGATCAGGCGGGCGCGGATCCTGGGCGCGTTGGCCTCGGTGATCACGCCTTCGAGCGCGGCCGGGACGAGCACGTCCACGTCCAGCTCGAACAGGTCGTCGTGGGACAGCGCGTCGGCGTGGTGGAAGCCCCGCACGCCGCCGGTCTCGGCCGCGTACGCGCGCAGCCGCGCCACGTCCAGACCGCCGGCGCAGTACACCGCCCCCGTGACGTCGGACACCGCCACGACCTTGCAGCCGGCGTCGGACAGGTACTGCGCGGCCGGCGCGCCCACCTTGCCGAAGCCCTGCACGGCGACGGTCACGCCCTCGGGCGAGCGGCCGAGCGCGGCCAGCGCCGCGATCTGCACGCCGCGCGAGGTGGCGCCGGTGCGGCCGAGCGAGCCGCCCAGCGTCATCGGCTTGCCGGTGACCACTCCGGGCACCGAGTAGCCCGCGCTGACGCTGTAGGTGTCCATGACCCAGGCCATGGTCTGCTCGTCGGTGCCGACGTCGGGCGCGGGGATGTCCTTCTCCGGGCCGATCAGCGGCAGGATCTCGCTGACGTAGCGGCGGGTCAGCCGCTCCAGCTCCCGGGTGGTGAGCCCGGCCGGGTCCACGGCCACGCCGCCCTTGGCGCCGCCGTACGGGATGCCGACCAGCGCGCACTTCCACGTCATCCACATGGCCAGCGCGGTGACCTCGTGGATGTCGGTGCCGGGATGAAACCGGAGGCCGCCCTTGGCGGGGCCGCGCGAGACGTTGTGCTGGACACGGAAGCCCTGGACGACGTCCAGGCGGCCGTCCTCGCGCCGCACCGGGACCGAGACGGTCAGCGAGCGGCGCGGCGTGGCCAGCATGGTGCGGAGCCCGTCGTCGAGCCCGAGGTGCCCGGCGGCCTGGTCGAGTTGGTGGAGAGCGGAGTCGAGGGCCTGGCGGCCCGGGGTGATCAGGGCCGGCGTCGTTGACGGCACCATGATGCTCATGGAAGAAGTTCCTCCCGGTATGTACGCCCTATTTGCGGAGAAAGCGCCATTGCCTTCCCCTTTTGGGCGTTGTTGTCACGATCATCCTAGAGCGGGGCGTTTGACCTTGCCTAGTTATTGGTAGAAATCCAAGCCGGTGATCGGGGTGCTGTGGACCGTGCCACTCTGGCAGGCTTGCGGAGCGAGAGTGTGACGGTTCGACGAATTGAGGAGTGGAATGCCCGCACTGGTGGTGGGGCCGATGCTGAGACACGTCGACTCCGACAGCGCCTCGATCTGGGTGGAGACCGCCGAACCCTGCACGGTCACCGTGGAGGCGGACGGTAGGTCTTACCGGTCGCCTACCTTCACCGTGCACGGACACCACTACGCGATCGTGGATCTCGTCGAGTTGTCCCAGGATATCGCGTCGTACGCGGTCACGCTCGACGGGGAGCAGGTATGGCCCATGGCGGGTCGCCCGCCGAGCCGGATCCGGCTGCTGCGGCCGGAGGGGGTGCGGAAGCTGGCGTTCGGCTCGTGCCGCACCAGCGTGCCCCACGACGCCGCCACCGTACGCACCCACGGCGACGACGTCCTGCGCGCCTTCGGCGAGCACCTGCCGGACGCCGGCGACGAGGAGTGGCCGGACCTGCTGCTCCTCCTCGGCGACCAGGTCTACGCCGACAACCCCTCGCCCGACATGCTGGCCTACATCCGTTCCCGCAGGAGCACCGAGCCGCAGGGCGAGATCGCCGACTTCGAGGAGTACGCCGAGCTCTACCGCCAGGCGTGGACCGAGACGGAGATCCGCTGGCTGCTGTCCACCGTGCCGACCGCGATGATCTTCGACGACCACGACCTGCGCGACGACTGGAACACCTCGCAGCCCTGGCGCGAGCAGATGGCCAGGACACCGTGGTGGCGGCGCCGGGTGGTGGCGGGGCTCGGGGCGTACTGGGTCTACCAGCACCTGGGCAACCTCTCGCCCGCCGAGCGCGCCGACGACGAGCTGCTGGCCAAGCTGATGGCCGGCGACGGCGGGGCGGCGCTCGACGAGTTCGCCGAGCGGGCCGACACCGAGCCGAGCAGCAACCGCTGGAGCTACGCCCGCGACCTCGGCCCCGCCCGCCTGATCATCGTCGACACCCGCTGCGCCAGGCAGCTCACGCCCGGCGACCGGCGCATGCTCGACCCGGGGGAGTGGGCCTGGCTGCAGGAGCAGGTACGGCGGCCCGCCGAGCGACTGATCATCGGCTCGTCGATCCCGTTCCTGCTCCCCGAGGGCGTCCACGGCGTGCAGAACTGGAACGAGGCCCTGTGCGACGGCAAGTGGGGCCCGCTCGCGCGCCGGTGGTCCGAGACGCTCCGCCAGGCCATCGACCTGGAGCACTGGGCGGCGTTCCGGCGCTCGTTCGACGACCTGGCGAAGCTGCTGATCGGGCTGGGCAAGCCGGTGCTGATCCTGTCGGGCGACGTGCACTACTCCTACCTGGCCAAGGCCGACAGGGGCCCGGTCTTCCAGATCGTCTGCTCGCCCATCCGCAACCCGCTCAGCCGCATGCTGCGCTGGGCCAACGTCTTCACCCAGTTCTCGATCGCCACCCTGGTCGGCAGCCTGCTGGCGCGCCTGGCGGGCGTCCCGCGCCCGCCCTTCCGCTGGAAGATCACCAAGGGCCCCCTGTTCCAGAACGCGCTGGCCACGCTCACCCTCCCCGACGAGGTCACCTGGTACGGCTCCACCGGCGAAGTGGTCAAACCGCTCGACACCGCCCGCCTACGCTGAACCGCATGCATGACGACACCTACGCCCCCGCCGTCCCCTTCTACGACCTGTGGCACGAGGACGGCCACGTGCCCGTGGTCCGCGAGCTCCTGCCGCCGCTGCTGGCGGAGGTGCGGCGGAGCGTCATCGAGATCGGCGCGGGCACCGGCCTGATCACCGAGCTGCTCGTCCGCGTCACCCCCGCCGAGATCCACGCCGTCGAGCCGTCGCTGGGCATGCGCTCCGTGCTGGTCTCCCGTCTGGCCACCGACCCGGAGGCGCTGCGCCGGGTCACGGTGCTGCCGTGCGGGGCGCTGGAGGTGGAGGTGGACGAGCCGGCCGAGGCCGTCGTGATGATCTCGGTGCTGCAGAGCTTCGCCGCCGCCGAGCGGGCCGAGCTGTGGCGGGTGCTGGGCAGGCAGCTGGAGCCGGGCGGGCGGCTGGTGTTCAACTGGCGCGACCGCGACCCGGCCGTGCCGGGAGAGCTCCGGGTCATGGGCTCCTACCAGGTCGGCAGGCACACCTACGAGATCGCCGGGCAGGTGCTGGAGGCCGAGGGGGAGCGCGTCACCTCGCGGTTCCGCTACCGGATCAGGCGGCAAGGCGTGGTGATCAGCGAGGACGAGCTGGTCACCACCGCGCACTGGCCCGCCGGGGACGTGCTGGCGGCGGAGCTGAAGGAGGCCGGGTTCGAGCCGGGCGAAGCCCCGGAGGGCATGCAGGTGTGGCGGATGCCGAAATAGTGGGAACCGGCCTTTGACGTGCGGCCAACAACAGGGTGACCGCACGAGAGAGGACCGGCCACGTGGTGGGAGTTCAGGATGTGCCTGACACGCTCGACGACTCGACGCTGATCGCCCGTTCGATCGGCGCGCCCGAGAGCTTCGCGGCGCTGTTCGACCGGCACGCCGACGAGATCCACAGGTACGCCGCCCGGCGGCTCGGGGGCGAGCTGGCCGACGACGTGACCGGCGAGGTGTTCCTCGCCGCCTTCCGCGGCCGGGCCCGCTACGACCCCTCGTGGCCCGACGCCCGCCCCTGGCTGTACGGGATCGCGACCAAGGTCGTCTCCCAGCACCGCAGGGCGGAGCGGCGGCGCACCGCGGCCATGGCCAGGGTGAGCGTGGAGCGCCCCGGCACGTTCGACGACCGCAGCGCCGACCGGGTCACCGCCGAGCAGCTCCAGCCCCGCCTGGCCAGGGCGCTGACCCGGCTCAGCGCGGCGGAGCGGGACCTGCTGCTGCTGGTGGCCTGGGCGGACCTGACCTACGAGGAGGCGGCGCTCGCGCTCGGCGTGCCCGTCGGCACCGTCCGGTCCCGGTTGCACAGGCTCCGCGTCAAGGTACGCAGGGCGCTCGGCGGCACCGACCCCTTCGCAGAGGAGCCCCAGCATGGATGACGAGATTCGCGTGTTCGCAGAGGGACGGCCGGAGGCGCCGCCGTACGGGGCCGAGGCCAGGGCGCGGGCACGGGAGCGGCTGCTGACGCAGGCGCGCGGCGGCGGCGGCCGGTTCCGGCTGCCGCGGCTGGGCTGGCAGGCCGCCGCCGCGTTCGGCGTGACGGTCGTGCTGGTCGGCGGCGTCGCCGTGGCCCTGTCGAACCAGGGGGCGGGCCCCGGCCCGGCCACCTCGGCGACGCAGTCGGCCGAGGTGACGCCCGGCGAGCTCCACCCGCGTCCCGGCCAGTTCATCATGGTCGAGTCCGAGACGATGTACGGGTCGTTCACCATGGGCGCCGACGGCAAGGAGGCGTCGCGGCACCTGTACCGCTCGCACAGGAAGATCTGGCAGTCGGTGGACGGAAGCGCGAGCGGCCTGCTGATGATGGAGGGCCGCGAGCCGCGGCCATGGCCCGGCGAGGAGCTGCCCGAGGCCGAGAAGACGGGCTGGCAGGGCACGTCCTGGGACACGCTCGCCGCCTGCCCCGGCCGCCTGGGCGAGTACCGCACCGACTACGCCTACCTGAGCACCCTGCCCGCGGACCCCGCCGCCCTGCGCGAGCGCCTCTACCGGCTGGGCGGCAAGGGCGGGGACCGGGACTTCTCGGCGCTCGACCACGCACGCAGCATGCTCACGGAGACCTACCTGCCCAGGGCGCAGCGCCAGGCGCTGTTCGAGGCGATCAAGACCATCCCCGGAGTCCGGGTCGAGCAGGGGGTCGAGGACGCGGCCGGACGCGAAGGCGTCGCGCTGGCCGGGCCCGGCGGCGAACGGGGAGTCGAGAGCCAGCTCATCTTCGACCCGGAGACGTTCATGTACCTGGGCGAGCGGCAGGAGGTCGTCGCGGAGGGCGCGGCGGCGCCGAAGGGCAGCATCCTGGCGTTGACGGCCCAGCTCAGCGTGTCGGTGGTGGACCGGCTGCCGGAGGAGGCCGCCCAGGCGCAGGGGGACGCGAGCTGCATGCCGGAATCCGAGGTCCCGGCCGACGCGCCACCGCAGTCCCCGGCCTCTGACGCGCCGACGGAGGTCGCCTCACCGGCTCCCGACGCGCCGGCGGAGACCGCCTCACCGGCGCCCCATGCGCCGACGGAGATCGCGTCACCGGCTCCCGACGCGCCGGCGGAGACCGCCTCACCGGCGCCCGATGCGCCGACGGCCAGTGCGGTGCCCGAATCGGCCGATGCGGACATGCCGACGGCCGGTCCCGTGCCGACGGTTACCGATTGACCACGGAGACGGTCAAGTAAGCGCCGTAACGGTGCGCAACCCCGTGAACCGGAGGAGCGTCTCCCTGGACAGGGCCCAGCCACGTGCGGTGGGTGGGCCCTGGTCCGCGGAGCCGTAACGGGTCATGCCCGCCCGAGCTCGGGGATCATGCGCTCTTGAGCTCGTAGAGCGCATCGGCGAGCTGCGAGATCGCCCAGAGGAGATCTTCCTCGGAGACGACGATCGGCGGCGCCAGGCGGATCGTGGAGCCGTGCGTGTCCTTCGCCAGGACGCCGCGCTTCAGCAGCGCCTTGGACACCTCGCGCCCGCTGCCCAGCTCCGGATCGATGTCCACGCCGGCCCACAGGCCGCGCCCGCGCACCTCCAGCACGCCCTTGCCGATCAGCTCGCGCAGCCGCCCGTGCAGGACCTCGCCGAGTTTCGTGGCGCGGGCCTGGAACTCGCCGGTGTTGAGCAGCTCGATGACCGCGTTCGCCACCGCGCAGGCCAGCGGGTTCCCGCCGAACGTGGACCCGTGCTGCCCCGGGTGGATGATCCCGAGCACGTCGCGGTCGGCGGCGATGGCCGACACGGGCACCACCCCGCCGCCCAGCGCCTTGCCCAGCACGTAGATGTCCGGCACGACCCCTTCGTAGTCGCACGCGAACGTCTGCCCCGTACGCCCGAGCCCCGACTGCACCTCGTCGGCGATCATCAGGATGCCCTCGGCCGAGCACAGCGCCCGCAGGTCGCTCAGGTACCCGTCCGGCGGCACCAGCACCCCGGCCTCGCCCTGGATCGGCTCGACCAGCACGGCCACCGTGTTCGCGTCCACGGCCGCCCGCACCGCATCGATCGAGGCGTACGGGACGATCCGGAAGCCCGGCGTGTACGGGCCGAAGTTGTCATGCGCCTCCGGGTCGGTGGAGAAGCTGACGATCGTGGTGGTGCGGCCGTGGAAGTTGCCCTCCATCACGATGATGTTGGCCTGCTCGGGCTCGACGCCCTTGACCTCGTACCCCCACTTGCGCGCCACCTTGACGGCGGTCTCGACGGCCTCGGCGCCGGTGTTCATGGGCAGGATCATGTCCTTGCCCGTGAGGTCGCCGAGCCCGGTGCAGAACTGCGCGAACTGGTCGTGGTAGAAGGCGCGGCTGGTGAGCGTGAGGCGTTCGAGCTGCTCCCTCGCCGCCTCGATGATCTTAGGATGGCCGTGGCCGAAGTTGAGCGAGGAGTAGCCGGACAGGCAGTCCAGATACCGCTTGCCGTCGACGTCGGTGACCCACGCGCCGTGCGCCTCGTGGATCACCACCGGCAGCGGATGGTAGTTGTGCGCGCTGCGGCGCTCGCTCACTTCGATCAGCTCTGCGCTGGTGGTCATGATCAGTTTTCCCCCCTGATCTCCAGTGTGCAGCACTTGGGCCCGCCACCTGCCTTACGCAGCTCCGACAGATCGACCGGGATGACCTCGTACCCGCGCCGCTTGAGCTCCAACTGCAGGTCGGACGCCTCGGCGTTGATGACCACGTTCGTGCCGTCGCTGACGGCGTTGAGCCCGAGCACCTCGGCGTCCCGCGCGCTCGCGATCACCGCGTCCGGGAACATGCGGCGCAGCACCGCGAGGCTGCCCGGCGAGAACGCGTCCGGGTAGTAGGCGACGTTGCGCCCGTCGAGCGGGAACAGCGCCGTGTCCAGGTGGTAGAAGCGCGGGTCCACCAGCGTCAGCGAGACCACCGGCCGGCCCAGGTACTCCTGCGCCTCCTGGTGGGCGACCACGTCCGTGCGGAAGCCGGTGCCGGCCAGGATGACGTCGTCGAGCGTGAGGAAGTCGCCCTCGCCCTCGTTCACGTGCGCCGGCTCCAGCGTCGGGTAGCCGCGCTCGGCGAACCAGCGCAGGTAGGCGGGGCCCTCGGGGCCGCGCTGCGGGTAGGCGAAGCGGGCGCCGTACGCGCGGCCGTCCACGACCAGCGCGCCGTTCGCGGCGAAGACCATGTCGGGCAGGCCGTCGATCGGGTCGATCAGGCTGACCTGGTGACCGAGCTCCTCGTACGCCGCCTTCAGGCCCTCCCACTGCCGGACCGCCAGGTCGCGGTCCGCGCCGGCCTCGGGATGCATCCACGGATTGATGGCGTACTCGACCGTGAAGTACTCAGGACGGCACATGAGGAAGTGTTTGGGCATGCAGCACTCCATCGGCTCTCAAGCAGGGAAAATCCCCATCACAGGGGATGAGGACAGCCTAAGAATCCGCGTTTGCGCAGGCCAGGGGTTGACATTGCGTCTTCGCGCGCGTCTGTTGCGTCTCTCAGCCCGGGGTGGCCGATTCGTTGCGCGCCTCCGGCACGGCGGCGCCCGGAGGGGTGTCCACCAGCCTCGACAGCACGATGGAGCTCTTGGTCCGCACCACGAACGCCATCGCCGCGATGCGCTCGATCACCCGCTCCACGTGCCGCACGTCCGTCGCCCTGATGTGCAGCAGCGCGTCCGCCTCACCCGTGATCGTGGCCGCCGCCACCACCTCGGGGAACCTGGTCACGGCCAGCGCGATGTCCGACGGCTTCGTCTTGCCCTGGCAGAACAGCTCCACGTAGGCCTCGGTCGTCCAGCCGAGCGCCTGCGGCGACACCCGCGCGCTGAACCCCGTGATCGCTCCCGTCTCGCGGAGCCGGTCCACGCGCCGCTTCACCGCCGAGGCGCTCAGCCCCACCTGCTGCCCGATGTCGGCGTAGGTCTGGCGGGCGTCGTCGACGAGTGCCGCGATGATGTCACGATCGAGTTGGTCCAGTTCCACGCGCTCTGTATACCGCCTGGCCAGGCTGGCGCGCGACGAGCGGCACGCGGGAGACTGGGCGCGACAAACGTGACCGAAAGGCGTTCGCCACTATGAGCACCACGAGCTTCCCCGAGGGTTTCGTGTGGGGAGTTTCGACGTCGGCTTACCAGATCGAGGGGGCCACGGCCGCCGACGGCCGCCTGCCGTCCATTTGGGACACCTTTTCCGCGGACCGGGCGGAGGCGTGCGACCACTACCACCGGTATCCCGAAGACGTGCGGCTGATGAAAGAGCTGGGGATGGCCGCCTACCGGTTCTCGGTGAGCTGGGCGCGGATCTTCCCCGAGGGGCACGGCAAGCCCAACGCGGCCGGCCTCGACTTCTACGACCGGCTGCTCGACGAGGTGGTCGGCGCGGGCATCACCCCTTACGCCACCCTCTACCACTGGGACCTGCCGCAGGCGCTCGAGGACCGCGGCGGCTGGCCGTCCCGCGACACCGCCGCGCGGTTCGCCGAGTACGCCGCCGCCGTCCACGCGCGGCTCGGCGACCGGGTGGACACGTGGTTCACGCTGAACGAGCCGTGGGTGGCGGCGTTCCTCGGTTACGGGTCCGGCATCCACGCGCCGGGCCGCAGGTCCGCCGCCGACGCCTTCCGCAGCGCCCACCACATGCTGCTCGGGCACGGGCTGGCCGTGCAGGCGCTGCGTGAGGGCGGGGCCGGGAAGGTCGGCCTCGTGCTCAACATCTCGCCCGTCATGACGCCCGCCCAGGTGAGCGACTTCGGCAGGGAGCTGTCGGAGGAGGACGCCGCCGCCGTGGCCAGGATCGACGCGCTGGCCAACCGGCAGTTCCTGGAGCCGGCGCTGCGCGGCGCGTACCCGGCGGAGCTGCTGCCCGTCATCGAGCGCCACGGCGGCCTCGACCACATCCACGACGGCGACCTGGAGACCATCGCCCAGCCCCTCGACCTGCTCGGCGTCAACTACTACACCCCGCTGGTCGTCCAGGCGCAGCCCAGCGAGCCCGCCGACCCGGCGTATCCGGGCAGCGAGGGGATCCTCTTCTGCACCATTCCGACGGCGGTCACCGCCATGGGCTGGCCGATCGTGCCGAATTGCCTCGCCCTGCTCCTCGGGCGCATCTCCCGGGACTATCCCGGCCTCGATCTCATGGTCACCGAGAACGGCGCCGACTTCGTGGACGTGGTGACCGGGGACGGCATTCACGACGTCGACCGGATCAGTTTCATCGAGGAGCACCTGCGTGCCCTGCGCGCGGCCGTCGACGACGGCGCCCGGGTACGCGGATACCTCGTCTGGACGTTGCTCGACAATCTCGAATGGTCCGACGGTTACCAGCGCAAGTTCGGCCTCGTGCACGTGGACTTCGCCACCCAGCGGCGGCGGATGAAGGACAGCGCGCTGTGGTACCGCGACGTCATCAGGCGCAACGGGCTGGCCGAGACGCGCACCCGCAGGCCCACGCTGGAGACGGTGGCCGCCCGCGCGGGCGTCTCCAGGGCGACGGTCTCCCGGGTCGTCAACGGCGAGTCGTCCGTGAGCCCCGAGGTCAGGGCCACGGTCATGCGGGCCGTCAAGGAGATCGGCTACGTGCCCAACCTGGCCGCGCGCACCCTCGTCACCCGCCGCACCAACGCGGTCGCCCTGGTGCTGTCCGTCCCCCGGCAGGGCGGTGACACGCTCACCTCCGCCGTCGTCCAGTACGTGACGAGCCTCCTGGAAGGCGCGGGCAAGCAGATCACGCTCATGCTCGCCGAGACGGCCGAGAGCCACCGGCGCATCGCCGCGCACGTCGAGGCCCGGCTGGTGGACGGGGTCGTGCTGCTGCCGCCCGACCGGGGCGACACGCTGGCCGAGCGCCTCTCCCGCACGGAGGTGCCCCTCGTGCTGCTGGGCAAGCCGCCGATCGCGTCGCTGGTGCCGTACGTGGACGTGGACAACGTGGGCGGCGCCGCGGCGGCCACCGAGCACCTGCTCGCCCGCGGGCGCCGCCGCATCGGCATGGTCTGCGGGCCCATGGACCTGGTCACCGTCCAGGACCGGCTGGCCGGCCACCGGGCGGCGCTCCAGCGCGCGGGCCTGACGCCGCACCTCGCGCCCGCCGACGACCTCACCCGCGCCGCGGGCGCCGCCGCCGCCCGCCGGCTCCTGACGGACTCGCCCTCGCTCGACGCCGTCTTCGCCGCCACCGACCAGCTCGCCATCGGCGCCCTGCAGGCGGCCCGCGAGCTCGGCCTGCGGGTGCCCGAGGACCTGGCGGTCGTGGGCTTCGACGACGTGGACGCCGCCTCGGCCACCACCCCGGCGCTCACCACCGTGCGGGTCCCCGTCGCCGAGCAGGCGCTGGCGCTGGCCCGGCTGCTGCTGTCCCGCCTGGAGGGCCGCCACACGACGTCCGTGGTGCTGCCCGCCCGGCTCGTCGTCCGGGACTCGGCCTAGAGCCGGCCTAGAGCTGCTGCTGCTCGAACAGGTGCGGGAAGACCTTGGAGACCTTGGACAGCAGGTACTCGCCGTAGGTGCCGGTGAAGTCCACCTGGCCGTCCCACCGGTGGCCGGGGGCGTAGGGGAGGGGCGGGACCTCGCTGTCCCAGCCGGGGTCGAAGAAGAACGGGAAGCTGAGGCGCTCGTTGCCGCTGCGGTTGCGTACGCGGTGCGGGGTGGAGCGGTACTGGCCGCCGGTGAGCTTGTCGAGCATGTCGCCGATGTTGCACACGAACGTGCCCGGCACCGGGGGCGCCTCGATCCAGCCCGCGTCCGTACGGACCTGGAGACCGCCGTTGCCGTCCTGGAGGAGCAGGGTCAGCAGCCCGTAGTCGGTGTGCTCGCCGACGCCCCAGCTGCCGGGGTCGTCGGCGGGCCCGGGCGGATAATGAAATATCCGGAAGAGGATGGTCGGATCGGCTGTGTAGCCCGTGCGGAAGTAGTCCTCCTCCAGCCCCAGGCTCAGCGCGATGCCGCCCATCACCGCCTGTCCGACGCCCGTCATCGCGCGTAGGTACTCCAGCACCGCCTCGCGCAGCTCGGGCACCTGGGCGGGGAACAGGTTCGGCCCGTGCAGCGGCACGGCGCCCGGCGGCTCCTCGGCCCCGAAGTAGACGCCCTCCTTCAGGTCGGGCCGCCCCGAGGTCAGCTCGCCGCCCACGGGGAAGAACCCGCGCCAGGCCCGGCCGCCCCGCTCCATCGCGATCTCGTTCTTGACGTGCTCGGGCAGCGCGAAGAAGCGCCTGCTCGCGGCGTCGAGCCGGGCGATGAGCGCGGGCGGCACGCCGTGGCCCGAGACGTAGAAGAAGCCGTGCTCCCGGCAGGCGGCGCCGATGGCGTCGGCGACGGCCCGCCTTCCCTGACCCGCCGCGAGGAGCGGGGCGATGTCGATCACCGGCAATTCGCTCATCGCCCCATTGTTCCCCTCAAACGCCCGGGCGAGGGGTTCCCCGCCCGGGCGTGCCGCTGATCAGGAGGTCGAGAACGTGAACCAGTTGACGTTGACGAAGTCGGCCGGCTGGCCGGAGGAGAAGGTCAGGTACACCGTGTGCGTGCCCGTCACCCCGGAGACGTTCGCCGGGATCGTGCGCCAGCTCTGCCAGCCGCCCGTGTTCGCCAGGGCGAAGTCGCCGATCGGCGGGGCCGTCGGGCTGTCGAGGCGGACCTGCACCAGCCCGCTCACGCCGGCCGCCGCGCCGGAGGCCACCCTGGCCCTGAACTGCGTGGCGGGCGTGGAGCCGAAGTCGACCCCGTCGTAGCGCAGCCAGTCGCCGTTGGCGATCGCCCCGACGTTCTGGCCGCCGCCCGAGTCGGTGGTCGTCTCGACGATGGTGCCCGACTGGCCCTGGTAACGCTCGGCCTGGATCGTGGAGCGGGCGTCGACGCCGCCCGGAGGGGTGGTGGGGTCGGTGCCGCCGGTGCCGCTCTGCCAGACGGCCACGTAGTCGACCATCATCGGCCGCCCGGGCACGGTGGCCGCGGTCGGCGTCTGGCCGCCCAGGGCGTTCGGGAACGCCCCGCCCATGGCCACGTTGAGCAGCAGGAAGTAGCCGGCGTGGCCGGTCATGTTGTTCCAGGTCGTGGCGTCGAACTGCGACTGGTTGACGCCGTGGAACTGCTGCCCGTCCACGTACCAGCGCAGCTGGTTGGGGCTGACGCTGCGGTCCCACTCGAAGCGGTAGGTGTGGTAGGCCGACTGGCAGGTCGAGCCGGGGCAGGCGCGGCTGGCGCCGAGGCCGGTGGTCTCGTTGCAGGGGCCGCCCGGGTTGACGCCGCAGTGCAGCACGCCCCAGACGGAGTTGATGCCGTTGACGTTCTCCATGATGTCGAACTCGCCGATGGCCGGCCAGTTCCAGTAGTTGCCCCGGTACGGCGCCCCGAGCGCCCAGAACGCCGGCCAGTAGCCGAGCGCGGCGTCGCCGGTCACGTTCGGCATCTGCAGCCGGCTCTCGATGCGCAGGATGCGCCCGTCGGCGGCCTTGAAGTCGGCGCGCCTGGTCTCGATGCGCGCCGAGGTCCACTCGCCGGACGAGCTGCGCAGCGGCGTGATGCGCAGGTTGCCGGAGCCGTCGAGGCTCAGGTTGGCGGTGCTGGAGGTGTAGTTCTGGACCTCGCCGGTGCCCCAGTTGGCCGGGCCGCCCGGGTAGGAGTGGCCGGTGTCGATGATCCAGTTGCTCGACGAGGGCAGGGTGCCGGCGGCGCCGGTGAAGTCGTCGGACCAGACGAGGGACCAGCCTGACGGGGTGGGCGGGACGCTGGCCGAGGCGCTGACGGCCAGGTTGACGAGCAGGCCGCTGAGCGCGACGAGTGCCGCGGCCACGGCAGCCAGGCGGCGCCGGTGCCGATGCCGGATCGCTGTTGTCATAACTCTCTCCCGGGGGTGCCTGAGCGCTGGAGAGAGCGCTCTCTCCAAGATCTGAGCACAGCGTTTACCGGCTGTCAATAAAGCTCACAAAGGCCGAGGTAGCGTGGAGAGCGCTCTCGAAACAGGTCATGACGGGCGAAAGAGAACGGCGCCGCACAGGTGTGCGGCGCCGTACGGGAGAAGGAAGAACTCAGCCCTTCTCCGCCTCTCCCGTCGCCTGCTCCAGCGCGTCCTCGGGGGAGGCCTCCAGGTCCTGCTCGGCGTCGGCGCCCGCCTGGGCGGAGGCCTTGTCCAGGCGCACCCAGCTCGTCACGCTCTCCACCGCGAACAGCACGAACAGGTACGCCGTCAGCACCGCCAGCACCGGCGTCAGCACGTCGAGCGCCGCCCCGACACCGATGACCAGCAGCCGCAGCTCCCAGCCGAGCCCCGCCCGGAACACCCAGGCGGGCGGCCAGATGCTCTGCCGCGTCCGGTAGACGGTGTCGTAGGTGTGGTAACCGACGACGTACACCAGCACGAACAGCAGCCACTTCGGCGCATCGGCCGCCAGGCCGACCGCGATGATGGTGAAGAACTCGGCCGCGCGCAGCAGCGGCGGGGTCAGCCAGTCGAAGCGGCCCAGGTGGTCGCGCGGCGTCGTGGGCAGCACCAGCAGCAGCACGATCGCCACGGGCAGGAGCAGGATGGGGCCGCCGGAGCCGAGCAGCCCCGCGACCGTGACGGCGACCACGGCGAGCAGGGCCACGAGCGTGGCGGGCACGGGGGGCAGGCCGGCGCCGATCTTGCTGGACAGGGCGTGGGCGAGCGGGCCGTCGTCGCGGTAGGCGACGAGGCGGGCGGTCTGGATGCGGCGGCGCTCCTCGTCGGGATCCGGCGTGGGGGTGGCCATGGCCTGCGGCTGGGTGATCATACGAGCGACCTCATGAGGCGTCCGGTGAGGGTGTAGGCGGCGGCGACGGAGCCCCAGATCACGAGGGTGATGAAGGTGATCCGGGCGTCGAAGAGGGCGGCGGTGATCGCGATGGCCGCGAAACGCTCGCCGATGGGGAAGACGATCATCTTACGCGCCCAGTGGACTGCACGGTACTTGCCGGCCTTCGTCCACATCTTCAGCACACCACGCAGACCCTGGCTGCGCTCCACCTTGCGGGCGGTCAGCTTCTGGCGCAGGTCACGGTCGTCGGGGGCGTCCAGCGGCGTGGTGGGCAGCGGGGCCGGTGGTTTGCGGCGGTTGGCGACGCCGAAGGAGAAGTCGAGCAGGTGGCGCACGGACTGCAGGCCGAGCGCGGCCAGCGCCAGGATCCAGATCTCCTCGCCGTTGCCGGAGACCACCCAGCCGACGGCCAGGCCCGCGAAGACGACGTACTCCTTGAACCGGTCGAACGTCGCGTCCAGCCATGCCCCCAGCACGCCGAACTTGCGGGCGTAACGGGCGACCTGCCCGTCCACGCAGTCGAAGACGAAGGCGAAGTAGATCAGCACGCCGCCCAGCACCATCCAGGGGCGGTCGCCGGTGGCGAAGCAGGCGGCCGCGGCCACGCCGAGGACGATCGAGATCAGCGTCACCTGGTTGGGCGTCAGCCCGCGGCGGGCGGCCCAGCGGGCGATGTAGCGCGAGTAGGTGGAGACGAAGAACGTGGTGAAGAAGCCGTCGGCGCCCTTGACGGCGTTGTTGAGCCGGGCGCGGTCCTCGTTCATCCCGGCCATCTCGGCGCCGGCCTCGTTGATCTCCTCCTGGGTGGTGACCCGGCGGTAGAACAGGTCGCGCCGGCCCCGGATGCCGACCGACACGCCGTTGCGCACCAGGCCGAACACCACGAGCTGGACGAGATCGTCGTCGGCGCCGAACCGGTCGGCCATGGCCGCGAGCTCGCGGCAGGTCTCGGCGAGCTTCGGCGCGTTGCGCGCGCTGACGTGCAGCGGGCCGAGCACCACGGCGTTGGGCCTGGTCACGGCGTGGCTCGCGGTGCCCACCGAGACCACGCGCGACTTGCCGATGCGCACGCGCACGGGCAGGCCCTCGACGCGGTTCATGCCGATCTCGGGGTCGGCCTCGTCGATGGGGATGCGGTCCTCGACGGGGTTGTCCTCGGGACCGTTCTCCTCCAGGCCGTTGTCCTCCGTCACCCCCACCCGTGGCTCTTTCGCGACGAGCGCCAGCGCACCGCGCTTGGACTTGGTGATCTGGTAGATCAGCTCGTCGTGGACGACAGAGTTCTCAGGGATGATGAACAGGCTCTCCGTTGCTTGCTCGGCGACGTCGGCCAGGGCGCGCAGGGCGGTCGCGACGTCGTCCGTCGGGATCGTGGCGAAGCGCGGATCCATGGAGGTGAGCTGGCTGCGCAGCCGTTCGGACACGGTGGGATTGCCGGAAAGCGCGGCCAGCCTCAGGCCGGTCGGAGAGATGTCGGGGCCGGGCGAGGCGCCCAGCAGGACCACGCGGGTCATGACTCCCTTTCGAGGCGGTAGCGGGGGGTTGAACAACGGGTAATGCGGGGACAGACGTCAAAGTGTAGTGAGAGTGACGTAAAGTCGCGTCACAAGAGCATGCCCGTAACGTCCCGCCCACCGGTATACAGGTCGGCCGTAAGATGTTCGAGTGAGTCTCTACCGTGACGAAGGCGTGGTCCTGCGCACCCAGAAACTCGGTGAGGCAGACCGCATCGTCACCATCCTGGCCAAGCGTACGGGCAAGATCCGGGCGGTGGCGCGAGGCGTCCGCCGCACGAAGTCGCGCTTCGGGGCGAGGCTGGAGCCGTTCACGCACGTCGACCTGCAGTTGCACACCGGCCGCACGCTCGACGTCGTCACCCAGGCGGAGACGATCAGGCCCTACGGAGAGGCGCTGGCCGCCGACTATCCCCGCTACACCGCCGGCAGCGCGATGCTGGAGACCGCCGACCGGCTCACGCACGGGGAGAAGGAGCCGGCGCTGCGGCAGTTCCTGCTGCTGGTGGGCGGGCTGCGCACGCTCGCCGACCGCGGTCACGAGGCCAGGCTGGTCCTCGACGCCTACTTCCTGCGCTCCCTGGCCGTGGCCGGCTACGCCCCCGCGCTGGAGGCGTGCGCGAAGTGCCAGGCGCCGGCGATCAGGGCGTTCGCCATCGTGGCCGGCGGCGTGGTGTGCGGGGCGTGCAAGCCGTCCGGCTCGGCGGTGCCCGCGGGCGAGACGATCGGGCTCATGACGGCGCTGCTGCGCGGCGACTGGACCACCGCGGACGCCTCCGAGCCGCGCCACCGCAGCGAGTGCAGCGGCCTGGTCGCCGCATACCTGCAATGGCACCTCGAACACGGAATACGCTCTCTCCGACACGTCGAAAGGGAGCCCGCGTGAACGTACGACCCCCGTCCCCGCACCCGTCCGGGGCGACCCCGCCGCCCATCCCGCGCGAGCTGGTGCCCCGGCACGTCGCCATCGTCATGGACGGCAACGGCCGCTGGGCCAAGGCTCGCGGCCTGCCCCGCACGGAGGGGCACAAGGCGGGCGAGTCCTCGCTGTTCGACGTCATCGAGGGGGCCATCGAGCTGGGCATCCCCTACCTGAGCGCGTACGCGTTCTCGACGGAGAACTGGAAGCGCTCGCCCGACGAGGTGCGCTTCCTCATGGGGTTCAACCGCGACGTGATCCGGCGGCGGCGCGACGAGCTCAACGCCATGGGCGTGCGCGTGCGCTGGGCGGGCCGGCCGGGGCGGCTGTGGAAGAGCGTCATCTCCGAGCTGCAGACCGCCGAGGAGATGACCACGTCCAACCGGACGCTCACGTTGCAGTTCTGCGTCAATTACGGCGGCCAGGCCGAGATCGTCGACGCCGCGCTCAAGCTGGCGCAGGACCTCGCGGCCGGGCGGGTCAAGCCGTCCAAGGTGAACGAGAAGGTCTTCGCCCGGTACCTGGACGAGCCCGAGATCCCGCCGGTCGACCTGTTCCTGCGCTCGTCGGGTGAGCAGCGCTTCTCCAACTTCCTGCTGTGGCAGTCCGCCTACGCCGAGATGGTCTTCCTCGACCGGCTGTGGCCCGACTTCGACCGGCGGGACCTGTGGGACGCGTGCGAGATCTTCGCCAAGCGCGACCGGCGCTACGGTGGGGCGATCCCCAACCAGGTCTAGCCGCGCTTCAGCCGGCGCCCCGCGCCCGGATGTTGTCGAAGCGGTCGAGGGGCCTGCTCGAAGGCGGCCGGGGAGAGCGAGACGCCGCCAGGGCGTGCGGTGACCCTAGGCGGAAACGGCCTGGTTTGGCTCGTTCCGGTAGCGGCCGGGGGCGGTGCCGAACTCCCGCTTGAACGCCTTGGCGAAGGCGAACTCGGTGGCGTACCCCGTACGCTCGGCCACCGAGCGCAGCGGGAGGTCGGTGTCGCGCAGCAGCCGCGCCGCCGTGGTCATCCGCCACCACGTCAGGTACGCCAGCGGCGGCGCGCCCACCTTGCTCGCGAACCGCTGCGCGAACGCCGCCCGCGACAGCCCCGCCCTGGTGGCCAGCGACTGCACCGTCCACGGGGTCGCCGGGTGCTGGTGGATCGCCCGCAGCGCCGCCGTGACCGCCGGGCTGGGTGACGGGCCTCGACGGCCACGGGATGACGGCGGTGATCGCCGTCGAAGGGGCGCGCCGCCTCGTCGCGGACGGCGCGCCGGCGGGGGCGCTGACGCCCGCGCAGGCCTTCGACCCGGCCTCCTTCCTCGACCACCTCACCGCCCACGGCGTCACCTGGCAGGTCACCCCGGCCTGACACCGCTGGGTTACCTGGCCTGACACCGCGGGGATCACCCCGGCCTGACACCGCGGGATCACCCCGGCTTGCCGCCGCTGGGACGACCCCGGCTTGCCGCAGAGCTATACGCAGGTATAGCTTCCTGTTCACAGAAACAGCCCGCTGTACCCACGAACAGGAGCTGGCCACGGTGAACGGACCGCTCGACCGCCGCCAGGAGGGCCGATGAACACCGCTCCAGGCACCGGCACCCTCGCCCGCCTCGCGCTACGCCGCGAGCGGGGCATCGCCCCCTGGTGGATCCTGCTGGTCGTGGCCATGGCCCTGACGATGGTCGCCTACATCAACCGGGCCATGGCCACGTACCAGGACAAGCTCGCCTACCTCGACGTCATCGACCGCAGCGCCTTCCTGCACGCGCTCGGCGGCGGCGTCGTCGAGCCCCGGCTCGAGGTGCTGGCCACCTGGCGCAGCGGCGGCTTCCTCTACGTGGCGACCGCGTTCGCCGCCGTCATGTCCGTCATCCGCCACACCCGCAGGGAGGAGGACGCGGGCAGGAGCGAGCTGGTCCTGGCGGGCACGGTCGCCCGTCACGCCCCGCTGACCGCCGCCATGCTGGTCGCGGGCGGCGTCAGCCTGGCCGGTGGCCTGCTGACCGCCGGCGCGCTGATCGCGGCAGGCCTCGAACCGGCCGGGTCGCTCACGTACGGCGCCGCCATCACCGTCGTCGGCTGGGTGTTCGGCGGCATCGCGGCCGTCGCCGCCCAGCTCGCCCGCAACGCCCACACGGCCACCGCGATCGGCCTGACCATCCTCGGCGCCGCGTACGTGCTGCGCTTCGCCGGCGACGCCACCGGGCAGCCGTGGCTGACGTACCTGTCGCCGGTGGGCTGGGGCCACCTGGTGCGGCCGTACCAGGAGGAGCGGTGGTGGCTGATCGGGCTGTGCGTCCTGGCGGCTGCCATCCTGTACGGCGCCGCGTACCGGCTGCTCGCCCGCCGCGACCTCGGCTCCGGCCTGCTGCCCGAGCGCCAGGGCCGGGAGTCGGCCCAGGAGTTGCGCGGTCCGGTCAGCCTGGCCTGGCGGCTGCACCGCGGGCTGCTGGCGAAGTGGGCGGCGGGGGTGGCGGTGTTCTCCGCGTTCGCGGGCGCGCTGAGCCCGCTGGCGCGGGACCTGATCTCCCGGCCGAGCGTCATCGTCGGCAACATCACGCAGTTCCTCGGCGTCCCCACGGGCGCGACGATGCTCGGCGGGTACGTCTGGTACCTGGTCCTGATCCTCGCCTACGCCGTCGCGCTCTACCCGGTGCTCATGACGCTGCGGCTGCGTTCGGAGGAGACCTCCGGACGCGCGGAGGCCCTGCAGGCCACCCCGATGACCCGCCTGCGCTGGGCGGGCGGCCACCTGCTCGTGGCCGCCCTCGGCACGGCGGGCCTGATGGCCGTCGCCGGGCTCGTGTTCGGCGTGCTCTACTCGCTGCTGGTCGGGGACCTGGCCACGGACCTGCCCGCCTTCCTGGCGGGCGCGCTGAGCACGGTCCCGGCGGCCTGGTGCGTGGGGGCGGTGTGCGTGCTGGCGTACGGGCTCCTGCCGCGCGCGAGCGTGGCGATCGGCTGGCTCGCCTGGATCCTGACGACCGGCCTGGGCCAGGTCGCGGGGCCGCTGTACGGGCTGTGGGGCGGCAGCCCGGCGGAGCCGTTCCACTACATCGGCAACCCGATGCTGGAGCCGCCCCTCCAGCCCGCGCCCACGGCGGGCCTGCTCGCGATCGCGGCCCTGCTCACGGCCGGCGGCCTGCTCGCCCTGCGCCGCCGCGACTTCGGCGCCGGGTGAGGGCCCGTACCGGCCTTGGCGTCTGAACTAGAACGCCACCTGACCCACCTGAATCACGTTTACCCGCGGATCCCCGAACAGGGTTTTCGCATGTTCGAGCCAGGTGGTGCTGATCATCCCGTACCACAGGCCGGCCGCCGCGCTGTTTCGCAGTTCGCCTGGATCGATGCCGAACGAGGTCAGTGTGCTTTCGTCCTCCGTCTGCAGCAGTCCCGTCCATTTCCTGAAGGCCGAGGTGAGTGAATCCCTGATGTCGGGGTTGCAGTCGTCGAAGCCGCGAGCATTGCAGTGTCCGGAGTAGTCCCAGGAAATCGGCAGGCCTCCGCCATGGGTGGGCGGGGAGAACAGGCCGACGTCCGGAATCTTTTTCCAGAGTTGCCGCACCTCGCCTTCCTGCAGTGGTTCGGTGAATCCGACCACTATGGTCACCTTCAGGTCTTTCGCCTGTGCGAGTTCGTCGAGGCGAGCCTCCGCCTCCGCCGTCACCTGTTCCCGGGCTTCCGCGTCGAAGGACAGAGCGTGGATGGCTTCGGTGAGATTCCAGGCCGGCAAGTCCGGCAGGCTGACATCGCCGTCCTCGTTGGGCCGTAACTCCAGTACCTGACGGCCGAACACCTCTGTGTGCGACCACGTCGGCCATCTGGGCTCGACCACGACACGAACGGCGTCCCGGTGTTCCGGCCGGGCCCGGGAAAGCAGTTGCTCTTCATGTACGACGTGATAGTCGGGCCGGGCCACGGCCAACGCATTGACCCAGACGAGCGATCTGCGGTCGACGCTTTGCGGAGTCGTGCCGGCGGAACAGCCCGCCGAGGTGAGGCAGGCGAGCAATAAGGCCGAAACGGCGAGGGCACGCGGCATGACGGATCTGGGGTGAGCGTCAGGCGCGGCGGCGGGCGCGGTAGGCGGCGACGTGCATGCGGTTGCCGCAGGTGCGGCTGTCGCAGTACACGCGGGACCGGTTGCGGGACTCGTCCACGAAGACGCGGTCGCAGTCGGGGGCCGAGCAGGTGCGCAGGCGTTCCGCCTCGCCTTCCACCAGCAGGTGGGCGAGGGCGACGCCGCAGTCGGCCGCCACGTGCTCCGCCAGGGTGGCGTCCGCGGCGAAGTAGTGGACGTGCAGGGGGTGGCCGTCGTGTTCCGTCAGGCGGGGGGTGATGCGGGTCTCGGCCAGCAGCGCGTTGAGGGTGCGGACGGCCGTCGGCTGGTCGGGGGCGGTGAAGACGCGGTGGAAGGCCTCGCGCACCATGCGGACCTGGCCCAGGTCGCGGGCCGTGAGCGCGCCGACGCCGCTGATCTTGCGGGATTCCACGAACGTCTGCAACTCGGCCAGGCCGGACAGTCCTTCGTCGCCGCCGGTGGAGGGCGAGGTGTTGACCAGTTCGACAACGGTGGCCAGAGAATGCACCATGTCATGGCCAAACGGCATGTTGACTCCTGTCCGGGCCGGGTTCTAGCGTGGTCGCAGCGTATCTCCTGTACGGGGTTCGGGGGGTTTCCGTGAGCGCACATCGCCGTATCGTGCTGATCGCGATCGCCGGCGCGCTCATCATCTCCACCTCCGCTCCCCTCGTGCGGTTATCAGGTGTATCGCCTGCCACCTCGGCGTTGTTCCGGTGCGCGTACGCGGTGCCGCCCATGCTGCTGCTGGCCTGGGCGGAGCGGCGCAGGCTCGGGCCGCTGCCGCGCCGCGCGCTGCTGATGTCCTGGGCGGCGGGGGTGGTGTTCGCGCTCGACCTGCTGTTCTGGCATCACGCGATCGAGTACGTGGGCGCGGGGCTGGCGACCGTGCTGGGGAATCTGCAGGTGTTCATCGTGGCGTTCGCCGCCTGGGCGCTGTTCGGGGAGCGGCCGTCCACGCCGTTGATGATCGGGACGCCGGTCGTGTTCGCCGGGGTCGTGCTGATCTCCGGGGTGTTCGACAGCGCCGCCTACGGGAGCGCTCCCGGGCTGGGGGTGCTCGCGGGGGTGGCGACCTCCCTGTCGTACGCGGCGTACCTGCTGCTGCTCAAGGGCGGGTCCGACAGGGCCGCGGGGCCGCTCGCCCATGCGACGGTGGTGGCCACGGTGGCCGTCGCGCTGCTCAGCCCGCTGTTCGGCGGCGCCGGATTCGTGCCGGAGTGGCCGGCGCACGGGTGGCTGCTGCTGCTCGCGCTGGGGCCGCAGGTGCTGGGGTGGTCGCTGATCACGTACTCGCTGCCGCGCCAGCCCGCCGCGCTCACCTCGCTGCTGCTGCTCGTGCAGCCCATGTCCACGGTGGCCGTCGCCACGCTCGCCCTCGGCGAGCGGCCCTCGGTGCTGCAGCTCGCCGGATGCGCGGTGGTCGTGCTGGGGGTGCTGTACGGCTCCCGCCGGTCCCCGTCTCCTCGCCCGGCAGAGGCGGGGAGACGGTGAGGGCCACCTGAGGGCCGCCGAGGGGTCGCCTGGGAGGAGGGGAGGGGAGAGCGGTGAGGGCCGCCTGAAGTGATCCTCAGCCCGTTCTGGCCTGGGTGGAGCAGGACGAGCAGGTGCCGAAGACCTCGACCGTGTGGGTGATCTCGGTGAAGCCGTGCTCGCTGCCCACCGCCTCGGCCCACCGCTCGACGGCCGGCCCCGCCACCTCCACGGTGCGGCCGCACTGGCGGCACACCAGATGGTGGTGATGGGTGTCGGTCGCGCACGCGCGGTAGACGGACTCGCCGTCGTCGGTACGCAGCACGTCGACCTGGCCCTTGTCGGCCAGCGCCTGCAACGCCCGGTAGACGGTGGTCAGCCCGATCTTCGCCCCGTGCAGGCGCATCTCGGCATAGACGTCCTGCGCGCTACGGAAACCCTCGCTCTGGCGGAGGGTGTCGTGCACTGCATCGCGCCTCGTCGTCATGCGACCTCCTCGACGCGCAGCTTTGGTCGCTCGCTCAATGTCGACTCCTGGGTACGGCCTCGCCGTACGAATTTACCGACACCGAGGGCCAGGACGAAGCCGGCGAGCGCAAGAAGCACGATCGCGGCCCCCGGCGGGACCTTGGCGGAGTAGGTGGAGGCGAGCAGCCCGCCCACGGAGGCGAGCACGCCGAACAGCATGGCCAGCCCCATCGTGGTGCGGAAGCCGCGGGTGAGCTGCTGGCTGGTGGCCACCGGGATCACCATCAGCGCGCTGACGAGCAGCAGGCCGACCACCCGCATGGCGATGACGACGGTGAGGGCGGCGGTGACGGCGATGAGCAGGCTCAGGAAGCGCACCGGCAGGCCGCTGGCCTTGGCCATCTCCTCATCCTGGCAGAGCACGAACAGCTCCCTGCCGAAGATCACGACGACCGCGATCACGGCGGCGGCCAGCGCGGCGATGACCCAGATGTCCTCGACGGTGACGCTGGCGATGGCGCCGAACAGGTAGGAGTTCAGCTTGGCGTTGCTGCCGCCGGGCGCGATGCCCATGAGCATGACGCCGCCGGCGATCCCGCCGTAGAACAGCAGCGCCAGCGCCACGTCGCCGCTGGTGCGCCCGCGCGCCCTGACCAGCTCGATGGCCACGGCGCCGGCGATGGACACCAGCACGGCGGTGAGCACGGGCGTGGTGCCGGTCAGGAAGCCGAGCGCCACGCCGGTCAGCGCGACGTGCCCGATGCCGTCGCCCAGCAGCGACAGCCGCCGCTGCACGATGAACGTGCCGACGGCCGGCGCGCAGAGCCCCACCAGCAGCGCCGCGATGAGCGCGAGCTGGAAGAGCTCCTCCTGGAGAAGTTCGAAGATCACCTTGGTTCCCCCTGCCACCCGGTGAGCGGGCCCCCCACGGGCTCCTCGGCGTGCGGGTGCTGATGCTCGTGCCCCGGCCTGGCGCAGTCGCCCTCCGGGCGGGGCGGCCGGCCGTCGTGGGCGATGCGGCCCTCGCGGATCACCACGCCGCGCGTGATGATCGGCTCCAGCGGGCCCAGCTCGTGCGCCACCAGCACCACGGTCTTGCCGGCCTCGACCAGCCTGGCCAGCGTGTCGGCGAGCAGTTGCTGGGTCTCGGCGTCCACGCCCGCGGTGGGCTCGTCCATCACGTACGTGTCAGGCTCCCCGGCCAGCGCCCTGGCGATGAGCACCCGCTGCTGCTGCCCCCCTGACAGCGACTGCACGGGATCGCCCGCCCGGTCGGCGAGCCTGACGGCCTCCAGGGCGCTCGCCACGGCCGCCTTGTCGGCCGCGCTGGTCCTGCGGAACCTGCTCTGCCTGGCGATCCGGCCCGAGGCGACGACCTCGCGCACGGTCGCGGGCACGCCGCCGCCGACCTGGAGCCGCTGCGGCACGTAGCCGATGCGCCACCACTCGCGGAACCTGCCGGGCGGGGTGCCGTACACCAGGGTCTGGCCGCTGGTCAGCGGCGTGAGGCCGAGCAGCGTGCGGACCAGCGTCGACTTGCCCGAGCCGTTGGCGCCCAGAAGGGCGACGACCTCCCCGGGACAGACGGTCAGGTCGATCCCTCGAAGGACGGGCTTGCCATCGAAGGAGACCCGGCCGTCGGTCATCGCGAAGGCCGTTTCGCTCATGCCGTACACCCCAGTGCTGTTTGTAGTGTTTTGAGGTTATCGCGCATGGCGGACAGGTAATCCCCCGAGGGCTTGCCCTCCAGCGGGTCGAGCACGGCTGTCCTGGCTCCGACCTGGCTCGCGAGCACCTCGGCCACCTTGGGGCTGACCAGGGACTCGGTGAAGATCGTGGTGACGCCCTCGGCCTTGGCCAGCTTGGCCACCTCCGACAGGCGGGTGGGCGACGGCTCGGTCTCCGGGTCGAGCGTGATGCCGACCTGCTTGAGCTTGTACCGGTCGGCCAGGTACCCGAACGCCTCGTGCGCGGTGACCAGCGTCTTGGTCTTGCACGTGCTCAGCCCCTGCGTGAACTCCTGGTCGAGCGTGCCCAGCGTGGCGGCCGTCTTGGCGGCGCGGTCCCGGTAGCCCTGGGCGTGCGCGGGGTCGGCCGTGGCCAGGCGCTCGCCGAGCTTGGTGGCGACGGTGGCCAGGCGGGAGGGGTCGAGCCAGAGGTGCGGGTCGTAGGACAGCTCCTCGTGCCCGTGCTCCTCCTCGGCGTGGCCCTCCTCCTCGGCGTGCTCGCCGGCGGGGATGGTGGTGACGGCGGTGGCGGCGTCGAAGCTCTTCTCCGCGTCCACGGCGTCGTCCACGGCCGGCTGGATGCCCTTGATGTAGACGGTGAGCGCGGCGTCCTTGAGCTCGGTGACCTGCTGGATGCTCAGCTCCAGGTCGTGCGGCTCGACGCCGGGCGCGGTCAGGCCGGTCACGGTCGCGTCGGATCCCCCGACCTGCTCGGTCAGCCACTGCAGCGGGTAGAACGCCGCCACGACCTCGGGCTTCCCGCCGGCAGCCCCGGAAGCGGTGGTGGCGGTCTGCGCGGATCCGGAGCCGGATCCGCAGGCGGCAGTGGCGGTGAGCAGGGCGGCTGCGGCCAGCACACCGACAGCCCTCGACCGGGAAAATCCTGACATCATGTGAGTCAGTATGCGTCGGAATGAAAATGGTTGTCAAAATCTGGGAGGTGTTGGTGGGATGCCGGACGGCGGCTGGGGGCCAGGCGCGCCGCACGGCATCCCGTCATCACCCCGGTGATCGTGCGCCGGCAGAGCCGTTGCCGGCGCCCGAGGTGACGCCTGTGGGGGCCGGCCGCCGCTCGCCCGGGTAGACGTTCATCGAGTTGCCGCGACCGCCTTCTGCACCGGCTCGAACTGGCTCATTGTCCTCCATTCAGTATGCAATCTACGGTATTCCGGGTTAGACCGCACGAACAAGGTTCTCGTTCAGCAGGTCGCTCACCGCGTGGATCGCCCGCAGTGTGGGCACCTCCGCGCCGGTGAGGTCGGCCAGCTCGACCACCGCGGCCAGCAGCACGTCGAGTTCCAGCGGCTTGCCCTTCTCCAGGTCCTGGAGTGTTGAGGTCTTGTGCTCGCCCGCCTTCTCCGCGCCGCGCAGGCGGCGCTCGATGGAGATCCCCGGATCGCAGCCCACCCGCCTGGCCACGTCCACCGTCTCCCGCATCATGGCGACGACCAGTTCCCTGGCGCCGTCATGGCGGCAGATGCCCGCCATCGTGGCCCTGGCCAGCGCGCTGATCGGGTTGAAGGCGATGTTTCCCATGAGTTTGATCCAGACGTCCCGGCGGAGGTCGCGCTCCACCGGGCACTTCAGCCCGCCCTCGACGGCGGCCTGGCTGAAGCCGGCGCACCGCTCGGTCAGCGTGCCGTCAGGCTCGCCGATGGAGAAGCGGGTGCCTTCGAGGTGGCGGATGACGCCGGGCTCCTCGATCTCCGTGGCGGCGTAGACGACGCAGCCGATGGCACGGTGCAGGGGCAGCGCGGTCGTCACCGCGCCGCCGGGGTCGACACTCTCGATGCGGTAGCCCTCGTAGGGGCCCTTGAGCCCGTGGAAGTACCACCACGGGATGCCGTTCTGCGCGGCGATGATGCTGGTGGCCTCGTGCAGGAGCGGCTGGATCATGGGGCCCGCGGAGGCGTAGCTGTTCGCCTTGAGGCCCAGGAAGATGTGGTCCACCGGGCCGACCTCGGTGGGGTCGTCGGTGGCATGGGGATGGGCGACGAAGTCGCCCCTGGGGGTGAGCACCCGCACACCAGCGCGGCGAATCGCCTCGAGGTGCGCACCTCTCGCGATGAGGTGCACCTCGACTCCCGCCCTGTGGAGGGCGGCCCCCACGTATGCGCCGATGGCGCCGGCGCCAAGAACAGCGACCTTCATGCTGCGCTCCGTTCTCGCGTCGGATCGTGTATTCCGTATACAGTATGGAAAATCAGGGGTCAAGGAGCGTGCCTGTGGCCGTTCCCGTCGCCGGGGCTGCCGGGGCCGGGGCGGGTGTGCGACGCGATCAGGAGGCCGGGAGCGGTGCCGGTGGGGCACGACGGGCCCGGTTCGCTGTGGGGAGCGGCACCGGCGGCGGGCCCTCCGGACGGGCCGGCGAACAGATCGAACTGATCGAGTTGCCCCCTGGGGGGTAGACACACCCTTCGCTGGGGGGTAACCATTGCGTTCATACGGTATGCAGTATGCGGAAGACAGCATTTCGTCGCCGGGAAAGGGTGGCATGATGTCGGAAACGATCTCCGGTGGTCATCTCGTAGCCAAGGCACTCAAAGCCGAAGGCGTGGACGTGATCTACACGCTCTGCGGTGGCCACATCATCGATATCTACGACGGCTGCGTCGATGAGGGCATCGAGGTCATCGACGTACGCCACGAGCAGGTAGCCGCGCACGCCGCGGACGGGTACGCGCGCATCACCGGCAAGCCCGGCTGCGCCGTGGTCACCGCCGGCCCGGGCACGACCGACGCGGTCACCGGCGTGGCCAACGCCTTCCGGGCCGAGAGCCCGATGTTGCTCATCGGCGGGCAGGGCGCGCTGAGCCAGCACAAGATGGGCTCGCTGCAGGACCTGCCGCACGTCGACATGATGACCCCGATCACCAAGTTCGCGGCCACGGTGCCCAGCACGGAGCGGGTGGCCGACATCGTGTCGATGGCCTTCCGCGAGTGCTACCACGGCGCGCCGGGGCCGTCGTTCCTGGAGATCCCGCGTGACGTGCTCGACGCGAAGGTGCCGATCGAGAAGGCACGCATCCCCACGGCCGGCCAGTACCGGGCCTCCACCCGGCAGGCGGGCGACCCGGAGGCCGTCGAGCGGCTGGCCGACATGCTGGCGCACGCCGAGAAGCCGTGCATCCTGCTCGGCAGCCAGGTCTGGACCTGCCGGGCGACCGACGCGGCCATCGACTTCGTGCGCTCGCTGAACGTGCCCGCGTACATGAACGGCTCCGGCCGCGGCACGCTCCCGCCGGGCGACCCGCACCACTTCCAGCTCAGCCGCCGGTACGCCTTCACCGAGGCCGACCTCATCGTCATCGTCGGCACCCCGTTCGACTTCCGGATGGGCTACGGCAAGCGCCTGTCGCCGACCGCGAAGGTCGTCCAGATCGACCTCGACTACCGCACCGTCGGCAAGAACCGGGACATCGACCTGGGCATCGTCGGCGACGCCGGCCTCATCCTCGCCGCCGCCGCCCAGGCGGCCAGCGGCCGCATCGAGAACGGCGCCGCCCGCCGCAAGGAATGGCTGGAGGAGCTGCGCAACGTCGAGACCCAGGCCTACGAGAAGCGGCTGCCCCGCCAGCTCTCCGGCGCCCAGCCCATCGACCCCTACCGCCTCGTCCACGAGATCAACGAGTTCCTCACCGAGGACACCATCTACATCGGCGACGGCGGCGACATCGTCACCTTCTCCGGCCAGGTCGTGCAGCCCAAGTCGCCCGGCCACTGGATGGACCCGGGCCCGCTCGGCACGCTCGGCGTCGGCATGGCCTTCGCGATGGCAGCCAAGCAGGCGCGGCGCGACAAGGAGGTGCTCTGCCTGTTCGGCGACGGCGCCTTCAGCCTGACCGGCTGGGACTTCGAGACGATGGTCCGCTTCGACCTGCCGTTCATCGGCGTCATCGGCAACAACTCCTCGATGAACCAGATCAGGTACGGCCAGGCCGCCAAGTACGGCGAGGACCGCGCCCGCGTCGGCAACACCCTCGGCGACATCCGCTACGGAGAGTTCGCCAAGCTGCTGGGCGGCTACGGCGAGGAGGTCCGCGACCCCGCCGAGATCCGCCCGGCGCTGGAGCGGGCCCGCCAGTCGGGCAAGCCCTCGCTGATCAACGTCTGGGTCGACCCAGAGGTGTACGCCCCCGGAACCATGAACCAGACCATGTACAAGTAGGGGAAAACGCAGAGATGAAGGCTCTCGAAGGTGTCCGCGTCCTCGACATGACCCACGTGCAGTCGGGCCCGTCCGCCACCCAGATACTCGCCTGGCTGGGCGCCGACGTGGTCAAGCTGGAGGCCCCCACCGGCGACATCACCCGGCAGCAGCTGCGCGACCTGCCCGACGTCGACAGCCTCTACTTCACGATGCTGAACTGCAACAAGCGCAGCATCACCCTCAACATGAAGAGCGAGCGCGGCAAGGAGATCTTCACCGAGCTGGTGAAGAGCGCCGACATCCTGGTGGAGAACTTCGGTCCCGGCGCGGTGGATCGCATGGGCTTCCCCTGGGAGCGCCTCCAGGAGCTCAACCCCCGCCTCATCTACGCCTCGATCAAGGGCTTCGGCCAGGGCCGGTACGCCAAGTTCAAGGCGTACGAGGTGATCGCCCAGGCCATGGGCGGCTCGATGAGCACCACGGGCTTCGAGGAGGGGCCGCCGCTGGCCACGGGCGCGCAGATCGGCGACTCGGGCACCGGCATCCACGCGGTCGCCGGCATCCTGGCCGCCCTCTACCAGCGCGAGCAGTCGGGGCGCGGGCAGCGCGTACAGGTGGCCATGCAGCACGCCGTGCTGAACCTGTGCCGCGTCAAGCTGCGCGACCAGCAGCGCCTGGCGCACGGGCCGCTGCGCGAGTACCCGAACAAGACGTTCGGCGACGAGGTGCCGCGATCCGGCAACGCCAGCGGCGGCGGCCAGCCGGGCTGGGCGGTGCGCTGCGCCCCCGGCGGCCCGAACGACTACATCTACGTCATCGTGCAGCCGGTCGGCTGGAAGCCGATCGCGAACATCATCGGCCGCCCCGAGCTGGCGGAGGATCCCGAGTGGGCGACGCCGGAGGCGCGGCTGCCGAAGCTGGACAAGATGTTCCAGCTCATCGAGGAGTGGACGATCCGCCACGACAAGTGGACGGTGCTGGACCGGCTCAACGCCGAGAACATCCCGTGCGGGCCGATCCTGTCCACCAAGGAGCTGGTGGAGGACGAGAGCCTGCAGCAGGAGGGCATCGTCGTCAAGGTCGAGCACCCCACGCGCGGCGAGTTCGTGACGGTGGGCAGCCCCCTGCAGCTCTCGGACTCCCCGGTGGACGTACGGACCCCGCCCCTGCTGGGCGAGCACAACCAGGAGATCTACGGCGAGCTCGGCGTCAGCGCGGACGAGCTGGCGGAGCTCAAGACGAACGGAGTCATCTGATGGAGCGGCGAGTAGGGGCCGTCAGCGGCAGCTCGCGTAACCAGGGCGGGCCCGTGGGGAGCGCGACCATGAGCGCAGCGGCCGCCAGGGAAGTCATCGAGAAGGCACTCGCCGAAGGGCGTAACGCCCTGACGGCTCCGGAGGGCCGCGAGCTGTGCCAGGCGTACGGCATCGCCACCCCGGGCGAAGGGCTGGCCACCTCGGCGGACGAGGCGGCGCGGCTGGCGGTGGAGATCGGGCTCCCGGTCGTGCTGAAGATCGTCTCGCCCGACATCCTGCACAAGACCGACGCCGGCGGCGTGCTGGTCGGCCTGAGGAGCGAGGAGGAGGTGCGGCAGGGGTACGAGACGATCCTGGCCAACGCCCGCGCCTACAACCCCGACGCGAAGATCGACGGCATCCAGGTGCAGCAGCTCGTCGGCGGCGGCCACGAGGTCATCGTGGGCGCGGTCACCGATCCCACCTTCGGCAAGGTGATCGCGTTCGGCCTCGGCGGCGTCCTGGTCGAGGTGTTGAAGGACGTGACCTTCCGACTTGCCCCGGTTTCGGGTGATGATGCGCTCAGGATGCTGGACGACATCAGGGCGGCCGAGGTGCTGCGCGGTGCTCGCGGGGCCGAGCCCGCGAACAGGCAGGCGCTGGCGAGCTTGATCGAGCGCGTCGGCAGGCTCGTCACGGACATCCCCGAGATCGTCGAGGTGGACCTCAACCCCGTCTTCGCCGACGCGAACGGCGCGGTCGCCGCCGACGTGCGCATCCTCATCGGCGAGCCGCAGCCCGAGGTCGAGCGGCTGCCGCGCGAGGAGATCCTGCGGCAGATGAAGCGCATCTTCAAGCCGCGCTCCGTCGCCGTGATCGGCGCCTCGGCCGAGACCGGCAAGATCGGCAACTCGGTCATGAAGAACCTCATCAACGGCGGCTACCAGGGGCACATCTACCCGATCAACCCCAAGGCCGACGAGATCATGGGGCTCAAGGCGTACAAGAGCGTCGCGGACGTGCCCGGCGACGTGGACGTGGCCGTCTTCGCGATCCCCGCCAAGTTCGTCGCCGCCTCGCTGGAGGAGGTCGGCGAGAAGGGCGTCGCGGGCGCGATCATGATCCCGTCCGGGTTCGCCGAGACCGGGAACGTCGAGGGCCAGAAGGAGATCGTCGAGATCGCCCGCAGGCACGGCGTGCGCATGCTCGGCCCCAACATCTACGGCTACTACTACACGCCGGAGAACCTCTGCGCGACCTTCTGCACCCCGTACGACGTGCGCGGCAGCGTGGCGCTGACCTCCCAGAGCGGCGGCATCGGCATGGCCATCCTGGGCTTCAGCCGCACCACCAAGATGGGCGTCTCGGCCATCGTCGGCGTCGGCAACAAGGCCGACGTGGACGAGGACGACCTGCTGACCTTCTTCGAGCAGGACGACAACACCAAGGCCGTGGCCATGCACCTGGAGGACCTCAAGGACGGGCGCGGCTTCGTCGAGGCCGCCCGCCGCGTGGTCAAGGAGAAGCCGGTCATCGTGCTCAAGGCCGGGCGCACCGCGATGGGCGCGCGGGCCGCGGGCTCGCACACCGGCGCGCTGGCCGGCGACGACAAGGTCTACGACGACATCCTGCGCCAGGCCGGCGTGGTGCGCGCACCCGGCCTCAACGACATGCTGGAGTACGCCCGCGCGCTGCCGATCCTGCCGGCGCCCAAGGGCGAGAACGTCGTCATCATCACCGGCGCGGGCGGCTCGGGCGTGCTGCTGTCCGACGCCATCGTGGACGCGGGGCTGACCCTCATGGACATCCCCGACGACCTGGACAAGGCGTTCCGCGCCTACATCCCGCCGTTCGGCGCGGCGGGCAACCCCATCGACATCACCGGCGGCGAGCCACCCTCGACCTACGAGAACACGGTCCGCCTCGGCCTGAGCGACGAGCGCATCCACGCGCTCGTCCTGGGCTACTGGCACACGATCGTGACGCCGCCGATGGTCTTCGCCGAGCTCATCGCCCGCGTGGTGGCGGAAGAGCGGGCGAAGGGCAACGTCAAGCCGGTCGTGGCGTCACTGGCCGGCGACACCGAGGTTGAGGAGGCCAGCGAGTACCTGTTCGAGCATGGCGTGGTCGCGTACCCGTACACGACGGAAAAGCCCGTGGCGGTCCTCGGTGCCAAGTACCGCTGGGCCAGGGCGGCCGGGCTGCTGGGCTAAGAGCCGAGCTCCAGCAGCACCAGGCGAGGGGGCAATTCGGGGCGCAGAGGAAGGCAACAACCCCCCAGGAGGTCCGTAGGTGGACACATCGAATACACCACCGGCGACGGCCACGCCGCCGGTCGAGGATCAACGAGTATGGAAAGCGGGCCGGCTCGAGCCGATGCCCATCAGGAAGCTCCCCGACGCGCCTCCCTCGGTGCACATTCTCGGGCCGACGGTGTTCCTCGTCGCCCTGGGCGTGGGCATGGGCGAGTCGTACATGTGGCCCCGGCTGGTGCTGCTGTTCGGGCCCGAGATCAGGTGGCTGTTCCTGATCGGCGTCACCCTGCAGGCCGTGGTGATGCTGGAGATGGCCCGCTACGCCATGGCCACGGGGGAGAGCATCTTCTCCGGCGCGGCCAGGGTGTTCAAACCGCTGATGTGGTTCTTCTTCATCGTGGCGATCGCCGTCTACATCTGGCCGGGACACCTGTCGGCCGGAGCGGCGGCGTTCGAGGAGATCACCGGAATACCCTGGATGGTGACCGCGATCGCCGGGTTGATCCTCGTCGGCGTGGTCTTCACCCTCGCCAAGGTGATCTACAACCTGCTCGAGAACGTGCTCTCCCTGCTGATCGGTGCGCTCGTGCTCGGCACCGCCGTGGTCGCGGCCATGGTCGGCTCCTGGGGAGACGTGGTCACCACGATCACCGGCATGTTCTCCATCGGCTACCTGCCGGCGGAGGCCATGACGGCCGCCTGGTTCCCCGTCATCGTCGGCGCCTGCGCCTTCGCCGGCCCTTCGGGCATGCAGCAGATGTGGTACACGCTGCACCTGCGTGACTCCGGCGCCGGCATGGGCGCGCACCAGCCGAAGATCCGCGGGCTGCGCCACGCGGGCGAGGAGGAGGAGCGGCCGTCCCGCGGGTTCATGTTCGACACCGAGGACCCGGCCGAGATGGCCAAGTGGAAGGGCTGGCGGCGCTGGGTCACCTTCGACGCGCTGCTGCTGTTCTGGGGCATCACCATGCTGGTCACGATCTCCTTCACGGTGATCGCGCAGGCGGCGGTGCGGCTCGACCCGGCCGTGCGGACGGCCATTCAGGGCGACGACCGGGAGGTGGCGCTGACCGCGATGTCGAACGCCGTCTCCTCGGCGGGCAGCTCGGTTCTCGGGGTCGTTTTCCTCGGGTTCATCGCGCTGATCGGCCTGAACGCGACGCTGGGGCTGTTCGACTCGTTCTCGCGCGGCCAGGCGGACATGACCTACAACTTCATCCCAGGGGCGAAGAAGCTGGGCATGTCGAAGCTGTACGCCGTCTTCCTCTGGGGCGTGATCCTGTTCGGCATCCTGGTCCTGCTGTTCGGCCCCGCCGACGGTCCCAGCGGGATCCTGGACACGCTGGCGTTCCTGTCGACGTTCGCGATGGGCGCGTACTGCGTGACCCTGCTCCTGGTGAACAACCGCATGCTGCCCAAGCCGATCAGGCCCAGGTGGTGGTCGAACGTCATCATCGGCTTCGGCGCGGTGTTCTACCTGGGGATGCTGCTCTACAGCCTGTTCGCCTACGGTGTGGTCGTGGGCTGATGGTCGGACGGCACAGCCTCGAACTCGCCCTGCCAGGGGCGTCTATCGGAGCCGTCGCCGGAGCCATGGCCGGTGGGCTGACCCTGCTCGCGGGGCAGTCCACCGGCATGGCGGGGCTCGCGGCGCTGGCGCTGGCCACGCCGCTGGCCCTCTTCGGCGGTCTCTACAGCATGCTGCTCGGCCACGGCGTCTTCCGCCCCGGCACCTTCGGCCCCGTCGGCCTGTACTGGATGGCCGCCTTCCCGGTGTCCAGGCTGGCCCAGGAGATCCTGGCCCCGACGGGCGGCCTGCTCGAAGGAGTGGGGCCGTTCCTGGCGTACCAGGCGATGATCGCCCTCGGCTTCGCGATCGGCTTCCTGTGGGTGCACGAGCGGTTCATGCCGCACTGGCTCATGCGCAGGGCCGGCGACAACCCGCTCGCCGGGGAACTGCTCGAGAAGTACCTCCGCTTCGCCCGGATCGTCGGCGCGCGCAAGAGCGCCCGTAAGAGTGCAGGGAAGAGTGCAGGGAAGAGTGCAGGGAAGGGGGGCAGGTAGATGGTCCCGGCGATGGATCTGCCGTTCTGGGTCTGGGCCGCCACCATCGGCGGCTTCTGCCTGGTGCTCGCGCTCGACTTCTGGCTCGTGGCCCGCAATCCGCACGAGCCCAGCTTCAAGGAGTGCGTGGGCTGGGTCTCGTTCTACGTGGGCCTGGCCGTGGTCTTCGGCGTGGGACTGCTCCTGCTGTCCGGGCCGGCGCACGGAGGGGAGTTCTTCGCCGGCTGGATCACCGAGTACTCGCTCAGCGTGGACAACCTCTTCGTCTTCCTGCTGATCATGAGCCGGTTCCAGGTGCCGCGGCAGTACCGGCAGAAGGTACTGCTCATCGGCATCATCCTGGCGCTGGTCATGCGTGGCGGCTTCATCGCCGCCGGCGCGGAGGCCGTCGCCAGGTTCGACTGGCTCTTCTACGTGTTCGGCGCCTTCCTCGTCTACACGGCGTGGAAGCTGATCGGGCACGAGGAGGAGGAGGCGGAGTTCTCCGAGAACATCGCCCTGCGCACGGTGCGCCGGGTGCTGCCGACGACGGACACCTACCACGGCGCCCGGTTGACCGTGCACCACGGGCGCAGGATGGTCACCCCGATGCTGATCGTGATGGTCGCGATCGGCACCACCGACCTGCTGTTCGCGCTGGACTCGATCCCGGCCATCTTCGGGCTCACCAAGGAGCCCTACCTGGTGTTCACCGCCAACGCCTTCGCCCTCATGGGGCTGCGGCAGCTCTTCTTCCTCATCGGGGGCCTGCTCGACCGGCTGGTCTACCTGAGCAAGGGGCTGTCGGTGGTGCTGGCGTTCATCGGCGTGAAGCTGATCCTGGAAGCCCTGCACCACGACGGGGTGTCCTGGGCGCCGGAGATCCCGATCCTGGTCTCTCTCGGGATCATCCTCGGCACTCTCGCCGTCACCACCATCCTCAGCTTGGTGAAGTCGTCTCGCGACGCCAGGAGGAAGGTGGAGGAGCCGGAAACCGCCGATCGCTGAACGGGCCGCGCGCGGGGGCCGGTGGCTGCTTGTGGGTGGCCGCCCCCCTGCCGCGGCTCAGTGACGCGGTTGCTCGCGGACCTCGTGCTCCTGCTGCGCGCTCCACTGGCGCAGGTAGCGGTCCGCCTCGTCCGCCGAGTAGTGCTTCCTGAGCGCTGCGCTCAGGCCGAGGCCGATGGCTCGGCCGTCCGCCGCCTGGCCCAGAGGATCACCACGGAGAAAGCGCCACAACGCCTTCACGGTCATACACCTCCGATCGGTATGGCTCCCACCCTCTACCCGGGGTGTTTCGGAGCATGTGGATTTCTGTGAACGTCAGGTCAACCCCGCCGTCGGGTCACCCCGGGCCGGCAGGTCACCCGAGCTGGTGGGGCACCGGGCCGGTGGGTCACCCGAGCCGGCGGGGCCTGCGGCGGCGCGCCGGCTTGGGAGCTGGCTCCGCGGGCTCGCCCTCCCGCTGCTCCATGTACGAGGCGCGGGTGTGCTCGGTGTGCTCCCGCATGATCTTCGCGGCCTTGCGCTCGTCGCCGGCCTCGATGGCGTCGATCAGCGCCTTGTGCTCGTCCCACGACGCCATGCCGCGCTGGCGGGCCACCGGCGTGTGGTACCAGCGCACCCGCCTGGCCACCTGGGCGGCCAGCTCGGCCAGCACCTTGTTGCCCGACAGCGCCGTCACCAGGGTGTGCAGCTCGGAGTTGGTCGCCACGGCGCCGTCCACGTCGTCGGACTGCACGGCGGCGATGCCGCGGGCGCACAGGGCGCGCAGCCGCTTCACGCCGTCCTCGCCGGCGTGAAGCGCGGCGAGCCGGGCGGACTCGGTCTCCAGCAGCGTGCGGACCGCGAGGAGCTGGTCGGCCTCCTCCACGGTGGGCACGTGCACGAACGCGCCCTGGCCCGGGTGGAGATCGACCCAGCCCTCGCCGCTGAGCTGCTGGAGCGCCTCGCGTACGGGCTGCCTGGAGACGCCGAGCAGCTCGGCCAGCTCGCTCTCGACCAGATGCTGGCCGGGCTTGAGCTGGCCGGAGACGATGAGCTCCTGGATGGCCTCGATCACGCTCTCCCTGAGCGTGGCGGGGCGGGGAATCTTGGGGGCCGCCGTCTGACCGGCCTGATCCGACAGCAACATGGTGACGTCTCCAGGTATGGGTGCTTTTACGGTTTTTGGTCGACTGCCTACAGCATACCGTCTGGGGGTTATCCGCGTTCGTGAGTCTCGTCACAGAGCGTCGCGTCACAGCCCGTTGTGTTACAGGGCGTCGCCCCCTGGGCTGGGACGGTGTCACAGCGGGATCGTGGCGGGCAGGCCCGGGATGCGCAGGCGCGGCGTCGCCAGGGCGGGCAGGGCCGCCAGCGCGGCCGCGGCCAGCAGGGCGCCGCCGGGGGCGGTCAGCGCGGCGAGGGCCAGGGACACCGCCACCACGCCCGCCACGGCCTTGGCGCTGTAGACGACCGCGTGGATCTCGGTGGCGCGTTCGGTGCCGAACAGCTCGCGTACGAGGCTGGCGAGCAGGGGGTAGAACGCCCCGCCGCCCAGCCCGGCCGCCACCGCCCCGAGCCACAGCAAGGGGGTGCCCACCGTCGCCTCCGGCACGGCGACGGCCGTCCCCTGCGCCGCGTTCTGGACGGCCACCGCCAGGAGGACCTGGCCCAGCGCCAGCGCGCCGAAGACGCCCGCGAGGACCCGGCGGCGGCCGAAGAGCTCGGCCGCGCGCATGGCCGCCGACCTGCCCGCGCCGTTCAGCGCCACCAGCAGGGCCAGCGCGCCCCAGGCGCCGGTGCCCGCCACCACGATCACGTCGAACACGGACACCGCTCCCGCGCACACCAGCATCAGCGCGAGCGCCGGGAGCGTGCGCGTGCGCAGCGCCTGCGCGAGCCCGAACTGCTTGACCGCCTCTGGGGAGGTACGCAACCTGGCCGCGTCCAGGGCGTGCGTGCGCGGGTCCACGTCGCCGGGCCACCACTGGGCCGGCGGGAGCCGGAGGTGGCGGGCGGCGGCGGCGATGACGGCCGTGGCCAGGACGGCGCAGACCAGGAAGGCGGCCGGGGCCATGCTCGGCGCGATCCCGGCCCAGAGCAGCAGGGGCACCGCGCCGTACCCGAAGGCACCGGTGATCAGGCCGACGCGGGCGGCCGGGCGCTCCGGGTACCAGGAGGAGACGACCTCGCCGCAGACCCCGTAGACCAGCCCCGCCCCCAGCCCGCCGAGCACGGCGTAACCGGCGAGCGTGAGGAGCCCGCCGGTGGAGAGCAACGCCGCCAGGTCGCCGGCGCCCGGCATCAGGGCGGGCAGGCCGGCGGCGCCCGGTGCCGACGGGCCGTTGCCCGGCACCGGCCCGGACGGGCCGGGGACACCGGGCGCCAGGGCCGCGGTGACCAGGCCGAGGCCGCTCAGGACGGCGCCGGCCGACAGGCAGGCGCGCACGCCGAGCCGCCCCCGCCGGACGAGGTGGAGCGCGGGCAGGGCACCCGCGGCCTGGCAGGCGATCCAGATCGCGAGCAGGGTCAGCCCGGAGGCCTGCCTGGCGTGCAGCGCGGCGTAGCCGTACTGGAGCGGGCTGATCGCCGCCATCGCGGCCAGGGCCAGCCGGAACATGCGGGTGCGGTCGGCGGGGACCGGCCCCGGACGGTACGACCGCCCCCGCCAGTCCTTAATTGCATTCTCCATACTGTATGGAATATCCCGCTATACAGACCCCTGTCGAGACCCTAGACGGAGGATACTCCATACGGTATACCGTCTACAAAGGAGGCTCGAATGGACCTGTACGAATACCAGGCGAAGGAGCTCTTCGGGCGTCACGGGATCCCTGTTCCCGCAGGCCGGACCGCGGCCACCCCGGCCGAGGCCCGCGAGATCGCGGCAGGGCTGGGCACGCCCGTTGTCATCAAGGCCCAGGTGAAGACCGGTGGACGGGGCAAGGCAGGCGGGATCAGACCGGCGGCGGGGCCGGTCGCGGCCGAGGCGGAGGCCGATCGCGTCATCGGAATGGACATCAAGGGGCACATCGCGCGCCGCGTGCTGGTGGAGGCCGCGACGGTGCCGTTCGAGGAGTACTACGCGGCCTTCCTGGTGGACCGCGCCGAGGGCGGGTTCCTGGCGATGGTGTCGGGCCAGGGCGGCATGGAGATCGAGGAGCTGGCGGCCACCGACCCCGACGCCCTCGTGAAGCTGCCGATCGACCCCGTGACGGGCGTGGACGCCGACACGGCCAAGCTGCTGGCGGCCAAGGCCGGCCTGCCAGAGCAGGCGGCCCCGGTGCTGGAGAAGCTGTGGCGGGTCCTGATCGAGGAGGACGCGCTGCTCGTCGAGGTGAACCCGCTGATCTGCACCACCGACCAGCGGATCATGGCGCTCGACGGCAAGGTCACCCTGGACGACAACTCGGCCTTCCGCCACCCCTGGGAGGGCTACGCCGAGAGCACGGACAGCTTGGAGGACCGCGCCAAGGCCAAGGGGCTCAACTACGTCAAGCTGAACGGCACGGTCGGCGTGATCGGCAACGGCGCCGGGCTGGTCATGAGCACGCTCGACGTGGTGGCCGGGGCGGGGGCCGACCCCGCGAACTTCCTCGACATCGGCGGCGGCGCGTCCGCCCAGGTCATGGCCGACGGGCTGGAGATCATCCTGGCCGACCCCGACGTGCGCTCGGTGCTGGTCAACGTCTTCGGCGGCATCACGGCCTGCGACGCGGTGGCGAACGGCATCGTCACCGCGCTGGAGCTGCTCGGCGAGCGCGGCCACGGCACGCCCATCGTCGTACGGCTGGACGGCAACAACGCCGAGGTGGGCCGGCGCATCCTCAGCGATGCCCGCCACCCGGCGGTCCGCCAGGTCGCAACCATGGACGGCGCCGCCGAGATGGCGGCCAGACTCGCGGCAGGTGCGTAAATGGCGATCTTTCTGACCAAGGACAGCCGGGTACTCGTCCAGGGCATGACGGGCGCGGAGGGCACCCGCCACACCGCCCGCATGCTCGCCGCCGGCACCGACATCGTGGCCGGGGTGACGCCCGGCAAGGGCGGCCGGTCGGTGGACTTCGGGGAGCGGACGGTGCCGGTGTTCGGCTCGGTCGCCGAGGCGGCGGCGGAGACCGGGGCCGACGTGTCGGTGATCTTCGTGCCGCCGCGCTTCACCGCCTCGGCCGTGGAGGAGGCCGTGACGGCGGAGGTGCCGCTCTGCGTGGTGATCACGGAGGGCGTGCCGGTGCACGACGCCGTGCGCTTCCGCGCCCTGGCGGGCGGCCGGACCAGGATCATCGGGCCCAACTGCCCCGGCCTGATCAGCCCCGGCCAGTCCTCGGCCGGCATCATCCCCGCCGACATCACCTCCGCGGGCCGCATCGGGCTGGTCTCGAAGTCGGGCACGCTCACCTACCAGCTCATGTACGAGCTGCGCGACCTCGGCTTCTCCACCGCCGTCGGCATCGGCGGCGACCCGGTCATCGGCACCACGCACATCGACTGCCTCCAGGCGTTCCAGGACGACCCGGGCACCGACGCCATCGTGATGATCGGGGAGATCGGCGGCGACGCCGAGGAGCGCGCCGCCGCCTACATCGCCGCGAACGTCACCAAGCCGGTCGTGGCCTACGTGGCGGGCTTCACCGCCCCCGAGGGCAAGACGATGGGCCACGCGGGCGCGATCGTCTCCGGCTCGTCCGGCACCGCCCAGGCCAAGAAGGAGGCCCTGGAGGCGGTCGGCGTGCGCGTCGGCAGGACCCCCTCGGAGACCGCCCGGCTCATGCGATCGGTGCTGTCATGAGATTCGACGTCAACCTCTCCATCCTCTTCACCGACCTGCCGCTGCTGGAGCGCCCGGCGGCGGCGGCCAAGTGCGGGTTCGACGCGGTCGAGCTGTGGTGGCCGTTCGACGGCCCTGACCCCGGCGGCGCGGCCCTGGCGGAGCTGCGGCAGGCCATCGAGGAGGCCGGGGTGCGCCTCGTCGGGCTCAACTTCGACGCCGGCGACATGGCGGCGGGCGAGCGCGGCCTGCTGGCCAGGCCCGAGGGCTCGGCCCGCTTCCAGGCCAACATCGACGTCGCCGTCCAGCTCGCCGGCGAGCTGGGCTGCCCGGTGCTGAACGCCCTGTACGGCAACGGCCCCGGCACCGACAGGGAGCTGGCCGTGGCGAACCTGCGCAGGGCGGCGGACGCGGCCAGGGGCATCGGCGCCACCGTGGTCGTCGAGGCGCTCAACTCCCACGAGAACCCGCTCTACCCGATCACCTCGGCGGGCTCGGCGTTCGAGCTCATCGACCAGGTGGGCAGGGACAACGTGGCGTTCCTGGCCGACCTCTACCACCTGCACCGGATGGGCGAGGACGTGCTCGCGCTCATCGACCGGCACGCGGGCCGGTTCGGGCACGTGCAGATCGCCGACGATCCCGGCAGGGGGCGGCCGGGGAGCGGGCGGATGCCGTACCCGGAGATCTTCGCGCACCTGGAGGCGGCGGGGTACCGCGGCCACGTCGGCCTGGAGTACCGGCACGAGGGGCCGGGCGCGTTCGACTGGAGGCAAGGATGAACATCGGGTTCGTCGGCTTGGGGATCATGGGCAGCCCGATGGCCGCCAACCTCCTCAAAGCCGGATATGTCGTGACCGGTTATGACGTGAGCAGCGAGCGCCTCGGGCAGCTCGTCGCCCTGGGCGGCAAGGCCGCCACGGGCGTGGTGGACGCGGTCGCCGGCGCGGACGTCGTGATCACGATGCTGCCCGACTCGCCACAGGTGGAGCAGGTCGCGCCGCTCGTCATCGAGTACGGCAAGCCGAACCTCCTCTACATCGACATGAGCACGATCAAGCCCGAGACCTCCCGGTGGGTCGCCAGGCGGGCCGCCGAGGCCGGCGTACGGGCCCTGGACGCCCCCGTCAGCGGCGGCGAGCGCGGCGCGATCGACGGCACCCTGTCGATCATGGTCGGCGGCGCGCCGGAGGACGTCGAGGCGGCCAGGCCCGTCCTGGACCGCCTCGGCGTCACCGTCGTGCACGTCGGCCCGGCCGGCGCGGGCCAGACCGTCAAGGCCGCCAACCAGCTCGTCGTCGGCGGCATCTACGGGCTCGTGTCGGAGGCGATCGTGCTGCTGGAGGCCTCGGGCGTGGACCCGGCGCAGGGGCTCGACGTGCTGGCCGGCGGCCTGGCGGGCTCCCGGATCCTGGAGCTCAAGCGGCACACCATGGTCAAGCGGGAGTTCGTCCCCGGCTTCCGCATCGACCTGCACCACAAGGACATGGGCATCGCCCTGGCCGCGGCCCGCGAGGCCGGCGTCAGCCTGCCGCTCACCGGTCAGGTCGCCCAGCTCGTGGCCGCGGCCAGGGCGCAGGGCCACGGCTCGCTCGACCACTCCGCCCTGCTCAAGGTGATCGAAAGGCTGAACGCGTGAAGAAGATCCCCTGCATGGAGGCCGTGGTCCAGGTGCTGGAGTCGGAGGGGGTGGACACCGTCTTCGGCATCCCCGGCGCGGCCATCCTCCCGCTCTACGCCGCGCTCCAGAACAGCTCGATCCGGCACATCACCGTACGCCACGAGGAGGGCGGCACCCACGCGGCCGACGGCTGGGCCAGGGTCACCGGGAACGTCGGCGTCTGCATCGGCACCAGCGGCCCCGCCGGCACGAACATGATCACCGGCCTCTACACCGCGCTGGCCGACTCGATCCCGATGATCTGCGTCACCGGGCAGGCCGTGACCTCCAAGCTGCACCAGGAGGCGTTCCAGGCGGTGGACATCGTGGAGATCGCCAAGCCGGTGACCAAGTGGGCGGTGCAGCTCAAGGAGCCCGCGCAGGCGCCGTGGCTGTTCAGGGAGGCGTTCAGGGTCGCCCGGTCAGGACGGCCCGGCCCCGTGCTCATCGACCTCCCGCTCGACGTCCAGCGCGGTTCCTGCCGGTACGACCCCGCGCTGGACGCGCCGCTGCCCGTCGAGGTGCCCCGCCCGCTGCCCAAGGCCGTCCGGGCGGCCATGGACCTCATGGAGGAGGCCAGGCGGCCGATCATCCTGGCGGGCGGTGGCGTGATCATCGGCGACGCGACCGAGGAGCTGCGGGCGCTGGCCGAGCACCTGCAGGTCCCGGTGCAGGTCACGCTCATGGGCAAGGGGGCCTTCCCCGAGGACCACCCGCTGTTCGCCGGGATGGCCGGCATACAGACGCAGACGCGGTGGGGCAACGCCGCGTTCCTGGAGAGCGACCTGGTGCTGGCCGTGGGCGCCCGCTTCGGCGACCGGCACACCGGCGACCTCGACGTCTACCGGCGGGGGCGCAAGTTCGTGCACGTGGACATCGACCCCATGCAGATCGGACGGGTCTTCGAGCCCGACCTGGGCGTGCTCGGGCACGCCCGCCCGGTGCTGGCCGAGCTGCGCGACGAGGCGCGCCGCCGCGGCGGGCCGAGGGAGCCGGGCAAGTGGCCGCGCAGGGTGGCCGAGCTGCGCGGCACGATGGGCCGCAGGGACGACTTCGAGGACGTGCCGATCAAGCCGCCCAGGGTGTTCAAGGAGATCAACGAGTACTTCCCGCGGGACACCACGTTCGTCACCGCGATCGGGCTGTACCAGATCTGGTCCGGCCAGTTCCAGACCACCTACCTGCCGCGCCGCTACCTGGTCTGCGGGCAGGCGGGGCCGCTGGGCTGGGAGGTGCCCGCCGCCATGGGGGTCAAGCTCGCCCATCCCGAGCGGCAGGTCGTGGCGGTGGTCGGCGACTACTCCTTCCAGTTCCTGATGGAGGAGGTGGCGGTGGCGGCACAGTACCGGGTGCCGTTCGTCATCGTCATGATCAATAACGAGTACCTGGGGCTGATCAGGCAGGCGGAGCTCCCGTACGGCATGAACTACGCCGTCGACCTGCACTACGGGGAGGGCGGCATCGACCATGTCAAGGCCATGGAGGCGTTCGGCTGCCCGGCGCGCCGGGTGGAGCTGCCCGGCGACATCCGCGACGCGCTGGCCTGGGCCACCGCCGAGGCCGCGGACAAGAGGCTGCCGGTGCTGGTGGAGGTGATGGTGGAGCGCGAGGCGAACGCCGCCATGGGCCCATCGCTGGAGTCCGTCAAGGAGTTCGAGCCGCTGCCCGAGCTCATCACCGCCGACTGGTCCGACTGAGATCCGAACGGGATGCGACCGCGATCTGATCGAATCCGACCAAGATGCGACTGAGGAGGATGGACATGCGGCTCAAGCCGGGCACGTCCTGGCGGGACGCCTACGAACGTTGCTGTTCGGCGGCCCCCGAAGCCTTCCACGACGACCGCGTGCTGAATCACTGGGGCGGCATCTGGCACCGCGACGGGCGGCCGGTGCCCGGCTTCTCGCCGCTCGACGGCACCGCCATCGCCGGCCTGCCCAAACTCGACCGGGCCGGCGCGGGGCGGGCCGTGGCGGGCGCCGTCGAGGAGCACCAGCGCTGGCGCCACCTGCCGCTCGCCGAGCGCAAGGCCATGGTCCTGGCGGCCGTGGAGTCCATGGCCGCGCACCGCGACCTGCTCGCCCTGCTGCTGGTCTGGGAGATCGGCAAGCCGTGGAAGACCGCCTGCGCCGACGTGGACCGCTGCCTGGACGGCGTGCGCTGGTACGTCGAGGAGATCGACCGCATGGTGGCCGGCCGCACGCCGCTGCCGGGCCCGGTCAGCAACATCGCGAGCTGGAACTATCCGATGAGCGTGCTCATGCACTCCATGCTCGTGCAGGCGCTGGCCGGCAACGCGGTGATCGCCAAGACACCCACCGACGGCGGCCTGTGCTGCCTCACCCTCGCCTGCGCGCTGGCCGTACGGGAGGGGTTGCCGTTCACGCTGGTCAGCGGGGGAGGGGCGGAGCTGTCGCCGGTGCTCGTCGGCTCGGGCTCGCTGGGCTGCGTGTCGTTCGTGGGCGGCAGGGGCGCCGGGGCCAAGGTGGCCACCTCGCTGGCCGACCTCGGGCGGCGTCACGTGCTGGAGCAGGAGGGGCTGAACTGCTGGGGCGTCTGGGAGTACGGCGACTGGGACCTGCTCGCCCGGCAGATCCGCGGCTCCTTCGACTACGCCAAGCAGCGCTGCACCGCCTACCCGCGCTTCGTCGTGCAGCGCTCGCTGTTCCACGAGTTCCTGGGGGCCTACCTGGATGCGGTCGGCTCGCTGCGGTTCGGCCACCCGCTGGCCGTGGCGGATCCGGACGACGAGCTGCCCTCGCTCGACTTCGGCCCGCTGATCAACGCCTCGAAGGCCAAGGAACTGGCCGACCAGGTGGACGAGGCGGTCACGAGGGGCGGCGTGCCGATCCACCGGGCGTCCCTCGACTCCGGACATTTCCTCCCCGGTCAGGATATTTCCGCTTACTTTGCTCCGACGGCGCTGCTCAACCCGCCGCCCTCCTCACCCCTCCACCACGCGGAGCCGTTCGGCCCCGTGGACACGATCGTGCTGGTGGACACGGAGGCGGAGCTGCTGGCCGCGATGAACGCCAGCAACGGCGCCCTGGTGGCCACCCTTTCCTGCGAGTCGGAGGACACCTTCGCCCGGCTCGCGCCCGAGGTGCGCGCCTTCAAGGTCGGTCACAACCGGCCGCGCTCGCGCGGGGACCGCGATGAGCTGTTCGGCGGGTTCGGCGCGTCGTGGCGCGGCGCGTTCGTCGGCGGCGACCTGCTCGTCCGCGCCGCCACCAGCGGCCCGGACGGCGAACGCCTCCCGGGCAACTTCCCCAGCTACACGCTGCTGCCCTAGACGGCACTCGCCGTAGAGAGCCGCGAACGCCCTAGAGAGCCCCGAAGCGGGTCGCCACCAGGAGCACCAGGAAGGTGAGCACGGCGACCCGCAACAGCTTCCCGCCGACGCCCAGGGACGGCCACGACAGGTAGGCCAGCCACCCCACGAAGGCGAGCACCGGCAGCACGGCCAGCCCGCCCAGCCAGCTCGTCACGGCGAACCCCGTCAGCAGCAGGATCACCAGCAGGACCGGCGCCACCCACCGGGGCACCTGCGTGAACAGGAACGTCATCGGCACCGCGCTGCGCTGCTCGACCGCCTTGCGGAAACCGGTCGCGCCCGGCGTGAAGAACCGCTCGCCCTGGGGCTGCTTGTTGTCAGGGGCCACGCCCCGAAGCCTACGGGAGATCGGGCCCCGGGCGCGGGCCTCGCGCACGTTCGGGGTCACACGCGAGGCCACCGCCTTTAGGCTGGTCGGGTGCTCGCCGTGATCCGATACACCGTTCCAGAGTCCCAGTCCCAAGACTTCGTCAAGCAGGGCCACGCCATCCTCGACACGTTCGCCACCCAGCCCGGCTACCAGCGGGGCCGGCTGGCCCGCTCGGTGGACGAGCCCAATCTGTGGGCGCTGGTGACGGAATGGGAGGGCGCCGGCTTCTACCGCAGGGCGCTGTCCGCCGCCCGAATGGTGATGTATCCCCTGATGATTCTGATGCTGAACGAGCCCAGTGCGTACGAGGACGTCTACACCCGGGACGGGGCGTAGCATTACTCCCGCGCGAGAGCGGGTGCCCGTCCCCTAAGCTGGGATCTCACCAATTTCCCTCGCCGACCTCCAGCCGGAAAGAGAACCAACCACATGGCACGACGCACCGACGTCATGGACACCATCGTCAGCCTCGCCAAGCGCCGCGGGCTCGTCTACCCGTCGAGCGAGATCTACGGCGGACTGCGCGCGTCGTGGGACTACGGTCCACTGGGCGTCGAGCTGAAGAACAACGTCAAGCGGCAGTGGTGGCTGTCGATGGTCCAGTCGCGCGACGACGTGGTGGGCCTCGACTCCTGCGTCATCCTGGCGCCCGAGGTGTGGCGGGCCAGCGGCCACGTCGACACCTTCACCGACCCGCTGACCGAATGCCTGTCCTGCCACAAGCGCTTCCGCGCCGATCACCTGATCGAGGCGTACGAGGAGAAGAACGCCAAGGCGCCCGAGGCCGGCCTGGCCGACATCACCTGCCCCAACTGCGGCAACAAGGGCACCTTCACCGCGCCCAGGCAGTTCAGCGGCCTGCTGAAGACCTTCCTCGGCCCGGTCGAGGACGAGTCGGGCCTGGCCTACCTGCGGCCCGAGACCGCCCAGGGCATCTTCATCAACTACCTCAACGTGCAGCAGTCGGCGCGCAAGAAGATCCCGTTCGGCATCGGCCAGCAGGGCAAGTCGTTCCGCAACGAGATCACGCCGGGCAACTTCATCTTCCGCACCCGCGAGTTCGAGCAGATGGAGATGGAGTTCTTCGTCAAGCCCGGCACCGACGAGGAGTGGCACCAGTACTGGATCGACGAGCGCTACCGCTGGTACTCCGACCTGGGCATCAACAAGGACAACCTGCGCCTGTACGAGCACCCCAAGGACAAGCTGTCCCACTACTCCAAGCGCACCGTCGACATCGAGTACCGCTTCAACTTCGCCGGCTCGGAGTGGGGTGAGCTCGAGGGCATCGCCAACCGCACCGACTTCGACCTGACGGCCCACTCCAAGGCGTCGGGCGTCGACCTGAGCTTCTTCGAGCAGGAGAGCGGGGAGCGTTACGTCCCCTACGTCATCGAGCCGGCGGCCGGTGTCGACCGGGCCACGCTGACGTTCCTGCTCGACGCGTACACCGAGGACGAGGCGCCCAACGCCAAGGGCGTCATGGAGAAGCGCACGGTCATGCGGCTCGACCACCGGCTCGCGCCGGTCAAGGCCGCGGTGCTGCCGCTGTCGCGCAACGCCGACCTGTCGCCGAAGGCCCGCGACCTGGCGGCCCAGCTCCGGCGGCGGTGGAACGTCGAGTTCGACGACGCGGGCGCCATCGGCCGCCGCTACCGCCGGCAGGACGAGATCGGCACGCCGTTCTGCATCACGGTCGACTTCGACACGCTGGAAGACCAGGCCGTGACGATCCGCGAGCGCGACACGATGGCCCAGGAGCGCATCCCGATCGAGGGTGTCGAGTCCTACCTGCGCCAGCACCTCAACGACTAGAGCTCAGTGACGGGCTGCTCCTCGCGGGGCAGCCCGTTTTTCTTTACGGCGGGCAATCGCGCGCATTCCTGGCCGTTCGCGTGGTGATTCGCATCCGGTCGGCAGTTGGTTGAACATTGACCGGATGTGGCCGTGGTGATTGACAAGCCACCCTCATACGCAGACATTGCGGGCATCCCTAGCGGCATTCGGGGGCTTCTTCTCGGAGGCGCGATGAAGCGCGTACTACTCATGCTCGCGAGCACGCTCCTGTTACTCGGCTTGTTCACGATCCCGCCCGCCTCGGCGGTGCCGAAGCCAGCGGCGGGGCCGGACGGGGTCTTCGTCTACACCGGCGAGCTCACCGCGGACCAGCTGGCCACGCTCGTGGCCGCCGGCGTGGACCGCGAGGAGATGCGGATCGTCAAGCGGGCGGACGGCAAGGTCACCGTCGAGGTCATCCTCGCCGCCGCGCTGGCCGACACGCTCGCGAAGCAGGGGGTCACCCTCAGGACCCAGGCGGCCGGCGCCCGGGCGGCGCAGCAGGCCGACGGGGTGTTCAAGAGGTACGCCGGCGCGGGCGGCATCCGCGAGGAGATCATCGCCGCGGCCGGCGCCAAGCCCGGCATCGCCAAGGTCGTCAACCTCGGCAACAGCCTCAACGGCACGCCGATCACCGCGATCAAGGTGACCAAGGACGCCCGCAAGCTGCGTGACGGCAGCCGCCGGGCCATCCTCTACTCGGCCACCCAGCACGCCCGCGAGTGGATCACACCCGAGATGGTGCGGCGGCTGCTGCACCACTTCCTCGACGGCTACGGCAGCGACGCCGAGCTGACCCAGCTCGTCAACACCACCGAGCTGTGGTTCCTGCCGGTCGCCAACCCCGACGGCTACGACCACACCTTCACCCCCGGCAACCGCCTGTGGCGCAAGAACCTGCGCGACAACGACGGCGACGGGCAGATCACCAGCAACGACGGCGTCGACCCGAACCGCAACTTCGCCTACAAGTGGCGCTACGACGACGAGGGCTCCTCCAGCCTGTTCTCCAGCCAGACCTACCGCGGCGCGGCGCCGCAGTCGGAGCCGGAGACCGTGGCGTACGACAACCTGACCAGGCGGGTGCAGTTCACCTACCTGATCAACTACCACTCGGCCGCCATGCTGCTCCTGTACGGGATCAGCTGGCAGCAGGCCACCCCGGCGCCCGACGACCTGATCTTCGAGGCGCTGCTGGGCGACGACGCCACCCCGGCCGTGCCGACGTACGACCCGGACATCGGCGCCGAGCTCTACACCACCAACGGCGACACCGACGGGCACACGACGAACGTGCGCGGCGCCCTGTCCATCACGCCCGAGATGTCCACGTGCGAGGCGGCGGCGGCGAAGTACCCGGACGACGAGTGGACGGAGGAGAGCTGCGCCGGCGGCCTCGGCTTCACCTTCCCCGACGACGAGCGGCTGATCCAGGAGGAGTTCCTGATGAACGTCCCCCTGGCCGTCGCCACCGCCAAGTCCGTGCACACGCCGGACAGGCCGGTCTCCGTGATCGGGCGCACGGTCCCGGACTTCAGGCCGGACTCCTTCAGCGTCTCGTACGGCGACCCGCAGCCGGTGGCCGTCATCGCGCGCCGGTCGCTGGGCGCCAAGGCGCTGCGTTATCGCATCAACGGCGGCCCCACGCAGACCAGGTCCGTGAGCGAGTGGAAGGGCGGCGAGCGGTACGGCGACGAGAACGACCTGTACTTCGCCGAGTACCGCGGCACCGTGAGCGGCGCGAGACCCGGTGACAGGGTCGAGGTCTGGTTCACCGGCTTCAAGCCGGGCGCCGGCACCGTCTCCAGCAGCCGCTTCACCTACACGCTGGCCAAGGACTCCGGCGCCAAGGTGCTGGTGCTGGCCAACGAGGACTACACGGGCCTCAACCCCGACTACCCGGCGTCGGTGACCGCGCCCAAGTACACGGCCACGTACCAGCAGGCGCTGAAGGCGGCCGGGTACGGCTCCGAGACGTGGGACGTGGACGCCCAGGGCGTGCCGCACCACCTCGGCGTGCTGTCGCACTTCAAGGGCCTGGTGTGGGAGCTGGGCGACAACCGGCTGTCCATGGACCAGCAGGACGTGGTCACGGTGACCCCGCTCGGCGATCTGCCCGACGCCGACGTCAAGCGGTCCCAGCAGGACCTGACCATCTCCGTCCGCGACTACCTCAACGAGGGCGGCAAGCTCCTCTACACCGGCGAGACCGCCGCGTACTACGGCATCCTCGACACCATCGTCGGCGGCATCTACTACGGCCTCGACGGCAACCCGGACGCCGACTGCGTGGTCACCACCATCGATGGCCTGTTCGACGAGTGCCTGCTGCTGGCCGACGACTTCACCCAGTACTACCTGGGCGTCGCCGGGCGCATCCCGCGCGCCGACCCCAGCGGCTTCACCGGCACCGGCCCGCTGGCCGGGCTCAGCGGCACGTTCGGCGGTCCCGCCACGGTGGACAACCCGCTGGACGAGGCCGGGGTCCTGCTTCCCATGGGCACCGACTTCCCGAGGTTCACCGGCACGCCGGCGGCCGACTACCGGCTCGGCACCCCGGGGCCGTTCGATCCGGCCGAGGGCGAGTGGTACGTCGCCGGGCCGCACGCCGACGACTCGTACATGCGGCTGACCAGGACGATCGACCTGGGCTCCGTGACGGCGGCGCAGCAGCCGCAGCTGGCCTTCCAGCTCTCCTTCGACACGGAGGAGAGCTACGACAACGTCATCGTCGAGGCCCACACCGTCGGCCAGGACAACTGGACGACGCTGCCGGACCTCAACGGCGGCACCGACACCGGCGTACCGGCCGAGTGCGAGGCCGGGTTCCTGCTGGAGGAGCACCCGTGGTTGCTGCACTACCTGACCCCGGGCAACCCCTGCACGCCGACCGGCACCACGGGCCAGTGGCACCGGTTCACCACCGGCCCTGACACGGGCGGCTGGCACCAGGTCGCCTTCGACCTGTCCGCGTACGCCGGGCAGCAGGTCGAGGTGTCGATCAGCTACGTGACCGACCCCGGCACCGGCGGGGTGGGCGCGTTCGTGGACGACGCCCGCGTCGTCGTGGGCGGCACCGCGGTCGAGTCCGAGGGCTTCGAGACCGGGCTCGGGCCGTGGACCGTCCCCGGCCCGCCGGCGGGCAGCCCGACCGGCGCCGGCGACTTCGCCCGCGACCAGGCCGACACCACGGCCGCCGTGACCACCAGGGACACGGTGCTGCTGGGGTTCGGGGTGGAGCAGCTCGGCAGCGCGGCCGAGCAGGCCGCGGCGCTCAGGAAGGCGATGAGGTACCTGATCGGCTGAGCACCGCAGGGAACAGGACGGCCACCCCGTACGGGGTGGCCGTCCTTCGCGTTTGATGAGGCCAGGTGGCGGCCGAACCAGTCCAGGACGCGCTCGTACGCCGGCGGGGCGCCATGCCGGAGGTCCAACCCTCTCGACCGAAAAATCGTGTAAAGGCGGCGGTTACGCGGGTTTTCGCGGTCACTTGATGACATGTGGCGTAAGCCGATACGAGGGACGAGGAATCCATGCGTACATCACGTTTCGCTCTTGTGTTGCTCGCCGCCGGCGCGCTGCTCATGACCGCGAGCGCCGCGTTCGCCGACCCGGAACCGACCGCTCTGGAGCTGCGCGTCGTCGTGGACGACTGCTACAAGGGGAGCGTGCAGCCGTGACCGATCCCGCACTGCTCGAGCGGGCCCTGTTCGAGGTCAAGCGAGTGATCGTCGGGCAGGACCAGATGGTCGAGCGGCTGCTCGTGGCGGTGCTCGCCAGGGGGCACTGCCTGCTCGAAGGCGTCCCCGGGATCGCCAAGACGCTGGCCGCCGAGACCATGGCCACGGTGGTCGGGGGGACGTTCGCCCGCATCCAGTTCACGCCCGACCTGGTGCCCTCCGACATCGTCGGCACCAGGATCTACCGGCCCTCCACCGAGTCGTTCGACGTCGAGCTCGGGCCCGTCATGGTGAACCTGCTGCTCGCCGACGAGATCAACAGGGCGCCCGCGAAGGTGCAGTCGGCGCTGCTGGAGATCATGGCCGAGCGGCAGGTCAGCATCGGGGGTGTCACCTACGAGGTGCCGACGCCGTTCCTGGTGCTGGCCACCCAGAACCCGATCGAGTCGGAGGGCGTCTACCACCTGCCCGAGGCGCAGCGCGACCGCTTCCTCATGAAGATCGACGTCGACTATCCCAGCGAATCGGAGGAGCTGGCGATCGTCTACCGCATGAGCGTGGACCCGCCGTCGCCGCAGCCCGTCCTCGACCCGGCACAGGTCGTCGCGTTGCAGCGCCGGGCCCAGGAGGTCTTCGTGCACCACGCGGTCGCCGAGTACGCCGTCCGCCTCGTCTACGCCACCCGCGACCCGGAGCGGTACGGGGTGCGGGACGTCGGGCGGCTGCTGGCGTTCGGCGCCAGCCCCAGGGCCACGCTGGGCCTGCTGGCGGCCGGCCGGGCGCTGGCGCTGCTGCGGGGGCGCGACTACGTGCTGCCGGAGGACGTACGGGACCTGGCGCACGACGTCATGGCGCACCGGCTCGTGCTCTCCTTCGACGCGCTGGCCGACGGGGTGATGCCCAGGGAGATCGTGGACCGGGTGCTGGCGGCCGTGCCGCTGCCGGTCATCGCGCCGAGCCAGGAGACCCAGCAGTACGACACGCGGCAGGACGCGGTGGCATGAAGCCGTACCTCATCGCCGAGCCCGCGCTGCGCAGGCTCGAACTGACCATCACCAGGAGGCTGGATGGGCTGCTCCAGGGCGAACACCTCGGCCTGGTGCCAGGTCCGGGCAGCGAACCGGCGGAGTCCCGGCCGTACACGGCGGGCGACGACGTGCGGCGGATGGACTGGAACGTCACCGCACGCACGAGCGAGCCGCACGTCCGGGACCTGGTCGCCGACCGGGAGCTGGAGATCTGGGCGCTGCTCGACGCCACCGCCAGCATGGACTTCGGGACCGCCGCGATGGAGAAGCGGGAGCTGGCCCTGTCAGCCCTGGCCGCGGTCGGCTTCCTCACCCAGCGGACGGGCAACCGCATCGGCGCCCACCTGCTGCACGGCGGCGGCGTCAGGACGCTGCCCGCCAGGACGGGCCGGCCGCACCTGATGGCGCTGCTGCAGGGGGCGTTCGGGCTGCCCCGCACCCCGCCGGGGGTGGCCGAGCCGCTGCTCGGCGTGGCGGCCGAGCAACTCGGCCGGGTGGTACGGCGCCGCGGCCTGGTCGTGGTCGTGTCGGACTTCCTCGACACCCCCGAGACCTGGGAGCTGCCGCTGCGCCGGCTCACCGCCCGGCACCAGGTGCTGGCCGTGGAGGTGCTCGACCCGCGCGAGCTGACGCTGCCCGACGTGGGCATCCTCACGCTGATCGACCCGGAGACGGGGCGGCGGCGCGAGGTGGCCACCGGCAGCGCCCGGCTGCGCCGCCGCTACGCCGAGGCCGCGGCCGGGCAGCGCGACGCCATCTCGCAGGCGCTGCGCCGGGCCGGGGCCACCCACCTGCGGCTGCGTACGGACCGGGACTGGGTGCGCGACCTGGTCAAGCACGTCATGCGCCAGCGCCGCCTCGCTTCGCTCGCGGCCGGCCCGATCGGCCCCGGCGGGCCGCCGTCCGGGCGGCGACGATCACCAGAGGGAGGAGGTGACGTGGCGTGAGCCTTCTCGCGCCCGTCTGGCTGCTGCTGCTCATCCCGGTGGCCCTGCTCGCGGTCACGTACGTGATCATGGCGCTGCGCGGCAGGACCGCCTACGCCGTCCGCTTCACCAACCTCGACCTGCTCGACAAGGTGGCGCCACGGCGGCCGGGATGGCGCAGGCACGTGCCCGCGGCGGCACTGCTGCTCATGTTCGCGCTGCTCGTGGTGGGCTTCGCCCGGCCGACGGCCGAGGTGCAGGTGCCGCGGGAACGGGCGACGATCATGGTGGCGTTCGACGTGTCGGCGTCCATGGGCGCCACCGACGTCTCACCGAACCGGTTCGAGGCGGCCAAGCAGGCGGCCAGGCAGTTCGTCCAGGGGCTGCCCGAGCGGTTCAACCTGGGGCTGGTGTCGTTCTCCTCGGCGGCGTCCGTCGCCGTGCCGCCCACCACGGACCGGCCGGCGGTGCTCAGCGCGATCGACCGGCTCAGCATGGACTCGGGCACCGCCATCGGCGAGGCCGTCTTCTCCTCGCTGGAGGCCATCGCCGCGCTCGACTCGCAGGAGGAGGCGCCGCCCGCGCACATCGTGCTGCTGTCCGACGGCGCCAACACCAGTGGCCGCACGGTGAACGACGCGGCCGCCGAGGCGACCTCGCGTGGCATCCCGGTCACCACCATCGCGTACGGCACGCCGGACGGCACCATCAGCCTGTCGGGCCGCGAGGTCCCGGTGCCGGTGGACGGGCCCGCGCTGCGCGGCCTGGCCGAGTCGGCGGGCGGCGGCTTCTACGAGGCGGCCAGCGGCGACGAGCTGCAGGCGGTCTACGAGGACATCGGCACGTCGGTCGGCTACCGCACCGAGCAGCAGGAGGTCTGGCAGTGGTTCGTGGGGGCGGGGCTGATCTTCGCGTTGATCGCGGCGGCGGCGTCGATGTTGTGGTTCTCGAGGCTGCCATGAGAGGTCTGGGCAGCCCGCGCGGGCCGGAGTTCCGCACGGTGCCGCCGCTGATCGGGCCACCGCTGATCGGGCCGCCGCCGCCGCGGCACCCCGTACAGCGGACTCCCGCACCGCAGACTCCCGCACCGCAGACTCCCGTGACGTCGCCGCCCAGGGGTGGTCGCATCCTGGTGGCCGCCGCGCTCGTCGCGGCGCTCGCCGGGGCGGCGGCGGGCGCGGCGGGGGCCAGGCTCTTCGAAGGGTCCGAGCCGGCCCCCGCCGCCGCTCTGCCGAGGGTGGCCCCCGCGCCGCCGGCGAGCCTGACCGGGTTGAGCGCGACGGCGGCCCGCGTGCTGCCCAGCGTGGTCTCCGTGGAGACGCGCAGCTCGGGCGGCTCCGGCTTCGTGATCGACGACCGCGGTCACATCCTCACCAACGCCCACGTCGTCAGCGGCACCAGCACGGTGACGGTGGTGCTGCACGACGGCAGCCGGCTGACCGCGCGCGTGGCCGGCGCGGACGACGACGAGGACCTGGCCGTGCTGGAGGTGGACTATCCGGAGGAGCTCACCCCGGCCACGCTCGGCCGCTCGGCGGACCTGGCCGTCGGCGACCAGGTGCTGGCCATCGGCTCGCCGCTGGGCCTGTCCGGCACGGTCACCTCGGGCATCGTCAGCGCCCTGGACAGGGAGGTACGGCTGGGCGGCTCCCGCCGCACGGCCGTGCAGACCGACGCCTCCATCAATCCCGGCAACTCGGGCGGCCCGCTGGTGAACGCCCGGGGCGAGGTGGTGGGGGTGAACACCGCGATCGCGGCCTCCCGGGGAGGTGGGAACATCGGCATCGGTTTCGCCATCCCCATCGACAGGGCCGCGCCCATCGCGGAACGCATCATCCGAAACTAGGGTCCAGGGCATGCGACTGCTTGTGGTTGAGGACGAGGAGGACCTGGTCGACGCGTTGCGCGTGGGCCTGGTCCGGGCGGGTTACGCGGTGGACGTCGCCTACGACGCGCCCGCCGCGCACGAGAAGTTGCTGGTCAACACCTACGACCTGGTCCTGCTCGACCTGAACCTGCCGGGCGGCGACGGTTTCCAGCTCTGCCGGACCGTGCGCGCGGCGGGCCAGGGGGCGCGGATCATCATGGTGACCGCCCGGGACCGGCTGGACGACCGCGTCCGCGGCCTCGACGAGGGCGCGGACGACTACCTGGTCAAGCCGTTCGCCTTCCCCGAGCTGCTGGCCAGGGTGCGGGCGCTGCTGCGCAGGGACTCCGGCGGCGGCACGTCCGTGCTGGAGGTGGGCGGCCTGCGGATCGACACGGCCAGGCTGGAGGTGTCGCTGGACGGCAGGTCCCTGGCGCTCACCCCCAAGGAGTACGGCGTGCTGCACTACCTGATGACCCGCCCGGGTCACGTCGTGTCCACCGAGGAGCTGCTGGAGCACGTCTGGGACGAGCACGCCGACCCGTTCACCAGCACCGTCCGCGTCACGGTCGGCAACCTGCGCCGCAAGCTGCAGGAGGACGGCCTGATCGAGACCGTGATCAGCCGGGGTTACCGGCTCAGGGAGCCGTCGTCGTGATCCACACCATCCGCTTCCGGATCACGGTCCTGTACTCGGGGCTGCTGTTCGTGCTGGCCACGGTGGTGCTCGGGGGCATCTACTACGCCGTTTCCAAGACGAGCGAGCAGCGCCCGATCACGACCGAGTACGCCAAGACCTACAGCGGCAACACCTACCTCGGCAAGCGCGAGGTGGTCTTCGTGGAGGAGGTCGAGAACGCGGTCAACGTCGCGACGATGGACACGTTGCGCACGTACTCGCTGCTCACGCTGGCCGGCTTGTACGTGGCCAGCCTGGGCATCGGCTGGGTGCTGTCGGGCCGGGTGCTGCGGCCGGTGCGGTCGATCACCCGTACGACCGAGGAGATCCAGGCCACCGACCTGAAGCGGCGCATCAAGCTGCACGGCCCGCGCGACGAGCTGAAGGACCTGGCCGACACCATCGACACCATGCTCGACCGGCTGGAGGAGGCGTTCAGCGCGCAGCGGCAGCTCATCGACGACGCCTCGCACGAGCTGCGCAGCCCGCTGACCATCATCAGGGCCAACGTGGACGCCGTGCTGGCCGTCCCCGACGCCAGCGAGGAGGAGCGGGCCAGGGCCGTGGCCATCGTGGACCGGGCGACGACCCGGATGACCAAGCTGGTCGAGGACCTGCTGGCCACGGCCAGGCGGCAGGGCACCGCGTTCGCCGACACCGATCTGGACCTGGCCAGGGTGGTGGGGGAGGCGTGCGAGGAGTACGCCACCCCGGCCGCCGAGCGCGACATCACGATCACCCGCGAGCTCGGCGCGGGGCTGGACATGAGTGGCGACTCCGACGCGCTCCGCCGCGCCGTGTCCAACCTGCTGTCCAACGCCGTGCGCCTGTCGCCGCCCGGCGGCAGGATCAGGGCCGGGGCGGGCAGGACGGACGGCTGGTTGTGGGCGGCGGTCCGCGACGACGGGCCGGGGCTGCGGGAGTCGGACCAGGCGCGGGTGTTCGACCGCTTCTGGCGCGGCGAGGCCAGCCGCAGGGACCGCCACACGGGCCTGGGCCTGGCGATCGTCCGGCAGATCGTGGAGTCGCACGGGGGCCGCGTGGCGGTGTTCTCGCGGCTGGGGGAGGGGGCGACGTTCGTGTTGTGGCTGCCGCCCCGCGACGGCGTGCCGGGCAGCCCGCCCGAGGACAACCCCCTGCGCTGAACGCCCGCGGCAGCCGGCCCGCGTGGCGCGGCCGGGCCGCCTACGCCGAACGCCTGCGGCAGATCGCCCGGGTGACGAGGAAGGCCACGACGGGCAGCACGAACACGGCCGCCCGCAGCCCGCCGACGACCAGCGCGTACGTGTCGGGCGGCACGGTGAGCAGCGCAGGCGGCGCGGGTGGGGGCGGCGGCAGCCCGGGCGCGGAGTGCATCGCGGGCGGCGCCGCCGACACCCACGTGCCCGCCCAGAGCGTGGTGAAGAACATGATCACCGCGACGCCCAGCGCCGTGCGCACGGGGGCCTGCGACGGCCGGTCCAGCAGGTGGTGGACGTCGCGGTCACCGGTGTAGCGGCGCTCGACGAACGGATACACGAACAGCAGGCCGAAGAAGGCGAGCAGGATCAGCGGCGGGATCCAGAGCCCGACCTGCAGCACGAACCCGCCCACCGGGATCTCCCACGCCGGCACCAGCCGCTGCGCGCCGTCCAGCACCCCGGCGTACCAGAACGGCTGCGCCGAGGGCGGCTGGGCGCCCGGCCGGTACGCCCCGTGCTCCCACACCGGGTTGATCCGCACGAACGTGGCCAGCAACGCGATGGCGGCGATCGTGAACAGCGCCGTGGCGGCGTTCTTGACCGCGAAGTAGGGGAAGAACGGCCCGCCGGTGACCTGGTGCTCGCCGGCGGCCGTGGCGCGGCGCTCGGTGTGCTTCTGCCGCCAGGTGAGGATGAGGGCGTGCAGCGGCACCACCGCCAGCAGGATGCCGGGGACCAGCAGCACGTGCAGCGCGAACAGGCGCGGGATCACCTGGCCGGGGAACTCCCCGTCGAACGCGAACGCCGACAGGTACGTGCCCACCAGCGGCACCGACAGCAGCACCCCCTGCGCCTGCCGCAACCCCGTCAGCGCGAGCTGGTCGGCGGGCAGCGAGACCCCCAGGAACGACTCGAACAGCGCCAGCCCGAACAGCAGCACGCCGAGCATCCACGTCAGCTCCCGCGGCCGCCTGAACGCGCCGGTGAAGAAGACCCGGCACATGTGGGCCACGATCGCCAGCACGAACACCGTCGCCGACCAGTGGTGCAGCTGCCGCATGAGCAGCCCGCCGCGCACCTCCAGGCTGATCTCCACGACCGACTCGTACGCCACGTCCGGGTTGGGCTTGTAGAACAGCGTCAGGAACGTCCCGGTGAGCACCAGCAGCACGAACGAGTACAGCGCCAGCTCGCCCAGCAGGAACGACCAGTGGCTGGGGAACAGCTTGCGGAGCTGGGGGCGCAGCCAGCGCCCGAACGGCAGCCGGTCGTCGAGGTAGATCGCGGAACCGACCGCGGCCTTGGCGGAGCCGACGATGATTCTGGGCCGCCTCTTGGGCTTGGTAGGAGTGGCCATGGGGGCCTCCTGATGGGGGTGTGATCCGATTCTGCACCTCCTGCCCGCCTTTCTCAAGAATTGGTGTAAACCAATTGGTCTAATCCAATTTTCGGCACTTGGGTCGTATAATTGGATTAGACCTGTCATGTGGCCTTGACCAGTACAAACGTTGACTTATACGAGGAGTGCAGTTTCATCATCAATTTCACCGGTAGAGTCCGGGACAGAGGCGTTCGAAGGAGCTGTGGTGGCCAAGTACGTTTACGACTTCACCGAGGGCAACAGGAATCTCAAGGATCTTCTCGGCGGTAAGGGTGCGAACCTCGCCGAAATGACCAATCTCGGGCTGCCCGTTCCGCATGGATTCACGATCACCACCGAGGCGTGCCGCCACTACCTGGCGGAAGGCTCCGTACCGAGCGGGTTGGACCAGGAGGTCGCCGCGCATCTCGTGGCCCTGGAAGCCAAGATGGGCAGGAAGCTCGGGCAGGCCGACGACCCGCTGCTCGTGAGCGTGCGCTCCGGGGCGAAGTTCTCCATGCCGGGCATGATGGAGACCGTTCTCAACATCGGGCTGAACGACGAGTCGGTGCACGGCCTGGCCAAGCAGTCGGGCGGCAACGACCGGTTCGCGTGGGACTCCTACCGCAGGCTCATCCAGATGTTCGGCAAGACCGTGCTCGGCATCGACGGGGATCTGTTCGAGCACGCCCTCGACGAGCTCAAGGGCCGCCGCCAGGACACCGACCTCGACTCGGGCGAGCTGCAGCAGCTCGTGGAGACGTACAAGGGCATCGTGCGCGACCAGACCGGCAAGGACTTCCCCGCCGACCCGCGCGAGCAGATGCGCCTGGCCGTCATGGCCGTCTTCGACTCGTGGAACGCCCCGCGCGCCATCCTCTACCGCCGCCAGGAGCGCATCCCCGCCGGCCTCGGCACCGCCGTGAACATCATGGCCATGGTCTTCGGCAACTACGGCAACGACTCGGGCACCGGCGTCGCCTTCACCCGCGACCCCGGCTCGGGCCAGCAGGGCATCTACGGCGACTACCTCCAGAACGCCCAGGGCGAGGACGTGGTGGCCGGCATCCGCAACACCATCCCGCTGCAGGACCTCGAGCACCTCGACAAGCAGTCGTACGACGAGCTCGTCGGCATCATGGAGACCCTGGAGAACCACTACAGGGACCTGTGCGACATCGAGTTCACGATCGAGCGCGGCAAGTTGTGGATGTTGCAGACCCGCGTGGGCAAGCGCACGGCGGCGGCGGCGTTCTGCATCGCCACCCAGCTCGCCGACCAGGGCCTCATCACCATGGACGAGGCCGTCACCCGGGTCACCGGCGACCAGCTCGCCCAGCTCATGTTCCCCCGCTTCGACGGCGGCGCGAAGAAGAAGAAGATCGCCAAGGGCATGAACGCCTCGCCGGGCGCCGCCGTCGGCAAGGCCGTCTTCTCCTCCGAGCGCGCCGTCGAGCTGGCGGCGCAGGGCGAGGACGTCATCCTCGTCCGCCGCGAGACCAACCCCGACGACCTGGCCGGCATGATCGCCGCCAAGGGCATCCTGACCAGCCGCGGCGGCAAGACCTCACACGCCGCCGTGGTGGCCCGCGGCATGGGCAAGACGTGCGTGTGCGGGGCCGAGGAACTGGAGGTCCTCACGGCCGAGCAGCGCTTCATCGCGCCGGGGGACGTGGTGGTCTCCGAAGGCGACGTCATCTCCATCGACGGCACGACCGGCGAGGTCTTCCTCGGCGAGGTGGCGGTCGTGGACTCGGCCGTGGTCGAGTACTTCGAGGGCGCCGCGGAGCCGCGGGACGACCTGGTCAAGGCGGTGGACCGGATCATGCGCCACGCGGACGAGGCCCGCAGGCTCGGCGTCCGCGCCAACGCCGACACCCCCGAGGACGCGGCCCGCGCCCGCCGCTTCGGCGCGCAGGGCATCGGGCTGTGCCGTACGGAGCACATGTTCCTGGGCGAGCGCCGCCAGCTCGTGGAGGACCTCGTCCTGGCCTCGACCGACGCGGAACGTCAGGCGGCCCTCGACGCCCTGGAGCCCCTCCAGAAGTCCGACTTCATCGGCATATTTCAGGCCATGGACGGCGCCCCCGTCACGATCCGCCTCATCGACCCGCCCCTGCACGAGTTCCTGCCCGACATCGTGGACCTGTCGGTCAAGGTCGCCACGGGCGAGGCCACGGACAAGGACCGCACGCTCCTGACGGCGGTCAAGCGCCTGCACGAGCAGAACCCGATGCTCGGCCTGCGCGGCGTCCGCCTCGGCCTGGTCATCCCCGGCCTGTTCGCCATGCAGGTCCGCGCCATCGCCCAGGCGGCCGCCGAGGTGCCCGGGGCGCGCCCGGAGATCATGATCCCGCTGGTGGCGGCCGTTCAGGAGCTGGAGTCGGTACGCGAGGAGGCCGTCAAGATCCTCGCGGAGGCCGGGGTGCAGGCCCTGATCGGCACCATGATCGAGGTCCCCAGGGCCGCCCTCACGGCGGCCCAGATCGCCGAGGCCGCCGAGTTCTTCTCCTTCGGCACCAACGACCTCACCCAGATGGCCTGGGGCTTCTCCCGCGACGACGTCGAAGCGGCCTTCTTCTCCCACTACCTCGACGCCGGCATCTTCGGCGTCTCCCCGTTCGAGACCCTCGACAGGGAGGGCGTCGGCCGCCTGATGGAGATCGCGGTGCGTGAGGGCCGGGAGGCCAGGCCGGACCTGCATCTGGGCATCTGCGGCGAACACGGCGGCGACCCGGACTCGGTCCGCTTCTGCCACGAGGTAGGCCTCGACTACGTCTCCTGCTCCCCCTTCCGCATCCCGGTAGCCCGACTCGAAGCCGGCCGGGCCGCCCTCGCGGAAACCGACTCCGACACCCGCTGACTCCCGGCGCCCACCCGAATCCCGCGAACCGGGTGGGCCGTTGGAGCCTGCCCCGACTCGTGACCGGCGGCTTTCCTGCGTCCAGCGGACCAGGAACACGAACACCGGCACCTCGGCGACAGGCTCAGAGGCTGCCGAGGAACTCCTCCAGAACCGTGTTGTAGACATCAGGCCGCTCCATGTTCGGATAATGAGCGGCCCCCTCGATCGAGACCGACCGCCCATCGGCCACCGCCCGCACGAGCCGCTCCGCCATCCCGATGTGATCGTCGGAGTCCTCGTCCCCGTGAACGGCCAGCACGGGAACGCCGATCGACGCGAGCCGCTCCCACGTGCCGGTCACCATCACCAGATGGTCGGGCTCGCCGACGGCATGCTTGGACATCGTGCTCCTGGCCATCCGCATCAGCCGGCTCACCACGATCGGATCGAGCTCGCCGAGCGTGCGGCGCGGCCCCACACCCAGCAGCGTGAACGCCTCCACCGACGCGTCCAGGTCACCGGCGGCCATCGCCGCGTGCCAGGCCGCCATGGTCCGCGTGGTCCACGGATCCTCGAAGTACGGCAGGCTCGTCCCCGCTCCGGTCACGACCACGGCACTGACCAGTTCCGGATGCTCCAGCGCGGTGTCCACGGCGATCCCCGCCCCCATGGAGACCCCCACCAGGACGGCGGGCCCGGTGTCCAGGTGCCGCAGCAGGGCGGCGAGGTCGTCGGTGAGCCGGTAGGGCCCGGTGGCGTTGGCGGAGCGGCCGTGGCCGCGGGCGTCGGGGGCGATCACGCGGTGACGCGAGGCGAGGACCGGGATCTGGTCCTCCCACATGCCGTGATCGAGGAAGCCGCCGTGCAGCAGGACGAGGGGACGGCCGGTACCGCGATCGATCCAGAACAGATCTTTCATGACAACCAAGGTGTCATATGGGCCTTGCTATGACAACCCAGGTGTCATTATGGACGGATGAGAGAGACAGACCCGGGCCCGGCGACCGGCGCGCTGACCGACCGGCTCGCGGAGGTGTTCGACCTGGTGGGCCCGCTGTACCGGCGCGCCCAGCGCAAGGTGGAGCAGGACGCGCCCCTCGAAGGGTTGTCGGTCGGGGTGCGGGCCGTGCTCAACATGCTGCGCGAGCACGGCCCCATGACCGTCCCGCAGATGGGGCGGGCCCAGGCGTTGAGCCGCCAGTTCGTCCAGCGCATGACCAACGACGCGGCCGGGCTGGGCCTGGTCGAGTTCGTGCCCAACCCGGCGCACAAGCGCTCCTCGCTCATCCGGCTGACGGACGAGGGGGAGCAGGCCATCGGTGCGGTGATCGAGCGCGAGCGGCGGGTGCTCCGGCAGATCGGCGGCGACCTGACCGAGGCCGAGATCGACGCCTGCCTGCGCGTCCTCTCGCGCCTGCTCCACCTCCTCGACGACATCGACATGGATTGAAGATCGGCCGTCGGTGGCCCTCGGCCCCCCTTCCGGATCCGGTGGGCCGCCCGTTCGACACGGCCATCCGCTCCCGGAGAAGGCCGGATGAGTGCGCTCATCAATGGGGCGGCGGCATGGCTTGTTTTGATTTACGCGGCGCGGAGAGTCAGAGCCGGGCTCCTTGAGCGCTTCTCGGTCGATCGCGCGCCTGCTTGCATCCGAGCATTGACCAAATGTAGATCAATTTGTCCATCGATTTTATCGACAAGCATGAACGGTCATTTTCGTGTGGCCGGGCATTTCCCGCCGAAGTGTCCATGTGGCGGAATGGTGGTGACGGCGACACTCCGCTTCACCAGACATTCAGAAGGGAACCTTGTGGACGTTCTCGCTGCGGTATCCGGCAATGTCACCGCCATCGGCTACGGCCTCGCCGCCATCGGTCCGGGCATCGGCGTGGGCATCATCTTCGGCCAAGGCGTTCAGGCGATCGCCCGCCAGCCGGAAGCGTACGGCCTGATCCGCCAGAACATGCTTCTCGGTTTCGTCCTCACCGAGGCGCTGGCCCTCATCGGCCTGGTCGCTCCTTTCCTTTTCCGGACCATCACCTAAGCCTCGGGCTCGTCATTCCAATAGGGCAACGTCACCGCTCCCGATTCCCGGTCGCGCCGCAGTATCGCGTACCCCGCCGAGTCGTGCACGGTCCTGTCCGGCGCCGGCCACGCCTGGCGGTAATGCGACTCCTTGACATATCCGCACTTACGGAGGACGGCCCGCATCGTGTGGTTGTCCTGCCGCGTACTGCCCTCGAATGCGCCTGATCCCCGGCAATTCCGTGAAGAGGTAGGAGGTGAGCCGTCGAAGGGCCGCGTCGTCGTGGAGCCCTTCGGCGGCCCGCTGCCTGTGCACGGGGCAGATCGTGCCGAGGGCTCGTACGGGCCGTCAAGCGGTTCGAGCCTCGCGCGCATCGCAGTCGCACGCCTTGACATGCAGCCTCCCGGCTGCCTAAATTACAGGCAGCCGGGAGGCTGCATATCGACAGACGGCAAGCCGGGGACGGGCGGGGGCATGGCGGAGGCGGGCATGGACGAGGTGTTCAAGGCGCTGGCCGATCCGAGCCGGCGCGCGCTGCTCGACTCGCTCAACGCCCGCAACGGGCAGACACTGCGCGAGCTGTGCGCCGGTCTCGACATGGCCAGGCAGTCCGTCAGCAAGCACCTCGCGGTGCTGGAGCAGGCCGGGCTCGTCACCACCGTGCGGCGGGGCCGGGAGAAGCTGCACTACCTCAACGCCGCGCCCGTGCACGAGATCGCCCACCGGTGGATCAGCCGCTACGACCGGGCCAGGGTCCAAGCCCTGGCCGACCTGAAACACGCCCTGGAGGAGACCCCGATGGACGCGCCGACCTTCGTCTACACCACCTACATCCGCACCACCCCGCAGAAGCTCTGGCAGGCGCTGACCGAGCCCGCCTTCACCCGCCGCTACTGGGCCACGGAGTTCACCACGGACTGGTCCGTCGGCTCGCCGATGACCTGGGACAACCACGGCGTGCTGATCAGCGACCCGGAGCAGGTCGTGCTGGAGGCCGAGCCCTACAGCAGGCTCTCCTACACCTGGCACGCCATCACCCCGGAGCTCGCCAAGCGCTTCGGCTGGGACGAGGAGCTGCTCGCCCGGCTGTCCGGCGAGGCCCGCTCGAAGGTCACCTTCACGATCGAGGAGGCCGAGGCCGCGCAGGTCGTGAGGCTCACCGTCGTGCACGACGGCTTCGAGCCCGGATCGAGCCTGGCCGAGATGGTCAGCCACGGCTGGCCCAACGTGGTGTCGAGCCTGAAGTCGCTGCTGGAGACCGGCGAACCGCTGCCGGACGACGCGTGACCTCCCCGAGCAGGGCGACGTCGCGAGGCGCCGCCCGCCCGGCCGGTCATCCCCGGCTCAGGAAACGTTCCGCGTGCTCGTCCACCCACTGCCCGAACGTGCGCGCCGGGCGTCCGGTCACCCGTTCGACGGTGTCGTCCACGGTCGTGGCGGAATCGCTGGGCGTGGCATACCAGCCGACCACATACTCGGCGTCCGCCCGGGACACGCCCGTGGCCATCAGCCTGCCGACCGCCTGTTCGTGCGTGATCGCCTCGAAGGCGATGTCGCGGTGGATCGCCCGGGACAGGATGGCGATCCGCTCACGCGGGGTCAGCGACTCGGGCCCGGTGAGGTTGTAGGCGCGTCCCGCATGACCGTCGTCGAGCAGCGCGACCGCCGCCACGGCCGCGATGTCGGCCTCGTGCACCAGCGCGCTGGGATGGTCGTACGGCTCCCGGACCACGCCCTCGGCTCGGATGGACTCGGCCCAGGTCAACGTGTTGGACATGAACTCCTGCGCCTCCAGGCGGGTCCACTCCGCTCCCGAGTCCGCCACCGCCTGCTCGACCGGGCCCACCCAGCCGCCCCACAACACGGTGATGCGCCGGACACCCGCGGCGACCGCCCGCCGGACGAGCTCGGGCCCCACCTCGGCGAGCCCGGCCGTCACCGTGATGTGCAACCGGGTGACACCGTCGAGGGCGCCGTCGAGCCTGTCGGGCGCCGTGTGGGTGCCGGTCACCAGCTCCACCCCGGCTGGAAAACGTCCCGCCCACGCCGCCGGGTCCCGCGTCAGCGCCCGCACGTGCTCTCCACGGCGGACCAGCTCCGTCACAACGTGCCGGCCGGTGTTCCCGGTGGCGCCCGTCACCAGTGTCGTCATGGTCAAGCTCCTTGAGGTCGTTCTGCGTGAAGTGACTCGTCGACGACCCTAGGAACTCAACCTTGCTTGAGGTCAAGAAGCCCGCTGCCCCGAGAGCGGGGCAGCGGGCCGGTAGGTCTCAGGTCAGCTCACGGCGACGGTGTGCAGCAGCCTGTTCAGGCCGGTCGCCGGCTCCCAGGTGCCCTCGTTGGCGAGCCGGATCGAGTACTCGGGCCGCGCCGGCAGCAGCGGGTCCGGCAGGCCGAGCAGCAGCGCGTAGGAGCCTGCGGGCAGGGACGCGGGCAGGGCGACGGTCTGGGTGATCGTGCTGGTGGCCCCGGCCGCCCACTTGCGGGGGTCGGCGCTGAGCGGGAAGCGGTGCAGCGCCCCGGTCGAGGTGTTGCGGAGGACCAGCTCCAGGCCGCGCGGGTTGAACGGAGCGGCGTACCCCTCGTTCCTGAGGGTGATGCCGACCGGCAGGCCGCCGCCGCGCGAGGCGCTGCTCGGGTACGTGCCGCTCTGCAGGGCGAAGCGGTAGCCGAGGCTGCGGGTGATCTCGGCGAGGCAGCCGCCGGTGCTCCAGCTTCCCAGCACGCCGGTGTGGTAGTCGGTGTTCAGGTACGACCAGTGGAAGCGCGACAGCTCGTCCTTGGCGGTCGGGCAGTCGGAACGCGGCGGGTTGGGGTTGCAGGTCTCCCCGCCCATGGCCACGTACTTCGTCTCCGCCTCCAGGTAGGGGTACTCGACGGCCGCGTTCTCGTAGGTGCCGTAGTCGTCCGGGCTGGCCAGGAAGCAGTCGTTGTGGTGCCCGAGCCGCGCCACGGCCGAGCCGCCGTACGCCTGGCCGGAGGTGACCGGGGTGGTCGTGTACATCGTGCGCTTGAACTTGGGCGTGCGGAGCTGCACCATCCGCGTCGAGGGCAGGACGCTGAGCAGCTTGTCCACGACGGCCTTGCGGTTGGCCCAGTCGGCGGCCGTGACGGTGCCGGCGTTGCCGAAGTTCTGGGTGTAGTACCACTCGCCCCACGCCCCGACGAACCCGGCCTGCATGAGGTAGATGACGTCCTTGTTCGCGTCCAGGTACGGCCTGAGCTGGTCGAGGTGGGCCAGCACGCGGTCCTTGGCGGCGTCGGCGCCGTCGGTGGAGGTGGTGTAGGCGAAGCGCAGGACCGTCTTCAGCCCCGCCGCGCGCACGGTGTCGAGCTGCTGCTGCAGCTGGTCGAGCGCGGCCTGGCTGATCGCGGTGGTCTTGAACTCGGCCAGGTAGAACACGCACATCACCAGCGAGATGTGCTGGCTGGTGCGGTAGCTCTGCAGGGTGGCGAGGGAGAAGTCGTTCTTGTCGCAGTCGCCGGTGTGGTGGTAGAGGCCGCGCTCGGGGTTGGCGAAGTCCGCGGTCGTGGGGGTGTACGTGACCGAGCCGCCGCCCCCTCCGCCGCCGGAGTAAACGTGCGTGTACTTGGTGGAGGTCTCCAGCGGGGACTCGACCTGGAAGACGAGGTCGGCGTCGTTCGGCGTGGCGCTCTCGCCCAGGTCCGCCCGCGACACCGTCCACCTGGCCGTGCCGCCCGAGGCCGAGTACGTCACCGGGCCCACGAGCGTCCAGCTCCAGCCGCCGCCGTTGTGGCGGTACAGGGAGGCGTTCTCGAGTAAGAAGTCGGCGCCCACGCCGCCCTGGGCGAAGCCGGTCGCGGTGCTGCGGTCGGTGTCGACGTAGGTGCGGGCGTAGGCGGGGCTGCCGGTGTAGGTGAACTGGTACGTCACGGTCGTGGCCGTGTTCGTGGCCGACTGGCCGGTGATGGCGGCCAGGGCCGCCGAGGGCGCGACGAGGATGGACGCGCAGAGGAAGGCGAGGAGGGTGAGGCTGCGTACGAGCTTGCGCATGGGGCTCCTAGGCAAGGCCGGCGGGGATGTCGGACTTGCGATTAATCATGGAGTCCATGCAAATTAAGTCAAGAGGTGGCAGGCAAATCCGCCCAGCGGAAGGGGCGGATCGTTTGAGCATTAATGAGGGAGTCCTCGGTAATGGCGGTGACGGCCTGCGCCGTACACGAAGGAGTCCCGCAGGAAGCTGCCCGTCCTTTCCGGCGCCGGACGGCAAGAACATGCCCGCCGCTCCGACCACCTCCAGGAAGGTGCGCCCGGCCTGGGCGCGCCTCGGACCGAGGAGGAGACATGTCACAGCTGTTGAGGGTGCACTGCTTCAACGTCTCGCGGGACGGGTTCGGCGCCGGTGAAGGGCAGAGCCTGGACCGGCCCTTCGGCCACGCGGACCCCGCCCCGCTGTGGTCGTGGGCGGGCGCCACCGCCAGCTGGGTGAACCGCACCGACCCCGGCGGCACGCGCGGCCTGGACGACTACATGACGCGCGACCACACCCGCAACATCGGAGCCGAGATCATGGGGCGCAACAAGTTCGGCCCCCAGCGCGGCCCGTGGGACAACCACGAGTGGCAGGGATGGTGGGGAGACAACCCGCCGTTCCGCACCCCGGTCTTCGTGCTCACCCACCACGAACGCCCGTCCTTCACCCTGGCCGACACCACCTTCCACTTCCTCGACGCGACACCGGCCGAGGCGCTGGCACGGGCGAAGCAGGCCGCCGGCGGCCGGGACGTGCGCCTCGGCGGCGGAGTCGCCACCATCCGCGAGTTCCTCGAGGCCGGCCTGGTCGACACGATGCACATCGCCGTCGCGCCCGTCGAGCTCGGCCGGGGCGAGCGGCTGTGGGAGAGCCACACCGACCTGCTCGACCGCTTCCACCTGGACACCGTGCCGAGCCCCAGCGGAGTCACCCACCTGCTGTTCTGGAGACGATGACCAGCGCGGGCTACGGCCTGCGCGGCTCGTCCTCGGCCCTCGTCACCACCAGCCGCACGGCCTGGCCGCTCCCGCCGACGATCACCGCTCCGGGCGCCGCCTGCGCGGTCCACGGCCCAGGAGCGGCGGACGGCACGAGCATCCGGTCGTAGGGGCCCCGCTCCGGGCAGCCGCGCGCGCAGTCGCCCGTGACGAGGTACGGGCGGACCCCGGCGGCCACCAGGTTCCGCCGGGCCGCCTCCGCCGCCCCTGCGTCCTCCTCGACCGACGTCACGCGGCCCGACTCGCCCGCCAGCCGGCACAGCAGCGCCGTGACCCACCCGCTGCCCGTCCCCACCTCCAGCACCCGATGGCCGGGGCGGAGGTCGAGGAGCTCCAGCACGTCGACGACGGCGCTGGGAGAGGGGTTGACGCACGTGTAGGAGGTGCCGCCCGCGGCCAGCGGCGTGGCGATCGGCCGGTCGGAGTAGACGGCGTCCCACCACGCGTGCGGGTCGATGTCGCGATCGATCGGGGAGGCCCCGCCGTCGTCGTCGAGCACCAGGCCGAGGGAGGGGACGAACCAGTGGCGGGGCACCTTCCGCAGCGCCTGCGCGATCGCGCCGGTGGCGGGCGGGCGCCGCTCGGCGATACCGGCGATCATCGCCTCCACTCGCCAGGCGAGGTGGGGGAGCATTGTCGCGCCTGGCTGGGGTCCGCCGTCGTTCCTGCTCACAGCGCCTCCTTCGGCTGGCGAATGCTAAGGGTGACCGTACGGTCACCAGCCGCAGTGTGGCAAGGCCGTCCAGGAAACTCGCCGCCGCGATCCCGCCGATCGTTCAGCGGGCCCGCGCGGCCCTCTCGACACGGCCAGGCGGCCCGCGATCACGCGGGGCTCTTGCCGGGTGGCCGGCGGTGACGCCCGGCGGCGCGGGCGTGCGCGTCGCGCAGGATCGCCTGGGCGGGCTCGGCGTCCCCGGGGTTCAGGATGGAGATCCACGACTGGGTGGCGTACAGCGGATGCGGGATCACCCGGTCGAGAACCGCGTAGTCCGTGCCCGCGTGGTGCTCGGCGTGCGCGGCGGGCGGGTATCCGACGAGCCGCTCGAACACGACGCGGCCGACCGCCACGTTCAGCCGGAAGACGCCCGGCCGGTCGAGGCCGGAGGCGGTGTCGAAGCCCGGGTAGTCCTTGGTCACGATCGTCGCGTACGGCAGGCGGCCGTCGGCCGGGATGCTGTCCAGGCCGTCCGGGTCGTAGAAGAAGAACGAGTCTCCCCACGCCACTTCCGGTGACCCGTCGCCAGGCCCGGCGGTGAACACGGCGGTCCCTGGCAGGCCGCTCACGAACGTGATGATGTCGTCCTCTGTCATGTCGAGGCTCCTTTCGCTCCCCTCAATCGTCTCACTGCACTACCCAGTGAGACTTTCGAGCGCGATATCCAGGACCAGGCGCGCAAAGCCTCAAAGCGCGTTCGGACCGGGCAAGCTGGGGTGCATGTCGGAGACACCTCTTCCCGGCGGTTTCGTCAACGCCGTCGTCCGCGTCGGGGACACCGTCCGGCGCGTCCCCGGCCGGCGGGCCGCGTACGTGCACGAGCTGCTGCGCCTGTTCGAGCGGCACGGCTGGGCGGGTGCGCCGCGCTTTCTCGGCCTCGACGAGCAGGGCCGGGAGATCCTCAGTTTCGTGGACGGCCACGTGGCGTGGGAGCGGACCCAGCCGGACGGGGTCACGTCGGACGGGAGCCTGGCGCGGGTGGCGGGGCTCGTCCGCGAGTTCCACGACCTCACGGCGGGCACGCCGCCGGCGGGGGACGGCGAGGTCGTCTGCCACAACGACCTGTCACCGAAGAACACCGTCTACCGGGACGGCGGCGCGGGGCTGCGGCCCGTGGCGTTCATCGACTGGGACCTCGCCGGGCCCGGCAGGCGGATCCACGACGTGGCGCATGTCTGCTGGCAGTACGCCGGCCTGGCGCCGGGCGCGGAGCCGGGGGAGGCGGCGCGGCGGTTGCGGGTGATCTGCGACGGCTACGGGCTGGCGGAGCGCGGTGAGGTGGTGGAGAGCGTGCTGTGGTGGCAGGACCGGTGCCGGCGCGGCATCGAGGCGGACGCGGAGGCCGGACTGCCGTACGCGGTCAGGCTGCGCGCGGACGGCGTCGTGGAGCAGGTCGGGGCCGCCCACGACTGGGTCGCCCAGCACCGCGGCGTCCTGGAACGGGCACTCGCTCCCTGATCCAGGAGCCGGGACGGGCACCCTGACCCGGGAGCGGGGGACGGCGCCGGCTCGCCGGTCGGTGGCTATCCCAGCGCGGCCGGGCTGGGCTCCTCCAGCGGCACGTAGTCGTGGCGCATGCCGTGATCGCCCAGCCACTGCCGCAACCCCGCCACCGCCGCGGGGTTGGCCGCCACCTGCGCCGCGTACTCCGACAGGGCAACCTCCTCCCCGTCGTCGAACAGCAGCCGGGCGGGCCCCGACCACGACAGCGTCCATCTGGCCTCGCCGAGCTGGATCAGCACCGCCTCCAGCGCCTGCCCCAGCACCCCGGCCAGCAACGTGGGGGACGGGTTCCAGCCCTGCTCCAGCAGCTTGGCCTCCAGCTCGGCCTGCCGCCCCCGCGCGATGGCCTCGAACGCCGCGTCCAGGTACGGCCGCGCCGCCCCCATCACCTGCTGCCCGGCCACGGCCAGGTCGCGTACGGCGTCGGCGTTGCGGCCCGCGTACATGCCCTGCGAGACCAGCTCCTCCCACGACACCGGCCGCAGCGTCGCCAGGGCCTCCTGGCTCCACATGGACTGCTCCACCGCCTGCACCGCCACGTTCGGGTCCACCAGCAGCGTCAGGGCCGAGCGCGGATCCGGCACGTGCTGCGGCTCCGGCAGGTGCTCGATGGCGGCCAGGCGGTCGGCCAGGCTCGGGTGCGAGTCGTACGGGGAGACCTCCTCGGGCTGCTCGCCCAGCTTGGCGATCTCGGCCTGGCGGTCGGGGTCGGACATGAGCGCGTGGAAGCCGCCGAACACCGACGCGGGCCGGGCGCCTCCCGCGCCGGTCAGCGACAGGTAGTTGTTGACGTAGACGTCCCAGCCGGTCGCCGTGGCGTGGATCTTGCGCAGCGCGCCCGCCATCGCCTGCCGGCCGCCGATGGCGACCGCGAGCTGGTCGGCCTCCAGCTCCTGACGCCGCGAGACGGCCTGCGAGACGCGCAGGTACAGCTTGGCGTACCAGGTGAACAGGCGCTGGATGAACGGGTGGTTGTGCAGGCCCTGCACGGTGGCGATGAGCGAGACCCGGCCCCGGTAGACCGGCGCGCCCAGGCGGGTGTGCGCGCCGCTGTAGTGGCCGAGCTCGTGCCCGAGGACCGCGCGCATCTCGTCCACGGTGAGGGTCTGCAGCAGCGGCAGGCCGATGAACATGCGCCGCCTCGTCGCCCGCAGCCCGAGGAGCCGGGTGTCCTCGGACACGGCCGCGTTCACCTCCGCGACCAGGCGGATCTCGTCCGGCGGCGCGGTGCGTACGCGCTGTGAGAGCTCCTCGACCGTCTGCCACAGCACCGGCTCGTGCTCGCGCCCGACCGGCACCCCCGGCTGCTCGCCGCCGCGGCGGCGGCTGACCATGATCAGCGCGCGGACCAGCGCGCCCGCCGCCAGGGTGAGCACGACCGCGAACTTGATCGTGTTGGCGTGGAAGTCGACGACGAGCATGACGTCGATGAAGACCGCGGCCGCCAGGATGAGGCCGACCAGCACATAGAAGCCGGCGAGCAGGGTAAAGGCCAGCACTGCTCGGAACGCTGTCGTCATGGGGGAGGGCTCCCGGGGAAGGGTTTCTCGCGAGGCTTGACACTAGCGGAGACCGGAAACTGGATAAAATCACTTCACTGATGCCGTACTACGACGAGCATGACCAGGAGCGTTGGGTTCCGGAACTTCCCGGCAATCCGGAACGCGCCGCGTTCGAGCGAGACCGGGCCCGGGTGCTGCACAGCGCCGCACTGCGCAGGCTGGCGGCGAAGACGCAGGTGGTGGGCCCGGGAGAGACGCTCGGCGGCGGCCAGCACATCCCGCGCACCCGCCTGACCCACTCCCTCGAATGCGCCCAGGTGGGCAGGGAGATGGGCGCCACGCTCGGCGTCGACCCCGACCTGGTGGAGACCGCCTGCCTGGCCCACGACCTGGGGCATCCGCCGTTCGGGCACAACGGCGAGATGGCGCTCAACGCGCTGTCGGCCTCGTGCGGCGGCTTCGAGGGCAACGCGCAGAGCCTGCGCCTGCTCACCCGGCTGGAGGCCAAGGTGCTCACCGGGGACGGCCGCAGCGCCGGCCTCAACCTGACGCGGGCCGCGCTCGACGCCTCCATCAAGTACCCGTGGACGTGCGACAAGGGCGCCAAGTTCGGCGTGTACGACGACGACCTGCCGGTGTTCGAGTGGATCAGGGAGGGCGCGCCGGAGGGCCGCGTGAGCTTCGAGGCGCAGATCATGGACTGGGCCGACGACGTCGCCTACTCCGTGCACGACCTGGAGGACGCCCTGCACTCCGGCCACGTCACCCCAGAGGCGCTCCAGTCGCCGGTCGAGCGCGCCCAGGTGTGCCGGATCACCCGCACCTGGTACGCCCCCGGCGCCGACCTCAACGAGCTGGAGGAGGTCTTCGCCAAGCTGATCGCCGACCCGCTCTGGCCGCGCCGTTTCGAGGCCACCATGGCCGACCTCGCCGGGCTCAAGGCGCTCACCAGCGGCCTCATCGGCCGGTTCTGCCGCTCCGCGCAGGCCGCCACCAAGGAGGTGTACGGCTCCCGCCACCGCGCCGACCTGGTCGTGCCGCACGCCACCAGGCTGGAGTGCGCGCTGCTCAAGGGCGTCACCGCGCACTACGTGATGACCACCGCCGACCACCACGCCAACCAGGCCAGGCAGCGCGACCTCATCACCGAGCTGGCCTCGCTGATCACGCTCGGCGCGCCCGGCACGCTGGAGCCCGCCTTCCGGCCCGCGTTCCTGGAGGCCGCGAACGACGCCGCCCGCGTCCGCGTGGTGATCGACCAGATCGCCTCGCTCACCGACACGTCGGCGGTCGCCTGGCACCGCAGGCTCTCCCGCTGATCAAGGAACCGATCTCAAGAGACTGATCAAGAGTTCGTCAACGAGGCAGGTCGCCTGGCACAACCGGCTTTCCCGGCGACCCCGGCGGGCGCATACTGCGCCCATGGCCACATATGTGATCGTCGGAGCCGGGCTCGCCGGCGCGAAGGCAGCGCAGACGCTGCGCGAGGAGGGCTTCGACGGCGAGATCGTGCTGATCGGCGCGGAGACCGAGCGGCCCTACGAGAGACCGCCCCTGTCCAAGGGGTACCTCCAGGGCGGTAGCGAACGGGAGGAGATCTTCGTCCACGAACCCGGCTGGTACGCCGACAACGACGTGGATCTCCGGCTCGGCACCAGGGTCACCCGCATCGAGCCGGCTCATCACCTGGTCAGGCTCGGGGACGGGTCGCGGCAACCGTACGACAAGCTGCTCATCGCGACCGGCGCCGTGCCCAGACGCCTGCCGGGACCCGCCCACTACCTGCGCACGGTGGAGGACAGCGAGACGCTCAAGCGCCGCTTCGCCGAAGGCGGGGACGTGCTGATCGTCGGCGCCTCCTGGATCGGCCTGGAGACGGCGGCGGCGGCGCGTACGGCCGGCTGCCAGGTCACCGTCGTCGAGCCCGAGCCCACCGCGCTCAACCGGGCGCTCGGCCAGGAGCTCGGCGAGCTGTTCGCCCGCCTGCACGCGAGCAAGGGCGTGGACCTGCGCTTCGGCACGGCCGCCGCGGAGATCACCGAGACCGGCGTGCGCCTCAGCTCCGGCGAGCGGCTCACCGCGGACCTGGTCGTGGCCGGCATCGGCGCCGCACCCGAGGTCGGTCTCGCCCGGGACGCGGGCCTCGACGTCGGCCACGGCATCCTCACCGACGCCTCCCTGCGCACCTCGCACCCCGACGTGTACGCGGCGGGCGACGTGGCGGAGTCCTTCCACCCCCTGTACGGCCGCCGCATCCGCGTCGAGCACTGGGCCAACGCCCTGCACGGCGGCCCGGCCGCCGCCAGGTCGATGCTCGGCCAGGAGGTCGTCCACGACATGCTGCCGTACTTCTACACCGACCAGTACGAGCTGGGCATGGAGTTCTCCGGCGACATCGAGGGCCACGACGAGATCGTCTACCGGGGCGACCCCGAGAGCATGGAGTTCATCGCCTACTGGCTGCGGGACCGCCGCGTGATCGCCGGCATGAACGTCAACGTCTGGGACGTCGTGGACGACATCCAGGAGCTCATCAGGTCCGGCGTCACCGTCCATCCAAAGGAGCTGTCGTCGGGGTGAGCGTGATGACGTCGTCGTCATCGTCGTTGCGGTTGCTGCTCTTCTGAGGCCGCGGGGTCTTGCTCGCCTGCGGCTCCTGCTGCTGCCGGGCCGAGGCGCACTGCACGGCGCACTGCGGCGTCTCGCCGAGCTTCCCGCGCAGCTTCAGCGTCTCCTCACGCGGCGACAGCGTGCGGTTGCCCTCCTTCCAGGCGTCGAGGTAGTCCCACGGCTCGACCATGCCCCTGCGGACCCACCAGAAGGCCGGGCCGGTCTTCCACGAGATCGCGAAGTAGAGGTTCGGCCCGGTGTCGCGGGCGTTGCCCGTGCGGCCCACCCGGCCGAGGAGCTGACCGCCCTTGACCCGCGCGCCCGGCTTGATCCCGTCGGCCACCGAGTCGAGGTGCCCGCCGAGGTAGCGCACGCCGTCGTCACCGATGATCGTGACGAACCTGCCCTCGCGGGTGGCGCCCGCGTCGGTGCCCGGCGACCACCTGTCCTGCACGTTCACCTCGTCCACCACGCCGCCGACGGGCGCCACGAACGCGCATCCCTGCGGCGCCCAGATCGTCGTCTTGGGCAGCACGAGCAGCTTGCGCTGGTACTCCGTCTTACAGCCCTTCAGGGGGAAGGTGTAGGTGTACTTCGACAGCTTCGGCGGCGGCACCTTGATCGGCTCGCCGCCCTCGGGCGGCTGCTCGGCCGCCAGATGGCTGGGCGTCGGGATCGTCGCCGTCACCACCGGGGTGCCGGTCACAGGGGCGGTGGAGGGCGACGTGGCGCCGACACCCGCCAGCCCGGTCGCCTGGGTGCAGGCACCGGTCAACAGCACAGCGCCCGTGACGGCCGCCCATCGTCCGACAAGCCCCGATCGCATGATCTCCACCCGTGTCACCGTTTCCACCGACAACCTTTACCTTTGTAGCCGACCCGGAGACCCCGCATCACCGGTTTCCCCCTTTAGCAGCCACGAGGTAACCTCCGCCTTCCTCCCCGCCGCACCGGTCCGGGACACGTCCGGGGCGCAGAACCGTCGGTGGGGCGGCATAGACTTCCCGGCGTGGCTGGCCGGATCCGTGATGTCGACATCGCGCTCGTACGCGAGCGTTCCCCCATCGCCGATGTGATCGGCGAGCACATCCAGTTGCGTAACGCGGGAGGCGGCAACCTCAAGGGCCTGTGCCCCTTCCACGACGAGAAGACGCCGTCGTTCAACGTCACCCCCGAGCGCGGGATGTACTTCTGCTTCGGCTGCTCCGAGGGCGGCGACGTGATCACGTTCGTCGAGAAGATCGAGCACCTGTCGTTCGGCGAGGCCGTCGAGCGGCTGGCGCAGCGGGCCGGCATCCAGCTCCAGTACGAGCAGGGCGGCTACGTCCCCCGGCGCGACCACGGCGAGCGGGCCAGGCTGATCGAGGCGCACCGGGCGGCGGCCGAGTTCTACGCCGGCAAGCTCATGGGGCCCGACGCGGCGCCGGGGCGTCGCTTCCTGTCGGAGCGCGGGTTCGAGCGGGCCGACGCCGAGACGTTCGGGGTCGGCTACGCGCCGGCCGAGTGGGAGGCGCTGAGCCGCCATCTCATGGCGCGCGGGTTCACCGCCGACGAGCTGGTGAAGGGCGGGCTGGCCAAGGAGGGCCGGCGGGGGCCGATCGACCGCTTCCGCGGGCGGCTGATCTGGCCGATCCGGGACGCGACGGGCGATGTGATCGGATTTGGCGCACGGAAGCTACTTGATTCCGATGATGGGCCGAAATACCTGAATACGCCTGACACGCCGCTTTACAAGAAGAGCCAGGTGCTCTACGGGATCGACCTCGCAAAACGCGAGATCTCCAAGCGCGCGCAGGCCGTGATCGTCGAGGGATACACCGATGTGATGGCCTGCCATCTGGCCGGCGTGCCGACCGCGGTGGCCACGTGCGGCACCTCGTTCGGCGAGGAGCACATCAAGATCCTGCGCCGGTTCCTGCTCGACCAGGCCGAGTTCAGGGGCGAGGTGATCTTCACCTTCGACGGCGACGCGGCCGGGCAGAAGGCGGCGCTGCGGGCGTTCGCCGACGAGCAGAAGTTCGTCACGCAGACCTACGTGGCGGTGCAGAGCGACGGGCTCGACCCGTGCGACCTGCGGATCAAGCAGGGCGACGCCGCCGTGCGCGACCTGATCGCCAGCCGCGAGCCGCTGTTCCAGTTCGCGATCAGGAGCACGATCTCCCGCTACGACCTGCGCAGCAACGAAGGCAAGATCGCCGCGCTCGACGCCGCGGCGCCGATCGTGGCCGGCATCAAGGACGCCGGCCTGCGCAAGCGCTACGCCATCGACCTCGACCGGTGGCTGGGCTTCATGGACGAGCGGTTCGTCATGCAGCGCATCGCCGAGGTGGGCGGCGCCCAGCAGGGCCGGCAGCAGCGCGCGCCCAAGGCGGCGCCGGTCGACCCGAGCGTGCGCGTGGAGCGTGAGCTGCTCAAGCTGGCCGTGCAGCGTCCCGCCCTGCTCGGGCCGCGCTTCGACGCGCTCGACCCGCAGGCGTTCACCGCGCCCGACCACGTGCTGCTGCACAGGGTCATCGTCGCCGCCGGGGGCCTCGCCCAGGCGGGGGCCGGCGGGCGGGAGTGGGTGGAGCGCCTGGTGCAGCACGCCCACGAGGAGGGCGCGCGGGCGCTGGTGACCCGCTTCGCGGTGGAGGCGATCCAGGTGGACGCGCACGCCGAGGAGCGCTACGCCGGCGACATCCTGACCGCCGCCGAGGCCATGCCGCTCGACCGGGCGATCGCGCAGGTCAAGTCGCGGATCCAGCGGCTCAACCCGGTGGAGCAGCAGCAGGAGTACAACAAGCTGTTCGGGGAGCTGGTGGCGCTGGAGCAGCAGCGCCGGGTGCTGCGCACCCGCGTCGCCGGTGGCGGTTGAACACCGGTAATTCCCGCGAATGGCGAAGAACGGAATGTCGGCCATAAGAGCTGCATAAAGCCCGGGCCGACCGGCCGTCACGCAGCGTGGGCGGCGATCCCCGGCCCGGAGGCGGGCCCGAGGGGCGGGAGGCGGGCGCCCGAGGCAAGATCGTAAAGGCCGGGAGCCGTGCGGAACGCCCGTGCCCGCGGGCTCCGGCAGGCCGATGATCACGCTCGGTCGGTAACGGTTCGGCAGCGATCGCAAGCGTCAAACCAGGGTGGTTGACCAGGAAACTTGGCGCGGTCCACGAGGTGACAAAGGGTGCGGACAAGGACTTCCAGGCAGCGAAAGAGGTGCGTCCGGCCCTTCGGCGTCGCCGGACGCGTGAATGCTGATCGCGTAATTGGCTTTACTATCCTGATCAAACTCTGGCTAAACATTATCACGATCTCAATTCGGCAAACACGATCGTCTTACCTTCGGTGACAAAAATGGGTCTGCCATTTGATGGAACCAATACTGCAGACTGTCTCCCGTGGGTGCATCGGTGCTGCCAAGTGGTCCGCCATCCGTAGATCAGGTGGCGGACCTCGTCGCGAAGGGAAGGGAGCGCGGGAGCGTAACCGTCGATGACGTCGCAGCCGCGCTTGACCGATCCGAGTTGCCGTCGGACGCGCTGGAGCGCGTCGTACGGATGCTCGCCGAGAACGGCGTGGAGGTCCTCGAGCCCCAGGGCGACGAGGAGTCCACCCGCGCTGATGAGGAAGACGTAGGCAAGCGGGCGCCGACCAGCGATCTGGTCCGTATCTATCTACGGGAGATCGGCCGTGTGCCGCTGCTGACCGCTGAGGAGGAGGTGGAGCTCGCCAAGTCGATCGAAGCCGGCCTGTTCGCCGAGGACAAGCTGGGCAACGGGGTCTCGCGTCTGGCCTTCCCGGAGTTCAGGGAGCTTGTCTGGCAGGGCACGCGGGCCAAACAGCGACTCATCGAAGCCAATCTCAGGCTCGTGGTGTCGATCGCCAAGCGGTACGTGGGCCGCGGCATGCTGTTCCTGGACCTGATCCAGGAGGGCAACCTCGGGCTCATCCGGGCGGTTGAGAAGTTCGACTACACCAAGGGCTACAAGTTCTCCACCTACGCGACCTGGTGGATCAGACAGGCGATCACCCGGGCCATCGCCGACCAGGCCAGGACGATCCGCATCCCGGTCCACATGGTGGAGACCATCAACAAGCTCGTCAGGGTCCAGCGCCAGCTCCACCAGGACCTCGGCCGCGAGCCGATCCCCGAGGAGATCGCCAAGGAGATGGATCTCCCCGTCGATCGGGTGGTGGAGATCCAGCGCATCGCCCAGGAGCCCGTGTCGCTGCAGTCGCCGATCGGTGAGGAGGACTCCGACCTCGGAGACTTCATCGAGGACGCCGACGCTGTCGTGCCCATGGAGGCCGCCGCCTTCATCATGCTGCAGGATCAGCTCGACGACATCCTCGCCACGCTGTCCGACCGCGAGCAGCGCATCATCCAGCTCCGCTTCGGCCTGGCCGACGGGCATCCGCGCACGCTGGAGGAGGTGGGCAGGGAGTTCGGCGTCACGCGCGAGCGCATTCGCCAGATCGAGTCGAAGACGCTGGCCAAGCTCCGCCACCCGACGCGCGCGCAGATGTTGCGGGACTACCTGGACTGACCGCGCAGGAGGGGACGGCCCCGCCGGGGCCGCCCCCTCCGCGCGTTCAGGAGCAGCCCTCGAACTGCGGCACCGCGACGATCGCGCGCCGCAGCCACGACTCCCCGAACCACTTGCGCAGCAGCTTCTGCGCGGTCCCGTCCTGGTACATCTGCGTGATGGCCCGGTTCACCGCCTCGCAGCCGGGCACGTCGCCCCTGGCCAGGCCGACCCCCGTCCGCTGCTCGTTGAACAGCGCGTTGGCCAGCCGCAGTCCCGACCCGTCACGGGCGGCCAGCCCCGCCAGGATGATGTCGTTCGTGGTGACCGCGTCCACCTGCTTGCTCTTCAGCGCCGCCAGGCACCGGTTGTAGTCGGGGAACGGCACGACCTGCGCCTTCACCCCGCGCTCCGCCACCACCCGCTGGGCCGCGTTCGACCCCGCCACCTCGCAGATCCGGCGCCCCTCGAGATCGCGCACGTTCGCGATCCTCTCCTCGGGCCGGATCAGGATGTCCTGGTAGGAGATGTGGTACGGCCCCGCGAACAGCACCCTGCGCTTGCGGTCCTGGTCGATCGTGAACGTGGCCACCACCAGGTCGGCCCGCCCGTCCGTGAGCACCTTCTCCCGGTCGGCGGCCAGCACGCCGAGGAAGGAGACGTCCTTGCCCAGCTTGCCCGCCAGGTAGCGGGCCACGTCGACGTCGAAGCCCTCGAACGTGCCGTCGCCCTTGCGGAACCCGACAGACGGCAGGTCGGACCGCACCCCGATGACCAGCTCGTCCTGGTCCAGGATCGACTCCTGGCCGCCGACCCCGCACCCCGAGGCCACCACGGAGGCCAGGACCAGCACGATCGCCAGCAGCCGCTTCATCGGTACTCCCTCAGTCGTGGCCACACGCCGGCGACCATCAGCACGCCGATCGCGCCGATGGCGAACGGCAGCAGCCGCCACAGGTTGTCCAGCGCGCCCTCGCCGCTCCTGATCGAGCGCTCGAACACCTTCTGGTGCGTGCCCGCCAGCTGCGTCAGCGCCCGGTCGTAGGCGTCGAACGCCGTCATGACCGGCCCCAGCCGCTCGGCGACCGCGTCGTTGGTCCTGCCGCTCCCGACGAGGTCGCGGAAGGCCTTGTCGGCCGCCTGGAACTTCCGGTACGCCCCGGCCACCTCCTCGCCCTGCCTGCCGACGAGCTCGGGCCCCAGCAGGCCGAGGTAACCGGTCGAGTGGCCGGCCACCGCGGTGTGGTAGGCGCTCAGGTTGCCGGCCTCCGTGTACATGACCGCCAGCGACCGGTCCAGGTACGTGTGCTCGTAGGTGTCGGCCCGCTCCTTGTCCAGCAGGTAGCGGCTCTGGTCGCCCTGCATGCTGTTGCTGATCGCCCGCGCCCTGGCCAGCGTCAGCACCGAGTCGAACCCGGCCGACTTGGCCGTGCGAAGGTCCTCCTCGTCCTGGGCGAGCGCGTTCGTCCCGAAGAGCAGCGCCGCCGCGGTCGTCACCGTCGCGACCAGCAGCGCGGGCCCGAACACCCGGCGGAAGCGCCGCGCCAGGAACAGCTGCAGCCACAGCAGGCAGCCCAGCGCCACCAGCCCGGCCAGCACGACCGAGACCCGCACCAGCGGCGCCACGACGGCCTGCGAGTCGTAGGTGGCGCGCACGATCGTGCCGCTCTCCAGCGTCAGGTTGTAGGCCTGCGGCAGCAGCACCATGCGCATCAGGTCGGTGGCCTCGCGGTAGGTCCGCACCACCTCCTCCGGCGGCGGGCCCGGCGCGTGCCTGGACTGCTCGTTCAGCAGCAGCGCCCGCCCGGCCAGCCGCTCGTAGCGGCCGAGACCGTCGAGCACCGACTGCACGGTGTTGCGCTCGGCCGCGTTGTCGCCCGACAGCTCGAACGCCTGCAGCAGCGTCCGGTTGGCCTCGGCCCGCTGCCTGTCGTACCTGTCCAGCGCGGCCTGGCGCTGCTCGGCGTAGGCGTCGCCCATCACCAGCACGTTGGCGACCTGCGCGTCCATGTCGCTCAGCGCCAGGTACAGCCCGGCGGTGGCGACCACCTGCGGGCCCGCGTCGCGGCCGATGACCCGCAGCCCCTCGCGGGCGCTGGAGGTGCCGATCGCGAGCGCGGCGAACAGCAGGGCCAGCGAGGCGACCGTGACGCCGGAGATGATCCGGATCCTGCCGGGCACGCTGCGCCGCGCGGGGACCGGGGAGACCGGCACGGGAGCGGCCGGCGCGGGCCGCACCATGGTCACGGCGTGCCCTCCCTGATCGTGATGACCGTCCACGCGCCCAGGTGGATGCGGTCGCCCGCGCCGACCCTGACCGGCACGTTCACCTTGAGCGCCTTGCCGTTGACCTGGGTGCCGTTCGACGAGCCCGGGTCCACCAGCATCCAGGTGCCGTCCGGCTGGCCGAGCAGCACGGCGTGCAGGTGCGAGACCCCCGGGTCCTCGGGCGGGCCGGTCAGGTCGATCTCCGGCTGCAGGTTCCTGGCGCGGCTGCGCCGCCCGATGCGTACCTGCTCGCCGTGGAGCGCGAACGACCGTTCCGGGCAGTACGGCGGGAACGCCATCGCGGCGGCGTCGGGACCGCCCTCGGCGATCACCTTCTCGTAGTAGGTGCGGTCGGCGGCGGTCACGGCCTCCCATCGCGCCCCCACCGAGGTCCCCGGCGCGGAGACGTGGAGGGGGGTGCCGCTGCCGCTGTAGTCATGACCGCACACCTCGCAGAACTGCCCGGCGCGCGGCGTCTGGCAGACCGGGCACCCCTCGGCCGGCTGGGGCTGCGCGGCGGGCTGCGGGGCGGGCTGCGCGGCCGATTGCCGGGCCGATTGCCGGGCCGATTGCTGGGCCGGTTGTGAAGCCTGTTGCGGGGCCGGGGCCAGCTGGGTGCCGCAGATGTCGCAGTAGTCGTCGGCGCCCGACTGGTGCCCCTGCGGGCAGGTCGCCATCAGCTTCCTTCCTTGCGCAGCCGGCTCGTCCGCTGGGAGCCGGCGTCCAGCTCGATCTCGTCGGCCTTGTCCACGTTCCTGCGCAGCCGTGCCGTGCCCGTGGCCGGATCCAGCTCCACCACCTTCTCCAGCAGCCTGGCCGTGTCCTCCCGGCCGGACTCCTCGGCGAGCCGCCGGGCCTTGGCCAGGCGGGCGGTGGCGGCCTCGACGTCGCCCATGGCGCGCAGGCTGAGCCCGTCCTGGATCAGCTCGTGCAGCTCGGCCTGCCCCGTGTAGTGGGCGACCTTCCTGTTGATCCGGGTGGACTGCGCCAGGTCGTCGGTCCACTGGGCCAGCACGTTGCCGCTGGCCATGACCTCCTGCGTGTCGGGGCGGACCAGCTTGACCCAGCCGGCCCTGATCTCCTGCCCGATCTGCCCGGGCGGCACCTCGACGCAGACGTGGTACTCGCGCTCCTCCGCGCCCCACGAACCGGTCGGGTAGTCACCGGTCAGCGGGTTGACGTCGGTGCGCTTGCCGGTCAGGTCGAGCAGCGTGGGGGAGACCTGCTTGACGAACTTCAGCCGCGCCGTCTGCGGCACCCACACCCGCAGCGACAGCTCGGCCACGGTCTTGCTCATCGAGGTCTGCGTGAGCCGCCGGAAGAACTCCGGCAGATCCCCCTGGTTGCGTACGAACTCGAACGTGCCGAGCATCGCCTCGGCCACCTTGCGCAGCTCGGCGGGCGCCCAGTCGTCGCCCACGCCCAGGCTGTCGCAGACGAACTTGCCGCTCCAGCCGGCCAGCACGGAGGCGAACACCTCGGGGCGCTCGTTGTTCTGCCCGTCGGTCATGAGGATCGCGTGCCTGATCGCCGAGGGGTGCTGGGTCAGCAGGTGGCCGGCCAGCTTGAGCCACTCGCCGATCGCGGTGCCGCCGTGCGCGCTCAGCCGGCCGATCGCCCGCTCGGCCTCGGCCCTGGTCGCGGGGCTGGCCCTGACCAGGTTCGCGGTGCCGCCCGGGTAGACGACCTTGGCGCGCTCCGTGCCCGCCACCACCGCGAAGTGCACGCCGTCGCGCAGCGTCCGCACGGCCGTGGCCGCCGCCTGCCGGGCCTCGCGGATCTTGCTGCCGCTCATCGAGCCCGACGTGTCAATGATGATCACCTCGGCCGCCTCGGCGGGCACGGCCTGGGCGGTCGCCTCCCCGGTCGAGCCGATGGTGAGGATGGCGTGCACCTCACGGCCGTCAAGGGGGAGGTACTTGTTCTGGTCGATGTTCAGCGTGAAAGCGGGCTGGTCACCCATGCGCTTCTCCTAGGGGGATCAAGGCGATCGTCACGTTGTCCTGGCCGCCGGAGGCCAGCGCGTGGCGCAACATCTCGCGGGCCATCTCCAGCGGCGTCCCCGACGTGGGGAAGTGGTAGCCATCCAGGTAGCGCCACAGGCCGTCGCTGCAGATCAGGAGCAGGCCCCGCGTTCCCGGGGCGAGCGTGCGGACGTGCGGGCCCGCGTCCTCGGCGTCGGCACCGAGCCACGCGGTGATCTCGCCGGTCTCCACGACGTCGTCCTCGGTCAGCAGCGTGCCGGCGGGCAGCAGGTACGCCCGCGTGTCGCCGGCCCAGCCGAGCGTCACCCCGCCGTCCGGCCGCACCACGGCGGCGAGGTAGGTGCAGGCGGGGGCGTCGTCAAGGGAGGTCGCCAGCTTGCTCACGGCGCGGCCGGCCAGCTCGAACGCCTCCTCGTGCGGCAGGCCCCTGGCCAGCGCCGCCGAGGCGGTCTCGATCGCCGCCGCCGCGGCCTCGTCGGCCCTGGGCGAGCTGCCCACGCCGTCGCAGACCACGGTCACGATCGCGCCGTCCGCCTCCAGCAGCGCCACCGCGTCCTCGTTACGGCTGCGCCGCAGCCCCCTGTCGGTCAGCGCCGCCGCAGCACCATGCGGGGTGGCGGGGAGCACGATCTCGGCGTGGTCCCTGCCGGTCGGCTGGCGGGCGCCGCACCGCTCGCAGTACCCCTCCGCGTCCACGGCCGCCGCGCCGCAGGCCGCGCAGGCCGGCGCGCCCAGGGCGTGGCCGCACGCCTCGCAGAAGGTGTCGCCCGCCAGCACGGGCGCCTCGCACACCGGGCACCCGCCCGCACTCCCGGTCACAGCCCCGCCTCCGGTCACAGCCACGTCCTCGGTCGCACGGCGTTCGCCCTGTCGATCAGCGCGTGGCGTTCGCTGCGGGAGTCCGCCGCCAGCGCCAGCTTGCGGAAGAGGGACTCCAGCCGCCTGCGCAGCCCCGTCTCGGTGAACGGCGCGTCGGCCAGTCGCACGTCCTTGGGCGGCGGGTTGCTCTCCAGCCAGGCCAGCGCCCCGCCCAGCACCTCGGCGACGAGCAGGTCGCGGCGGCGCGGGTCGAGGTCGGCCTGGTTCGACACCCGCTCGACCGCGCCCACCAGGTCGGCCGGTTTCGCGGCGCCCGGATCGGGCCGCCGCACCACCGAGGCCGCCAGTGCGACCTGCGCCGCCACCCGGTGGACCGACGTGGCGGGCACCTCGTCCAGCACGCCCATCCGGCCCGACCTGGCCAGCCCGAACGCCGCGCTGACATAGTTCCGGTCGGTGCGCCAGACCAGCTCGTACCAGGAGGCCGCCGGCCTGCCCGCGCACTCCAGCGCGAACGCCAGCGCCAGCTTGGGCGCGGTCTCGCCGGGCAGCGCCGACAGGCACGCGTCGAACCGCTGAACCGCCTGGTCCGCCTGCCCGGTGGACAGTGCCAGCACCCCCCGGTACCAGGTGACCCGCCAGTCGCCCGGCAGCTCGCGGTCCAGCTCGTCCAGCGCGGTGGGCGTCTCGGCCGCGCCGGACTCGGCCAGCAGCCTGACCCGCATGAGCCTGGTCTCGGGGGTCGGAGGCATCGCGGCGAGCTGGTCGATCAGCTCCTTGCCGTCGCGCCCGATCAGCCCCGCCAGCGAGCCCGCCGCGGGGTCGGCCGGGTCCACCAGCGGCACCGGCAGCGCCCGCGCCACCGCCGCCGGGTCGAGCGGCCCGAACACCTCCTCGTCCGACTCCGCCAGCGCCGTCCCGACCGCCCTGCGCTCCGGCCCGAACAGCGCCGAGAGCGCCGGGTACGGCACCCCGTCCTCCAGCGCGCTGACCTCCCGCAGCACGCCGACGAGCTGCTCCTCCATCTCCTCGGCACTCTGGAACCGGTCGGCCGGGTTGACCGCGGCCGCCTTGTGCAGCAGCCGGGTGAACGACGGGTGCCCGCAGTCCACAGGCAGCGGGTTGGCCACGCCGCCCTTGGCCGGGCTCCATCCGGGGATCGCCAGCGCCGCCAGCGTCCTGGCCACGGTGTAGAGGTCGGTGTTCACCGAGGACGGCATCGTGTCCAGCTCGGGGGCGTGGTAGCCGACCGTGCCCCACGACGAGCCCACCGGCGAGCCGAACGGCTGCACCGCGCCCATGTCGATGAGCTTGAGCCGCTTGCCGACCCGGATCACGTTGGCCGGCTTGAGATCGCAGTAGACCTTCTGGTTCTCGTGCATGTAGGCGAACGCGTGCAGGATCTCCCTGCCGTACAGGAGGGCCTCGCGCAGCGGCAGCGGGCCCTGGCGGCGCAGCTCGTGCAGCGACTGGCCGCCGACGTACTCCATGACGATGTAGCCGTGGCCGGCCGAGCGCTGGAAGTTGTGGATCTTGACGATGTTCGGGTGGTCGAGCGTGGTGAGGAACTTGCGCTCGGCCTCCGCCGCCGCGATCGCCTCGGGGTCCATGGTGTTGAGCAGGCCCTTGAGCACCACCCAGCGGCCGTCGAGGTTCTCGTCGGAGGCCAGGTAGATCCAGCCGAGCCCGCCGTGCGCCAGGCAGCCCAGCACGCGGTACTGGCCGGCCACCAGGTCGCCCTTGTCCAGCTTGGGGGTGAAGGAGAACTGCGTGCGGCAGTGCGGGCAGAACCCGTCCGTCAGCCCCGGACGCCCGTCGCGGGAGCGGCCGACCGGCTTGGCGCACGCCGGGTTGGCGCAGTGCCGCTTGCCCTCGGGCACCTCGGGGTCGGCCATGACGGCGGTGGCCGGGTCGCGGTAGGGGATCGAGGGCAGGTCGGCGACGGTGGCCAGCACGCCGGCCCGCGACCTGCCGCTGCTGACCGGGCCGCTCATCGGTCTGCTGCCCACGGGCCGGGTCGGCACGGGGCCGGAGAAGGCCCCGGAAGAGGGCGCTGAAGACGGTGCGGAAGACGGTGCGGACGACGGCGCCGGCGACGGCGCGGAAGGCGTCGTGGCGGGGACGGGCGGTGAGACCGCCGCGTGGCCGCAGAGGTCGCAGTAGCCCTCCTCGATCGTCCCCGTGCAGCCGGGCTGCGCGCATCGGGTCATCGCTTACCTCCGGAGATCGCGCGCTGGAAGTTCTCGACGGCCGTGGCCGCCCTCGTCAGGTCGCAGGGCGCGCTCCACAACAACGCGCGCGCCCGCTCGTACAGCTCCATGGCGGCCGGGTCCTCGGCCAGCCCCTTGCGCACCGCCATCGCCTGGCAGGCGCCGAGCCGGCCGCGCAGCTCGTCGCGCCGGCCGACCAGCCCGTACAGCGCCTTCGCCGTGGCCAGCGCCTGCTCGGCGGCCTTGCGGGCGTTCTCCTCCAGGGTGGCCAGCCGCTTGGCGCGCTGCACCCAGGCGTCGGCGGAGACGTCGAGCGCGTCCAGCGCGCCGGCCAGCCCCTCGACCCTGCTGCGCGGCTGCGCCTGCGGCGGCAGGGCGATCTTCACGACGACCGCGCCGTGCGCCAGCCTGGCCTCGCTCTCGGCCGCCCGCACCCGGTCGAGCTCGGCCACCAGGTTCTCGCGGCGCCTGGCGTACTCGCCCTTGACCACGAGCGCCAGCTCCACCTCCGCGCGGGCGCCGGCCAGCAGGCGGGCCAGCCGGTCGAGGTCCTGCTCGACGGGCGGGCCCAGCGGGTCCTCGACCACCGCGGCGCGGATCCGCCGCAGCTCGGCCTCCTGGCCGGCCAGGTCGGCGGCCTCGCCCAGCTCGCGCTCCAGCTCCCTGATCCTGCGCAGGTCGGCCTCGGCGTCGTCGAGGCGGGGCAGCACGGAGCCCCACACGGCGTCGATGTCGTTGAGCGCCCCGGTGACCTCGCGGAAGGCGGTGTCCATCCGGGTCACGGCCTCGTCCAGCGTCAGCCGCTCGTCGGCCTGCGGGAGCAGCGAGCGCTGCTCGACGGGCTTGGCCGCGGCGCGCACCACCACGGACGCGCCTCCCAGCAGCTCGGTGAGCCGGGCGAGCTGGTCGGCGCCCAGCCGCGCGCGGGCGGCCCTGACCTGCTCGGCCTCGCGCAGCACCGCGCGGTAGGCGTCGTTCAGCGACCACAGCGCCGTCAGCGCCTCCTGCGCCGCGGCCCAGCGGCGCTCGGTGGCCCCCCGTAAGGACGCGCCCTTGATCAGCTGGTAGGTGGTATGGGATTCGAGGTCGAGCAGGTCGCCGGAGATGCGGTCGCGCTCGTCAGCGCGGGCGCGAAGCGCATGCTCTGCGCCTTCCCTGCTCATTGGTGGTCCCAGGCTCATCACGCTCCCCGTGAAGAGGCCCCCCGATGCCCCCGTTATACCCGCCCAACGGAGGGTTCGCGGTCTTTAGTTCCTTTAGCTCGGGGGACCCCTGACTTGTCCCTGATTGAACCCTGGGCCGCCTGCAAACCACTTAACGATCTCTTAGCGTTGCATGCATGGGACGGATACTTCTGATCGTCGCGGCCGTCATCGCCGCGCTCGTGCTGCTCGGCCCCCTCGTGGGCTTCGCCCTCACGCTGCTCAAGTGGGGGCTCGTCATCGGCGCCGTGGTGTTCGGCGTCATGTTCCTGTCGAAGTTGCTCAGGAGGACATAGCTTCCTGACAGATCCCCAGTCATAGTTGGGTGATGGAGGCGCGGCCCGCGGTAGACGATGCCGCGCTCGGGCGTGAGGCGCTGGCCGTGCTCGAGGCGAACTGGACGGGCACCGGCACCGTGCCCGCACCAGGGCTCTATCCCCACCAGTGGAGCTGGGACTCCGCGTTCGTCGTCATCGGCCTGGCCAGGCATCGGCCGGACCGGGCCCGCGACGAGCTGCTCAGCCTGCTGCGGGGGCAGTGGGCGACCGGGATGGTGCCGCACATCGTCTTCCACACGCGTGAGGCGTACTTCCCCGGGCCGTCCGTCTGGCGGTCGCAGGAGCACGACGCCGCGCCGAACGTGCTCACCTCGGGTCTCACCGCGCCGCCGCTGCACGGGCTGGCGCTGTGGTGGCTCTACCGGCACACCGGCGACGCCGAGTTCGTCAGGAAGGCGTATCCGGCACTCGCCGCCCAGCACGAGTACCTCGCCACCGCGCGCGACCTCGGCGGCGCGGGGCTGGCCGCCATCGTGCACCCCTGGGAGTCGGGCATGGACGACAGCCCGGTCTGGGACGCCCCCCTCGACGCGCTGCCCGCGATCAGGTACGGCTACCGCAACGTCGAGATGGACGAGCGCCACCCCGACAGCGACCACGACCGCTACGTCTGGCTGGCGATGCGTTACCGCGACGCCGGATACAGCCCCGGCTACCTGCGCGACGAGCATCCGTTCGCGATCGAGGACCCGATGTTCAACGGGATCTGGCTGGCCTCGTGCCAGGCCATGGCCGAGCTGGCGCCGCTGGCGGGCGCCGATCCCGTGCCCCACGCCGAGCACGCGGAACGCCTCAGGCAGGCCATGCTCGACCGGCTGTGGGACGGCTGCTTCTACGCCAGGGACCTGCGGGCCGGGCGGCTCATCCGGGTGTGCACGGTCGGCGCGTTCGGGCCGCTGCTGGACCCGGGGCTGCCCGCCGACCGCCTGCAGGCCGCGGTGGAGGTGCTGGAGTCGGCCAGGTTCATGGGGGCGACCGGCTATCCCGTGCCCAGCACCGAGATCCGCGCCTCCCAGTTCGACCGCACGCGCTACTGGCGCGGCCCCTCCTGGGTGAACACCAACTGGTTGCTGCGCCGCGCCGCCGCCGTGCACTCGCTCGACCAGCTCGGCCAGCAGCTCACCAACGGCACCCTGCGGCTCGTCCGCCAGGCCGGCTTCCGCGAGTGTTTCGACCCGTTCGACGGGAGCGGGCGGGGCTGCCGGGACTTCTCCTGGAGCGCGGCGCTCACCCTGGATCTGCTCGCCGATAACGTAGGGGAATGAGCATCTTCCGCCGCCTGCCCGCCGATGTGCGCAAGTCCCTCGACACCGAGCGGGGGGAGCGGGTGCTGACCTTCGCCCAGGGCGACGACGGTCATGTGGTGGCCACGAACCTCGCGCTCTACCTGTCCGACGGGACCCGGGTGCCGTACGAGGAGATCGACAGGGCGTCGTGGGACGAGGAGGGGGTGCGGGTGCTCACCACGGACGGCGTCCGGCACTTCGAGCGGATCTCCGAGCCGCGCATGCTGCCCGAGACCGTGCGGGAGCGGGTCAACTCCACGATCGTGGTGAACAAGCACGTCAGCCTGCCCGGCAGGGGCGGGGTGCGGCTGGTGGCGCGGCGCCGGCCCGGCGGCGAGGTGCTCGGCTGGACGTTCGTCTTCGACGAGGGGCTCGACCCTGCGGACCCGGGCCTGCGCGCGCAGGCCGAGCAGGCCCTGGAGGGCGTGCGGCGGAGCATGGGCGTCTGAGCAGCTGGTCCCGGCGAGCCCGGCCGGATCGGGGAGCTCGGCGGAATCGGCGAGGTCGGCGGGCCGTGAGCGGCATGGGCCCGGGTCTCAGGCGTGCGGGGGTGTGAGGCCTGTCACGCCCATGCCGCTCCAGCGTGTGCGTCGATCGATCAGTAGGGGATGCCGCTCTCCCGGGCCTTCTGGTCCGCGACGTCCTCATCGGGCCAGCCGGTGCCGGTCTCGGGCTGGTGCCCGTCGGAGTGGAGGAACGGGATCCGCTGCTGCAGCGTGCCCCCCACCCTCGATCTGGCCATCCCCGCGAACTTCGAAGCCTGCGCCCCGACCACCCCGGCCACTTCCTGCACCCGGGGATTGTCGGCGACACGCTGCGCCGTCCGCTTGATCTGCTCGTACCGTTCGCGTCCTGCCCGGCTGCCGAGCACGTAGCCGACGGCCAGACCAACAGCGAATGTCATCCGATAACGCATTTTGCACCTCCGCTGTCTCCGGGCCTACCCCGCTCGCGATGCGACACGCACTCCCGGAGTGCGCTAATCTATTCCTGCGCGCAGCGAAGGGGCCGGAGGGCCCCGGCGAAGTGCGCAAACAGTTCGATCCCGCGTAGCTCAACGGCAGAGCAGCCGGCTGTTAACCGGCAGGTTATAGGTTCGAGTCCTATCGCGGGAGCTGCTCTCATGCAAGAGGTTGGCAGCTCAGGCCCTCTCACCGCTCACAGGTGGGAGGGCCTGAGTCGTTCCGGGAGCCAATAGGGGAGCCATCACCCGGTTGGCTTGTCGGTCCCGAACACCGCGTCCATGGTTTCCGCGCCATGGACGATGACGGGTCTGATCTGGTGCCGGTAGACGGTTTGCGTCGTGTTGGGCGTCGAGTGCCCGACAAGATCGGCTATGCGTTCCACCGAGACGTCCCCATCGCTCAGGATCGAGACGAAGGAGTGGCGTAGCTCCCGTACCTTCCAGCGGTTCCCGATGCCCGCCTTCTTGGTGATCACTCGCAGGCCACGCAGGACCCTCATGGGGTCGAGCATGGTCCCGTCGTCGCGGGTGAAGACGAGGCCGTGTTCCTGCCAGGCTTCACCGGCCGCCAGGCGTTGAGCGTTCTGCCGGGTTCGGTGCCGCTTGAGCTCCTCGACCACCAGGGCCGGCAAGGCGAGCGCACGACGCGACTTCTTGGTCTTGGTGTCTCCGCCGACCCGATCGGCGCGCAGGACCGAGATGGACGGTGGTTTTCCCTTCAGGTCCACAGCCGTCCACAGAAGCTTGCGTGCCTCCTCGGGTCGAATGCCGGTGAGAAGCGCCGTGATGACGTATGCGCCGAACTTCTCCCCCTCGCAAGCCCGGAGGAGCATGACGGCCTGGTCGAGCGTGAGGGACGTGCTGGGCCGTCCCTGTTGCCCATGTGGGGTCTCGCAGAGGGCCGAGACGTTGCGGCCGACGAGTTCGCGCTTCTCGGCCATGCGGATCGCGCGGGTCAGCAGGTTGTGTATCTGGATGATCGTTTTGGTGGCGAGGGTCTCGGCCAGTTCGTCGAGCCAGAGATCGACGTGTTCGGCGCGGAGGTCCTTGAGCCGGTAGTTGCCGATCTTGGGTTTGATCTGGTTCTCGGCCATCGACCGGGCGTGCGTGATGGTGCCGAGACTGCGGCCTTTGAGCCCGTGGGCGAGGAAGTCGTCTACGGCGTCGCTGACCCGGTAGTTGGCCTTGGTCTTGATGCCCTTCTCGGCTTCTTCGCGCAGCTTCCTGACCTTGGGCGTCAGCAGCTTGACGGCTTGGGTTCGCTGCTCGTCGACCGGACGGTCTTGCCACTTGCGTGGTAACACCGCAGAGACCTTGCGACGGACACGGCGGCCTGCTCCGTCGAAACCGAAAGACACGGCAGCGACCCAGGCGTTCTTGCTGGCGTCGAAGTAGAGCGAGTAGTCCAAGTCCTCCTTGCTCATGCTGCTCGTCCTTCGAGGTGCGCGACGTACTCCGCGAGGGCGGCGACCGGGATGCGACGGCAGCCATCGATCTTCACCGAGCGGATGTCTCCACTCCGGAGCAGCGCGTAGACCTTCGTCCGGCTGATCCGGAGCTGGACTGCGACCTCCTCGGGCTTGTAGAGCAACGGCGCTACCGTTGTCCCGCTGGTGAGTTGGTCAGAGGTTGGCATGGTGGTGCTCCGTTCGCGTTCTGAGGGTTGGTCAGGCGGCGAGCGGTGTGGACGAGCTCTGTTCCCAGGTGTCATGGGCGAGCTCTTCGCGTCCGGCTCGGGTGCGTTCGCGGGCTTGGGCCGCTGCCGTGTTGGCGAGGAGTTGGTCACCGGTGGTGTGCCAGCCGGTGCCTGCGTAGGTGAGGTAGCCGATGACGAGCGTGGTTTCCTCGGTTTTGGTGTCAAGGGTTGGTTGACGCTGAAATGGCGTGGCGTCGGGGTGTCCCTCTGGCCCTGGGTGGTGGCGGTTAAGGGCGTGTGCGCGTCTGTAGGCGGCTCGTTGTTCGCGGATGGAGCCGAAGGTGATGGAGTAGCGGCGGGTCTTGGTGAGGAAGTGTCCGCCGAAGCCGAGCATATGTGCCCACCTGCGTAAGCCTCTCCATTCAGGTGGGTGTCCGAGTTTCCAGGCGGCGGCGATGAGTCGTTCGGGGTGGGTGCCGGTGGGGTTGGCGTACAGGCCGATGGTGTCGGGGGTGAGTCGCCGGGATGTGTGGCCGGTGGTTTCGGTGCCTTTGGTGGAGTACTTGGCGAGGTAGGCGGCCACTGCTTGGTCGTCGAGGGCGTCGCCGGTGGCCGACAGGGTGATGGGCCGGATCTCGTTTTGCTCGCCCCAGGTGATGCGCCAGCCGCCGGGCTGGTCGGGGTGGGCGGGAGTGGTACAGGTCATGGTGGTGGCGGCCGAGGTGAGAGCGGCGATGATGTCACCGGTGGTGATGCCTTGGGGTGGGGGCAGGATGGCGTCGGGCATGTCGGCGTCGTGGCCGTCCAGGCGGAGCAGGATGTGGAAGTGGACAGCTCCGCGTGCTTGGTATTCGGCGGCTTTGCCGTGGGCGAGCCGGACGCGGGGCAGGCCGCGTTGCCGGGCGAGTTGGTTGAGGTGGCGTTCGGCGTGTTGTTTGGTACGGCGCCAGAGTTCGCCGGCGTAGTGGTTCCAGACGACGTGGTGGGCGTGGTCGTAGCAGTCGGGACAGAGGGGTCGGCCGAGCTGTTCGGCGCCTGGAGAGTGGCGTTGCCAGCAGGCGAGCGAGATTCCGTGAGGGCAGATGGGGTTGTCGCGGCGGGCGTGGCAGGGGGCGGGGCGGCAAGTACAGCGGGTCTTGTCACGGCAGGCGCAGTGGCGGACGTCGCGGGTGTGGACGGTGCCGAAGGAGGGGGCGGTGAGGGTGGCGAAAACGGCTGGGTGGGTGCGGACGGTGTCGGGGACGGTTTTGCCGCCGGTGAGTCCGGCGCGGATCAGGTGGTAGGCGTCGTGTTGGTAGGTGGTGGCGCAGGCGGGGCAGACGGTGTGACGGCGGTTGCCGCAGGCTTTGTAGATGACGCCGTCGGGCAGGGTCGAGGTGTGCCGGAGGGTGAGGATTTCGCCGGTTCGGGTATCGACGGTGGCCAGGTTGCCGTGCAGCCGGACGGGTTGGGTGCAGGCGGCGGCTGATTCGATGTGGCCGAGCCAGGCGGGGTAGTCGGGGCGTGTGGCGCGTTGCAGGGCGGTGCGGATGTGCTGGCGTGATTCCTGCGCGAACGGGGTCTGGAAGAGGGTTTCGGTGTTCGCCCCCACGCCCGGGGCCGGAGAAGTGGTCCCGGGGGTGAGAGCCAGCGCCGAAGCGATGTCGAGCTGGGTGGGCATGGCGTTAGTGGTGTCCTTCCAGGACGGGGGTGGGTAGCTGCAGGACCGGCAGGACCGGGGCTCGCTCCTGGAGGGGGCGGTGGTCGATGTTCTCGTGCTCCTGGTGCTCGTTGCCGAGGGGCGTTACCGCAGGCTGAGGTGTGGTTTCCCGGTCGGGTTCGGCAGTGGTGGCCGGTTGGGGTGTCGCCGGCTGGATGGTGGGGGTGCGGGAAAGCACCAGTTTGGTGAGGGCGAGGAAGGCCAGGGCGGGGATGGCGGCGATGAGCCAGCCGGTGGGGTGGGGTTTGGCGACCGCGATCTGGGCGGCGATGGACAGGATGGCCGAGGCGATGAGGACGGCCATGGGGTAGGCGATGGGTTGGCCGTTGCGCTTACGACGTCGGACTTCCAGGCCGGAGGCGGTGGGGGTGAGTTCGGAGATGACGGCGTTGGCCCAGCCGAACCATTCGCTGGTTCCTTCGGGGCTGTTGGCCATGGTCCAGTCGTGGACGTGGGTGAAGGAGGCTGCTCCGGCCATGAGGCCGACCAGCAGCAGGATGAAGAACTGTATGGCCGATTCCACGCGCTCGATGCGGTTAGACGGTTGCGACATGGTGTTCTCCCTGGCTGTCGCAATTGAGGGGAACGACGGGTTGGCCGCAATCGCGGCAGGTGAAGGAGGCTGTGGTGAGCAGGTCTGCGGCCACGGTGATGATTCGGTGACAGGCGCAGGTGGCCTCTATGACGCTGGGCGCGGCGGGCATGGTTATATCTGCCGACGCCTGGTGGTCGTCGGTTGCTGGCTGCCATCCGGTGACGCGCGGTGTAATGCCGCACAGAGGACAGGCTCGTGAGGCTCCGCCTCGGTTCTTGAGGGAGCGTTCGAGGTTGCGTCCGCCGTCCCAGAGGCGGGCGACGACGAAGCCGATGCCTTCGGCGGTGATGACTTGCAGCAGTCGAGCGCCACGGCCGTTACGGTGCTGGCGCAGTCGCCAGGTCAGGTCTCCGGAGGTCCAGCCGATGTAGTGGCGGGCGTGCTTGTACGGGCGGTCGAAGTGCAGCAGGTAGACGGTTCCGGTGACGGTCATGAGCTGTCACCGCCCCAGCGTTGTTGCGCGGCCTGGCGGGTGATGCCGAGGGGCCGGGCGATGTCGGCCCAGGAGTAGCCGTGCTGCGCGCGCAGCTGCTTGATGGCCTGCATGATGGCGTGGTCGAGTTCGACGATGACGCCGGACAGATCGGCGAGGGCTTCGATGTCGCCTTCGGCGATGCGCTTGCTGTAGGCGCGGACGATCCGCTTGAGGAACGCGGCGTAGTCGGGGTTCTCCACGGACCGGTTCATGACGCGCCCCGTTCGTGTCGGCGGGTGCGGCGTGCGCGCAGGGCCTTGTCGAGGGCGTCGAGCTGCTTGCCGGTGGGCTTGCGCTTGGGCAGTGCGCGGGTGATGTCGTAGAGGTAGGCGCGGCGTCCGCCTTTGCGCCACAGGATCTGGGCGATGGGGGCTTGGCCGCCGGGGCGCAGGCCGAGGGCGGCGAGTTGGCGTCGGGTCTTGAGATTCTTGGGTGCCCATTTCCAGGGGTAGGTGGGCAGACCGAAGCGACTGCCGGTGGGGTCGTAGAAGACGACGCGGGTGCCGGGGCTGGCATTGAGCTGTTCGAGTTGCGGTATCCGCGCAGCCGGAGCGGGGATAGAGTGCATGACGGTTCTGCTCCTTCGCTTGGTTGCTGGGAGTGAGCTGTGAAGGGCGGGGGCCGGAGATCTTGGCGGATTGGTCCGGCCCTCGCGTGCGTGTTAGTTCGTGCCGTTGGGCGGCAGAATGATCAGGTCACCGCAGCAGGTGCAGTGCCAGCCGTCGTCGGCGAGGTAGGTGGTGCGGCACTCTCCGTCGCACAGGACGAGTTCGGCGGTGCCGTTGCTGTCGGTGCCGAAGATGAGCCATGGAGATTGGCAGATCGGGCAAGCGAGCGCCCAGGAGATGAGGCTCATGGCGAAGACCTCGGCGCAGGCGGGGCAGTAGCAGCGCCCGTTTTCGCGGCGGCCGATGAGCCAGCCGGCTGGTGTCGCTTCCAGCAGGGCGATGGTGTTGGCGCATTGGTTGTCGCACTGGACGGTCCAGTTACGGAGGTCGGGGTTGCCGTTGGGGTGATAGACCTTGTGGATCACAGTGGCCTCCAGTGGGGGTCGTCGTAGGCGGAGGCCCGGACGGTCATGGCGATGTGTTCTTCGCCGGTGTCGATGTCGTTCTTGAGCCAGAACATGGGCAGTCGCCAGGTGTAGGGGCGGCTGAGTTCGTCGTACCAGCGGGTGTGGCCGACGGTCTGCGGGCTTTCCAGCCAGGTGATCGCGGCGATGGTGTCAGCGGTCATTGATGTACACCTCCTGGCACCAGGTGCATTGCAGGGCGCTTTCGAGGCCCTGGTCGGTGGTGATGGTGACCTCGGCAAAGGTGTTGTTGCTGCACTCGACGCAGCACAGGGCGAGCTCTTGCAGCTCGTGGGGTGGCTGGTCGGGCCAGGGCACCTCGTTGGGGACCGGGACCGTGTCGTGGTCGTGGGGCATGGTGATTCTCCGTTCAAGCAGCTAGGGGAAGAGGTGCTGGATCGCCGGTACGGCGAATCCAGGTGACGTAGTCGACGAGCTGGTGGATTTGCGCGTCGGTGAGGTAGGCGGCTTTGACCAAATGGGGGATGCCGCCTTCGGCGATGAGGTAAAAGACGCCGGGGGTGGCCGGGCTAATGGCTTGGGCGTTGAATCCGGCCGAAGCCCAACCGTGACCGAGGATGATGTCGGAGCTGTTGGGAGTGGTGCAGCGGAAGGCTGCCCGGTAGCCGAACAGGTCGCGTAGCGAGGTGGGGATGATGTCCACGCTGGGGCGTTGGGTGGCGGCTATGACCGGTATGGCGCAGGCGCGGCCTCGGGCGACGAGGTCGCGGACGAGGGCGATGAACTCTTTTTGCTGTTCGGGAGCGCCGATGGTAGCGGTGTAGTAGGCAAGTTCGTCGATGAAGACACCGATGACTTTGATCGCATCGGTAGGCAGGAACTTGCGGCGACCGTGGGCGACCAGCCAGGAGTAGCGGCGATCCATCACCTTTTGCAGGCGTCGCAGGACGCGCAGGCCCGCTTCGATGTCGGGGCCGACGAAGATGCCGCCGGCTGCTTGGGCGGCTTCCATCCACATGCCGAGTTCAACCCATTTAGGGTCGAGCAAGACCGGGGTGAAGTCGTGGCACAGGAAAGCGTGCCCGACGAGGTTTTGGATCAGTACAGATTTGCCGCCGCCTGGTTCTCCGGCGTCGAGCAGGTTGTGATACACCAGGTCGAGGTAGACCGGGTTGCCGCATTCGTCGATCCCAATGAACACGGGGTCGAACATGGACATGGACGGCGCTACCGGGACCGTGGCTGAGGTTTCTGGCAGAGCCGCGTGCATGGCAGCGTCACCTCATTGCGTGTCTGAAGGCGTGTATGGAGGTGCTACCGGGAGGAGTGAACAGGTTCTCCCGGTAGCGGACGACGCGTCAGATCCAGTCGAGGTCAGGGTTGTTCGTGGCCGTCTTGGCTTGAGTGCCGTTGGCGGCCGGGGGCCGGCCGTTCTTGCGGGCCGGACGCTCGGTGGGATCGCTGTCGTCGGTGTCCGGCACATCAGCCAGGTCAAGCTGAGCCGGGACAGTAGCAATCGGCCGGGTGATTGCCGGGACGTCGGCAGGCAGGTCCTCGGTGAGAGGGGAGCCGACCAGGCCGCTGAGGACATCGCGGCGTTTGATGTCCAGGTAAATGGCGGCTGAGTTGGAGGTGCGGGCCTTGGCGACGGTGACCGAGGCCGCCCAGCAGGCGACGGCAATCTTGCCGAGCTGGTTTTCGATCTGGTCCAGAGACAGGCCGGGGCGTAGCCAGACCCAGACGCGTTCCCCGACCGGGATGGGTTTGGCCAGGCCGATGAACGGCAGGTGGCCGTGCCGGTCGGTGGGCAGGAAGGAGGTGAAACAGGTGCGCAGGCGGTGCCGGACGATGAGGCACCACATCAGCGCCAGCGTGTACCGGCGCACGGCCGGGATAAGGTCAATGGTGGCGATGATGGTGGCGTAGATGACGCCGGTGATCAACGGGGTGACCTGGTCCTGGAGAGAGACCCAGCCGCCGATGAGCAGCGCGGCGACGATGATTTCGGGCAGCCACCACCAGATGGCGCGGATGACGGGCCAGGCGGCGATGAGGCAGGCGGTCAGGCCACCGATGATGGTGCCGGCCACGAGCCCGACAGGCACGGCTGCCAAGGGGTGCAGGTAGTGCGTGGAGATCACAGCGGCGAAGGGACCGACGATGGCCATCACCACGTAGAAGGTGATCTTTGCGGTGCGCAGGTAGCTGTACTGCACGTTGCTCTGGATGACCGTGACGGCGTTACCGCGTCGGTTGATGCCTCCTCTGTTGGCGGAGTGCGTCCCGAAGGTACGCTTGGACATGACTCTCCTCCTCGTGCCGAGGACGGGGGTTGGGAACAGGGCCGGGTCCGAGTGTGAGAGCTGAGACCGGCCCTGTAAGTAATGGCCGGGCTGGAGGATGAAGCCTCCAGGCCCGGCTTCTTCATGCGCTGCTACTTGTCGTTCTCGCCGTAGCAGTACGCGTGGAAGTGGTCGAACGCCTCCACGGTGCTGAACCAGCCGCCGCCGCTGCTGGACGACTTGCGCGGCGCCTTCCTGCTGGACTTGCTGCCCTTACCGCTCTTCTTGGCGGCCTGGGCAAACGAGCTGGACTTGTTGGTCTTGTTGCTGCTGAACCAGCCCATGACGATGTCCTTTCGTGCGGGCTTGCCGGGTGTGAATGATCTCGATGCTGATGCGATGCAGACTGCGGTCTACTTGCTGGCCGGAGCGCCAGCGGGCTTGATGTCAGCCGCGCGGAAGGCCACGCCGTTGCGACCGTTGGTCGCCCAAGGCAGTGCCTCCAGCTTGAACAGGGCGACCTGTGCGCCAACAGTCACCGTGGGCCTTTCACCGGCCGTGGTGATGTTGATCATCTCGCCGCCCGTCTCGTCCAGCGCCATGACCTGCGTGACCCACATCGGTCGGCCGGTCTCCCGCTCGGACTTCTGACGCCCGTTCTGGTCGGACTTCTCGACCGCTTCCTTCGTCACCATGAACGACTTGCCGGTGACGTCGATCAGGAGCTTCACAGAGCTCACCTCCGAATCGAGGGCCGCACCCCTGCGGTGCGAACTCCCTGGGAGCTCCAGGAAACTGTCAGAGCGCTGCGTTACGGTAGCCGACAAGACTTAACGAGGGTTAACGAAGCTTGTTAACCTCGCACGAGCTGCGCATTCATAGGGCATCATGGGCTTCACCGGGGATTAACACTCTCAAGCCGGACCATTGCGAGGTGCGATGGGTATTCCGAACTTGCTCAAGCAGACTCGGAAGCGGAATGGCTGGTCTCAGGAGCAAGCCATAGTCCGTTTCGAGAAGATCGGCCATGCCCTGAAGATCGACGTTCCCTCTCGGTCCAGCTTGCGAACTCTGTTCTCAATGTACGAGAACAATCGTCGAGACGTTCCCGAACCCCATCGTCAGATATTTTGCGAGCTGTACCGCGTATCTGAACGTGATCTCGGTCTTGTCGCCGAGGTCACGACCACTGCCGTTACGCCACTGCCCGCACTGCCTCAAGCGCTACCTGGTACCCCGTCTCCCGAGGTGATCACCTATCTGTCCAACGTGCTGGCCGAGCACACTCGGGCAGATGCCCTTCTCGGCCCGCTCTACCTGGTGCCAGCGGTCCAAGCTCAGCTTCCACTTATAGACCGCCTAGTGGAGTCAACCCGTGGAGCGGATCGCCGTCAGATGCTTGAAGTTGCTGCGCAATTCGCCGAATTCTGTGGCTGGCTCTACCAGGACTCAGGCGACCCTGTTTGCGCAATGAGTTGGACCAACCGGGCACTCGATTACGCTCAGGAACTGGCTGATCCACAAGCTATGGCCTACATCCTCATGCGAAAGAGCAACATCGCCACTGAGGCCGGCCATCCTGGCCAAGGACTCGGACTGGCCAACGCCGCGCTGAACACAGCACCTGATCTCACTCCACGGCTTCGCGCCGTGTCTCTCCGGCAACTCGCTAACGCACACGCGCTTCTCGCCGAGCCTCATGAGTTCGAGTCCACCATTGATCAGGCCATCCAGCATGCCACCGAGGGACTGGCTCAAGTCGCAACAGACAAGGCACGCTACTGCACGCCCGCGTACGTTCAGATGGAGGCCGGGATGTCATGGGTACTTCTCGGCAACCCAAGCGCTGCCCTGTCTGTCTTCGAACGCAGCCTCACGCAGTGGCCCGAGGCTGCTCAGACCCGCGACAAGGGTCTCTGCCTGGCTCGGTTGGCCACCGCTGCCGCAGCTCAGGGAGAGATCGAGCGCGCCGTTGACGCTGGAAGGGAAGCCTTGACCATCGCGCAGCGAACCGGTTCGGCCCGGATCCGGGCGCAGCTCGATGCCCTTCGCGATCACTTAACACCTGTTGCCAAGCTACCTCTCGTGAAAGACTTGGCGGAGCACTTGGCCCAGTTCACACGCCATCTCGCGTGAACCCACTCCAGTGAGGAGCCTTCGTGAATCATTTGCTGCCAACGCAGACAACACAGGATGAACGCATGCGAGAGGCGCGCGTCGCTATCCTGCCGATTGGCAGCTTCGAGCAACACGGTCCACATCTACCATTGATCACAGACGCGGCCATCGCATCAATCATTTCCAGAGAAATCGCACACCGCTATCCAGTACGTCATTTGCCGCCCATCACCATCTCTTGCTCACATGAACACAAGGCTTGGCCTGGCACAGTAAGCATTTCAGCAAGAACGCTCTTCGCGCTCGTGATTGACGTTCAGACCTCGCTACGGGCATCTGGTATTAACAAGCTGGTCTTGATCAATGCCCATGGGGGGAACTATGTGCTCTCCAACATCGTGCAGGAAGCTACCGTCACTGAACGATGCATGGCCCTCTTTCCGACCAATGCCGACTGGAACGCAGCGCGCGCCAATGCGATGCTGGAGACCAGCGGACATGAAGACATGCATGCTGGCGAGCTTGAGGTTTCCATCCTGCTAGCAGCTAATCCCGAGCTGGTACAAGACGGCTACGACACCGTTGACCACGTTGCTAACGATCGCAAAGATCTTCTAACAGTCGGCATGGAGGCGTACACCAAAACGGGTGTCATCGGTCGGCCCTCATTGGCGACCGCTGAAAAAGGCCGAGCCGTCCTTGATCACCTCGGTGAGGCGTTCCGTTCCTGCCTCCGCAGTATCGACGAGAATGTGTGACCGCTGTGACCGCTGTGACCGTGTGAGAACTTTCTCTACAAACTTAAAGCGGCCCTGAGCGGGCCGCACGCGCCGCCGACTCGGCGCGGGCCGGGCACTCCACTTGGGCTCCATGCCCGCCCCACAAAACGCCGGTCGGCTGGCGCGGACGAGGACAGGACCGCATGGGGCGCACGGTTCTGCTCACGGGGCCGAGCTGGTCAGCGCAAGCATAGGCGGAAATGGGGCGGCCTTACTGCGTGCCTCCGGCGGGGGGGCGCTCCGGCTCCGGGCAGTCCACGATCGCGGCGTGCGGTAGTGGAGTGGTTGCGGTGAAGCCTGCCCGTCTGCCGCCGCCCCCAGGACAAGCCCTAGCAGACCAGCCGCGGGGCCGCCTCCGCTCCATCACGGCCCTGGCACCGGGCGCCGGCCGGGCAGCCCCGCGGCTGCCCCGCTACCCCTGCGGGTGGGACGACGGCAGACGGGCAGCCCAGGTGTGTACTTATCGGGCAGTATCCAACGGTTCAATAACATACAACACGCCCGCCTGCCTTTTATTGCATGATGGTTGCAGTGACACTAAGTAGCCTAAGTAGGGATTGTCGTGGAACTTGGCTTCTGGGCAGGTCTCGCACTCTCTATCCCAATCGGGATTGGAGTTAACCTTGCAACACCTTGGTTTCAACGCCTTATTGCTCGCAGAAGCAAGAAGGCCGCCGATAAGCGTAAACGTGAATTGGAGATGGAAAAGCTTCTTGTGACAAAGTTTAAGGCTGACCCTATCGCGTATCAAAGCTTTCTGTATATATCATTAGTGCGCGTATTGGTGTATTTCGCCATTGCAGTGCTTTCTGTCACGCTTCCATATCCTCTAACTGATTTCCTGATGACTGGGCAGAATATTACCGGCCTGGTGCCACTTCCGCCGTTGAGTTATCTCAACTATGAGGCGACATTTAATGTCATTGGTGTAATTTTGGCAAACATTTCAATGATTCTTCTGTTGAATAATGGCCGAAGGGCTCGACGTATTGCAGGTAGCCTTCTTAATGAGCCGGATATGCTCGATTTGCCAACTCCGTCGAGCGACGACACATAGCCTGCGGTCTAACGATCAAGCAGGTGTACCAACAGCGATGATGCGCAGGGCGCATCAGGGGCACATGACCATGCGATCATATATGAAACCATGAGAAGCTCTGAGAATAAAAACTGCAGGTCACAAGCATGAACCGCGAATCTCACCAGCTTATGTCAAAGCGGAGAAAGGAACCCGGCGTACAGGCCGACTCACGTCTTGTCCGTGTCGGACTTGGCAACGGTCGCCACCTGCCACCGCTCAGGCCGGGTTTGCGTCTCCTTCACCCCTGAGCGACGTCTGGCAGCGCTGGTCCAACGACTAGTGGCGTGCCGCGCTCGGCTGAACGACTCTACCCATCGTCGCCACCTCCGACACCGCGCGCCGACTACAATCGGCTCATGAGTAGGTGCACAGCCCCGGTCAAGGGCCATCGGACCGCCAGCGGACGAGCAGCCTGCCCTTCATGTGGCGGTCGAAGCTACAGGTCCTACTCGCCATCTCCAACCTACCCGTCGTCGAGCTACACGCCGGGCAGCAGCGGTGGAGGCGGCACCAACGGTGGGGGTGGGTCCATCAGCGGCAGAACGCGGCCGAGGTGGTCGCCGAGTAGCTCGTCCGTGACCTACACGCCTGAGCAAGTCCGTGCGCTGACTCCTTACCGCCGCACGGTCGAGTTGCGAGGTCAGCAACCTGAACTTCGCGATCTCTTCCTCTGCCATGCGTGGGACGACCGACGCGGTGTTGCTACGGAACTACACGACCTGCTCGAAGCCGAAGGCGTGTCAGTCTGGTTCAGCGAGAAGGACATCCTGCTAGGCCAACCGTTCATGCGAGAGATCGACAGAGGCCTGGCGAAGTCGCGGGTGGGTCTCGTCCTCATTACCCCTGCGCTGCTAAAACGCGTCGACAATCGGGGAGTCTCTGACAAGGAGCTTTCGGAGCTTCTGGCACGCGACCTGCTAATTCCTGTCGTACATGGGGCGACCTATGAGGACGTCCGGAAAGTCAGCCCGTTGCTTGGTTCCCGAAACGGGCTGCACACGGCGGAAGATTCGATGGAAGTCATCGCCGCCAAGATCGCTGAGCTGGTCGCACTTAATGACGAGCTGGTTTCCACAAACTGAGGAGACATCAGGGACACCCACCACAGCACGACCGTGCGCATGCCTCTGCAAACCGAACGTGAAGCTGAGCAGCCGATACATGATTGGCTGAGCGCTCAAGGGGGAGCCAGGCCGGGAGCCACACGTGGTGAACCACTCTGAACAGTTCTAGACTCAGTTGACTAGCCTGGCCGCACATCCGGACCGTCGTGGACTGATCAACACGGGGAGATGCTAGTTCGAGTCCTATCGCGGGAGCTGCTTCCAAGCAAGAGGTCGGCAGCTCAGGCCCTTCCACCGGTAACAGGTGGGAGGGCCTGAGTCGTTCCGGGAGCGAGGGTGTTGTGTCGCGCCTGCCTGCCCCTCGCGCCATGCCTGCGGTATACCGGCTTCTGCTGAGCACCACGTCCGCATCGGCGGCGAGCCACTGGAACTCGGTCGCACCGGCGAACGCCACCCGGCGGAAGATGATCAGCAACACGACCTGCACCGACGCTCACCGGTCCATCCACGAGTACGGGTACAAGGCCTGCGCGAAGGCGCCCGGCCTCGGCGGAACCCCGGCCGTGTGCACCAGCGCCCCATTCGTCTGACGGTCTGATCGCGCGCACCTGAAGGCGGCTTCGGCGCTCTTCAGGCTCGCTTCAGGCGCAGGGGGCGACCCTCGGGACTGTCGAATCGTCTCGGGGAGGGAGTTCCCATGGTGCAGCGACGTCTCGCGATCGTCGTCACGTCCGCGGTGCTCGGGCTCGGTGTCATGGCAGGGTCGGCGCTGGCCGACGACGGCCCGGTCAGGGTGCACGGCAGGACCGGCGAGGTCGCGCTCGGTGCGCACGAGGGGCCGGGGTTCCACGGCGGCAGGCTGACGTGCTGGATGAGCGACGGCAAGGTCGTGAAGCTCTCCAGGGCCCAGGTGGCCGAGCTCGTCGAGGAGAGGTACATCGAGTCCGAGCTCGCCGAGGCCGTCGTCGAGGACGGCGTGACGGTCGTGCCCGAGGCCCGGCTGTCGATCAGCGTCCCGGCGAAGAAGCTGCCTCGTGAGGCGGTGAAGAAGAGGCACGCGGGCAAGCACCGGCACCACAGCCGCGTCATCCATCTCACCTGCGTCTGGAGCAAGTAGGCGAGGTCCGCGCCCCCGGAGTCGTCCGGGGGCGCGGTTCACGCCGTGTAGTGCGATGGTGACACGTTTTCGGGTTCGGCGGACAAAGCGGGGCGTGGTACGGAAAATGGGAGGGCCGGTCCCTCGGGCCGGAGCCGCGGGAAGTCGTCGATGGCGAGGAGAGGGCGCCATCACCAGGACGTGCCGCCGACCCGGAATCGGCGGGGCGCTCCGATGACGGAGAAGTGCTGGTTGCCGCGTGCGTACCTGGATCAGGAACCTTCGCCCCTTCGACGTGCTCGCCGCCCAGTCGGTGCTCGAGCGCACCACCGACCTGCGTGAGGCCGAGCGCTTCATCAGGCTTTACCACGCCGAGAACCCCTCGGCGGGAGGGCTGCACGCGCGCCTGCGCGACATCGCCAGGGACGTGGCCCGCTACGGGACCTACGTGCACACCTACGAGGAGCTCGAGTTCGGGGCCCGGGTGGCCTGGCGCAACAGCAGCCGGTGCATCGGGCGGCTGTACTGGCGCTCGCTGAAGGTGCGCGACCGCAGGCAGGTGAGCACGGCCGAGGGGGTCGCCGTCGAATGCGTGGCCCACCTGCGCGAGGCCACCGGGAACGGCAAGATCAGGCCCACCGTCACCGTGCTGCCTCCCGACACGCCCGCGCTGCGCGGCCCCCGGCTGCTGAACGACCAGCTCATCCGCTACGCCGGGTACCGCACCCCCGACGGCGTCGTGGGGGATCCGCGCAACGTCGCGCTCACGGAGACCGCCACGGCGCTGGGCTGGCGGGGCCGGGGCGGGCGGTTCGACGTGCTGCCGCTGGTCATCCAGCCGGCGTTCGGCGACCGGCTGCTGTGCAACGTGCCGGGGGACGCCGTGCTGGAGGTGCCGCTGGCGCATCCCGACTACGCGTGGTTCGAGGAGCTGGGGCTGCGCTGGCACGCCGTACCAGCCATCTCGGACATGTGCCTGGAGATCGGCGGCATCTGCTACCCCTGCGCGCCCTTCAACGGCTGGTACATGGGCACCGAGATCGGCGCCCGCAACCTCGCGGACGCCGACAGGTACGACCAGCTCCCGGTGGTGGCGCAGCGGCTGGGCCTGGACACCTCCACCGAGCGCTCCCTGTGGCGCGACCACGCGCTGGTGGAACTGAACGTGGCGGTGCTGTACTCGTTCGAGCGGGCGGGGGTCACGATGACCGACCACCACACGGAGTCGCGCCGCTTCCTGACCCACCTGTCGAAGGAGGAGAAGGCCGGCCGGGTCTGCCCGGCGGACTGGTCGTGGATCGTGCCGCCGCTATCCGGCAGCGCCACGCCCGTCTTCCACCGTTACTACGACACCAGCGTCCTGACCCCCGCCTTCGTCCATCACCGTCAGGCGCTCGCGTAGCGCCTCCAGCTCGGCCGCGGTCAGGCCGCCCGCCCTCAGGCGCTCCTCGATATCCAGGCCCGCCAGCAGCTCGGTGACCACCGCGGCGGTCGTGGTGCCGGCGGCGTCCAGGCGGGCGCGCACGCGCAGGCCGTCGTCCGGCTCCCCCAGGAGGGCGTACAGGACGCTCAGGCGGGTCGCGGAGCGCTCGTAGTCGGCCAGGATGTCCTCGGGCGCGACCCCGGCCAGCGCGAGCAGCAGGAGGCAGATCAGGCCCGTGCGGTCGCGGCCGGCCACGCAGTGCACGAGCACCCCGCCGGGAGGCGCCTGCGCGATGGCGCGCAGCACCCGCGCGCTGCGGTCGGGCCGGCTCTCGAGGTGGTGGCGCAGGTAGAAGGGCGTGCCGTTGTAGCGGCCGTGCTCGGGGTCGTCGCGGCTGTCCAGCGGCAGGCTGACGACGGTCATCCCGGGCGGGCGGTGGCCGGGTTCGGCGCGGTGCTCGCCGGGGATGCGCAGGTCCACGATGGTCCGTACGCCGTGGGCCGCTGCCGCCGCCCATCCGCTCGCGGTGAGCCGGTCGGGCGTGTCGGAGCGCACCACCGCTCCCCAGCGGGTGAGCCTGCCGCCGGCGGCTCGCAGGCCGCCCAGATCGCGCACGTTGTGACAGCCGTCCCAGGCCAGGTCGCGTTCCACGCCCTCCATCCTTGCCTTCCCCGCCTAGAACATGGTTCTGTTAGGGGCATGGTGGACCTCGTGCTCTCGACTCTCGACGACCAGGGCGTGCTCACCCTGACCTTCAACCGGCCCGACACGCTCAACGCGTGGACCGGCGCCATGGGGCGGCGCTACTTCGACCTGCTGGCGGAGGCCGAGCGGAATCCCGACGTGCGTGCCGTGGTGGTCACGGGCGCGGGCAGGGGGTTCTGCTCCGGGGCCGACTTCAAGACGCTGAACGCCATCCAGAGCGGCTCGTACGACGAGGTGCCCGACCCGCGGCCCAACACCTTCCCCACGACCATCGGCAAGCCGATCATCGCCGCGGTCAACGGGGCCTGCGCGGGGCTCGGCATGGTGCACGCGCTCGTCTGCGACCTCGTCTTCACGGCCGAGGAGGCCAAGTGGACGACGGCCTTCGCGCGCCGCGGGCTGATCGCCGAGTACGGGCTCTCCTGGGTACTGCCGCGCATCATGGGGCAGCAGCGGGCCATGGACGTCCTGCTGTCGGGGCGGGTGTTCACCGGGCGGGAGGCGTGCGAGCTGGGGCTGGCCAACCGCGCCGTGCCGGGGGAGAGGCTGCTGCGCGAGGCGCAGGAGTACGCCGGTGAGCTGGCGGCCCACAGCTCGCCGGCGTCCATGGCGATCATCAAGCGGCAGGTGTGGCACGACTGGGACGCCACGCTGGAGGAGTCGGCCAAGACCGCCACGCAGGAGATGCTCGCCTCGTTCGGGCGGCCCGACTTCGCGGAGGGCGTCGCCAGCTTCCTGGAGCGCCGCCCGCCGAACTTCCCGCCCCTCCCGTGAGGGTCAGGAGACGCGGTGGGCGCCTCGGGCCGCCGTGGCCGGGAGGAAGCGGGGGGCCTTGAAACCGCGCTCGGCGTAGGCGTTCGACACCGACTCCTTGACGCTGTCGAGGCGCTCCAGCGGCACCAGCGCGATCGCCGAGCCGCCGAAGCCGCCGCCCGTCATGCGGGCGCCGCGGGCCCCGCCCTTGAGCGCGGCCTCCACGGCCACGTCGAGCTCGGGTGACGACACCTCGTACAGGTCGCGCAGCGACAGGTGGGAGGCGTTCAGCAGGGCGCCGATCTCCGTGACGGCGCCCGCGCGGAGCAGGCCGACGAGGGCCTCCACGCGGTGGTTCTCCGTGACGACGTGCTCCACGCGCTTGCGCTCGTCGCCCTGGAGCTGCGCGAGCGCGCCCGCCAGGTCGGTGACGTCGCGCAGGGCGGCGACGCCGAGCTTGCGGGCCGCCGACTCGCATTCGGCGCGGCGCTTGGCGTACTCGCCGCCGGCGTGCTCGTGGTGCACCTGCGTGTCGATGATCAGCATGCTCAGGCCGTGGGAGGCCAGGTCGAGGGGGATGTTGCGGGAGCCGAGCGAGCGGCAGTCGAGGAAGAGCACGTGGCCCTCCTCGCAGAGCGCCGAGGCGGCCTGGTCCATGATCCCGCACGGCATGCCGACGAAGTCGTTCTCGGCCTTCTGGCCGAGCAGGGCCAGCTCCATCGGCGTCATGCCGAGGGCGTGCACGTCGTTGAGCGCCGAGGCGACCGACACCTCGAGGGCCGCGCTGGAGCTCAGGCCCGCGCCCGAGGGCACGTCGCCGTCGATCGCGATGTCGGCGCCCCGCACCCGGTCGCCGAGCATGGCCAGGACGCCGACGACGTAACGGGTCCAGCCCTGCGACTCCTCGCGGCTCGCCAGGGTGACCGGCCGGCCCGAGTCGGACTGGAGGGAGAGGAGACGGATCGTGTCGTCGTCGCGCGGCGTGAGGGCGGCGGTCACGCCCCACGGCACCGCGAACGGCAGCACGAAGCCGTCGTTGTAGTCGGTGTGCTCGCCGATCAGGTTGACCCTGCCGGGAGCATGCCAGACGGTCTGAGGGGACGCGCCGAAGGCGGCACGAAAAGCTTCAACAACGCGCATAACCGAACACTCCTCAACAAAGGCCCGACCGTAGACTAGCGCCATGGAGGAGCTCCTGAGTCCAGGGCTCGGTCAGGTCCGGGTGTTCCTGTTGCACGACGACAACAAGCCGCGCAAGCTCAAGCACAACCTGGGCCATCCCCGCCTGCTGACGTTCGGCGGCGCCCACTCCAATCTCATCAGGGCCGTGGCCGAGGCCGGGGCGCGGCACGGCATCGAGACGATCGGGGTCATCCGCGGCGAGGAGCACCTCCCGCTCAACCCCACCCTGGCCCGCGCGGCGGCCTGCGGCATGACCCTCACCTACCTCGACCGGGCCTCCTACCGGCTCAAGCACACCGAGCAGGTGCGGGCGCGGCTGCGGGCGCGCTGGGGCGACGACGTGGTGATCCTGCCCGAGGGCGGCAGCAACGCGGCGGCCGTGCGGGGCTGCGCGGAGCTGCCCGGGGAGATCGCGGAGGACTACGACGTCATCTGCTGTCCCGTGGGCACCGGGGGGACGCTGGCGGGGATCTCGGCGGGGCTGCCGGAGGGGAAGCGGGCGCTCGGGTTCGCGGTGCTGAAGGGGGCCGGGTTCCTGGAGGGGGAGGTGGCCAGGCTGCAGCGGGAGGCGTACGGTCGCACGTGGCCCAACTGGGCGATCAACCTGGACTACCACTTCGGCGGGTATGCCCGATCGACCCCCGCCCTGGAGCGCTTCGCCGCCGAGCACGGGGTGGAGCGGATCTACGTGGCGAAGATGCTCTACGGGATCCTCGACCTCGCCCGCCGGGGCGCCTTCGCGCCCGGCACCCGCGTCGTGGCCGTCGTCACCGGTCAGCCCTCGACCCCGGTGGACGTGTGAGCCGCCCCCACCGGCTTCGACTCGGGTGATCCGCGCTGGCGCAGGTAGATCGACAGCACCACCATCGACAGCACGGCCAGCAGCTCCGACTGCCAGTTCTGCAGGCTGCGATCCCAGAACTCCGGCGAGGTGACGTACGTGCCCCACGACACCGGATCCCGCAGGTCGCCGAGCCGCTCGGCGTTGTACGCCGCCTGCCCCGCCACCGACTGCGCCAGCCACGACAGCAGGAAGATCGTCCCCATCACCAGCCCGAGCGAGTTGCTGAACAACCACAGCCTGAGCCCCTTGACCCTGGCCCAGCCGGGGGAGTCGGCGTCGGCGTACTGCCCGATCTGCTGGTCCTCGTCGGACTCGGCCCCGGCCTTGTGCGGCTCCTTGGACTCGGGGGAGCCCTTCTGGACGAGCCAGACGGTGAGCATGATGAACAGGAAGAACTGCAGGTACTCCGACTGCCAGTTCTCCGCCACGTTCACCGCGAACGCGGACGAGGCCACGTACTGCGGCAGGGAGACAGGCTCGGCCCCGTTGGCCACCTGCTGGTCGTTGTACTGCAACATCCCCGCCACGGCCTGCCCGCCCACCGCCAGCAGGAACATGATCAGGAACGCCAGCGACAGCGAGTTCTCCTTCAGCCATCTCACAGTTTCGACCACCCCAGGGCGAAGAACCAGGCCAGGCCGACCACGATCACCAAAGTGGTCAGCGTGAACATCACCCGCATCAGTCGTCCACCTCGCAGTCGTAGGGCAGGTCGCCCATCGGCTCGCAGCCCGCGGCCCTGATCCGCCAGCCGTCGCTGAAGCGGTGCAGGAAGAGCGTGTCGCCGGCGAGCCGTACCTGGGCGTCCTCGCCCCACACGGCCACCGACGTGACCTGCCCGCCGGGGCCGAGCCGCAGCTCGCGCAGCGCGTCGGCGCAGCTCTGGCCGGGGTCGGGGAGCTTGTCGGCGGTCTTGCGGGCCAGCATCGCGCACGCCGCCTCCTCCTGGTGCGCGGAGAGCGCGGCGTGGAAGCGCTGGGCCGCGCGCGCGGGGGAAGCCGTGTCCACGGCGCAACCGACAGTAGTCAGAGCCAAAGTCAGCACGACGAGCGCCATCCTCATGAGCCCCTGCTACCCACAGAAGAATCAGGCATGCTGGTCCGATGCAGAGGACAGACACGCCCGCCTCCTGGGACGAGCGCAGCACGCTGATCACCTTTCTCGACTACGCGCGCGCGACCGTCGTGGCCAAGTGCGAGGGCCTGAGCGACGAGGACGCCAGGCGGGCGCCGCTGGCGACCTCCCCGCTCATGACCGTCTCCGGCCTGGTGAACCACCTGCGGTGGAACGAGCACTACTGGTTCGAGGTGATGTTCCTCGGCGGCGAGGACCGCGGGCCGTGGACCGACGAGGACCCCGACGCCGAGTTCACCGCGTCGCTGGCGCTCCCGCTGGCCCAGGTCGTGGAGGAGTACCGGGCGCAGAGCCGCAGGGTGGACGAGCTCATCGCGGACATCGCGCTGGACGAGCGCTCCAAGGGCGCCGACAGCAAGGGGAACCACCTCACGCTCAGGTGGGTCATCGGCCACATGACCGAGGAGACCGCCCGCCACAACGGCCACCTCGACATCCTGCGCGAGCTGATCGACGGGGCGACGGGCTTCTAACCGAACTGGTCGAGCACCGGCGCCACCAGGGCGTTGAGCTCGCGGGCCAGCACGGCCACCGCGCGGTGCGCGCTCTGCTCGACCTCCATGTGCGGGCCCTCGGGCTCCGGCGGCAGATCGTCGAGCGGCAGCGGCGCCTCGACCAGCAGCGAGGCCCGCAGGAACGGCAGCCGGGCCAGGTCCTGCTGGGTCGGCTCGACGTACTGGCCGAAGGTCTCCTGCCAGCCCAGCCACCCGCGGTCGCGCCACCAGGCCCGCGAACGCCGCAGCTCCTCCGGCAGCGGGGAGGCGATCCTGACCCGCGCGTAGAGGGTGCCGTCCCAGGTGTTGCGGTGACAGCTCGCCTCCAGGATCCGCCGGTCCCACCGGACGAAGCCCGGGGTCAGCGACGGGGGCGTGGCCAGCTCCCACGCCGTGCAGGCGAACCGCACGGGCGCGATGTCGCCCCACTCGAACTCGTCGAGGTTCTTGCGCACGTGTACGGCATAGCGCCCGTCACGGTCTCTGTCGAACTCCTGATCGATCCAGAACGCCTTGCCCATGCCCCCTACGCTACGGCGCTCCCCGACCCTTCCGCGGACGGACCCAAGATCTCGGAATGCGCTGTGACGCCGGTGACACATCTGTAGCTTTTTCACATTGTTGGGTGACATCTGGGGTGAGCAATGGCGTCCGAACAGCTCGACGCGGCCATGGATCATTGGAAAGCGGGAGACCTCGACCGGGCCGCCGCGCTGTTCAGGCAGATCGCGGCCACCGGAGATCCGGAGGCGTCCCACCTGCTGGCGGGGTTGCTGCAGGAGCAGGGGGACCTGGAGGGCGCCGAGGCGGCGCACCGGTCGGTGATCCAGTCGGGGGACCCGGTGTTCGGGCAGCGCTCGGCCATCGCCATGGGGATGATGCTGGTCAGCGCCGAGGAGTGGGCCGCGGCGCACCGGGTGCTGATGATCGCCTCCGACGGCGCCGACTTCGAGGTGGCCGCGCTCGCGGACACGGCGCTGGTGCTGGTGCTGACCCAGCTCGGCGACGCGCAGGGCGCGCAGGAGTCGCTGGAGCGGGCCCGCAGGTGCAACAGCCCCGCCGTGGCCGAGCTGGCCGCGCGGCTGGAGCTGCCCGAGTTCGACCAGGACCCGGCCTCGGCCCGCGACCTGTACGCCGAGGCCGAGGACGAGGACGACTACCGGGCCCTGCTGACGTGCGGGGACCCGGAGATCGTGGCGTTGTCGGCGTTCCAGCTCTACCAGCTCCACGCCGAGCAGGGCGACTTCGACGCGGCCCGCGAAGCCTGCGAGCACGCCATCGCCGTCGGCTCCCCCGACCACCGCGCCATGGCGTACAAGCTGCTCGGCGCGGTGCTGGTGGACCTCGGCGAGTACGCGGACTCCGCCGCCGCCTACCGGGTGGCCGCCGAGGACCCCAGGCCGGATCTCCGGCTGCCCTCGCTCATCGAGCTGGCCAAGGTGACCGCGCAGCTCGGCGACGAGGAGGAGACGAAGGCGATCTTCCACCGGGTGATCGCCAGCGGCCACCGCGAGTTCGCCGTGCAGGCGCAGGCGTGCCTGGCCCAGATGCACACCGAGGCGGGCGAGCCGGCCGAGGCGCTGGCCGCGCTGCGCGCCGTGCTGGAGTCCGGCGACCACGAGTGGCCCTCCGGCTGCGTCACCCTGCTCGGCCTGCTGCTCGACCAGCACCCCGAGGAGCGCGAGGCCGTCGTGGAGCTGCTGGAGCTGGCCGCCCGGCACGACGACCAGGACACCGCGTTCAAGGCCGCGCTGCTGCTCGACCACGCCGCCAGGCAGCAGCCGCTGGCCGACCCCGTCGAGGAGCAGGCGCTCCAGGACACCGACGACGGCATGGAAGCGCTCAAGGCGGGCGAGCTGGCCGAGGCCAGGCGGCTGCTGCGCCGGGCCGTCGACTCCGGCGCGGACTTCCAGTCGCTGCGGGCCATGGTGGTGCTGGCCAAGCTGGAGCTGAGCGAGGGCGATCGGGAGCAGGCGGACGAGCTGCTGGCGTACGTGGCCGAGGGCGACGACGTGCTCCAGGGCTTCAACGCGGCGTTCCTGCTGCACCTGCTGCGCTCGTCCGTCGACGAGCCGCATCCGGTGCTCGCGGCGATGCTGGACCACCAGCGGCTGGGCAGGGAGGAGGGGCTGGCCCGCTACCAGGAGGCGGCGGGGCACGCCGACCCCGCCGTGGCGGCCATCGGCACCGCCGTGTTCGCGCAGGTGCTGGCCTCCATCGGGTACGACCTGTCCGAGGTCTGCGAGATGTTCCTGTCGGCGGCGGGGAGCGGTGACCCGCTGGCGCTGTCGTACACGGCGGTGATCTGCAAGGACGTGCTGCCCGACCAGGCGCGCGTGGCAGAGCTGTTGCGGGCGGCGCTGGCGGGCGGGCATCCCGCGCTGGCCCCGTGGGTGGGGTGGGCGCTGGGCGGGCTGGTCGCCGAGGAGGATCCCGGGCAGGCGCGGGCCGCGTACGAGGTGGCACTCGCGGCGGGGCACCGGGGGCTGCGGTTCGAGGCGGCGGCCGGGCTGACCGGCGTGTACGAGCAGCAGGGCGACCTGCTCGCCGCCTGCCGGCTGCACGAGCGGCTGATCGCCGAGGGGGAGCCGGAGCGCGCCGCGCTGCCGCTGGGGTTCAACCGGATCAGGCTGGACGACGTGGCGGGGGCGCGGGCCGCGTTCGAGCTGGGCGCGGGCGAGCTGTGCGCGTTCGGGAGGCTGGTGCTCGACCGCGACTTCGAGGCGGCGGCGCGGGCGTTCCCCGAGGGGGAGGAGCGGGCGATGGCCGGGCTGCTCGCCATGGAGTGCGCGAACGCCTGGCAGCGCACCGGCAGGACCGACGCCGCCGACGGGGCGCTCTGGCTGGTGGCCGCCGCCGGTCACGCCGGTCAGCGCCAGCAGGCCGGCTGCCTGCTCGGCGCGCTGCGCGGCGACGCGGGGGACCGGCGCGGGGCGGTCGAGGCGTTCATGGGGGCGCTGGGCGACGACGAGCACCTCAACGGCGTGGCGCTGCGCTCGGCCGGCGAGATCCTGCGCGAGCTGGGCGAACATGCCGAGGCGGTGGAGGTGCTGGCACGGGTGCCCGACCCCGATCGCGAGCTGACGATGCTGATCGCCGAGTCGCTGGTGGAGTGCGGGCGCGTGGCGGAGGCCCGCGAGCGCCTGATCGAGGCGTTCGGCTCGGCGGGAGGTGCGGGCGGGCACGGGCGCGCGGCCGGTGCCGCCATGACGCCGAGTGCGGAGGTCACGGTGCCGCTGGCCCGGTGGTTGCGGCGGCGCGGTGACGCCGAGGGGGCGCTGGCGGTCATGCTGGCCGCGCCGCCCGAGGTGTCCGCGCTGTCGGAGTGCCTGCTCGGCAGCCTGCTCGCCGAGACCGGCGACCTGGCGGGGGCGCGGGCGGCGTACGAGCGGGCGGCGGCGCTCGACCCCGAGACGGAGCCGGAGGTCATGCTGGAGGCGGGCCGCTGCCTGCTGGCCGCGGGCGACACCGAGTCGGGGACCTTCGCGCTGGAGCGGGCCGCGGCGCAGGAGGACGACGCGCACGCCGCCGCCGTGGCGCGTCACCTGCTCGGCCGCGCCACCCCCGAGGAGCTGCCCTGGGTGCTGCTGGCCGAGGGCGACAGGCCGGGCGCCCTGGCGGCGCTGGCGGCGCGTACCGGGTCGGAGCAGCTGGCCGCGCTGCTGCTCGCGCTGCACGACGACGACGTGCGCGAGGTGCGCCGCCTGCTGGCCGGGCTGGCCCCCGCCGACCGCGCGGAGGCGCTGAACGAGATCATGGCCAGGGCGCCGCACGCGAGCGCGTTCTACCGCGTGGTCATCGAGGAGGGCGAGCCCGAACTCGCCGCCAAGGCCGCGATCGACCTCGGCGCCCGGCTCGCGGAGGAAGGCGACAACTGCCGCTCCGAGCTGTGTTTCCTGTCCGCCACCGGCCACCCGGCCACGGCCGCCGCGGCCTGGCGCAACCTCGCGGTCGTCCGCCACCGGCGCGGCGACCTCGACGGGGCGGTGGAGGCCGCCAGGGCCGGGCTGCCCGCCACCGCCGTCCTGGCCGCCGACCTGCTCGCCGAGCGCGGCGACGACGGGCAGGCGCGGCGGCTGCTGACGGAGGCGGCCGCGGCAGGCGACCTCGAATGCCTGCGCAGGCTCCTCCTCCACCTGCTCGACGAGCAGGACCACGCCGCCACGATCGAGGAGGCGGAGCGCGCCGTGGGAAGCGGCGACCCGGAGACCGTGGCCGTCGGCTACTGGGCGTGGGGCGGCGCGCTCGGCGCGCGGGGGGAGACGCGGGAGGCGGCCCGCATGTACGCCAAGGGCATCGAGGCCGGCCATCCCGAGCTGGCGGCGTCCCTGCGGCTCGACCTGGCCACGGCCCTGCGCGAGCTGGGCGACACGGCCGGGGCCGAGCGGGAGCTGGGCCTGGCGATCGAGTCCGGCCACCCGTACGCGGCGGCCAAGGCCGGCGTGCAGCGCGGCGTCTGGGCCTACGAGGAGGACAGGCCGCTCGCCGCGGCCCGCTCGTTCGCCGCCGCGCTCGGCACCGGCACGGCCGGGGGCGGCATGGCCGAGACCGCGCTGGAGGCGCTGAACGGCATCTCGCAGGAGCTCTGCGACCGGGGCGAGCACGGGCCGGCGCTGGAGGTGCTGTCGCTGATGGGCGAGCACGCCGCCGCCCGGGCCCGCGACCTCGGCGGGCGGTGCGCGGACCCGGCGGCCGTGGTGCGGTACTACGAGCTGGCGGGCTCCGACCCGTACACCGAGATCGAGGCCGCCGGGCGGCTGGCGGAGCTGGGGGAGACGGCGGCGGCGCGTGCCACGTACGAGCGGCTCAACGAGCACGAGGACCCCGACGTGCGCTTCGTCGCCGGCGGCAGGCTGCTGGAGCTGCTCGACTCGGCGGGCGACGCCGAGGCGTTCTACGACCTGGCGGAGCGGCGCGCCGGTGACGCCGACAGCCCCGCGCCCGGCGTGTTCGGCGGGTTGCTGGGCATGTTGCAGGAGCGCCAGGGCGACACCGAGGCGTCGCTGCGCACGCTGCGCGAGGCGGCCAGGAACGGCGAGCCGACCACGCTCAGCGTGTACGCGCAGACCCTGGTGGGCGCCGGGCACGTGGACGAGGGCAGGCAGGTGTACCTGCGGGTGCTGGAGGCCGGCGACGACGACCTCGCGGCCCGGGCCATGATCGCGCTCGGGCAGACGTACCACGAGGAGGACGAGGAGCGGGCGCGCGCCTGGTACCGCAGGGCCGTCGACGAGGGCGAGGGGCACGTCAGCGCGCTGGGCGCGATGTACCTGGGCGCGCTGGCCAAGCGGAACAGGAACTTCTCCGAGGCGCTCATGTGGTACCAGCGCGTCATAGACGCGGGCGATCCGGAGTCGGGCATGGCGGCGGCGCACCTCGGCGAGCTGTGCTACTGGCTGGGCGACCGCGACGGCGCGCTGCGGTACTACGAGCTGACGCTGGGCCTGAGCGAGCGGCCCGAGCTGGTGGCCGAGGCCGCGTGCAGGCTCGGCGAGATCCGGTACGAGCGCGGCGACCTGGAGCTGGCCCGCCGGCTGCTGGCCACGGCCGTGGAGACCGGCGACCCGGCGTTCGCCGCCGAGGCCGAGACGCTGCTGGCCAAGCTCACCTGAAGGCTGGTTCACCCCGGGAGTACCGCGGGGTGAACTTGCGCTTAATAAAATGACCAAATAGTCTCATCCAGTCAAACAAATGGGGTGAGAATCATGGCGAGGGCAGGACGGCCACCGCGGGACCCGGCCCGCCAGCTGGAGCGGGCGCACCGGATCCTCGACGCCCTCGCCGAGCTGGTGCTGCGCTGGGGCTACGACAAGACCACGATCGACGACATCGCCCAGCGCGCCGGCGTCGCCAAGGGCACCATCTACCTGCACTGGAAGACCCGCGACGACATCTTCGCCGCGTTGCTGCGCCGCGAGCGGGTCCGCATGATGACCGAGGTCCGCGATCGGGCGCCGGCCACGCTCAGCGAGCTGTTCGGCGAGTTCTCGCGGGCGCTGCTGCGCAGCCCGCTGCTGCAGGCGGTGCTGACCGGCGACTCCCAGGTGCTCGGCAAGCTGACCAGCCAGAAGCGCAGCAGCACGAGCTGGCCGCAGATCGGGGCGGTCTTCGAGCCGTACGTCGCCGAGCTGGCCGAGCGCGGCGCGATCCGCGAGGACCCGGGCGACCACATGGTGAGGGTCAGCTCGATCGTCTACGGGTTCCTGCTCATGCGGACGTCCCTGCCCGGCCACGCCGTACCGACGGACGACCGGGTCGCGGAGCTGGTGGCCGACACCATCGAGCGCACCATGAGCACCGGCCGCCCGATGTCCGCCGCCGACGCCGAGGCGGTCGCGCGGGTCACCCTCGAATTTCTCGACGCCGCTGTGGAGGTGGCCCGGCGCAGGCTGGACACCTCCCTGGGGCTCTAAGGAGCGTGTGCAGTGAGGGCCGTACTTCCTCTCGACGACTCTGCGGCCGACCTCGCGACCGCGGGCGGCAAGGGTGCCTCCCTGGCCAGGATGGCCGGGGCGGGGCTGCCCGTGCCGGGCGGTTTCCACGTCACGACCGAGGCCTACCGCGCGTTCGTGGCCGGGTTCCACGACGAGATCCTGCGCGCCGCCGCCGAGGACCCGGCCCGGATCCCGCCGCTGTTCGCCGCGCACGACATGCCCGGCGAGCTCGCCGGGGAGATCCGGCGGGCGTACGCGGAGCTCGGCGACGACGTGCCCGTGGCGGTGCGCTCGTCCGCCACCGCCGAGGACCTGCCCGAGATGTCGTTCGCCGGGCAGCAGGACACCTACCTCAACATCAGGGGCGACGCCCTGCTCGACGCGGTCAAGCGCTGCTGGGCCTCGCTGTGGAACCCGCGCGCGATCGCCTACCGCGACCGGAACGGCGTGCCGCACGACGACGTGGCGCTGGCCGTGGTGGTCCAGGAGCTGGTGGACGCCGACGCGGCGGGCATCCTGTTCACCGCCGACCCGGTCACCGGCGCCCGCGACGAGACCGTGATCAACGCCTCGTGGGGCCTCGGTGAGGCGGTCGTCGGCGGCCTGGTCACCCCCGACACGATCACCGTGTCGGGCGGCAAGGTGACCGCGTCGCGCACCGGCGACAAGGCCGTCATGACCGTGCGCACCGCCGGCGGCACCGAGGAGCGGCCGGTCCCCGAGGAGCTGCGCGGCGCGCCCGTGCTGGACGACGCCCAGGCCCTGGAGCTGGCCGCGCTCGGCGCCCGCGTCCAGGAGCTGTACGGCACGCCCATGGACGTGGAGTGGACCAGGCGCGCGGGCACGTTCGCCATCGTGCAGGCCCGCCCGATCACCGGCCTGAAGCCGCGCCTGGAGGAGTGGAACGACAGCCTCAAGGGCGACTACCTGTGGACCGGCGGCAACCTGGGCGAGGCCATCCCCGACGTGATGACCCCGATCACGTGGTCGTTCGTGCGCAGGTTCATCGAGGAGGCCATGTCGGCCTCCACGCTGCCCGGCTTCGACCTGGTGGGCAACATCGGCGGGCGCTTCTACATGAACCTGAGCATCGTCCACTCCATCGCCGCCGCCCTGGGCATGAGGAGCAGGCTCGGCGTGATCGACCAGGTCTTCGGCAAGATACCGCCCGGGCTGGAGGTGCCGCTGGTGCCGGTGCCGCGGTGGCGGCTCATCAGGACGGTCGTGCCCATGGCGATCCGCATCCGGCGCCGCGTCGCCCGGCATCTCGCGCACATGCCCGAGTTCCTGGCCGGCTCGCCGCGGAAGTGCGAGGAACTGCGCGAGCGCGTCGCCGCGACCGGGTCGGGTGCCGAGCTGGCCGGGCTGTGGGAGCGGGAGATCGGGCCGCACCTGGTCACCTCCTCCCAGATGCTGGAGGCCGCGGGCCGCCAGGGCGGCGCCGCGCTCGTCTACACCCGCGACCGGCTGCGCAAGTTGATGGGCGAGGTGGACGCCGAGGCGATGCTGACCGGCGTCAACGCCGAGGGCGAGCTGGCCAGCATGGGGCCGGTGATGGGCCTGTCCAGGCTGGCGCGCGGCGAGATCACCAGGGAGGAGTTCGCCCGCAGGTACGGGCATCGCGGCCCGCACGAGTTCGAGGTCTCGATCCCCCGGCCAGGCGAGGACCCGGTGTGGATCGACACCCAGCTCGCCGGCCTGCGCGACCCGCGGGCCGACACCGAGGCGCTGCTGGAGCGGCAGCGCACGGCCAGGGAGCAGGCGTGGGCGCGCTTCGCGCAGCGCTACCCCGGCAAGCAGGCCCGGATGCGCGAGAGGGTGCGGCGGTGGAACGCGGTCGTCCGCGACCGGGAGACCGCCCGGTCGGAGAACATCCGGGCGTTCTGGGTGCTGCGCGCGTTCGTCGTACGGGCCGGGGAGCTGACCGGCGCCGGCGACGACGTGTTCTTCCTGTACCTGCCCGAGCTGCTCGCCCTGCTGCGCGGCGACCGGTCCGTGCTGGAGAAGGCGCCGGTGCGGCGGGCCACGTACGAGCGGTACGCCTCGCTGCCGCCCTACCCGGCGCTGATCGTGGGCCGCTTCGACCCGGTGCGCTGGGCCGCCGACCCCGCCAGACGGGCCGACATCTACGACGCGCGGGGCGCGTCCGCGCCGGTCAGCGACACCGTCACCGGCTTCCCCGGCGCGCCAGGCGTGGTGGAGGGCACCGCCCGGGTCATCTCGGGGCCGGAGGAGGGCGAGCGTCTCAAACCGGGCGAGATCCTCGTCACGACGCTGACGAACGTGGGCTGGACCCCGATGTTCCCGCGCGCCGCGGCCGTGGTCACCGACATGGGGGCGCCGCTCTCGCACGCCTCCATCGTCGCCCGGGAGCTGGGCATCCCGGCCGTGGTCGGCACCGGCAACGCCACCATGCGGGTGCGCGACGGCGACCGGATCAGGGTGGACGGCGAGCGGGGAACGGTCGAGTTGCTGGGATGAAAAGTCTGCGTCAAGTCGGCCCGCTCGCCGGCCGGCGTGTGATCACTTCGTTGACCATGATCGAACAGTGGATCCTGGAAGACGAGCGGGAGCTGGAGGCGCGCTGCGCCCGGTTCAGGGCCGCCAAGCAGACGCTTGACCGCAGCCATGGCGGGGACGAGATCGAGGATGAGGAGGACTCCGCGGCGTGAGGGGACCGGGCTGCCGCCGTCGCTGGTAGCGGAGGCGGGACGCCGGCTGGGCGCCGTACGGGGGTTCGAGCCGCGGCAGGGCGGCCTCGCGTACGGCGTCCTCGGCGTCGCCACCATCGACCGGCTCCCTGACAGCGGGTCTTCGGACGGCGGGTGTCTGGACGGCGGGTGTCTGGACGGCGGGTCGTGGGACGGCGGGTCCGCGGCCCTGCCCCCTGGGGTGCCCGCGCCGCGCCTCGCGATCAGTCCTGGCGCACGCTCTCCAGCACGCCCGAGCGGGAGGTGATGAGGTTGTGGCCGCCGGGGCTGAACGAGTTGACGAACAGGCGGCTGCCGCCGGGCAGGGCGGCCAGCCGGAAGATCAGGTCGCGGGCGAGGATGCGCCACCGGTTCGAGGGGGCGAGCCACTGGATGGACCGCCGCCCGAAGCCCTGCACCTCGGCGACGGCGGGGGCCATCCGCGCCTGGTAGCGGGCGAGGGCGCCGGCCAGGCCCCCGGGTGTCTCGCGGGGGCCGGGCAGGTGCTCCGGCGCGTCACCAGCCGTGGTCAGCTCGTCGGCCAGCACCCAGGCCGCCGCCATCGCCATGCTCGCCCCATGACCGGCGAACAGCGACACCGCCTGGCAGGCGTCGCCCAGAAGCACGGTCCGCCCGCTGTGCCAGCGTTCCATCTCCACCTGCGTCACCAGGTCGTGGTAGAGCCCGGCAGGCCCGGGGACACGCTCCAGCACCGAGGGCAGGATCCAGCCGAGCCCGCCGAAGTGCCGGCGCAGGGTGGCGGCCGGGTCGGCGGGCAGGGCGGGGTCCGGCTCGCGGCGCAGGAACAGCAGGGCGAGCCGGTCGTCGCGCAGCGCGTAGGCGCCGGCCATCAGGCCGGGCTCGGTGAGCATCTGGTAGCGCGTCCCGACCCGGCGGCTCAGCTCCGGGTCCGTCACGATGCAGGCCGCCACCTGGTGCCCGAGATAGCGCGGCACGACGTCGCCGAACGTCAGCTCCCGCACCCGGGAACGCGCCCCGTCCGCGCCCACGAGCAGGTCCACCTCCCGGGTGGTGCCGTCGGCCAGCCGCACCGTCACCCCGTCCGCGTGCTGCTCGGCGCTGCCGACGGTGGTGCCGTACGTGACGGGCGCGCGTACGCCGTCGGCGATGGCCCGGGCCAGGTCGCCGCGCAGCAGGCTGAACACGTTCTCCAGCGCCGAGGTCAGCTTCAGGTGGCTGGTCTGCCGCCCGTCGTGGCCGACGTAGCTGAGCTCGTCGACCGGGTAACGGTCGCGCAGCAGCCGGGGCCGCAGCCCCATGCGCTCGGCGACCTGGTATCCGGGGCCGTAGAAGTCGATCAGGTAGCCGCCGTCGCGGAACGCCGGCGCCCGCTCGACCAGCTCCACCTCCCACCCGGCGCGTTCGAGGTGCCAGGCCAGCGTCAACCCGGCGATGCCGGCGCCGCAGATCAGGATCCTCACGATGCTCCCTTCCCGAACATGGCACGCAGCAGCCCGCCCAGCGCGGCCGGGTCGAGGCCGGGGTCGAGGGCGCGGTGCAGCATGATCCCGTCCACCGACGCCGCCAGCATCGCCGCCGCCGCGGCCGGATCCCCCCGGTAACCGCGTTCGACCAGCCAGGACGCCACCGTGGCGCGGAACCGGCCGACCTGCTCGCCGAGCCCCTCGCGCAGCTCGGGCAGCCGCGTGGCGGCCAGGAACATCTCGACCACCAGCAGCGAGGCAGGGTCGGTGCCGCTGTAGCGCGACAGCTCGCCCAGCAGCCAGTCGACGGCCTCGCCGACGTCCTGCCGGGCGGTCAGCTCCGTGGCGAGCAGGTCGAGCAGGCCGGAGGTGAAGCCGAGGCCGGCGGCGACGAGCAGGTCCGTGACCGAGGCGAAGTGGTAGTGCACCACGCCGGGCGCGACCCCGGCCCGCTCGGCGACGAGCCGGGTGGTGACGCCGCCCCAGCCGACCTCGGGGACGAGGGCGACGGCCGCGTCGAGCAGCCGCTGGCGGGTGGCCTTGCCGCGCTCGGCGGAGAGGTGGGCCATGTTCTCCTCTTGGGCATTCGACTTGGGCAAGTGTCCAAATATTAGCTCATGCCTGAGCGCGGCACGAGGGGAGACGCGCGGCGTGCTCGGAGGGGTGTCGGTCGGAGGGAGTGAGGTGCGGGCCGGTGGGCGAGGGGCGGTGGTCAGCCGCCGACGTGGATGCCCGGCCTGCGGCCTGGTTCGGGCTCGGCGGCGCGGACGATCTCGCGTACGACCGGAGCCGTGTCGCCGCGCCCCAGGATGAGGTAGCGGAACAGGTGCATCAGCGGCGCGCCCTCCGCCCACTCGAAGTAGCAGTGCGGCCGCACCCCCGTGGCGTCACGCAGGGCGAGCAGGACGGCGGCGATGGCGTTCGGCGCGGCGGGGCTCTCGGCACGCAGCACGCGGCGCCCGCTCACCTCCACGCCCCGCACCCGCAGCACGTTGCTGAACTCCGAGGGGTCGATGACGTCGATCTCCAGGAACAGCACGTCGGCCCGGCCGGGCACCGGGTTCATGCGACGCTGCTCGGCCTCCTTGGCCTCGTACTCGGCCTCGTCGCCGCGCTGGCGGCGGTTGGCGATCAGGTTGAGCTGCCCGTCGTGGGCGAGCGACTCGGTCACGAACCGCCGCGCGGCCTCGTCGAACTCGATCCGTTCGGCCCGCAGCTCCGTCGTGCGCGAGACCCGCGAGATCAGCGAGATGACGATGATCCCGAGGATGAAGAAGGCGGAGATGGCGATGCCGTCGGGCTTCTCCCTGATGTTCTCGGCCAGCGCGTACAGCAGGACGAGGGTCAGGACCGTGAACCCGGCGACGGCCCGGCGCTGCCGGTTGCGGACGGCGGAGATGGTCACCGCCGCCGCGCCGGAGACCATCATGGCCAGGATGCCGGTGGCGTACGCGCCGGCCTGGGCGTCCACGTCGGCGTCGAACGCGATCGTCAGCACGACGCAGACGAGCGTGTAGACCAGCACCACGGGACGCACGGCGCGCCCCCATTCCGGCGCCATGCCGTAGCCGGGCAGGTACCGCGGCACGATGTTGATCAGACCGGCCATCGCGGAGGCGCCGGCGAACCACAGGATGAGGATGGTGCTGATGTCGTACACCGTGCCGAACATCTCGCCGAGCCGCTCGTGCGCCAGGTACGCCAGCGCCCTGCCGTTCGCCGCCCCGCCGGGCCTGAACTCCTCGGCAGGGATGAGCACGGTGGTGACGAAGCTGGTCGCGATCAGGTAGACGCTCATGATGAGGGCGGCCACGGTCAGCAGCTTGCGGGTGTTGGCGATGCGCGAGTCCAGCCGTTCCCGCGCGGTGGCGCCCCTGGCCTCGACCAGCGGCATCATGCTGACCCCCGTCTCGAACCCGGACAGGCCCAGCACCAGCAGCGGGAAGGCGAGGATCGCGGGCCCGATGACGCCGCCGAGCCCGCCGCGCCCCTCGACCAGCGCCTCCGTCCAGGTGGCGAGCGCGCCGGGCGAGGAGAACACCTCGGTGAGCCCCACGGCGACGACCACGGCGTTGAGCCCGAGGAAGATCGCCACCAGCGGGATGGCGACCCCGACCGCCTCGGTGAAGCCGAGCAGGAACACCCCGCCGAGCACCAGCAGCAGCACCACGGTCAGCGCGACCTCGTGCCCGTGCAGGAAGCTCGGGAAGAACGGGTTCTCCACGACGTGCACCGACGCGTCGGCCGCCGACAGCGTGATCGTGATGATCCACGACGTGGCCACGAACCCCAGCAGCACCAGCACGAACAGCTTGCCCCGCCAGAACGGCAGCAGCCGCTCCAGCATGGCCACCGACCCCTGCCCGTGCGGGCTCTCCCTGGCCACCCGCCGGTACATCGGCAGCATGCCCAGCAGCGTCAGCGCCACGATCAGCAGCGTGGCCAGCGGCGACAGCGCGCCGGCCGCCGTCGCGGCGATGGCTGGCAGGTAGGCCAGCGTCGAGAAGTAGTCGACGCCGGTCAGGCACATGACCTTCCACCACGCCTGCGGCATGGCGTGGCCCTCGGCCGTCTCGGGGCCGACCGGCTGCACCTGATGCTGCAGCAGCCACCGCAGCACGCCGCTGGCCGGCGGCGCGGTCCGGCCGGGGGTCTCCACCACTTCGGGGACGGCCAGTCCGTCGCTACCGTTCACCGGAACTCCCTCTCGTCGTGAACGGTGTATCACCTTAGTGACCGGTAAATGGGTTGCTACGCCGGGAGCCGCTCTGGTGTCCTGTCCCCAGTTCGGACGAGCTGGAGGAGCAGGAAGATGCGGGCAACTGTCGTGTCCCACGAGACAGAAGGAGTCAGCCAATCAGAGGACATGACGTTCGGTGCGAATGCTCAATTTGGGGATCTTGGCGCATGTAGACGCCGGTAAGACCAGCCTGACCGAGCGGCTGCTGCACGCCGCCGGAGTGATCGACGAGGTCGGCAGCGTTGACGAGGGCAACACCCAGACCGACTCGCTGGCGCTGGAGCGCCAGCGCGGCATCACCATCAAATCCGCGGTCGTCTCCTTCGCCATCGGCGACACCACGGTCAACCTGATCGACACGCCCGGCCACCCCGATTTCATCGCCGAGGTCGAGCGGGTGCTCAACGTGCTCGACGGCGCCGTCCTGGTGGTCTCCGCGGTGGAGGGCGTGCAGGCGCAGACCCGCGTGCTCATGCGTACGCTGCGCCGCCTCGGCCTGCCCACGCTGATCTTCGTCAACAAGATCGACCGCCGTGGCGCCCGGTACGACGGCGTGCTGCGCGAGATCACCACCAGGCTGTCGCCCGGGGCGATCGCCATGGGCACGACCACCGGCCTCGGCACGCCCGCCGCCGCCTTCACCGCGTTCGACGGTCAGGCCGCCTTCGCGACGAGCCTGATGGACGTGCTCGCCGCCCAGGAGGACAGGCTGCTGGCCGCGTACGTGCACGACGAGACCTCCCTCACCTACCCCCGGCTCCGCGCCGAGCTCGCCGCCCAGACCGGGCGGGCGCTGGCACACCCGGTGTTCTTCGGCTCGGCCATCACGGGGGCCGGGGTGGAGGCGCTGATGGCGGGCATCGAAGAGCTGCTGCCCGCCGCCCAGGGCGACCCGGAGGGGTCGGTGTCGGGGACCGTCTTCAAGGTCGAGCGGGGGCCGGCGGGGGAGAAGGTCGCGTACGCGCGGATGTTCGGCGGCACGCTGCGCGCCCGCGACCGGCTGAGCTTCGGCCCCGGCCGGGCGGGCAAGGTCACGGCGATCAGCGTGTTCGACGGCGGCACGGCGGCGCGGCGGCAGGAGGTGACGGCGGGCCGCATCGCCCGCCTCTGGGGCCTGGCCGACGTCCGCATCGGCGACACCCTCGGCCACCCGCCCGAGGCCGGCACCCTCGGCCACCCGACCGAGGGCGGCACCCTCGGCCACCCGACTGAGGCCGGCACCTTCGGCCACCCGCCCGAGGGCGGGGCCGAGGAGGCGGGCGCAGCGCGGGGTGCGGCCGGTCGGCCGTCCCGGGGCACGGAGGCGCACTTCGCGCCGCCCACCCTGGAGACCGTCGTGGTCCCGCGCCGGCCCGCCGACAGGGGAGCGCTGCACCTGGCGCTCACCCAGCTCGCCGAGCAGGACCCGCTGATCGGCCTGCGCCAGGACGACCTGCGCCAGGAGGTGTCCGTCTCCCTCTACGGAGAGGTCCAGAAGGAGGTCATCCAGGCCACCCTCGCCACCGACTTCGGCCTCGACGTCACCTTCCGCGAGACCACCACGATCTGCGTCGAACGCCCCTCCGGCACCGGCGCCGCCGTCGAGCTGATCTCCGTGGACCCCAACCCGTTCCTCGCCACGGTCGGCCTGCGCGTCGAGCCGGGGGAGATCGGCAGCGGGGTGCGGTTCCGGCTGGAGGTGGAGCTGGGCTCGCTGCCGTACGCGTTCATGCGCACGATCGAGGAGACCGTGCACGAGACGCTCAAGCAGGGCCTGCACGGCTGGGAGGTCGTGGACTGCGTGGTCACGCTGACCCATTCCGGCTACTACGCCAGGCAGAGCCACGCGCACGGCAGCTTCGACAAGAGCATGTCGAGCACCGCCGGCGACTTCCGCAACCTGGTCCCGCTGGTGCTGATGGCCGCGCTGCGGCGGGCGGGCACCACCGTGTACGAGCCGCTGCACCGCTTCCGCCTGGAGCTGCCGCCCGACACGCTGGGGCCGGTGCTGCCCGTGCTGGCAGGGCTGGGCGCGATCCCGCGCACCCGGCTGTCGTCCGTGGTGGAGGGGGAGATCCCGGCGGCCCGGGTGCACGGGCTGGAGCAGCGGCTGCCGGGGCTGACCAGGGGCGAGGGCGTGCTGGAGTGCGACTTCGACCGGTACGAGCCCGTACGCGGCCCGATCCCCGAGCGCCCGCGCACCGATCACAACCCGCTCGACAGGAAGGAGTACCTGCTGCACGTGGTCCGGCGGGTCTAGCCGCCGTCCCGGTCGGAGTCGGCGGCGAAGACGATGGCGCCCACGTAGCCGTCGCCCTCCTGGCCGACCTTCATCAGCATGCCGTCCTGGTAGATGGTGTCGCCGTCGTTGAACGTGTCGCGCCCGGTGCGCTCGGAGTAGGGCGCCTTGGCCATGACCACGCTGTTCAGCTCCTCGTCGAACATGATCTGCGTGGTCAGCACGCGCTCGTTGCTGACGTGCACCATGGCGTGGATGTGGATCGTGCGGCCCCGGTACCAGCCCGGCCAGATGGTGGTGAACTCGACGATGCCCTCGGCGTTGGTGACCTGCGCGCCGCGCAGGTAGCGCTTGTCGTCTTGGGGTGTCAGGTCCATCGAGCCGCCGCCCTCGCCGCCTCCGCCGGGGCCACCACCGGGTCCGCCGCTCGGCGGGGGAGCCGTGGGCGCGCCGCTCGGGGGCGGGTTGCCGCCCCCGCCGGTCGACACCGACTCGGCGCCCGAGTACAGCCCGGCCGCGTCGCAGTGCCAGATCTCCACCACCGCGTTCTTCAGCGGCTCGCACGTCTCGCTGTCCTGCACCTTGATCGCGACCCGCAGCCGCACGCCCTGCCGGTCCTCGCGGATGTCGCTGCGCACCTTGTCGGCGTCGAAGTAGTACGGGCCCTGCGTGGTCGTGGCGGTCAGCCTGCAGGTGCCCGCGCCCTCGAAGAGCGCGGCCAGGTCGCCGGTCGTGGCCGTGGTGGCCTGCGGCGTGACGGTCGCGCCCGTGGACGTGGTGACGGCCGACGTGCCGGAGCCGGAGCAGGCCGCCAGCAGGGTCCCGAGCCCGATCGAGCTGATGCCCGCGAACAGGCGCCGGCGGCTGACCCGCTGGCCGTCGTGGTCGTGTCCCACTGAGAATCCTCCGATGTGTCCCGATTTGCTGGGGACCACACCGTAGGCCGGGGCCTCTTACCCGTGCCTGTGCCGAGGATGAAGTTCTCGTGAGGAATCTAGCCGGGGTCGGCGGACATGACGATGGCGGCGAGGTAGCCGTCGCCGTCCCTGGTGACGTGCGCGAGCATGCCGTCCTTGTAGATGGGGTCGTTGCCGTTGAACGTGTCGCGCGGCGTCTGGTGCCCCCGGTACGGCGGCCGCGCCAGCACTTCGCGGTTGAACGCCTCGTCGAACATCAGCTCCGTGCACAGCGCCCGCGTCCCGCCCACGACCACCATCACGTGGATGTGCACGGTCCGGCCCGGGTACCAGCCCGGCCAGACGGTGGTGAACCGGACGATGCCGTCGGAGTCGGTGACCTGCGCGCCGCGCAGGTAGCGGCTGCGGTCGGAGGGCTTCAGGTCGGTGAACGTCGTCCCGGGTCTGACCTGGACCTTGCCGCCCTTGCTCAGCACCTCGCGCGACTCCGTCTCGGCACCGGAGTAGAGCCCGCCGGCGTCGCAGTGCCAGATCTCGACCACCGCGTCGTCCAGGGGGTTGCAGGTCTCGCCGTCCTGCAGCTTGATCGCCAGGCGCAGGCGCACGCCCTGCCGGTCCTCGCGGATGTCGCTGCGCAGCGTCTCCGTCTCGAAGTAGTAGGGGCCCTGCTTGGTGCTCGGCGTCAGCCTGCACGTCCGGGCCTTGGCGAACAGCGCGTCGGCCCCGGCGTACGGGTCAGGGTCGGACGTGGCGTGCGCGCCGGCGGTGAACAGGCCGCCGAGCCCGAGCGAGCCGACTCCGGTGATCAGCCGCCGCCGGCTGACCCGCCGGCCTTCGTGATCGTGTCCCACGGAAGTTCCTCAACGGTCAGGAGCTACTTCCCGGAACATCTCACGATCGGGGCGATTTTCCGCGCAGGCTGGAACTCGTGTCGAGACGGTCGAAAGCCTTTTCGGCTGATACCGAACTGTAACCAAGCGTTCGCCAGCTGATCAGCAGCCACGGATTGCTGTTCCAGCACTTCAGAGTGCATGCACCGGGTTGCAGTCAACGATTGACAGCCCTGACTCGGCCGGTCTACTTTCCCGAAAACCTTTCAGGTTGTCCCGACTCATCGCTGTTAGCGCTCACATTCCTTAGGGGCGAAATCCATGAGACGACGATGGGCGGCGGCCATCGCCGCGGCACTCCTGCTCCTGCTCACCGACGCCCGGCCCGCGCTGGCGGGCGCGCCGATCACCACCGCGATCTACACGGCCGACCCGGCCGCGCTGGTCGTGGGCGACACCCTGTACCTCTACACCGGCCACGACGAGGCCCCGACCGGCGGCACGAACTTCGTCATGCGCGACTGGCACGTCTTCAGCTCCACCGACGCCGCCACCTTCACCGACCAGGGCGCGAAACTGTCGATCTCGAACTTCTCCTGGGCGGGCGCGGACGCCTGGGCGAGCGAGGTCGAGCGCGGCGCCGACGGCCGCTACTACTGGTTCACCTCGGTCAACGGCAACGGCCCCGGCTGGATGAACATCGGCGTGGCCGTCGGCAACAGCCCCACAGGCCCGTTCACCGACGCCATCGGCGGCCCGCTGATCAGCGACAGCACCCCGAACTCCTCCCCGCTGAACATTGACCCCACCGTCTTCACCGACGACGACGGCCAGGTCTACATGTACTGGGGCTCCTACTACGGCCTGCGCGCCGTCCGGCTCAACGCCTCCATGACCTCGACCGTCGGCTCGGTGATCACCCCGAGCGGCGTGTCGAACTTCTGGGAGGCCCCCTGGATGTTCAAGCGCAACGGCGTCTACTACCTCGCCTACGCCGCCAACGACTCGGGCTGCTCCCAGCCGGGCTACGCGTGCGTCCGCTACGCCACCGCGAGCAACCCGCTGGGCCCGTGGACCCACCGCGGCGTCGTGCTCGACCAGGTCAGCTCCACCACGAACCACCCGGCGATCATCGAGTTCAAGGGCCAGTGGTACATGGTCTACCACAACGCCGCCGCCCCCGGCGGAGGCGACTTCCGCCGCTCGGTGACCATCGACAAGCTCCACTTCAACGCCGACGGCACCATGCAGAAGGTCGTGCAGACCGGCGGCCCGGCCACCCCCGGCAACCTGGCGGCCGGCGCCACGCCGTCCACCTCCTACGTCTCACCGTGGGAGACCCTCGGCGCGATCAAGGACGGCTACACCCCCGCCAACTCGCAGGACCACAGCCACGGCGCCTACGGCAACTGGAACCACCAGGGCACCGAGTGGATCGAGTACCAGTGGCCCACCGCCCAGACGATCTCCCGGTCCGAGGTGTACTGGTTCGACGACAACCTGGGGATCGACCTGCCGGCCTCCTGCCAGGTGCAGTACTGGAACGGCAGCGCCTACGTCAACGTGCCCGGCGCGTCGGGATGCGGCGTGGCGGCCAACACCTTCAACGCCACGACGTTCACCCCCGTCAGCACGACCCGCCTGCGCCTGAACATCACCTCCAGATCCGGTTACTCGACCGGCGTGCTCGAATGGAGAGCCTTCTCATGAGGCGTGCCCTGTTAGCCCTGCTCCTCGTCGCGGGCCTGGTGACGGCCCCCGCCGCGTACGCCGACCAGACCATCGGCTACCCCACCTTCAGCGGCCCGGCCGTCCCCGCGCCGCCGGGCACGTACACGACCGGCGACTACATGCGGGCCATCTACGACGCCGAGAGCTCCGGCACCGACTTCTGGATGGACCGCCTGCTGGCCCGCTCGGGCAACGACCCGGCGGGCACCTGGCTCATGACGCGCGGCCGGGCGCTGTTCATGAAGACGCACACGCCCGGCACGCTCGGCTTCGCCGGGCAGGCCGCGTACTGGGAGAGCATCAGCGACAACAACGCCTTCACCGTCGCGCTGACCCCCGGCACGTTCACCGAACAGGTCGGCTCCCGCTGGCAGGCGCCCAGCCACTGGAAGAGCCGCCACACCAGCGGCTCCATCACCGTCAACCAGACCAAGTTCATCACCGACAACAACGTGGCCGTGGCCAACCTGGCCATCACCAACGGCGGCTCCGCCTCCACCACGCTGCAACTGCGGGCCACCTCGCCGTACGCGACCAGCGGCAGCGGCAGCGAACTGACCGGCCAGGTGAACGCCTACAACAACCTCACCACCCTCTACCCCCGGCTCACCTGCGACGGCTGCGCGGTCTCCAGCGGCGGCCTCAACCGCTCGCTCACGATCGCCGCCGGCGCCACGGTGACGGTCAAGGTGGTCATGGGCTTCGTCACCAGCGAGCTGCCGGCCTCCCGCACCGAGTACGACGCCTACGCCGGCTACTCGGCCGCCACCGCGTTCGCCACCCACGTGCGCGCCTACAACCGCTGGTGGGCCGAGAACGTGCCCTACATCGACGTGCCCGAGCCGGCGATCAAGAAGAACATCTACTACCGCTGGTGGCTGATGCGCTTCAACCACCTCGACGCCGACATCCCCGGGCAGACCTTCCAGTTCCCCACCTCCACCGAGGGCGTGCTGGGCTACAACAACGCGATCGCGCTGACCCAGCCCATGCACATCGACGACCTGAAGTACCTGCGCAACCCGATCTACGCCTACGGCGACTGGCTGAGCGTCGGCCAGACCTCCAAGAACGGCCGCTTCCTCGACAACCCCGGCGACCCGGAGAACTGGTCGAACAGCTACACGCAGTACATCGGCGAGGCGGCCTGGAAGAGCTACCAGATCCACGGCGGCCAGCCGGCCATCGCCGCCAACCTGGCCCGCTACGCCGAGCAGGACGTCAAGGGCCAGCTCGCCCACTACGACACCGACAACAACAAACTCATCGAGTACGACTGGGGCGCCCTGACCGGCAACGACGCCGACGCCGTGTCGTTCCACTGGAAGCCGGGCCGCATGGACCGGGCCGAGGCCGCCTACCAGTACAGCGGCGCGCTGGCCGCCGCCCAGGCGTACGAGGCCATCGGCAACACCGCCAAGGCCACCGAGCTGCGCACCCTCGCCACCCAGATCCAGAACGCCATCGTCAACGTGTTGTGGAACCCGGGCAGGCAGCTCTTCGAGCACCGGCTGAAGTCCACCAACGAATGGGTGCCGTGGAAGGAGATCAACAACTACTACCCGTTCGCCGTCGGCGCGATCCCCAACACCGCCACCTACAAGCAGGCCCTTCGCCTGTTCGACGACCCGGCGCAGTATCCGATCTTCCCCTTCTACACCGCCAACCAGGCCGACAAGGCGGCCTCCGGCACCGGCAGCAACAACTTCTCCACGATCAACTCGACCGTGCAGTTCCGCCTGCTCTCCTCGGTGCTGCGCAACTATCCCAACGAGTGGATCGACCCGACCTGGTACAAGAAGCTGCTCTACTGGAACGCCTGGGCGCAGTACGTGGGCGGCAACACCCAGTGGCCCGACGCCAACGAGTTCTGGGCCGACTGGAACGGCTCCTCGATCACCTACCGCTCCTGGATCCACCACAACATCCTGGGCAGCAGCAACTGGACCGTCGTCGAGGACGTCGCCGGGCTGCGGCCGCGCAACGACGCCAAGGTGGAGCTCTCGCCGATCAACATCGGCTGGTCCCACTTCACCGTCAACAACCTGCGCTACCGCAACGCCGACCTGACCATCGTGTGGGACGACCCGGCCGACGGCGTCGTCCGCTACCCCGGCGTGCCCGAGGGCTACTCGATCTACGTCAACGGCAGCCGCGCCGCCACCGTGTCGACGCTGGTGCCGTTCACCTGGGACCCGGCCACCGGCGCCGTCACCACCAGCGGCACCGTCACCCACAACGCCGCCGTCGCGGGGCTGCAGGCTCCGGCCCAGGTCAGCCACACCAGCGCCCGCATGGTCGACATGCTGGCCAAGGCCGGCGTCGACCTCACCGCCAACCTGACGAACCTCGCCGCCGGCGCCACCGCCACGGCCTCCACCACCGCCTCCGGCAGCTCCACCGCGGGCGCCGTGGACGGCTACCCCATCAACGAGCCGTTCTGGGGCGGCACCACCGCCGGCCAGGACTGGTACGAGCTCAACTTCGGCACCGCCCGCACGCTCAACGAGGTGCGGCTCTACTTCAAGGACAGCCGCCCGGCCAGCGCCACCTACCGGGCCCCGGCCTCCTACGACGTGCAGTACCACAACGGCAGCGCCTGGGTCAGCGTGCCCTCCCAGGCCAAGACCCCGGCCGCGCCGCGCGCCAACTACAACGTGGTGCAGTTCCCCGCCGTCACCGCGCAGCGGGTGCGGGTGCTGACCACGGCCGCCTCCGGCGCCAGGACCGGCCTCACCGAGATCAAGGTGCACAACCGGGGCGGCGTCCAGCCGCCGTCGAACCTGGCGGCGTCGGCCACGGCGAGCGCGTCCTACACCTCCTCCTGGGAGAGCGTGGCCGCGGTCAACGACGGCATCGACCCGCCGTCCTCCAACGACACCGTCAACCCGCGGTGGGGCTGCTGGCCGGAGACCGGGCAGCAGTGGGTGGACCTGACCTGGTCCTCGGCCCGCACGCTCAACCGGGCCGAGGTGTACTTCTTCGACGACGAGCAGGGCATCGACATGCCGGCGTCGTGGAAGCTGCAGTACTGGAACGGCAGCGCGTACGTGGACGTGCCGGGCGCGTCGGCGTACTCGCTGGCCAAGAACGCCTACAACTCCGTCACCTTCACCGCCACCGGCACCACCCGCCTGCGGGTGCTGCTCACCGGGAACGGCACCAGCTCCGTCGGCCTGCTGGAGGTCAAGGCCTACGGAACCTGATCCGCCGAGCGACCGCGCCCGAGCCTGGTGGCACCTTGACGTCACCCACGGCTCGGGCGCACCATCACGTCCATCAGCGGTAGTTACTTTCTTACTTTTAGTGACGGAGCGCGGCAGAGTCAGGCAAGCTGCTGTCACAACTTCAGCCGATGGGCGGCGATCACGATGGCGGGCAAGTGGCAGGCAGGCAACCTTCCGGCGGAGCTGACCAGCCTCATCGGGCGTCGCGGCGAGCTCGACCAGGTGCGCCGCGCGTGCCGGCGGTCCCGGCTGGTGACCCTCACCGGCGTGGGCGGCGTCGGCAAGTCCCGCCTGGCCCTGCGCGCCGCCGCCGACCTGCGGCCCGAGTTCGGCGGTGGCGCCTGGCTCGTGGAGCTGTCACCGCTGGTCGACGGCTCGCTGCTGCCGCACGCCATCGCCGAGGCGCTCCGGCTCACCGACCAGACCACCCGGCCGATGGTCGAGGTGCTGGCCGAGCACCTGTTCGGCCGGGAGGTCCTGCTCGTCCTCGACACCTGCGAGCACCTCGTCGGCCCCTGCTCGGCGACGGTCACCACGCTGCTCGACGCCGTGCCCGGGCTGCGCGTGCTGGCCACCAGCCGCCGCCCGCTGGAGGTGCCGGGCGAGCTGGTGTTCGTGGTCGATCCGCTGCCGGTCCCGCCCGCCGGGTCCACCGGGCCGGCCGCCGGTGACGCGGTGGCGCTGCTGGCCGAGCGCGCCGCCGAGACCGTGCCCGGCTTCGACCTCGCCGACCAGGACCAGGAGGCCGTCGGCCGGCTGTGCCGGCGGCTGGAGGGCATCCCGCTGGCCATCGAGCTGGCCGCCGCACGGCTGCGCGAGCTGCCCGTCACGCACCTGGCCGACCGGCTCGACGACCGGTTCTCGGCGCTGGAGGACGATCCCACCGCCACCGCCGGCCCGCCGTGGCACCAGGCCCTGCGGACCGCCATCGGGTGGAGTCACGAGCTGTGCGAGCCCGCCGAGCGGCTGCTCTGGGCGCGGCTGTCGGTCTTCGCCGGCGACTTCGACGCCGAGGCCGTGCGCGAGGTCTGCGCCGACGAGCGGCTGCCGGAGGCCGGCATCGGGCTGCTGCTCGACGCGCTGTCCGACGAGTCGATCCTGACCTGGCTGCCGACCGGCGCGGGCGAGCGCTACCGGATGCTCGACACGCTGCGCGAGTACGGCGCGAGCTGGCTGCGCCACCTCGGCGAGGAGGAGCGCTTCAAGCAGCGCCACCGCGAGCACTACCTGTCGCTGGCCACCCGGGGCGCCGCCGGCTGGCTCGGCCCCGGCCAGATCTCCTGGTACGACCGCATGATCGGCGAGCACGACAACCTGCGCGCCGCCCTGGAGGTGGCGCTGGGCGCCAAGGACGGCCTGCCCGCGCTGGAGCTGGCCGGCACGCTGGCGTTCTTCTGGTACGGCTGCGGCTACGCCAAGGAGGGCCGCCACTACCTGCGGCAGGCCCTCGATCTGGGCACCCGGCCCGGCCCGGCGCTCGTGCAGGCCCTGTGGTCCGACGGCCACCTGGCGGCCACTCAGGGCGACGCGGACGCCGCCGAGGCCAGGGCCGCCCAGATCGGGCTCGCCGCGGGCGCCGGCGACGCGTACGCGGCGAGCTGTGTCAGGGCGCTCAGGGCGATGGCCGGGGTGATCCGCGGCAATCTGATCCAGGCGATGGCCGAGTCGGAGCCCGCGTACCTGAGCCGGTGGGCCGACGAGCCGCTCACCATCGCCAAGCTGGTCGGGCTCTACTGCCGGGCGCACGCCCTCACCGTCGACGGGCGGATCGACGAGGCCGTCGCCGTGCTGGAGGACGCGCGCACGCTGTGCGACCGGTGCGGCGAGCAGTCGATGCGCTCCCACGGCGACTTCCTGCGCGGCCAGGCCGAGCTGAGCGCCGGGCGTCTCGACCTGGCCGTCACCTACGGGCAGGCCGCCCTGCGGACCAAGCGGCGCCTGCACGACAGCTTCGGCATCGGCCTGACGGTGGACCTGCTCGCCCTGGCGGCGGGCGCGGCCGGCCGGGCGCACCGCGCGGCCCGGCTGCTCGGGCTGGCACAGCGGATCTGGAGCACCCACGGCCAGGCGCAGGCCAGCGTGCCCGCCCTGGTGGCGGCCAGGAAGGCGTGCGAGGCGGGAGCCCGTGACCTGCTGGGCGACAACGCCTTCGAGGTGGCCTACCGCACCGGGTTCGACAGCGACATCGACGCCGGCATCGCGTACGCGCTCGAACCGGAGGGCGAGGGCCTGCACAACGGGCTCGGCTGACCCTCAGCGCTGTCCGGCCGGGCGGATGATCAGCTCGTTGACGTCCACGCCGGCCGGCTGGCCCATCGCGTACGAGATGGCCTGGGCGATGCTGTCCGGCGGGATGGACTCCGCCCGGTAGGTCCGCATGGCCTCCCGCGCGACGGGGTCGGTGATGCTCTCGGCCAGCTCCGACTCCACGACGCCGGGGGAGACGGTGGTGACGCGGATGCTCGGGTCGAGCTCCTGGCGCAGCCCCTCGGTGATCGCCCAGGCGGCGTACTTCGTGCCGCAGTAGACCGCCGCCGTCGGCGACACCTGGTGGGCGCCGATGGAGGCCACGGTGATGAAGTGCCCCGCGCCCTGCCGCTGGAAGTGCGGCAGCGCGGCGGCGATCCCGTACAGCAGGCCGCGGACGTTGACGTCGATCATCCGGTCCCACTCGTCGACCAGCAGCGCGTCCAGCCTGGACAGCGGCATCACGCCCGCGTTGCCGACGAGGACGTCGATCCGGCCGTGCCGCTCGGCGGCGGCGTCGGCGAACGCGGCCACGTCCGCGCGGTCGGTCACGTCGAGCCACCGCACGTCGGCCTTGCCGCCGGCGGCCTCGATCGCCGCGGCGGTCTCGGCGAGCCGGTCCTCGCGGCGGGCGCCGAGCACCACGTGGTGGCCCTCGCGGGCCAGGCGCAGCGCGGTGGCCCGGCCGATGCCGCTGCTCGCGCCGGTGATCAGGACGACTTTGCTCTCCATGGTGTTCGCTCCTGTTCGGGTGGCAGGCGCTGAGCGTGGGCTCGCGCCAGGTGTCGAAGGTGGTCGTGAGCATGCCGGGATGGCGCGGCGGCGAACGTGCTCCGCGCGCTTCGAGAGGTGTTCGGGGTCAGGCCGTGAGGCTGCCCAGCAGCGACAGCGCCTCTTCCGACGGGCTGCCCGGGCCGGCCTGGTAGACGACGAGCTGCTGGCCGGGTGCGCTGTTCACGGTCAGCGACTCGTAGTGCAGGGTCAGCGGGCCCACCAGCGGATGGCGGAAGCGCTTGGTCTCGTGGGTCTTCTGGCGGATGTCGTGGCGGGCCCACAGCTTGCGGAAGGTCTCGCTCTTCAGCGACAGCTCCCCGACGACCTCGATGAGCCGCGGGTCGTCGTAGTCGGTGCCGGCGGCGGAGCGCAGCCCGCCGACGGTGTTGACCGCCACCCGGTCCCAGTCGGGGTAGAACTCGCGGGCGTCCGGGTCGAGGAACACCAGCCGCACCAGGTCGTCGCTGTAGGCGTGGCCGTCGAACAGCGCCTTGCCGAGCGGGTTGGCGGCCAGCACGGTCAGGCACCGGCCCAGGACGACGGCGGGGGTGTGCGGCCAGGCCGCCATCATGCGGACCAGGTTGGGGCTGACCTGCTCGCGCCGGGGGCGCGGGCGCCGCCTGGCCGGGGCCGGGCGGGAGAGCCGGTGCAGGTGCGCGGCCGCGTCCTCCTCCAGCTCCAGCGCCCTGGCCAGCGCGTCGACCACCTGGGCCGACGGGTGGCGCTCGCGGCCCTGCTCCAGCCGGACGTAGTAGTCGGTGCTGACACCGGCGAGCTGCGCGACCTCCTCGCGGCGCAGGCCCAGCACGCGCCGCCGGGTGCCCGCGGGCATGCCGAGGTCCTCCGGCTGGAGAAGCTCGCGGCGGGCTCGCAGGAACTGGCCGAGCAGGTTGTCCGTGTCCATGTTTCGAGGCTAGGCGAGGATGAGGACAGGAAAGAGTGCCCAAGCTGGGTGGGATACACCCACCTTCGAGCGGCAAATCTCTGATTATGAGTAAAAATGCCGAAATCTACAGACTTGCCGGGATTGTCATTGCCTGCGTAGGGCTGATGGTCGCGGCCTGGGTCGGCGGCTGGGCCGCCATCGTGGGAGGAGCGGTGCTGATGGTGGCGGGAGGCGTGCTCTACATCATCAACCACGACGGTTTCGTCATCTGAATGGCGTCATCTGAATGGCGTCGGCTGATTGGGGTCGGCTGAATGGGGCCGGCTGAACGGCCGAGGGCGGGCGGCCCGGATGGGAGCCGGTGAGGGGGCCGCCCGCCGCCGGGGTCCGATCAGCGCAGGCGACCCGCCCCCGCGCCCGCCGGCACCAGGTACCTGAGCACCTTGGCCGGGTGCACGCGGGGGACCAGCGTCGGGGTCCAGCCCGCGTCCGTGCCGAGCGCCGTGCCGTTGGCCTCGTTGTACGCGGCCACCACGTCGGTCGCCACGCCGTCCACGAGGTTGTCCTTCGCCGTGATCGCCGTGCCGTTGAACACCGTCAGCACCTTCGCCGCCGCGATCCCGTCGAAGGCGTTGCTCTCGGCGTAGACCTTGGAGCCGAAGCCCACGCCGATGCTGTAACCGTGCCCGGGGCCGCCCTTGTAGTAGTTGTTGTAGACGTGCACCTGCCCGAACCGGACCCGGGGCGTGCGCTGGCCGAGCGACTCGAAGTAGTTGTGGTGCAGGGTGACCTTGAGCTTGTCCTCCTCGCCGTAGCGGGACGGGCTGTCGGTGTTGCCGATCAGCGTCACCTTGTCGTGGCCGCTGAGGTGGTTCCACGACAGCGTCACGTGATTCGACCCGCGGACCACGTCGAGCAGGCCGTCGTGCACCTGGTACGGGCGGCCGAAGTAGAGCGGCCGGCCCGAGTCGGGGTTGTCGCCGTCGTTGAGCGTGTTGTGGTCCAGCCACACGTGGGTGGAGCCGGAGACCTCCACGTTGTCGAAGGAGGCGTTCCAGTTGCCCTCGGCGCCGTCGGTCGGGTCCCACTGCGGGAAGCAGTCGGCGGTGTCGGTGATGGTCAGGTTGCGCACGATGACGTTGTCGGCGTTGCTGATGCGCAGGCCGAAGCTCTTCAGCGCGGCGTTCCTGCCCAGGCCCATCAGCGTGACGTTGGCGCCGATGGTCACCGTGACGTGCTCGGCCATCTTGGCGTACGACGCCTTGCGGGCCTCCTCCAGCGGCCCCGAGGGGACACTGGTCCTGCCCCAGACGGCCGGGTCGTAGGCGGCCAGGTAGGCGGGCAGGCTGTAGCCGTTCACGGCGTAGTCGTCGCAGGTCAGCGGGTTGCCCTCGGCGTCCGTGTCGGCGTCGATGGCGCCCTTGACGTAGACGATCCTCGGGGTGTTGTCGGCCGGGTCGCCCAGCGCGGCCAGCAGTTCCGCCCTGGTCGAGACGACGTGCACGTCCTCGGGGCGGGCGGCTGAGCCGCCGGTCGTGCCGGTCGTGGCCGCGGCCCAGCCGTCGTCGCGCGGCAGCACCTGGCGGCCGGGCTCGGGCCTGATGGCGGGGCCCGGGCGGCGCACCGGGTTCCAGCCGTCCGAGCCTGCCAGGTACCTCTCCGGCGTGTACGCCCTGGCCTGCTCCGCGGAGAGCTGCGGGCGGTCGTCGTTGACGGTCGCGCCCGGGCCGTGGTTGCGGTACTCGGACAGGCGGGCCTCGCGCCAGTTCAGCCCCGACATGTCGGTCCAGGGCGCGTCCTTGAACTGCTGGCCCAGCCACGACTCCCGCACCAGCACCTGGCCGCGCGCCGTGGCGGAGCCGCCGGCCGGCCACGGGCGGCCCAGGTGGAACGTGCGGGCGGGCGCGTCGCTGACCAGGTGGCTGCGGTGGATCAGGAACCCGTACGGGTTGGTGATCTCCGTGCTGGCGGCGGTGACGTAGCCGTTGTTGTCCGTGCTGCCCCGGCTCAGCGCCTTGATCACGCAGCGGTCGAACACGGCCGTGGCGCGGCCGAAGATGAAGTCGACGTCGCCCTCGACGTAGCAGTTGTGGAAGTACTGCCGGGCGAAGGTGGTGGCGGAGCCGGTGTTGGCGTACAGGGTGTCCTGGTTGCCGAGGAACCTGACGTTGTCGTACACCTGGCGGTCGCCGGTCGTCCTGACGGCGACGGCCTGGCTGTTGCCGTTCGCGGCCTCGTCGTAGGAGTTCTCGAAGGTGAGGTTGCGGGCGGTGAAGTCGGGGGCGCTGATCACGTACGAGGCGCTGCCCGAGGTGCCGTAGGGGCCGGAGCCGTCCGGCTTCTGCGTGGCCGCGGAGGCGTCGAAGGTGAGCACCACCTCGCGCGGGTCGCGGGTGTCACCGGCCAGCGTGATGTGCGGCTTGTCGGCGGGGATGACCACCTGCTGCTTGTAGGTGCCCTTGCGGACCAGGATGGTGACGGGCCGGGTGTTGCCCGGGGGCACGGCGTTCACGGCGTCCTGGACGGTCGGGTGGTCGCCCGAGCCGTCGGTGGCCACGACGATGGTGGCGCGGGCGGTGGCCGCGGCCGGGGCCGCGGGCGTCACCGTGGCGATCACTGTCAGGGCGATCATCGGGGGGAGTAACAGAAGTCGCATGCGCAGCCTCGGCAGAGTGCGGCAATCGGTTGCATGAAACGTTCGCCCAACTGCCCTCACTTCGTCAATGATCTGCAGTGAAACTGCACTCCATCGGCCAGCAATCGCTTGCAGTGCGGAACCCGGCTGTTGACCCGTGATCGCCCCCGCTCTACAGTCCGCCTGATATTTATCGGCATTTCCCTGAAACTTTCATTCCGGATGCCATAGGAGCACCGTGCGGACCTTACGAGCCCTGGTGGTCGCCGCCCTGTTGTGCCTCGTGCCGGTGCTCCCGGCGCACGCGGCCGGCCTCACGTACGACTTCGAGGACGGCACCGCCCAGGGATGGGGGCCGCGCGGCGACGGCGTCTCCGTCACGGTGACGCCGGACGCGGCCCGCGCGGGGTCGGGCGGCCTCGCGGTGAGCGGCAGGACCGCCACCTGGCACGGCGCGTCCATCCCCGGCCCCTTCGTCAGGGGCGTCGGCTACACCGTCACCGCGTACGCCAGGCTGGTCGCGGGGCAACCCGCGAGCACGATCGCGATGACCGTGCAGCGCACGCCGACCGGCGGCGAGACCACCTACGAGCGGGTCGCGGCGGCCACCGTCACCGACGGCGCCTGGGTGCGGCTGTCGGGCAGCTACCTGTTCACCGCCGAATCCACCGACGTGCAGCTCTACGTCGAGAGCTCCGACGCCACCTCCCAGTACCACCTGGACGACATCGTCCTGAGCCCGCTCGGCGACCCCACCCGCGAGCCGATCACCAGCGACTTCGAGGACGGCACCGCGCAGGACTGGTCACCGCGCGCCGCCGCCGCCCTCCAGGTCGGCACGACCGCCCACGGGGGCACCCAGGGCCTCACCGTCACCGGCCGCTCCGCCTCCTGGGACGGCCCCGCGCTGAACGTGCTCGGCCGGATGGGCAAGGGCGACAAGTACGCCCTGTCGGCCTGGGTCAGGCTCGGCCCCGACACCGCGTCCGGCAAGCTCGGCCTCTCGATCGAGCGCCGCACCGGCGGCACCTCCAGCTACGAGCGCGTCGTCGCGCCCAAGGACGTGCCCGCGGGGGAGTGGGTGCGGCTCTCCGGCACGTACACGCTCGCCCACGACGTCGACCTCCTCAGCCTCTACCTCGAGTCCGACACCGGCACCTTCCCCTTCCACCTCGACGACTTCACGATGACCTACGTCGAGCCCAAGCCCATCCAGACCGGCATCCCCTCCCTGAAGGACGAGGTGCCGTTCACCATGGGCTCGGCCTTCACCCGGCCCGAGACGCTCGGCGTGCACGGCGAGCTGCTCGCCAAGCACTTCAACGGCGTCACCCCCGGCAACGAGCTCAAGTGGGACGCCACCGAGCCCCGCGAAGGGGAGTTCACCTTCACCGACGGCGACCACCTGGTGAACTTCGGCACCGAGCACGGCATGACCGTCCGCGGCCACACCCTCGCCTGGCACAGCCAGACCCCGGACTGGGTGTTCGAGAACGCCACCAAGGAGGTGCTGCTGCAGCGCCTGGAGCGGCACGTGCGCACGCTCGTCACCCGCTACAAGGGCCGGATCGCGGCCTGGGACGTGGTCAACGAGGTCGTGGACGAGAACCAGCCCGACGGGCTGCGCCGCTCCCCGTGGTACGAGATCGCCGGGCTCGACTTCATCCGCACCGCCTTCCGCGTCGCCCGCGAGGCCGACCCGGACGCCAAGCTGTTCATCAACGACTACAACACCGAGTTCCCGCGCAAGCGCGAGGCCCTGTACAAGCTGGTCAAGCAGCTCAAGGACGAGGGCGTGCCGATCGACGGCGTCGGCCACCAGCTCCACCTCAACATCGAGCACCCGCCCGCCTCCGCGGTCGAGGCCACCATCGAGCGCTTCGCCACGCTCGGCCTGGACCAGCAGGTCACCGAGCTGGACGTGAGCATCTACACCGACTTCGTCTCCTCCTACGACACGATCCCGCCCGAGCTGCTCGTCCAGCAGGGGCACCGGTACAAGGAGCTGTTCGACGTCTTCCGGCGGCAGGCCGGACGGTTGAGCTCGGTCACCGTGTGGGGCAAGTCGGACGACGTGAGCTGGCTGCGCTCCTGGCCGATCCCGCGGCTCAACGCGCCGCTGCTCTTCGACGACGACCTGCAGGCCAAGCCCGCGTACTGGGGCGTCGTGGATCCGTCCAGGTTGGAACCGCTCGTGCGCAAGCTGGAGGCGCCCGCCGCGGTCGTCAAGGTGGACGGCAGGCGCGACCTGGAGTGGGACCTGCTGCCGGACGCGCCGCTCGCCCGCGTCGGCGACGTCTCGGCCGGCTTCCAGGCCCGCACCTCCGCCGCGGGCCTGTACGTGCTGGCCGAGGTGACGGACCCGACCGTCTCCGCCGGCGACCGGGTCACGTTCACCGTGGACGGCCGCTCGCGCGCCCTCGGCCGGACCTCGCCCGGCGTGCGCCGCACCGCCACCGGCTACCGGGTGGAGGCCCTGCTCGGCAGCGGCACGGACGTCGAGGTGGTGGTGCACGACCGCGGCACGCGCACCACCTGGACGGGCGAGCTCACCCCCGTCCCCGCCGTCAAGCGCGCCACCGCCCCGCGCCGTCCCGCCCCCGTCCTGGACGGCGCCGCGGACCGGCTGTGGTCGGGCGTCCCGGAGATCCGCACCGCCACCTGGATGCAGGGCGACTCGGGCGCCACCGCCAAGGTCCGCTCCCTCTGGTCCGGCTCGACCCTGTACGTCCTGGCGCAGGTCACCGACCCCGCGCTGAGCGAGGAGTCCGCCAACCCGTGGGAGCAGGACTCCGTCGAGCTCTTCGTGGACCCGGGCAACGGCAAGACCAAGGGATACGAGGACGACGACGGCCAGTACCGGGTGAGCTTCTCCGGCCGGATCACGGTGGGCGGCACGTTCGACGCCTCCGGTGTCAAGGACAACGTGCGGGCGGCGGCCGTGACGGTGCCGGGTGGTTACGTGGTGGAGGCGGCCGTCGAGCTGCCCACCATCACCCTCGAGGAGGGGACGCTGCTCGGCTTCGACGTCCAGGTCAACGACGCGACGGGCGGGACCAGGACGAGCGCGGTGACCTGGAACGACGCGACCGGCCGCGGCTACCTCGACACCAGCCACTGGGGCGTGCTCCGGCTGGCCGGGTAGGCGCCGCACCGGCCTGCCACGTCCTTTTCGTGGCCGTGGCAGGCCGGGCGCGCGTTCAGGAGGCGTTGGCGCGAGTGCCGCGGTGCTGATCGGCCGGGTGCGCGGGAACCCCGGCCGATCGGTGCTCACCCGATCCAGTCGTGCCCGGCAGGGGCGACGGCGCCGTCGATGTGTCCGGCCGGGGCCACGCTGTCGTGGTAGCCCGCGGGGGTCACGCTGTCGTGGTAACCGGCCGGCGTCACGCTGTCGTGATGGCCCGCCGGCGTGGACAGGCCGCCGCCCGCCCAGGCGGCGCCCGCGAAGGCGCCGGCGATCAGCGCCGTTCCCGCTGCGAAGATCGTGAGTGCTCTCCTGGTCCCCATCGTGTTCTGCTCCCCGTTCGACGGTCGATCGCGTTGACCGTGCCACACCATCAGGGCGCGGCTTCAGATCGGTTGCAACCCGGCGTCACCCCTGCTCATCGCGCCGGCCCCGCCGGGCCGGCCCGAGCGGGCACCCGGGATGCGCCGCCCGGTCGCGGCTCTGGCAGGGTTCAGGCATGAAGATCTGGGATGGAGCATCGATGATCCGCAACCCCGTCCTGCCCGGCTTCCACCCGGACCCGTCCATCCTGCGCGTCGGGGACGACTACTACCTCGCCACCTCGACGTTCGAGTGGTACCCGGGCGTGCTCGTGCACCACTCGCGCGACCTGGTCAACTGGCGTTCCCTGGGCGGCGTCCTCACCGGGCGCAGGCTGCTCGACCTGTCCGGCGTGCCCGACTCGGGCGGCGTGTGGGCGCCCGACCTGACGTACGCGAACGGCCTGTTCCACCTGGTCTACAGCGTGATGGACACCTACGCGCACGGCTACAAGGACGTCGCCAACTACCTCGTCACCGCGCCCGCCATCGAGGGCCCCTGGTCGGACCCGGTGCGGCTGCCGGGGCGCGGGTTCGACGCGGCGCTCTTCCACGACGACGACGGCACCACGTACCTGCTCAACATGGTCTTCGACTCCCGCCCGGGGCGGGGGTTCTCCGGCATCGAGCTGCAACCCCTGAGCGGTGGCACGCCGAGGCTCATCCTGGAGAACCGGAGCATCACCGAGGGGCCGCACATCTACCGGGTGGACGGCTGGTACTACCTCATGGTCGCCGAGGGCGGCACCGGTTACGAGCACTGCGTGAGCGTGCTGCGCTCCCGCTCGCTGGAGGGCCCGTACGAGGCCGACCCGGCCGGGCCGATGCTCACCTCGCGCCACGACCCCGGCCTGGAGCTGCAGAAGGCCGGGCACGGGTGCCTGGTGCGGACGCAGGGCGGCGAGTGGTACCTGGCGCACCTCGCCGCCCGGCCGTACGCGCCGCGCGGCCGGTGCGTGCTGGGCAGGGAGAGCGCAATCCAGCGGGTCGAGTGGGAGGACGGCTGGCCCCGGGTGGCCGGGGGAGTGCCCGCCGTCGAGGTGCCCGCTCCCGCCCTGCCGCCGCACCCGTGGCCGGACGCGTCGCCCGCCGACGGCAGCGGATGGAGCACGCTGCGCCGGCCGGCCTCGCCCGACTGGGTGCGGTTCGAGGACGGCCGGGTGACGGTCAGCGGCGGCCAGTCGCCGTACGGGCGGCGCGCCCCCAGCCTGGTCGCGCGCCGGGTGACGGCCACGAGGTGCGGCTTCGGGACGGGCGTGACGTTCGAGCCGGGCAGCGTGCACCAGTCCGCCGGGATCACCGCCTACTACAACTCCCGCAACTGGTACCACCTCGCGCTGACCACCGACGGCGTCGTCCTGACCGGCAGCGACCGGGGCGCCCGCACCGTGCACTTCACCGCCGCCGGCACCGCGAGCCGCCTGGAGCTGGAGCTCGACGGGCCGATCCTGCGCTTCTCGTACGACGGCCACGCCATCCCCGTGGAGCTGGACGCCACGATCCTGTCCGACGAGCACGCCGACGAGATCGTCGACGGGCAGATCCGCTCGTTCGGCTTCACCGGCGCGTTCGTCGGCCTGTGGGTGCAGGACCTGGCGGGCGAGGGCTGCCAGGCCGTGTTCGAGGACCCGGCCTATCAGCCGGCGGACGGTGTCGCGGAGGCGGCGGCGCAGGGCGGCGAGTAGGGGCGGCCGGGCAGGTACCGGGCCCACTCCGTCCTGCTGATCGAGGTTCCCGACGCCTCGCAGACGTTCGCCGTCGCCTGCTCCACGTTCAGGCCCCAGAGCTGGGCGGCGCTGCCGGACGCGGCGGCCAGCACGGTGCCGTCGGGGCCCAGCTCCACGTCGCCCGCCGCGCCCCGGCCGGCGAACACGGCCCAGAGCGTGGGACGGGCGGGCGTGACGACGTTCCACACCTGGACGGTCATGTCCTGGGAGGCCGTGACGAGCGTGCGGTCGTCGGCGCTGAACGCGACGGCCGACACGGCGGCCGAGTGGCCGGGCAGGTCCGCCAGCTTCCTGGCGGAGGCGGGCGCGGCGACGTCCCACAGCCGGGCGGTGCCGTCGCTCGACGCCGTGGCCAGCGTCCTGCCGTCGCGGCTGAACCGCAGGTCGAGCACGCTGCCGGTGCCCGCGGCGAACGACGCCAGGGCGCGCGGCCCGGCCGGCTCGGAGACGTCCCACAGCCGTACGGACCCCGTGCCGGAGCCGGTCGCCAGCGCGCGGCCGTCGGGCCGGAACGCGGCCGTGCTCACCCGCCTGTCGGCGGCGCCGATCGTGGCGACCTGCTTGGGGCTGGACGGGGTGGCGACGTTCCACAGCAGCGTCCGGCCGTCGCGCCCGGTCGTCACCGCCATCTTGCCGTCAGGGCTGTACGCGGCCGAGCGCACGCCGTCCGTGTGGCCCGTCAGCGTGCCGAGCAGCTTCGGGGTCGCGGTCTCCGAGACGTCCCAGATCCTGGCCGTCTTGTCGTCGGAGGCGGTGAGCAGGCGGGTGCCGTCGGGGTTGAACGCGACCGACTGGACCTGCCCGGTGTGCCCGCTCAGCGTGGACTCGGGCGTGGCCACCGCCGGGTCAGAGATGTTCCAGAGCCTGACGGTCTTGTCGTCGGAGGCGGTGGCCAGCGTGCCGCCGCCCTTGGCGATCGCGACCCCGTTGACCTGGCCGGTGTGCAGGCCGAGCCGGGCGAAGGGGGACGTGCGGGAGGTGTTGGAGGCGTTCCACAGCCGGGCCACGCCGTCGACGGCGGAGGTGAGCAGGTTCTGGCCGTTCGGGCTGAAGGCCACGCCCGTCACGGCGTCGGGGAACCCGGCCAGGGTGGCGGTGCCCTCGGGCTCGCGCGGGTTCTCCACGCTCCACAGGCGGACCGTGGCGTCGGCGGAGGCGCTGGCCAGGACGGCGCCGTCCGGGCTGAACGCGACGTCGTCCACCGCGCCGGAGTGCCCGCTCGCCGTGCCGACCAGCTCGGTCGCGGTGATGTCCCAGACCTGCACCTTGCCGGTGGCGGAGGAGGAGGCCAGGTAGCGGCCGTTCGGCGCGAACGTCACGCTCCTGACCGCGCCCTCCGCCGAGGTGAGCGTGGCCAGGACGGCCGGCTTGGCGGGGGTGCGCACGTCGAGGAGCCTGATCGTGCCGCCCGTGGAGGCGAGCGCCACCAGGCGGCCGTCCGGGCTGAAGGCGGCCCTGGTGGGGTCGGAGTCCTGCGTCACCACCGAGACCTGGGCGGGCTTGGCCGGGTCCTGGACGTTCCACAGCCGCATGGTGCCGTCGGTGGACGAGGTGGCCAGCAGGTTGCCCTCCGGGCTGAACGACACCGAGCCGACCTGCTCCTCGTGGCCCTTGAGCGTGGCCAGGGCGCGCGGCTTCGCGGTGTCGGAGACCTCCCACAGCCGGGCGGTGCCGTCGGCCGACCCGGTCGCGAGCACCTTGCCGCTCTTGCTGAACGCGACCGCGAGCACGCCCCCCGTGTGCCCCTTGACGACGCCCAGGCTCTTGGGGCGCAGGGCGTCGGTGACGTTCCACAGTCGGGCGGTGGTGTCGCCCGAGGCGGTCACGGCCACGCGGCCGTCGGGGCGGTAGGCCACCCGCTCGACCGGGGCGGTGTGGCCGGTCATCCGGGCGCCCACCGGGCGGGCAAGCGAGCCGAGCAGGGCGCCCCGGGCCTGCGGGGTGGCCGAGAGGCGGTAGGCGGCCAGCGCGAGCTGCGAGCCGAGCGAGCTGTCCCTGGTGGTGGCGGCGGCCGCGGCTACCTGGCGGGACAGGGCCTCGTCGCGCTGGGTGGCCGCCTCGCCCGCCAGGCGGGTGGACCCGCTGGTCTGGACGAGCGCCACGACGGCGCCGGCGACGGCCACGAGGAGGAGCAGGCTGAGCACGGCGATGGCGCCGCGGGTGATCCGAGTGCGCCGGGCCTGCCGGCGGCGGGACGCGTCGAGGAACTCCTTCTCGACGGGGGTGATCGCGCCACCCGCGTCCCTGGGCGCCCCGGCTCTGGGAGCCGGAGCGGCGGGGACGCTCACGGCGGGAAGCGCGGCCACGGCGGCCTGGGCGGTGGTGAGGCGGTCGTCGGTGTAGAGGTAGGAGGTGTCCTGCCCGTCGCGCTGCCACATCTCGGCGTCCTCGGCCAGCCGCCGCCGCACGAGCAGCCCGGCCCGCGCGGTCTCGGCCCAGTTGCCGAGCCGGGGCCAGGCGCGCACCAGCGCCTCGTGCGCCAGCTCCGCCTGCTCGCCGCCGTCGGTGACCGTCACCGTGACCAGCCGCGCCCGTACGAACTCGGCCAGCACCTGCCCCTCGACGGAGGCGGAGCCGGAGCTCAGCTCGGCGACGGGGACGCGCCGCCGCAGGGCGCCTGCCTGCGGGTCCACGTGCACCAGCGGCACCAGCAGCCCGCGCGCGACCGGCTCGGACTCCGCGCCGAGCCGCCGCAGCGTCTCCTCGCCGCTCAGGGCCACCGCCCGCGCGACGCCGCCCGCCGAGCGGTAACCCGCCATGGTGAGCACCCCGCCCGTACGCCGCTGCCAGGTGGCCAGCAGCGCGTGCGAGAGCAGGGGGAGCAGGTCGTCGGCGCCGGACAGGGCCTGGAGGTCCTCCAGGATCAGCTCGGCGAGCCCGGCTTCGAGCGAGAGCCCGGAGCGGGTGGCCGGCTCCTCGATCGCGCGGCGCAGCTCGGCCGGGGTCATGGGGGCGACGATCTCGGGCCGCCGCATCGTCTCCAGCAGGCCGGGGTAGGCCGCGCAGCGGGCGAAGAAGTCGCCGCGCACGGCGATCACCACGGCGGCCGAGCGGGACAGCTCGACGAGCGCCTCCACGAAGCGCCGCCTGGCCACCTCGTCGGCGCACAGGGTGAACAGCTCCTCGAACTGGTCCACCACCACGAGCGTGCGCGCGGGCAGCCCGCGCCGCGCGGCGGCGGGGTCCGACTCGATGACCGCGCGCAGCCGTTCGGGGGCGCCGCCGGCCAGCGCCGCCAGCTCGCCCGCCAGCGTGGCCACCGGCAGCGCGCCGGGGGTCAGCACGACGCTCCTGCCGAGGTCCTCCTGCATGGCGGGGATCAGGCCGGCGTGCAGCAGCGACGTCTTGCCGCAGCCCGAAGGCCCGGTGACGATGAGCGGGCCGCCCGCCTCGAACGCCTGCGACCCGATGACCACCGGCGGCCCCGCCGACCTGAGCGCCTGCCGGGCCCGCGCGGCCAGCGACCTGGTCGCCTCCTCGCGGCCGAAGAACAGCCTGGCCTGGTCCCGCCCGTACGCGGCCAGCCCCCGGTAGGGGCTGTTCAGGTCGCCCGGCGCGCTCATCGGCGGGCCGGAGCGCTGGGCGCCCTGGTGGGCCGGGTTTACCGCGAGCGGCGGCAGCTCCTTCATGCCGCCCGCCTGCCGCCTGGGCCGCGGGAACCCGGCGGCGGGCAGCGCATGCGCCAGGTGGTGGTGCACGTGGTCCAGCGTGAACGCCGCCGGCCCCGCCGGGTCGCCCTCGTTCAGCAGCCTGAGCAGCGCCCCGCTGAGCGCCGTGTGCCGGACGCCGGGCAGCGCCCAGGAGTTCTCGTCCTTGCTGGCCGAGGTCAGCACGTACGCGCCGCGCCAGGAGGAGTCGAACGTCTGCTCCATGGCCTTGGCGGGCACCGGCCGGTTGCCGCCGGTGAAGCAGCAGTCGAGCACCACGACGACGTGCTCGGCCCGGGACGACTGGAGGATCTGGCGCACCATCGAGTACGGCAGCGCCTGGTAACCGGGCACCCCCTGCCCCAGGTCCACCGTCGCCCGCGTCGCCAGGTGCAGCTCGTTGTCCGGGCCGAACAGGGCGTGCCCGACGAAGTGGAACATCAGCACGCTCGTGGCCTCGCGGGCCGCCCGCTCCAGCACCTCGCCCAGGTTGGCGGGGGTCGCCGGGTCGAGCAGCACGGTGAGGTGCTGCTGGGCCAGGCCCGCCCGCTCGACCAGGCACTGCCCGAGCTCGGTGACCGTGGCCGGCACGGCCGGCACCTGGGGCAGCCGCGACGAGGGCCGGTGCGCGCCGGTGCCCGCCACCACCACCCTGGCGCCCTCGGACGCCAGCAGCAGGGGTGGATCGTTCCGCCGGGCAGGCAGGACGACCCGGGTTCTCTCGAGCGTCGTCGAATCGTCCTCGGTCATCCGGCGCTCCACGGGCGTGGGGGTTTTGGCGAATCAGCGTTGTTCAGGTTACGCAGGTCCGCGTGGCACCGTCGAGGCCGGATTCGGCGCATTCTGCTAGATCGCCGGACACTATCTCGGTAGAGATCGCCACATTTAGGGGCAGATCATGACAGTGGCGTTCGTCACGCACGCCCTCCTCGGCGACGGCGTGCAGGCGCGCGGCCGGCGGGCGCCTGCTCCAGGGCCAGGCGGCCCCAGGCCCGACGGCAGCCCCGCCCCCGACGGCCCGGTCATCCAGTCCGTCGAGGACAAGCTCGAACTGATCGCCACCGACGAGCCCGTGGCCATCGCGGCCGTCCCGCCGCACCTGGCCCGCTTCCGCCCCGACATCACCGCGATCCCGCTGCACGGCGTGGGAGCCGAGCCACGTGGTGCCGGCGATCCGCGCGGGCGGCCGCGACCGCCTCCTGGCGGCCTTCCGCGAGGCCGCCAGGGGGCTGGTCACCAGTTCGCCGGCAGTCCCGGAGTCGTCGGCGGCAGCGGGTGGTCCGGCGGGTGGATGACGTAGGCCACGCCGCCGCTGCTGGAGCTGCGCAGCCACACGTCCTCGAAGTCGGCGCGCGGGTAGACGCGCCGCACGGCCGCGTTGCTGGACGACGCCGGGTCGTTGGCGATCACGTCGCCGGTCGCGGTGAAGCCGACGACGGCCATCAGGTGGCCGTCGGTGCCGTACCCGGCGCCGGGCAGCTCGCCCTTCTTGAACGACTGCGAGGTGATGACCGGCACGCCCGCCTTGATCAGCAGCTCCAGCTCGGTCAGCGAGCGCAGCCGGGTGACGAACCCGTCCACGCCGTACCGCCCCGCGTAGGCCGTGTTGAACGGCCAGTTGCCCGTGCCGTCGTAGGCGTGGTCGAAGGTGTAGCGGGCGGCGTAGTCGACCTCGGGGTCCGGGTCGGCGGGATCGACCCAGGAGGTGTCCTGCTCGCTCGGCCACCTGTCCCAGTAACCCAGCACCATGGTGGTCGAGGTGGGGCTGCACCACGCCTCGCCGCCGCCGTTCCACTCGGGGTAGTGGCCCAGGTGCACGTTCTGGGAGCGGCGCGGCACGGCCAGCTCCGTGCCCCACGCGCCGCCGCCGGGGCTGACCGGCACGGTCTTGCGCTCGGGCACGTTGGAGCTCATCACGCCGGACGTGCGCACGCGCGGCGTCACCGCGGAGCCGGGCGTGCGGTAGAGGGTCAGGCGGAGCTGGTACCCGCTGAGAGGCTTGCCCGCCGCCGCGACCAGCGTGTCCACGGCTACCGACCCGTCCGCGTCACCCTGGCCAGGCACGGAGGTGCGCAGGATGTCGCCCTCGGCGTAGGACCAGCGGCCCAGCGAGTACCACTTGGTCAGGCCCTCCGCGTTCCTGCCGCGGGCCTCGACCTGGATCCAGCTCCCCTGCGGCACGTCCGCCGTCCAGGACGCGATCAGCTCGGTGGCGCCGAACCCGATGTCCTGCTCGGGGCCGGTCCAGCGGGCGTACTCCCACGTCTTGGTGCCCAGCGCGTCGGTGTAGCTCGTCGTCCCCGCGGCCTGGCCGAACGCCAGCCCGTCGCCGGCCGTCGTGCCCTCGGGGGTGCCGGAGGAGAAGTCGGTCCGCTGGTAGACGACGTCGGGGACGGCCGGGGCCGCCGGTTTCGTCCCCACGGTGGTGTCGGTCATGGACGTGAACAGGAGCAGGGCGGACAGGACCATGGACAGCGCAGGCATGAACCCACCTTCCAGGAAGGCGCTCGATGCGGCTGACCCTAAGCTCGGTGGCCCGGCAAAGCATCGGGAGATCTACGTAATCGATCGTCATCACTGATTCGATGGGAGGTGACGAGGCTTACGCCGCTTGCGCTGTGAAATGAGATGGTTATGCGGAAATACGTGATCATGGGTGTACAAGGCAGCGGCAAGGGCACCCAGAGCGCCCTGCTCGCCGACGACCTCGACCTGGTGCACATCAGCGTCGGCGACATCTTCCGCTGGCACGTCAAGCACCACACCAAGCTCGGCGCCCAGGTCCGCCGCCTGGTGGCGGCGGGCGAGCTGGTCGGGGACGACCTCGTGGAGGACGTCGTCAGCGACCGCCTCCAGCTCCACGACTGGAACTACGGCTTCGTCATCGACGGCTTCCCCCGCAACCGCCGCCAGGCGGAGTTCTTCCTGGAGAGCTACGACCTCGACGGCGTGATCCACCTCGACCTGCCGGACGACGAGGTTCGCCGCCGCGTCCTGGCCCGCCGGCTGTGCTCGCGATGCGGCATGGACTACAACCTCATCGCCCACCGGCCGGAGGTGGAGGGCCGTTGCGACGTGTGCGGCGGCGACCTGGTCACCAGGGCGGACGACACCCCGGACGCGCTGGCCCGGCGGCTGGCCGACTACCACAGCAAGATCGACCCGGTGATCGAGCTGTTCAGGCGGAAGGAGTACGTGATGACGATCGACGCGCGGGCCGACAAGACCACCGTCCAGCGCGCCATCCGCACCCGCTTCAACCTTCCGCCGTACCTGCCGTCGGACGCCCGCCTGTCCGGCTAGGGGTCTCGGCGGCCTGTCGGCGGGTCTCAGCGGGTGCGGGACATGTCCGGCGGGGCCTCAGCAGGTGCGCAGCATGTTCAGCAGGGCCGTACGCTCGCTGCGGGTCACGAAGAGCCGGTAGTGGTGCTTCACCGTGATCCACGAGGTCGCGTACCGGCACCAGTGGGCCCGGCGCGGGGGACGCCAGCTCTGCGGCCCCTGCCCGCCCTTGGCGATGTTGGCCGAATGGCTGACCGTGATCAGCTCGGGGCGCCTGAGGTCGTGGGCGAAGGCGCGCCGCTTGGCCGCGCTCCACCGCTTGGCGCCCGAACGCCAGGCGTACGACAGCGGCACCACGTGATCGACGTCCACGTACTTCTCGCTCTTCAGCACCTTGCCGTCGTAAGGGCTGTACCAGGTGCCCTTGACCGGATGGCAGGAGGCGTTCCTGCGTACCTTGCGGCCGTCGCGGGCCAGCACCTTCTCGCGCGTGCTGCACTTGCTCCTGCGCTGCCCCTGCGCGGGCTGGAAGCGCTTGCGGCTGTAGCCGCGGATCGATAATGCCCTGGCGACCTTGAGCTGGCCCAGCATGCGCCGGGCGAGCACCGCGGAGTCGGCCTGGGCGCGCTTGCGCGGCTCGGCCGCGGCCTGCGGCGCGGTGAGGGTGGCGGTGATCGGGAGGAACACGAGGGCGAGCACGGCGACGCACGCCGCCCGCCGCAGGGAGATCATCGTTGGACCCATACCTCCGGCGTCCCCCAGATTCGGCGGGGATATTCGGATGATTTGACCGGCAAATGTTGCATAATTAAATTCTTTACTCATGTCGGCGTGGGTGAAATGCATTTCTCGGGCCGTGCTCCCTGTGGAATCCTTGGGTAGTCCGAGCCGCGGAGAAGGGGCAGAAAATGGCGGGCGGCAGCGCGACCCAAGAGCAGAGAACACCCGGAAGCGGCGCGAAGAAGCGCAGCGGCGGCGCCATTCGGGCGACGATCGGCACTGTACTGGCCGCCGTGCTGGGCCTTGTGGGCAGTTTCGGCCTCTCCGGCCTCGGCCTCGACGCCTACGGGCCCGTCCTGACCTGGGTGGTCATCGGGTGGACCCTGACCGGGATGGTGATCGTCGGCCTGTGGCCGCTCCTGAAGGGCATCGAGCGCACCGGACCCCGCGTCGGCCTGGCCTGCGGCGCCTTCGCGGCGCTGGCCGCCCTGTCCGTCTGGGTCGTGGTGCTGGGCAGGCCGGGCGACGGCGTCGACCCCATCGCCCAGGGCTGCCGGTATCTGAACGGCACCCATCAGATTTCCGCCAGCTCCGATATAGCCAGAAGCTGGGGCATCATTGGAAATTTCACCTTGGTCCACAATCCGCACCCCAAGTGCGGGGTGGTATGGGCGCAATTCCTGACGCCGAAGGATGAGAGCATGAAACGGCCGCCTTTCCGTGACATGAGGATAGCCTCGATCTCCCTCGAGATCGTCCGCAGAGCTCCGGAAGGCCGCCAGACCGCCACGTGGAACTACGACACCGCCCCCGCCGGCGAGGTGGACAACCGCGACATCTGGACACCCGCGCTCCGCCTCGAGGACGGCGTCTACGAGGCCAACCTCAGCATCCTGTTCGCCGGCGGCGAGCCCGCGAACGTCCATCTCAGCTGGCACACCGACAAGCCCTCGATCATCGGGCCGAGCGACGGCTGACCCGGCTGGGCTCGCTTCCGATCCCGGCGCCCCGCCTGCTGGAACGCATGCCCGTCAAGATCACGATCTGCGAGTCGTGGGAACCGAGGGCCGCTCTTCCCGCGACGTCACCTCGTCATGGAGACCTTCGAAGGCGAAGAACACGCCGAGTTCTACCCGAACAACATCGGCTTCTACGAACCATGGGACGGCATGTACGACACCTGACCGGTGAGGGTTTCTTCAACCTGAAGCCGCCGGCCGTGGACATGCGCGAGGGAGCGGCGTCATCCGTCCGACCTTTATGATCTCGCGGTGAAGATCTGGACGGAGCGCCCTTCCAGGACCGACGTCGAAGCGGTCGTCGGCCGCTACTTCAGCCTGCTCCGAGCTGGAAAGATCCCTCAGGCCGAACAGCTCGTCGACCATCCATCGGTCCGGCATGTGCTCAAGTCGCTCTGGGCCGGCTCGGTCGGAGCGGGCGCCGAGGCGGACGAGGCGGGTTGCAGCCTTGCCGCCGATGAGGGGGAGCGGGACCTGTCTTGGCTCCGCGAACTCGACCTCGGCGGCTTCCACTGGGGCCACACTGGCGGCCATGTCTACGTCGAGGTCATCTACCGCGCGGAGATAATCGAGGTGTCCTTGGGCTTTTGGGTCAAGCCTATCGACGCCGGCTGGGTCGTCGCGGGACCGTCCACCCTCTGGTAGGACAAAGAAAGAGCAGCGCGATCCGGATGTTGTATCTCCCGCTGACGGACGATCATTTGCTGGTGACTGAAGTCCGAGATCAGGTCCCACTCGTTGATACAGGTGCCGGCCCGACCATGTTCGCGCCGCCATCACCTGGTGCGCAGGACGCGGCGTGATTCAGCGCCCGTATGCCGGCCATATTCTCTGAATATACCGAGGCTGTATAGAGTTCGGTCGGCGCAAAAATCGAAAAACGCCTGGAAGGAAATAGATCGTAATAACCGGCAAGCGGAAGAGAATCGCAGGCGTTGTGTCCGTCCTCGGCGTTTCGGCTGGCGTCGTTGTCGGGACGGCATCGGGCTGCGGAAATGCGAGGACCGCGTGTACGGCGCCCGCGCAGCCGCGGCCGGCCGGCTCCACCTTCACCCGGTCCGACGCCCACTCTTCGGCCTGACCGCGCTCCTCAACAGGATTCCTGACCGGTCAGATGACCGTCTGCCCATGGATGCCTTGCATGGTGAAGGAGAACCAGTGCGACCCCTCACGCGACTCCGGATTCCCGCGATCGGAGTGGCTCTAACCGCCACCCTCGGAGCCGGGCTGCTCATGGCGCCTGCCGCGCACGCCGCGCCCGACCAGAAGATCAGCTACGTCAAGCGAGTCAGGCCGGTCCAGTCCGTGATCACCTATGTCACGATCAAGGACCACCGCGGCCGGAAGTACCCGATCAAGGTGACCAGTACCTGGGCCTACAAGTCCCCCAGATCCGCACAGCTGCGATCCATCGTGATCCGCGAGAACGGCTTCCCCAGGGGTGGATGCATCTTCCCGGACCTCTACTTCGCGAACGCGAACGACTGGGAGGCCCAGCGGGGCAGATACGGCAAGATCTGCGACGGCGGCTCGAAGGCATATTCGGTCATGAGGACGGTCAGAGTTCGCAGCGGAACCCTCGGGCAGCTCTGGATCCGGACTCCCAACCCGAGTCACCCCGGCTGCTGCGGAGCGCGGCAGTACACCATCCAGTACAACATCGCGAGGCGTTGAGCCCACCCCTCAGCTCCGTGTACGGCGCGAGCCGCGACCGGGAGCGGCGGCATGGTCAGAGCGCCGGAGAGCACCAGCCCTCCGGCGCACCGGCCGGCTCGATCAGCGCCCCGCCCGCGTCGAAATTCCGATGCCGGGAAGGCTCGGATCTCAGGAGGTCGAGGTGTCCCGGCCCGCGCTGAACAGCCAGCCGATCACCGCGACCAGGGTCACAACACCGATGGCGACCAGCGCGGGAAAGTGACACTCGGGGACCATGCTGTCGAGAGCGCTGGATCACGGACTATCTGGCCCCGTGGGCCGATGCGCGGGTCCGCCGCTCCTGGATGGCCATGGTGGGCGCTGCCGACAACCGCTACACCCGGGACATCGTCCCCGCCCTGCGACGGAACACCACACCCAAGCTGCTGATCTGGGGCGAGGGACGACGGCTTTCAGCAGGTGGCGTACGCCGAGCGGTTCGCCTCGGAGATCCCGCACACCACACTCGTACGCATCCCGGATGCAGGACACATCCCCACGGAGAACGCGCCCGGCCAGATCGCACGCGCACTCGTTGACTTCTTCACGGCATAGAGGCTGCGTGGGCGGTAGACGAACCGCCGTGGGGTGCCACGGGCCGGGTCGCCCCGGACGCCGCGGTCGGGGGCGACGCGACCCGGCGGCCCTCGTACAGGGCTGGTCGCGCCGCTCGGCGAGGCCGCACACGCGATGTGCCTCGACCGCGGCCAAGGCGCCGGACAATCCGCTGGAGGACGCCGTCGTGCTCGACGGCGAACCCACGGTCGAGGCCGCACATGGCACTGCCGCTACGGGCAGCATAAGCCTCCCTGATATTCCATGCAGAAATCATCATTGGTGCTTAACTCAACAACAGAACAGAATGCCCACATGTCTGGTTCCACGGGCCCTCAGGCCGACGCCGCACGTCATCCCCGCGAACATCTGACGGTGACGCCTTCTCCGGAAGCTTTCCGCAGGGCCAGAGGCGACGGAAACGAGCGACTGCGCGCCAGCGGCTCGTTGTTCGAATCCTTCTTCTCGCTGGACGGAGCAGCGTACGCGCCCGGCGCCCTGCCCGTCTCGGTCAAGGAACTGCTCGGCCTCGTGGTGTCCGTGATGAAGGACTGCGAGGAATGCGTCTACTACCACCTCGAACGATGTGACGAAGAGCGGGTCGCTCGTTATCAGGTGCTCGAGGCGCTGCAGATCGCCCTCGTAGGAGGCGGGTCGGTCACCATTCCGCTCCTTCGCCGGGCCGTCTCCCATATGGAGAAACTCCAGAAGCTCGGCGAAGGGAAAGCGTGAGTGAAGTTCAAGTGGAAGTGAGGACGCCGGCCGGCCGCGCTTCGATCGCCGGTGTCCCAAATCCGTACAGGCCCTAACCCGGCCACCTACCAGCCGGTCCCCACATCCTGCACTGGTCACGCCGGCGACGACGCCATCAAGCCGGCGCCCGACGAAGCCACTACCGGCGACAACAGCTCAAAGATCGATAAGGGCGGCTGGAGTACAAGCTATCGGGCGCCAGCAGTGCGCGCCTTCGCCGCACCCAAGCCTCTTCCCCTCCGGCCTGCTCAACGTGCTTGGCGCGATTCCACTTTCCTTCAGGTTGGCGATGCACGAGCCGTTCACCTTACCTACGAGTGGGCTGCCCAGCGCTGGGCCATTCTCCGCGAGCTGATCGAGCGCATGGGTGGTGGCAAACGCGAAACGCCTCCGACGTGCTTTTTCTGGAGCTCCTGCCCGAGCGGAAAGTCGCTGGCGCCCCGGGCGCAGGGAAGCGGGGTTTCCGCATGTCAGGGGCTACTTGGCCAAGTGCCTGCTGATGACGAGCCGCTGAATCTGGTTCGTCCCCTCGAAGATCTGCATGATCTTGGCCTCGCGCATGTACCGCTCCACCCGGAACTCCCGCGTATACCCATACCCCCCCAAAACCTGCACCGCATCCGTAGTCACCTTCATCGCCGCATCCGTCGCCACCAGCTTGGCCACGCTCGCCTGCCGGCTGTACCCCAGCCCGGCGTCCCGCCTCCGGGCCGCGTCCAGGTACGTGGCCCGCGCGCTGTCCACCGCCGCCGCCATGTCGGCGAGCAGGAACCCGAGCCCCTGATGGTCGATGATCTTCTTGCCGAAGGTCTGCCGCTCCTTCGCGTAGGCGACGGCCTCGTCCAGGGCCGCCTGGGCGAGGCCGGTGGCGCAGGCGGCGATGCCGAGGCGGCCGGAGTCGAGCGCGGCGAAGGCGATCTGCAGCCCCTGCCCCTCCTCGCCGATCAGCCGGTCGGCCTCCAGGAGCGCGCCGTCCCAGTGCGCGCTCGTCGTCGGCACCGCGTGCAGCCCCATCTTCTCCTCGGGCCGCCCGAACGTCAGCCCGTCGGCCGCCCCCGGCGCCAGGAAGCAGGACACCCCGCGCGAGCCGGTGCCCGTGCGGGCGAACAGGGCGTAGAAGTCGGCGATGCCGCCGTGCGTGATCCACGCCTTGTTGCCGGTGATCCGGTAGCCGGTCTCGACCCGCTCGGCCTTGCAGGCCAGCGCCCCGGCGTCGGAGCCGGCCTGCGGCTCCGACAGGCTGTAGCCGCCGATCAGGTGCCCGGCCAGCATGTCGGGCAGCCACCTGTCGCGCTGCTCCTGCGTGCCGTACGCGAAGACGGGGAAGCAGGCGAGCGTGTGCACGCTGGTGGCCACCGCGACGGCGGCCCAGCGCATCGCCAGCTCCTCCAGCACCTGGAGGTACACCTCGTACGGCTGCCCGCCGCCGCCGTACTCCTCCGGGTAGGCCAGCCCGAGCAGCCCGGCCGACCCCAGCGTGGCGAACAGCCCCTCGGGGTAGGTCTCCGCGCGCTCGTGCTCGTCCACCCGGCGCGCCAGCTCCTTGTCGGCGATCTCCCTGGTCAGCTCGATGAGATCCTTGGCGTCCTGGTCGGGCAGCAGGCGGTCGACTGTCACGTTCACTCCCTCAGAGGTTTTCCAGAGCCTTCCTGGCGCGTTCGCGGAACTCGGCGACCCGGGCGAGCTTGATGTCCTCGTACCCGCGGATCAGCTCCGGCAGGCCCGCGAGCTCCTCGACGGCGGCGGCGGTGCCGGGGGTGAGCCGGTCGAGCGCCGTACGGACGAGGTCGCGGTACTCGGGGATCAGCTCGCGCTCGACCCGCCGCACCCCGGCGCGCCCGAACACGTCGAACGCGGTCCCGCGCAGCACCCGCGCCGCCCGCAGCCCGCGGAACAGCACCCCGGCCGAACGGCGCACCTTGATCTTGCGCTTCATGCCCATCGCGCGCAGCGCCGGCGGGTGCAGCAGCACCGACACGACCGCGTCCGCGCCGAACTCGCGCTCGCGCCTGGCCTGCTCCGCGGGGTCGAGGTGCAGGCGGGCGACCTCGTACTCGTCCTTGTAGGCCATCAGCTTGTGCAGCCCGCGGGCGTAGGCGAGGGCGATCGCGGTGCCCGCTTCCTCGCCCGCCCGCTCGACGGCCAGCGCCCGTACGTGCTGTACGTCGTCGGCGTAGGTGCGGGCGTAGGACGCGTTCTGGTAGCCGGTCAGGTCGGCCACCCGCGTGGCGATGACGTCGTCCAGGCTGCTCCGGGTCTCCTCCTCGGCGTCCCCCAGGAGGGCCCGGCGTACGGCCTCGGGATGGGACACGGCGGCCCGGCCCCAGCGGAAGGCGGCCAGGTTCTGCTCGACGGCGGCCCTGTTGAGCGTGATGGCCTGCTCGATCGAGGCGGCGCTGACGGGCAGGCAGCCGTGCTGGTACGCGGCGCCGAGCAGCAGCAGGTTCGCCGGCATGTGGTCGCCGAACAGCGCCTCGGCCAGCGCGTGCGCGTCCACGCAGACCTGCTCGCGGGTGGCCGTCTCCACCCGCGACACCGCGGCGGCGTGGCCCGGCACGGGCACCCGGCCGGTGACCATGGCGGCGGTGGGCACCACGGAGGTGTTCAGCACGGCGACCGTGCGCTCGGGGGAGGCCACGTCCAGGGTGGTGTCGGCCGCCGCCCCCAGCACGTCGAAGCCGATGAGCACGTCGGCGCTGCCCCGCGAGGCGCGTACGGACCCGCTCGGCGCCCACTTGCCGATCCGCACGTCGCTGACCACCGGCCCGCCCTTCTGCGCCAGGCCGGTCTGCTCCAGGCCCGCCGCGTGCAGGCCGTCGAGGTGGGCCGCCATCTGCAGGATCTGCGAGACGGTGACCACGCCGGTGCCGCCGATGCCGGGCATCCTGATCAGCACCTCGTCGCCGTGGGCGGGGACCGGCTCGGGCGGCTGCGCGGGCAGCGGCGGCGCCGGGCGCCGCTTGTCCACGGTGCCCGGCTCGACCAGCAGGAACGACGGGCAGTCGCCCTTCAGGCAGCTCTCGTCCGAGTTGCAGGAGGCCTGGTGGATGCGGGTCTTGCGGCCGTACTCGGTCTCGACCGGCTGCACGGACAGGCACGTCGAGACGTCTCCGCAGTCGCCGCAGCCCTCGCAGACCCGCTCGTTGATCACGACCTTCCGCGTGGGCGTGGGCAGCTTGCCGCGCTTGCGCAGCCTGCGCTCCTCGGCGGCGCAGCGGTCGTCGTGGATGAGCACGGTCACGCCGCCGAGCGCCGCCAGCTCCCGCTCGACCTCGGCCAGGTCGTCGCGGTGGCGCACGGAGGCGATCGGCGCCAGCCGCACGCCGCGGTACGCGCCGGGCTCGGGCGTGGTGATCACGATCCGGCGCACGCCCTCCACGGCCAGCTCGTGGGTGAGCGCGGGCACGTCGAGGCGGCCCTCCGCGCGCTGGCCGCCGGTCATGGCGACGGCGTCGTTGTAGAGCAGCTTGTACGTCATCGACACCCCGGCCGCGACGGCGGCCCTGATCGCCAGGGAGCCGGAGTGGTGGAAGGTGCCGTCGCCCAGGTTCTGCACGAAGTGCCGGTCCTCGGTGAACGGGGACAGCCCGATCCACTGGGCTCCCTCGCCGCCCATCTGGGTGATGCCGACCTGGGTGCCGCGCCCGTGCCCGTCCAGCGCGATCATCGCGTGGCAGCCGATGCCCACGCCGACCAGCGTGTCGTCGGAGGTGCGGGTGGAGGTGTTGTGCGGGCAGCCCGAGCAGAAGTACGGGGTGCGCGCCGCCACCACCGGCAGCAGCCCGCGCCGCCGCGCCGCCTTCCTGGGCGGTTCGAGGCCGAGGCAGGTGGTGATGGCCGTGGCCACGTCCTCGGCGCTCAGCGTGCTGCGGGCGGTGAGCAGCTCGCGGCCCACGACGGCCGGGGTGCGCTCGCCGCCGTACAGGGCCTGCTTCAGGTGCCCCTCCAGGAACGGCATCTTGTCCTCGACGACCAGCACCTTGTCCAGGCCGGCGGTCATCGCGGCCAGCTCGCCGGGCGCGACGGGGAACGGCATGCCGAGCCTGATCAGCCGCAGCCCGGCCTCCTCGGCGTCCAGGCCCAGGTCCTCCAGCGCCCGTTCGACCACCGCGTACGTGGCGCCGGACGCGAGGACGCCCAGGGTCGTGTTGCCCTCGCCCGCCATGACGCGGTTCAGGCCGTGCGCGCGGGCGTACTCGCGGGCCAGGTCGAGGCGGCGGGTGAGCATGTCGTGCTCGGCGTCCAGGGCGGCGGGGCCGAGCAGGATCGGCGCGGGCCCCCGGGAGCCGCCGGCGGGGACGGGGACGTCCGCGCGCAGCGGGTCCAGGTCCACGGTGGCGGAGGCGTCCGCGATGTCCGCGACGATCTTCAGCCCCACCCACAGGCCGCTCGCCCGCGACATGGCCACCGCGTGCAGCCCGAACTCGATGATCTCGGCCACCGAGCCGGGCGCCAGCAGCGGCATGGACAGGCTCTGGCACATCGGCTCGCACGAGCTGGGCAGCGTGGAGGACTTGCAGCCGGGGTCGTCGCCGATCCAGGCCACCGCGCCGCCCAGCGGGGCCGTTCCCGCCACGTTCGCGTGCCTGATGGCGTCGGCGGCCCGGTCGAGGCCGGGGTTCTTGCCGTACCAGTAGCCGACCACGCCGTCGTGCCGCCTGCCCGGCACCTGCTCCAGGAGCTGCGTGCCGGCCACCGCCGTGGCCGCCAGCTCCTCGTTCAGGCTGGCCTGGAACACCACGCCGGCCTCGTCCAGGAACCGCTTCGCCCGGCCCATCTCCAGGTCCACGCCCGCCAGCGGCGAGCCCTGGTAGCCGGTGACGTACGCCCGCGTGTCCAGGCCGCGCGCCCGGTCCAGGCGGCGCTGCTCCAGCGTCAGGCGGACCAGGGCCTGGATGCCGGAGATGAGCACCCGGCCGTCGAGCGCGGTGTACTTGTCGTCGAGCGACACGGGGGCGGGAGTCTCGCTCACGCTCACGCGGACCTCCTGGGTGTCGTACGTGCTCGCTTGGTGATTCCCAGCACAGCAACGCGGGCATGACATGCGCAAGTATTAGATGAGAAAGTGGGCTGAAGACGCAAACAATATGAGTTCATGGGCTTCGTGGATGATGTTATTTGCGCCTGAAGGAGGTGTTCTCCGTGCCTGACCTGGACGACATCGATCATCGAGTGCTGCGGCTCCTGCGGGAGGACGGGCGCCGGACGTTCTCCGAGATGGCCGAATGTATCGGGCTGTCGGTGGCGGCGGTCAAGCGGCGGGTGGACCGGCTCAGGGAACTCGGCGTGATCACCGGCTTCACCGTGCAGATCGACTACGCCAAGCTGGGGTGGGGCATCGAGGCCTTCACCGAGCTGCGCTACCCCGGCACCACGCCGGTCACCGAGATCATCCGCACCGCCACGGACGTGCCCGAGGTGCAGGAGGTGTTCACGATCGCGGGGGACCCTGACGCGCTGATCCACGTACGCGTGCGCGACCTCGGGCACCTCCAGCAGGTCATCGACCGGCTGCGCCGGGCCGGGGACGTCACGGGGACGAAGACGCTGCTCGTGCTGGGCTCGTGGACCCGGGACGCGCCGGTGCCGTGACAGGCCCGGGACGCGCCGGTGCCGTGACAGGCCCGTCAGCCCTCCTGCCCGGGCTCGTCGCGGCGGGAGAAGTAGCGTACGAGCAGGCCGATCGCCAGCAGCACCGCGACGCCGAGGCCGAGCATCCAGACGGAGGTGCCGGTCAGGGGCAGCTCGGGGGTCGTGTGGTGGGCGGGCGGCGGCACGTCGTTCCTGTCGGCGGCGGCCTTGCCGGTGGCCGGGGTGGGTTCCGGGCCCTCGTCGGCGATGGCCTCGGGCTCCTCGGCGCGCTCGCGCTTCCTGGGACTCCTGGACGGTGCCGGGGTGGGCTCCACCAGGGTGTCGGCACAGGAGCGGTTGTCGGCGGTGCGCTGCTCGCGGTCGCCGGTGCTGACGGTGGCGCAGTTCTCGACCACGCCGGTGGTGCGGGGGGTGACCGTGAACGTGAGCGTCCTGCTCTCGTTCGGGGGGAGCGGGCCGAGGGGGCAGGAGAGGGTCGGGCCTGCTCCGGGGCACTCGGCGGGGCGGTCGGCGATCGTCGCCCGGGTGGGGTCCTGGACGGTGACGTCCGTGGCCTGTGACGGGCCGTGGTTGGTGACGGTCAGGGTGTAGGTGATCGTGCCGTCCGTGGACGGTGGAGCCGTCTTGGACAGCTCGACGTCCGCCCTGGTCACGGCCTCCGTGGTGAGCTGGGCCGCGTCGCCGGGGACGCCGGGGGCGGTGACGCGGGCGCGGCTGGTGAGGGTCGTGCCGTTCCTGAGGGCGGGGTCGATGGTGACGGGCAGCTCGTACGTGGTGCTGCGGCCGGCGGGGACCGTGAGGCCGGGGCCGCCGCAGGTGATGGTGCGGCCGGTGGGCGAGCAGGCGGCGGGGAGCGCGCCGGGGGTGACGTTGTGGTCGAGGACGGCGGTGACGATGACGTCGTCCGCGTCCTGGTCGCCGGTGTTCGCGACCGTCAGGGTGTAGACGGACTCCGTGCCGGCGATCACGGGGGCAGGGGTCATGCCGGCGGTGAGGCGCAGGCTGGGGCCGATGGGGCTCGGGGACACGACGGGATCCTCCGGCAGGGGCGCGGGGTCGGGGCCCTGCGGCGGGCCGGCCGGGTCCGGCCCCGGCTGGGAGTCCGGGGGCATGGGGGCACGATCGGCGGCGGTGGCGGCTGCGGCCCCGCCGCCGGCCAGCGCGGCGAGCGCGATGAGAGCCGCGATCCGGGGCCTGCCGCCCATGTCCTACCCCCGCGCCGTCGTGCCTGCTCGACCCGGGGGCTAGCCTCCTACCGGCCGCGGGGGCCGCGCGTGGGGTCAGACCGCAACCATGCGCCGCCATGGCGGAGTCTTTGCCCGTGGCCCTTCCCGGGCCGTGGCGTTCACCGGACCGCGGCGGAGTCCTCGCCCGTGGCGCCTCCCGGCGTCACCCTGCGGTTCGGGCGGCGGCGACCCATTCGTCCACCAGGGCGCAGAGCTGATCCAGCGCGGCCTCCACGCGCTCGCGGTCGCCGGTGGTGAGGAAGTCGATCTGCAACCCCGTGTAGGCCGAGTTGGCCAGCGTGGAGATGCGCAGGGCGTCCGCTTCCGGGACGCCCCGCTCGCGCAGCAGCCCCGCCACGAACTCCGACCGGTCCGCCAGCAGCCTGGGCACGTGCCCCGCCAGCTTGCCCGCCGCGGCCAGGCCCTCGATCTCGTGGATCAGGCGGGCGACCGGCAGGTTCTCCTCCCGCGCCTGCCAGTCCCAGGTGCGCCGGACGATCGTGCCCACGCTGTCGGCGCCGGACCAGCCCGGCAGCGAGCGCAGCCAGGCCCGGTGCCGCTCGTCCAGGCGTTCCATGGTCGCCGACAGCAGGGCCTCCTTGTCGGCGAAGTGATGGGTCAGCACGCGCGTGGACTTGCCCAGGTGCTGGGCCAGCGGGCGCATCGACAACGTGGAGAGGCCGTGGTCGGCCAGGTAGTCGACGATCTGGTCGAGCAGCTCCGCACGGCGGTGCGGGTCGGCGGTCCTGGCCATGGCGCAATCCCTTTGACGTCATTCGGGTGACGACTGTTACCCTAACGGGGAAACACTTGTTACCTTTATCGAGGGGATATCCATGCCTGTCGCCGTACGGCAGCGCGTCCGGCTGCCCGCGTGGCTGCTCGCCCTGGTGTTCACCACGTTCGCCTTCGCCACGGACGACTACGTGATCGCCGGGGTGCTGCCCGCCATCTCGGCGGACCTCGGGGTCAGCGAGGCCGCGGGCGGGCAGCTCGTCACCGCCTTCTCACTGGCGTTCGCGCTGGCGGCGCCCGTCGCCTCCGTGGTGACCGCCACCTGGCCCCGGCGCGGGCTGATCACCGGCGCGCTGGCGCTGTTCGTCGTGGCCAACTGGGCCGCGGCGTTCACCACCTCGTACGCGCTGCTCATGGGGCTGCGGGTGCTGGCCGCGGTCGCGGCGGCGGCCGTCGTGCCCGCCGCGTACGCCATCGCCACCACCCTGGCCCCCGAAGGGCGTCAGGGCCGCTACCTGGCGCTGGTGATGGGCGGGCTGACCGGGTCACTCGCGCTCGGCGTGCCCATCGGCACCTGGGTGGGCGGCGCGTTCGGCTGGCAGGCCACCTTCGGGGTCGGCGGGGCGCTGGGGCTGGTCGCGCTGGTGGCGATCAGGATGACCTTGCCCGAGACGCCGCCCGTCCCCGCCATGCCGATCCGGGACCGGCTCGCGCCGCTGGCCCGGCCCCAGGTGCTGCTGGGGCTGCTCGGGATCGTGGCCATCGTGCTGGGCAGCATGATGGTGCTGACCTACCTGGCGCCGTTCCTGCACGACCTCGCGGGGGCCGGGCCGGCCGAGCTCGGGTGGGTGTTCGTGCTGGCCGGGCTCGCCGGGTTCGCCGGCGGGCAGCTCGGCGGGCGGGCCGCCGACCGGTGGGGCTCCGACCGGGCGCTGATCACCGGGGTCGTGGCGTTCGCGGCGGTGATGGCCGCCTTCAGCGCCTGCTGGTTCCTGCGGCCCGTGCCGCTGATGGCGCTGCTGCCCCTGCTGGTCGTCTGGGCGGGCGTGTCCTGGTGGATCCCGCCGCCCGCGCAGACCCGCCTGCTCGCCCTGGCCGGCCCCGCGGGGCCGCAGGCGCTCGCGCTCAACAGCAGCGCGGTGTACGTCGGCGTGTCGGGCGGGGGTGCGGTCGGCGGGCTCGTGCTCGCCGGGCACGGCGGCGGCTGGCTGCCCGCCGTGGCGGCCGGCGTCGAACTGGTCGCCCTCGCGCTCTTCTGGCTGGCCGGACGCGCCGGGTGAAGGCCTAGAGCGGGAGCACCGGGCGGGTGGAGAAGTCCTCGCAGAGGTCCTCGCCTTCCGGGCCGTACACGAGATCGGCCATGTTCGGGTTGCGGTTGGCGGTCGCGAGGGGAAGCCAGGCCAGCAGGTGACCGTAGCCGCCGCAGACGGACTCGCCGCCGTCACCGCCGTGGACCGCTGTGGTGTCGGTGCTCAGCTCGGCACGATAGGTGTCGTAGGCGATGCGCAGCCCGAAGGCGTTGAGTTGCTCGTGCGGGCCGTCGTGTCCGTAGGGGATCCGGTCCAGGGGGCAGTGGTCACCCCAGCGGAACAGCGTGTCCGCTCCGGCGCCGCACGCGTGCTCCCACTCGTCCGGGCTCGGCATCCGCAGGCCGCGCCCGGCCAGGACGGCGGGCATGTCGCCGGGGAGTTCGGTCAGGTTCTCGTCCGTCACGGCCATGAGCACGGTCGGCACGGTCACCGTCCTGCGCGGGCTGAGCAGGTGCGAGAGGTGCGCCCGGAGATCGTCTCCGTAGCCGAATCCGCCGGCCAGGCTCGCGGCGTAGTCGGCTTCCTGGCCGGGAGCCGGCTGCCAGGCCCTCGGATCGAATCCGAGGGTCACCCTGCCGCCGGGCACCAGCGCGAACTCCCGCCCGTCCCGCTCGATCACGACCTGGTGGAACCGGCCGCCGAGATGCTCGATCGTCCCGACACCGGCCACCCGGCCCGCTGCCAGGCCCGCCGCCTCCCGGGCGATCCGGCGTACGGCGGCCGGCTCGACCGTCCGCCACTGGTCGAAGGTCAGATCAGCCAGAGACATGGGGCGAAGTGTCTCATGGGGAGCCTGCCTGCCCGGCGCCGAAGGTGTGCCCCGCCGCGATGAGTTCCGGCCCGGCCGCGAGTCTGTCCTGGCGAGCGTCGTACGACGTTGCCCGGCACCAGACAGCGCGGAGGACACCATGACGACCAAGCAGGACGATCCGGCCGGCACGCGGCCCGGCCGCCCGCCCATCGTCGACCTGGCCACCTGGCAGGCCGCCCGGGACGAGCTCCTGGCCCGCGAGAAGGCCCACACCCGCGAGGGTGACGCCATCGCCGCGGCCCGCCGCCGGCTGCCGATGGTGGAGTTCGACGGGACGGTCGAGGTCGTCGGGCCCGAGGGCCCTGTCCCGTTCCTCGACCTGTTCCAGGGCCGCGACGAGCTCGTGATCTACAAGCACATGTGGTACGACGGCGCGCCGCACCAGGGGCAGTGCGAGGGCTGCACCACCACGGCCTGGCACCTGAAGGACGCCGTCTACCTCAACGCCCGCGGGGTCTCGTTCGCCGTCGTGACCACGGGCCGGTGGGACGAGGTGGCCTCCTACGTCGAGTTCATGGGCTACACCCAGCCCTGGTACTCGGTACGCGGCGTGGACGGGCCGGCCGGCGGCGCCATGGGTTACCTCACCTGCTACCTGCGCGACGGCGACCGCGTGTTCCTCACCTACTCCACGACGGGCCGCGGCAACGAGCCCGTCAACGGGTCCATGGGGCTGCTCGACATGACGCCCTACGGCCGGGGCGAGGCGTGGGAGGACAAGCCCGAGGGCTGGCCCGAGGGGCGCGGCCCGTGCTGGTACTGGCGCTCGGACGCGGACGGGAACGCCTCCTGGGGCTCCACCAGCCGTCCCGTGCCGCAGTGGACCCGCCCCGGTGCGACCCCCGTGGAGACCCTCGGCCGGCGCGGTCACCACCACTGACCGGTCGCGGTCCTCTGCCCGGTCGCGGTCCTCTGCCCGGTCGCGGTCCTCCGCCCGGCTGCGGTCCTCCGCTCGGAGGCGAAAGCCGATTCCGCGCTCGACGAACAGCGCGCGGGCGGCGGACGTCGCGCGCTTAGGGTCGAGGCATGTCAGGAGTTGCGCGTTACGACGAGGTCGCCGACTTCTACGCGGCCGGCTGGACGGACGACATCGACGACCCGGCCTCGCGCCGCCTGCTCGACCTGCTGGAGCCGATCGGCGGCCGCCGCGTGCTGGAGATCGCCTGCGGTCACGGCCGGATCAGCCGCGCGCTGGCCCGCCGGGGCGCCGAGGTGGTGGGCGCCGACCTCTCGGCCGCCCTCATCGGGAAGGCGGAGGCCGCCGAGCGCGAGTCCCCGCTGGGCATCCGCTACCTCCACGCCGACGTCGCGGCCGGTCCAGCGGCATCCGACCTGCGGGGCCTCGGGCCGTTCGATGTCGTGGTCTGCAGCTTCGGCCTGTCCGACATCGACGATCTGGACGGCGCCGTGGCCACCGCCGCCGCCGTCCTGCGCCCTGGCGGGGTCTTCGCCTGCTCGATCCTGCACCCCTGCTTCCCCGGCGGGCAGGGCGTTTCGGGCTCGTGGCCGGGCGAGGCGCGCTACCACGCCGAGGGCTGGTGGCGGGCGGACGGCGAGCTGTCGTCGCTGCGCCGCCGGGTGGGCGCCAATCACCGCACGCTCTCGACGTACCTCAACACGCTGCGCCACCACGACCTGTGGGTGGACGAGCTGGCGGAGCCCGAGCCCGCCCCCGAGTGGGCGGCGAAGCGGCCGGATGCCGCCAGGTTTCCCGTGTTCCTCGTGCTGAGCTGCGTCAAGGGCGACGCTGGCCGCCGGCGCCCGCCATCGGCTGACGGTCAGGGCTCGCCGCCGGCGCCGGCCACCGCGTGACACGTCGCCGCCAGCCCCTCCAGCAGGCACGTCAGCGCGAACTCGAACCGCCGCTCGCTGTCCCGCTCCACATCGACCTTCCGGCCGGCGGCCATCCGCCGGGCCAGCAGCGGGTGCCGCTCGGCGACGTCACGCAGGTACGCGGTGGTGGCGTGATGGCTCCACTCGACCCCGCTCTCGCGCATGCGGGTCAGCGTGTCGCGCCACGCCACCTCGGCGATGACCGCGCCGACGACCTGATCGTTGACGGTCGCCATCGCGGCGTCCAGGTCGGCGTCGGTGAACCCCGCCCGCGACAGCAGCCGCAGGCCGGTCTCGGCCAGGGTGAAGGCGTTGGGGCCCAGGTTCGGCCTGAGGGTCAGCTCCCGCAGCGCCCACTGGTGGCGCAGCAGCATCGCGCGGGTGTCGCGGGCCAGCCCGGCCAGCCCGCGCCGCCAGTCGGGCTCGTCCGGGTCGGCCCTGACCTCGCCGAGCACCCGGTCCAGCGCCAGCTCCAGCACGTCGTCCTTGGTGCGTACGTACCAGTACAACGATCCGGCCGTCACGCCGAGGTCGGTGGCGATCCGGCGCATCGACAGGCCGCGGTGCCCCTCGGTGTCCAGCACGGGCACGGCCGCGCCGACGATCTGGTCGCGGCTGAGCTGGCGGTCGCGCAGCGGCCGCTCGTGGCGCAGCCACACCGAGCCGTCGGAGGGGTCTGAGACAGGCACCCACACACCGTACTCCCTCCTTGACGATCAGCATTCACCTGTCCTGTACGGCGTTCACGACCGTTGAACGTCGTTCAGGAGGGCCCGGCCCAGCCGTCCGCCGAGACCGCCTTCGGGGCGATGCGGGCCAGATCCTCGGCGGTGAGGGTCAGACCGGTGCCGGGCCGTTCCCCGCCGCCGAACCCGGCGCATACGACAGGAGGCCGGTCTCCGTCGTAGTCTGATTCGCGCGTGACGAACAGGAGGCTGAGGTGGCCGAGACGACAGTGGCCGAGGTGATGGCCGAGCTGGCCGCCCTCGAGGACCCGAAGATCCGCGAGGTGAACGAGAAGCACGGTGACGATCACGGTGTGAACCTGGGCAAGCTGCGCGCGGTCGCCAAGCGGCTGAAGACGCAGCAGGAGCTGGCGCGGCAGCTCTGGGAGACGGGCGACACCGCGGCGAGACTGCTGGCGCTCCTGATCTGCCGGCCGAAGGCGTTCGAGCGTGACGAGCTGGACACCATGGTGCGCGAGGCGCGCGTGCCCAAGGTGCACGACTGGCTCGTCAACTACGTGGTGAAGAAGAGCCCGCACGCGGAGGAGCTGCGCCTGGCCTGGTCCGCCGACCCGGATCCGGTGGTCGCGAGCGCCGGCTGGGCGCTGACGACCGAGCGCGTGACGAAGAAGCCGGAGGGCCTCGACCTTCCCGGGCTGCTCGACGTGATCGAGGCCGAGATGAAGGACGCCCCCGATCGCCTGCAGTGGGCGATGAACCACTGCCTGGCACAGATCGGGATCGACCACGCCGAGCACCGCGACCGGGCCATCGGCATCGGCGAGCGCCTGCAGGTGCTCAAGGACTACCCGACGTCGCCGGGCTGCACGTCTCCGTTCGCGCCCATCTGGATCAACGAGATGGTGCGCAGGCAGCACGCCTAACGGGAGCCGGTCAGCTCGTACTCGACCTGGTCGAGCGGGTTGCCGTCGCCGTAGTCGTAGGTACGGACGGTGCCCGACCGGGTGAAGCCGCTCTTGGCGTAGAAGCGGTGCGACTGCGGGGTGTCGCGCAGCGTCCACAGGTGGACGTGGCTGAAGCCCGCCGAACGGATGCGGTCCAAGGTGGCGGTCATCAGGGCCTGCGCGATGCCGCTGCCCCAGCCGTCCGGGTGGCCGTAGAAGCCGAAGATCTCCGCCGAGCCGGGGTGGCTCGATGAGGGGCCGAAGTAGGAGAAGGCCAGCGGGCGGCCGTCACGGGCGGCGAGCAGGACGGTGTTCCCGTCCTCCGCGGCGAGCACGCCGTGCCATTTGGTACGGCGGTGCCGCAGGGCCTCGGCGAAGAACCGCGGGGCGAAGAAGCTCGCGTTGGCGGCCTTCCAGGACTCCGCGTGGATCTCGCCCACCGCGTCCGCGTCGGCGGTGGAGGCGAGGGATGTCGTGAACGTCACAGGGCCACGGTATGCGGTTCGCATCCAGCGGTGCCGCCCGGTTTCCTGGTCGGCGTCACGTCCAGGCGCTGGAGGTGATCACGCGGGCCGCCGGGTCGCGGACGTGACAGGCATGCCCCTCGACGCCGCGCTCGCGGGCATGGCCCGGAACTCCGCAGCGTGGAAAGGCCGATGGCAGCCGCCTGTTCACGGCTGCCATCGGGAGGGTTCGGATCAGGAACTGGGGCAGGTGTGGCGGTACTCCTCGATCGCCAGCCCGCTGGGCGGCGGGCACAGGAACTGCTCGTAGCGGGTGTCGTCATCGACGAACCGCTTCAGCCAGGCCACCATCGACTTGGCCATCGTGGTGTTGGTGGTCTGCGGGAAGAAGTGGCTGGCGTTGTTCAGCTCCAGGTACGCCTTCTCCGACGAGGACGGGATGCTGTTGTAGAACGGCTCCGAATGGGTGGTGACCGAGGCGATGGAGTCGCTCTCACCACCGATGATCATCGTCGGGACGCGTAACCCCGACCACGACTTCGTCAGGTTCCAGGGCGCGAGCGGCACGGCCGCCTGCAGCGACGGCCGGTCGTTGGCCGCCTCCAGGGTGCCGCCGCCGCCCATCGAGTGGCCGGCGACCGCGAGCCGCGACGGGTCGATGCGGCTGCGTACCGTGGCCGAGCTGTCCTCGACCAGGTAGTCGAGCGCCGCCAGGAGCTGGCGGCCCCGGCTGGCGGGCTGGTCGTAGAGCGAGTTGGTCTCGATGCCGATCACGACGAAGCCGTGCGAGGCGATCCGCGGGCCGAGCCACGACAGGCTGGACCATCTGGCCGTGTACCCGGGCGAGATGGCGATCGCGCCGAACGTGCCCTGGCTGGTGTCGGTCGGGTAATAGATGGTGCCGCCGCCGAAGCCGGTCACGCTCAGCGAGGAGACGCTGGTCTGCGCGGTCGAGAACGGGCCGCGGCTGGCTTCGAGGATGGCGTCCGTGGGGTCGGGGCCGCGGTCGTACGGGCCCTGTGCCTGGGCGGGGGAGGCGGCCATCAGGGCGCCGCCGACCAGTGAGACGGTGAGGGCGAGCTTGGTCAACGTTCGCGCGCCGAACCGGGGGGTGGATAGCTGCACGTCGTCATACTCCCTGCTCATCGAGGGTGACTGCTGTCTGTCGCCATTGTTCGGATGCGCAGTCAGCCGTGCATCGGTGAAATCACCGGTCCTGCGATCAGGACATGAGCCTTACCAGTTCGACGCGGGAGCGGATGCCGAGGCGGCTGAAGATGTTCCTGAGGTGGTGCTCGACGGTGCGGCGGCTCAGGAACAGCTGCTCGGCCACCTCCTTGTTCGTCGCGCCCTCGGCCACCATGCGGGCGATCTGCAGCTGCTGGGCCGTGAGCTGGCCCGTGGTCGCGTCGAGGGCCGGGCGCACGGGGTCGCCGGAGGCCCGCAGCTCGGTCCTGGCCTGCTCGGTCCACAGGCGGGCGCCGTAGCGCTCGAACGTCTCCAGCGCCGAGTGCAGGTGCGTCCTGGCCGCTCCGGGCCGCCGGTCGCGCCGCAGCGCGCTGCCGTACAGGAGCCTGGTACGGGCCGCCTCGAACTCGTACACGCCCTGCCCGTGCAGGTCGAGCGCCTCCCGGAACAGCTCCTCCGACTCGCCGGGCCCGGCCAGCAGCGCGCGGCAGCGGGACACCAGCGCGCGCAGGTCCGGGCTGCGCGTGCTGCCGACCCAGCGCTCCAGCACCCGCAGCGCGGCCCCGGCCGCCTCGTGGTCGCCGGTACGCGCGCACGCCTCGATGAAGTGCGGCGTGGCCATGACCCGGATGACCACGTGGTTGCTGTTGCGGCGCTCGGCCCGCAGCCGGTTGGCCGCGTCGGCGGGGCGGCCCGCTGCCAGGTCCAGGTAGGCCAGCGCCCAGTTGCCGACCGCGCCCGCGATGCCCAGGTCGTGGGCGTCGGCCAGGCCGATGGCGGCGTCGGCGCGCACCCGGCACGTCTCCTGGTCGCCCTCGACGGCCGCCGTGATCGCCAGCCAGGCCAGGTGCTGGGCGGCCGTGTTGAGCTGGCCGGTCTCCTGCGCCAGGCGCAGGCCCTGGGCGGCGGTGGTGGCGACGGCGGCGTACCGGCCCATCCAGATCTCCGGGTAGATCATGTAATCCAGGAGCTGCGGCATGGCCGAGACCGCGCCGCGTACGCGGGCCGTCTCGACCGCGCGGGCCGACAGCCGGTGGGCGGTGGCGTCCTCGCCGAGCAGCATGCTGGCCACGCACGCCCAGACGAGCACGGCGGGGTCGCGGACGGACCCGGCCAGCTCGACCACCCGGCGCAGCGGCGCCGCCGCCTCCTGGTGGGAGCCGCTGAACGTGGAGGCCATGCCGGCGAGGTACTCGAACATGAGCTGCGTCGGCACCGTCTCGTCGGGGCGGCGCAGGGCGGCCGCCTGGCGGGCGATCGCGATGAACGCCCGGTTGTCGCCCGCGCGGTAGCTGGCGTCGGCGGCCCGCACCAGCGCGCGCACCCCCAGCATGCGGTGGCTCTCCAGGAGCCAGGTGGCCGCCGCCAGCAGCTCCTCGCGGGCGCTGCCCGTCTCGCCGCCGAGCAGCTCCAGGCTGCCGTGCAGGAGCTGTACGTGGCCGCGCAGCTCGTCCGGGGCCGTGAGGTTGCGCAACCTGGCCAGCAGGGAACGGGTCACCTGCGGGCGTCCGGCCACCCACGCGTACCGGGCGGCGGCGGCCAGGCGCTCGGCCTTGGCCGGGTCGTGCGGGTCGGTGAGCTCGGCGGCGCGTTCCAGGGCCAGGTACGGCTCGGGATGGGTGTGCGCGGGGTGGGCGTCGAGCGCGGCGGCGGCCAGGTCGTCGGCCAGCGAGGCGGGCGGGCCGTCGAGCGCGCAGGCCCGGTGCCAGGCGCGGCGCAGGCGCTGCGACTCGTCCCTCTGCTCGGCCCCGGGCTTGGCCCCGTGCTCGTCCGCCTGCTCGGCCCCGTCCTCGGCCCCGTGCTCGTCCGCCTGCTCGTCGTCGCCGAGCAGGCCGGCCAGCAGGCGGTGGGCGCTGCGCCGGCGTAACAGGGACGCGCCGTAGTAGACGACCCCGCGCATGGCCGGGTCGCGGAAGTCGTACCGGTCCCCGGCGGTGTGCAGGACGCCCGCCCGCTCGGCCGGCTCCAGCACCGTGAGCGCGCACGAGGGGCGGGCCGCGCGGATCAGGGTGGCCAGGTCGAGCCCGGGATCGGCGGCGATCAGCAGGAGCAGCCGCTGGACCTCCTGAGGGAGGGCCGCGAGCCGGCTCGCGTGCTCGCGCCACAGGCGTCCGTCCTTGGGCAGCGTCACGGGGGGAGCGGCCAGGCCCGCGAACTGGTCGGGGGTGAGCGAGCCGATCAGCTCGGCCAGCGCGAGGGGGTTGCCGCGGGCGATGTGGTCGAGCGCCACCAGCAGGTCCTCGGCCACCTTCCCCGCCGCCAGGTCACCGGCCAGCTCCTGCACGGCCGCCGCGTCCAAGCCGCCCAGCACCTGTACGGGCACGCCTTCCAGCCCGCCCGGCGCCCGCACGCCCTCCCGCGCGGTGAACAGCAGCGCCACCGGCTCTCCCGACACCCGCCTGGCCGCGAACGACAACACCTCCCTGCTGTCCGCGTCCAGCAGGTCCATGTCGTCCACGCAGGCGAGCAACGGCCGCTCGGCGGCCACCGCCGACAGCAGGCCGAGCACGGCCGCGGGCAGCGTCAGCCCGCCGGCGCCCGTACCGGACTCCAGCGCCGACATCAGGGCGTGCGCCTGGGCGCCGGGCAGGGAGGCGGCCCCCGCGGCGACGGGACGCAGCAGGCCGTGCAGCCCGGCGTACGGCAGCCGCGACTCCGACTCCACCCCCGAGACCCGCAGGACGCGGAAGCCGGGAACGGCGTGCGCGATGGCCAGGTCGAGCAGCGCCGTCTTCCCCATGCCGGGCGCGCCCACCAGGAGCAGCGCTCCGCCGGAGCCGGCGCGGGCGCGGTCGAGCAGCCGCAGCAGGGCGCGTTCCTCCTCGCCCCGGCCGCGTAACAAAGGCTTGTCAGAAGACACGACGCCAGTGTTACGCGCGGATGTCAGGACTGAAAGAGCACGTTCCGGAGAGACCGGTGATTTCACCGATACACGCAGGGAGAGGAGACGAATTGCTATCCGTCCGCTCGTACGGCGAAGCGCACCGAGGCGACCTCTACGTCGCCGACCTCGAAGAGCCACTCGTAGACACGCCCGGAAGGCAGGGGCAAGGGAGGAACGGAGACGGCGAAGCTGAGGTTCATGGGAACCTGCTTCGTGACCTCGTCCGGCTCTGGTGGATTCCGCAGTCCCAGAGTGCCTTCGAAGCCCCCGGCACGCGTTTCCCCATCTGCGTGGGCAAGTTTGACTCCTTCGCGATCCTGGTCAACCAGCCGGAGACGGAATCGCATCTCCTCCCCGGCCTCGTCCCAGGGGATACGGAGAAATCCAGTGATGGCCGAGGGGGGATGGCGGGCCCGGTCAGCGACCATCCGGCGCCCAGCATGTGTACCTTGCCCGACCCCTTGTCGGTGGTGGCGGAGTCGGCCAGGACAAGGAATCCTTCAATCACGACGGCGCCTGCTCCAGGCTGACGCTGCAGGTCCCGGATGTCGCGCCGGGCTCTGTGACTCCCTGATCATCGGCGAAGCCGATCGCGCGCACAGAGAGCTGAGCGGCGGTGGAAGTCGTGGTGGAAACGTTCGTCGTGGCGGTCACGACGTGTACGACCTCCGCACCGACGGCCAGGGCGTAGCGCCGGATCGTCGACAGATGTGGGTCGCCGCCCAACCGTTCGAAGTCCGACACCGCTGGTTGACTGCGATCCATGCGCTCGGCGACCTCGGCTTGCGTGAGGCCACGCTGCTTCCGAATGCCCACCAGTGTTGCGATCAACCGCATGTCGCGGTCGATCGCCGCGTTCTCGCGCTGTACGTCCGGATCGGCCAGGTCGATGCCCAGCAGCTCGGCGAGGTGCGGGTCCATCACGCTCGACCTCCTCGTATCGGGTTCACCCCAGTCTCGGTGCGGTAGAACTGCCACTGGGCATCGGGAGTCTCTCCCACGGGCGCACCATCCGGGGGCTTCATGTGAACGGCAGAAGACCCTGGATTTACCGACGTCCCGAAGTCTTTTCCGGCAGACGCCGGGAGATGGCCGGAACCAGCCCGTGCGGCATGAACAGCACCACCACGATCAGCACGAGCGCATAAACCGCATACGACAACACACTCGGCGCATAGGTCGGCATCCCCGGCAGCGACGCCAGCATGTCCAGCCCCTGCACCAGCAGCGTGATCGCGGTGGCCCCCACCACCGCGCCCCAGATCGTCCCCAGCCCTCCGACCACCGCCATCACGATGTACTGGATCGAGATGAGCACGGGGAACGACCCCGGCGCCAGGTACCCGGTGTAGAAGCAGTAGATCCCCCCGGCCAGCCCCGCGAACGTGGCCGACAGCGCGAAGACCACCAGCTTGTACCGCCCCACCGGGATCCCCGAGGACGCCGCCGCCGTCTCGCTGGTGGCCAGGGCGCGCAGCGCGCGACCGGGCCGGGAGGTGATGACGTTGTGCGTGACCAGCATGACCAGGGCCAGCCCCGCCCACGTCAGGTACGCGTACACCGAGGCGCTCGTGGCCTCGAACGAGCCCACGCCGAACTGCGGGATGCCCTGCAGCCCGATGTCCCCGCCGGTGAACTCGAGCTGCCCCGCCAGCGACAGCAGGATGAGCTGCATGGCGAGCGTGGCGAAGGCCAGGTGGTGGCCGCGCAGCCGCAGCAGCGGGACGCCGATGACCAGGGCCGAGAGCGCGGCCGCCACGGGGGCGGCCACCAGGCCCGCCAGCGGGGGAGCGCCGTTCAGGACCAGCAGGGCCGCGGTGTAGGCGCCGATGGCGTAGAAGGCGCCCTGCCCCAGCGACACCTGCCCGGCGTACCCCATGAGCAGCGACACCCCGACCGTGACCATGGCGGCCAGGCCGAGCAGGATGTAGACCGCCAGCGCGCTGTCGTCGAGCACGGCGGGCAGGACGAGCGTCACGACGGCGACCAGCAGCCCGGCCGCGAGCTTCAGCCGCCTGGTCATGCGGACTCCTGGGAGATGACCGGGCGGCGGCCGGCCTGCACGATCATGACGACGAGCATGAGACCCAGCGCGACCTCCAGCTGGTGCGAGCCGTAGCCGTACCCGGCGGCCATGGTCTCGGCCACGCCCAGCAGCAGCGCGCCGATGAGCGTGACCACGGGACGGGTGAGCGCGCCGAAGACGGCCGCGGCGAAGCCGTTCACGATGAGCGTGACGTCGGTGTCGAACGAGATCGGCCGCAGCGGCGTGACCAGCACCCCGGCGATGCCGCCGAGCAGCCCGCCCAGCGCGAACGCCAGCAGCCCCATCCGCCGGGTGTCGATGCCGACGACGCGGGCGGCGTACGGGTTGGAGGCGCACGCGGTCAGCGCCTTGCCCAGGTAGGTGCGGCCGAAGAAGAGCGCGAGCAGGACGAACGTCGCCGCGGCCACGCCGATGACCAGCAGGTGCTGGGTCTGGACGCGGGCCCCCGCCAGCGTCACGGAGCCCGCCAGGCCGGGCGCCGAGCGCGGCTGGTCGCCCCAGAGCACGATCTCGACCGCGTACGCCAGCACGCCCACGCCGAGCGTGACGATCAGCGACGACAGCGGGGTGGTGCCCGGCCTGCCGACGGCGGCCAGCCCGGTCAGCAGGCCCGCCAGCGCCGCGGCCAGGACGGCGGCCACCTCGCTGACCCCGTGCGGAAAACCCAGCCCGAGCAGGGAGGACGTGCACAGCCCCGCGACCACGGCGAACGTGCCCTGCGCGAAGTTCACCACGCCGGTGACCCGGTGGATGACGACCAGGCCGCTGGCGATGAGCGCGATGGCCGAGCCGACCGCGAGCCCGTTGAGGAGGTAGGTGAGGAATGCGCTCACGGCCGGGCCGCCCTCTCGCCGCCGCCGCTCATGTGATCGCCCCGCCCAGGTACGCGCTGGCCACCCGCGGGTCGCCGGCCAGCTCGGCGCTCTCGCCCTCGGTCACCACCCGCCCCGACTCCAGCACGTACGCCCGCCGGCACAGCTCGAAGGCCAGCCGCGCGTTCTGCTCGATGAGCAGCACGGTCAGCCCCTGGGTCCGGTTCAGCTCGGCCAGGTGCGCGGCCAGGTCGGCGGTGACGTTGGGGGCCAGGCCGAGCGACAGCTCGTCCACTACCAGCGCGTCGGGGCGCGACATCATGGCCCGGCCGAAGGCCACCATCTGCTGCTCGCCGCCGGACAGCACCGCGGCCCTGCGCGAGGAGAGCTCGGCCAGGCGGGGCAGCAGCTCGTACACGGTCGAGGGGTCGCGCTGCCCGGAGCGCCAGCCGCCGAGGGCGAGGTTGTCGGCGACGGTCAGGTCGGGGAAGAGCTGGCGGCCCTCGGGGATGAGCGCGAGCCGCCCGCCGACGCCGACCGTGCCCGAGGTGGGCTTGAGCAGCCCGGCCAGGGTGTTGGCCAGCGTCGACTTGCCGGCGCCGTTCGGGCCGAGCAGGGCCACCATCTCGCCCCTGGCGACGGTGAGCGTGACGTGGTCGAGCGCGGTCGCGGTGCCGTACGAGACCACCAGGTCCTGGACGTCGATCATGAGGCTTGTCCGAGATAGGCGGCCAGCACCAGCGGGTCGGCGCGCACCTCGGCCGGCGGGCCGTCGGCGATGACCTGGCCCAGGTCGAGCACCACGACGCGGTCGGCCAGCCGGGTCACGAACGCCACGTCGTGCTCGATGAGCAGGATCGTCAGCCCGTCCGCGCGCAGCTCCTCCACCAGCGCCGCCAGCCGCTCGCGCTCCTCGCCGCGCAGCCCGGAGGCGGGCTCGTCGAGCAGCAGCAGCCGGGGCCGCGCGCACAGGGCGCGGGCCAGTTGCAGCGCCCGCTGCTGGCCGATCGGCAGCCGGTCGGCGGGCCGGTCCGCCCACTCCGCCAGGCCCACGCGCTCCAGGGCGGCGGCGGCCTCGGCGGCGATCTCGCGCTCGTCGGCCCGGTGCCGGGGCAGCCGCAGCGCCGCCGAGACGAACCCGGCCCGCGTGTGCCCGTGCGCGCCCACCCTGACGTTCTCCTCGACCGTCATGCCGCGGAAGACCCGGGCGGCCTGGAAGACGATCGACATGCCGAGGCGGGCGCGGCGGTGCGGGGGGAGCCGGTCCACGCGCTGCCCGAGGAAGGAGATGTGGCCGTGGTCGGCGGCCAGATGCCCGGTGATCAGGTTGAACAGGGTGGACTTGCCGGCGCCGTTCGGGCCGATGACGCCGCAGACCTCGCCGTCCGCGACGCTCAGCGAGACGTCGCGGACGGCGTAGACGCCCCCGAAGGAGCGCGAGACCCCGGTGACGGTCAGCACGCGCCCCTACCCCTGCGCGTTGACGGTCTTGGTGAGCTGCTCCTTGGCCCATTCGGTCGGGACGAACTGGCCGTTCTTGACCGTGTTGACCGAGATGAACTCGGGGGACAGCCCGGAGTGGTCGGTGGGGGAGTAGCGGAAGCGGCCGTTCGGGGTGATCAGGTCCATGGTCTCCAGGGCCTGCTGGATCTTGGTCTTGTCGGTGCTGTTCGCCTTCCTGATGGCCTCGAACAGCAGCAGCGAGGCGCTGTAGCCGTCCTGCGCGAACTGCGGCGGCGGGTAGCCGTGCTTCTGCTGGAACGGCTTGGCCATCTGGTCGATGACCTGCTTCTGCTTGCCCTCGGGCAGGTGGTCGCCGACCACGCCGATGGCGCTCTGCACGGTCATGCCCTCGGCCTGGGCGCCCATCGGCTCCAGCCACAGCTTGCTGGCCTGCGAGGCGGTCAGGAACAGCGGCGTCTCGAGCCCCGAGGCCACGTACTGCTTGGCGGCCGTCACGCCGGGCGCGCCCGAGCCCCAGAACACCAGCGCCTCGGCCTTGGAGTCGCGCACGTGCGTGAACAGGGCGCTGAAGTCGGAGGTGGTGGTCTCGTACGGCTCGTCCACGGCGATCGTCACGCCGTACTTCGGGGCCAGCTCGACCATGGACTCGTGGCCGGAGACCGAGTACGCGCTCTTGGAGTCCCATGCCACGGCGACCGTCTTGATGCCCTCGGCCTGGATGTACTGCAGGTAGCGCTCGGCGTACATGCTGGACAGCGCGGGGGTGACGAAGATGTACGACTTGATCGGCTCGACCTGCTCCTGCGCCGGGGCCAGCGACAGGTACGGCATCCTGTCGCGCTGCGCGAGCGGCTCGACCGCCAGCGCCGAGTTGGAGAACACCGGCCCGATCAGCGCGTCGATCTCGCCCTTGATCTGGTTGTAGGCCACGATGCCCTGGTCGGGGGCGGTCTTGTCGTCCCTGGTGACCAGCTCCACCTTGCGGCCCAGCAGTCCGCCCTGCGCGTTGACCTGCTCGACGGCCAGCTCCACGGCCTTCTTGTCCTCGCTGCCGAGCGGCGTGTAGTTGCCGGTCAAGGAGACGATGAGGCCCACCTTGATGCGGTCCGCCTGCCCGCCGCTCGACCCGCCTCCGCCGCCGCTACATGCCGTCGTGAATAACAACAGGCAGACCAGGGACGGAAGAAACCTGCGCATCAGGACCTCCTGGGCCGGATGGCCCCAAGGTAGGCAGGTACATTACGGCTGTCAATAGAATGCCTAATATCCGGAGACAAGCTGTTATGCGGCCTCAATCGGTGATTCTCACCTTCCTTGGAGACCACGTATACGGCCGCGGAATCTGCGTTTCCTCGCGGAGTTTCATCGAGGCCTTCGGCAAGGTGGGGATCTCGGAGGAGGCCACCCGCTCGACGCTGACCCGGATGGTGCGCCGCGGGCTGCTGCGCCGGCAGCGCTCGGGCCGGCGCATGTACTTCGGCCTCACCCCGGCCAGCACCGAGGTGCTCAAGGACGGCGAGCGGCGCATCTGGCACAGCGGCGTGGTCAACGACGCCGACGACGACAGGTGGACGCTGATCGGCTTCTCGCTGCCCGAGTCGTGGCAGCGCCAGCGGCACGAGCTGCGCTCGCGGCTGGTCTGGGCCGGGTTCGGGCCGTTGCAGAACGGGTTGTGGATCGCTCCGGGCGACGTGGACGCCACGGGCGTGATCGAGGACCTGGGCGCGAACGTCAAGGTCTTCGCCGCCGAGCCGCGCCGGCCCACCGACATGCAGGCCCTGGTCGGCGAGGCCTACGACCTGTCCGGCCTGGGCGAGCGGTACCGGGCGTTCCTGCGCCGCTGGGACCGGGCCGACCCGGCCCCGGAGGCCCCCGACGACCTGGCGCGCTCGCTGATGCTGCTCACCGGCTGGCTGCAGATCATCAGGACCGACCCGCGGCTGCCGCTGCGGTACCTGCCGGGCGACTGGCCCGCGGAGAAGGCGCAGCGGGTCTGCCACACGCTGCACGAGCGGTTCGCGCCGGAGGCGGGGCGGATCGTGGCGGGGTTGCTCGACACCGTTCCCGAGGAAAGTTCGGCAGAACGGTGACAGCCATCGCATAGTGGCCTAATTTGGGTCCGGGAGTCGCCGATGCGTAATCAGGGGATTGGCTCGTGGCCGGCACGCAGGGCACGCATGACGCCCGACAGGGTCGCGCTGTCGTACAAGGACCGTCACTACACCTACCGTGACCTGCGAGAACGTGTGAACAGGCTGGCCCGCGCGCTCGGCGTGCGGCGCGGCGACCGGGTCGCCTTCCTCGGGGCCAACCAGCCCGCCCTGGTGGAGACGCTCTTCGCGGCGGGGCTGCTGGGCGCCGTGTTCGTGCCGCTCAACACGCGGCTGGCCGGGCCGGAGCTGCGCTTCATCCTGGAGGACGCCGAGCCGGCGCTGCTCGTGCTGGGCGAGGAGCGGGACGGCGAGGGGCTGCCGGGCCGCCACCTGCGGGCCGCCGACTACGAGGCCCTGCTCGCGTCCGGCTCGCCCGAGCCGGTCGACGAGCCCGTGAGCCAGGACGACGTGTGCCTGATCATGTACACCTCCGGCACCACGGGCAGGCCCAAGGGCGCCATGCTCACCCACGCCAACCTCACCTGGAACACGGTCAACCTGCTCGTGGACGTGCCGCTGGCGCACGACGAGGTGGCGCTGATCGGCGCGCCCCTGTTCCACATCGCGGCGATGGGCCAGGCGCTGATCCCGACCGTGCTCAAGGGCGGGCGGGCCATCCTGGAGCCGTCGTTCGACGTGGCGCGGGCGTTCGACCTGATCGAGCGCGAGCGGGTGACGCTGATCGCCGGCGTGCCGACGATGTTCCAGTTCCTCGCGCAGTCGCCGCGCTGGGCGGAGGCCGACCTGTCGAGCCTGCGGCACCTGCTGTGCGGGGGAGCGCCGGTGCCCGAGCCGCTGATCCAGGCCTACCAGGAGCGCGGGCTGGCGTTCATGCAGGGGTACGGCATGACGGAGACCGCGCCGGGAGCGCTGTTCCTCGGGGCCGACCGCTCCGCCGCCAAGGCGGGCACGGCCGGGGTGCCGTGCTTCTTCTCCGACGTGCGGCTGGTCGCGCCCGGCGGCTCGCCCGCCGCCCCCGGCGAGCCCGGCGAGCTGTACGTGCAGGGCCCCAACGTGATGCCCGGCTACTGGCGGCGCCCGGAGGAGAGCGCCGAGGTCCTGTCGGCGGACGGCTGGTTCCGCTCGGGGGACATGGGCGTCGCGGACGAGGACGGGTACGTGCGCATCTCCGACCGCGTCAAGGACATGATCATCTCTGGTGGCGAGAACATCTATCCCGCCGAGGTGGAGAGCGCCCTGTACGAGCACGCCGCGGTCGCCGAGTGCGCGGTGATCGGCGTGCCGGACGAGAAGTGGGGCGAGGTGGGCAAGGCCCTGGTGGTGCTCAGGCCCGGTGCGACGGCGGCGTCCGATGGGCTGGCCGACGAGCTGCTGAAGCACCTCGACGGCCGCCTGGCCCGCTTCAAAGTCCCGAAATATCTGGAATTCGTGGCCGAACTGCCTAAGAACGCGGCGGGCAAGCTCCTCAAGGCCCCGCTGAGAAGGCTCTACGGAGAAGGATGATCCATGATGCGTACCTCACCGCCCTTCCGCGCCGACCACGTCGGCAGCCTGCTCCGCCCCGCCGAGCTGCTGCGCGCCCGCCAGACCCTCACCGGTGACGCCCTGCGCGAGGCCGAGGACGCGGCGATCAGGGACGTGGTACGCAAACAGCGCGACGCGGGCTTGCAGAGCGCCACGGACGGCGAGTTCCGCCGGGCGTCCTGGCACATGGACTTCATCTACCGGCTCGAAGGCATCGGCCAGGCCGCCGACGAGCACATCACGGTGCGCTTCCACAACCAGAAGGGGGACCTCGAGTACACCCCCGCGGCGCTGCGCGTGCACGACCGGATCCGGCTGAGCGAGCCGATCTTCGCCGACGACTTCTCGTTCCTGCGCGAGAGCGCCCCGGAAGGGGTCACGCCCAAGCTGACCATCCCCTCGCCCAGCATGGTGCACTACCGGGGCGGGCCCGCCGCGATCGATCCTCAGGTGTATCCGGACGTGGAGGAGTTCTGGCGGGACCTGAGCGCGGCCTACGCCGAGCAGGTGCGCAGGATCGGCGCGCTGGGGTGCACGTACCTGCAGTTCGACGACACCAGCCTGGCCTACCTGAACGACCCGTCGCAGCGGGCCGAGCTGTCCGAACGCGGCGACGACGCCGACCACCTGCACCTGCGCTACATCAAGCAGATCAACGCCGCGCTCGCGGCCAAGCCCGCCGGCATGACGATCACCACGCACATGTGCCGGGGCAACTTCCGCTCTTCCTGGGTCGCCTCGGGCGGCTACGACTTCGTCGCCGAGGCCCTGTTCAACGAGCTGAACGTGGACGGGTTCTTCCTGGAGTTCGACGACGAGCGGTCGGGCGGCTTCGAGCCGCTGCGGTTCGTGCCGCCGGGGAAGATGGTGGTGCTCGGGCTGGTGACGACCAAGCGGGGGGAGCTGGAGTCGAAGGACGCGCTCAAGCGGCGCATCGACGAGGCGGCCAAGTTCGTCGACCTGGACCAGCTCTGCCTGTCGCCGCAGTGCGGCTTCTCCTCGACGGTGGAGGGGAACGAGCTGACGGAGGAGCAGCAGTTCGCCAAGATCCGGCTGATCGTGGAGACGGCGCGGGAGGTGTGGGGCTGATTCACAGGTGGCGGTCGAGGAACCCCCGGACGGTCTCGATGAGGCGCTGCCGGTGGTCCGACAGGGCGTGGTCGGTGTGCCACTCGTGATGCTCGGCCCCCGGGTACGCCGTCACCAGCGGCCGATGGTGCACGGCCGCCGGGGTCACCGGGTCGTCGGAGGTGCCGATCAGCAGGACCGGCCGTTCGGCCAGCCGGGGCGCCAGGCCGGCCAGGCTCCATCGCTCGCCCGCCCGTTCCATCTCCGCGACCAGCGCCTCGCCGCTCGTCCCGCGCAGGGGCAGCAGGTCCTCCCCGAACGCCTCGACGTAGCGGGCACGTGACTCCGGATCGAGGGAGCGGGCCACCGTACCGAAGTCGAAGGCCGAGACCGAGACGACGGCGGCGACGGACGGGTCGGCGGCGGCGGTCATCAGCGCGGCGAACCCGCCGGCGCTGTGCCCGAACAGCGCCAGCCGCCCCGGATCGAGCCGGTGCGCCGAGGCGAACGGCTCGGCGCGCACGGCGCGGGCCACGGTGGCGGCGTCCTCCAGCACGTTCGCCCAGGACCAGGTGCCCTCCATGCCCCAGGAGCCGCGGTAGTGGAAGACGATGGCGGCGTAGCCGGCCGATCGCAGCGCCTGGGCCAGGTCCAGGCTGCGCTCGTTGCCGGGGAAGCCCTGCAGGAGCAGCACGACGGGGTGCGGCCCCGGCCCGGCCGGCAGGTGCAGCAGCCCGGCGAGGGTCACGCCGCCGCTCTCGAACGTCACGGCGGGGGTGGCGGCTCGCATGATGTTCCTCCCTAGATCGAACCGATCGGTACGATAGCAGGAATCGAACCGATGAGTACCATCTAGGGGTGCCTGTACCGAAGGGAAGCACCCTGGACCCCGGGCGGACCCGGGCCGCGATCATCGAGACGGCCATGCCGCTCCTGTACGAGCGGGGGCTCGACGGTGTCGGCGTGGCCGAGCTGTGCGCCGCCATGGGCGTGTCGAAGGAGACGCTCTACCGGCACTTCGGCTCCAAGGAGGGCCTGATCGAGGCGGTGCTGGAGGCCCGCAGCGAACGCGTGACGCGGTGGCTGCGCGCGGCCGTGGAGTCGGCGGGCGAGGAGCCTGCCGACCAGCTCGGCGCCGTGTTCGACGCGCTGGCGCAGTGGCACGGCGAGCCCGGGTTCCGCGGGTGCGCGCTGCTCAACGCCGCCGCCCAGCATCACGGGGCGCCCGAGCTGGACATGGCGGGCCGTCACCTCGAACGCCGGCTGGGCCTGCTCGCCGGGATCGCCACCAGGGCGGGGGCGGCCGATCCGGGGGCGCTGGCCCGCCAGTGGCTCGTCCTGGTCACCGGCTGCACCGTCGTCGCCGACCAGCACCCGGGCACGCCCGGCGCCGCGCGGCTGGCCCGCGAGGCCGCGCTCACCCTGCTGGCGGCGGCCCGGTCCCGCGCTTGACCGGTGCTTGCCCGGGGCTTGACCGGGGCGCGGGCCGGCACGTGGCGGTACTCAGAGCGTGACGACGGAGGCCGTGTGGCGGGCGCGTTCGGCGGCCCAGACCACGCGGTGCGTCATCAGGCTCTGCGCCGCGTCCGACCGCAGCAGCGAGGCGTCGCCCGAGGCTACGGCGGCGAGGAAGGCGTCCGTCAGCCCCTCGTCGCCGCCCCCGTGCCCGTCCGCCGCCGACGGCCCCGCCAGGTCCTGCGTGTGCACGATCTCCTCGGCGCCCGTACGGAAGTCCACCACGCGCAGGCTCAGCCCGTCGCCGTCGATGTGGCCGTGGGTGCCGAACAGGCGGGTGCGGCGGTGCTCCATCGGGGTGAACGCGCTCATCGTGAACGAGCACGTCGCCCCGTCGTCGAACTCCATCATCACCTCCTGATGGTCGACCACGTCGTTGTCGCACGCGTACACGCACCGCCCGTACGGCCCGGTGCGCAGCGCGTCGAGCACCGCCTCCTCGGTGCGCCCCGGCGTGACCGCCGACAGTGGCCAGAACTCGCTGCCGGGATCCCCGAGGCACCCCAGGTAGAGCCGCGGCGCCGAGTACGGGCATGACGGCTCCAGCGGGCAGTCGAGGCACCGGTCGGCGGCCTCGGCCGGCCGTTCGGAAGCGCGGAAGTGCGACAGGGCGCCGAACGACGACACCCGGACGGGCGGCCGGCCGAACAGGTGCACCAGCCAGTCGATGTCGTGGCACGCCTTGGCCAGCAACATCGGCGCCGAGGTGTCCTGGCGGCGCCAGTGCCCGCGCACGAACGAGTGCGCCTGGTGCCACCATCCCACCGGCTCCAGGTGCTGCACGCTGACGAGCCGCCCGATCCGCCCCGAGTCCAGCAGCTCCTTCACCACCCGCGTGTACGGCGTGTACCGCAGCACGTGGCAGACCGCGAGCATGATGCCGTTGCGCTCGGCCGCATCGGCGATCATGACGGACTCCTCCTCGTCCGTCGCCATCGGCTTCTCCAGGAGAATGTGGTAACCGAGGTCCGCCAGCGTCACCGCGGGATCGGTGTGCAGCCGGTCGTGGGTGGCGATGATCGCCGCGTCCGCGAGCCGCCCGGCCGCCGCCAGCTCCTTCCAGTCGTCGTACGCCTGCTCCGGCCGGATCCCGAACTCCGCCGCGAACGCCGCCCGCCGCCCCGGGTCGGGCTCGGCCACCGCCACCACCCGCCCCGCGCCCGTGGCGTGCGCGTGGCGCGCGTAGGTCAGCCCTCGCAGGCCACCGCCGACGACGGCTAGAGTCACCTCAGTCATGGAACCTTCCCCGAAGAAATATCATGGAGACCATCATTATTCGGTCTGAGAAAGCGGACAGCAAGGGGTGCCGATGGCCGCGGAGATGAGCGGCGGCGACCTGTCGCGGCTTCGGCAGCTCAACGCGCTGGCCGTGATCAAGGTGCTCCAGGGCCGGCCGTCGCTCACGCTCACCGAGGTCGCCAAGCGCACCGGCCTGTCCAGGGCCTCCACCGAGGACGTGGTGCGCGAGCTGCTGCAGAAGGGCTGGGTGGCGGAGGCGGGCGCCACCGCGGGCGGCGTGGGCCGCCCGGCCAGGCGCTACCGGTTCAGGGCCGACGCGGGCCGGGTGCTCGGCGTCGACATCGGCGGGCACAAGATCCGCGCGGTGGTCGCCGACCTCGACGGCGTCGTGCTGTACGCCGCCCGCGTGACCGTCACGCCCGCGATGGGCAGGCTCGAACGGCTGGAGGCGGTGGACCGGGCGGTCGCGGAGTGCCTGGAGGGGGCCGGGCTGGCCGGCGGCGACGTGTGGGCCTCGGGCGTCGGCACGACCGGGCTGGTCGACGGAGCCGGCAAGGTGATGCTGTCGGAGGCGCTGCCCGAGTGGACCGGCGTGGACCTGGCCGCGCACGTGCGCCGCCTGGCCCCGGCCCCCGTGCTGGTCGAGAACGACAGCAAGCTCGCCGCGCTGGCCGAGTGCTGGCGCGGCGTGGCCCGCTACGCCAAGGACATGGTCTTCCTGCTGGCCGGGCTGCGGACCGGGGCGGGCCTGGTCATCGACGGCAAGCTGCACAAGGGCTTCGGCAACGCCTCCGGCGAGATCGGCGCGCTGCCGGTGCTCGGCTGGATCCGCGCCCAGGAGCACCTCGGCGGCGAGGCCGGCGACGTGTTCGCCGCCGCGCGGGAGGGCGACAAGGCCGCGCTGGCGGCCGTGCGCCGCTACGTCAAGGATCTGGCGCTCGGCGCGTCCGCGCTGGTCCTGACGCTGGACCCGCAGATGGTGGTGGTCGGCGGCGGCTTCTCGCGCTCGGCCGACGTGCTCATCGAGCCGCTCAGGCGGGAGCTGGACCGCTGGTGCATCCGCACCCCCGAGGTGCGCATGTCGGCGCTCGGCGACGAGGCCGTGGTGCTCGGCGCCGTCCGCCTCGCGCTCGACGACGTCGAGGAGCGCCTCCTCGACGGCCGGACCCCGCTCGCGAGCCGCCCGTGAGACATCTGTAACACGGCCACTCTTGCCAACAATTTTCCTGGACTCCATCATTACTCCCACGTTCTAGGAGAGGACCGGGAGATGTGGAAGTCGGCACGGAGCGGTGCGGCGCTCCTCTGCGTGGCACTGCTCGCCTCCGCGTGCGGCGGCGGTGAGCAGGCCGGCACGGACACGCAGCCTGAGAAGTGGGTGAAGCTGTCCTACGGCGTCTGGGACGCCACCCAGCAGGCGGTCATGCAGGAACTGGCCGCGGAGTTCACCAAGATCTACCCGAGCATCACCGTGGACGTCCAGCTCACCCCCTGGGTCGACTACTGGACGAAGATGAAGGCCGCGGTCAGCGGCGGCGCGGCGCCCGACGTCTTCTGGATGAACGGCCCCAACTTCCAGCTCTACGCCTCCAACGGCGTGATCAAGCCGATCGAGGAGCAGGTCGACACCTCGGTCTACCCCAAGGCCCTGGTGGACCTCTACACCTACGAGGGCAAGCTGTACGGCCTGCCGAAGGACATGGACACGGTCGGCGTCTGGTACAACAAGACGCTCTTCGACGCCGCCAAGGTGAAGTACCCGGCCGACGACTGGACCTGGGCGGACTTCAAGCAGGCCGCCGCCGGGCTCACCGACGCCAAGAAGGGCGTCTACGCCGTCGGCGCCCAGCTCACGAGCTTCCAGGAGTACCAGTACAACACGATCTACCAGGCCGGCGGCCACGTGATCTCCCCGGACGGCAAGCAGTCCGGCTACGCCGACCCCAAGACGATCGCGGGCCTGAAGTTCTGGACCGACCTCATCGCCGCCAAGCAGTCGCCCGACCTCAAGACCATGACCGACACCACCCCGCTCCAGCTCTTCGAGGCCGGCAAGCTGGCGATGTACTGGGGCGGGTCCTGGAACGTGGCCGAGTTCGGCAAGAACGACTACACCAAGGACAAGGTGGACGTGGCTCCGCTGCCCAAGGGCGAGAAGCAGGCCACGATCATCCACGGCGTCGCCAACGTGGTCTCGGCCAAGACCGAGCACCCGGCGCAGGCGTGGGCGTTCGTCAAGTTCCTCGGCTCGAAGCAGGCCGCCGACCTCCTCGGCAAGAAGGGCCCGATCCCGGCCTACAACGGCACCCAGCAGGACTGGGTGAAGGCCCACCCCGAGTGGAAGCTGCAGACGTTCCTGGACGCGGTCGCGTACGCGGTGCCGTACCCCGTCTCCAAGAACACCGCCGCCTGGCAGGAGGCCGAGCTCACCCACCTCACCAAGGCGTGGACGGGTGAGGTGCCGGTCGAGAAGGCCGCCGCGGACCTCGCGACGGCGATGAACGACCTGCTGGCCAAGGAATGACACGCAGGAAACACGTGGCGAGCCGCAAACCCTGGACCGAGGCCCTGTGGGGGTACGCGTTCATCGCCCCCACCGGGCTCGGCCTGGCGATCTTCTACCTGTGGCCCGTCCTGCAGACCGCCTACTTCTCCTTCACCGAGTGGGGCGCGTTCGGCGGGCACACCTGGACGGGCCTGGAGAACTACACCCGCCTGTTCGGCGACCCCGAGGTGGGCCAGGCGGTGCTCAACACGCTCACCTACACCGTGCTGGGCCTGCTCGGCATCCCGCTGGCCATCGTGTTCGCCGCGCTGCTCAACCGGCCGGGGCTGGGCGGCGTGACCCTGTACCGCACCGCGTTCTTCCTGCCCGTGGTGACCATGCCGGTCGCGGTGGCGATGCTCTGGCGCTGGCTCTACAACGGCGACTACGGCCTGATCAACCAGGTGCTCTCGCTCGCCGGCATCGACGGCCCCAACTGGATCGCCGACCCGGCCACCGCCCTGTACGCGCTGATCGTGGTGGGCGTCTGGAGCAGCGTCGGCTACAACCTGATCATCTTCCTGGCCGGCATGCAGGCCATCCCCAAGGAGCTGTACGAGGCGGCGGCCATGGACGGCGCCGGCCGCGTCCGCCAGTTCTTCAGGATCACGCTGCCGATGCTGTCGCCGACCGCGTTCTTCATCTCGATCGTCTCGGTGATCGGCTCGCTGCAACTGTTCGACCTGGTCTTCGTGATGACCGGGTCCGGGCAGGCGGCGCGGGCCAACCCGGCGTACTCGCGGCTGCAGACCGTCGTGCAGCTCTTCTACGAGCGGGCCTTCGTCACCAACGACCGCGGCTACGCCGCCGCCATCGTGATGGCGCTGCTCGTGCTCATCGCGGTGCTGACGATCCTGCAGTTCAGGCTCCAGCGGAGGTGGGTGCACTATGTCTGAGCGACGCCCGCTGGGCGTGCACGCGGTGCTGATCATCTCGTCGCTGCTGATGGTGGCGCCGTTCGCCTGGCAGATCATCACCTCGCTCAAGACGCTCAGCAGCGCCACCGCCGTGCCGCCGACGTTCCTGCCCGAGGGGCTCTGGGACAACTACGCGAAGGTCTTCGACCTGCTGCCGTTCGGCGAGCAGTTCCTCAACACCGTGGTGATAGCCGCGGGGCGGGTGGCCGGGCAGGTGCTGTTCTGCTCGATGGCCGCCTACGCCTTCGCCCGGCTCCGCTTCCCCGGCAGGAACCTGCTGTTCGGCCTGTTCCTGTCGGTGCTCATGGTGCCGCCGCAGCTCTTCGTGATCCCGCAGTACCAGATCATGTCCGCGCTGGGCTGGCTGAACAGCCTTCAGGCGATCATCGTGCCGGGGCTGTTCAGCGCGTTCGGGGTGTTCCTGCTGCGGCAGTTCTTCCTGGGCCTGCCGCGCGAGATCGAGGAGGCGGCGCGGCTCGACGGCGCGGGGCCGTGGCGGATCTACTGGTCGATCATGCTGCCGCTGGCCCGGCCGGGGCTGGTCGCGCTGGCCGTCCTCACGCTGCTGTGGGCGTGGAACGACCTCTTCTGGCCTCTGGTGGTCAACACCGACCCCGAGAAGATGACGCTGTCGGCCGGGCTGGCCTCGCTCCAGGGCCAGTACCAGACCGACTACCCCGTCCTGATGGCCGGCTCGCTGATCGCCTCGCTGCCGGTGATCGCGGTGTTCGTCTTCCTGCAGCGGCAGTTCATCCAGGGCATCGCCCACACCGGGACGAAGGGTTGAGTCCGGCGAGAGCTGCGCCTCTCGCCGGGCCCACGTTCGCTACTTGATGACGATGGTGGTGAGCGCCCGCGGCTGGAGCGTCACCGTGCGGCCCGTCACGGCGGACGGGGTGAGGTCGTTGGTGTTGTCGGTGACGTACGCGGTCGCCCGCCCGTGCACGCCCTTCCACGTGACCGGCGCGGTGCCGGTGTTCAGCGCCACGATCACGCGCGAGCCGTCGGCGTTGCGGAACGCCGAGACCTTCAGCGCCGGATCGGCCGCGCTCGCCTCCACCCGGACCGCGCCGGGCCGGATGAACCTGCTGTACGCCGCCAGCGCCCACAGCCGCTTCGACACGTGGTACTCCCTGGCCACCTCGTCGAGCTGGAGCAGCGCCCTGGTCGCGCCGCGCGAGCCGCCCAGCCAGTAGACGTAGGCGCTGACGTCGCCCAGCGTGAGCGCGTCGTGCACGGCCTGCGCGATCGTGAAGCCGTCGTAGCCGCTGCCGTCGTCCCAGGCCTCGTTCCAGGTGTTGCCGTTGGGGTTCCACTCCGACATCCAGGTCTTCCTGTCCGTCGGGAGCGGGCCGTCCACGGGGCTGGCGTAGGTGTGGCCGGTGTGCGTCTTGACCCAGCGCCGGGCCTCGGGGTCGGCCTCGATCGCCGCCGTGTACGCCTTGGCCTCGTTCCAGCCGAACGAGTCGCAGCAGACCAGCCTGGTGTTCCTGGCGATCGGCCCGAGCACCTTGACGAACTCGGCGGCCTGCTCGGGGGTGAAGCGCATCGAGGCGTACGTGGCCGTCCAGTCGGGCTCGTTGGTGAACCCGAGATCGGTGATCCTGATGCCTTCCCTGGCGTAGAACTTGGTGTAGGCGACCAGGTAGTTCGCGTACGCGCGCTGCCACTCGGGCAGGAGCGTGCCGCCGTTCTTGTCGTCGCCGTTGTCCTTCATGTAGCCGGGGGCGCTCCAGGCGTCGGCGAAGAAGCGCTTGACCCCGTACCGCTGGGCCTCCTTGGCCACCCAGACCTGGCTGTTGTCGTCGCCGTCCCAGACGTACTTCGGCGGGGCGTCAGGGCCGCCGGGGTTCTCGGGCTGGATCGACACCATGTGGTCGTACGGGCTGCCGGCGGGGGAGGAGCCGATGCCGAGCCGCAGGATGCTGAGCCCGGCCCCCTTGTTCCGGTCGAACCACAGGTCGAGGACCTCCCGCTGCTTGTCCGCCGGCAGGGCCTCGAGCAGCTCGTTGCGCCGGAACGCCTGGGAGATGCCGAAACCGTCGATCTCCTGGTGGCGGACGCGCTCGTTCACGGTGATGGCCGGGGGATCGGCGGGATGTGCCGGCTGCACCGCGGGCAGGCCCAGCAGGCTGATCGCGACGAGTCCTCGCAACATGGCGCCTCCGAAAATTTCGGATACGTGACGATATATTTCGTCGATCGCCGGAACCGTAAGCGTCCGGAGGCGTTCCCGTCAACCATGATTCGTCAGGCCATGGCCCATCGGGCACGATCGCCCCCGGAGCCCGGGGCGGTCGTGGCCGGGGCGTCACTACGGGACGGACTCGGCGCGTTCCTTGATGGTCAGCATCTGCCGGCGCACGGTGAGGAAGTCGCCGACGTCCTGCATCGCGAGGTACGTCGTGCCGCGCAGGCCCGGCTGCGCGCGGATGCGGACCCGGAAGATCATCCGTGTCCTGCCGTCCTCCAGGTCGCGCAGCGAGACGGAGCACGTGGTGGTGGCGTCGGCGCTCCGCATGGCCAGCACCAGGGTCTGCGGCGGGTCGATCTGCTCCACCACGAACCCGGAGCCGGCGGACCCGCCCTGCAGCACGTCACCGACCTTCAGCCCCTGTCGCTCCTCCTGGGCGGGTGGCTCCTCGTGCCCGCTCGTCGCGGGGCGGGGAGGGGAGTCGGGCTGGTAGCCGCCGAGCCGGACCAGCCAGGCCCAGACGGTGGCCGGGGACGCCTCGACGGTGATCGCCCTGGTGGCCTGGTACTGCGGCTGCCTGACGAGGTCGTCGCCCGGCATGTCCGCGTGGACCTCGCGGTCGTCGGCACCCCAGCGCAGGTGCCACGGGCGGACGGCGAGCAGGTAACCCGCCGCCGTGCCGGCCGCCAGCCTGAACAGAGAGCGCGGCATGAACATGCGTACTCCTTCGTTTCGCCGGTGGGGACGTTCGATCAGCGACCCGTGACCATGGGCCGATCGTGCGGCATTGCGCTATTTCGCCGACTCAACCATATTTTCCGGTCACGTGAAATGGCGGAGATCAGATCTGACCGGGCTTCCAGAGCGTGAGACCGTACGTTTCCGCGATGGGGCGCCACGCCGCCGCGAAACGCGTTTTCGCCTTCTGCGCCGCCTCCGACCTGTCCAGGCCGCGCCGGTAGTCACGGTCGCCCTCGACCGGCTCCGCGCAGCCCGACTCCACCTGCCGACCGGCCCAGGCCAGGAACGCGACGTCCGCGTCGTGGGAGGCGTCGAGCGCCTCGACCAGGGCGTCCTTGAGACCGGCCCCGCCCTTCAGCGCGCCCACGGAGAGCGCCTGGGCGGTGGCGAGCTGGTCGCGGCGGCTGACGGTGATCTCGCGGATGGCCTCCACGGCGTCGCGGTCGCACCGGGTGGCGCCGGCGATGGCGTCGGGCAGGCTGGAGCGGGCGTCGCTGCTGCCCGCCAGCAACTCCTCGATCGCCTCGGCCTGCTGCCTGGCCGCCCGCCCCGAGGCGCTGCCGGTCGCCGGCGTGGGCGAGGCCGCGCCGTCGCCGGTCTCCCCGGCCTCGGGCTCGTCCGGGCCGGTCTCCGGGCCGGTCTCCGGGCCGGTCTCCGAGCCTGTCTTCGGGCCGGTCTCCGGATCGGTCTCCGAGCCTGTCTTCGGGCCTGTCTTCGGGCCGGTCTCCGGGCTGCTGGGGGCGACGCCCTGGCCCGCGCCGGTGTTCTGGATCGGCTGCGAGGGGTTGGCGGTCACGATCCACCAGGTCAGGACGAAGGCGAGGATGGCCACGGCCAGGCTGATCAGCACCGGGGCACGCCGCCAGGCCGGTGGACCCCGCCGCAGCCGCGCGGGCTCCGGGCCGGGGGTCCAGGAGGCGGCGGGCTGTTCCTGGGGGTCTTGCTGGGCGCGGCATCGCGGACACTGGGCCAGGGTGCCGACGTGTGATCCGCAGCGCCGGCAGAAGCGGTTCGAACCCGGTTCGTATGCCAAAGCACCTCCCGGAATATCCCAAGAAAATGGGGCAAAATGCTGTTTGCCCGACTCGTGGATAGTTCCTCGCTTTTCCGGTCAGGACGAGCGTATTTGAAATAACGCGCGCCCGGCGCGCTCGTCACTCAAATGCTCTCGCAGGGCACGGAAATGGCGGGCCGCCCGGCGCCGGCCGGCCTGCCCGGCCCCGGGCGGCCCGCCACGGACGCCTCAGCGGCCGAAGCAGATCGTGCGGCCCGCCTTCACCCGGTCCGCCTTGTACATCACCTGGTCGATCGTCGCCCCCTCGCCGTCCACCAGGACGATCGTGTCCCCCTGGTTGCCGAGCCGCACCGCCGAGTCGAGCTTCACCCGCAGGGCGGCGCCACCCTCGATGGTGCCGGTCAGGGCCTTGCGGCCGCCGCCGGCGTCCGTCAGGGCCCAGCCGCTCAGATCGCACGTGCCGGGCGTGAGGTTCATGAGCGTGACGGTCTCGTTGCCGCGGTCGGCGCCCGCCGGGTCGGGCAGGGCGGCCACGATGACCACGTCCCCGGCGGCGACGAGCGGCGGCTTCACCGGGGCGCCCGGCGGCGCGGGGTCCGGGCTGATGATGAAGTCCTCGGGCCACATCGTGAGTTGGATCTGCTGCCCCGACCCCCTGACCACGTCGTGCAGGTTGCCGCGTTCGAGCCGGGGGATCAGGAACAGCTCGTCGTCCCGGTTCACCGGGTCCGCGCGCAGCCAGGCGTCGAAGCCGTCGAAGTCGGTGAACCCCGCCGCGAGGTACGGCACGATGCGCCGGAACAGCTTCGGCCAGACCACCAGCCGCTCCAGCCCGCTCAGATCCCGTACGGTGGCCGCGCCGTTGGGGTCGGCGGTCGAGCGGGGCCAGATGCCGATGGCCTTGCGCCGGGCCGCCTGCGACACCTCCGCCAGATGCGTGCGCAGCTCGGCGGGCAGCGTGGCGTAGAAGGCCGGGTAGACCAGCCCGGCGGCCAGCAGTTGCGCGTTGACGGAACGGTCCACCAGCGGCCCGTCGACGAACACGGTGGTCCCGTCCGCCCCCTGGTGGTCCCCCGCGTAGCCGAACGCGATCAGCCGGCCGTTGCCGTCGATGCCGTTGGTGAGCACGTGGCCGCGGATGGAGTCCTGGTCGGCCGAGCGCACCCTGTTCGGCAGGTCCTCCCAGAAGCGCACGTTCGTGAAGCCGAGCAGGCGCAGCAGCTCGTCACGGGCCGCGTTCGCCCCTTCGAGCTCCTGGTGGGTCTCGGCGAAGTGCGTTTCCAGCGCGTCGACGGCCTCCAGCCGTACGGAGATGCCGCGGGCGTTGATGTTCGGCGGCCGGCCGGAGCGCCGCGGCAGCGCCTCGACCAGGGCGGGCGAGTCGGGCAGGAACTTGACGGTGTCGCCGTCCGGTTCGGGGCCCTGGCGCGGCAGATCCGGATACCGGATCACGAAGCTGCCGCGTAACAGTGTGTAGCTCATGGAGTCCCCCCATGCGAGCTGGTGATGGTCCCCCGACGGGTAGCCAGCGGAGCGTAACTCGCATAAGGGGCAGCGTCCATGTAGTGCGGCAAAGCGGTCAGCGGTACACGGCGACGGCCGCCTCGGCGACCAGCGTGTCCACGATCTCCACCAGCTCGGCGACGGGCGGTCCCGCCGCCGCCGCGATCTCGCGCAGCCGGGCGACCAGCCGGTTCCCCGGCTGGTCGAGGTAGAGCTCCGACTCCAGCCGCAGCACCGCCACCAGCCCGCACAGCCCGGCGCAGCGCGCGTCGGGCGGCTTCCAGCCCTCGACCGCCGAGCGCACCCCCGAGGAGGCCCGCACGACCGAGGCGATGTCGGCGAGCTCGTAACGCGTGTACGGCAGCACGCCCATGCGCCGCTTGCTCACCCGGACGAGCACCCCCGAGTCGAGCAGGCCCACGCGGGTGCGGTCGTAGACGCCGTCCGCCGCCGCCCGCTTGAGTTCCGACCTGGGGTCGGCCGGTGCTTGCCGGCCCGAGAGCAGCAGATCGAGCAGGGCGGCGCCGGCCAGCCCGAGTGCCAGCGACGACTGGTGGATGAGCAGCCTGCCGGCCTGATCGTGGGCGATCAGGTACAGGTCGTGGTGGAGCGGCAGCCGGTCCATCAGTCGGGGACGCTCCGCTTCAGGCGTTCGGGCCCGTCGGACATGCCTTGCAGCGCCGGGGGGCGGCCGAGAGCGTACAGGGTGATCAGCACCAGGACGCCGAGGCCGAGCCAGACCAGGCCGAGCACCTGGGCGAGCACGTTCGCGTTGATCACGACGAAGACCAGGATCCCGGCCCCGGCCAGCGGCGCGACCAGATGCGACCACACCTTGTCCGAGCCGTTGCGGAGCGAGTAGTGCACGATCACCGACACGTGCAGCACGATGAACGCCACCATGGCGCCGATGTTGATCAGGCTGGACAGCAGGGCGACGCCGTCCTCGCGGGTGGACATCCAGATGCCGACGCCGATCGAGAGCAGGCTGACGAGCATGATGGCGTTGGCCGGCACGGAGTGCCTGACCGACACCTTGGCCAGGAACGACGGCAGTTGCCTGTCGCGCGCCATCGCGTACAGCAGCCGCGAGACCGCCACCTGCGCGACCATCGTGTTGGCCAGCCCCCACGACAGCGCGGTGGCGAACGAGGTGACGTGCCTGAGCCATTCACCGCCGGCCACGGCGGCCGCGTCGTAGAAGGCCGTGTCGCTGGGCTGGTTCAGCAGCCCTCCCGGGTCGGGCACGAGCAGCGCGGCGACCCAGACCTGCACGATGAACAGCACGCCCGCCAGCAGCAGCGCCACCCGCATGGCCCTGCCCACCTGGGCCGAGCCGCCGGTGGACTCCTCCACCAGCATGCTGATCCCGTCGAAGCCGAGGAAGGACAGGACGGCCACCGAAACCGCCGCGAACACCACCGGCCAGGAGAAGGAGTCCGCGTTGAACAGCGGGGAGAGGCTGAAGCCGTTGCCCCTGCCCTGGAGCAGCGCCCAGAGACCGATCAGGAGGAACAGCGCCAGCACCACCAGCTCGAACACGATCATGATCCGGGTGAGCTTGACCGTCATCCGGATGCCGCGCAGGTTGATCACCGTGTTGACGGCCACGAAGATGAGCAGCCAGACCCAGACGGGCACGTCCGGCACGCTCGCGTTCATGGCCACGGACGCCACGAGGTAGAGCAGGCAGGGGACGAGGATGTAGTCCAGCAGGATCATCCATCCGGTCATGAACCCGACCGGCGGGGCGATGCCGCGCCCGGCGTAGTTGTAGACCGAGCCCGACAGGGGGAACGCCTTGACCATCTGCGCGTAGGACGCGGCGGTGAACAGCAGTGCGATCATCCCGACGAGGTACGCCAGGACCGGCATGCCGCCGGACTCCGCATAGACGGTGCCGAAGATCGCGAAGGGTGCGATGGGCACCATGAACGCCAGGCCGTAGAACACGAGGTCGGTCAGCCCGACCCCGCGACGTAACTCCTGCCGGTAACCGAACTGCTCAATGTTCTGTTGTGTGCGCACGACAGGCCTCTCCAGTCGTCATGCAAGGGGCGGGGGGTTCGATTCCGAGATCCTTTCGCAGCCCGGGGCCGCCTCGCAAGAGCGCCGCGGACGTGCCGATGCGGCAGTCTGAAGGGCATGGACCTGCTCATCGCCGAAGAACTTCTGCTGCTCGGCTACACGCCGAAGGGCAAGCCGCTGGTCAACCTGGAGCTGCTTGACTACACGCTCAGCGCGGGCGTGCTCGCCGAGCTCATGATCCTGTCCCGGATCGAATTACGCGACGGGCGGATCGTCGTGACGGACTCCGCTCCCGCCGGTGACGCCGAGCTGGACCAGACCCTCGACCGGCTCTCCATGCGCGAGCAGCCGCCGCCGTTCGAGGACTGGTGGCCCGCCATGTACACGCCCGAGCGGCGGGCGCGCCTGCTGGAGCGGCTCGCCCAGCGCGGCGCGATCACCGCCGAGACCCGGACGTACCTGAAGCTGATCAAGGAGGAGCTGTTCCCCGAGGCCGACCCGGCGGCCCGCGAGTCGGTACGGCGGCGCGTGCTCGCCGCGCTGGAGCCGGGGGCGGACGAGCCCGACCGGCGCACGGTGGCGCTCGTCTCGCTGGCGCACGCCGCGCGGCTCATCGCCAAGGCGCTGCCGAAGGCGGACCGCAGGCGGGCGGCCGAGCTGGCCGCCCGTGACCGGCTGGGCGGCCTGGTCGCGGTGGCGTTCAAGCAGGCCGCCGGCGAGAGCGTGGGCAAGCTGGTCAGGGGCGGTGGCCTGGCCGGCTGACCGCGGCCGGGCGCGTGCGGCCGGCCCGGCCCGCCGGGCCCGATCAGGCGGGCCCGATCAGGCGGGCGCGGCTCACGGCCCCGATCGGCCCAGCCTGGTCTGCAGGCCGTCGAGGACGCGCTGGAGCCCGTACTCGAAGGTCTCCTCGTTGCTGCCGGAGGTGTCGCCGCCGCGCTGCGCGGCGTAGCGGGCACGCAGGCGCGGGAAGTCCTGGACCGCCCGCTCGGCCGCGGGCCACAGCCTCTCGGTCAACTCCTGCTCGCTCTGCCCGCTGCGCGCGACCATGGACAGCCAGGCGGCCTCGCCGGTCGAGACCCCCACCACGTACGCCGTGACCGTGGTCACCGCCATGTCGGCCTCGGCCGGCGGGAACCCGGCGTCCTCCATGACGCCCAGCATGAACTCGCTCTGCCGCAGCATGTTGGGCCCGAGATAGGCCAGCCCCGCCTCGCCGAGCTTGGCGGCCAGCCACGGGTGGCGCAGGATCGTCGCGCGCAGGGCGCGGGCCACCTCGCTCATCGTCGCCCGCCACTCGCCGGTGCCGGGCAGCGGCAGCTCGCCGTGGACGGCGTCGAGCGCCAGCTCCAGCAACTCGTCCTTGTTCGCCACGTGGCGGTAGAGCGAGGTGGCACCGGCGCCGAGCCGGCTGCCCAGGCGGCGCATGCTGAGGTTGTCGGCGCCCTCCTCGTCGAGCAGGCGCACCGCCTCTGCCACGATGCTCTCGCGGGTGAGCAGCGGCTGCTGGCGCTCCTTGCGGGGGCGGGCCCACACCGAGGGGATCTGCTTGTCGTCTTCGGGCATGAGGGGCTCCTTTCTCCCCCCTACCTTAGGGTACAGCGTGCGCGACATGCGTACACCGGACACCACCTACGCCTGCCGCTGCGCGTGCTGCGGTGAGCACCCGGCTCAGTGCTTCATCTTCCGCGTCTCGGGGCCGTAGCCGAGCGTGCCCATCATCCCCTGCTCCTGGTGGTAGAGGTTGTGGCAGTGGAACATCCACTCGCCGGGGTTGTCGGCGCGCACGTCGATGTTCAGGCGCTCGCGCGGCAGGATGTTCACGGTGTCCTTGCGCGGCCCCCGCGGGCCCGGCGACGTCCGCACCTGGAAGGTGTGGCCGTGCAGGTGCATCGGGTGCCACATGGGCGACTGGTTGTCGAGCACGATCCTGATCGTCTCGCCGCGCTCCACCTGCAGGCGCATCGGGTCGGCGGCCAGGCGGTCGTTGAGCGTCCACTCGTTGCCCGACGGGCGCATGCCGAGCGTCACGGTGACGCTCCTCGACGGGCGCGGGAGCGTGTCCGCCTGCCGGGACGTGAGGTCGGCGTACCGCAGCATTCGCTGGGACAGCTCGCGCAGCCGCACGTCGCTGCGGGGCGCCGCCGCCCGGGGCGAGGTGCGCACGATCGCGAACGCCCGCGCCCGCTTCCCCTCCGCCTCCGCCACCAGCGGGAACGCCCCGTCGTCGAGCCGGACGAGGAAGTCGTAGCGCTCGCCCATGCCGATGAGGAACGTGTCCACGGAGACCGGCGCGCACGGGAACCCGTCGGTGTGCGTCACGGCCATGCGGTGGCCGCCCAGCGCCACCCGGAACGCGGTGTCGGCCGCCGCGTTGATCACCCGGAACCTGACGATCCGCCCCGGCTTGCTGACGAACACCTCCGGCGTCTCCGCCGCCCGGCCGTTGACCAGATGGTACGGATGGCGCAGCTCGCCCACGACGCCGCCGAGCAGGGTGCTGCGCAGCGTGTCGTCGTGCGCGGTGCTGGCGTTCAGCCGCCGCAGCGCGTCGTCCGGGGTGCCGCCCACGCCGTCCACCCAGTCGTCGAGCACGACCGTGAACTCCTGGTCGTAGCCGAGCGGCTCGTGCGGGTCGGCCACGATCAGCGGGCCGTACAGGCCGCGGTCGTTCTGCATGCCGACGTGCGAGTGGTAGAAGTACGTGCCCGGGTCGGGGACGGTGAACACGTAGTCGAAGGTCCCGCCCGGCTGGACCGCCTTCTGCGTGTAGCCGGGGGCGCCGTCCATGCGGGCGTCGAGCCTGATGCCGTGCCAGTGCACGGTGGTCTCCGCGGGCAGGCCGTTGACCAGCTTGGCGCGTACGAGCCCGCCGGCCGTGGCCTCGATGCGCGGGCCGGGGAGCAGGCCGTCGTAGGTCCAGGTGGTGACGGTGCGCGGGCCGATCGAGACCTTGGCGGGCTTGGCCCGCAGCACCGCGCCCCGGTGCGGCCTCCTGGCCGTGGCACCTGCCGCCGGGCGGCCTGCCGCCACTGGGACCGCGCCTGCCAGCGCGGCGAACATGCCGGTCACGAACAACCTGCGGGACAAGCCCCGATACGAACCATTCATTGCGGATCCCCCCATTCACCTGGCAAGGTAACGGAGAGTGATCACGAATGCCGCGCGCCACGCTGCAGATCGACCAGGTCCTGGCGGCGTCGTGGAGCCGCGCACTCCCAGGGGCGCAGGGAGGTGGAAGCGGCGGCCGGGCCCACCGGGACGGTGAGCCGGGAACTCACCTATTGATCGGGCGGCCGGTGCGAAATATGGTGTTAATCGTTTAACATCGGCCGGCGGCCAACAGATGAAGACTTCCCTCTTCCTGCCTGTATCCCGAGATCCAGCGAACAGAATCCCCCATAACTCTGTAGGGAATGCTAGGTTATTCGACTAATATGAGACCAACAGCGCGACAAGTGGCCGAGCTGGCGAACGTGTCAGTGGCGACCGTCTCCTACGTCCTCAGCGGCAAGGACCGTCCCGTCGCCGCCGAGACCAGGAAGCGGGTGCTCGACGCCGCCAGGCAGCTCGGCTACACCCCCAACCAGGCGGCCAGGAGCCTGCGCAAACGCCGCACCCAGCGCGTCTGCCTGGTGCTGAGCTCGTTCGGTGGCGTGCCCACCGACGCGCGGCTGGCCACGGACCTGCACGAGATGGCCGACGCGCGCGGCTACTCGGTGGTCACGCTCTCCGTCTACGACGAGGCCCGCGCCCAGGCGGCCGTCGAGGTGCTGCGCGGCGGCATCGCCGACGGCGCGCTGATCCGCCTCACCGGCGGCAACCTGGAGCACGGCCTGCTCGGCGGGCTGGCCGACACCGGGCTGCCGATGGTGGTGATGAGCAACGGCAGCGGGCTGGAGGGCTGTGACGTCGTCCGCACCCCCGAGATGGAGGCGTGCGCCGAGGCCGTCGAGCACCTGCTCACCACCGGCAGGCGGCGCGTGGCGTTCATGGGGCAGCGGTACGAGGTCTACAGCGACAAGCCCGAGGGACGGCTGCTCGGCTACCTCACCGCCCTGGAACGGCACGGCGTGACCGAGCGCGTCGTCACCGGCGGCGCGGACGACCGCGTGGCCGCGTACCAGACGGCGACCGAGCTGCTCAGCTCGCCCGACCGGCCCGACGCCATCTTCGCCGCCTCCGACCGGGCGGCGATCAGCGCGATCTGGGCCGCCAGGGACCTCGGGCTCAGCGTGCCGGGCGACGTCGCGATCGTCGGTGTCGGCAACATCGACGAGGGTCTCATCAGCAATCCGCAGCTCAGCACCGTCGGTCCGCTCCGCCACGACTACACCGACGTCGTACGCCTGCTCTTCGACCGCCTCCAGGCCGAGGAGCCGCCACCCGCCCGCGAGATCGTCCGCTCGTGGACCTTCGTGCGGCGGGGCTCGTCCTAGAAGGGAATCCGCCAGATGTCCTCCCACCCCTCACGCCGTGACCTGTTCCGCCTCGCCGGGGCCGCCGCCGCCGTCCCGGTCCTGTCGTCGTGCGCGGGCGCGCCGGCCACGCAGGGCGCCGCGCCGGGCACCTTCACGGTCTACTGGAACGCCGGCCACGACTACCAGGCCTACCGCAAGGTGATCGCCGAGTTCGAGCAGGCCAACAAGGTCAAGGTCAACCTGCAGAAGTACCAGTGGCCCGACCTGCGGACCAGGCTGCTGGCCGACTTCGCCTCCGGCACCGTGCCCGACCTGGTGGAGGAGCCCGGCGGGTGGGTGCAGGAGTTCGCCGTGTCCGGCAACGCGCGCTCGCTGCAGGACTTCGTCGACCGCGACGGCCAGGCGATGGGCTTCCCCGCCGACTGGCAGCCGGTGACCGTGGAGCGCAACTCGTACCAGGGCAAGGTCTACGGGGTCCAGCTCCACCTGACCTGCAACACCCTCGTCCACAACCAGGGCATGCTGCGCGAGGCCGGCGTGGAGGTGCCGACCACCTGGGAGGAGTTCCTCGACGCGGCCAGGAAGCTGACCAAGGACGGCGTGTACGGCGTCGCGCTCAACCAGGACTACACCTACATGTGGCCGTGGATGGTGCAGGCCGGCGTCACCCCGTACGACCTGGAGACCAAGGCGATCATGGAACCGCGCGCGGACGCGGTCGCCGCCCTGCAGTTCCAGGCCGATCTCGTCCACAAGCACAAGGTGGCCCCCGTGCCGACGGCGGGCACCGACTACTCCGGCCCGCAGAAGCTGTTCTCCGCCAAGCGCGCCGGGATGATCTTCACGGGACCGTGGGACCTCGACCCCATCAGGAAGACCAGCGCCGACATCGAGCTCGGCGTCGCGCCGCCGCTGAGGAACAAGACGGCGGCCACCCAGGCGGCCGGCGTCAGCATGTTCGTGCCCGCCAAGGCCACCAGGCCCGAGCTGTCGTGGGACTTCATCAAGCGCATCACGGCCCTGCAGGTCGAGCAGGCCGCCACCAAGGAGACCGGCATGCTCATGCCGCGCAGGTCGTGGGTGGACCTGCCCGAGGTGCAGTCCGACCCCGTCACCAAGGTCTTCGCCGACGCGCTGCCCACCGCCAGGGACTCCTCCCAGGAGGTGCGCCTGACCGGGCAGCTCGGCAAGTGGGAGGAGCAGCTCAAGGTCATGTACCAGCAGGTGCTCATCCAGAACAAGCCGGCCGCCGAGGCGCTCGACGCCTTCGTCAAGGCGGCGGAGGGCTTCCTCAAGTGAGGGCCCGCACGCTTCAGGGCCGCCATGCCAGGACGGCCTACCTGTTCCTCCTCCCGGCGATCCTGTTCTTCGCGGCCTTCTTCTACCTGCCGATCGGCAACGTGGTGGCCACCGGCTTCCGTACCGGGCCGATGGCCGACCAGTGGACGGGCCTGGGCAACTACACCCAGGCCCTGGCCGACCCGGCCGTGCGGCACTCGTTCCTGGTCACGGCGGGCTTCTCGGTGATGGTGGTGATCGGCTCGATCGTGCTCGGGCTGGCCCTGGCGCTGGCCATCGACCAGCCGCTCAAGGGGCGGGTGGTGTTCCGGGTGGTGCTGCTCGTGCCGTACCTGACCTCCGTCGCGATCGTCGGGCTGCTGTGGCGCAACATCCTCGACCCCGAGCTCGGCGTGCTGAACCGGGTGCTGATGGCGGCCGGCCTGCCCGCGCAGCAGTGGCTGAACACCGCGCCGCTGCTCACGATCGCCGCCGTCACGCTCTGGCAGAGCGTCGGCTACACGATGGTGCTGTTCCTGGCCGGGCTGCAGGGCATCCCGGAGACGTACCACGAGGCCGCGAAGATCGACGGGGCGGACGCCTGGCACCGTTTCTGGCGGATCACGCTGCCGCTGCTCGCGCCGACCACGCTGTTCGTGTCGGTGATGGCGGTCATCTCGGGGCTGCAGGCGTTCGGGCAGGCGTACATCATCACCGGCGGCGGCCCCGGCGACGCCACCGACCTGTCGGTCTTCCACATCTTCAACGTCGCCTTCCGCACCAGGGACTTCGGCTACTCCTCGGCGCAGTCGGTGCTGCTGCTGATCGTGATCGTGGCGTTCACCGTGATCCAGCTCAGGGCCGGGCGGCGCGGGGAGGTGACGTACTGATGCTGCGCAAGCCGCTGCTCTACACGCTGCTCGGGCTGGCCTCGCTGATCACGGTCGTGCCGCTGCTCTACATGCTCTCGCTCTCCCTGCAGACGGAGGCCGAGACGCTGTCGGCCGAGGCCGTGCTCGTGCCGGAGTCGCCGCAGTGGGGCAACTACGCCGAGCTGTTCACCCGGGCGCCGTTCGGCGACTTCATCGTCAACAGCCTGGTCGTGGCCGGGGCCATCACGCTGGCGCATCTGGTGTTCGACCCGCTGGTCGGGTACGTGTTCGCCAAGTTCCGCTTCCCGCTGCGCAACACGCTGTTCGTGGCGCTGCTGGCCACGCTGATGGTGCCGTTCTTCGTGCGGATGATCCCGCTGTACGTGCTCATGGCCAACCTGGGCTGGCTGAACACCTACCAGGGGCTCATCACGCCGTTCCTGATGGACGCGTTCGGCATCTTCCTCATGCGGCAGTTCATCCAGCCCATCCCCGACGACCTGATCAACGCGGCGCGCATCGACGGGGCCTCCGAGCTGCGCGTCTACTGGAGCGTCATCCTCCCGCAGACGCGGCCCGCGCTGGCCGTGCTCGGGCTGTTCACGTTCGTCTTCCAGTGGAACGAGTTCCTCTGGCCGCTGGTCGCCACATCCACGCCCGAGATGCGCACCATCCCGGTCGGGCTCACCCTGTTCAACCAGGAGTACTTCACGCTGTGGCACCTCACGGCGGCCGGCTCGGTGATCCTCTTCGTGCCCACCGCCGTCCTGTTCGTCCTCACCCAGAGATACTTCGTCCGGGGCATCGCCCTGACCGGCCTGAAATAAGGAGTCTTCCGTCTTGCGCCCGAACGTGATCGTCGTCTTCACCGACCAGCAGCGGTGGGACACCGTCGGCCCCTTCACCCCGAACCTCGACGCCATGGCAAGGCGCGGCACGCAGGCCACGGTCGCGCTCACCCCGCAGCCGGTGTGCGCCCCCGCCCGTGCGGCGATCCAGACGGGCCGCTACCCGACCACGACCGGCGTCTACCGCAACGGCCGCGTGCTGCCCCCCGAGGAGCGCACGCTGGCCCACCACTTCGGCGCGGCCGGCTACGCCACCGGCTACATCGGCAAGTGGCACCTGGCCGGCACCGAGCCGGTGCCCGAGGACCGGCGCGGCGGCTACCGGTCGTGGCTGGCCGCCAACGCCCTGGAGCACACCTCCGACGCGTACCGGACCATCGTCTACGACGAGGCGAACGAGCCCGTCCTGCTGCCCGGCTACCGCTCCGACGCGCTCGTGGACGCGGCGGTCCGCTTCGTGGCCGACCACGCCGGCGAGCCGTTCTACCTGTTCCTGTCGTTCCTGGAGCCGCACCACCAGAACGAGGTGGACAACTACCCGGCCCCCGACGGCTACGAGGAGCGCTACCAGGGCCGCTGGATGCCGCCGGACCTGGCCGCGCTCGGCGGCACCGCCCACCAGCACATGGGCGGCTACCTCGGGCAGGTCAAGCGCCTGGACGAAGGGCTCGGGCGGCTGCTGGACGCGCTGCGCAGCATGGACCTGCTGGACGACACGATCGTGGCGTACACCTCCGACCACGGCAACCACTTCAAGACGCGCAACGGCGAGTACAAGCGTTCCTGCCACGACGCTTCCCTGCGCGTGCCGCTCGCGCTGCGCGGCCCGGGCTTCGACGGCGGCGGCGCCATCTCCCGCCCGGTCAGCACCCTCGACCTGCCGCCCACGCTGCTGGAGGCGGCCGGGTTGCCGGTGCCCTCCGACATGCAGGGGCGCTCGTTCCTGCCGCTGGTGCGCGACCCGCGGGGCGCGTCCTGGCCCGAGGAGGTGTTCTTCCAGGTGAGCGAGTCGGAGGTGGGGCGCGGGATCCGTACGTCGCGGTGGAAGTACTACGCCGTCGCCGAGGACGCCCACCCCTGGGACGACCCGGGCGCGCCCGCCTACCGCGAGCAGGCCCTGTACGACCTGGAGAACGACCCGCACGAGCTGGTGAACCTGGCGGGGTACGCCTCGCACGCGGGGGTGGCCGCGCAACTGCGGGAGCGGCTGGTGCGGCGGATCGCCGAGGCCGAGGGGTCTTCGCCGGCCATCGAGCCCGCGGTGGCGCGGGCGGGGCGCGAGCAGGCGATGCCCGACCCGGAGGTCCGCCTCCGCGGCCCCGAGCCCGTCCGGTACGGCCACCAGCCCCGCCCCGCCTCCTGACCGGCCAGGACACGGCCCTTCCGCCAAGAACCAGGCCAAAGGCACAGATGCCCCGAAACGCATGAATGGTTCACGTGGTAGGGAAGAGTGACCACGTATCCGTTGCATCACGGACCCTGGAACGTCGCACGTCGAGGTGAGGAACCGCATGTCCATTTCGCTCCCGTCCACCGGCACGCTGGCCATCGGCGGCAAGACCGTGCACCGCCTCGGCTACGGGGCCATGAGCCTGACGGGGCCGGGCGTCTGGGGGCCGCCCGCCGACCGCGACGCGGCCGTCCGGGTGCTGCGCCGGGTCGTCGAGCTGGGCGTGAACTTCATCGACACGGCCGACTCGTACGGCCCGTACGTCAACGAGGAGCTCATCCGCGAGGCCCTGCACCCGTACCCGGAGGGGCTGCTGATCGCCACCAAGGCCGGCTTCGTCCGCACCGGGCCGAGCCAGTGGCACCCGGTGGGACGGCCCGAGTACCTGCGGCAGGAGGTCGAGATGAGCCTGCGCAGGCTCGGCGTGGAGCGGCTCGACCTGCTGCAGCTCCACCGCATCGACCCGCGGGTCCCGCTGGAGGACCAGGTCGGCGAGCTCGGCGCGCTCCGCGACGAGGGCAAGATCGCCGAGATCGGCCTGTCGGAGGTGAGCGTGGAGGAGCTGGAGCGGGCGCGGCGCGTCACCGGCATCGTCTCCGTGCAGAACCGCTACAACCTCACCAACCGCTTCTCCGAGCCGGTCCTCGACCACTGCACGGAGCAGGGCATCGTCTTCATCCCCTACAGCCCCGTCGCCAAGGGCGCCCTGACGGGGCCGGGCAGCCCGGTGGAGCACGTGGCCAAGGCGCTCGGCGCCACGCCGTCGCAGGTCAGCCTGGCCTGGCTGCTGGCCAGGTCGCCGATGGTGCTGCCCATCCCCGGCACGTCCTCGATCGTGCACCTGGAGGAGAACCTGGGCGCCTCGACCGTGGGGCTGACGGCCGAGCAGCTGAGCGAGCTGGGCTGAAGGGAAGGGCCGGCCCCCAGGCGCGGAGGGCCGGCCCCGGTCTTTCAGCGGGTCAGCCCAGGCCGTTCCGCATGGCCGTGATCAGCTCGCCGTTCGTCGTGTCGCCGCTGAGCTCCCAGAAGAACGCGCCGCCGAGGCCCTGGTTCTTCGAGTAGCTCATCTTGCCGCCGATCGTGGCCGGGGTGTCGTAGCTCCACCACTGGTTGCCGCAGTGCGCGTACGCCGTGCCGGCGACCGTGCCCGTGGCGGGGCAGCGGGTCTTGAGCACCTTGTAGTCCTCGATGCCCTGCTCGTACGTGCCCGGCGCGGGACCCGTGGCCGTGCCGCCGGGCGCGGCCTGCGTGACGCCGGTCCAGCCGCGGCCGTAGAAGCCGATGCCGAGCAGCAGCTTGCTCGCCGGCACGCCCTTGCTCCTGAGCTTCTGGATCGCGCTGTCGGAGTGGAAGCCGGCGATCGGGATGCCGTTGTAGGAGGTGAGCGGCGAGTGCGGGGCCGTCGGGCCCTGGGCCGCCCAGGCGCCGAAGAAGTCGTAGGTCATGACGTTGTACCAGTCGACGTACTGCGCCGCGCCGCCGTAGTCGGCCGCGTCGATCTTGCCGCCGTCGGTGCCGTCGGCGGTGATCGCGGCGGTGACCAGGTTGCCGGAGCCGAAGCGGGCGCGCAGCGCCGACATCAGGTTCCTGAACGCGGCCGGGCCGCTGGTGTCGCAGGTCAGGCCGCAGGCGTTCGGGTACTCCCAGTCGATGTCGATGCCGTCGAACACGTCGGCCCAGCGCGGGTCCTCGACCAGCCGGTAGCAGGACTCGGCGAACGCGGCCGGGTTCTGCGCGGCCTGGCCGAAGCCGCCGGACCAGGTCCAGCCGCCGAAGGAGAAGAGCACCTTCAGGTTCGGGTACTTCTTCTTGAGCTTGCGGAGCTGGTTGAAGTTGCCGCGCAGCGCGCCGGCGTCCCACGTGTCGGCGACGCCGTCCACGCTCTCGCCCGCCTGGTAGAAGCGGTCGTAGTCGGCGTAGCTGTCGCCGATCGTGCACTGGCCGTTCTGCACGTTGCCGAAGGCGTAGTTGATGTGGGTGAGCTTGGCCGCCGAGCCGCTGGTGTCGATGTTCTTGACGTGGTAGGCGCGCTGGTAGACGCCCCACTGCACGAAGTAGCCGAGCACCTTGTTCCCGCCGCCGTTGCCGCCCGTGGTCGTGGCGTTGACGGTGTTGCCGGCGGCGGAGCGGTTGCCGGCGGCGTCGCGGGCGCGGACGGTGTAGCTGTAGGCGGTGTTGGCGGTCAGGCCGGTGTCGGTGTGGGTGGTGCCGGTGACGGTGGTGACGAGGGTGCCGCCGCGGTAGATCTCGTAGCCGGTGACGGCGACGTTGTCGGTGGAGGCGTCCCAGGCGAGGGTGACGCTGCTGTTGGAGACGCCGGTGGAGCGGAGGTTGCCCGGCACGGTCGGCGCGGTGGTGTCGGTGCCGCCGCCGGTCGCGACCTTCCACAGGGCCGGCACGTTCGGGGGCTCCCAGCCGGGCTGGGAGGTGTGGGCCTGCAGGCATTCGTACTCGACGCCGTTGTACGTGACGCGCGCTCCCGCCGCGTACGCCGTCCAGGCCGCCCAGTCGGCGGCGGCGACCCGCACGGCCGAGGAGGCGGAGGCCGTCGGCGGGGCGACGACCGCCGCGGTGAGCGGCAGCGCCAGCGCCGCCAGCCCGGCGAGGACCTTGCTCAGGATGGTGTGTCTCATGATGCTCCGACATCCGTTGGGGGGTGTATGGGGGGTGGGATGCCTAGGAAACTATTAGTAAAGTTTCCTTTTAGTTATGGGCCGACGGTATCCCCACCCTGCGGAACGAGTCAATACATGTCACCCAGATCGTGAAATCGCCCAGTAAAGCGGAGTAGCGCTTCGTGCGCGCCGATAACGGTTGCGGAACGGACACTGACGTTCCGTACGCGCATCCCTCAGCATGGGGGTGTGGCAGGGATGACCGCCTGGCGGCGGGAAGCTGAACGCCGGGGACCGTACGTCGCCCGAGCGGTGGCGGAGCTGAGGTCGTGGCCGGCGCTGGCGGTGAGCGACGGCCGGCGCGGCACGACGTTCGCCGTGCACGGCACCGAGATCGTCCGGCTCGCCGGCCGCGACGAGGTGCGGGTGCGCCTGACGGCCCCGGCCATCGACCGGCTGCGGCCCTACCTGAGCACGTGCGAGCAGGTGCAGGCGTGCGAGGACCAGGCCTGGGTGGCCGTGTACGTGGACGCCGAGCCGGACCTGGAGCTGCTGCTCGCGCTGACCAGTGTGGCGATCAAGGCGCACGTGCCCTGAGAGGCGTGACGGCCCGCCGGGTGGGGGAGGTTGCTGGGTGGCGGCGAACCCCGGAGGAGGTCGGTCATGGCGGTGTTACTGCTCGGGACCCTCGACACGAAGGGCGCGGAGTACGCCTTCGTCCGTGACCTCGTCACGGCGGCGGGGCAGGAGGTCGTGCTGCTCGACGCGGGCGTCATGGGCGATCCGGCCCCGGGCGCGGGCCCGGTTCCCGACATCGGCGCGGAGGCCGTCGCGGAGGCGGGCGGCACCAGCCTCGATCGGCTCAGGAGCGACGGCGATCGCGGCGCCGCCCTGGGGGTGATGGCCGCCGGGGCCGCGAAGATCGTCCGGGACCTGTGGGAGCGCGGCCGGGTGAGCGGCGTGCTGGCGCTCGGCGGCAGCGGCGGCTCCTCGATCGCGGCGGCCGCCATGGCGGCGCTGCCCGTCGGCGTGCCCAAACTGCTGGTCTCCACCATGGCAAGCGGCGACGTGACGCCCTACGTGGGGCAGAGCGACGTGACGCTCATGTACAGCGTCGTCGATGTCGCGGGGATCAACGCGATCTCCCGCCCGATCCTGGGCAACGCGGCGGCGGCGATCGCCGCGATGGCCGCCGCCTGCGACGCGCGCCGCCGCGAGGCCCCCCGTGGGGACAGGCCCCTGGTCGCGGCCACCATGTTCGGCGTGACCACGCCCGCCGTGAACGCCGCCAGGGCCCGGCTCGAGGAGCTGGGCTACGAGGTGGTCGTCTTCCACGCCACCGGCTCGGGCGGCCGCGCCATGGAGGCGCTGGTCAGGGACGGGTACTTCGCCGGGGTGCTCGACCTGACCACCACCGAGCTGGCCGACGAGCTCGTGGGCGGCGTGCTGTCGGCGGGGCCCGGGCGCCTGACCGCCGCGGGGGCGGCCGGCGTGCCGCAGGTCGTCAGCCTGGGCGCGGTGGACATGGTGAACTTCGGGCCGGTGGAGAGCGTGCCCGAGCGGTTCGGGCAGCGGCGGCTGCTGGTGCACAACCCGACCGTGACCCTGATGCGGACGACGGCGCGGGAGTGCGCCGCGATCGGCAGGGAGATCGGCGCGAAGCTCGCCGCGGCGACCGGGCCGGTGGCGCTGTTCGTGCCGCGCGGCGGCGTCTCGGCCGTGGACGTCGCAGGCGGCCCGTTCCACGACCCCGAGGCCGACGCCGCCTGCTTCGCGGCCGTGCTGGAGTCGGTGGCGGGCGGCGACGTCCAGGTGGTGGAGAGCGAGGACGACATCAACCAGCCCCGGTTCGCGGTCGCCGCCGCCGACCGGTTGCACGAGCTGATCCAGAAAGGGGCGGCATGAACCGCGACGAGGCACTCGGCAGGCTCAGGGCCGAGCGGAAGGCCGGCCGGCTCGTCATCGGGGCGGGCGCGGGCACCGGGCTGTCCGCCAAGGCGGCCGAGATCGGCGGCGTGGACCTGATCATCATCTACAACTCGGGCCGGTTCAGGATGGCCGGGCGCGGCTCGCTGGCGGGGCTGCTGCCGTACGGGGACGCCAACGCGATCGTGGTCGAGATGGCCGGCGAGGTGCTGCCGGTCGTCAAGGACACCCCCGTGCTGGCCGGCGTCTGCGGCACCGACCCGTTCCGGCTCATGCCGCACTTCCTCGACCAGCTCAAGGCCATGGGCTTCACCGGCGTCCAGAACTTCCCCACCGTCGGCCTCATCGACGGCGTCTTCCGGGCGAACCTGGAGGAGACCGGCATGAGCTTCGACCTGGAGATCGAGATGATCCGGCTGGCCGCCGAGCGCGGCCTGCTCACCGCCCCGTACGTGTTCACCCCCGAGCAGGCCACGGCCATGGCGCGGGCGGGCGCCGACATCATCGTGCCGCACATGGGCCTGACGACCAAGGGCAGCATCGGCGCCAGGACCGCCCTCACGCTGGACGAGTCCGCCGTGCGCGTCCAGGAGATGCGCGACGCCGCCGTGGCCGTGAACCCCGACGTCATCGTCCTGTGCCACGGCGGCCCCATCGCCGAGCCCGACGACGTCGCCTACATCCAGGCGCGCACCGTCGGCGTCGCGGGCTTCTTCGGCGCCTCCTCCATGGAGCGCCTGCCCGCCGAGCGGGCCATCGCCGACCAGTTGCGCGCCTTCAAGGCCCTCTAGAGAACGGAGCACCCATGCATCGCCGTCCTGACGACGTGCCGACCATGCTGTTCGGCTGGGGCTCGATCAAGTGGCACGTGACGCCCGGCACCGTGCCGGGCGCCTCGTCCACGTTCGGCGAGGTCGTGATCAACCCGGGCCAGGGGCACGACCGCCACCAGCATCCCTTCTCCGACGAGGTGCTCTACATCATCGAAGGGGAGGGACGGCAGACGGTCGGCGACGGGCCCGAGTTCGCGGTCACCGCCGGGGACGCCGTCTACATCCCCATGGGGACGCTGCACTCGACGTTCAACACCGGGTGGCGCCCCATGCGGATCATCGCCACGTACACGCCGGGCGGCGCCGAGGAGGCGCTGCGCGACCTGCCCGGCTTCCTGGAGCTGGCGCCCGGCGAGCATCCCACCTGGGAGGCCGTCAAGCCGGGGTGACCGGGGGCGTCCCGTGGGTGTGGAAGGAGGCGATCGTCCTCAGGCCCCACGCCTGGCCCTTGGCGCGCTCGGCCTCCGTCCACGTGATGGTCCGCCAGCCGGGGCCAGGATGAGCCTGGTCAGCGGGTGCGCGCCGCCGATGCCGTCGATCTGGCGCGGGTGGGGGCTGCCGAGGACGCGCAGGAGCAGGTCGTCGCGCTCGGCCGGGTCGCCGGGGAGGTCGTCGGCCAGGAAGTACGCGCCCTTCGAGGTGCCGCCGCGCATCAGCATGCAGCGCACACCGTCATCGGTCACCGTCGTACTCCTCGTAGGTGATGCCCAGCCCGGGCAGGCGCTCGCGCAGGCCGTACCGGTCGAGGCCGAGCTCCCCCTTCAGGAACGCCGCGCGCGTGGCGGCCTCCTTCTCCGCGCGGGCGGCGGACGCGGCGACGGCCCGGTCGAGGTCCTCGCGCGGGCAGACGAGCACGCCGTCGTCGTCGGCGAGGATCGTGTCACCCGGCCTGACGAGCTGCCCGCCGATCGTGATCGGCACGTTCACCGCGCCGGGGGTCGCCTTCACGGTGCCCTGCGCGCTGACGGCCGCGCTCCAGGCGGGGAAGCCCATGGCGCGCAGCTCGGCCACGTCGCGCACGCCCGCGTCGATCACCGCGCCGCGCACCCCGCGATGGCGCAGCGCGGTCGCGAACAGCTCGCCGAACATGCCGTCCGTGGACGGCGACGTCGTGGTGACGACCAGGATGTCGCCCTCGCGGCACTGCTCGACCGCGACGTGGATCATCAGGTTGTCGCCCGGCCAGGACAGCACGGTGACCGCGTTCCCGCCGATCCTGGCGCCCGGCCAGGCGGGGCGCAGGCCGGGGCCGAGGTAGCCGGTGCGGCCGAGGGCCTCGTGCACGGTCGCGACGCCGTACGCGGCCAGGGCGTCGATACGGCCGAGGTCGGCGCGCGGGATGCCGGTGACGACCACGTTCCTCACGACAGCACGTCCGTGACCTGCGGGTACAGCCGCATGTACGCCTCGCCCATCGTGTCGTGCGCGAGGCCGAGGTTCGGGCCCGCGTTGCGCCTGAGCTGCACGCCGCGGCGCTTGGCCAGGTCGGTGTAGTAGTCCCACATGTGCTGCTGGGCCGGCAGGCACTCCATCGCCTTGCGCTTCCTGCCGAACACGGGGGTGATGTCGAGCAGCACCTCCGGCTTGAAGTCGCACTGCTCGGGCTGGTGCGGCTCGAAGAAGAACACCGGGGGCGCGCCGAGCGGCTCGCCGGGCGCCTCGTAGCCGATGGCCTGCGCCAGCACCCGCGCCTGCAGCGCCATGCGGGCCGCGGCCGGGTGATCCCCGTTGTACGGGTCGGCCAGCGGGTGCGTCAGCACCACGTCGGGCACCACGTCGCGGTAGACCCGGACCAGCCGGTCCACCAGCTCCTGGTTCTCCACCAGGGGGTAGTCGCCCGCGTCGAGGAACTCGATCTCGGCGCCCAGCTCCACCGCGGCGTTCTCCGCCTTCTCGCGCCTGATCGCCTTGATCTCCTCCAGCGTCCTGCCCGCGCGCCACGCCTTCGCGGACTCGCCGCGCTCGCCGTAGCTGAGGCACACCACCTTGGCGCGCTCGCCGCGGCTCGTGGCCAGGGCTATCGCGCCGCCCGCGCGCCAGACGAAGTCACCGGCGTGGGCGCTGATCACCAACAGGGTACGAGAAGAGGTCACTCCGCTGACGCTAGGAGCGTGGCCATCAGATTGTCAACGCTTTCATGGCCAATGTCGCTTCTGAGGTGAGTTCGGCAGCGGTGTCATGAGATATTGCACAATATTGTCAACGATATGGACTTCGACGGGAAGATCGCGGCATGGAGACACCCCGGGTGGCGCTGCTCGGCTTCGGCGAGGTCGGTCATGTTCTCGCCGCTGGGCGGGGAGACGCGCCTGCCTGACGCGTGCGAGCAGTCCCGTCCGCACCTCGCGCCAGGAACGCTCTACGCCGACCTGTCCACCGGCGCGCCCGGCGACAAGCGGCGGCTCGCCGAGCTGCTGGAGCCGGCCGGGGCGGCGTTCGTGGACGGCGCGATCATGGTCCCGATCCCGCTGCGCGGCCTGGCGACCCCCATCCTGGCCAGCGGGCCCGAGGCCGGCCGCTTCTCGCGCGCATGCTGGAGTCGCTCGGCGTGCCGGACACCATGACGCGCGCCACGGCCGCCACCCTCGACGAGGTCACCCGTACCGGCGTCCCGCCCGTCCCCGGCCCGTCGTGAAAGGTCAGTCGGGGGTAGCCTCCAGCGCCTTGGCGACGCTGCGCAGATGCTGCTGCATGGCCGTCTGGGCCGCCTCCGGGTCGCGGGCCACGATGGCCGCCACGATCAGCTCGTGCTGCGGCAGCGACACCGCCGCCCGCCCCGGCTGCCGCGCCAGCCGGAACCTGTGCCGCACCACCTGCGCCCCCAGCCGCTCGATGATGGCCGCGGACGTACGGTGCCCGGCGATCCGGCGCACCTCGGCGTGCAGCGCGGCGTTCAGCTCGGAATACCGGTCCAGGTCGTTGCGCTCCACCGCCACCCGCATGCCGGCGACGATCTCGCGGAGCCGCGCGGCCTGCTCGGGCGTGACCCGCTCGGCGGCCTTGGCGGCCGACAGGCCCTCCAGCACCATCCGCACCTCGATGATCTCGACGGCCTCCGCCTTCGAGATCGCCCGGACGCGGGCGCCCTTGTTGCGTAGGATCTCGACGAGCCCCTCCCCGGCGAGCTCCCTGAACGTCTCGCGCACGGCGGCGCGCGGCACGCCGAACTGCTCGCACACGTCCGCCTCGACCAGCCGCTGGTTGGGCACGAAGTCCCCGCCGAGTATGGCCGCCCTGACCCGGTCGGTCAGCGTCTGCGCGCGCGGGGGCCCTGAGCTCACGCGAACCTCCTCCGTGTCTTGGTAGACAATATTATGGACAATCCCCCCCGGATGGTACGCACCCTCACCCGCCAGGCGCTTTGATCATTTGCCCCGAGTCTGTCGGTGGCCTCCGGTAAGTTCCCGAAGCAATTGATCAGCCGGCCGCACGGGCGCGGGCACTTCCGCCTGCGCCGACGAGCCGGCGGGGCGGGAGGTTCTGAGGTCGTGGACGCGGACAAAACCGCGTGGGAGCAGCGCAGCGTGGTCCGGGTGGTATCACCCGTAGAGCCGCGCAAGCTCGCCAAGGTGCCCTTCGTCGAGCTGGCCGACGGCCGGCTGCAGGGGGTCGTGTCGAGCGGATCCGACATCGAGCGGGTCTACGTCTCGTCGATCACCGCGGGCACCCACGCGCTGAGCTGCAGCACCAACAACAACCGGCCGTGCGGCGCGCTGCACGGCTACGCGTGCAAACACATCCGCCTGCTGGCCGACGAGGCCGTCGTCCAGTACGGGCTGGACCGGGTGGCCCGCTACCTGCGGGTCGAGGTGCCCGAGGGCGGCCACCTGATGCACGAGATCAAGGGGCACGTCGAGCGCACCCCGGCGGCCGTCGTGTTCAGCCGGTTCCTGCGCCACCTGGCCTACCTGGAGGTGCCCGACAGCACCGAGCCGCTGGCCGAGCTGCACTGGTTCCCGGCGACGGGGGCGGTGCGCTGATGCCGATCACGTACGTGTCAGACAAGGCGGTGTGCTGATGCTCGACGCACAGCTGAGCGAGCTGCTCGGCGACGAACCCGCGGGGGCCGGCGAGGCGCTCGACCTGGTGGCGGGGTTCGACGACGCGCTCACCCAGGGGCTGGCCAGGCTCGGCGAGGAGCCGGCCGCGGCGCTGGCCGCCATGGCGGGCGCGCTGGCCGGCAGCCCCATCGGCGAGCGGGTCGGCGAGGCCGTGGAGAAGGTGGCTGCCGGGTCCGTCGCCGACGAGCACCTCGCGGCGCTGGCCGGCGGCCGGGCCGCGCTGTTCGGCGCGGTGCACGATGCGCTGCTCGCCCGGCTCGACGCGGCCCTGGGCCGCACGCGCGCCGCCTGGGAGCCCGCCGAGGGCAGGCCGGAGGCGCCCGGCAACCTGCTGGCCGGCTGCCGGGTCTGGCTGCGCGAGCTGGCCATCGTCGGCTGGCGCGGCGTCGACCACGACCTGGTCTCCGCGGCCGACCAGACCATCGAGGCGCTGCTGGCCGTGCCCGAGCTGCGCGGGCTGGCGGTGCTGCTCGACGGGCTGGCGACGGAGCTTCGGGCGTCCAGCCCGGTGGCCACCATGGACCGGCTGCCCGCTCGCAGGTGGGCCGACCTGTGGACGCGGGCCATGCTGCTGTCCCAGCACGGGCCGTGGCACGGCGGCGGTGCCGAGCAGGTGTCGGGCCGGCTGCTGATCCTGGGCGCCGACGTGCACGAGCACGCCACCGTCGTACGCGTCCAGATCCACGCGATCCTGGAGCGGAGCGGCGCGCCCAGCAGGCTCGTCCGCACCGGCGTGGCCGCCGCCAAGGTCGACACCATCGTCGGCCCCACCGTGTGGCGGCTGTTCGCCGGCCACCCCGTGCTGCTGGCCGCGCTGGCCGGGCACCGCAGCCTGGAGATCGCGGACATGCCGCTGCTGCCCGGCGGCGACCTGGTGTGGCACGACGACCGGGCGCGCGCCGGGGAGGAGGCCGACCCGTTCGCGATCGCGCGCGTGCAGCTCGCCGCGGCGACGCAGCCGGCGGTGACGCCGCTCGACCGGCACCCCGTGCGCATCGCCGAGCCCGTCTTCGTCGAGGGTTACAAGACCGACGGCCGGACGATCAAACTCGGCGGCGCCGAGCTGGCGCTCGACCTCGACCGGCTGCCGTCCGCGGGCCCGCTCACCCCGGCGCTGGTCAAGGCGTCCACGGCGTGCATCGGGCTGGTGCGCTGGGACGGCGGGCAGTGGTCGCTGCAACCGCTCGCCGTGCAGGCGGCGGTGAAGAAGCAGCCGGTCGCCGCGCACAACGGCGACTGGGCACTCGGCCCCACCGATCCCAAGGTGGCCAAGGCCGAGAGCAAGAACGGCGACGTGGTCGCCGTGCTGCGCGAGCGGGCGGGACGGCTGCTGCGGAAATGACCGACATGACCACAGAGACGACCGGGCAGAGCGCCGGGACTGCCGGGCAGAGCGCCGACGAGACCCGGCGCCAGGTGCTCTACTGGCGCCTGATGTCCCGGCTGTTCGGCACCGACGAGCAGCCCTCGCTGGAGAACGCCAGCCTCGGCATCGTCGGCGACCTCGACCTGCCGCTCACCCTGCTCGACCCCGCGGTGTCGGTCGACAACCTGGTGCAGCGCTTCCCCGAGCTGGCCGCCGAGTTCGACGGCCTGATGGCCGAGAAGGAGCACGAGGCGGGCGACGAGGTGCGCCGCGCGGCCCTGGTCTCCAAGCTGCTGCTCAACGTGTTCGCCACGGGCTCGGGCAACGTCTCCGCCGCCCAGCTCGAGAGCTGGAAGCAGGACGCCGCCTGGTTCGAGCGCGGCATGGGCTGCGAGCCGGGCGGGCTACGCCACAGCCAGGGCAACGAGGAGCTGGCCAAGGTCCTCGCCGGCCTGGAGGGCGACCTGATCAAGCGCATGCACCTGCGCGAGGTGCTCGCCGACCCGGCTCTGGCCGCGCGGCTCACGCCCAGCATGTCGCTCATCGAGCAGCTCCTGCGCGACAAGTCCAACCTGTCGGGCGTCGCGCTGGCCAACGCCAAGGCGCTGATCCGCAAGTACGTGGACGAGGTCGCCGAGGTGCTGCGCACGCAGGTGGAGAAGACCAGCGCCGGCGTCATCGACCGTTCGGTGCCGCCCAAGCGGGTCTTCCGCAACCTCGACATCCAGCGCACCATCTGGAAGAACCTCACCAACTGGAACGCCGAGGACCAGCGGCTGTACGTGGACCGGCTCTTCTACAAGCAGACCGCCCACCGCACGACGCCGGCCAGGCTCATCGTGGTCGTCGACCAGTCGGGCTCGATGACGGACTCGATGGTCAACTGCACCATCCTGGCCTCCATCTTCGCGGGCCTGCCGAAGGTGGACGTGCACCTGATCGCGTACGACACCCGGGCCATCGACCTGACGCCCTGGGTGCACGACCCGTTCGAGGTGCTGATGCGGACGAACCTCGGCGGCGGCAACAACGGGCCGGTGGCGATGGCCATGGCCCGCCCCAAGATCAGCGATCCGCGCAACACCGTGATGGTGTGGATCTCCGACTTCTACGAGTTCGGCGCCTCCCAGCCGCTCTACGAGGGCATCGAGGCCGTTTACCGCTCGGGCGTGAAGTTCATCCCCGTCGGCTCGGTCAACAGCTCGGGCGTGCAGAGCGTCGATCCGTGGTTCCGCAAGAAATTCAAGGACCTGGGCACCCCGGTGATCTCGGGCCACATCCACAAGCTCGTCTTCGAGCTCAAGAACTTCCTCACTTAGGAGACCCGCGAAATGAGTGACGACATGCTGCGCGCCCCCGCAGAGGTGAAGTACGCGGAGGAGCTCGACTACCTGGAGTCGATCGACGACTCCCCCAAGCCGTTCTCGTGGCGGCTCAGCCCGCGCATGATCCGGGTGTTCATCCTCGGCTCCGAGCGCTCCGACGGCATCGAGCGGGAGATCCCGCAGAAGTGGTTCGGCGACCGCAGTTTCGTCGAGCGCAGCATCGTGACCCTGGCCTCCGACCGGGGCCTGCTGCTGATCGGCGACCCGGGCACCGGCAAGAGCTGGCTGGCCGAGCTGCTGGCCGCCGCGATCTGCCGCAACTCGACCCTCGTGGTGCAGGGTACGGCGGGCACCACCGAAGACCACATCAAGTACTCGTGGAACGTCTCCATGGTCATCGCCAAGGGGCAGTCCCGCCAGTCGATGATCCCCTCGCCGATCATGACGGCGATGGAGCGCGGCGTGATCGGCCGCTTCGAGGAGCTGACCCGCTCCACCAGCGACGTGCAGGACGCGCTCATCTCGATCCTGTCGGAGAAGTACGTCTCCATCCCCGAGCTCGACGACGACAACATCGTCTTCGCCCAGCCCGGCTTCTCCATCATCGCCACCGCCAACAGCCGTGACCGGGGCGTCAACGACCTGTCCTCGGCGCTCAAGCGGCGCTTCAACTTCGTCCGCATCCCGGTCGTGACGAACAAGAAGAGCGAGGCGGAGATCGTCCGCTTCCGTACCGAGGAGCTGCTGCGCAGGCACCGGATCGAGCTGGACCTGCCGCCCACGCTGCTCGACATCCTGCTGCAGAGCTTCGCCGACCTGCGCTCGGCGGCGGCCTCGGCCACCAGCGACGACGAGAAGCTGGAGTCGGCGCTGTCCACGGCCGAGCAGATCGGCGTGCTGGAGGACGCCATCCTGCACAGCCACTTCTTCGGCGACCAGGTGCTGCGCGCCCAGACGCTGGCCTCGTCGCTGGTCGGCTCGCTGGCCCGGCGCAGCCCCGAGGACCTGGCCATCCTCAACAAGTACTGGCACGGCGTGGTCGAGCCCCGCAGCAAGAAGGACGGCGGGCAGTGGCCGGAGTTCCTCGAGGGCGGCCGCGAGGCCATCTCGACCCTGTCATGAACGGTCCCTTTGGCGCGCTGCGCGAGCAGCTCCTCGACGCCGCCGAGCAGTTCGCCGGCAGCCCCGTCGCCGTGTCCGGCATCCTGTCGGGCCTCGTGGACGACGTGGACCGGGCGCTGCGCGAGGAGCTGGAGATCTTCCCGGTCTGCCACCACTCGCCGGCCTCCGCGCTGGCGATGGTGCGCAGGCTGCGCGAGAAGCAGCCGAAGGTCATCTACCTGGAGCTGTGCGAGGACCTCCAGCCGCTGCTGACCGAGCTGCGCAACTGCCGGCTGCCGGTGGCGCTGCAGGCGTTCGCGACCGACCTCGACGGCTTCCCCAAGGAGTCGGCGCCGCTCAGCGTGGTGGCGCCGATCACGGAGGCGTCGGCCGAGTACCAGGCCATCTCGTACGCGCTGGAGACCCCCGGCGTCGAGCTGGTGCTGGTGGACCGCTCGACCGACCACGTCTTCCAGTGGGAGCCCAAGGAGGAGCCGGCCGGCCCTCCGGCCGCCAAGGAGGAGGGGGCCGGGCTGCACGGCGACGCGGTCGGCGTCGAGATCGGCGACCTGCGCCCCCGCTTCGCCGAGCTGGAGGAGCACCTGCTGCACCACGGCAAGGTGCGCCACTGGTCGGAGTGGTGGGACCAGTACGTCGAGCAGCCCCTGTCCGGCGCAGACTACGACACCTACCGCCAGGTCATGGTGCTGATCGGCAGCCTGTTCCGCCGCCTGCGCCCCGACGACGACCGCCGGGTGGCCGTGGACGAGGACCGCGAGCGCTACATGTGGACCAGGATGCGCGAGCACCTGGCCGCGTCCGGCGCCGACCCCGCCGACTGCCTGTACGTGTGCGGCGCCTTCCACGCCGCCAGCCGCGTCGAGCAGTTCGGCCTGAGATCCACGGCCCCCTTCGAGATCAGCCCGCGCACGGGCACGAAATGGCTGTACGGCCTCATCCCGTCCAGCCACTCGGCCATCGAGGCGCAGTTCGGGCTGGCCTCGGGCTCGGTGTCGATCGCGGCGGCGACCTGGACCAAGGCGCTCACGCGAAACAGGCTGACGCCGTTCCAGCTCGAAGGGCAGAAGGGCGCGCGCAAGCGCGCGGCCAAGCTGCCCGCGCCCGCTCCCCGGGCGGACGTGGCCGACAAGCTGACCGGGTTCCTGTCCAGGCCGCCCGCGCTCGACCCGCTCGACGACGCCGAGCTGGTCGGCTGGTCGGTGGACATCGTCCGGCTGGCCCGCCGCAACGGCTACCTGGCCAGCACGGCCGACGCGATCGCGGTCTACGAGACCTCGATCCTGCTGGCGGGCATGCGCAACCGCGCCAGGCCCACCCCGTACGACTTCCAGGACGCCGCCGTCACGTGCATCGAGAAGGACGCCGTGCCGGGCCGGCGCGACATCCGGCGGCTGTGCGAGATCCTGCTCGGCGGCGACCGCGTCGGCGAGGTCGGCTACGACGCGCTGCCGCCGCTGGCCAGGAACGTCTACGACCGGCTCAAGCCGCTCGGCCTGGACCTGGAGAAGCGGACCATCCAGCGGGCGCTGCTCGACCTGAACGCCGAGCCGGACCTGGTGCCCTGCTCCGACCTGCTGTGGATGCTGCGGTACCTGCTGCCGTCCGACGCGGTGCGGCCCATCATGGGCGAGCGCAGGCTGGGCGAGCGCTCCATCCAGGAGAGCTGGGACCTGGCGTTCGGCAAGTACCAGCGCTCGATCATCGAGCTCGGCTACGAGGGCGTCACCATCGAGCAGGTGCTGGAGCAGCGGCTGCGGCGCTCGGTGCACGACCCCAAGGCCACGGCGGCGGTCGCGCTGGCGGCGGTGGAGGACTCGATCCTGTTCCTCGGCAGCCGGCGCTTCGCCGACGAGCTGGGGGCGCGGGCGGTGGAGCTGCTCGCCGCCGAGCGCACCGTGGACGACGCGCCCGAGGTGCTGCGCCGCATCCGGCGGCTGCTCGCCTACTACCGGGCGAACGAGCCCGAGCTGCCCGCCTGGTGCGAGTCGTTCGTGACGGCCGGGTACGCGCACTACTGCACGCTGCTGCCGACGGCCTTCGTGGACGACGACACGGGCGTGCGGCAGGTGGCGGCCATGCTGGGCTTCCTGTTCACGATGGAGAGCCTGGCGCTGGCGCTCGGCTGCGACCGGGCCCAGCTCGAGCTGGCGGTGCAGCAGTCGCATCCGGAGGCGCCCGGCAAGGTGGCGCTGCTGTGGGCGGCCCACCACCAGCTCGGGCTCCTGCCGATCGCCGACCTGCGGGCCCGCTGCGACGAGCTGCTGGCCAACCCGCTGGTCGTCCCGTCGTTCCCGCACTACATCATGGGGTTCGTGCAGGCCATGGAGCCCGCTCCCGGGCTGTCGGGGTTCGTGGTGGAGGTGATCTCGAAGGCGTTCGGGCGGCTGCCCGACAACGTGCTGCTGCCGTGGCTGCCCAAGCTGATCACCACGCTGCGGGACGGGGCGGCGGAGCTGATGCCGGTGCTGATCCGGGAGGCGGGGCGCACGTTCCCCGGCTCGCTGACGGCCGTCGACTCGTGGGTGCCGCCGTGGGCGGCCCGCCCCAAGCCCGCCGCCGCGTCGGCGCCGGTGGCATCGGGGCCGGTGGCGTCGCTGCTCGCCGCCCATCCGGACGCGTGCGACGCGGTGGCGGGGCTGCTCGGGTGCGAGGGCGGGTGGCGCGTGGCCGGCGCCGTGGCGGACGAGCACCAGGAGGTGAGCGCGCTGCTGGCGGAGCACCCCGAGCCGGTGCTCGCGGTGGCGGGCCTCCTGCTCTGACGGGTCACCACCGGCCGGGTCACCTCTCCCGTGGCCCGGCCGGTGGATCAGGCTGCCCGGCCAGGGTCTCGCAGCCCACCCGCAGAGTCATCGCCCGTACACGAACCGAGTTTGATGACGTTCCAAAACGGCGGTTTCGGACAAAGTGCTGAACAACCGGTTGATCTTGGCTCATCCTTGCCGTGCAAGGTGGCTCCGCCATCTCGGAGCCGCACGGGAACCAAGGGAGTTTCATGGTCAACCGATATCGGACGCTGCTGACGGCGGTGACGGCCCTCGCCACGCTGGGGACCGCCGCCGTCGCCCCCTCGCAGGCGTCCGCGGTCGCGCCGGTCACCACGACGTTCGCCGCCGCCGAGGACGTGTTCGTCAGCCAGGCCGAGCCGGCCAAGAGCTTCGCCACCGCGACGTGGCTGAGCGTCTGCGGCTCCGGCTGCGGCAGCACGACGGCGGGGCAGCGGGCGGCACTGGTCCGCTTCAAGGTCGCCGGCATCCCGGAGGACGCCGAGGACGTCCAGGTCACGCTCGACGTGATCTCGGCCAGGACGACCGACACCACCGTCTCCGTCCGCCCCGTCACGGGCGACTGGACGGAGGCCGCCACCACCTGGAACACCCGGCCCGGGCTCGGCGAGGCCGCCCTCGACTCGCACACCGGCTTCACCACGGGCGCGACGGCCAAGCTGGACGTCTCGGCGGCGGTCGAGGGCGACGGCACCTACGCCTTCGCCCTCACGGGGACGTCCGACACCGCGACGGTCCTGATGTCCTCGCGGGAGACCGGCGACCGGGGGCCGAAGCTCACGATCACCTACACCGAGGGCACGGGCGAGGAGCAGACCGACGGGCCGCTGCCCTTCACCCTGCCGGGAACGGCGGCGCTGCGGGCCTCCGGCAAGAAGGTGTTCGCGCACTACTTCACGCCGTATCCGATCTCGCTGGACAACGCCGCTCCCGAAAACGATTACTACGCCCGGAACTACCTCAAGCCCGAGGGGGAGAGCGGCAAGCACGCCGCGTACGGCGGCCTGCTGCGCGATCGGCCGCCGGGACGCTCGCCCATCACCGGTGACTACGCGCTGGCCGACCTCAAGACCGAGGTGAAGCAGGCCATCGCCGCGGGGCTGGACGGCTTCACCGTCGACATCCTCTCCGTGACCAGCGCCCACTGGACGCGCGTGCAGAACCTCGTCAAGGCCGCCGAAGCGGTCGACCCCGGCTTCAAGATCGTGCTCATGCCGGACACGAACGGGCTGGCCTCGGTCGACAGCGCCACCCTGGCCGCCGCGATGGCCAAGCTCGCCGCGTCGAAGTCGGTCTACCGGCTCGCCGACGACCGCCTCGTCGTGGCGCCCTTCAAGGCCGAGGGCCGCACCGCCGCCTGGTGGTCGTCGTGGATGAAGACCATGGAGAGCACGCACGGCATCAAGGTCGCCCTGGTGCCCTGCTTCCTCGACTTCAACAAGAACCGGGAGGCGTTCGCCTCGATCAGCTACGGCTTCGCGAACTGGGGCGGCCGGAACCCGGCGGCCAACGCCAACCTGACCGCCAACATCACCACCGCGCACGGCATGGGCAAGATCTGGATGCAGCCGGTGTCGATCCAGGACGAGCGCCCCAACCAGGGCATCTTCGACGAGGCAGGCAACACCGAGAACCTCCGCGCCTCCTGGAAGGGCGCCATCGACGGCAAGGCGGACTGGGTCCAGCTCACCACCTGGAACGACTACTCGGAGAACACGCAGTTCGCGCCGTCACGCAACGCCGGGTGGACGTACCTGGACATCAACGCCTACTACCTGACCTGCTACAAGCTCGGCTGCCCGAAGATCACCAACGATTCGGCCTACCTCACGCACCGCATCCAGCCGGTGGCGGCGGTGCCGTCGTACGCGCAGACCAAGCTGATGAAGCTGCGCAGCGGCAGCACGGCGGCCCGCGACACGGTCGAGGTGCTCAGCATGCTCACCGCGGCGGCCAAGGTGTCGGTCACGATCGGGGGCACGACGCAGACCTACGACGCGCCCGCCGGGGTGTCCGCCAGGACGTTCCCGCTGAAGGCCGGCGCCGTGTCCGCGACCGTGTCCAGGAGCTCGGCCGCGGTCGCGAAGGTCGTCTCGCCGTACCCGGTCACCGCGACGCCGTACGTGCAGGACCTGCACTACCGGGCGGCGTCGAGCGAGCGCTGATGGAGCGGGCTGCCCTGCCGGGCGGTGTCGAGCGAGCGCCGGCGGGGCGGGCCGGTCCTCGGAAGGCCTGCGGGTGGCCGCCGTCAGCCGAACACGCGTGCCAGCCGGGGAATCCGCCGCACCACGAGCCAGTCCACCAGCAGCACCGCCACCATGGTCAGCCCCGCCAGCGGGAACAGCAACCCCAGCACCGCCATCACCGCGATCACCCCGCACGTCGTGCGCCGGTCCGTGGTACGGGCCGGCGCGCCGGCGCGGCCTCGGGGGCGGCGCTTCCACCACATCCACGCGCCGGTGACCACCAGCGTGATGATGGTCAGGCAGGCTCCCAGCATCACGATCAGGTTCGCGGTGCCGTACCGGCGGCCCTCGTGGAGGGCGACGCCCTGCTCGACGGCCTTGGCCAGCACGCCGTACTCGGCCCAGCCGTAGGAGACCAGCACCCGGCCGCTGTACTGGTCGACGTGGAGCGTCTGCGCGGCCGACGGGTCGCGGCGCGGGTCGGTCACGATCGTGTAGACCCCTTGGGGGCCGTCCGGTAGCAGGACCTTGAGGTCGCACTCGGCCGGCGGGCACGACCGGATCGCGGGCCTCGCGGCGGCCAGGGCGTTCTCGACGGGCAGGGCGCCGGGCTGGAGGACGCCGTGCGCGGTGCCGTGCCCGGCGTGCCCGTCCTGGGAGGGCGGGACGGGGAGGCGTTCGGCCGCCCAGGGGACCTTGGCGTCCGGGTTGGTGGACAGGTCCCCGGACAGGGGCGGGTTTGAGGTGTGCGGGTAGTCGTCGGCGCTGGGGTAGGTGGAGCCCGTACCGGCCTGGAGGCGTTGCAGGCCGTCACCCCACACGCCAGACCACGGCAGGCCGGACAGGACGAGGAAGACGACCACCGCACCTCCGCCGAGCCCCGTCAGGATGTGCAGCCGCCGCAGCCGCCCGCGTCCTGGGCGGGTCGGCTTCCTGCGGGTACGCCGTCCGCGCCACCACAGGTACGTGCCGGTGGCGATGAGGATCAGGGCCCAGCAGGCGGCGGTCTCCACGACGCGGTCGCCGGCCGTGCCGGACATGAGCTCGCCGTGGATCGTACGGACGACGCGCATGAACGTGGCACCGTCGTCGATCTGCCCGACCACGGTGGCCGTGCCCGGATCCACGTACACGGAGACGCCCTGCGCCCAGGGGCCCGTGTCGGCGCCCTGGAGGATGACGCGGGTGGTGCGGTCGGGGGAGGTGGGCGGGATGACGGACATGACCGCAGCACCCGGTCGTGCCTGCTGGGCGGCGGCGATCTGCTCCGACAGGGGACGGGCCGTGGCGGCGGGCTGGGCGAGCGTGCGGACGTCCTGGTAGCGCCACTCCTCGAACGGCTCCTTGAAGAGGTAGACGGCGCCGGTGATGGCCAGGACGAGCAGCACCGGGGCGACGAAGAGGCCGGCGTAGAAGTGCCAGCGCCACACGGCGCGGTAGCGCTGGGACGAGGAGGGCGACGAGGCCCTCGCGGGGGCGGGGAGGGTTGCTTCCGGGCGTGTTTCGACAGAGGTCATGGGGGGCTCCGTTCCGGAGGTGCGCGCATGCACGAGGACAGGCGCGTGCCGCGCGAAGGCGGGCAGCGGACGAGCGCGTGTCACGAGGTCACGGGCTGTCCCGTGCAGGGCATGGGAAGGTCGGGCGTGACCGGGGCGGGCGCGCTCGCGTGCCACGCCGCGCCGGTCACCTGGGTCGCGGCTGCGAACCGCGAACGGCCGAGACGTCGATTCCCTGGCACCTACCGGGGCGGCCCCCGCCGGCACAGAGCCCAGGCCAGCACCTGGGCGGTGAGGACGCCGCCGGCTCCCGCGCACACCGTCGCCGGCAGCCGGCGGGGGAGCGTGGCGGAGGGCGGCGTGTCGCGGGCGGCCAGCAGGGCCCACAGATCGTGGAACGAGCAGGCCAGCAACCGCAGCAGCGTGGCCAGCGCCGTCTCGCCGCGATCCAGCCACCACGCCGAGACGGCGGCCACCAGGACGTGCGCCAGCAACATCCCCATCCCGCCGTAGAGGCCGCCGCCATGGTGGCCGGGCGGGCCCAGGGAGTGGTGATGGGTGGTGACCGTGGCGAACGGGGCAGTGACCGTGGCGAACGGGGCGGTGACCGTGGTGAACGGGGCGGTGACCGTGGTGAGCAGGCCGGTGAGGGAGCCGGTGCCGCCGGTGAAGAGCTGGTGCATGCCGTACTGGGCGGCGAACGAGGCGGCGAGGAGCGTCCCCGGGGATCGTCGCCGCCGGGCCAGCACGAACGCGCCCGCACCCGTCGCGACCGTGGCCGCGACCACCGTGCCCAGGCCGGCGATCGGCCCTCCGGCCAGCACGTGCATCCCGAGGGCGGCGAGCACGCACACGACCGCGAACACCGCCGCCCGCAGCCCGCGCAGGCCGGGCCGCCCGGCCTGCGCGGTGTCCCTGCTGCCGGTGCCGCATCCTTTCCGGTCGGGGTTCATGCGCGATCACCGCTCACATGGACGGATACGCCGGCCCGGCGTGCGGGGTTCAACGGACGCGAGAGAAGTTCGCGCCCGCTCACGAAACCGCTAGCCGCGGCTGTAGACCACCCGCGGCGGCTTGCCCCCGAAGAGCTGGCTGACGGTGACGAACCGGTAGCCGCGCTTGGACAGGCTCTTCAGCACCCGCGGGATGGCCCGCACGGTCGAGGGGTGGATGTCGTGGAACAGGATGACGCTGCCCGGACGTACCGACTTGGTGGCCTTGCGGGCCACTCTGGCGCTGTTGCGGAACCGCCAGTCCAGGGTGTCCACGCTCCACATGACCACCGGCCGCTCGGCCTGCCGCCGCACGGTCGCGTTGAACGCCCCGTACGGCGGGCGGACGAGCTCCGGCCTGATCCCGATGGCCTTCTTGATCGCCTTGTCGGTACGGGCGAACTGCGAGCGCACCGACGCGGCCGGCAGCTTCGTCAGGTCCGGGTGCGACCAGGTGTGGCTGCCGATCTCGTGCCCCGCCGCGTACGTCCTGCGCACGATCCCCGGGTAGGCGGCGACGTTCTGCCCGACGACGAAGAACGTGGCCCGCGCCCGGTAGGCCGCCAGGCTCCGCAGCAGCGCGTCCGTGTACCTGCCTGGGCCGTCGTCGAAGGTGAGCGCCACGCACTTGACGCGCCGGCAGTTCACCGGTTTGGCATCGGCGGCGGCGCGAGCGCTCGCGGATAAGGCCGCCTCGGCGGAAGTGGCCGCCGCCGTCGCGGAAGTGGCCGCCGCCGTGGCGGCCTCGGCTGCTTCCGTGGTGGTGACGAGCGTGCCCGCGCCCCCCAGCCCCGCCGTCAGTACGACCGCGGCGATCGCCCTCGCGGTCCCCCGTCTCGCGCCGGCCGGCCCAGGCCGGCGCGACGTCACGCCGATGTCCATGAATCCCCCTGTACGAGCACCGCCCCCGGTGCATGTCCCCTGAAGGACGACCCTCGCCAGACAGGCCAGGATCGTTCCAAAGGATTGGACTAGCGTCGTCCGCTCCTGGTTCGCACCGGAATGCGAACCGGATGACAGGGATTCAGGCGTGCCCGACCGAGCGCAGTCCGGCCAGCGCGGCCTCGGCGAACGCGCCCACCACCTCCCCGCCCTGCACGGGCGGCCACACGGCGGAGGTGGACCAGGTCAGCCGGGGCTCGTCGATCGGCCGCCACACCAGGCCGGCCGGAAGCTCGTCGTACGGCTCCTCGTTGAGGTGCGCCCCCAGCCCCGACATGACCAGGCCGTGGACGAAGTGCGGGTTGCGGGCGTGCCGGATCGCGCTGGGCAGGTAGCCGTTGTCGCGGCACGCCTCCAGCACGTGGTCGTAGAGCTGCGGCGCCATCTCCCTGGGGAAGATCACCAGGGGCGAGCCGTCGAGCGTGCGCAGGCGTACCACGTCCTGCTGGGCCGCCCGGTGACCGGCGGGGAGCACCACGCCCAGCCGCCGGTGCACGACCTCGCTGGACTCCAGCCCCACCGTGTCGCAGGGGTGCCGCACCAGGCCCGCGTCCAGCTCCTCGGCGCGCAGCTTGGCGAGCTGGCTGGCCGTGGTGAGCTCGTGCAGCTCCAGCAGCACGTCGGGGACGCGCTCGGTGAAGCGGGCCACCAGCGTCCGCAGCGCCATCGGCGTCGTGTCCGGCGGCACGCCCGCGCGCAGCACCCCCGACGCGCCGGGGCGGATGCGGCGCATGGCCTCGCGGGCGGCGTCGGCGCGGTCGAGCACGCCGCGGGCGTGCTCCAGCAGCAGCGCCCCCGCCTCGGTCAGCGAGACGCGGTGCGGGTTGCGGTCGAACAGCCGCACGCCCAGCTCCCGCTCCAGATCGCGGATGCGCTGGGACAGGGGCGGCTGGGCCATGTGCAGCCGCTCCGCCGCCCGGCCGAAGTGCAGCTCCTCGGCCACGGCGACGAAGTAACGCAGGTGACGCAGCTCCATCGGTCTCACCATATCGCTCTGATATCGCCAAGGGACTTCATTGATGTTGGCCACGGCCCCGTCACACCTGGTTGTATCCCGGCAAGCCCGTTGACCTGCGAAGGGACGCTAGTGACTGTGCTGCTGGACCGTGACGGACCCGTCGCGGTGATCACCCTGAACCGTCCGGAGAAGCTGAACGCCTGGACCGCCGAGATGCGGGAGCGGCTGATCGGGCTGCTGCGCGAGGCGGGCGCCGACCCCCAGGTGGGCGCGGTCGTCCTCACGGGCGCCGGGCGGGCCTTCTGCGCGGGGCAGGACCTGGGCGAGACGGCCACGATCGACCCCGGCGACCACGCCGCCTCCGACGCCTGGATCGACGGCTTCGACCGCCTCTACCGGGCGGTGCTCGACCTGGACAAGCCGGTCGTGGCGGCGGTGAACGGGGTGGCGGCGGGATCGGGCTTCCAGTACGCGCTGCTGGCCGACCTGCGCATCGGCCACCCCGGCGTGCGGATGGGGCAGCCCGAGGTGCTGTCCGGCATCCCGAGCATCACCGGCATCTGGGCCATGTGGAACATCCTCGGCCGGGCCAGGACCACCGAGTTCGCGCTGACCGGGCGGCTGGTGTACGGGGCGGAGGCGGAGCGGCTGGGCCTGCTGACCAGGCTCGTCGGCGACGGCGAGGTGCTGGCGGAGGCCGTCAGGCAGGCCAAGGAGCTGTCCGCGCTGCCGCCCGGCGCCGTGGCGCTGACCAAGGGACGGCTGCGGGAGCTGGAGAGCCAGGCGCTGGCCGACGCCGTGGACGCCGCCAAGAAGGTGCACGCCGCCGCGTACGCCTCCGGCGAGCCGCAGCGCGAGATGACCCGCTTCCTGGGGAAGGGCGCCCGATGACCGAGATGTCGCAGTGGAGCGTTCCCGGCGGCAGCCGTCCCGCCGGCTACGAGTGGCGCGTGCCCGAGCGTTACAACATGGCCGTGGACGTGGCGGACCGCCACCCCCGCGAGAAACTGGCCCTGATCTTCGAGGACCACACCGGCGCCCACGAGGAGATCCGCTGGGGCGAGATCCAGGACCGCTCCCGCCGGATCGCCGCCTGCCTGAAGGGCGCCGGGGTGCGCCCCGGCGACCGCGTCGCCGTCATGCTGCCGCAGCGCACCGACACGCCCGCCACCTACCTCGGCGTGCTGCGCACCGGGGCCGTGCTGGTGACCATGTCGCTGCTGTGGGCCGACGACCAGATCGCCTACCGGCTGGCCGACTCGGGCGCGTCCGTGCTGGTCACCGAGGCCGGCGCGGTGCGCAGGGCCGGCGGCTACCAGGGCATCGTGGTCGACGTGGACGACCCGGTGATCGCCCGGTTCGAGCCGGAGTTCGAGGACGCCGACACGGCCGCCGACGACCCGGCGCTGATCTTCTACACCTCCGGCACGACCGGCCCCGCCAAGGGCATCGTGCACGCGCACCGCACGCTGCTCGGCCACAACGAGTTCGAGGTCTGCCACGACCTGCGCCCCGGCGACGTCTTCTACGGCGCGGGGGAGTGGGCCTGGTCGATGGCCAAGCTCATGGGGCCGCTGCGGGCCGGCGCCGTGCACTACGTGTACCGGCCGGCCGCGGGCTTCGACCCGGAGGGGCTGCTCAAGGGCATGGCGCGCAACGGGGTGACCACCGGGCTGGTCAACCCCACGTTCCTGCGGAAGATGCGCGAGCAGGTGCCGGACGCGGGCACCCGCCACCCGCAGCGCCTGCGCACCGTCTGCTGCGCCAACGAGCCGCTCACCGCCGACCTGATCCGGTGGTTCCGCGACCAGTTCGGCGTCACGCTGCTCGACTACTACGGCTCGACCGAGTCGTACCCGCTGATCGGGAACCTCCCGGGCACGCCGGTCAAGGAGGGCTCGATGGGCCGACCGCTGCCCGGCTGGGACGTGGCGCTGCTCGACGAGCACGAGCGGCCGGTGCCCCCGGGCGAGGTCGGCGAAATCTGCCTGCGGGCGCGGAGCAACCCGCAGTTCCCGCTCGGCTACTGGAACCGCCCCGAGGCCTCGCGGGAGACCTTCGGCGGGCAGTGGTTCCACACCAAGGACCACGCGCGCGTGGACGAGGACGGCTACTACTGGTTCCTCGGCCGCGTCGACGACGTGATCAAGACCTCCGGCTACCGCGTCGGGCCCGACGAGATCGAGGAGGCGCTGCGCGCCCACCCGGCCGTCGCCGACGTGGGCGTGGCCGGGGTGCCGGACCCCGTACGCGGCCAGGCCGTCAAGGCGTGGGTCCTGCTCTCGCCCGGCTACCGGCCGGGGGAGGAGCTGGCACGGGAGATCCGCGAGTTCGCGAAGACCACGCACTCGCGCTTCGCCTACCCGCGGGAGATCGAGTTCGTCGACGACCTGCCCCGCTCGGCGACAGGGAAGATCCAGCGCGCCCGGCTCCGCAGCAGGCACACCAAGTAAGGAGCACCCATGACCCCCCAGGATTCCGCTGTGCGGCGCAAGGTCTCGCTGGCCTCCGCGATCGGCAACTTCGTCGAATGGTTCGACTCCGCGGCGTACGCCGTGATGTCCGCGACCATCGCCGCGCTGTTCTTCCCCGACTACGACAAGACGGCCGCGCTGCTCGCCACCTGGGCGATCTTCGCGGGCGGTTTCATCGCCAGGCCGCTCGGCGCGGCCTTCTTCGGCCGGTACGGCGACCGCCTCGGCCGCAACCGGATGCTGGCCCTGACCGTGCTCACCATGAGCGGCGCCACGTTCCTCATCGGGATCCTGCCCACCTACGCCTCCTGGGGCATGGCCGCGCCGATCCTGCTGTTCCTGCTGCGCTGCGCCCAGGGCTTCTCCACCGGCGGCGAGTACACGGGCGCGTCGGCGTTCATCGTCGAGTACGCGCCCGAGGGCCGCAGGGCCCGCTTCGCCGCCGCCGTGCCCGTGACCGTGGGCCTGGCCAGCGTGGCGGGCTCCGGCGTCGGCTTCCTGATCACCTCGACGCTGACGGCCGAGGCGTTGCAGAGCTGGGGGTGGCGCGTCCCGTTCCTGCTGGCGGCGCCGCTCGGGCTCATCGGGCTGTACCTGCGTTCCAAGGTCGAGGACACGCCCGTGTTCCGGTCGCTGGAGCAGCACGACGAGGTGGAGCCGGCGCCGCTGCGCGAGGCCGTGCGGCGCTGCGGGCGGCAGATCGCGACGCTGTTCGGCTACAGCATCACCAACGCCGTCGGGTACTACCTGATGAGCAGCTACATGATCGCGTACATGTCGGAGGAGCTGGGCTACTCCAAGAGCGAGTCGCAGCTCACGAACGTCGTGTCGATGCTCGCGTACAGCGTGGCCTGCGTCTTCGCCGCCATGGCGAGCGACCGGTTCGGGCGGCGGCCCATGCTGATCGCGGCGTGCGCCGGGTTCGTGCTGCTGCCGCTGCCCGCGTTCTGGCTGATGGGGTCGGGGCTGGCGGGGGCCATGCTGGGCACGTCGCTGCTGGCCATGCTGGTGTCGGTGATCGGCACCTCGAACGTGCCGGCGCTGGTCGAGATGTTCCCCGCCAAGGTGCGGGCCAGTGGCTCGGCCATCGGCTACACCGCCGCGTACGTGCTGTTCGGCGGCACCGCGCCGTTCGTCGCGACGGGGCTGGTGTCGGCGTCGGGCAGCGCGATCGCGCCGGCCTTCTACATGATCGTGATCGCGGTGGTGTCGCTGGTCGTGGTGCTGACGTCGTTCAGGGAGACGCGGGGGCTGCGCCTGGACCGCGGCGTGGACGCCACCGTTCCCGCCACGCGGGGGTGACGCCCGCGCGGGGGTGACAGCCGCGCGGGGCGGACGGTCACCCACGAAAGGCCCGGACGCCGCCCCGCGCTACCCGGCTCCCGGCTACCGGTTCCAGGAACGCTGCAACGCGTCCTGGAGCCGGCGCTTGGGCGGGGGCGGCACGTCGCCGTAGTCCGCCGGCGGCAGCTCGGCCCGCGCGGCGGGCACCAGCACCGCCGTCTCCTCCTCGTCGGCAGGCCGCTCCACCTCGGTGTAGCCGCCCTCGGCCCCGCGCACGATCACCCCGGTCTCCACGCCGTGCTCGACCGTGTGCCGGTCGCGGGCCTGCAACCCCAGGCAGATCCGCCGCGTGACGACGAACCCCAGCACCGGCCCCGCCACGACCAGGACCCGGAAGATCCACGTCGTCGCGTACAGCGAGATGTGGAAGGTGGTGGCGATCACGTCGTTGCCGCCGGCCGCCCACAGCACCCCGTAGTACACGACCCCGGCCACCCCGAGCCCGGCCCGCACCGGCACGTCGCGCGGCCGGTCGAGCAGGTGGTGCACGGCCCGGTCACGCGTCACCCACCGTTCCACGAACGGGTACACCGCCAGCCCGGTGAACAGCAGCCCGGGCGCCACCAGCGCCGGGATCACCACGCTCATGCTCACCGTCTGGCCGAACACCGTGAACTCCCACGGCGGCATGATCCGCAGCATGCCCTCCATGAACCCCATGTACCAGTCCGGCTGGGAGCCCGCGCTGACGTGACCCGGCACGTACGGCCCGTACAGCCAGATCGGGTTGATCTGGAACAGGGTGGCCAGCAGCGCCACCACCCCGGTCACCCACAGGAAGAACACCGTCGTCTTGGCCAGGAACGTCGGGAAGAACGGCGCCCCGCGCACCACCCGCTCGTTCAGCCCCTTGGCCCGGAACTGCGTGTGCGTCTGCCGCCAGGTCAGCACCACCGCGTGCAACGGGATGAGCAGGAGCAGAATGCCGGGGATGAGCAGCACGTGGATGCTGTAGAGCCGGGGGATGACGTCCTGGCCGGGGAACTCGCCGCCGAACAGGAACATCGCCAGGTACGTGCCCACCAGCGGGATCGAGATCGTGATGCCGTGCAGGATCCGCAGCCCCGCCCCGGACAGCAGGTCGTCCGGCAGCGAGTAACCGAACAATCCGTTGAACATCACCAGCACGAACAGCAGCACGCCGATCAGCCAGTTCAGGTCGCGCGGCTTGCGGAAGGCGCCGGTGAAGAAGTTGCGCAGGGCGTGCACCACGATGGCGGCCAGGAAGATCAGCGTCGCCCAGTGGTGCATCTGCCGCATCAGCAGCCCACCGCGCACCTCGAAGGTGATCTCCAGCGACGAGGCGTACGCCTCGCTCATCATGACGCCGCGCAGCGGAACGTACGCCCCGTCGTAGACGACCTCCCGCATGCTCGGCTTGAAGAAGAGCGTGAGGAAGACGCCTGTCAGAAGGATCACCACGAAGGCGTACAGGGCGATCTCCCCGAGCAGGAACGTCCAGTGGTCGGGAAAGATCTTCCGCATCGCCTTCTTCAGGAACCCGGCGCCGCCGACCCGGTCGTCCAGCGCCCTGGCCAGTGAGCTGCCCTGCATTGCCACCCCGCATACGGCTCGGTTGTCTCGTCAGAACCAAGACGTCGCAGGGTGGCGAATTGTGACACTCATCGGCCGACGGATTTCGGCAGGGGGTCGGCGATCACCGCCCTCTCCTCCTCCGTCAGCGGCCGCTCGACCTCGGTGTACTCGCCGCCGGGCCCGCGCACGATCAGGCCGGTCTCCACGCCGTGCTCGACCAGGTGCCGGTCGCGGGCCTGCAGGGCCAGGCAGAGCCGCCGGGTGACCTCGAACGCCACCACCGGGCCCAGCAGCAGCGCGACCCGGAAGATCCACGTCGTCGCGTACAGCGAGATGTGGAAGTTGGCGGCGATCACGTCGTTGCCGCCGGCCGTCCACAGCACCCCGTAGTAGACGATCCCCGCGATCCCGATCCCCGTCCGCCTCGGCACGTCGCGCGGCCGGTCGAGCAGGTTGTGCACGGCCCGGTCACGGGTGATCCACCGTTCCACGAACGGGTACAGCGCCAGCCCGGTGAACAGCAGCCCGGGCGCCACCAGCGCGGGGATGAGCACGCTCATGGTCACGGTGTGGCCGAACACGGTGAACTCCCACGGCGGCATGAGCCGCAGCGCGCCCTCCAGGAACCCCATGTACCAGTCGGGCTGCGAGCCGGCGCTGACCGTGCTGGGCACGTACGGCCCGTACAGCCAGATCGGGTTGATCTGGAAGACGGTGGCCAGCAGCGCGACCACCCCCGCCACCCACAGCAGGTAGGCCGCCGTCTTCGCGATGAACGCGGGGAAGAACGGCGCCCCGCTCACCTGGTGGTTGCGCACCCCCTTCTCCCGGAACTGCGTGTGCGTCTGCCGCCAGGTCAGCACCACCGCGTGCAGCGGGATGAGCAGGAGCAGCAGGCCGGGGATGAGCAGCACGTGCAGGCTGTAGAGCCGGGGGATGATGTCCTGGCCGGGGAACTCGCCGCCGAACAGGAACATCGCCAGGTACGTCCCCACCAGCGGCACCGAGACCAGCACCCCGTGCAGGATCCGCAGCCCGGCCCCGGACAGCAGGTCGTCGGGCAGCGAGTAGCCGAACAGCCCGTTGAGCATGACCAGGCCGAACAGGGCCACGCCGATCAGCCAGTTCAGCTCGCGCGGCTTGCGGAAGGACCCGGTGAAGAAGTTGCGCAGCAGGTGCACCACGATCCCGCCGAGGAAGATCAGCGTGGACCAGTGGTGCATCTGCCGCATCAGCAGGCCGCCGCGCACGTCGAAGCTGATCTCCAGGGAGGAGGCGTACGCCTCGCTCATCGTGACGCCGCGCAGCGGCACGTACGCCCCGTCGTAGACGACCTCCTTCATGCCGGGCTTGAAGAAGAACGTCAGGAAGACGCCGGTGACCAGCACGACCACGAACGCGTACAGGGCGATCTCGCCCAGCAGGAACGACCAGTGGTTGTTGAAGGCCTTGCGCATCGCCCGGTCCAGGAACCGGGCGCCGCCGACCCGCTCGTCCAGCGCCCTGATCAGTGAGCTCGCCTTCATCGTCACCCCGCACCTGGCTCGGTTGCCTCGTCGCAAGAGGGACCGGGCAGGGGTGGCGAGTCGTGACACTCACCGGCCGGGGAACGTCAGGCGAAGCGCTCCACGGTGACGGGGATGGGGCCCTGCTCGCGCACGGCCTGCCGGTGGTGGTGCAGCAGCGCCCCGAGGGCCGTGATCGGGCCGGAGCCCAGGCGCGCGGTCACGTCCACGCACCAGGCGATGCCCGCGCCGATCCGGCGCAGCTCCCAGCTGAAGCCGTGGCCGCCGGCGCTGGCGGAGGCCGTGCCGACCACGCGCGAGTCGCCGGTGGGCTCCAGGCGCAGCGCCGTGCTGGCGTTCGCCAGCCCGGTCTCGCCCAGCTCGCCGGCGAACAGGATGCGGTAGCGGCGTGCCTTGGCGGAGCCGTTGCCCAGGTGGAGCGGGGCCGTGGTGGGCAGCGGGCGGCGCTCCTGGAAGAGCGTGCGCAGCCCGGCCTCCTCCGGCAGCCCGCCGCCGCCGAGCAGCTTGAAGGCCCGGACCGCCTCCTGCCTGCTCACCGGTTTCACCCGCGAGCGCAGCGCGGTGTCGGCTCGGATGGCCCGGCTCAGCTCGGCCGAGGCGGACCAGGCCCTGATCTCCGCCACCCACTCGGCGCCGTCGATGCCGGCCGCCGTGTAGTCGTCGCACAGGACGAACTCCTCCACCAGGAGCCCTGCGGGCGATCGATCGCCCGCCGTCGCGGAGATCAGGTAGTAGTCCACCGGCCCATGATTGTGGGCGGCGGAACGCCAGATCAAGATCATCGCAACGCGCCGCGCCGCCGTGTTCGCATGGGTTCGGTCAATACGGGAAGGAGTCCGCCGGATCGCCGATAACTGACCACTGTGAATGATTGCCTATTTGTCAGGCGCGGGAGGCATCAGTGATGCGGAACGGCCGGACCATCAAGACACTCGTCACCATCTGCGCGGCGGCGTTGGCCGTGACCGCCGGATGCACCTCCCCGGGTGGTGGCGGCGGCGCGGCGCCCGGTGAGCCGTCGCAGGAGCAGGGGCCCGTGGCCAAGCTGTCGATCACGCCCGGCGACGGCACGAAGAAGGTCGCCCCCGACACCGGCGTCAGCGTCAAGGTCACCGATGGCCAGGTCACGAAGGTGGCCGTCGCCGACGCCAAGGGCCGCGCCGTGAAGGGCGCCGTGGGCGCCGACGGGCAGTGGCGGCCCCGGTGGCCGTTGAAGCCGTCCACCGCGTACACGGTCAGCGCCGAGGCGAAGGGCACGGACGGCAAGCAGGTGACCGGCACCTCCACCTTCACCACGCTCAAGCCGAAACGCGTGCTGGAGAGCGGCATGTCGCCCCTGGACGGCGAGAAGGTCGGCGTCGGCATGCCCGTCCAGCTCCTGCTCTCCCAGCCGATCACCTCCCAGCAGGCCAGGGCCGCGATCGAGCGGTCGCTGGTGGTGCGCATGTCGCAACCGGTCGAGGGCGCCTGGAGCTGGGTGAGCGACCGCGAGGTCCAGTTCAGGCCGCGCGAGTACTGGCCGGTGGGGGAGCGGGTCACGGTCGTGGCCCACCTGGCGGGGCTGCGCGCGGGGCCCGGGCTGTGGGGCACGAAGGACCGCAGCCTGTCCTTCACCGTCGGTCCCGAGCACATCACCAAGGTCAGCGCCAGGACCCACCGGGCGGTCGTACGCGAGAACGGCGAGGTCGTCAGGACCATCCCGGTCAGCCTGGGCAAGCCCGGCGACGACAGCTACTCGGGCGTCATGATCGCCCAGGAGAAGGCCTCCGACATCGTCATGGACTCCGCCACGATCGGCGAGCCAGGCGAGTACCGCATCAAGACCAAGTGGAACGTGCGCATGACCTACAGCGGCACCTTCTTCCACGCCGCCCCCTGGTCGACCGGCGCGCAGGGCAGCTCCAACGTCAGCCACGGCTGCGTGAACGCCAGCCCGGCCAACGCCAAGTGGTTCTACGAGTTCACCCAGCGCGGGGACATCATCGAGGTCACCGGGACGTCGAGGAAGCTGCAGTTCGGCAACGGGCCGACGCCGTGGGCCAAGTCGTGGGAGGACTGGCTGGCCGGCAGCGCGCTCGGCAAGCCCGTGAACGGGTGAACGGACGGGTGTCCGGCTGGTGCGCGCCGCCGGGCCGGTGGTCGCCTGCCGCGGCTCGGCCCGCGCGGCCATCGGAAGTCCGCCGGGGCGGACGGGCATGAGGTTCAGCGGGAGCCGGAGCATTGTGTCCGGGCATTCATCGCCGATTTCCCAGCACTTTGGCGGCGTCCAATCCGAATTCCGGATATTTCATGGCGATGTCATGGTTCGACCGCGCTCCTGGCGACCGCCGGAATGGCGAGGACGTGACGCGGGCCGGGGAACAGCTTGACCGGCTCCGGGAGATCGACGATCCGTGCGGCCGGCAGCGGCCGAGGCCGAGGGGGTCGGGGGTCAGGTGACGATGGCGTGGCCGGGCCGGGCGGCCGCCTCGCCCCGGTGGAGCCCGGAGCTGAGGAGAGGGAATCCTTTGTCCATGAATGCTCCCTTTGCGGCCCGGGCGATTTACCATGGGGGAAACAGGAGCGCCGTCCCGTTCAATTGAGCATATAAACCGGGTCCGTTGGAGGGGTGAATTCGGAGAAAAGCTTTGTGCTCGCCGGATGGGCGCGTGGGCGGCGGTCCCGGGCACAGGGGAAGGTGACGTGATAACGGGTGCCTGCTGAAGAAGCCTGGCGGGGGCTGCACCGGCTCCCGGCCATCGCCCTGTGGTTGCTGGTGTGGGTGCTGAACGCCTACGAGTTCCTGCTGGCCATCTAGGGGGCGGTGCCGGGGACGACGAGGCCCGACTCGTACGCGAAGACCACGAGCTGGGCCCGGTCGCGCACGCCCAGCTTGATCATCGACCTGCTCACGTGGGTCTTGGCCGTGGCGGCGCTGATCACCAGGTGCTCGGCGATCTCCTCGTTCGACAGGCCCCTGGCGACCAGGGTGACGATCTCGCGCTCGCGGACCGTCAGCCGGTCCTGCCCGGGGACGGGGGCCGGCCGCGGCGGGGTGCTGACGTACTCCTCGATCAGGCGGCGCGTCACCGAGGGCGACAGCAGCGCGTCGCCGCGCGCCGCCACCCTGACCGACTGCAGCAGGTCGCCCGGCTCGATGTCCTTGAGCAGGAAGCCGCTGGCGCCGGCCCTGAGCGCGGCGAAGACGTACTCGTCGAGGGCGTAGTTGGTGAGGATCACCACGCGCACGCCGTTCAGCTCGGGGGTGGCACCGATCCTGCGGGTGGCCTGGATGCCGTCGAGCAGCGGCATGCGCACGTCCAGCAGCGCCACGTCGGGCAGCAGCCGCTTGGCCAGCTCCACGGCCTGCGCGCCGTCACCGGCCTCGCCCACGACGGTGATGTCGTCGGTGAGCTCCAGCAGGGCCCTGAAACCGGCGCGGATCAGCGGCTGGTCGTCGGCCAGCAGCACCCTGACGGGTTGCGGTGTCATGCCACCGCTCCGGCCGGGAGCTCCGCGCGTACCGTGAAGCCGCCGCGCTCCCCGGGGCCCGCCGTGAGGGAGCCGCCGACGGCGACCGCGCGCTCGCGCATCCCGATCAACCCCATCCCCGGCCCGGGCGTGCCCGGCTCGCCGTCGTTCTCCACCCGCAGCACGACCTTCGAGGGATCGTATTCGACGGCCACCGTGACCGCCGCCGCGCCCGCGTGCCGCAGCACGTTGGTGAGCGCCTCCTGGGCGATCCGGTACGCGGCCCTGTCCGTCTCGGGCGACAGCGCGTACGGCTCGCCCGAGACCGTGTGCGCCACCCGAAGGCCCGCCCCCTCCGCCCTGGACACCAGGCGCGGCAGCCCCGACAGCCCCGCCTCGGCCCCCTCCGGCTCGCCCTGCCGCAGCACGCCCAGGGTGGCGCGCAGCTCGTTCATCGCCTCGTGCCCCGACTCCTTGATCGCGGCCAGCGCCTCCCTGACCCGCTCCGGCTTCCTGTCCAGCAGCTCCATGGCCAGCGCCGCCTGCACGTTGACCACGGAGATGCTGTGGGTGAGCGAGTCGTGCAGCTCCTGGGCGATCCACAGCCGCTCCTCGCCCGCCCGCCGCAGCGCGGCCTCCTCCCGGGTGCGCTCGGCCTCCCGCGCCCGCTGCTCCACGGCCTCCGCGCGCTGCTCCACCGCGTGCAGGTACGCGCGCCGGCTCCTGGTCATCTCGCCGATCACCACCATGGCCACCAGCCAGCCGCTCAGCAGCGTCATCCAGTTGCCCGCCGCCGGGTCGTCGGACGACAGCGCCATCAGCCCGTACACCGGCACGGCCAACCCGATCGCCAGCCAGATCGCATCCGCGCGCCGGCCCAGCACGGCCAGGGTGTAGATCGCGGCCAGCGCCGGCGCGGCGGCGAACACGCCCGGGTAGTGGGCGGCGTAGTACACGACGCCGCAGGCCGCCGCGACGATCCCGGCGGCCAGCGGAGCGGTGCGCCGGAAGGCCAGGGACAGGGCCGCGATCGTGATCAGTATCAGCCCCGCCGGGTCGAGCGGCCGCTCGTAGGGGCCCGTCCACGACAGGTTCGCGTACGTGGCCGGCACGATCGTCACCAGGCTGCCCAGCGCGACGAGCGGGTCCGTTCTGCGGCTGTCCATGCCCACAAGGTAGCGATCGTCCTTCGGGGACACGTCATCCCCGGGGCGTACGTTTCCGGCTCCGAACGTGCCGCGTACGCCCCCGGGAGTACGGCGTGGTGCCGTCCGGCGTGGGATGTGGCCAGGAGGCCCGCCGGAGGAGCATTCCCGGCATGACCTCCTCGAACTCCGCACCGGCGCCGCCCGGCTGGATCTCCTGGTCGCTGCGGGTGACGGCGACGGCGCACCTGGCGGGCGTGCTCGCGCAGGCCGCCCTGGCCGGGCTGTTCGTCACCGGCGACGTCGACCTGCTGACCTGGCACCGCAACAACGGCGGCGTCACCCACAGCCTGCTCTACCTGCAGCTCCTGGCGGCCGTCCTGCTGTGGCGGCCCGGCAGGGGAGCGCTGTGGCCGGCGCTGGCCAGTGCGGTGCTGGTGGCGCTGGAGACGGTGCAGGTGGTGCTGGGGCAGTACCGGATCATCGCGGGGCACTTCCCGCTCGGGATGGCGATCTTCGGCCTGTCGGCCGTCTTCACGGCCTGGACGTGGCTGGCCTTCCGCCGCGCGGGCGTGGCGGGTGCGGCATGACTCCAGCTGGCCCTGCTGGGTCCGGAGGGGTCTCCCGGCGGGCGTTCCTCGGCGTGCTGGGCGGGGCCGGGCTGGCCGTGGCCGGGTGCGGCGGCGGGCGCGAGAGCGCGGGGGAGTCGCTGGCCAGCAGGGCGCGGCTGCCCGAGCCGTTCACCGTGCCGCTGCCGATCCCCGAGGTGGCCCGGCCGGTGAGTCCCGGCCGGTACGAGGTGACGCAGCGGGTGGCGGCCGCCGAGATCCTGCCCGGGCTGCGTACCGAGGTGTGGGGGTACGGCGGCACCTTCCCCGGGCCCACGTTCGAGCTGCGGCGTGGCACCCCCGCCGTGCTCGGCGTGCGCAACGAGCTGCCCGTGCCCACCTCCACCCACCTGCACGGCGGCGTCACCCCGCCGGAGTCGGACGGCTACCCGACCGACCTCGTCGTGCCCGCCGGCTACCCCTCCTCCCCGCACGCCCACCCGGGCGAGGTCCACCACCAGGTCGTCAGGGACTACCGCTACCCGGTGGAGCAGCGGGCCGCCACGCTCTGGTACCACGACCACCGGATGGACTTCACCGCGCCGCAGGTGTGGCGCGGGCTGGCCGGGATGGTGCTGGTCCGGGACGAGGAGGAGGACGCGCTGCCGCTGCCCAGGGGCGAGCGGGAGCTGCCGCTGATGATCTGCGACCGGGCGTTCGAGGAGGACGGCTCCTTCCGCTACCCGCACGCCGCACACCACGCGGACGGGCACGGCGGAGGCCCGACGGGGCACGGCGGGGGCGCGGCAGGGCACGGTGGAGGCGCGCACGGGCCGGCCGGCGGCACGTACGCGCTCGCCGCCGACTACATGGAAGGCGTCGAGGGCGACGTGATCCTGGTCAACGGCGCGCCCTGGCCGGTGGCCGAGGTGACGGCCACGCGGCACCGGCTGCACCTGGTGAACGCCTCCAACGCCCGCAGGTACCGGCTCCGGCTCTCCCCCGGCGGCCGGTTCACGCAGATCGGCAGCGACGCGGGCCTGCTGGCCGGGCCCGTCGTGCACGACACGATCACCATGGCCCCCGGCGAGCGGTACGACGTCGTCGTGGACTTCTCCGCCTACCCGCCCGGCAGCAGGATCACGCTGCTGAACACCCTCGCCGACGGCCCGGCAGGCAACGTCATGCGCTTCGTCGTCACCCGCAAGGCGCCCGACGACACCGCCGTACCCGCCACCCTGTCCCGCCCGCCCGGACGGCCACGCCCGGTCACCACCCGCACGTTCGACTTCCGCAGGACGAACGACTCCTGGACCATCAACGGCCACCGTTACCGGCCCGGCGCGCCGCTGGCCCGCCCGCGGCTCGGCACCGCCGAGATCTGGCGGCTGACCAGCGACTTCCACCACCCCGTGCACGTGCACCTGGCCCACTTCCAGGTGCTGGCCAGGAACGGCAGGCAACCGGCCGCCACGGACGCGGGCTGGAAGGACACCGTGGACGTGCGCCCGTACGAGGTCGTGGACGTGCTGGCCCGCTTCGACGGCTACCGGGGCCGCTACATGCTCCACTGCCACAACCTCGAACACGAGGACATGGCGATGATGGCCGATTTCGAGGTCGTCTGAGCCCTCCCGCTCACCCCGGCGAACTACTAAGTTGATCCCATAGGGGACATTCATCGGATGACAAGTGCCCCCTCGTCTGATGGAGCTAGGAGCAGGCATGCAGATCGTACGGTTCACCAGCCCTCTGACCAGCGCCGACGCGGTGGGTGTGGACGACGGTGAGCAGGTGGTGGAGCTGGCGGGGATCACCAGTGTGGGAGAGCTGCTCCGCCTGTCGTCCGATGAGCTGCGGGAGCGCTGCGCGTCGGCGGACGGGACCCGGCACCCGTCCGGCTCCGTGCCGCTGCTGCCTCCGGTGGACGGGCGCATGGAGGTGTGGGCGGCCGGCGTGACGTACCGGCGCTCGCGGGAGGCGCGGGTGCTGGAGAGCGAGCGGGCCGCCGACGTGTACGAGCTGGTGTACGAGGCCGAGCGGCCCGAGCTGTTCTTCAAGTCGGTGGCGTGGAAGGTCGCCGGGCACGGCGGGCGCATCGCCGTCCGCGAGGACTCCGAGATCGACGTGCCCGAGCCGGAGCTCGGCCTGGTGCTGAACGCGTCGGGCGAGATCGTCGGCTACACGGTCGTGGACGACGTCAGCTCGCGCACCATCGAGGGCGTCAACCCGCTCTACCTGCCGCAGGCCAAGATCTACCTGGGCGGTTGCGCGGTCGGCCCGGCGATCAGGCCCGCGTGGGAGGTCGCCGACCCGTACGCGCTGGACATCTCGCTCAGCATCGCCAGGGCGGGCGAGACCGTGTGGGCGGGCAAGGCCAGCACCTCCCAGCTCAACCGGCGGCTGGACGACCTGGCCGGCTACCTCTATCGCGCCGACGTCTTCCCCGACGGTGCCGTGCTGGCCACCGGCACGTGCCTGGTGCCTGACCTGCCGTTCACGCTGCACGACGGCGACACGGTCACGATCGGCATCGGCGAGATCGGCACGCTGTCGACCACGGTGGTCAGGGGCGTGCCCGACCTGGGCTGACCGGCCGGGCCAGGAAGCCGCGTGGCGGTGTCAGGTGCAGGGATCAGGCGGCCGCAGGCGACGACCCCGGCCCACGTCACGAGTGAGACGGGCGAGGCCGGCGCCCCACCTTGGCCGGCCACCGCCATTACCCGGCTTCGAGAGATGAGCCGGCCGCCATTGATATACAAGGCGTATGAACCTCCAGCAGCTCCGCTACGCCGTGGCGCTGGCCGAGGAGCTCAGCTTCGGCCGGGCCGCCCTGCGCGAGGGCGTCCGGCAGCCGCCGTTCAGCCAGCAGATCGGCAAGCTGGAGGAGGAGCTCGGCGTGCGCCTGTTCGAGCGCACCACCAGGCAGGTGCGGCTCACCGCGGCGGGCGAGGCGTTCGTCGCGCAGGCGCGTACCAGCCTGGCGCACGCCGAGCTGGCGGCCGAGGCGGCCAGGCGGGCGGGCAGGGGAGAGGCGGGGCGGCTGGCGATCGGGTTCGTCGGGTCGGCCACGAACCTCACGCTGCCGCGCGTACTGCGCCGCTTCCGCGCCCGCTACCCGGGCGTCCAGGTCGAGCTGCGCGAGCTGACCACCGCGCAGCAGGCGGAGGAGCTGCGGCAGGGCCTGCTCGACGTGGGGCTCCTGCACGCGCCGCTGGCCGGGCCCGCCGCCGAGGTGCTGTCCACCCGCACGGTGGCGCGGGAGCTGCTGCTGGCCGCCGTGCCCAGCGGGCACCCCCTCGCCGCCCGCGCGCCGCTCCCGGTGTCGGCGCTGGCGGGGGAGCCGTTCGTGATGTTCCCCCGGCGGTACGGGAGCGCGCTGTACGACCAGATCACGGCCGTGGCCAGGACGGCCGGGTTCGAGCCCGTGATCGTGCAGGAGGCCGTGCAGATGCAGACGATCGTGGGGTTGGTGGCGGCGGGGATCGGGGTGTCGATCGTGCCGGAGTCGGTGGCCCGGTTGCGGCGGGGTGACGTGGTGTTCCGGCCGCTGTCGCCGGCGACCAGGGTCGTCACGCTGGACCTGACCTGGCGCACCGGCGACCCGAACCCGGTCGTGCGCAACTTCCGCGACCTGTTCCCCGCCCCCTGACGGCCCCGCCGCGCCCCGCCTCGCCGGCGCGGCGCGGCGCGGCCGGTTCACCAGGGGGACGGGGCCGGGGGCGGGACGACCGGTGGGCGGTCGTCGCAGGTGATGGCGTTGGGCAGGAGCCAGGGGGCCAGCCAGCCGCCGTCGTTGCCGCCGTGGTCCGCGAGCGAGAACTCCGAGCCGGTGGCGGGGAAGCCGAACGAGCCGCAGTTGTTGACGCCGACCGCGCCCACGTTCCTGGCGTCGACGTTCTCGAAGGTGGCCGAGCCCTTCACCCGGGCGCTGACCACCGACGTGCCGGTGCCGTCCACCCGGATGTCCTTGAAGCGCACGCCGGTGATCGCGTACAGATCCTTCACCGACCACTCGCTGACCAGCATGATCGCGTTGTAGGTGTTGTCGAGGAAGTCGTTGCCGGTCACCCGGATGTCGGCGGAGATGTCGCGCTCCAGCGCGTAGAACCAGATGGCGCCCAGCCCGATGTTCCAGTTCAGCTCGTACGTGCCGGACCGCACGGTGGTGTTGCCGGTGATGTCCAGCCGCCCCGCGAACGGTTCGGCGCCGAAGCGGGAGCCGACCTGCAGCGCGCTGCCCTCCCTGATCGGGTCGGCGACCAGGTTGTTGGAGATCGTGTTGTCGGCGCCGCCGTAGACGGCGATGCCGTTGGCCAGCACGGGCGTCTGCACGGTGTTGTGGTCGATCGTGTTGCCCGTGTTGGCGCTCTTCTCCGACCACATGGCCAGGGCGTCGTCACCGGTGTTGCGGATGAAGTTGTTCGCCACGAGCGAGCCGGAGACGCCGGTGTGGAAGTTGATGGCGTCGGCGATCTGGTCGACGATGATGTTGTTCGTGATCCGCAGGTTCGTCATCGGGCCGTCGAACCACATGCCGACCTTGGTGTGCCGGATGTGCAGGCCGTCGATGGTCGAGTCGCTCATCGCGCCGCCGACGCCGTTGACCTGGTCGGTGTCGATGCGCTCGCGTACGTCGCCCTCGATCGCGAAGTCCGACAGGTGCACGTTGCGGCTGCCGCCCTCCGCGGCGGGCCTGCCGTAGAAGCCGACGCCCGTGTGCACGGAGCCGTCCGGCGCCGGGCCCGGCAGGGCGACCTCGCGGCCCTTGACGATCGTGTACCAGTTGCCCGCGCCGGTGATCGTCACGTCGTCCACGACGATGTGCCGGTTCACCTGGTACGTCCCCGGCGGGAGGTACACCTTCAGCCGCTTGCGCTTGGCGTAGGCGATGGCCTGGTCGATCGCCCCGGCCGAGTCGCGCCGCCCGGTCGGGTCCGCGCCGAACGCCAGCACGTTGGCCGCCCGCAGCTCGACCTTGGGCGGGCCGACGAGCTCGGAGTCGAGCAGGTCGATGACCGTCCACTCGGCCCTGCTGCCCGCCGGGACGGTCAGCCGCACCCGGTCGCCCGCCCGGTACGTGCGGCCGAGGAGCAGGCGCTGCTCGTCGTAGAAGTGGTTCGGCCGGAACGGCTTGGCGATCACCGGCGGGGGCGTGGTCGCGCTGGGCACGCAGGCGCACTCGGTGATCCACCAGTCGGGGTGCAGCAGGCCGACGCCGGGGTCGTTGGAGAACGGGTACTGGTTGTACAGCCAGGCGTACTGCGACGTCAGCGTCATCGTGGTGCGGCGCCCGCCGTTGACGGTGACGTCGAGCGGCGCGGTGATGCCGCCTCCGCCGGGCGCGTCGGGGATGCTGTAGCGCACGGTGATCGCGTTCGCCCGGGCCGGCAGCGTGAATTCGACGTGCTGCCCCAGCGCCAGCCGCACCGCCCTGCGCCCCGACGCTTCGGCGGGCAGCGTGTACGCGGTGCGGTCCGGCCCGATGATCGTGCCGGACGTCACGGCGTTCTCCGCCTCCTGCTCGGCGAAGGCCACGGTGGCGCCCCGGCCCGCGACCAGCGCCGGATCCAGGGCCGCCCTGGTCACGACAGGCGCGGCGGAGTCGGCTGAGGCGGGCGGGGCCGGCAGGCCGCAGGCCAGCGCGGCGGCGAGGAGCGCCGCGGTGAGGGTGGGGCGGGGCATGCGAGCTCGATTCTCTCGGGGGTGAGGCGAATTTAGGCCGCCCGCACACCGCTCCACAAGGCCCTGTGAACTACTTTCAGTGGTACCTCAAATTCTTGCGTAGAGAACGCAAGAGGCTTGCGTTGTTTGCGGCGACGAACGACAGCGGCAGCCCGTCGCACGGATGCACGTCGAACCCCGCCTCGCCGCGGAACGGCGACATCGTCCCGTCGCGGAACGGCGACACGGCCGCGCCGCGGAACGGCGACCCGGCCGATCCACTCGGCGGTGCTGGACGCCACGATGCGCCCGGCCGCACTGACCCCTCAGGCGGGGTCGGCGGCCTGGGCGGCCTGCTCGCGCAGCCGCCTGGCGCGGCGGCGCAGGCTCTCCGCGGTGGCCAGGCAGTCGTCCTCCAGGTCGTCCAGCTCCCGGCGCAGCCTGAGGACCTGGGTGACGAACCGCTGCGCGGCCGGCCCGCGCCAGAACGGCTCGCAGTCGCCCGGCCGTGCCGGGATGCCCTCCAACGCCTCCGGCAGCGTCCTGGCGTAGCGCAGGAAGGTGACGGCCAGCGCCTCCTTGTCGGCGGCCTCGCGGAGCAGCTGGTCCTTGGTCGGCATCGTCAGCCGCCGCCGAGGCTCCGGACGTTCGCCCACGCCCGCTCCCGCAGCCCGTCGGCGCCGGCGCCGGGCTTGAGCGCCTCGTCCAGCGCGGCCCGCAGCGCGGGGTCGCCGGTGGCCAGCAGGATCCCGGTCTCGCGCGGATGCTCGGCCAGGAACTGCTGGAACGCCAGCGGGTTGCCGGCGTAGGCCACGACGAGGCCGTGCAGGTCCCGGCCCGGCTCCGGACGGTCGAGCAGGGTGAGCGCGACCTGGCCGAGGAACGTGCCGGACTGCCCGGCGAGCGAGACCAGCGCGGTGAGGGCCTCCGGCGGCGCCGTCCGCGCCAGGTCGTGCCACTCCTCGCCGAGCCGCCCGGTGCGCTCGGCGCTGGCGAAGGCCCTGGCCAGGACCTCCTTCCGGCTGCCGTCCAGGAGCCGGGTGAAGGTCTGGGGGCCCAGGGCCGTCAGCAGCGCCGCCGCGTAGGCCGGGTCGCCGGCGCTGCCTGCGGCGGCCGAGACCGCCCGCTCCACCGCCGCCGGGTCGTCGAGGGCCGCGCGGATGGCGGCGGCCGCCTGCTCGGCCTCGCGCCGGGCCTCGGACTCCGCGCCGAACGGGAAGGTCGCCGTGAGCATGCCGCGCTCGCGCACCGGCACGAGCTGCTCGACGGTGTCGATGCGCCACTTCAGGTCATGCTGGGACTCGTGGAGGAACGCCCAGGCGCGGTGCAGGGCCGCGCTGCCCTGGCGGCCGGCCCAGTCCTGGCCCGCCTCGGCGATCGCCGCGTCGAGCCCGGGCCGCGTCCTGCCCAGGAACGCCTTCACCGTCTCCATCCGGCGGATCAGGTCATGCGCGCCGCGGGGGTCGATCCCCACCAACTCCCCCATGAACCCTCCCAGAGGTCGCCAGGCGGGAGTCAAGCACACTCGACGTACCGGAGGGGACACGTTTCGCAGAACGGGAATCGCCCCCGATGGCCCAGCAGCCACCGGGAGCCGGGTCCCCGTGTCAGGCGGGCCTGGTCTCCACGGTGAACACCTCGCCGGTGTACTCCCAGGTCACCATGTCCTCACCGCCGCGGGGTCTCCTCATCCAGTGCCTTCCTTCTCGAAGGAGCTCAGGGTGGGGTCGTAGTCGAGGGCGCCGATGTCGTACATCGGGGTCATCCAGTGGTAGAAGTTGTCGCCGCGCTCGCGCAGCAGGTCGTACAGCCTGCGCATCAGGCGGCGCCGGACGGGCGCCATCTCCGGATGGGTGTACCGGTTGCTCAGCTCGTGCGGGTCGGCGTGCAGGTCGTACAGCTCGTTGACCGACTCCGGGTTGACGACCAGCTTGTAGCGGTCGTCGCGGATCATGCGCTGCGGGTAGGGGAAGTGGTGGCCGTGGAACTCCGCGAGCAGCTCGCCCGGCCATTCGGGGTGCTCGCCGCGCACCAGCGGCACCAGGCTGCGGCTGTCCACCGCCGGCTTCGGGTCGCAGCCCGCCAGCTCCAGGATCGTCGCCGTGCAGTCGGTGAGCGTCACGAACTCGTTCCTGACCTGCGGTGGCGCGCCGGGGATCCGGACGATGCCGCAGATGCGGTAGATGTCCTCGTACATCGCCGGGCCCTTGTCGTGCAGCCGGTGGGCGCCGGTGAACTCGCCGTGGTCGGAGGTGAAGAACACCGACGTCTGCTCCGACAGGCCCAGCTCGTCCATGCGGTCGAGGATGCGGCCGATCTGCTGGTCGATCAGCGTGACGTAACCCCAGTAGACCGCGATCAGCTTGCGCGTGACCTCGATCGGGATCGTGTCGAACGTCCAGTGCTCGCTGTAGTTGCGCTGCACCGGCGGCTTGCCCTCGAAGGTCTCCGCGATCGACGGCGGCAGCTCGACCAGGCTCGGGTCGTACATGTCGAAGTACTCGTCCGGCAGCAGGTACGGCAGGTGCGGCCCGAAGAAGTGGGTGGCCAGGAAGAACGGCTTGCCCTCCGCCGCGTACCGCTCCATGTGCTCGATCGCCCGGTCCGCCAGGTAGTGCTCGAACGTGGCCTCCATCGGCTGGTGCAGCCGCGCGGCCAGGAGGTTGCCCTGGTTGCCGTTCGGCGTGGTGCCCCGGATCAGGTCCGAGATCCGGTACGGCGGCAGCCCCCGCTCCTCCAGGTACGCCAGGTAGTCGGGGTGGTCGACCGGGTTGTGCCAGCCGGGCAGGTCGGGGCCGTCGAAGCCGTAGGAGGCGGCGTTGCGGCTGGTGCCGCCGTGCCACTTGCCGATCAGCCCGAGGTTGTAGCCGCGCTCCTTCAGCGCCTCGGGGAAGGTGAACGCGTCCTCCCGCAGATCCTCCAGGTAGCCGACGTTACGCTCGTAGTTCGCCAGCAGCCGGTGCCTGAACGGGGCCTGCCCGGTGAGCAGGCTGGCCCGCGCGGGCGTGCAGATGGCCGTTGGCGTGTAGAACCGGTCGAACCGCGTGCCGGTGGCGGCCAGCCTGTCCAGGTGGGGCGTGGCCACGTGCGGGTTGCCGTAGCAGCCCAGGGTGTCGACGCGGTGCTGGTCGGTCATCAGGAACAGCAGGTTCACTTGGTGAAGGCCTTCGTGTAGAGATCGCCGGTGTAGTACGTCGCGGGCTCCGGCCGGGACTTGAGCTTGCCGGTGCTGACGAAGAAGTCGCCCAGGCTGTTGAGCCACTTGGCCACGGTGCCGTCCTTGGTCTTGTTGACCAGGTCCTGCGTCGTCATCACGGTGACGTTCGCCGCGTCGGCCTTGACCTTGGCCGCGTCCAGCTTGAGCAGCGACGCCGCCTGCGTGATCGACTCCTCGTAGTGCGCGGCCCGCCAGTCGTTGGCCTCCTGCAGCACCTTGATCACCTTGTTGGTGAGCTCCTCGTTCACCTGCGTGCCGCCCACGAAGGCGGTCGGGAACGAGCTGTCCGGCCACTCCTTGGTGCTGGCCAGCTCGACCATGTCCGGCACCTTCTGCTTGATGTTGTCGATCAGCGGGTACCAGATGCCGGCCCCGTCGATCTGCCCGGCGACGAAGGCCGAGACGACCGTGGCCGGGTCCATGGGCACCTTCTGGATGTCCTTGACCGTCATGCCGGCCTTCTGCAGGGCCAGGTTGAGCACCATGTCGCCGGACGTGCCCTCGGGCACGCCGACCTTCTTGCCCCTGAGGTCCGCGATGGACTTGACGCCCGGCCGGCCGATGACGCGGTCGGCGTACGCGAGCGTGTTGATCGCGACGACCTTGGCCTTGCCGGTGGCGGGCAGCCACATGGCGCCCGGCCCGATGTAGCCGAAGTCGAGGTCGCCCGCGCCGAGCGCCTGGATCTGGAGGGGGCCGTTGGTGAAGACCTTGATCTCGGGAGTGAGCCCCTGCTTCTCCCACAGGCCCTGCTGCTGGGCGATCGCCAGCAGGCTGGCGCCGTTGTAGTCGCTGATGTAGCCGAACCGGACCGTGGAACCGTCGTCGGAGCAGGCGGTCACGGAGAGTGCGAGCAGGCTCACCGCCGTGGCGGCCGTCAGGGCGCGGCGAAGAGAACGCATGGCGGATCAGTCCTTTCTGGGGGGAGGGTTGCTAGGCCGCGGGTACGGCCGGAGCCTGGTGGTAGACGGCGTGCCAGACCTCGTTGCGGATGCGCCCGAACTCGGGCGAGAGCCGCATCTCCTCGGTCCTCGGATACGGCAGGTCCACGTCGATGACCTTGTGGAGGCGGCCGGGCCTGGCGGCCATCACGATCACGCGGTTGGCGAGGTAGACGGCCTCGTCCACGTCGTGCGTGATGAACATGACCGTGCGCTGGTCCTTGCTCCAGGTGTCGAGGAGCTGGTCCTGGAGCTGCACCCGGGTCAGCGCGTCGAGCGCGCCGAACGGCTCGTCCATGAGCAGGACCTGCGGGTCGACCGCGTACGCGCGGGCGATGGCGCAGCGCTGCTTCATGCCGCCGGACAGCGTCTTGGGCAGCGCGTCGGCGAAGTCGGCGAGCCCGACCAGCTCGATCGCCCGCTGGGCCCGCCGCCTGCGCTCCTCGGCGGGCAGCCCCTTGAGCTTGAGCCCGAACTCGACGTTCTTGCGCACGGTCAGCCACGGGAACAGCGCGTACTGCTGGAAGATCACGCCCCGGTCGGGGCCGGGCCCGTCGACCGGCGAGCCGTCCACCAGCACCTCGCCCGAGGTGGGCTCGACCAGGCCGGCGGCCATGCTCATCAGCGTGCTCTTGCCGCAGCCCGAGGGGCCCACGACGGTGACGAACTCGCGGTCGGCGATGTCCAGCGACACGTGGTCCAGCGCGGTGAAGGTGTCGTCCTTCATGGGGTAGGTCTTGACGACGTCCCTGAACGAGATCTTGGCGTTCAACGGCGCTCCTGCCAGTCGGTGAGGTGGCGCTCGGCGAGCAGCAGCAGGCGGTCCATCAGCAGGCCGAGCACGCCGATGGTGATCAGGCCCACGAAGATCGTGGACAGGTCGTAGTAGAGCTGGGCCTGCTGCATGCGGAAGCCCAGGCCCTCCTGGGCGGCGATCAGCTCGGCGGCGACCAGCGTGCCCCAGGCCGAGCCGAGCCCGACCCGCATCCCGACCAGGATGAACGGCGTCGAGGCCGGCACCACGACCTTGAGGAAGATGGTGCGGTCGGAGGCGCCCAGCACGCGGGCGGCGTTGATCAGGGTCCTGTCCACGTCCACGACGCCCTGGAACGTCGAGACGACGCTGGACAGGAACGCCGCCAGGAAGATCACGAAGATCTTCGGCCGCTCGTCGATGCCCATGAGCACGATGGCCAGCGGGATGATGGCCAGCGGCGGGATCGTGCGGAAGAACTGCACGTACGGCTCCAGCAGGCCGCGCGCGGTGGCGTACCAGCCCATCAGGAAGCCGACCGGGATGGCCAGCAGCGTGCCGAGCAGGAAGCCGATGAGCACCCTGCGCAGGCTGGCCAGCGCGTCGGTGAACAGGGTGCCGTCGGCGATCAGCTCGCCCGCCTTGGCCGCCACCTCGAGCGGCCCGGGCAGGCCCTGCACGCCGAGGGTGGCCAGCAACGTCCACACGACCAGGCCGATGACGACGGCGATCAGGTTGAGAGCGATGGCGCGCTGGGAGCGCCTGGTGGCGCGCCGGGCGGGCTGCGCCGCCTGCGACTTGCCCAGCGCGGTGAGCTCGGTCATCGAGACTCCTTGTCGGGGATCGGGTCCTCCGCGAGATCCGGGCCGCCCGGATAGCGGGAAAGCAGGGGGGATTCGTGCAGCACCAGGGCGATGCCGCCGAGGGCGCCGGCGACCTCGCCGAGCGTGGCGCGGCGCAGGCTCACCCGGTGCCGGGAGACCGGCATGACGTGATCGTGCAGCGCCCGCTCGATCGGCTCGACCAGCGCGGCGCCCGTCTCGGCCAGCTCGCCGCCGATCACGATCACGCTCGGGCCGATGGCGTTGCACAGGGCCGCCAGCACCTCGCCGATCCTGGCGCCGACGCCGCTCAGCAGGGTGAGCGCGGCCTGGTCGCCCGCCCGGACGGCCTTGACCAGCTCCGGCACGTCCGCGGCCCGGCCGCCGGCGGCGCGGAAGGCGTCCAGCACGGCTCTTATCGAGGCGACGGTCTCCAGGCAGCCGGTGCCGCCGCAGTCGCAGGGGGCGCCGCCGGGCTCGACCGTGATGTGGCCGAACTCGCCGGACAGCCCGTACGCGCCGCGGTGCAGCGACCCGCCGACCACCAGCCCGCCACCGACACCGTGGGACAGGCGCAGGTACAGCACGTCCTGCCCGCCGGCGGCGGCGCCCCAGATGGCCTCGCCCAGCGCGGCCAGCCGGGTGTTGTTGTCCAGCAGCACCGGGACGCCGAACCGCTCGCGCAGCAGCACCTGCACGGGGTGCGGCGCGCTCCGGTCCTCCTCCGCGGCCTGCGCCCCCACGACACCGACCACGCCGACGCCGACCGCGTCGAGCGCGCCCAGCCGCAGCGTGCCGGCGCCGGTGCCGGTGAGCGAGCCGACGAGCCGCGCGGCCAGCTCGACCCGCTGCTCCCACGGCAGGTCGGCGTCGTGCGGCTCGCTGGCAGAGCCGACGACCTCGTGCGCCAGGTTGACGGCCGCGACGTGCAGCGCGCGGCGGGCGAAGTCGATGCCGATGGCCTGGCCGGCGTCGGGGTTGAGGGTCAGCGTCTCGGCCGGCCTGCCGCGGCCGCGCGGCGCCTCCTGGGAGGAGGCGGTGACCACGGCGCCGCCGGCGACGAGCTCGGCGAGGATGTCGTAGAGGGTCGTACGGGACAACCCGCAACGCTTGCCCAGCTCGCCCCTGCTGAGGGGGCCGTGCTTGCGCAGCAGGCCCAGCACGAGCTCTTCGTGCCCGCGCCGGAGTTGTGACAGGGGGCCACGGGGTTGTGACATGACGCAGAGTCTGCCGACGCCCGGTGTTTTTCGTCAATAACCCGGAAAAAAACTTACCCGTCCCGATATCAGGGCTGTGAGCTGGGAGAATAGGCGTACCGGGGGATTCGTGCCACTCGTAACGTTCGCGTAACGGGGTGCTGGTAGTAGGCTTCGACGACCGGCGCCGTCCCGCGCCCGACCTCCTGACCGCACACCCACGCCGTGCGGCGACGCGGAGGCAGAGGGGATCGATGTCCTCGGGGTGACGACTCGATCGTGCCGGTTCTTCCCCGTGCGGCGAGCCGTGCGTGCGGGAGCGTGGGTCCGGCGCACGGGGCCGCCCCAGGGAGCACTGCCATGACCGATCACAAGCACCTCAAACGCCGCGTACGCGAGCGCATGGCCAGGACGGGCGAGTCCTACACCACCGCGCTGCGCCACGTCGCGGGCCGCGCCCGCCGCCACCACCACGAGTCGGCGCTGCTGCGTGACGTGCTGGGCGGCAGCCTGTCCGAGGCCATGCTGCTCGGGCTGGGCGGCGGCATCGGGTTCATGTACTTCGTGTTCGAGTACGCCGGCCACCCGCCCATGCTGACGGTCGTCGCCCAGGCGCACCCCGAGCCGATGATCCCGCTCGCGCTCGCCCGGGCCGGCGTCCCGCACGAGATCCGGCGGACGGGCTCGGCCAGGGTCGCCGAGCGCAACCTGCGGGCCGCGCTCGACGCCGGGCGCCGGCCGATCTGCCGGGTCGGCCGCCACCTGCTGCCCTGGCGGGAGACGCTGCCGTTCCCCGACCCCGTGGACGTGGCGGTGACGGGGCTGTCCGGCGACACCGTACGCGTGCGGGACGACGGCCCCGGCGAGCTGCCGCTGGCCGGCTTCATGGCGGCCTGGTCGGCCGTCCCCAAGTCCAAGCACCTGCTCATCGAGGTCACCGGCCCCGCCGGCGGCGAGCCCGACGTGCGCGCAGCGATCAAGGACACCGCCGCCAGGCTGACCGGGCCGGTGCTGGGCAACACCTTCGACGTCAACTTCGGGCTGTCCGGCATGCGCAAGCTGGCCGCCCAGCTCGCCGACACCACCGGCAGGCAGGGCTGGACCCGCAGGTTCGCCGACCTCGGGCCGGCGCTCGACCGGCTGGCCGAGTGCCTGGAGGTCGACTACACCGCGCCCGGCGCCACCAGGCCGCTCTACGCCGACTTCCTGGCCGAGACCGGGCATGCCGGGGCGGCGGCGCTCTACCGCGAGTGCGGCCGGCAGTGGTCGCGGGTGGCCGCCGCGGCCTCCGCACGGGAACCGCTGGCCGAGGTGGCCGCGCTCGTCACGCGGGCCGTGCGGCTGGAGGAGCGGGCAGCCGGGGCGCTCGCCGGGATCCCTGGACCCTTGTCCGGCTGATCGCCGGAGTGAGGGCGCGGGCCCTGAGGCGGGCGGGTCAGCGCTTCGGCACGGCCATCTCGCCCAGCTCGGACCAGCCGTCCTGGTCGATGGTCGTGTTGACGATGCGGGGCGTCTCGGCGAGGTAGGGCGGGAGCTCCTGCTGGGCCTGCTTGAAGTGGGCCGACTGCACGTGGGCCGCGCCCGCCTCGCCGTCCCTGAACGCCTCGACCAGGACGTACTCGTTCGGGTCGTCGAGGCTGCGCGACCAGTCGAACCACAGGCAGCCCGGCTCGGCGCGGGTGGCCGAGGTGAAGGCGGCGGTGATCTCCGGGAAGCGGTCGGCGTGCTCGGGCAGGACGCGGAACTTCGCGGTGATGAAGATCATCTGAAACGCTCCTTGGCTGGTCGGCGGCACTACGGGACGAGACTATCGGCCAATTCTCTAGTTATCATGTAGGAAATGTTGACTTAAGGGTGCGGGGGCTCGTACCTTCGTACGCATGAGCCAGGGCCCGCATCTCAGCATCAGGGACGTGACCAAGACGTTCCACGGCGACGAGCCGTTCACCGCGCTGTCCGGCCTGAGCCTCGACGTGCGCCCGGGCGAGCTGCTCACGCTCGTCGGCCCCAGCGGCTGCGGCAAGTCCACGCTCTTCGCCCTCATCGCCGGCCTCACCGAGCCGACCAGCGGCGAGATCCGCATCGACGGCGTCCCCGTCACCGGGCCGGCGCTGGGCCGGTGCGTGGCCGTCCAGCAGCACACCCTGTTCCCGTGGCGCACCGCGCTCGGCAACGTGGCGTTCGCGCTGGAGGGCAGGCCGGAGGCCAGGCGGGAGCGGGCGCGTGAGCTGCTGTCGATCGTGGGGATGTCGGGGTACGAGGAGTGTTACCCGCACGAGCTGTCCGGCGGCAGGCGGGAGCTCGTGGCGCTGGCCCGCAGCCTGGCCTTCGAGCCCGGGGTGCTGCTGCTGGACGAGCCGTTCGCGGGGCTGGAACGGGGCACGCGCGAATGGGTGGGGGATGAGCTCGTACGGGTCCGGGAACGCACCGGCACGACCGTCCTCCTCGTCACGCACGACGTCGAGGAGGCCGTCCGGGTGGGGCGGCGGGTCGCGGTGATGACCTCGGGGCCGGGGCGGATCAAGGAAGTCGTGGACGTGCGCTCCCTCACGGGGAGCCCGCGCGGGCACGTGGGACGACTGCTGCGCGAGGAGATCGCGGTGGCGCGGGGACGGAAGGTGGCGGCCTGAGATGGCTGGGCTGCGCGAGTACGAAGGTGACATCCACTGGTACGACCTGCCCGACGACGAGGCGGAGGAGGACTGGGTGCCGGACGAGCGGACGCAGGAGCGCTGGATGCCTGGCGAGCTGGGGGTGGCCCGATGAGCGTCGTCGCGCTGGTGGGCAACCCGCGCGCGGGCTCCAGGACGCTGACCGTGGCCGTCGAGGCGGCACGCGCGGTCGGGCAGCGGCTGAACGCAGGAGACACCTGCGAGGTGGTGGACCTGGCGGCGCTCGGGCCGCACCTGCTCGCGCCCGGCGCGTCCGCCGGCGTGGAGGTGGCGCTGGAGCTGGTGGCGGAGGCGAGCGTGCTGGTGGTGGCCAGCCCCACCTACAAGGGCACCTACACGGGCCTGCTCAAGGCGTTCCTCGACCGCCTGCCACCCCAGGCGCTGGCGGGCAAGGCGGCGCTGCCGCTGCTCGTGATGGGGGACGCCAGGCACGCGCTGGCGGTCGAGGTGCACCTGCGCCCGCTGCTGGTGGAGCTGGGCGCCACCGTGCCCACGCCGGGCCTGGCGGTGCTGGAGTCCGAGCTGCCGCGCCTGGCGGAGGTCGTCGCGGCCTGGGCCGGCAGGGTGGCGCCGCAGGCGGCGGTCGCGATCGGGGACGGAGTGCTGGGCTGAGGGAAAACTTCACCTCGATGTAGTGGTGCGCCGCCCCCTGGGATGCCATGATCCGGCCCAGGTCCATCCGAGGGGAGACGCGATGTTCTTCCGCTTTGTCCTGGCCGCCGTGGTGGCGGCGGCGATCCTCGCCCCGCTGCCCGCCGGCGCCACGAGCCGGGTCAGGTTCGCCACCTTCAACGCCTCGCTCAACCGGGCCGCCGAGGGCGAGCTGGTGAGCGACCTGTCCACCCCGGGCGACGCCCAGGCCAAGGTCATCGCCGAGATCGTCCAGCGCAACCGCCCGGACGTGCTGCTCATCAACGAGTTCGACCACGACGCCGCGGGCCGGGCCGCCCGCCTGTTCCAGGACAACTACCTGTCGATCGGGCAGGGCGGCGCGCGGCCGATCACCTACCGGTACCGCTACACCGCCCCCAGCAACACCGGCATCGCCTCGGGCTTCGACCTCAACAACGACGGCACCGTGGTGACCACGCCCGGCGCCCCCGGCTACGGGGACGACGCGCTCGGGTTCGGCGCCTTCCCCGGCCAGTACGGCATGGTCGTCTACTCGAAGTACCCGATCGACGCGCGCGGGGTGCGCACGTTCCAGAACTTCCTGTGGAAGGACATGCCGGGGAACGCGATGCCCGCCGGCTGGTACTCGGCCGAGGAGCAGCAGGTGCTGCGCCTGTCCTCCAAGAGCCACTGGGACCTGCCCGTACGCGTCGGGCACCGTACCGTGCACTTCCTGGTCAGCCATCCGACGCCGCCCACGTTCGACGGCGCGGAGGACCGCAACGGCCGCCGCAACCACGACGAGATCAGGCTCTGGGCCGACTACACCCGGCCCGGCGGGGGCGGCTACCTCTACGACGACCGGGGCAGGCGCGGCGGGCTCGACGCCGGGGCGGCCTTCGTGATCGCCGGCGACCAGAACGCCGACCCCAGCGACGGCGACAGCTACCAGGACGCCATCCACCAGTTCCTCGACCACCCGAGGATCGACGGCAGGGCCGCCCCGTCGAGCGCGGGCGCGGCCGAGGCGGCGGCGCTGCAGGGCGGCGCGAACGCCACGCACACCGGCGACCCGAGGCACGACACGGCCGACTTCGCCGACACCGCGCCCGGCAACCTGCGCGCCGACTACGTGCTGCCGGCCAGGCGGCTGAGGACCGTGGGCGGCGGCGTGTTCTGGCCTCCGGCGGCCGACCCGCTGTCGCGGCTGACCGGCGTCTTCCCGTTCCCGAGTTCCGACCACCGCCTGGTCTGGCTGGACGTCAGGACACCCTGACCCGGCGAACGGGCCGGGATCCCGCAGGACTGCGGGATCCCGGTGGGCGCTCCAGGAGCAGGCCGGTCACCGCAGGCTGGGGTTGTGGCGGGCGCTCCACACCGCCACCCCGGCCAGTGCGAGCAGGCCACCCGCGGCCCACAGATCACCCCGGAGCGCGACGGCGTTCACGATCGTGCCCCCGACCAGCGAGCCGAGCCCGATCGCGAGGTTGAACACCGCCACCCACAGCGCGGAGGCCGCCTCGACAGCCCGCGGCGCCGCCTTGATCATCCACGTCTGCAGGCTCACCGAGACCCCGCCGAACGCCAGCCCCCACACGCCCAGCAGCACGATCCCTCCGGCGGGCCCGGTGCCCACCAGCGGAAAGAGCAGCACGGTCAGGGCCAGGGCGGCGACGATGACGAGCACCGTCCTGTGCGGCCTGCGCGCCACCGCCGCGCCGGCCACGAAGTTGCCCGCGATCCCCGCCAGGCCGAAGGCGAACAGCAGCGGGCCGACGAGCTGCGCGCCGATGCCCGACAGGTCCTGCAGCACGGGGCTGACGTAGGTGTAGGCGGCGAAGTGGCCGATCACGACGAGGAACGTCGCCACCACCCCGGCCCGCACGCCCGGGTTGCGGAGCTGCTCGGCGAGGTGCCGTAGCGCGACCGGCTGGGCGGCCGTCAGGGGAGGCAGGACCGCGAGGAGTGCGACGAGCGCGACGAGCCCGACCCCGCCGAGCGCGCCGAACGCCACCCGCCAGCCGGCGAGCTCGCCGATCACGGCGCCGATCGGCACGCCGAGCACGTTCGCGGCCCCAACGCCGCCGAAGATGACCGCCGTGGCCCGCGGCACGTGCGCCGCAGGGACCAGCCGGACGGCCAGCCCGCCGGCGACGGCCCAGAAGCCGCCGATCGCCACGCCGACCACCGCGCGGGCGGCGAGCAGCAGCGGGTACGTCGGCGCCAGGGCGGAGGCCAGCCCCGCGAGCGCGGTCAGCGCGACCAGCCCGATCAGCAGCAGCCGGCGATCCATCCGCCCGACCAGCACGGGCACCACCGGCGCCGCGACCGCCGCGACCAGGCTGGGCAGCGTCACCATCAGCCCGGCGGTCCCCTCCGACACCGACAGTGCGGAGCCGACGGACGTCAGCAGCCCGATCGGCAGTTGCTCGGCGGTCACCACCAGGAACGTCGCCACGGTCACCGTGACCACCGCCGGCCAGTGGCTCCTCGCCGGCGCGTCCGGCTCTGCCGCGGAAGTCGTCGTCACGAGATCTCCTCAGATTCGCAATTTTGGAGCGATCGCTCCCGTATGGCGGCCCACCCTAGTATGGGAGCGGTCGCTCCACAACTGGGGTAGGGTGATGGCATGGCGCGACCGAGAGAGTTCGACGAGCAGGACGTGGTGGCCAGGGCTACCGGGCTGTTCTGGCGGCGCGGTTACACCGCGACCGGCGTCCGGGAGCTGGGCGCCGAGCTGGAGCTCAAGCAGAGCAGCCTCTATCGAGCCTTCCATGACAAGCGCGGGCTGTTCCTGCGTGCTCTCGACCATTACCGGGCCACCGAGTCGTCCCAGGCGGAAGAGCTGCTGGAGCGGCCCGGTCCCGTCCGCGAGGTGCTGCGCGACTGGCTGACCTGCATGGTCGGCGAGGAGGCCGGCCGCGGCTGTCTCGTCGTCAACACCGCCACCGAGCTCGGCGCCACCGACCCGGAGGTGCGGCGGCGGACCGAGGCCGCGTTCGAGGTCACCAGGAGAGCCCTCGAATCGTTGTTGCGCCGCGGCTGCCGCACGGGCGAGCTGCCGGCGGGTCTCGACCTCGACGCCGCCGTGGACCTGCTCTTCACCACCGTGCTCGGCCTGCGCGTGCGGGAACGCGCCGGTCACGACCCCGCCCGCCTGGCCGCCACGATCGACTATGCCGTGCGGATGCTCGCCGCCCAGTGAAATGCGGGTGACACGGGATCGGGAAAGGGAAATGCGATGAGCCGGTAACCCGGCGATGAGCCGGTAACCCGGCGAAAAATCAGTGTCATTTCCGGAAGATCATTCTTAAACTCGAATTTCGTGGACATCCCAACTCTTCTCACGCATTTCCGGACTCATGACGTCCCGCTGGAGCTGTCCAGGGGCGGCGAGCCGGTCTGGGACGACGCGGAGCTCCACCGGAGTGCCCGGCTGAGCGACCCCGAGGGATACGCGCTGCTCGCGCTGGTGCCCGGTGCGCTCCCGTGGCAGCGCGCCCGGGTGCTCCTGGAGACGCTCGCCGCGTCCCAGGACGGCCTCGGCGAGGCCACCCGGGCCACCCTGGCCAAGGTGACCAGGGCGCTGATGTTCGGCCTGCCGCCCGCGTACGCCATCACGGCGCTGCTCGCGCTTCGGCGGCTGCGGGCCAACCACAAGCACACGACCAGGGCGATCGTCACCTTCGTGCTGGAGCACCCGGACGCTGACGCGCTCATCGAGGCCCGCCGCCCGGCGCTGATCGACTGCTTGGAGCACGCGCTCGGCAAGGCGACCGCGCGCGCCTGCGCCCGGCTGGTCTCCGAGGGCGGCGCCGGCTCGGCGTACCTGCGCAGGAGCCTGCTGCGGTTCACCGCGGACCCGGCGGCGGCGATCGTGCGGCTGCGCGCGCTCCACGGCCCCGGCACGTACGGCGCGCCCGCCCCGCAGGAGCCGCCGGCGCCGCTCGACCCGGTCACCGAGCAGCCGCCGATCGTCACCCCCACCAACCGGGGCGACATCGCCGCGACGCTGGTGCACCTGTACCGGGGCGGACCGGCCGCCGAGCTGCGCCCCGCCCTGGCGGGGTACGTGGCGCAGGCGGCGCGCGGGCTGCCGCGCCTGGCCGCGAACGTGGCGCTGGTGCTGGACACCTCCCGCTCCATGCGCGGGTACGGCGAGCGCGAGTGGGCGGTCATGTCGCAGGCCATGGCGCTGCGGCTGGTGCTGTCCGAGGTCTGCGAGCGGCTGACGGTCGTCGAGACCGGCGGCACGGCGCAGGCCCCCGCGGGCTCGGCCGACCTGGCGGGCGCCCTGCTCGACGCGCTCGGCACGGGCCCCGACCTGGTGGTGGTCGTCACCGACGGCTACGAGAACCACCTGCCCGGCGACCTGGCGAGGGTGGCGGCCACGCTGCCGCGCGCCGGTGTCACGACGCCGGTGGTGCTGTGCCAGGCGGCCTTCACCCGGGGCGACGACCTGACCCTGCGCGACCCGGCGCCGGAGCTGCCGCACCGGCCGTTCTGGCACCAGGACGACTTCGCCGCGCTGCTGCCGTGGGTGTTCGCCCACTCCGGCGCAGGCGCCGAGTGGATCCGTACGGCGATGCTGACCCGGCTGGAAGGAGGACGGTGATGACCAGCCTGACCACGATCCTGCCCGCGCCGCTCGATCTGGGCGGTTACCGGGCGGGCACCCCGCAGCGCGCCGGAGCGCTGACGATGGTGCCCGTCTACGGCCCCGTCCGCCCCGGCATCGTGCCGCCCCGCTCCGGGCTGAAGCTCAAGCGGGTCGTCGGCTACGGGCAGGTGGAGCTGACCAACGGCGCCCGCGAGGGCGTGGCGATCGTGCCGCTGCACCTCGGCTACATCCAGGACGCCGCCCAGAACCACGCCCTGTGCTCCTCGGCGCTGCTGGGCGCCGGGCAGACCAGGCGCTTCGACGACGCCTGCTGCGTGCAGGCGGGTCAGGGCGGCTACCTGGAGGGGCGCGACCAGTGGTTCTTCGTGCTGCCGCTGGAGCTGCGCGGCAAGGCCATGCGGCTGCGCGGCCGTCACGACTACGCCAAGCTCTGGCCGGACATCAGCGAGCTCAACCGCGCGTACGGGCTGCCCTCGCGGGGGCACCTGGAGCAGATCCTGTCGCGCAAGCGGGCGGTGCTGACGCAGTTCCAGAGCCGGCTGGAGCTGATGCCGGGGCAGCTCGGGGCGCTGTTCTTCGTCGGTGAGCGGTTCGCGGGGCTGGAGCTGGCGCCCGATCCGGCGTACTTCGCCGAGGTGTGGATGGCGCTGGTCTGCTTCGCGTACGGCGTGGCCGCCTGGCATGCCGAGCCGGAGCGGGCGGCGGCGGAGCCGTACGAGGCGGGGAGCCTGGCCGAGTTGCGCGCCGAGCTGGCGCGCGACCGGGCGGCGCGGCTGGCCGAGGTGGCCTCCTGGCTGCCCGCGCCCGGTGGCGAGGTGCGGCTGGTCGAGGAGGAGCGCTACCTCGACCTGCGGCTGTCCACGCTGACGGGCGACGGGCTGGCGGGGCAGGTGGTCACCGAGCACGGGCGGCCCGTCTACGCCTCCGTCTTCGCCGACCGATAAATCCGTTGCGGCCCCGCCGGGGGCGGCGGTTGAATGATCAGTGCGGGAACTGCGCCGGGCGCGGCGGACGACACCCTCATTCCAGATAAGGGATGGTCGCTGAGAACGACTCTTCTGGTTCGTCGAGGCGCCGGCCACCTGTCCCGCACTTATCAACTGCTTATACGCTGATATTTCCGTTTTTACAAGATCTTGTCAGCCTCTGAGTGCGGTGTTACCTCTTGCGAGATGCGCGAAACCTGCGCATCCCTGGCACGCAGGAGGGAAAACGTGTCGACCAAGTCCTGGTTACGCAGCACGCTCATTGTCACGGCGCTCACCGCGTCGATCCTCCCCCTCGCAGGGGCCGCCCGGGGCGAACCCGGCGGGCAGGCCCCGGAGATCCACGACTTCCAGGCGGAGAACTCCGGCAGACCGGATGTGGACAACCGCCAGGGCCGGGTGCAACCCCCGGCCAACCTGCGTCTCGCCGGCCCGGCCGGCAAGATCCGCTGGAACGCTCTCGGCACCCCGGCCGCCATCGTCAGCGCCGAGCCGCTGGCCGAGGGCCTCGGCAGCGACCCCGTCCAGGCCGCGCGCGCCTACCTCAAGGACAACGAGGCCGTCTTCGGGCTGACGGCCGAGGCCGTGGACGCGCTGGAGACGGTCGCGGTCAACCCGATCGGCGCGGGCGCCGCCGTGCTGCTGCGGCAGCGCTTCGGCGACCTGCCGGCCGGCGTGGACGGCCTCGTCGCGATCGGCGTGTCCGGCGGGCAGGTCAGGCACGTGACGTCCTCCCTGTCGCGCCGCACCGAGGCGCCGCCGGCCGCGCGGATCAGCGCCCAGCAGGCCATGGAGATCGCGGCCAGGGACGGCGGCATCGACCTGGCCTCGGCGGTCACCAAGCAGGCCACGCCGGTGGCCGTGCCCGCTCCCGACGGGGTGCACAGCGCGTACCAGGTGGTTCTGATCGGCGGGGCTCAGGGCGCCGAGGCGGGATACACCACGCACGTGGACGCGGTCAGCGGCGGCATCATCACGCGCGAGAACCTCGTCGACCACCACCAGGACCCGGACAACCCGCGCTGGGACGTCTTCCCGGCGAACCCGCCCGGCGACTACTCCTCCAAGGACACCCGCCAGACCTGGTGCCACGCGCCCGGCCCCGGCTGCGACGAGGCCACCGGCGGCGACCCGGCGACCGGCAAGGCGTGGGACGTCGACCACGCGACGAACGAGCCCACGTTCACCAGCCTCGGCAACGCGGCCAGGACCTTCGAGAACCGGGCCAGCGGCGACCCGTTCACGGTCGGCACCCGGCCCAACGTGCTCACGCCGAGCAGGAACTACGCCTACCCCTGGAAGAACACCTGGTACGAGGCCAAGTGCGACCCGGCCGTCTTCGACCAGCCGGGCGAGGCCGACCTCGAAGCCGCCATCGCCAACCTGAACGCCATGCACAACCGCATGCACGACTGGTCCTACCGGCTCGGCTTCACCGAGACCGCCTGGAACATGCAGGCCGACAACGGCGGGCGCGGCGGCCTCGGCAACGACCCCGAGCAGGGCAACGCCCAGGCGGGGGCGCGGATCCTGACCGTACGTGACAACGCCAACCAGATCACCGGCCCCGACGGGACGGCGCCGATCACCAACATGTACCTGTGGCAGCCGATCGCCGGGTCGTTCTACGCGCCCTGCGTGGACGGCGACTACGACATGTCGGTCATCGGCCACGAGTACACGCACGCCATCTCCGGCCGCATGATCGGCGGGCCCACCGCCGGCTGGAGCGGTGCCCAGGCCGGGGCCATGAACGAGAGCACCTCCGACCTGTTCTCCATGGAGCAGCTCTTCGAGTACGGCCACCGCCCCGCTGGCGACACCCCGTACGTCACGGGTGGCTACGTCACCGGGGACAAGTCGCGCGGCATCAGGAACTACGACATGTCGAGGTCGCCGCTCAACTACAGCAACCTCGGCTACGACATCGTCGGCACGCAGGTGCACGCGGACGGCGAGATCTGGTCGGCCACGCAGTTCGACGTGCGGGCGGCCTTCGTCAAGCGGTACGGCCAGGGTTCGGCCAGGCTGCAGCGCTCGTGCGCGGAGGGCAGCACCCCCGTGGACAAGTGCCCGGGCAACCGGCGATGGGCGCAGCTCTCGTTCGACGCCCTGCTGCTGATGGCCTCGGGCGCGGTCGACTACGTCGATCACCGTGACGCGCTGCTGGCGGCCGACACGATCCGCTTCGGCGGGGCGAACCAGGACATCATGTGGCGCGCCTTCGCCGAGCACGGCCTGGGCGCGAACGCGGCCAGCAACGGCCCGAACGACGCCGACGCGACGCCGAGCTTCGTCAACCCGGCGGGCAAGAACGGCTCCCTGCAGCTCAAGCCGCTGGGCGAGGCGAAGGGCGCGGCGCTGCGGCTGTACGTGGGCGACTACGAGGGCCGCGTCGTCCCGGTCGCGGACACCGACCCGGCGACCGAGCTCGGCGACACGGTCGAGATGACGCCCGGACTGTACGACTTCGTCGTCGCGGGCGCGGGCTTCGGCCACAAGCGGCTGAAGTACGCGGTCCTGCCCGGTGTCGAGCTGCCGCTCCCGCTGGCCCTGTCCCGCAACCACGCCTCGGCGGCGAGCGGGGCGACCGCGACGGGCGACGGCGTCAACCAGGCCAGGCTGATCGACGAGACCGAGGCCACGAACTGGGCCTCCCGCACCGGCGCCCCCGCTGGCAAGTCGGTCGTGGTGGACCTGGCGGGCGACGAGCCGGTCAGGATCCGCAGGGTGCAGGTCAGCGCCATGCTGCGGCCCGGCACCGACCCGGCGGACCCGGGCACGCAGAACCGCTTCTCCAGCCTGCGCTCCTTCGAGGTGCTGGCCTGCAGCGCGAACTGCGCCGACCCGGCGAGCTTCACGAAGATCTACACCAGCAAGGCGAACGCGTTCGACACCACGCTGCCCCGGCCGCGCGGCGCGGACATGCTCATCAAGTCGTTCGACGTGCGGAGCACGAGCGCCACGCACCTGATGTTGCGGGCGCTCACCACGCAGTGCACGGGCAACCCGCTGTACGCCGGCGAGCAGGACAACGATCCGAACTCGGCGACGGACTGCGCCACGGCCAGCCCGGCCAGGGAACACGTCAGGGCGGCGGAGTTCCAGGCGTTCTCCCGCTGATGCGATGACGTCTCGCTGAGGGCCGCCGTCCCCGTGACGGCGGCCCTCTTCTTGCGCGCCCGGTAGTTAGATGCCGTACTATTCTGGATGGAATCAAGTTAGTTCGACGTCAAACTACATCGACGGGAAGAACCATGCGCACCCTGATCAGTAACGTCCGCGTCTTCGACGGCGAGCGGACCGTGCCCGGCACCGACGTGCTCATCGACGGCGACCGCATCGCGGAGCCGGACGGCAGCGCGGTGAGCGTGGACGTGGAGGTGGACGGCACCGGCAAGACCCTGCTGCCCGGCCTCATCGACGCCCACACGCACGCCTACGACGGCGACCTCGCCGAGGCGCTGACGTTCGGTGTCACCACGGAGCTGGAGATGAACAACCTGCCGCCCATCCTGGCCGCCCAGCGCCGGCTGGCCGCCGAGCGCGACGACGTGGCCGACCTGCGCAGCTCCAGCATGATCGCCACCGCGCCGGGCGGCCACCCCAGCCAGCTCATGACCCCGGACCTGCTGCGGGCCCTCGGCAGCGACTCCGGCGCGGGCCTCGACACGGTCGCCGACCCCGGCCAGGCCAGGGCGTTCGTGGAGGCCAGGCTGGCGGAGGGGGCGGACTACCTGAAGATCGCCGTGGACGACGGGGCGGTGTCCGGCATGAACCTCCCCGTCCTCACCCCCGAGCTCGCCGCCGCCCTCGTGGAGGCCGGGCACGCCGCCGGGCTCAAGGTCATCGCCCACACGGTGACCGCCAGGGAGGCGCTCATCGCCCTGGACGCGGGCGTGGACGGCCTGGCGCACCTCTACTCGGACGTGCCCGAGGAGGAAGCCGAGGAGACGGCGGCCAGGATCGCCTCGTACGACGCCTTCGTGATCAGCACGATCGTCTACATCGAGGCGGTCACCGGCGGCACCGGCGGTGGCGAACTGCTGCGGGACCCCCGGGTGGCCGGGCGGATGTCGGAGCGGTCGAAGGCCACGTTCGACAAGCAGGTCGCCGGCGTCCCCATGCACTCGGCCGGCGTGGTCAACGCCTCCCGCTCGGCGCTGGCGCTGCTGCGGGCGGGCGTGCCGGTGCTGGCGGGCACGGACGCGACGCCGTTCGGGCCGGTGCACGGGGCGGGCTTCCACCGCGAGCTGCTGCTCCTGACGGAGGCGGGCCTCACGGCCGAGCAGGCGCTGGCCGCCGCGACCGGCGTCACCGCGCGCTGCTTCGGCCTCGCCGACCGCGGCCGGATCGCTCCTGGCCTGCGGGCCGACCTGCTGCTCGTGGAAGGGGACCCGACCACCGACATCACCGCCACCCGGGCCATCGCCGACGTGTGGCGGCGCGGCGTGCGCCAGGGCGAGCGATGACCGCCGGCTTCCCCTTCCGCTGTCACGGGTGGACGCTGTGGTGAGGGAGGCGTCATGGTGGACGAGCTGACGGCGTACGCGCGGGAGGCGTTCGGGTGGGGTGACGGCGTCGCGGTGGGCGAGCCGCGCCGGGGCGCGCTCGGGCAGATCCGGCGGGTGGAGACCGGGGGAACCGCCTACGCGCTGAAGGAGATCTTCGGCGAGCCGCCACCGGAGGCGCTGGTCGTGGCGGAGCTCGCGTTCGCGCGCCGGGCGGCCGGGGCGGGGGTGCGCTCACCCGCCGGCCATCCCGACCTGCGCGGCCGCTACCTGGTGCGGACGCCGGGAGGGACGTGGCTGCGCCTGTACGACTGGCTCGACCTGACCCCGGTCGACCTGGCGGCGCCCGCCACGCCGGACCGGCTCGGCACGCTGCTCGCCCGCCTGCACCGCTGCGCGCCTCCCGCGACGGCGGAGCCCGGCGGGGAGCCGCCCGCCCCCTGGTACCACCGCCCGCCGGCCCTCCACGCGTGGGAGCCGGCGCTGGCGTCAGGGGCGGCCTGGGCCGGGCTGCTGCGCGAACGGCTGGCCGCGGTGCCCGAGCTGTGCGCCACGATCACCCCACCGGCCCCCGGCGAGCTGATCGTCTGCCACCGCGACCTCCACCCCGGCAACGTGCTGGCCGGCCGCGACGGCACGCTGGTGGTCGTCGACTGGGACGGGCTCGGCCCCGCCGAGCCGGGGCGGGAGCTGGCCAGGGCCCTGTTCGACTGGTTCAGCGACCCGGCCCCCGACCTGGCCGCCATGAGCCGCATGTACCGGGCGTACCGGCGCGAGGGCGGGCCGGGCCGCGTCGCCGCGGCGGCCGACTTCTCGATGCTCATCGCGTCCCGCCTGAACTTCCTGCTGCTCCAGACCCGGATCGCGACCGACCCCCGGGCCGAGCCGCGGCACCGCGCCTGGGCGGAGCTCGAGATCGACGAGGCGCTGCGCATCATGCCGGCGCCCCGGCAGCTCGCCGGGGTGCTGGACACGCTGGACGAACGGGGCTGAGGCCCCCACCGCCTCAGCCCCGGGAACGACTAGTAGATGCGGTACTTCTTGCCGCAGTTGTCGAACTTGCCGGCCCAGCAGGTGAACGTGTAGACCTTCTTGATCCCCTTGCCGCCCCAGGTTCCTACGACCTTGCCGTCCCAGGCCTTGTTGAACTTGTGCCAGGAGCCGTTCTGGTAGTACTCGAACCACACCCAGGCCTTCTTGCCGCCGGCCCTGTCCACGCCGTACCACTTCGTGAACACCTTGCCGCCCGACTTCCACGTCTTGCCGTAGGTGTAGGCCTTGCCGTCGCTGGAGAAGAACTTGCCCCACTTGACGAGGGTGACGGTGCTCGCGGAAGCGGTGGTGGCGCTCTGCGTGGCCGCCTGCGCGGCGGCGGGGCTCAGGGCCAGGCCGGTGACGGCCATCGAACCGGCCAGAGCGGCGATCGTGAGGGTCTTACGCATGATCGGGTTTCCTCCCCCTTGTCGGTGCTGCCGGGGTTTGTTCCGGCAGCAGGGACATTACGGAGGCCGCAAGGGATCATCTGTGGAGGAATCCACACATCGGAGGTGATCAGGGACACACCTCAGCGCTTGACCGACACCCGGTCCACCGCGAACGGGACGTACGCCGGCTGTGCCGCCCTGGTCTGGGCTCCCGCGCTCTGGCCGCACGCCGCCAGCAGGAAGTAGTCGCCGCTGGCGTAGTCGATGGGGTGCAGCACGACGTTGCCGTTCTCGTCCACGCTCTGGTACTTCGTGCGGTTGACCCCCATGGAGAGCTGGCGGGCGCCGTCCTCGCTGGTCATCGACTCCGTGGCCATGCCGAAGACGCTGCCGCTGTGCCCCCAGAACCGGCCGCAGGGCAGGTCGAGGTAGTAGAGGCCGAGGCCGTAGTTCAGCACGCCGCCCGCCAGCACCGGCACCGTCTTCTTCATCTCGGCCAGCTCGGCCGCGCCGATCAGCTCGCCGCGCAGCAGCGCCCGGTAGAACCGGTTGAGGTCGTCCATCGTGGAGACCATCGCGCCCGCCGTGGTGATCCAGGTCGGGCTGTAGACGCTGTAGTCGCGGGGCGGGTCGACCCAGCCGAACAACGACTCGTACGCCTTGGAGTGCGGGCCGGGGATGTGCGGCGTGCGCGGGAACGACGTGTGCCGCAGGCCGGCCTTGCGGATGACGTTGCGGGTGATGTACTCCTCGGCGCCCATGCCCGTCACCTTCTCCAGGAGCAGGCCGGCGATCAGGTAGTTGGTGTTAGAGTAGACGCCGGGCGTGGCACCCGGCTCGCCGGTCGGGGCGGCGTCGAGGCCGAGCCGTACCAGCTCCGGGCGGGTGAAGACGCGGAACCGGTTGTCGTCCAGGCTCTGCGCCGAGCCCTGCAGCAACGAGGGGAACGCCGGGGCGACGTGGTCGGCGATGTGGCTCGTGTGGTTGAGCAACATCCGCACGGTGATCCGCTCGCCGCGCTCGCCGGGCACCACGTCCGGCAGGTAGCGGGCGATCGGGGCGTCCAGCTCGACGGCGCCGCGGGCGACCTGCTGGAGCACGGCCACCGCGGTGAACGTCTTGGTGATGCTGCCCACCCGGTGCACCATGCCGGGCTTCACGGGGCGGCTCGTGGCCACGTCGGCCACGCCGGAGGCGCCCTGCCAGGTCTGCGAGCCGTCGCGTACCTGGGAATAGAGGCCGTACATGCCGGCCTCGTGCACGGCGTCCAGCGCATGCCGCAGGGCCTGCCGGTCGAGCCCGGTGTCCGCGGCGGCGGGCGCGGGGGCCGCGGCGATCAGCGCGCCGAGCGTCATCGCGGCGGCCGCGAGGCGGCGGGAGGTGCTCTTTCCAGACACTCGCATCTTCATGCCGCAAGCTTCCTGGAAACGGGGCGTTCCGGGTCAGTTGTGCGTGTCATGCACTGCGTATGACAGGTGTCATCCGGAGTGCGGCCGCTCCTGTTGACAGCGCGGCGGTCCGGAGCCGGGAATGACAGTACGCTTCATTGCCGGATCTCATCGGCGGCCGGCTCGTTCTCGGGAAGGACACTGCGGATGCCCCACGCGGCGAGGCCCACGGTCACGCTGCACGACGTGGCCGCGGCGGCCGGCGTCTCGGTCGCCACCGCCTCCCGGGTCCTGGGCGGCAGCTCCAGGAAGGTGGCGCCGGAGTACGAGGCCCGCGTGCTGGCCGCGGCGGCGGCCCTGCGGTACACGGTGGACGCCTCGGCCAGGGCGATGCGCCGGGCCAGCGACTCGATCGCGCTGGTGGCCGACGACCTCACCACGCCGTCGATGGGCATGGTGGTGGCCGCGATGGAGCACGAGGCCCGCGACGCGGGGGCGTTCGTCACGGTGTCGTCCACCATGGCGGCCTCCGAGCGGCAGGCGGAGACCGTCCGCGTGCTGCGCTCGCTGCGCCCGCGCGCGCTCGTGCTCACGTCCAGCCGGTACCTCGACGACGAGCGGCTGTCGAGGGAACTGGCCGCGTACGAGCGGGAGGGCGGGCGGATCGTGATCGTCGGTCATACGGACATGACCTACGATTCGATCAACATCGACAATCACGGCGCCGGGCGGTCGATGGGCGCTTTCGTCGCGGAAACCGGGCACCGCCGGGCGGTGATTCTGACGGGCGGCCCGGATATGCGCAACATGGCCGAGCGGACGGACGGATTCGTCGAGGGCCTGCGGGCCGGAGGCGTGGACGAGCGCGATATCCGCATCATTCGCTGCCCGGTCAACCGGCAGGGCGGATTCGACGCGGCCCAAAGGCTGGCGGCCGGGGGAATGGCTCCCGGGCAGGCCGTTCTGGCCACCAATGACGCGCTCGCGATAGGCGCCCTTTCGGCCTTTCGGGAAGCCGGTGTGAAGGTGCCCGACGACATTTCCGTGACGGGGATCGACGACATTCCCCTCGCTTGTGACGTGACGCCGCGACTGACCACAGTGGCGCTGCCGCTCGCGCAATGGGGCGTGCAGGCGATTCGTTTCGCGCTGGAGAAGTCGGACGCTCCCCGGCGCCTGATTCTGGAAGGCCGCCTGATCGTCCGCGACAGCACGCGCCGGCGCCCGTAACCGCCCCGGCTCCCTCGGCGGCACCCTTGACGCTCGTGCGACGGGGCATGCAAACTGCGGAATACGTTTTCCCGCCCAGGCCGGGATCGACGGCGCCTGACCCTCTCCCCATCGACGTGAAGGAACACCTTGTCTCAACGCACATACCGGGCCGCGATCATCGGCACCGGCGGCATCGCCCACGCGCACGCCCAGGCCGTGCAGGCCTCCGGCGGCCGGGCCGAGCTCGTCGCCGTGGCCGACGTGGACGCCGGGCGGGCCCGCGAGTTCGCCGCCAAGTACGGGGTGCCGGACGCGTACGGGAGCGCCGAGGAGCTGCTGGCCGCGCAGGAGCTCGACCTCGCGCACCTGTGCACCCCGCCCGCGCTGCACACCCCGCTCGCCCTCGCGTGCCTGGAGGCCGGGGTGACGGCGCTGGTGGAGAAGCCGCCGACGCTGTCGCTCGCCGAGCTCGACACCCTGATCGAGGCGGAAGGGCGCTCCACGGCGCGCGTCGCGACCGTGCTGCAGCACCGCTTCGGCGCGGGCGCCGTACGGCTGCGGCGGCTGGCCGGCGAGGGCAGGCTGGGCCGCGCGCTGCTGGCCACCTGCGACACGCAGTGGTACCGGGACGAGGCGTACTACGCGGTCCCGTGGCGCGGCACCTGGGAGTCGGAGGGCGGCGGGCCGACGATGGGGCACGGCATCCACCAGTTCGACCTGCTGCTGTCGGTGCTCGGCCCGTGGCGCGAGGTCACGGCCGTGGCCGCGCGGCAGGCCCGCGACGTGGACACCGAGGACGTGTCGATGGCGCTGGTGACGTTCGAGAGCGGCGCGGTCGCCACCGTGGTCAACTCGGTGCTGTCCCCGCGGCAGACCTCCGAGCTGCGCTTCGACTACGAGCACGCCACGGTCGAGGTCGAGCACCTGTACGGCTACACCGACGACGACTGGACGATCACCCCCGCGCCCGGCCACGACGCCCTGTCCGAGCTGTGGGGCCAGGATCGCAGCAGCGCCTCCAGCGGCCACGGCGGCTGGCTCGCGGCCGTGCTCGACGCCCTCGACCAGGGCCAGGCGCCGCCGGTCGGCACCGCCGACGCCCGGCGGACGATGGAGTTCATCGCCGCCCTGTACGCCTCCGCCTTCACCGGCGAGCGCGTCCAGGCCGGACAGATCACCGCAGACAGCCCGTTCGCCCTGCGCATGGACGGCACGGGCGCCCCTTGGAGGAACGAGAAGTGACCCTGCAGGCCACGCACGCGCTCGGCCGCTCGATCGCCGTCACGGCGGGCGACGTCGAGCTGTTCACCTACGTCTACCGCCCGGACACGCCGGTGCTGGAGTCGCCGAAGCCGTACCTGCACCCGATCCGCACCCGCGGCGGCCGGCTGGTGTCGCTGTTCCGGCCGCACGACCACGTCTGGCACAAGGGCATCGCCTGGTCGCTGCCGTGCGTGGGCGAGCACAACTTCTGGGGCGGGCCCACGTACGTCGCGGGCGAGTACGTCCAGCTCGACAACAACGGCAGCGCCACCCACCGCGAGATGACCACCCTGACGGCCGGGCCCGACCGGGCCGTGATCGGGCACGCGCTCGACTGGACCGCCCAGGACGGCGCGCCCGTCATCGAGGAGCGGCGCGCGCTGACCGCGACGCTGGTCGACGGCGAGACCTGGGCGCTGGTCTTCGAGACGGCCATGACGAACGTGTCGGGCGCCACCATCGACTTCGGCTCCCCGACCACGAAGGGCCGCGAGAACGCCGGCTACGGCGGCCTGTTCTGGCGGGGGCCCCGCTCGTTCACCGACGGCGTCATCCAGTCCCCTGACGGGGCGGGCGGCGACGAGCTGCGTGGCAAGCGCGCCGAGTGGTTCGGCTTCCGCGGCAGGCACGACGAGACCGGCGACAGCTCGACGATCGTCATCGTGGACGACACCGCCAACCCGCAGCACCCGCCGCAGTGGTTCGCCCGCACGCAGCAGTTCGCCTGCCTGAACCCGGCGCCGTTCTTCAGCGAGGAGGTGCCGTTGCCCGGCGGCGAGACCATCCGCTTCCGGTACGCGGTCGTGATCGCCGACGGCGACCGGGGCGAGGACGGCTGCGCGGTGCTGGCGAAGCAGGGCAGGGACGCGCTGCGATGAGCTTCCCCGGCGGCACGTCGATCAGCCGGCTCACCGTCTACACCGGGGCCTGCGCCGACGGCCTGGAAGGCGGCACGCCGCACCTGCACACGGCCTCCACCGAGGCGTACGTGGTGATCGGCGGGCGCGGCACGCTGCAGACGCTCGACGTGAACGGCCTGCGGGAGACGGAGCTCGGCCCCGGCTCGACCGTCTGGTTCACGCCCGGCACGATCCACCGCGCCGTCAACCGCGGCGGGCTGGAGGTCGTGGTGGTGATGTCGAACGCCGGGCTGCCGGAGGCGGGGGACGCCGTCATGACGTTCCCGCCCGAGGTGGTGGCCGACCCCGGCCGCTACTCCGCCGCGGCGAGCCTGCCCGCCGTCGATGTCGAGCAGGCGGTCGAGCGGCGGCGGGAGCTGGCCGTGGACGGCTTCCACCGGTTGGTCGAGGGCGGCCCCGAGGCGCTGCGGCGCTTCTACGCCGGCGCGGTCGCCCTGGTCCGGCCGAAGGTGGCGGGCTGGCGGGAGATCTGGGAGTCGACGGTCGCCGAGCAGGCCCGCCGCACCGCCGGGATCCTCGACGCCCTGGAGCGCGGCGACGGCACGCACCTCCAGGAGTCCGCCCTGATGGAGAGCCCGCCGCAGGAGCGCTGGGGCATGTGCGGCCACCTGCGCGCCCACGACGTCGCCGACCCCGTCGTGCACTGATCTTCGCCAACGCCAGCTCCCCACCACGAGGAAGGCAGGTACGACGCGGCAGCGAACCGCTGCGCGTGGTGACAAGATGACCGCCATGGACGAGGGGCCCGCGCCCACCCTGCACGACGTCGCCCGGGAGGCGGGGGTGTCCGTCGCCACCGCCTCCCGCGCGCTCAACGGCAGCTCGCGCAACGTCAGGACGGAGAACGCCGATCGGGTACGCGCGGCGGCGGCCCGCCTCGGCTACGAGCCGCACCTGTCGGCCCAGGCCATCGCCAAGGGCTCGACCAGGACCGTCGCGCTGGTGGTGCGCGACGTGGCCGACCCGTACTTCTCCTCCATCGCCGCAGGCGTCGGCCAGGCGGCGGAGGAGGCCGGGCTCATCGTCACCATGGCGGTGGCCGGCGGCTCGCCGGAGCGCGAGCTGGAGATCGTCAGGACCCTGCGCGGCCAGCGCCCGCGCGTCATCATCGTCGCGGGCAGCCGCATCGACGGGGCGGGCACCAGGGACGAGCTCGCCGACGAGCTGGAGGCGTACCGGACGGCCGGGGGCCGGGCCGTCCTGATCAGCCAGCGCGACCTGCCGTTCGGCACCGTCACCATCGACAACCACGGCGGCTCCGCCGGCCTGGCCCGAGCCCTGCTGGGCACGGGCTACCGGCGCTTCGCCGTCTTCCACGCCCCGCCCTCGCTGCGCACCTCCCGCGACCGCCACGAGGGTTTCCTGTCCGGCCTGGACGGAGCGGGAAGCGTGCTCGCCTTCGAGACCGGCTTCACCCGCGCGGGCGGCTACGAGGCGGCGCGGCGGCTGGTGGAGCGGGGATTCGAGGACGTGGAGGCGGTGTTCGCGGTCAACGACGTGATGGCGATCGGCGCGATGACGGCCTTCCGCGACGCCGGCGTGCTGCCGGGCAGGGACATCGGGGTGGCGGGCTTCGACGACATCGCCTCGACGGTGGACGTCGTGCCCGCGCTGACCTCGGTGGCGGTGCCGCTGCGCGAGGCGGGGCTGAGCGCCATGCGGCTGGCACTGTCGGACGACGCGCCGGAGGAGACGCGCCTCCCGGCCACCGTCGTCCTCCGCGAGAGCACCCCGCCCCGCAATTGAGGTGCGAGCTCCCGGCTCCACGCGGCAAGATCACGCGCATGGACTTCGAGGAGCTGATCCACCAGGCGCGGGACACCCCCTTCGAGGGCTGGGACTTCTCCTTCCTCCGCGGCCGCGTCACCTACGAGGGCGAGCTGCCCTGGGACTACGAGCGCCTGGCCCGCGAGCACCTGCGGAACGCCGCCTCCCTCCTCGACCTGGGCACGGGCGGCGGCGAGCTGCTGGCGGGCCTGGCGCCGCTGCCCCCGCGCACGGCGGCCACCGAGGGGTACGCGCCGAACCTGCCGATCGCCAGGGCCCGCCTGGAGCCGCTGGGCGTCGAGGTCGCCGAGGACACGCGCCCGTTCCCCGACGCCTCCTTCGACCTCGTGCTCAACCGCCACGAGTCCTACGACCCGGCCGAGGTCCGCCGCCTGCTCGCCCCCGGTGGCAGGTACCTCACCCAGCAGGTGTCCGGGCGCGACCTGGAGGAGCTCAACGCGGCGCTCGGCGGCCCCCCGCACCCGCACCACGCCTGGGACCTCGCCTCGGCGACGGCCGCCCTCGACCGCCTGGAGATCACCTGGAGCGAGGAGGCGTCCTTCACCACCACGTTCCACGACGTCGGCGCGCTCGTGCTGTTCCTGCGCGCCGTCCCCTGGCAGGTGCCGGGCTTCGACGTGTCCGCGTACGGGGACCGGCTGCGCGCCGTCCACCAGGACATGGCCCGGGGCCGCCCCCTGAGGGCCACCGCCCGCCGCTTCGCCCTGCTGGCCGTCGCCCGGTAACCCGCCCAGGGCCGGCTCGCGCACGTCGAGCTCGCGCCGCGCGCCGCCTCGATGGCCGAGCAGCTCCAGTCCGTCGAGGACCGGCACCGGCACGCCCCCTGACCCGGACGTCTCCCGGCATCCGGAGCTCGGACACCGGCAGGTCAGGCGCGGGCTGGAGCGGCCGGCTCAGGGCTTGGCCCGCTGGACGGCCAGGGCCTCGGCCGTGCGCCAGTTCTGCTCCGCGTGCTTGGGGTCCTCGCCCTCCCACCGGCCGAGCACGGCGAGCACCGCGTCGGCGTCGCGCAGGAAGGAGTCGAGCAGTGACCGGTAGAGCGCGCCGACCGTCCACTCGCCCGCGGCCCCCCAGCCGGGGAAGTCGACCGCCTTGTTCTCCTCGAAGATCTGGCGCACCTCGGTGAAGATCGGCAGCAGCTCTTCCCTGATGCTGCGCCGGACCTCCCCGATGGCGTCAGGGGTGACGTGACGCGTATCCGGATTCACGCCATCCACCCTGTAACACGCGACCGCGGTCAAGGGCCGATGTCATTCACTGATCATTCATCGTTCTCAAGTCAGAAACCGACCCGCTTCCCATGCTTTGTCCCGATGAATTGCGCCCGCCGCCGCGCACCCGGCCGGCGGCCCGTTGGAGCCCATGCTCGGCCGGGAGCGAACCCTGTGACGGATGCGGCCTATGTCGGGTGTGTCCGGCATGGCGGTCAGCCTTTCTACCACCGAGGTCTAAAGATCGTCATCTGTGGATGGGTTTTCCTCACCCGGTGCGGTCGACATACCGGTGGCCGATCGCCCGCCGGGATGCGAGGCTGCCCGCAACCGCCCCGGTCCTCCTGCGAACGGGTGACCGGGGCGGAGCCCCGCAAGTGCACCGAGAGGAGTGCTGCAGATGTCACACGACGCCAGCCGCGTCGCGGCGAAGCGGATCAACGACCACGTGGAGGTCATCCACGCGGACAACCCGGACACGGTGCTGGAAGTTCCTCGCCGTGACTGGGAGGCGTTCACCGCGGCCGTCAAGTCCGGCGCGTTCGACCTCGAAACGCTCAACCGCCAGGCCGAGCAGAGCAACGTGGCCTGACCTTCCGCAGCACGACGGCGCCCGCTCCCCGCAAGGGGGCGGGCGCTTCCGTTCCGGCAGGTTTCCTGAAAGTTTCACCGGTAGCGACGAAAGGGGATCGCTGGTCAGAACCCAGGTCGACGGATCCGTTCCAGCCTTCCGGAAAGGTGGCACCGAAATTTTCGGTACGGCTTCGAAATATTCTTGACGAGTTTGCGGCCGGCACCTAAAGTCCCGGCTTAATGATCGGGATGAATCTCTCGAAGGTCGCAACCATGACATCTGTCAACGTGCCGGGCCTCGCGCCCTGGCAGGACGCCGCCCGTACGACCGAGGAGCGGGTGGAGAGCCTGCTGGCCGAGCTCACCCTCGAGGAGAAGGTGGCCCAGCTCGGATCCATCTGGATCCAGAGCGACGAGCCCGGCAACGTCGCGCCCCTGCAGGACCGCTTCGTGGTGGACGGCGGCATGGAGGAGCGGCTGCGCTACGGGCTCGGGCACCTCACCCGCGTCTACGGCACCGCGCCGCTGAGCCCCGCCGAGGGCGCGGCCCGCCTGCGCTCGCTGCAGGAGCAGGTGATGGCCGCCAACCGGCACGGCATCCCGGCGATCGCCCACGAGGAGTGCCTGACCGGGTTCGCCACGTACGGGGCGACCGCGTACCCGACGCCGCTGGCCTGGGCGGCCACCTTCGACCCCGGCCTGATCGAGCGCATGGCCGCGGCGATCGGCGCCGACCTGCGCGCGGCCGGGGTGCACCAGGGGCTCTCGCCCGTCCTGGACGTGGTGCGCGACTACCGGTGGGGGCGGGTCGAGGAGACGCTGGGCGAGGACCCGTACCTGGTGGGGCAGCTCGGCGCGGCGTACGTGCGCGGCCTGGAGGGCGCCGGGATCATCGCCACGCTCAAGCACTTCGCCGGGTACGCCGCCTCGCGCGCGGCCCGCAACCAGGCGCCGGTCAGCATCGGGCCGCGGGAGCTGGCCGACGTGATCCTGCCGCCGTTCGAGACGGCGCTGCGCGAGGGCGGGGCGCGCTCGGTGATGAACTCCTACACCGACCTCGACGGCGTGCCGGTCGGCGCGAACCCGCACCTGCTGCGCCGCCTGCTGCGCGAGGAGTGGGGGTTCGAGGGGACGGTGGTGGCCGACTACTGGGCGATCCCGTTCCTGGCGTCCATGCACGGGGTGGCCGAGGACCTGCCGGCGGCGGGGGCGCTGGCCATGCTGGCGGGCATCGACGTGGAACTGCCCGAGACCCACGGCTACGGCGAGCACCTGGTGGGCCACGTCCGCGCGGGGCGGGTGGACGAGACGCTGGTGGACGAGTCGGCGCGGCGGGTGCTGCGGCAGAAGATCGAGCTCGGCCTCCTCGACGGCGACCCGGCGGCGCCCCCGCAGGCCGGCGGGAACGGCGCCGGCCCGGCCCCCTCGCCGGTCCCCGGCACCGCCGACGCGCTGGACCTGGACAGCCCGCGCAACCGCCGCCTCGCCGCCACCGTCGCGGAACGGTCCATCGTCCTGCTCGGCAACACCGCCCGCGTCCTGCCCCTCCCCCCGGACACCACCTCCCGCGTCGCGGTCATCGGGCCGTGCGCCGACGACCCGCGCACGCTGCTGGGCTGCTACGCCTTCCCCAACCACGTGCTCGACCGCTACCCCGAGCACGGCACGGGCCTGCCGATCCCCTCCGTCAGGCAGCGGCTGGCGGAGGAGTTCCCGCACGCGGAGCTGTGCCACGCGCCCGGGGCCGACGTGACGGGCGACGACCGGTCGGGCATCGGGCCGGCGGCGGAGCTGGCCGCCGGGTGCGACCTGGCGCTGCTGTTCGTCGGCGACCGGGCCGGGCTGTTCGGCGGCGGCACCTCCGGCGAGGGCTGCGACGCGGCCGACCTGCGGCTGCCCGGCCTCCAACCCGACCTGGTCGAGGCGGTGCTGGCCACCGGCACGCCGACGGTGCTCGTGGTGGTGTCGGGGCGGCCGTACGCGCTGGGCGCGTACAAGGAGCGGGTCGCGGCGGCGATCCAGGCGTTCTTCCCCGGCGTCGAGGGCGGCGCGGCGCTGGCCGGCGTGCTCAGCGGCCGGGTGAACCCGTCGGGGCGGCTGCCCGTCCAGATCCCCGCCTCGCCGGCCATCAACCCCTCCACCTACCTGCAGCCGCCCCTGGGCAGGAAGGCCGAGGGCATCACGGTGCTCGACCCGACCCCGGCGTACGCGTTCGGGCACGGGCTGTCGTACGCGGCCATCGAGTACGTCGCCATGACCACCGGACTCGCGGAGTACCCCGTGGACGGCGAGATCGAGGTGTCGGTGACCGTGCGCAACGCCGGCGACAGACCGGCCGAGGAGGTCGTGCAGCTCTACGCCTCCGACCCGGTCGCGCAGGTCGCCAGGCCCGCGATCCAGCTCGTCGGCTTCGCGCGGGTGGCGCTGGCGCCGGGGGAGAGCCGCGTGGTGGCGTTCGACGTGCCCGCGGACGCGTTCTCCTACACCGGCGTCGAGCTGCGCCGCATCGTCGAGCCGGGGATCGTCACGCTCGCCGCCGGCCCGTCCGCGGACGAGCCGCCGCTGCGCCAGGTCATCCGGCTCACCGGCGACACCCGCGAGCTACGTGGCGCGCGGCGCCTCACCACCCGAACCCGCCTCCTGGAGGGCTGAACGTGCGGACCTACGACAACCCGGTGCTCGGTGGCTTCCACCCCGACCCCAGCGTGTGCCGGGTCGGCGAGGACTACTACCTCGCCTGCTCCAGCTTCGAGTACTTCCCCGGCATCCCGATCTTCCACAGCCGAGACCTGGTGCACTGGCGGCAGATCGGCAACGCGCTCGACCGGCCCGAGCAGCTCAGGCTCCCGCCCGGGACCGCGTCGTCGGGCGGCGTGTTCGCGCCCACGCTGCGCCACCACGACGGCCGGTTCTACCTGGTCGACACGAACGTGAGCGACCGCGGCAACTTCATCGTCAGCGCCGACCGCCCCGAGGGCCCGTGGTCCGACCCGGTCTGGATCGACCTGCCGGGCGTCGATCCCGACCTGGCGTGGGACGAGGACGGCTCGTGCTGGTGCGCCGTGTCCGGGGTCAAGCTGGCGCGCATCGACCCGGAGACGGGCAAGGTGCTGGAGGGGCCGTTCCCGACCTGGTCCGGCACCGGGCTGCAGTGGCCGGAGGCGCCGCACCTCTACCACATCGGCGAGTGGTGGTACCTGCTGATCGCCGAGGGCGGCACCGACCGGGGGCACGCCGTCTCGATCGCGCGCGCCCGCTCGCCGCGCGGCCCGTTCGAGCCCGCGCCGGCGAACCCGATCCTGTCCCACCGCAGCACCGACCTGCCGATCCAGTGCACCGGCCACGCCGACCTCGTGCAGGCCGCCGACGGGACGTGGTGGATGGTGCTGCTCGGCACCCGGCCGCGCGGGCACACCCCGGGCTTCCACGTGCTGGGACGGGAGACGTTCCTGGTGCCGGTCGAGTGGCGGGACGGCTGGCCCGTCGCGGGCCCGGTGCTCGAACGGCATCCGGCGCCCGCCGCCTGGCACCCGTTCCCGCCGGCGCCGTCGCGTGACGACTTCGACGCCGGCACGCTGGCCCCGTACTGGATCTCGCCCCGCACCCGACCCGAGGGCTCCTGGTCGCTGTCGGAGCGGCCGGGGCTGCTCACCCTGCACGCCACCGGCCCGACGCTCGACCGGCCCGGGTACACGTTCATCGGCCGCCGGCAGCAGCATCCCGACTGCCGTATCCGCGCCCGCCTCGACCCGGGGTCCGGCACCGGCGGGCTGTCGGTCCGCCTGGACGAGGCTCACCACTACGACCTGGAGGTGGGCGAGGGAACGGCCCGGGTGATCGCCCGCATCGGGCCGGTGCGGCAGTGCGTGGCCGAGCGGCCGGTGCCTGCCGGGCCCGTCACGCTCACCCTGACCTTCCGCACGACGGACCTGCTCCCGCCCTCCGTGACGGCCCCGGCCACCGAGCCGCTCGGCGTCGGCGCGGGCGGCCCCGACACGATCGCCTTCGCCGTGGACGGGCAGGTGCTCGCCGAGCTCGACGGCCGGTACGTCGCCACGCAGGTCGCCGGCGGCTTCACCGGGCGGGTCGCCGGCATGTACGTCACGCGCGGCAGCGTCGCCTTCGACTGGTTCGACTACCAGCCCGCCACCTAGGACCCCTCTGAAGATGTTGCTGGCGTGATGGATCACGGGCTGAGGGTCTGGCGATCGAGGTTTGATGGTGAAGCGGCCCTGGGTTGTTGCCCGCTGGATGGCCTCAGCCGGTGGCCGGCTGTA
>NZ_JBGNUV010000059.1:0-914 GCF_041950525.1 Nonomuraea sp. GTA35 | reverse complement strand
CGTTGAGCTTGGCGATCTCCTCGTTCCTGAGCCGGATGCGCAGGACGGGATCGAGGTATCCGCTGTTGCCGGGCCCGCCGGGCAGGATGACGGTGGCGCCGAGCCGCCGTTTCGGGTCGGTGGCGGCCAGGCGGGTCACCGCGATGTCGATCTTCTGCCCGTCGGGGCGGTCATGGTCCAGCGGGACACTGACCGTGCCGCATCGCAGCCGCTTCATCTGAGCGCGGAACGCCGGCAACTGCTCCTCGGTCACGCCCATGGCCCGGACCACCTCGTCGGTGTGGGCGGGGCAGGGCTTCCACTCCACCCTCGGAGCCGGCCGCTCAACGGCGGCCGACGCAGGGGCGGGCTGCGCCGCCGGCACCGCCGTTCCCGCAAGAGTCAGGCACGCGAGGGCAGTCAGCCGGCGTACGGATGCCGCGAAAAATGTCATGGCAGCCATCGCTACAGCAGCGCTTGTTTCCTCACGGTTTCCCCCGCCTCGCCGATCGAGGGCGGAAACAGGCAGGAAACCCCGCCTGGTCTAGGCATGAGCCCGAACGTCGCGGCCGGCGTCCCCGCTGGACCGCGATACTGCGATGGAAGGACTTATCTCGTGAATCGTGCGACAGTCGCCGGGCTCGCCGGGCTGGCCTGCGCCATGCTGACGCTGAGCGCTTTGCCCGCCGCGGCGGCCCCCGTGGCGAGCCAGACCCGGTTGGGCGACGTGCAGAAGGCGCTGGACACCCTGGCCCAGTCCCCTGAGGTGGTGGGCGCCATCGGCGAGGTCTACGTCGACGGCAAGCGCGTCGACAGGGGCTCGGCCGGCACCCGCCTGCTGAACGGCAGGGGCGGCAAGATCCCGAACGGTGCCCGCTTCCGGGTCGGCTCCCAGACCAAGCAGATGACGGGTGTCGTGGTGCTGCAACTGGTCA
>NZ_JBGNUV010000058.1:0-950 GCF_041950525.1 Nonomuraea sp. GTA35 | reverse complement strand
TTTGATGGTGAAGCGGCCCTGGGTTGTTGCCCGCTGGATGGCCTCAGCCGGTGGCCGGCTGTAGCGTCCAGGTGCCCTGAGCGTGGGCGAGTCCGAGGTTGATCAGGCGGCGCAGGTTCAGGGCGGCTGCTCGTAGGTGGAGCCAGAGGTCGTTGCGCAGCACGCCGCGGTAGCGGAGCTTGCGGGCGCCGCCGTCCGCGCCGATCAGCCAGGCGATGGAGCGTTCGACCATGGGCCGGTGCTGCCGATAGACGGCTTGCAGGCCGGGGTCGGTGGCCCATTGCCGGCGGGCCTGGCGTAACAGTGCGTCATGGGGGTGCAGCTGCAGGGAGCGGCCGTTCTTGCTGTTCGTGCAGTGCTCGCGGAGTGGGCAGGAGCGGCAGGCGACGCCGAAGGTCACCGACCGTGCCGCGGTGATGTGCCGTGTCACCCCGGCCGGGCAGATGACGGTGCCGCCGGCTTCGTCCACGATGAAGTCGTCGATGGTGAAGCCGCCGGCCACGGCCGGGCGCAGCGGTGCGGGTTTGAAGATGACGGTGTGCCCGGCATCGAGGAGCTGCGCGCGGGCGTCGCCGGTGCCGTAGGCCGTATCGCCCAGCACCTCGAACGTGGCAGGTTCGGCGGATGGCTCGCTCAGCAGGTCCACGCCGACGACCGCCTCGTGGTTGCCGGCTCCGCTGGCCATGGTCAGCCGCACAGCGGTGAACAGCCCGGTATCGGGTTCGATCACGACGTGGGCCTTGTAGCCGTCCTGGCGATCGTGCACGGTTTTGTGCACGTGCCGGGCTTGATCGTCGACGGTGGAGATGACCCGGTCCGGAGCGACCTTGCGGGCGATCCGCCAGCGTCCGTCGCAACCGTCGGAGCCCTCGGCCGGCTCGACGTCCTGGCCGGCCACCAGCGCCAGCAGCGCCAGGGCCGCAGCCGCGTCGTCACCCAGTTCGCCGGCG
>NZ_JBGNUV010000057.1:0-1091 GCF_041950525.1 Nonomuraea sp. GTA35 | reverse complement strand
CGCGGCAGCCTTGATCGTGGGAAGGCGGTACCGCCCGCCTTCCCGCACCCCGTGACTAGACTGCCGCCATGACCACGGAGTCGTCCCCTCTCACCATCGCCCAGCTCGCCGAGCTGGCCGGAGTCTCCACCGCGACGGTCTCCAAGGTCGTCAACGGCCGCTCCGAGGTCTCCTCCGAAACCCGCGCCGCCGTGGAAGAACTCATCCGCCGCCACGGCTACCGCCGCCAACGCCGCCGCTCCACCCCCACCACCCTCATCGACCTCGTCTTCCACGCCCTCGAAGGCGACTACCCCGTCGAGATCACCAAAGGCGTGGCCGACGTCGCCCGCACCCACGACCTCACCGTCGGCATCTCCGACCTACGCCGCGACCACACCGCCGCCGACGCCTGGCTCGAAGGCGTACTCCGCCGCCGCCCCAGCGGCGTCATCGCCGTCTTCTCCGGCCTCACCGAAACCCAGCACCAACAACTCGCCCGCCGCGAAATCCCCCTCGTCCTGCTCGACCCCGCCGACGCCCCCGCCCCCACCATCCCCTCCGTCGGCGCCGGCAACTGGAACGGCGGCCTCACCGCCACCCGCCACCTCCTCGAACTCGGACACCGCCGCATCGCCATCATCACCGGCCCCGACTCCGCCCTGTCCAGCCGCGCCCGCCTCGACGGCCACCGCACCGCCCTCGACATGGCCGGCATCCCCGCCGACCCCCAACTCACCGCCCGCGGCGACTTCCTCATCGAAGGCGGCCTCACCCAAGCACACCGCCTCCTCCGCCTGCCCGACCCACCCACCGCCATCTTCGCCACCAACGACGGCCAAGCCATCGGCGTCTACCACGCCGCCCACCAACTCGGCCTGCGCATCCCCGACGACCTCAGCGTGATCGGCTTCGACGACCTGCCCTCCATCCGATGGACCATCCCCCCACTGACCACCATCCGCCAACCCCTCACCGACATGGCCGCCGCCGCCACCACCATGCTCCTCACCCTCGCCCACGGCGACCCCCTACCCCAGAGCCGCGTCGAACTGGCCACCGAACTCGTCGTACGCCAGAGCACCGCACCTCCCAAACGGCCACCCGCCTGA
>NZ_JBGNUV010000056.1:0-1096 GCF_041950525.1 Nonomuraea sp. GTA35 | reverse complement strand
TAGGGCGTGTATTTGGTTGTGATCAATCTGCGGGATCCGCCCTCGTTTCGGGGTCCGATCCGGTAGATCGTTTTGCGTGACGCGAGTGCAATTGACGGATGTGGAGTGGGAGTTCATCGAGCCCTACCTGCCGATCGGTGGGTTCGGCCCGTACCCCGAGCGGCTGCGGCAGCAGTTCGAGGGCGTGATCTGGCGGTTCCGGACGGGCGGGCAGTGGCGGGAGATGCCGGTGGAGTTCGGTGCCTGGTCGACAGTCCACAACCGCTTCCGGCAGTGGAGGGACGCCGGTGTCTTCGAAGCTCTGCTGGAGGGCATGATCGCGGAAGCCGCAAAGCGGGGCGAGGTGGACTTGTCCCTGGTCAGCGTGGACTCCACCACCGCGCGGGCTCACCACGACGCTGCCGGGATGCACCTCGACCAGGACGTCGTCACCGCCCTGGAGAAGGCCGCCGAGGAGGAGAAGGCCCGGCAAAAGGGGGCGGCTCGGAAGGAGACGGGCAGAGCCGCGCAGACGACCCCGAGAGGGAAGAACGACGGCGCATCCGGTGCCGGCGCAAGCTCCGGTTGAAGGCCGCCCTGCTCGGACGATCGAGGGGCGGGCAGACCAGCAAGGTCCACCTCGCCGCTGATCGCAGGTGCCGTCCGCTGGCGTTCGTGCTGACCGCGGGACAGGCCGCCGATAGCCCGCAGTTCATCCCCGTGCTCAAGAAGGTACGTATCCGCGGGCCCATCGGCCGTCCGCGTACCAGGCCTGACCGGGTCGCCGCGGACAAGGCCTACTCCTCCCGCGGCAACCGCGCTTACCTCCGCAAACGCCACATCAAAGCCGTCATCCCGGAGAAGAAGGACCAGGCCGCCAACCGGAAGAACAAGGGTGGCAGGGGCGGCCGGCCGGTCAGCCATGACGCAGAGGTCTACAAGGATCGCAACACCGTCGAGCGTCTGATCAACAAGCTGAAGGCCTGGCGAGGCATCGCCACCCGCTACGACAAGACCCCTGAGAGCTACATCGCCGGCCTCCACCTTCGTGGCGCGATGATTTGGATCAAAGACCTCACACGACCCACCCCTTGATCACAACCCAATACACGCCCTA
>NZ_JBGNUV010000055.1:0-1097 GCF_041950525.1 Nonomuraea sp. GTA35 | reverse complement strand
GAGCACTGTTGGAGAACAGAGCGCTCTTCTAGCCACCGGGGCGCCGCAGTGAGTTAACGATCTTGGGGTCGGGGCGTGTGGGCGTTCTCACGCCCCACACACTTACCGAGGAATCCCGTCAGGTGATCGGGCTCAGGCCGGACCCCGGCAGCACAGCTCGGTGCGGTCGGCTCCGCCGATGCTGGGGTCAGCGCCGCCCTCGACTGCCGTGGATGATCATCGGCCTGGAGCGCAAGCGTTCACCTCAGCAGGTCTTGGCCGGCGGTGCGCAGAATTGGACCTCGGGGTAGCGCGGGGAGGGCTTGTCCAGCAGGGGCTGTGGCTTGCCGCGCAGGTGCAGGTCGAAGAAGGCGGTGACGTACTGGCGGGTGATGTCCAGCGAGCGGGTTTCCTTCAGGCCGCCGCCGAGGTCCGCGCCGAGTTGCTGGAGCAGCATGTCGTAGTCGGTGAAGGACGGGTGCAGCGCCCCCTTCACCACCAGCCAGCGCTTCCACCCGGTCAGGTGCTCCCAGTCACGCTTCCAGGTGCTGTCGCCCGAGGGGGCGCCCATCAACAGGAACGGTCGCGCCAGTCCGCTCTTGGGGATGGGGAGGAACAGGCTGCCGTCCAGGTTGACCCCGGCGCGGACCCGGGAATCCTTCACCATGGTCTCCGGGGCGGCGGCTCCTCCGATGGACTGGCCCGCCATCGCGATCCGTGCCGGATCGATCACGGCGCCGCCCTTCCACCTGGGGTGTGGGCCGGTCAACTGGTCGAGCACGAAGGGGATGTCGATCGCCCGGTTCCGGATCACCTTTTGGCCGAAGTCGTCGTCGTTGACGTGCGCGCAGGCGGCGCAGGTGGCGACCCGCCCGTCAGGGAAGGTGGTGGCGAAGTTCTCGTAGGTGTGGTCGATGCTGGCGACCACATACCCTCTGCTCGCCAGGTCCTCGGCCAGACCCGTGAGGGAGCTGCGAGGCCAGGTGAAGCCGGGCGACAGCACTACGAGCGGCAGGCTTCGCCGGCGTCCCGACGGCTCGGCGTCGGCGAAGGCGTTCGTCCGTGTCCGGCTGAGCGCCTTAGGGGGTATGTTCTCCAGTTCCTTGATTCCCGAGCCC
>NZ_JBGNUV010000054.1:0-1146 GCF_041950525.1 Nonomuraea sp. GTA35 | reverse complement strand
CCAAAACCGCGTTGGACATCGCGGGAAAAGCATTCGCGCTGCTTCAGGACATCTCAAGCAGCGCGGACTCCGACGAGAGGTGAACCGGGTCCTGGATGAGTATTTCCCGGCCCTGGAGAAGTCGGTCGGCACGGTCAGGGCATGTGAGGTGTTCGGCAGATCCCGGGCCACGGTGTACCGGCAGCGCAATCCGCGTCCGCCCATGCAAGGGCCGCGAAGGCCGTTTCACCACCCGGCCGAGCTGTCCGAGCACGAGCGCGAGCAGGTGCTGGCGGTGCTGGACTCTGCTCGCTTCGCCGACAAGTCTCCAGGCCAGGTGTGGGCGACCCTGCTGGATGAGGGCGTCTACCTGTGCTCGCAGGCCACCATGTACCGCCTCTTGCGCGAACGCGGCCAAAGCGGCGAGCGGCGTGCCCAGGCCGTGCGCCCGCCGACCAGCCGACCTGAACTGGAGGCCGACGGCCCCAACCAGGTGTGGTCGTGGGACATCACAAAACTGAAAGGTCCGGTGCGCGGCGTCTATTACCTGCTGTACGTCATCATCGACATCTTCTCCCGCAAAGTCATCCACTGGGAGATCTGGCCCACCGAGAACGGCACCCTGGCCAAAGAGTTTCTCCAGAACGCCATCGCGGCCAATGGCGGGATCGCGCCTCGCTCGGTCCATGCCGACCGGGGTACGTCGATGACCTCCAACACCGTCACCGGTCTGCTCGCGCTGCTCGGTATCGACCAGTCCCATTCCCGGCCGCACGTGTCCAACGACAATCCCTACTCGGAAGCGCACTTCAAAACACTAAAATATTGCCCGGCATTCCCGGGAAGATTCGGGTCCATCGAAGACGCCAACGTCTTCTGCACCCAATTCTTCTCCTACTACAATAACGAGCATCGCCATTCCGGGATCGCGATGCACACTCCCGCCTCGGTCCACGACGGCACCGCCGTCCAGGTCCAGGCCAAGCGGATCGCCACCCTCCACGCGGCCTTCCAGGCACACCCTGAACGGTTCCGCGGCCGGCGTCCCTACCCACCGCCTCTGCCGACCAAGGTGTGGATCAACCAGCCACTCGCGACACCCCAGACCGACGCTTCACCACAAACCACGCAAGTAGCCTGATGTCTCAGCCGGTTTGACAGCTTCCG
>NZ_JBGNUV010000053.1:0-1666 GCF_041950525.1 Nonomuraea sp. GTA35 | reverse complement strand
AGCTTGGCGTTTAACCCCTGAGCTGCACATTTGCCGCGTTCGGCGATGTGGGTGACTAATCCCTCATAGCGGATTGTGTCTCTCGGGACACGGCGTGTCGCCGTGAGTTGAGTCAGCCACCGTCTCCATCTTCGAGTTGTCATTCAGAAGGAAGTGGAGGCGGTGGCTATGTCATTCATGCTGGCACGCGCGGCGCGGGGCGTCCCGGATTCGGAGCAGGACGGCCAGAAACGGGACGCGTGGATGGAGCTGGCCGATCTCCGGCAGGAGGTCTTCACCTGCCTGACCGCCCGGCGAGATGAGCTGTTCGAGCTGGTCGAGGCGGTGTTATGCGCCGAGGGGCCGGTCCGTACGCTGGTCGGGCTGGCGTTGGCGCCGGAGCACCGCCGTGGCCACGGCGCCCTGTACGACGCGATCAACCACGGCCGCATCGAGATCGCCCGGCTGCGGAGGGTTCTGTCCACGGTGGCGCTGCCGCGCGCGGCGGGCGGCCGGATCGTGCTGGCCGCCGATGTGACGCCCTGGCTGCGCCCCGACGCGCCGACCAGCCCCGAGCGGCTGTTCTGTCATGTCTACGGCCGCCGCAAGGGCGAGCATCAGATGATCCCCGGCTGGCCGTACTCGATCATCGCCGCGCTGGAGACCGGCCGCACCTCCTGGACCATGGTGCTGGATGCCCAGCGGCTACGCCCCGACGACGATGAAGCCGCCGTCACCGCCATCCAGGTCCGTGACCTGGTCGCCCGCCTGATCGAAGCCGGCCAGTGGCGCGAGGGTGACCCGAACATCCTCATCGTGCTCGACGCCGGCTACGACACCGCCCGCCTGGCCTTCCTGCTGGACGGCCTGCCGGTGGAGGTGCTGGGCCGCCTGCGCTCCGATCGAGTGCTGAGCCGCCCGGCCCCCTCCCGCGAAGAGTTCCTGCTGGCCAGCCCAGCCGGTGGCCGGCCGCCCAAACACGGGGCCGAGTTCCGGATGAAGGACGAGACCACCTGGGGTGAACCCGCCCACACCACGGCCACCGCCACGAGCCGGTACGGCAACGCTGTCGCCTCCTGCTGGGACCGATTGCACCACCGGCTCACCCGCCGCGCCGCCTGGCTCGACCACGACGGCGCGCTCCCCATCATCGACGGCACGCTGATCCGGCTGCAGGTCGAGCAGTTGCCCGGCGAACGCGACCCCAAGCCGGTGTGGCTGTGGACCTCGGCCGTTGCCATCACCCCGGCCCACCTGGACCAGCTCTGGCAGGCATTCCTCCGCAGATTCGATCTTGAGCACACGTTCCGGATGTGGAAACAGACCCTGGGCTGGACCGCCCCGAAAATCCGCGACCCGCAGTCCGCGGACCGCTGGACCTGGCTGATCATCATCGCCTACGCCCAGCTTCAGCTCGCCCGGACACTCGCACCTGACCTGCGCCGCCCATGGGAACGCCCTGCTCCACTCGAACGGCTCACCCCCGCACGCGTCCGGCGAGGGTTTCGGCACCTCCGCCCCCGCCTGCCCCTACCTGCCAGTGCACCGAAACCCACCCGGCCCGGTCCCGGCAGGCCTCCAGGCTCGAAGAACCGGGCTCCCGCCCGTCACCACGACGTGGGCAAGACCACCAAACGCGCCGAAACGCTCGCCGAGCACCAGAACAGGAAGGGTTAAACGTCAAGCT
>NZ_JBGNUV010000052.1:0-1737 GCF_041950525.1 Nonomuraea sp. GTA35 | reverse complement strand
CCGCTTCCGGTGCTAATGACGGTGGGGCAAGTCACGCCCCGTCGGCCAGGGCGCGTGGGGATGCCTACTTCCGGTGCAGGGTCTTTGAGATCTTTCCGCCCGAGACCGGCGCCTTGGGCCAATCGGCCAGCGGGGCGTGACTGGCTCTGATAGAGCGGGATCGAGGGCCGCTCGCGCAGGGGTATCCCTCTTCATGTCGTGGGCTTCGAGCTCTCAGCAAGGCCGGGACTGCGCGGGTTGCCGAGGTCAGCAGACGGCTCATCGGATGGTAGACGGCCAAGTCTTGTCATTAGCACGCCGCACGATCTCGGCAAGGGCCCTTCACGAAGCTGCATCAGCGGACGGAGGGGACGTCATGAAGGTCTACTGCGGCATCGACTGGGCCGAGAAACACCACGACATCGCCCTGGTCGACGAGGCAGGTACGGTGCTCGCCCAGCGACGCATCGCCGAGTCGCCTCAGGGCTATGAGGAATTGCTGACTCTGCTGGCCGAGGCCGGCGACAGCGCCGAGGCACCCATCCCGGTGGCCATCGAGACCCCACGCGGCCTGCTGGTCGCCCAACTCCGCGCGAGTGGCCGGCGGGTCTTCGCCATCAATCCGCTCAGCGCCTCGCGCTACCGGGACCGGCACTCGGTATCCCGTAAGAAGTCCGACCGGCAAGACGCCGTTGTCCTGGCCAACATCTTGCGCACCGACATGGCCTTGCACCGGTCGTTGCCCGCCGACAGCCATCAGGCTCAGGCCATCGCGGTGCTGGCTCGCGGCCACCAGGACGCCGTTTGGCGCATCCACCGCATCGGCAACGAGCTCCGCTCGCTGCTGCGCGAGTACTACCCAGCCTTCTTGACGCTGTTCGCCGGCCAGGAAGGCGGTATCACCTGCCGTGAAGCCCGCGCCGTGCTCAAGGTCGCCCCCACACCCGCCGCGGCGCGGCTGCTCACTGTCACCGAGCTGCGGGCCGTGCTGAAGAGCTGCGGCCGCATCTACCACCTGCAGACCTGGGCTGAGCGTCTGCACGCCGGCTTCCGAGAAGACCAGCTGCGCCAGCAGACTCCGATCGAGGAGGCGATGGGCAGGCAAGCGCTGGCGTTACTGGCTGTTCTCGATGCCGCCTGCCAAGCCGCGGCCGACCTGCACCAGGCCACCGTCACAGCCTTCCGCGACCACCCCGACCACGACATCGTCACCAGCTTCCCCGGCCTGGGCGAGCTGACGGCGGCCCGGCTGTTCGCCGAGATCGGCGATGACCGCACCCGTTTCACCGACGCCCGTGCCCTCAAGGCCTACGCTGGAGCCGCCCCGATCACCCGTGCCAGCGGACGCAGCCGGGCCGTCGTCCACCGCCGGGTCAAGAACCGCCGCCTGGCCGCCGTCGGCTACATCTGGGCTTTCGCCAGCCTGACCGCCTCCTCTGGCGCCCGCGGCCACTACGACCGGCGCAAAGAACACGGTGATCGACATTCCGCCGCACTGCGCAACCTCTACAACCGCTTCCTCGGTTGCCTGTTCCACTGCCTGGCCACCCGTCAGCCCTACAGCGAACACCTCGCCTTTCCCACTACAGACACTGGGGGCTCCACCGCCCCCAGACCCCCGCGAACCGCGGCAGCCGTCGACGCCTAATCTCGTTGATCACAGCCCGCCGTAGCGTCGACGGCCACCACGGACCGAGCACGCTTGACACCGCCGCCGATCGGATGTCTCGGGCCTGACGGCCCTGCGCTCCGGGTCGG
>NZ_JBGNUV010000051.1:0-2193 GCF_041950525.1 Nonomuraea sp. GTA35 | reverse complement strand
TGCAGTGCGCCACGAGGCGCTGTTCTGTTCGGACGGAGGTGAAAGACCGCCGTCGCTTCGCCGTCGTAGCGGCGAGGTGAAGTTGGAGGCAGCCTGAGCCGGGGGTCGCCGGGGAGGGTGGGAGCAGCCTCGACAAAGTCGGGTCGGTCCAGCACTGCCGGATGGGCCGGGCCCGGTGAACGAGAGGGGAAGGTATACGCGAGGAACCGGTGTCGTTAAGCCTCTTCAATTTGAACCAGCTCCAATCCGGCGGATATGGGCTGGGTGGCGGTGCGCATCCGCCCGGAAGGGCGGAGAACTCCTGGTCGGGTTTTGCATGTCTGGGCTGGGAGGCCACGGCGAAGGACTACGGCGTAACCGTGGCGAGGCCGCAGGGGCAGAGCCGGGTGCCTAACCCCATGACCGAACAGCAGTGAACGTGGGAACCGTCCGCGTACGGTCCACATCCGTCCCTCAACCAGAGGGATCAGGTGGGGATAGGTGCGACGCCTGCCGAAGGCGCGGACGGGGCGGAGCCGTCGTAGTACTCGGAGCCGGGGAGAGCCCGGTACAGGGGGAAGGACGGCAGCGTGCCAGTTAAGGAGAAGAGTGCAATGTCCGAAGACGCGCCGGTGAATTCCGGCGCCGTGAGATGGCCGCATCCCGATTCGGCTTATCTTGCGGTACGGAGGATGCAGATCAAGTTACATCGCTGGGCGGGAGAGGACTCCTCCCGCCGCTTCGGCGACCTGTTCAACCTCGTCCATGACCCGGCCTTTCTGGTGCATGCGTGGGAACGCGTCGCATCCAACGCCGGGGCAAGAACGCCGGGAATCGACAGGGTCACCGTGGCCTATATCGAAACCCGGATCGGGGTGGAAGAATTCCTGGACGGCATTCGCAACGCGCTGAAGTCGGGCGAGTTCGAACCGGTCGAAGTGCGACAGGTGTTGATTCCCAAGTCGAGCGGCAAGCTCCGCAAGCTGGGCATCCCCACCGTCGCCGACCGGGTGGTCCAGGCCAGTCTCAAAGCGGTACTCGAACCCATCTTCGAGGCGGATTTCCTGCCGTGTTCGTATGGGTTTCGCCCTAACCGGCGAGCACACGACGCCATTTCCGAAATCCATTTCCTCGCCTCCAGCCCTCGGAATTATCACTGGGTGCTGGAGGCGGACATCGCGGCGTGTTTCGACGAGATCGATCACACGGCGCTGATGGGCCGCGTGCGGGATCGGATCAAGGACAAGCGGGTGTGTGCGCTGGTGAGGGCATTCCTCAAGTCCGGGGTCATGACGGCCCTTGGCGAGGCGGACGAGACCGTGGCGGGAACACCCCAGGGCGGGATTCTCTCCCCGCTGCTGGCCAACATCGCCCTGTCGGCGCTGGACGAACATTTCGACCGGCAATGGCGGGAGATGATGAGCACCGACAAGCGGCGGCGCACGCGCAAGAGAAAAGGTCTGGGCAACTGGCGGATCGTCCGTTACGCCGACGATTTCGTCCTGATGGTGTCGGGCGATCGACACTGCGCCGAGGCACTGCGCGAGGAGGTGGCAGGCGTGCTGGCCCCGCTGGGGCTGCGCCTGTCTCCGGAGAAAACCCGTGTCGTTCACGCGGACGATGGCTTCGACTTCCTCGGTTTCACCATCCGCAGGCAGCGGAAAAGAGGAACGCAGAAGTACTTCGTCTACACCAAGCCGTCCAAGAAGGCGATCCAGTCGATCAGGGACAAGGTGAAGGCGAAGCTGAACAGGTCCACCCTGCATTTGGATCTGGACAAGCTGCTGATCAGTTTGAACAGGATGATGCACGGCTGGGCGAACTACTTCAGGTACGGGGTGTCGAAACAGGTGTTCCATGCGGTGGATGACCATGCGTGGCATCGCCTCGCCAAGTGGATCCACCATAAGCACTCCCGGCTCAGTTGGAGCGAACTGCGCCGCCGGTTCTGCCGCCCGGGAACCTGGATAATCGCCCATCACGGGGTCGTGTTCACCGGCGCATCCAGCGTCAAGGTGACCCGCTACCGCTATCGCGGGAGCACCATCCCGACCCCGTGGACTCCGAGACCGGCAGCTACCGCGGGGGGTGGCTGACCAGCGGGAAAGGCACGTGGAGCGCCCGATGCCGAGAGATTGGCACGTCGGGTGCGGCGGGCGGGCCGGGGAAACGGGTTAGCCGCAAGGCTGACACCGCGCCCCGGTCCGACCCGAC
>NZ_JBGNUV010000050.1:0-2379 GCF_041950525.1 Nonomuraea sp. GTA35 | reverse complement strand
GGCGGCACCGTCTACACCGTCGCCGACGACGTCCACGGCTCCGTCACCCGCCTGCCGGAATGCGCCGCCGACGTGGTCCGGTACTTCACCACCGGCCGCATCGACCGCGGCTGCGACGGCAGCCCCACCCCGAGCTGACCAACACCGGCCGAACCGCTCCCATCAGGTGTAGGCGATCAGTCGTCCGGCGGCGACAACTCCCACCCACGTGGTCAGCGACACGGCACCCGCTGCCCTGGCCGCCGCTGGTGGGTGCCGGTCGCCGTCCCACTCGGCGACCCGTCGATAGACACCGAGCTGGAACAGGGCCACGTTCATCCCGGCCACACCCAGCAACGCCAGCTTGACCGGCGCGGCGCCGGTGCCCGCGATCTCCCTGGCGCCGGCCACGAACATCGCCACCCCCGACACCGCCGCTGTGGCGAAGCCCGCGCGGGCCACCGGCAACAGACGCCGCGCCGCCGCCGACACGGAGATGGTCTCCCGGCCCGCGCCGAGCAGCCGCAGGTCGAACAGGGCGGCCGGGCCGACCAGCAGCGCCAGCCCCAGCAGGTGAACGATCTCCAACAAGGAGTACACCCACGGCGTCTCCCTGACGAATGCGGCCGGCCAGGTGCCCTCAAGCCACGCGAGAAGTTCCATGCCGTCTCCTCCTCACCCATACCGCGACAACCGCCCCGCCGCCGGCCAGGAGGCCACCACCCACCAACCACGGCAGCGCTCCCGCGCCGGCACTTCCATCGGAGACGGCAGGATCGGCAGGGGCCGCTTCGGATCCGCTTTCGGAGCTCGGCGAGGCCGGCGGCGGGCTCTGCGGCAGGGGAACCGAGCGCTGCCGGATCGCCCTGCCGTCCTGTCTGATAATCAGCTCTGGCCGGAACTCCTCCGCATGCTCGCGATGCACATAGCCCACGGCCTCCATCCGCTCGCCCTCCTGCACGCGGTCCGGCATGCCCCACGCAGTCAGTCGCTCCACCGGCGCGAGGATCAGCACCACCTCGTCATCCCGGCCATCGAACGCCTGGGTGCGCCGCAGCACCTCGCGTCCGCCAAGCTCCTCCAACTCCGCCGGGATGGGCCGCTCGGCGAGCCCGGACGGCACCCGCACCGGCGTGGCCACGCGTAGCCGTATCTGCGGGTGCGGATTGCCCCACCTCACCTCGCTCACCGTCCCGGACACATACAGCGGCCGCTCGGTCCTGAAGTCCTCCCAGCCGTGGTGGAGCGTAGTAAGGAGGGCAAGCCCGGAAATCATCAACTTCATGACCGCAACCCTGGCGGCTGCCGGCGTTTGCGACGGATCCATAGCCACAGACGTGCCGATTAATATCTGCTGCATATGAATCTTCGTCAGTTGCGCTACGCGATCGCTCTCGCCGAGGAGCTGAACTTCAGCCGGGCCGCGCTGCGCGAGGGCGTGCGGCAGCCGCCGTTCAGCCAGCAGATCGGCAAGCTGGAGGAGGAACTGGGCGTGCGGCTGTTCGAGCGCACGACCAGGCAGATCCGCCTCACGCCTGCCGGGGAGGCGTTCGTCGCAGAGGCCCGCGCCAGCCTGGCCCACGCCGCCCTGGCTGCCGAATCCGCCAGGCGGGCCGGCAGAGGAGAGGCGGGACGGTTGGTGATCGGGTTCGTCGGGTCGGCGACCACTTTCCTGCTGCCGAAAGTGCTGCGCCGCTTCCGGACCCGCTACCCGGGCGTGCAGGTGGAGTTGCGCGAACTGCCCACCGCCCAGCAGGCCGAGGAACTGCGACAGGGGCTGCTCGACGTCGGGCTCCTGCACGCGCCGATCGCAGGGCTCGCCACCGAGGCACTGACCACCCGTACCGTGGCTCGCGAGTTGCTGCTCGCCGCGCTGCCTGCCGGCCACCGCCAGGCCGCGCGCACGCCACTGCCGATGTCCGCCCTCGCCACCGAACCGTTCGTCATGTTTCCCAGACGGTACGGTCCCGCGCTGCACGACCAGATAACCGCCTTGGCCAGAGCGGCCGGATTCGAGCCTCGCATAGTGCAGGAGGCCGTGCAGATGCAGACCATCGTCGGCCTGGTGGCGGCAGGGATCGGCGTGTCCGTCGTGCCGGCATCGCTGGCCCGGCTACGGCGAGCCGACGTCGCTTTCCGCCCCCTTTCACCAGCCGCGCGAGCCGTCACCCTGGACGTGGCCTGGCGCACCGGTGACCCCAACCCGATGGTTCACAACTTTCGCTCCTTGCTGCCCAACCCTCCCGTCCAGGCCTCGACGAGGTCTGGTACGTGCACTTCAAGGGTCCTTGGTACATCTGGACTGACGGGCCCTGAACCCCACGATGCATAACCTCCCCAGCAGGGCGCTGTCAGTACCCGAAGGCCGCCGGTTGCCTGGTCCTCGCCCCTGTGATTCCC
>NZ_JBGNUV010000004.1:0-1046573 GCF_041950525.1 Nonomuraea sp. GTA35 | reverse complement strand
CCGCCCGGCCGCCGGCGCCCATCCCGCCACCCCGCGCTCCGCCGCCGACCGCCGCCCGCCCGTCGGCTCCCACCCCGCCGCCCCCCGCTTCGCCGCCAGCCCCCCGCACACGGCGGCGACCGACAGGTAGGGCCGAGCCGCCTCCAGGAAGTAGAGCTGCGACTCGGCCGGATGCCCGAACACCACGGTCGCCCCGATCCCCGCCGCCCCGATCCCGAGCAACAGCAGCACGGCAGGCTCCAGCACCCGCCGTCCCAACCCCGCCACCCCGCCCCACACGCAGGCCAGGCAGAACAGATGCACCGCCGTCAGCACCACCAGCGGCACTGCCGGCACCGAGGCCAGCTCCGGCATCCCCACGCCCGCCACCGCCCCCCACACGGCCCGCATGGTCGCGAACGGCGAGACGGCCATCCCCTGAGCCCCCTGCCCGAACAGCACGAACTGCGCGAACAGCAGACACCCCAGCGTCACGGCCGCCACCCCCAGCCACGCCCCCGGCACCCGCCGCTCCACCACCCCGCGCACGGCGACCACCACCAGCAGCCCGGCCAGCAGCAGCGGCAGATACGTGGCCTTCGCCCCGCTGAGCGCCACCAGCAACACGCCCAGCACCCCCCACCGCGCCCACCCCCGGCCGCCCGGCGCGTCCCACCCGTACGCCTCCCCACCGCCCGGTGCCGCCCACCGGGTCCCGCCCTCGCCGCCCGGTGCCGCCGACCGCGCACGGCCTCCGCCGCCCGGCTCCGCCCAGCGCGTCCCACCCCCGCCGACCAGCAGCAGCACCACGGGCACGAACAGCAGCGCCCCGAACGTCTGCGTCGGGCTCGTCGAGACCGTGAACATCGAGCGCGAGCTGAACACCACCCCCTCCACCAGCGCGGGACTGAACAGGAAGTACGTCACCCCGGCCGCCGCCGCCCCGGCCCCCCAGCTCCCGCCCAGCCGCCGCCCGAGCGCCGCCACCAGCACCACCATGGCCGCCGCCATCGGCAGCGTGGACAGCCGGTAGACCAGGGTCACCGGCTCGATCCCGGTCACCCAGCTCGTGGCGGCCATGTCGGCGTAGACGAACCAGTGGTAGGCCAGCGGCTCGCCCAGCACCGACGGCATGGTCGGCGGGAAGTGATGCTTGACCTCGCCGACCATGGCCAGGTGGTACGGCATGTCCACGTACCCGGCCTCGATCGGCACCCGGTACTGGAACAGCGTGCTCCACACGATCAGGTACGCCACGATCCCGGCCAGCGTCCAGGCACACCACGGCGGCACCCGTTCCCCGCCCCCGCCCGCGCGCCCCCGCCAGTGCCGCCGCAGCCTCGGCACGCCCGCGAACACGCCCACGATCGCGGCAGGCGGCACCAGCACCAGCAACGGCACCCCCACGGCCCGCGCCGGGATGTACGCCAGCACCTCCACCGCATACCCGAGCGCCAGCCCAGCCGCCACCTCCTCGCCCACCGGCCGCCCCCGCCCGGCCAGCGCGCGCCACAGCAGCATCCCCGGCAGCGCCACCCCGCCCCCGAGGTACGCGGCGAAGGCGCACAGATCGCGGGCGGAGACCCCGCACCACAGGAAGGCGGCCACAGCCCCGGCGCACACGAGCGCCGCCGGCACCCAGGTTCCCCGCCCTGGGGACACCCGCGGGCGGACCAGCGTGCTCTCCGGAGCCGCCGCCGTCATCGAATGACGGTCACCAGGCGCGTGAACTCGGCCGGCAGATCCACCCCGTCCCACACCCGGTGGAAGCTCAACGCGCTGCCGACCGGCACCATGCGATCGACGCCCCGCCCCGCCAGCCCCCTGGCCAGCTCCTCCAGCTCGGCCTGGCCGAACCCGAAGTGCGTCATCGTCTGATCCCGCCGCTCCACCAGCGGCACCAGCTCGGCCAGCGCCCCCAGCCTGGCGTGCGCGAACGTCCCGGCGCCCAGCCACCGGCGAGGCGCCGCCGCCGCGGCCGACAGGCGCACGACGGCCAGCGCGTTCCCGCGGAACTCCACGCTCTCCGCCAGCCCGTCGGCGGCCAGCCCGTAGGTGGAGACCCGCTTCTCCACGGCCATCGCCGCGTCCACCCCCCAGCCGCGCACGGTCACCACCCGCGCCACGTGGTCGGTGAAGTCGGCCCGCGCCGCGTCGTAGTCGCCCTCGGACCCCACCCAGAACACGGTCCTGGGGGAGGAGCAGGCAGCCTGGTCGAACCAGTAGGTGTCGTTGACGAACCCCTCGGCGACCGTCACCCGCGCCGCCCGCGGCGCGCACAACCACGCCGCCGCCCGCACCACCGCGAACGACGAACGGTCGGGAAAGGTCAGGTCGCGGGCGTGCGGAGCCAGCGGGTGCCGCCGGATCTCCCGTACGGCGCCGTCGCCGCCCCACACCACCCGCAGGTCGCAGGCCGCCGACAGCGCGGCGGTGACGGTGTCGGAGCGGCCGTAGGAGATGACGCGCTGTGTGGCGGCGATCGCGGGATCGGCGTCGGCCAGCGCCTCGTGCAGCGTCTCCAGGATGGTCTCGGCGACCGTGCCGGAGCGGTGCGACAGGCGTACGACGTTGCGGTTGCCCATCAGGGCCGACAGGGCCCAGGAGTAGACGAAGACGGTGTCGACGTTCGCGGGCGGGACGTGGAAGACCAGGCCGCGCGGGACGCGTACGTGCTTGCCGCCGAGCCCCTCCACCGTGCGGGCCAGCTCACTGGGCCGCAGGAAGAAGCCGAGCGAGCCCAGCTCGGGATGCCGGCGCGCCAGCGCGGGCCGCAGCAGCCGCCGCCCGAAGGCCGCGAGGAACTCCCTGACCCGCTCGTCACCCACCTGGAGCTCACCACGGCCCCCGCCCTGGAGCTCGCCGCCGAGCTGGTCGAGCACCACCTCGACCGGCACGGTCCCCCCGGCCGGGAACCTGACGTCCACGGCGGACGCGCCACGAGCCTCGGCGGCCACGCCACGCGCCTCGGCGGACGCGTCTCGTGCGGCGCCGGAAGGTGCAGGTGAGCCCGTGGATATGTCGCGTGCGACGCCGAACGGTTCTCGCGGGACGCCGGACGGTTCACGTGCGGCCGCGGCCGTGTCGTGTGCGATGGCGGTGCGGTCGTCAGGCATCAGCCCTGCCCCATGGTGTCGCTGCAGCCGCGCGCCTCGGCCCGCGGCAGCCTGCCGAGGACCTCGAACCGCTTGCCCGGCCAGCTCCCGTCGTCCACGCCGCGCACCACGCCCAGATCCTCGGTGAGCAGCACGTGACCCGGATAGGACGTGGGCAGCGTGCTGACCACCTCGATGATCCCCGGCGCCCCGGTGGGCGCCTCCTGCCAGGTCTCGGGGTCGCGGATCACCACGTCGGCGAAGTCGGGACAGTAGAGCCCGTCACCGTCGGGCCCCTCCAGGAACACGGTGCCGATCTGCTCGACCATGCCGTAGAAGTTGTGCACCCTGCTCAGCCCGCACTCGGCCGCCAGCCGCCGCCGGAACTCGGCGTTGTCGACCGCCTGCTCGGCCAGCCGCTTCCATCCGCCGGAGTGGATCAGCACGGCCTGCGACAGGTCCGCGCCCAGGCCGCGCAGGTGCAGCCAGACCATGAACGTGAACCCGAAGACCAGGAACCGCTCGCCCCCGTGGCGGGCCAGGAACCCCTTGACCGCCTCCGCGTCCACCCGCCCCTGCTCGTCGAGCACGAACGTGTGGTCCCTGCCGAAGTTCATCATGCCGAGCACGCCGGCGCCGCGGGCGCTCAGCGTCGGGTCGCGCACGACCGAGCGGGTGTCCACCACGAGCATCGGCAGCCGCCGCTCGCCCAGCACGGCCCGGATCGTGGCGGCCAGCATGCGGGTCTGCGCCGCCGCGGCCTCCCGGTCGAGGTAGATGCGGCTCGGCCGCTGCCCGGTGGTGCCGCTGGACGTCAGCACCCGGAACACCAGCTCCTGCGGCACGCTGCGCAGCTCGTGCGTCTTGAACAGCCGCACGGGCAGCCACGGCAGCTCGGCCAGCCGCTCGTAGGGCGGCGCCGCGCCGATGGCGTCGAGGATCCTGCGGTACGGCGGGCACGCCTCGCGGTGCCGCTCGGTCAGCGCCGCCAGCTCCGGCACCAGCACGGCCTCCCGCTCCGGCGCGCTCAGCGTGAACACGCGCGCTCACCACCGGCGGGAACGCTCATGTGAGCGACTCCAGCGTGCGGTAGTCGATCTTCCCCGTCGCCAGGAGCGGCAGGTGATCGATGTGCCGCATGTCGAACCCGCTCCAGTGCAGCCGCAGCTCGGCCCCCAGCCGCCGGGCCATGCGCACCTGGGCGGTGGGATCGAGCGCTTCCGTCCAGACCGTCACCCGGTCGTCGCCGCTGGTCACCGCCACGGGGCCGAGGCCGCGCAGCATGCGCTCGACGTCGTCCATGTTGACCCGGGTGCCGAAGACCTTCGCGATGCGCTTGAGCCGCCCGGTGACCTGGAGGAACCCTTCGGGGTCGAGCGCCCCGAGGTCGCCCGTGCGCAGCACCCCGCCCAGGTCGTCGCCCCTGGCCAGGTCCTCGGCGTTCTCGGCGTAGCCCATCATGACGTTGGGCCCGCGGTAGACGATCTCGCCGTCGGCGATCTCCAGCGACCCGCCGGGCAGGGCGACCCCGACCGTGCCGAGCTTGTCGGCGAGCCGGTCGGGAGGCAGCACGGTCATGCGGGCCGTGGCCTCCGTCTGCCCGTACATCACGTAGAACCGCTCCACCTGGGCGGCGAACTCCTCGGTCAGGTCCGGCGCGAGCCGCCCGCCCGCCTGCGTGAGCGTGGTGAGCCTGGGGTACTTGGAGCGGTCGAAGCGGATGCGCCGCATCATCGAGTACTGGTACGGGACGGCGGCCAGCGACGTGCAGTCGTAGGCGTGCAGATCCGCCCAGAACGACCGCTCCAGCAGCCCGGCCTCCGTCAGCACCACGGCGCCGCCCGCGATGAGGTGGCTGTTGAGCACCGACAGGCCGTAGCTGTAGTGCAGCGGCAGGCTCGTGGGCGCGATCTCGCCGGGGCCGATCGACAGGGCCGTGGCGATGGCCTGGGCGTTGGACAGCACGGCCTGGCGCGACAGGCGCACGAGCTTGGGGTTGCCCGTCGAGCCCGAGGTGGCCAGGAGCAGGCCGAGGTCGGGATGCGGGTCGGGCACGTCGGTGCGGGGCGGCGGCGGGTCCTCCAGCGGGTTGGTGAACCCGAGCAGCGCGGCCGGCCTGAACCGCTCCGACAGCTCGGCCAGCGTGGCGGCCGGCAGGTCGGGGTCGAGCAGCGCGATCGGCCGCCCGGCGTGCCAGGCGCCGAGGTAGCACAACACGGAGGCCAGGGTGTTGCGCATGGCGCAGAACAGCGGCCCGGGCCGCAGCCCGTCGAGATTCTCCGCCGCGCGCTTGATGTAGTGGGCCAGCTTGTCGCCGCCGATGCCCTCCTCGGCGCCCGAGGGGATGAGCTGGGCCTGCGGGTGCGGGAACATCACAACACCAGCCCGCCGTCGACGCCGAGCACCTGGCCGGTCACGAACCCGGCCTGCGGCGACAGCAGGAACGCCACGGCCGCCGCCACGTCGCCCGGCTCGCCGAGCCGGCCGAGCGGGGTCGCCGCGACCACGCCGGCGCGGGCGTCGTCGCCGAGCGTGGCGAGCAGGTCGGTACGGATGTAGCCGGGCGCCACGGCGTTGACCCTGACCCCGGACGGCCCGAGCTCCTTGGCCGCGGCCATGGTGAGGCCGAGCACCGCCGCCTTCGTCGCCGAGTACACCGCCTGCCCGGGCCCGCCCGCGCGCCCCATGATCGAGGCCATCAGCACCACGGCCGGTGACGTGCCCCGGCGCAGCAGCCGCAGCGCGGCCTGCAGGGTGTGGGTGGCGCCGACGGCGTTGACCTGGAAGAGGCGGTCGATGGCGGCCTGCCCCGTCATGCCGAGCAGGCCCGCCTCGTGCACGCCCGCGTTGACGACGAGCCCGTCGAGCCGGCCGTGCCGCTCGTAGATGCGCCGCATCGTGGCGGACACCTGCGCCAGATCGCCCACGTCGCCGGCGACCGAGTCGACCACGCCGCCGGTCTCGGCTGCGACCTCGGCCGCCGCCTTGGCGGCCCGCTCCTCGTCGCGCCCGTGCACCACGACCGTGTGACCGGAGGCCGCCAGCGTGGCGGCCACGGCCCGGCCGATGCCCCTCGTCGAGCCCGTGACCAGCGCGACCCTGGGCCAGGGGGCAGCGGTGCGGGTGTCGTCAGAGGGCGGCCGCGCCGATGCCATGCTTCTCCAGCAGCTCGGCCGCCTTGGCGAACGAGCTCATGTCGATCATTTCGTCGGTGTCGATCATGACGGAGAACTCGTCCTCCATCGCCGCGATCAGCGCCATGTGCGCGAGGGAGTCCCACTGCGGGATGGCGCGGTATTCGAGACCGTCGACGTCGGCGTCGGGCGGAAGGTTGAGCGCCATGCGGAAGACGGCCCGCAGGCGATCGAGATGACTCATGATCACTCACTCTCTGTCCTCAAGCCATGCCGAAGTGTAGCGGCAATCGTCCGCCAGAAGAAACCAAGCCCCCGTCCTGAGTAATGGAACCGTATAACCAGGCGTGACCCCCGAGGAGGGCTGGGAATGTCGGATGGGACCACGGCAACCGTACGGGGGGAATGATGGACGAATCCAATCACTGGTACGGGCACTCCCGCATACTCGGCGCGTACTGTGGCCTGCCCGACGAGGCACCGAAACGAATCCAGGGTTTCCTTCAGCACGGATGGAACTATCTCCACGGATTTCCCCCGAACGACCACTGGTGCAGCCCCGGATACCCCCGTTTCGTCTGGTCGGACGTGCTGCGCCGCAGGGGCTGGTCGATGGGTCGCAGGGGTCACTACCTGATCGGCGCCCCCTGGATCTATCTCCTTCATCTGGAGCCCGACCTGGGTGTGCTCCCCGATCGCGAGGGTACGATCTGGTATCCCTTTCATGGCTGGGAAAAGCATTCCGTCAGCGGCGACCACGCCCGACTTGCCGACGAAATCCGAGATGTCGAGATTGGTCCGGTCACTGTCTGCCTTTATTGGCTTGAATACGCAAATCCGGACATTCGGCGTTCGTATGAATCGAGGGGATTCCGGGTCATCTGCCATGGCGAGCGTGGATCCCGCTGGGAGGGAAAGGGCCGCGACTTCCTGCGCAAGCAGCTCGTCGAGTTGCGGCGCCACCGCAGGGTGGCCTCCAACCGGCTCGGCAGCGCGCTGTTCTACGGCGCCTCGGTGGGCTGCGAGGTGGCCGTGTACGGCGATCCGATGCAGTTCGACGACGAACGTCCCGAGTACGGCGGCACGGCCCGCCGCAAACGGCTCTGGCCCGAGCTGCACGGCACGCACGTCGATCCCGGGCTGGCGGCGGAGGTGGCGCGGCGCGAGCTGGGTTTCGAGTATCAGGCGACACCGGAGGAGCTACTGCAGATGTTCGGATGGAAGCGGGTGCGCACGGCATGAAGGCCCCCACGAGCGACGAGACGCCCGGGAACGTCCGGCTGATCGGCGGGGAGATGCTGCTGTGGTCGGACATGGCCGCGATGGGCGGCGTCACCGAGTGGCGGGGCGCGGCGCTGGAGCTGATCAGGCGGACGATCCCGGAGAGCGGGCGGGTGCTGCTGGTCGGCCCGCATCCGCGGACGCTGGTGGACGACGTGGTCGCGCGCGCCCCGTCGGCCGCCGTGCTGCTGCGCTCCTACCCTGACGCCTGCGCGCTCGGGGCGCGGCACCCTGGGCTGGAGGTGTACTGCGGCCGGCTGGAGCTGCTGGACGTCGAGGAGCCGTACGACCTGGTGCTGGCGATGGACGGGCTGCTGCGCACCCACTCGGCCGAGGCGCCGGCCGCGGCCTGGAGCGAGTCGCTGGGCGCGCTGGCCGACCTCGTCGCGCCCGGCGGCAGGCTGGTCCTCGGCGTGCGCAACGACCTGGGCGTGGACCGCTTCATCGAGGCCAGGCCGGCAGACCGGGAGTGCGCCGACGACCAGTGGGCGCCGCACGGCTTCGACCCGAGCTACCCCAGCGGCCCCGAGGCGCTCGACCTGGGGCTCGAGTCGGCTGGGCTGAGCCTGCAGCGCTGCTACGCGGCCTATCCGGACCGGCGGGCACCGCGGTCGCTGCTGTCCAGGGAGGCGCTGGCGTTCGAGCTGCCCGAGGCGCTCACGTTCCCGCTGAGCGCCAGGGACGGCGACCGGATGCTGGTGGCCGACCCGCTGCGGCTGACCCGGCTGGTGTTCAGGCACCGCCTGGGGGAGGAGCTGGCCCCGCTGTGGTTGGCCGTGGCCACCAGGACGCCCCGCCCCGCCGACCAGCCGCGGGCGGTGGAGCTGCCGCTGGGCCTCATCGAGGAGGGCCCGGCCCTGTACGAGCTCACCGCCGCCGGCACCAGGCGGCTGCCCGGCGGCCAGGAGCGGCCCATCCCGGCGGGCCGGGTGGTCGAGGAGATCCTCGTCGAGGCGTGCGCCCGCGAGGACGTCAGGACCGTGCGGGAGGTGCTCGCCGGGCTGGCCGAGTGGCTGGAGTCGGGCGGCGACGTGTCGGCGGCGACCGACAGCCTGGTCTTCGACGGCGAGCGGTTCGCCGCGGTCAACCCGCCCGTGGGGCCGGCCGTGCCGCCGGGGCCGCGGGTCGTGCTGTGCCGGATCCTGTGGCGGTTCGCGGTCAGGCTGCTGGCGGCGGGGCACCACCATCCGTGGCCGTGGCCGCTGGAGGCCGACCAGCTCACGCTGACCCTGTGCGGCATGGCCGGGCGGCCGTGCGACGCGGGCGACCTCGACCGGGCCCGCAAGCTGGACGCCGAGCTGGGCCAGCCCGCCGAGCTGGCCGAGCACGCCCCGACGTACCGCGACCTGCTGGCCGCCCGCGACCGCCTGGCCGACCAGCTCACCGCGGCCCTGGCCAGGGTCTCCCGCCTGGAGACCAAGCTCTCCTACCGCGAGCGCGAGCTGGTGCGGGCCAAGGCCAAGCTGCGCAGGACCCAGCGCAAGGCCACCGCCTACCGCAGGACGCTCGGCTACCGCCTCTCCCGCCGCCTGGCCCGCCCCCGCAAGGTCGCCCGCCGCGTCATCCGCCTGCTGTCCGGCTGAGGCAACGAGCTGAGGAAACGATGAGGAGTGCATGTGCCGGTTCTTTCGGTGATCGTCCCGTTCCACAACGTCGAGAAGTACATCGGACCCTGCCTTGACTCCATAGCGGCCCAGACGCTGGAGGAGCTGGAGGTGATCTGCGTGGACGACGGCAGCGCCGACCAGGGCGCGGCCGTCGTCGAGTCCAGACTCGAGGACGACCCGCGGATCACCCTCATCAGGCAGGACAACCACGGGGTGGGTCACGCCCGCAACGTCGGGGTGCGCCACGCGAGCGGCGAGTACCTCGCCTTCGTGGACGGCGACGACACCGTCCCGCGCGACGCGTTCAAACGCCTGGTGGCCTCGCTGGAGGACACCGGCTCCGACCTGGCCTGCGGCAACGTCCTGCGCCTCTACCGCAACCTGCTCGTCCCGTCGTGGGCGCACCGCGAGGCGTTCGCCAGGCCCGCCAGGCGCACCCACATCACCCGCCACCCGCTGCTGATCCGCGACCGCATGTTGTGGAACAAGGTCTACCGCCGCTCCTTCTGGGACGCCCTGGGCCTGAGCTTCCCCGAGCGCATGTACGAGGACCAGCCCGTGGCCATGGCCGCGCACATCGGCGCCCGCTCCGTGGACGTGCTGGCCAGGGTCGTCTACCACTGGCGGCACCGCGACGAGCCGGACGCCTCGATCACCCAGCGCCGCCTGGAGCCGGGAAATCTGCGCGACCGGCTGCTGTCCGTGCTGCAGACCGCCGACCTGCTGGCCGCCGGCGCGCCGAAGCTCAAGCCCGACTTCGACCGCGACACGCTGGACATCGACATGTCCGTCGCCGTGGAGGCGCTGGCCACGATGGGCGGCTCGGCCGACCCCGGCCTGGTGGACCTGGCCGTGCGCTACCTCGACGGCGTGTCGCCCGAGGCCTGGCAGAGCCTGCCGTTCGAGCAGCGGCTCCTGGTCCACCTGCTGCACGAGCGCCGCCTCGGCGAGCTGGCGGGCGTCCACGCGCAGGCGGGTGACGGGCGGCTGCGACCCAAGATCGGCTCTGTCGGGCTGCTGCGCAAGCGCTGGTACGGCCGCCACCCGGCGATGCCGGGGCACCTGTCCGAGGTCTCCGACGAGCTGGCGCTGCAGACCAGGCTGGTGAGCGTCGACTGGAGCGACGGCGTGCTGCACGGCTCGGGACGGGTGGCCGTGGGCCGGTTCGACGTGGGGGAGCTGCGCCGGGTACGGGTGCGTACCTACATGCAGGAGCGGGGGACCGGTGACGTGGTGCCGCTGTCCGACGAGGAGAGCGTGCCCGTCTGGGAGAGCGTGGAGCAGGAGGACGGGGGGCGGCTGCCGGAGCACGCGTTCCCGTTCAGGTTCGCCTTCGACCCCGGCGCCCTGTCGCGGGGGCAGCTCGCCCGGCACGGCCACTGGGACCTGAAGGTGCAGCTCAGGGGGCACGGCCTGCGGCTGGACGGGCGGGTGGCAGGGCCGCGCTGGCTGCCGCCGCTGATGCCGGTGCCGCGGCGCAAGGCCGGGGTGTGGCTGGTGCCGGCGCGCAACGCGAAGGGCGCCTGGGGCGTGCGGCTGCGTACGGCCGACGCGGTCATCGGCGAGTACCGCGTGGACGGCGGCGAGCTGATCTTCTCGGGGGAGATGTCCGACGTCGGCGACGGCGAGCCGGTGCTGCGGCTGCAGCGCAGGAGCGACGGCGAGGAGATGTACTTCCCCGTGGCGCTGGCCGGGCAGGACTTCCACGCGCGGGTGCCGCTGGCCGACATCGACGAGCGCGTGGGGCACGAGTCGTGGTGGGAGGTGGTGATCGACCAGGGCACCGCCATCCGGCCCCTCGTGCGGACGAGGCAGCGGGCGGTCGCGACGGTGGACGAGCGGCGCTTCCTGATCGACCGCGGCGAGGACGGCTGCCTGCTGCTGGCCGAGCGCTAGCTACCGGAGGATGCCGGTCAGCGTCTCCACGACGTGTTCCTGCTGGGCGTCGGTCAGGCCGGGGAACAGCGGCAGCGACAGCTCCTCGGCGTAGTACGCCTCGGCGTTGGGGCACAGGCCGCGCCGGTAGCCGAGGTCCTCGAACACCGGGTGCCAGTACGCCGGCACGTAGTTCACCTGGACGCCGACGCCGGCGGCACGCATGCGCTCGTACACCTCGCGCCGCCGCCCGTCACCGACCCTGACGGGGTAGAGGTGCCAGCTCGGCCGCACGTACGCGCGCTGGGCCGGCAGCGTCAGCCCGGGCACGCCGCGCAACAGCGCGTGGTACCGCTCGACCAGCTCGGCCCGCCGCTCGCGGAAGCGCTCCAGCCTGCGCAGCTGGCTGACGCCGAGCGCGCACAGCACGTCGGGCAGCCGGTAGTTGAGCCCGAACTCGTGCACCTCCTGGTGCCAGCCGCCCTCGCCGGGGTGTCGCTGCTCGGCCGGATCCCTGACCAGGCCGTGGTTCCTGAACCGGGCGGCCCGCCGCAGCAGCGCGGGGTCGGCCGCCGCCACGGCGCCGCCCTCCGCCGTCGTCACGGTCTTGGTGGGGAAGAACGAGAACGTGGTCAGGTCGGCCAGCGAGCCCACCGGCCGGTCCTTGTACGCCGACCCGATCGAGTGCGCGGCGTCGGCCACGAGCACGGCACCGGCCTCGTCGGCGACCTGGCGCAGCTCGTCGTAGTCGGCGGGATGGCCGGCGTAGTCGACCGCCGTGATCGCCCGCGTCCTGGCGGTGACCAGCGCGGCTGCGGCGTCGGGGTCGAGGTTGCCGGTGTCGGGGCGCACGTCGGCGAAGCGCACGCGGGCGCCGAGGAGGGCGGCCGTGGCGGCCGTGGCCACGAACGTCAGCGGCGAGGTGACCACCTCGTCGCCCGCTCCGACCCCGGCCGCCACGTAGGCGACGTGCAGCGCCGCGGTGCCCGACGTGACCGACACGCATGGCACGCCGCCCGTCCAGCGGGCCAGCTCCGCCTCGAACCGGCCGACCGCGGGCCCGGTCGTCAGCCAGTCGCCGCGCAGCACCTCGGCGACCGCCTCGACGTCGGACTCGGCGATCGACTGCCGGCCGTAGGGCAGCATCAGCCGGCCACCATGTCGCGCAGGTCGTCGACCGACAGCCAGTGCTCGTTGGTGTCGGAGCGGTAGGAGAAGCCCTCGGGCAGCAGCTCGCCGGTGTGCGGCGGCTTGTAGCCCCAGGTCGCGATCGTGGGCTGGACGACGTAGCGATCATCCAGCCGCAGCGTCCTGCGGCCGTCGTCGGGGCCGATCATCTCCTCGTGCAGCTTCTCGCCGGGCCGGACGCCGATCTCGTAGATCGGGCTGCTGGGGGCCAGCGCCTCGGCCAGGTCGGTGATGCGCATGCTGGGGATGCGCGGCACGTACAGCTCGCCGCCCTGCATGAGGTCGAAGGAGTCGACCACGAACCTGACCGCCTGCTCCAGCGTGATCCAGAACCTGGTCATGCGCTTGTCGGTGATCGGCAGGCTGCCGCCCTGCTGCGCCAGCCGCTGGAACAGCGGGATCACCGAGCCCCTGCTGCCGACGACGTTGCCGTAGCGGACCACCGAGAAGCGGGTCTCGTGGGCGGCGGCGTAGTGGTTGGCCGAGACGAAGAGCTTGTCGGCGACCAGCTTGGTGGCGCCGTAGAGGTTGATCGGGCTGGACGCCTTGTCGGTGGAGAGCGCGACGACCTTGCGCACGCCGCAGTCGATCGCGGCCTCCACGACGTTCTGCGAGCCGGCCACGTTGGTGCGGACGTACTCGAACGGGTTGTACTCGGCGGTGTCGACCTGCTTGAGCGCGGCGGCGTGCACGACGTGGTCGATGCCGTGCATGGCGCGGGTGAGCCGGTCGCGGTCGCGGATGTCGCCGATGAACCAGCGCAGCCGCTCGTCGTCGCCGAAGAGCTGCCTGGTCTCGTACTGCTTGAGCTCGTCGCGGGAGAAGACCACCAGGCGCCGGACCGCGAGCGAGTCGAGCGCGTGACGGATGAACGCCTTGCCGAAGGACCCCGTTCCTCCGGTGATCAGAATCGACGATCCACTGAGAATGCTCACGTGGCCCCCTGGAATCGCGCTTTACGCGCTGTAGTCGTCGTGGCAGGCGGTAGCATAGCGCGATCGGATAAGCACGCGCTGTCACACGGGGGATTGGGGCTTCGGTGCGTATTGTCGGGATTGTTCAGGCTCGCATGGGCTCAACACGTCTACCCGGAAAGGTGCTGCGAGAGCTGGGTGGCCGCTCCGTACTGGGCTGGGTGGTCCGCGCCGCGCGCGAGGCGGGAGCGCTGGACGACCTCGTCGTGGCCACCACCACCGAGCCGGCCGACGACGCGGTCGTCGCCGAGTGCCACCGGCTGGGCGTCGCCTGCCACCGGGGGCCCGTCGACGACGTGCTGACGCGGTTCGCGCAGGCGCTGGCGGGGCGGCGGTGGGACGCCGTCATGCGGTTCACCGCCGACTGCCCGCTGCTGGACCCGGAGGTGATCAGGGAGGCGGCGCTGGTCTTCCGCGCCGTGCCGGGGCTCGACTACCTGAGCACGAGCCTGGCGCGTACGCTGCCGCGCGGGATCGACGTGGAGCTCGCGAGCCGGGCCGCCTTCGCCCGCGCCGACGCCGAGGCCACCGGCTACCACCGCACCCACGTCACCTCCTACCTCTACGAGCAGCCGGGCGAGGCGCGGCTGCTCGGGCTCGCCTACCGGCCCGCCGCCGACGACCTGCGGGTCACGCTCGACACCGAGGACGACTGGCGGCTGATCTCGGCGGTGGTGGCCGAGCTGGGCGACCGCTGCGTGCCGGTCAGGACACTGGTGAGCTGGCTGCGCGAGCGGCCCGAGGTGTGCGGGCTCAACGCGCACGTGCGGCAGAAGGCCCTGCAGGACGCGTGAGCGGCGTGGCACGCCCGGTCCGGGTGGGCTTCCGCTGCGATGCCGGGGCGAAGAGCGGGGTCGGGCACCTGGTGCGCTGCGTGGCACTGGCCGAGGAGCTGTGCGCGCGGGGCGCCGGGGTGGTCTTCCTCGGTGAGGTGTGCGGCTCGGCGTGGGCGCGGGCGCAGCTGCGCGAGCGCGGGTTCCCGCTGGTGCCCGCGCCGCGCGAGCCCGACAGGCTGGCCGCGCTGGCCTGCGAGCTGCGCCTGGACGCCGTGGTGCTCGACTCCTACGACCTGCCCGCGCGGACCGGGGCGGTGCTGCGGGACGCCCGCTTCGCGGTGCTGGCCCTGGTGGACGGCGACCCGCTGGGCCAGGAGGCCGACCTCTACCTCGACCAGAACCTCGGCGCCGAGCGGCGGCTCTTCCCGCTGCCTGCCAGGCGGCTGGCCGGAGCCCGGTACGCGCTGCTGCGCGACAGCGTGCGCCGGCGCACCCGGGCGGTCCAGGGTGGGAGCGCGGTGCCCAGCGTGCTGTGCTTCTTCGGCGGCACGGACAGCGGCGGCGTCGCCCCGGCGTGGGCGCGGGCGCTCAACGCCACCGGGCGGCCCTTCCGCGGCACGGTCGTCAGCCCGGCGCCGTTCGAGGCGGGCGGGCCGATCACCGTCATCCCGCCGACGGACCGGCTGCCGGAGCTGATGGCGGCGGCCGACCTGGTGGTGACGGCGGCCGGTTCGGCCATCTGGGAGCTGCTCTACCTGGGCGTCCCGACGGCGCTGACGTGGGTGGCGGACAACCAGCTCATCGGGTACGAGGAGCTGGTGGGCAGGGGCGCGGCGGCCGGGCTCGGGTGCGCGGCGGGCCCGGCGGCGACCGGCCTGCTGGCCCGCCTGCTCGCCGACCCCGCCGCCCGCGAGGAGCACGGCCGCCGGGGGAGCGGCCTGGTGGACGGCAGGGGCCGCGAGCGCGTCGCCGACGCCCTCCTGGAGATCTGCTAGATCAGGTCCCAGGTCAGCGGCGTGCCGAACGGCGTGTCGCGGGTGAAGCGCCGGCCCATGACCGCCGCGGCGGCGTCGGGAGGCAGGCCGCCCGCCGGCCGGATCGACCGCACGTTCTCCGGCGTCACGGGCTCGCCCGCGCGCACGTCCCGCACCACGTACAGCGAGCGGCGGAAGCGCAGCCCCTCCCGCTCGGACGGCCGGGGCCCGATCGCCACCTCGCCCAGCGACTCCCAGGCCCGCTCGCTCTCCACCACCAGCGCCGCCAGCTCGGCCGGTTCCAGCGAGAAGGCCGAGTCCACCCCGCCGTCGGCCCGCGACAGGGTGACGTGCTTCTCGATCAGGCAGGCCCCCAGCGCCACCGCCGCCAGCGCGGCGCCGAGCCCGGGCGTGTGGTCGGACAACCCCACGACCTCGCCCGTGACGGCGGCCAGCAGCGGCAGCGCGCGCAGGTTGCTCTCCGACGGGGAGGCGGGGTAGGACGCCGTGCACGACAGCACGGCGAGCTGCGTGCACCCGGCCTCGCGGGCCGCCGACACCGCCGCCTCGATCTCGGAGACGGAGGCCATCCCCGTGGAGATGATCAGCGGCTTGCCGGTGCCGGCGGCCAGCCGGATCAGCGGCAGGTCCACGATCTCCGAAGACGCGATCTTGTACGCCGGCGCGTCCAGCTTCTCCAGCAGCTCGACCGCCGTCGGATCGAACGGCGCCGAGAACGCGACCAGCCCCCGCTCCCGCGCCCGCGCGAAGATCGGCTCGTGCCACGCCCACGGCGTGTGCGCCCGCTCGAAGAGCCGGTAGAGGCTCTCCCCGCCCCACAGCTCGTGCTCGTCGCCCACCCGGAACGGCGGAGCGTCGCAGTCGATGGTCAGCGTGTCGGGCGTGTACGTCTGCAGCTTCAGCGCGTGCGCCCCCGCGTCGGCCACCGCGTCCACGATGGCCAGCGCCCGCTCCAGGCTGCCGTTGTGGTTGCCGGACAGCTCGGCCACGACGAACGGCGGATGCCCCGGCCCGATCGCCCGTCCTCCGATGGAGATCATCGTTCTTCCTTCCTGATCTCGAAGGTCACGGCCTCGCGCGGCACCCCGTCCACGACCTGCCTGCGCCTGCCCACCTCGACGAACCCGAACCGCCTGTGCAACCGCATGACCGGCTCGTTGCCGTCGAGCACCTCGCCGCGCAGCCTGCTCAGCCCGAGCGGGCCGAAGGCGTGCCCGACGGCCGCCTGCTCCAGTCCGATCCAGGCCCGCAGCAGGCTGCCCTGCCGCTCCAGCGTGTCGAGGTCGAGGTAGTAACCCCAGGTGGCGCTCTCCGGTGTCAGGTCTGAGTAGGTCACCACCCCCGTGGCGACCCCGTGGTGGTCGTAGATCAGCACGCGTCTGCCCGGGTCGGTGCGGACGGCCTCCCACCAGCGCAGATGCTCGTCCTCCGTGATCTCGTGCGTGGTGAAGCTGGCGGCGCGCACGCGCGGATGGTTGCGCCAACGGCGCATATCCGCCAGATCATCGTCCTGGACCTCCCTCAACACGTTCCCCCCTTACTCTTTGTGCTTGATCTCTTGCACAACGTAGCGGATTACGCGTCCGGTAAAGAGCTCATCAGGGACAGCCATCGGACACGGAATCCGGTCGACCACCGAGGCATGCTGCCCTCGACCCGGTACCGAGCCAAGGAGCGAATCCGGCATGATCCCCCTGCTCAGCGTCATCGTCCCGATCTACAACGTGGAGCCGTACCTCGCCGAGTGCCTGAAGTCCCTGGCCGCCCAGACCATGGAGGACCTGGAGGTGGTCCTGGTGGACGACGGCTCCGTGGACGGCAGCCGGCGCATCGCCGAGGACTTCGTGGCCAGGGACGAGCGCTTCGTCCTGATCGGCCAGCGCAACCTGGGGCCGGGGCCGGCCCGCAACCAGGGGATCAGGCAGGCGCGGGGCACGTACCTGGCGTTCGCGGACGGTGACGACGTGGTGCCGCCCGAGGCGTACGAGCTGCTCGTCGGCAAGCTCGCCGAGACCGGCTCCGACCTGGCGTGCGGCGCGGTGCGGCGGCTGGTGGACGGCGAGCTGGAGGAGTCGATCCTGCACGAGAAGGTGTTCAGGCGCCCGCAGCTGTGCACGCACATCACCGACAAGCACGTGCTGGTCAGGGACCGCACGGTGTGGAACAAGGTCTACCGGCGCGACTTCTGGGAGCGCGCGGGCCTGGCGTTCCCCTCGGGCATCTACGAGGACGTGCCGGTCGCCATGCAGGCCCACGTGCTCGCGACCAGCGTGGACATGGTGGGCGAGGTCGTCTACCACTGGCGCAAGCGCGAGGAGGGGGAGACCTCGATCACCCAGCGCCGCTCCGAGCTGCCCAACCTGAGCGAGCGGCTGGCGGCCATCCGCTCGGTGCGCGCGTTCCTGGACGACCGGGCGCCCGAGCTGCTCGACGGCTTCGACGCGCTCGTGCTGGAGAAGGACACCGTCTTCCTGTTCCAGGCGCTGGAGCACTGCGAGGGGGATCCGGGGCCGCTGCTGGAGCTGGCGCACTCGTGGCTGGCGACGCTGGGACCGCACGTGCTGGACTCCGCGCCGTCGCTGCGCCGCCTGGAGCTGCACCTGCTCAGGCGCGGCCTGGTCGCGGAGCTGCGTACGGTGCGCGAGTTCCGGCGCGGGCGCGAGGACGTCACGCGCGTGGTGCCGCGCGGGATGCGCACCACCCACTGGTACGGCGACTACCCCTTCTTCCGCGACCGCCGCCTGCGCATCCCCGACGAGGTGTTCGACGCCCGCGAGGAGCTCAAGCTGATCGCCAGGGTCGAGTCGTGCGAGTGGACCGGCGCCGAGTACCGCCTGCGCGCGTACGTGGCCATCCACCGCGTCGATCGCAAGATCACCAAGGTCGGCCTGTGGCTCAGCGACGGGCGGCGCCGCGTCCCGCTGGAGACCCGGCGTCGCGGCCGTTACGGCGTCGTGGCCGCCGTCGATCCGGACCGGCTGGAAGGCGGCGGCCCCTGGCGGCTCCAGGTGCGGGCCGAAATGCGCGGGCTCGTCCTCAAGTGCTGGTGCCGGGACGCCGCGGACGGCGCCGTGTGGCGGTTCTCCGTGCCGGGTTGGTCAAGAAGCGGCATGGACATCCCCCAGTAGTTCCAGACAGTAATCGTTCCGGCGCGTCGCGTGGTCATGCTGGGAGGCATGAGGACCTATTCGCTGGATGACGTCTACGAGACACGCAAGCGGAGAGACTCCTGGTGGACCGTGTATTTCGTGGACCCGGTCGCCTGCCGGGTCGCACTTCCCGTCGCCAACCGCACCCGGATGACACCCAACGGACTCACGGTGCTCTCGCTGGTCCTCGGCATGGTGTCGGCCGCCTGTTTCGCGACGAACCACCTCATAGCGGGCGCAGGCTTCTTCTATCTGAGCTTCATGATCGACTGCGTGGACGGCAAAATCGCCCGGCTCAAGGGCACGGGGACGCCGTTCGGTCTCTGGCTCGACTACGTGGGCGACCGGATCAGGGTGGTCCTGTGCGCGGGGGGCCTGGCCTACGGGCAGTACGCGCTGACCGGCGATGTGCGCTACGTGGTGCTCGGCGCGGCGGTGGCGGTCCTGGACCTGTTCAGGTACGTCAACGCGCCGCAGATGAAGCGCGTGCGCGAGGCCGTCAGGGAGGAGCGCCAGGAGCCCGATCCCCTGTCGGACCCGGATCCCCTCCTCGGCCCGGATCCTCTCCTGGGCCCGGATCCGCTTCTCGACCGGGATCCCCTTCTTCACCCGGACCCTCTCACCGGCCCGGACCCTCTTCCTGGTCAGGAGCCCGGGCGGGCGGCGCTGGGGCGGATCTCCCGGCCGCGCGCCTTCTTCCGGCTCTTCAGGCGGGTCAACAGGTTCCTGGCCCGGCACCGCGTGCGATCGCACCTGGTGAGCGGCATCGAGTTCCACGCGGCGGTGTTCGTCATCGCGCCCATAGCGGGGGCATGGGCGCTGATCCCGCTCGCCGCGCTGTCGGGGCTCCTGCTGCTCACCAACGAGGTCTTCCTTGTCTACCGGATGTGGCTCTTCACGCGCAGGCACGGCGCGGGCTCGCCTCAGGAGAGCCGAGAGCACGTTCTCGTCTAGATTTTCGGGGGTTACTACGTCATGTCCGACCGACCAGTCTTCGTCATCGGATGTCCGCGGTCCGGCACCACGATGCTCCAGCTCATGCTCCACTCGCACCCCCGTCTGGCGGTGCCTCCGGAGACGCGCTTCCTCGTTCCCGCTTATTACCGCCGCCGCACGTGGGGCGACCTGCGGGTCGCCCAGCGGCGCCGCGCCCTGGCGGAGTGGATCGCGACCGACCGCAGCACGAAGTTCCGCGAGCTCAAGATCGACAAGAACGAGTTCGTCCGGCAGGCCGTCGAGGGCCCCGGCTCGCTCGGCTCGGTCATCGGCACGGCCTTCCGCATGTACGCCGACCGCTTCGACAAGGCCCGCTGGGGCGACAAGCGGCCCAGCTACGTCAAGCAGGTGGACCTGCTGCTGCGGCTCTTCCCCGACGCCCAGTTCATCCACCTCATCAGGGACGGCCGCGACTGCGTGGCCTCCCTGAAGGAGATGCCCTGGTACACCCTGGACTCCTTCCACGCCGTCTCCACCTGGGCGGAGGCCATCGACGCGGGCGGCCGGCTGAAGCGCACGCTGGCCGCGGACACCTACTACGAGCTGCGCTACGAGGACCTCACGGACGACCCCATGACCGAGCTGAAGAAGCTCTGCCACTTCCTGGAGGAGGACTTCTCGCCGGCCATGATCTCGCCGCGCGAGGCGGCCAGCGTGGCGGTGCCGCAGCACAAGGTCTGGCACAGCAACACGCACCGCGAGGTCACCCGCAGCCGCGTCGGAAGCTGGGCGAACCGGCTCGACGACTGGGAGATCGCGCTGTGCGAGCACATGCTGGGGGATCGGCTGGAGTCCATGGGCTACGAGCTGAGCGGCGTGCCCAAGCCGTCCAAGGAGCACGTGGTGGCGTGCCAGAAGACCATGCAGAAGCGCAAGGCGTCGCGCATGCGCAAGAGCATGCGCGACCGCTTCAACCGGCTCCGCGAGCCCAGCCCGGTCGCCGCGCTGCTCACCACCCGCCAGCGGTCGCTGGCCGGTGTCCCGCAGCAACGCAAGGAGCTCACCGAACCCGTCTGACAGCCCTGTGAACGCCGGCTGGGAGTCAGCGTTCGATGTGCGCGAACAGCGACTCCCAGCGGTCCAGCACGTGTTCCAGGCGGAAGGCCTCGACGCGGGCGCGGGCGTCGGCGCCCAGCCGGCGCCGCTCCTCCTCGTCGTCCACCAGCCGCCCCAGCTCCACCGCGAACGCGTCCACGTCCCCCGGCGGCACCAGCACGGGCCCGGCCGACCGCACGCCTCCCGACACGTCGAAGGCCACGGCGGGCAGCCCGTGCGCCGCCGACTCCAGCAGCACCACGGGCAACCCCTCGTACTCGCTGGTCAGCCCCAGTACGGAAGCGCGCAGGTACTCGGCGGGCATGGCGGCGGCAGGCACCCGCCCCCTGAACACCACCCGGTCCTCCACCCCCTCCGCGCGGGCGTGCGCGCGTAGCCGGTCGAGCTCCCCGCCGTCCCCGATGAGGTGCAGCTCCCACGGCTCGGGCGCGCCCGACCGGGCGAACGCGGTGATCAGCCGGTCGAAGCGCTTGACGCCCTCCAGCCGCCCCACCCCCAGCACCCGCGGCGACTCCAGCACGGACATCTCCTCGGGCCAGGCCGCCAGCGGGTTCGGCAGCGCGCTGGCGTTGGGCAGCAGCGCGTGCTCCGAGAACAGCCGGGCGTCCTCCTCGCTCAGGAAGACCGCCTGGTCGAGCCCCGGGTAGTGGCGTCTGATCGAGGCCAGGTGCCAGCAGTCGCGGGCGTGGTCGTACGACCCGTGGTACTGCCCGATCGGCCGCAGCGAGCCCGGCAGCAGCCGCGCGGCCCTGGCCACCACGGACGGCGACGTCATGACCGCGTAGCCCGGCCCGATCTCCCCGAGCAGCGCCTTGAGCCGCCGGTCGGCCCGCCTGCGCGCCAGGCCGCCCGCCACCGGCCGGCTGCTGATCACGTGATGGTGGTAGAGCGGCCGGTCCACGTACCGGAACGGCGCGGCGGCCCGCTGCAGCCCGATCACGTGCACCTCGTGACCGCGCCGCGCCAGCCCCTGGGCGAGGGTGTGGGTGACCTGCTGGATGCCGCCGAGCGTGTCGGCGTCCAGGCAGGTGAACACGACGGTCATCGCACGGCCTCCCCGAAGAAGTCGGAGACGATCCTGGCCGCCGCGTCCCCGCGCTCGTCGGCGCACCACAGGTCGCGGAAGGCCGCGTACCGCTCGGCGTACGCCTCGTGCACGGCGGGCAGCGCGCGCAGCACCGCCACCAGGTCCTCGGTCGTCGTCAGGCACGGGCCCGGCGCGATGGCCGGGAGGTCGTGGTAGACGCCGCGTTCCGAGAGCCGGTAGTCGTCCCAGTCGTCGATGAAGAAGACCATCGGCTTGCCCGTCAGCGCGTAGTCGCACATGACGGAGGAGTAGTCGGTCAGCAGCGCGTCCGAGGCCAGCATCAGCTCGTTGATCTCGGGGTAGGACCCGGCGTCGCGGACGAAGTGCCGCAGGTGCTCGGGCGGGCTGTACCGCTCGACCGGATGCGTGCGCAGGACGACCACCCACTCGTCGGCCAGCTCCTCGGCCAGCAGCTCCAGATCCACCCGTACGGACTTGCCGCTGTTCTTCGCCCGGTCCCGGTAGGTGGGCGCGTAGAGCAGGACCTGCCGCCCGGGCGGCACCTCCAGCCGCCGCCGCACGTCGTCCGACTGCCGGGCCTGGACGAGCGCGTCGCACCGCGGCGTCCCGCACCGGTACACCTTGCCCGAGTACCCGTTCGACGGCAGGAACACCCGGGAGAACTCCGCGCTCGGCGACACCAGCGCGTCCCACCGCGCCACGGCGGCCCGCCACCGCGCGCGCGGCCCGTCGAAGTCGCCGCGCAGGTCCGGCGCGTCGAACCCGATCGACTTGATGCCCTGCCCGTGCCAGGTCTGCAGGTAGCGGGTGCCGCGGGGCTTGGGGTAGTCCAGCGGGAAGCCGTGGCTGTCGACCCAGATCCCGGCCCTGGCCATGGTGTAGACGTAGCGCCAGCTGCCCCGGCGCACGAGCCGCGCGTCGGGGGGGAAATTCCCGCGCCCCCTGGCCACCGACCAGACGGCCTCGATCGGCAGCCCGCGCCGCCGGATCTCCTCGTAGATGGCGCGGGGGCTGCCGCTGTACCCCTTGCCGACGTCCGACTCGAACAGCGCCAGGTTCCGGCGCCGCGGCAGCACCCTGATCAGCACCTTGTACGCGCGGAGCTTGTTCGCGGGCGTGCTGACCCGCTTGATCAGCCGCCGCCTGACCCGCCGCCACAACGACCGGGGGGCGGGGTCGGGCCGCACGCACAGGTAGGCGGCGTACCCCTCGACCCTGAGCGTGCACCCGGGCAGCTCGATCGGCTCGGTGCGCGGGTCGGCGATGATCCGGTCGGTCGTGGTGTGCCCGTCGGAGGTCCTGGTGAAGCCGATGCGCGGGTCGCACCTGCCCTTGGGCGTGAACGTGACGTCGCTGACGTACCCGCCCTCGCCCGACGGCGCCGGCGAGATCGGCACGCGTTCCCTGCCGAGCTGCAGGAACGCCGTCCAGTCCACCGGCAGCGCGCCGAACGGGTCGTACGTGCGCACGGTCATCCGCACCCGCTCGCCGTCCGAGGACAGGGCCGCGACCTCGTGCCGCAGCCTGGAGGCGCTGAAGGGCAGCTCGGCCAGCCGCAGGGCGGTGATGTCCAGGCGGGGCGAGACCGACGTGCCCCAGTACGTGCGCCCGTCGAGCTGCACCGCCGCCCGGGGCGCGGCCCGCGGTCCGGTCAGTGAGCTCGCCGCGACCCGCAGGTCCTCGGTCCGGTCGTCCAGGATGAGCTGGCAGCAGACCCGGTCCAGCGGATCGACGCGCTCGAACACCTCGCCGGGGATCTCCTCCAGGTACGGCCGCACGATCGCGGCGAACTCCTTGACCCATACCGCGTCCCGCAGCGGCAGCGGGTTGAGGTAGACCCGCAGGTCCTGGCGGAGGAACCGGTACTGCCTGTGCGGCACCAGGTCCGCGGCCCCGTGGTCGCGCAGGAGGTCGTCGCTCAGGCGGGCCGCGATCACCCGCTGCCGCACGTTCGCCAGGTCGTCGATGCTCAGCGAGATCGAGTCGTTCGTGGCGGCCCGGTGCCAGTGGTAGACCGTCCACGGCACGACCGCGAACCTGCGCGCGACCGCGTACAGCTCGGCGGCGAAGACGTGGTCCTCGTAGTGGATGTCCTCGGGGAAGCGCAGCGTGTGCCTGCGCAGGAAGTCCACGCTGTAGAGCTTGTTGGTGCTGAAGCAGTCGAGGAACAGCTCGGGCTCCTGCCTGATGCCCTCCACCACCCGCCGCCGCTCGAACAGCGACGGGTAGTACGGCCGCAGCCGCCCGCTCGGCTCGAACAGCCGGGAGATCTGCCCCGAGACGAAGTCGGCCCCGGTCCGCTCGATCTCGGTGAGCAGGCTCTTGCACGCGTGCCTGGGCAGCTCGTCGTCGCTGTCCAGGAACATCACGTACGGCGCGGAGGCCGCGTCGATCCCGTCGTTGCGCGGTGCCCCGCAGCCGCCGCTGTTGACCGGCCTGCGCAGGTACCGCACGCGCGGGTCGGCCCGCGCCAGCCGGCGTGCCACCGCCGGCGTGCCGTCGGTGCTGGCGTCGTCGGAGATGATCACCTCCAGGTCGCGCAGCGACTGCCGGAGCACGGAACGCACGGCCCTGGGCAGGCGGTCCGCGTCGTTGTAGGTGATGACGACAACGGTGCAGTCGGGCATCCCGGAAGTCCTCCCCCTAGTTCCCCAGCGGGAGTGACACTTCCCCCAGGGCAGGGGAACCGTCCGGACTTTAGGGAGTATTTGCTGAAAATCAGCGCATAAGCCGACGTATGACCCAAATAAGGACAAGTAGCAGAGCGAGCCCGCCCGCGACGGGCGCCAGCCGCTTCAGCAGCGGCTGCCCCGCGATCTCCAGCAGGTCGAGCGCCTCCTCGTCGGGCGAGCGTGAGGTGCGCAGCGTGCCCGCCGGCCTGGCGTCCTGCTCCGGCACCGCGCTGAGATGCCGCTCCTCCTCCTGCTTGTCCTGCTTGTCCTGGGCGGGGGCCGCCGGCTCGACCATGGGCTCCGAGAGCAGGTCGGCCAGGTTCCCCGCGAACTTCTCGATGAGCCTGCCGCCGACCTCGGCCATCACGCCCCGCCCGAACTGGGCGGGCCTTCCGGTCACGTTGAACGACGTCTCCACCGTCACCAGCGTGGCCTCCTCGCGCGGCTCCATGCGCGCCCTGACCGTGGCGGAGGCCGTGCCGGAGCCCCGGGCCTCCTTGCCCGACGCCTGGATGGTGAGCGAGTAGGAGTCCTTGTCCACGTCCTCGAATCGGGCCGAGCCGCGATAGGTGACCGTGATCGGGCCGACCTTGACCTTCATCCTGCCGGTGAACTCGTCACCCTCGAAGACGTCCAGCGTCGCCCCGGGCAGGCACGGCGCGACCCGCTCGACGTCGAGCAACACGGCCCAGGCCTGCTCGATCGGTACGGGAACAGTGAACTCGTGCTCGAACCGCATCGCCATCGATCCGCTCCTTCTCCGATGCCAGTGACCCTACGACGGCTCGGGGGCGCCCCGGAAGAGGCGCCCCCGACACAGATCAGGGCGATCCGGCCGCCGCCCGTACCGCGCGGTCGGTCAGCACCTTGGCCAGATGCCGCCGGTAGTCGGGCTGGGCGTGCAGATCGGCCGGCGGCGAGGTGTCAGCCGCCGCCTCCGCGCACGCCCGGCGCACCTGGTCGCCCAGCTCCACGCCCTCCAGCGCCGACTCGGTGGCACGCGCGCGCAGCGGGGTCGGGCCCATGTTCGTCAGCCCGATCCGGGCCTCGGAGATCGAGCCGTTCGAGCGCCTGACCGCCGCCGCCACGCCGACGATCGCCCACGCCTGCGCGGTCCGGTGGAACTTCTCGTAGTGGAAGCCCCAGCCCTCGCCCAGCTTCGGGATGCGCACCCCGGCCAGGATCTCGCCCTGCCGCAGCGACGACTCCAGGTAGTCGACGAAGAACTCCGCCGCCGGGATCTCCCGCTCGCCGTCCGCCGAGGCCGCCACGAACACCCCGTCCAGCGCCAGCACCACGGCCGGCAGGTCACCGGCCGGGTCCGCGTGCGCCAGCGAGCCGCCGAACGTGCCCCGGTGCCGGATCGCCGGATCGGCCACGTGCGCCGCGGCCAGCGCCACCAGCGGGCAGCCCGCCGTCACCACGGGGGAGCGCATGACCTCGTCGTGCGTGGTCATCGCGCCGATGTAGACGTGGTCGCCGCGGTCGTGCACGCCCCTCAGGCCGGCCAGCCGGCCGATGTCCACCAGCTTCGACGGGTAGGCCAGCCGCAGCCGCAGGAACGGCAGCAGCGACTGCCCGCCCGCCAGGACCTTGGCGTCCTCGTCCGAGCCCAGCTCCCGGCACGCCTCGGCCAGCGAGCCCGGCCGGACGTAGTCGAACTGTGCGGGGATCATTGCCTGACTCCTTCCAGGGCTCGCCAGACGCGCTCCGGCGTGCACGGCATCCGGACGTCGTTGACGCCGCGCGGGCGCAGGGCGTCCACGATCGCGTTCACCACGGCCGGGGTCGAGGCGATCGTGCCCGCCTCGCCCACGCCCTTGACGCCCAGCGGATTGCTGGTCGCCGGGGACTCGGTCCTGTCGAGGGCGAAGTCCGGCAGATCGGCGGCCGACGGGAGCAGGTAGTCGGCCATCGTGGTGGTCAGCAGGTTGCCGTCGGCGTCGTACACGGCCTCCTCGAACAACGCCTGCGCGATGCCCTGCGCGATGCCGCCGTGCAGCTGGCCGTCCACGATCAGCGGGTTGACGACCTTGCCGACGTCGTCCACCGCCACGTACGAGCGGATCCTCACCATGCCCGTCTCGGTGTCCACCTCCACGGCGCACAGGTGGGTGCCGTGCGGGAAGGAGAAGTTCTCCGGGTCGAACGTGACGTCGGAGTCCAGCCTCGCCTCCACCCCGTCGGGCAGGTCGTGGCCCGCGAACGCGGCCAGCGCCAGCTCCTGGATGGTCTTCCGCGAGCCGGTGCCCCGCACCGTGAACGCGCCCGCCTCGAACTCCAGGTCCTCCGGCGAGCACTCGAGCACGTGCGCGGCCAGCTTGCGGGCCTTGTCCCTGACCTTGTCACACGCCTTGAGCACCGCGATGCCGCCGATGGCCAGCGAGCGCGAGCCGTAGGTGTCCAGGCCCTTGGGCGAGATCGCCGTGTCGCCGTGCAGCACCGTGACGTCCTCGAACGGCACGCCGAGCGCGTCGGCCACGATCTGGCTCCACGCCGTCACGTGGCCCTGCCCGTGCGGCGAGCTGCCGGTGACGACCTCCACCTTGCCCGTGGGCAGCAGCCGCACCGAGCCGTGCTCCCAGCCGCCCGCTCCGGCGTTCTCGCTGCCGAACCACCTGGACGGGCCCAGCCCGCACATCTCCGTGTACGTGCTGACGCCGATCCCGAGCTGGACGGGGTCGCCCCTGTCACGCCGGTCGTTCTGCTCCGCGCGCAACTTGTCGTAGCCGAACAGGGCCATCGCCCGGTCCGTCGCCGCCTCGTAGTTGCCCGAGTCGTAGGTCAGGCCGGAGATCGTGGTGTAGGGGAACTCCTCGTGCTTGATCCAGTTGCGCCGCCGCACCTCCAGCGGGTCCATCCGCAGCTCGGCGGCCAGCTCGTCCATCATCCGCTCGATGCCGAACGTGGCCTCGGGCCGTCCCGCGCCGCGGTAGGCGTCCGTCGGCATCTTCGTGGTGAACACGCCCGTGCAGGCGAACTCGTAGGCGTCCATCTTGTAGATGGCGTTGAACATCTGCGCCCCGAGCAGCGGGACCGCCGGCGTCAGCAGCACCAGGTAGGCGCCCATGTCGGCCAGCAGCTCCACCTGGAGCCCGCGGACGCGCCCGTCGGCGTCGGCCGCCAGCCGCAGGTGCTGGATCTGGTCACGGCCGTGGTGCACCGTCAGGTTGCCCTCCGAGCGCGACTCCACCCACTTCACCGGCCTGCCCAGCCTGCGCGCCAGCAGCAGGCACAGCACCTCCTCGGCGGTGACCTGCAGCTTCGAGCCGAACCCGCCGCCCACGTCGGGCGCGACCACGCGGAGCTTGTGCTCGGCCACGCCGGTCACCAGCGCCAGCATGGTGCGCAGGATGTGCGGGATCTGGGTGGAGGTCCACATCGTGAACGAGTCGCCGTCGGTGTCGCACAGCACCGCCCGCGGCTCCATCGCGCTCGGGATCAGCCGCTGCTGCACGAACGTGCGGTCGATCACCACGGGCGCGTCCCTGAACGCGGCCTCCAGGTCACCCGAGGCCGCCCTGTAGGTGAAGGCCCGGTTGCCCGTCTCGTGCACCTTGGCGGCGGACTCGCCGAGCGCCTCGTTCATGTCGAGCACCGCGGGCAACTGCTCGTAGTCGACCTCGATCGCCTCCAGGGCGTCCGCGGCGCGGTACCGGTCGGTGGCCACCACGCAGGCCACCGCCTCGCCGACGTAGCGCACCTCCGAGACCGCCATCGGAGGGTGGTCGGGGACGACCGTGTCGCCGCTGCGTGGCCACGCGCACGGCAGGCTGCCCTGCTCGGCCCCGAAGTCCTGGCCGCTGAAGGCCGCCACGACTCCCGGCAGGCCGCGTGCCCCCGACACGTCGACCCTGGTGATCCTGGCATGCGCCATCGGGCTGCGCAGGAACATCACGTGCAGCGTGCCCGGCCGCGAGAGGTTGTCCGTCCACTGCGTGCGCCCCGTCAGCAGCCTGGCGTCCTCTTTCCGCTTGCGCGGCCGGCCTACCTCTTGCGTGGTCATGGCGTGCGCACCGCCTGACCCATCTCCTGCGCGCCCCTGCGTACCGCGCGCACGATGTTGCAGTATCCGGTGCAGCGGCAGAGGTTGCCCTCCAGCCCCTGCCTGATCGTCTCCTCCGACGGATCGGGGTCCTCCCTGAGCAGGTCTATCGCGGCCATGACCATGCCGGGCGTGCAGTAGCCGCACTGCAGCGCGTGCTCTTCGTGGAAGGCCTGCTGCATCGGATGCAGGGAGCCGTTGGCGCCCAGGCCCTCGATGGTGACGACGTCGCAGCCGTCGGCCTGGACGGCGAGCACCGAGCAGCTCTTGACGCTCTTGCCGTCGAGCATGACCGTGCAGGCGCCGCAGTTGCTGGTGTCGCAACCCACGGGGGTGCCGGTCTTGCCCAGCCGTTCTCGTAGCAGGTGGACGAGCAGGAGCCGCGGCTCGACGTCCTCCTCGTACTGGATACCGTCGACAGTGACGGTGATTCGGGGCATACGTCCTCCCTCAGGAGCAGGGGGAAAGGCGGACACTCCGAACCTACGCCGGTGTTTTTCCCGGTCAAGGGTTACTTACCGCGGACCACCCGAGCGACGATCGCCACCAGCCCCGCGGAGGCCAGTCCCAGCACCATCACCCCGACCAGGACCAGCGGATCCCTGATCGCGCGTGTCACCACCAAAATGCCCAGAACGACGAAGAGCACGCCGCTCAGCAGGGCCATCCAGTCCGTCCGGTGCAGGCGACGGGGCCGCTCGACGTCACGCGGCACGCCGCACCTCCATGTCGCCGAGGCCGCCCTTGAGGTTGAGCACGAGGGTGGGGACCTTGCCGCTCGGCTTCACCACCGGCTCCAGCACCTTGGACGTACGCACGTCCACGCCGCCCCTGAGCGACTGGTCGATCACGATGTCGCCGATCTTGTTGCTCGCGTGCACCTCGACCCGTGCCGTCGGCGGCACGATCACCACCAGCTCGCCCGCCGAGATCGCGGCGTTGACCGTCACGTTCGAGCCCGGTGGCAGCGCCAGCTCGGACAGATCCAGCGTGCCGTCGCCCAACCCCACGTCGAAGACCCGGCCGACCTCCGCGATGCTGGTCGGCGCCCACTCGGCCGGGCCGATGTTCCTCGGCATGCCGCCGAGCATCAACCCCATGCCCACGATCAGCGTCACCGCCGTGCCCGCGGCCACCAGCCCCGCGCCCCGGCCCCACCACGCGGCCACCAGCAGGCCGGCGCCGATGGTGATGAGCATGGCGCCGCCGACGATGGTCGGGCTCACTCCCGCCGCAGACCTTGCTTGGACGGCCACGACGATCCCTCCGATGATCAATGTCAGCAGGATGGTGATGAGGCCGATGACCGACCTCGGACGCCGCCGTTTCCGGACGGGACGGGCGTACATGCTCGGGTCGTACGGCGAGTAGCCGCCTGGCCTCCTGGCCGGGTCCAGCGGCTGGTAGGGGCCGTTCGGGGCGAACGGCTCGCCGTAGCTGCCGTAACTCACGGTGGTCGGAGGGCTGGGACGGGAGGCGGGAGGTGGCTCGTGCGGGGGCACCGGGTGCTGCGCGGTGATCGCGAACGGGGAGACCGGCTCCTCCTCCTGCTGCTCCTGCCTGTGGACGGCCGCTTCGGAAACGTCCTGCTGGGCGGGTGCGTGCTGCTCGGCGGGGAACTCCGCCCCGCCTGCCGACGTCGCCGGCTCGTCGGCCGTGGCCGCGTCAGGCTCCCGCGCGGGCTGCCCGGACTGCCCGGACTGCCCGGACTGCGCTGACTGCGCGGGCGCCGGTGTCTCTGCCCGGGGCACGAAGGCGGTCGGCTGCGCCGGTGCGGCAGGCGCCTGCGTCCGCTCGGGTGTCTGCGTCTGCTCGGGTGCGGCGGTCGCCGCCCTGGGCGGCGCCGTCGCCTGGGGCGGCTCGGGAGCGCGTACGGGGGCGGCGCTCTCGTAGGAGGCGGCGGGCCGCTCCGTGCCCGGCCGGCGGCCCAGCCGCTCGGGCATCGACCGGGCCAGCGCCCGCAGGTCCACCCCGCTGGAGTGCGCGGCCAGCAGCGACACGGCCAGGAACACCCCCACCACCAGCGTGCCCGTGTCCAGCCACACCGTCGCCAGGTTGATCGCCAGCCCGAACCCCAGCACCGCCGTCAGCAGCGCCATCACGGTCTCGGCGTCGAAGTCGCGCCGCGTCCACTGCTCGATGATCCCCGGCCGCCCGTTCGGCTCCTTCATCAGCAGGAACGCCGCGAGATAGAGGAACAGCCCGATGCCGGAGCCGAGCAGGAGCACCGCGAAGCCCGCGCGGAACACCACGGGGTCGATGCCGGTGCGCCGCCCGAGGCCCGCGCACACTCCCATGAGGAAGCGTCCCTCGCTGCTGCGTCGCAGCTCCCGGGGAGGAGAGGCCGGCTGCCTGGGCGGAGCTTCTGTCATGCGTACCATCGTGGACCTACACGTAGTGTGCTCGCATCCGGGACACCCCTGAGCCGACCCGGGGGTTGTTCCCTGATGCCCGCATGGCCCCCGACATGTGACCATGGCCATGTTATGGCTGACCAGAAGACACTCGCCGAGCAGAGCGGCGACAAGCCCTACCGCCGGATGATGCGCCCCATGGAGGGGCGCCTGCTCGGCGGTGTCGCCCAGGGGCTGGCGGCGCAGCTCAAGCTTGATCCGGTGGTGATCAGGCTGATGTTCGTGCTGCTCACCGTCCCCCAGGGGGCCGGCGCGGTGGCGTACGCGGTGTTGTGGATGGTGACGCCGCGCCAGCCGTACCAGGGGCAGGCGCCGCAGCGCGACTGGAGCCAGCTCGCCGCGTTCAGCGCGATCGGGGCGGCGCTGTTCTCGTTCGGCTGGCTGACCGGGGCCAACCAGGGCGGCATCGGCATGTTGCCGTTCGCGGTGGGCGGGATCGGCGCGCTGATCCTGTGGCAGCAGGCAGACCCCGAACGCCGCAGCAGCTGGGTGAGCGGAGCCTCGCGCAGCATCAGCAAGAACAGCGTGCGCACGCTGCTCGGCATCATCCTGGTCGTGGTCGGCGCGACCGGCTTCCTGGCCGCGGAGGGCGAGCTGCCCCAGATCAGGGACAGCCTGCTGTTCACGGTCGTGGTGGTCGGCGGCTTGCTGGTCATCGCCGCGCCGTGGCTTGCCGGCCTGTGGAAAGAGCTGCAACTGGAGCGGCGCGAGCGCATCAGGCAGGAGGAGCGGGCCGAGGTGGCCGCCATGGTGCACGACTCGGTGCTGCACACGCTCACCCTGATCCAGCGCGTCGCGAACGACCCGCGCGAGGTCTCCCGCCTGGCCCGCTCCCAGGAGCGCGAGCTGCGCAACTGGCTCTACCAGCCGAAGCAGGACGCCGACGCCACGGTGGCGGCCGCCGTACGCAGGATCGCCGCCGAGGAGGAGGACGCGCACGGCGTGCCCATCGAGGTCGTCTGCGTCGGCGACATCGCGCTCGACGCGTCCGGCAAGCTGGCGGCGATGCTGAAGGCGTCCAGGCAGGCGATGGTGAACGCGGCCAAATACTCTGAGAGTCCCTCTATTTCCGTTTATGCGGAGGTAGAGGGTGAAGAAGTCACGATTTTCGTGAAGGATCGGGGCAAGGGGTTCGACCTCGAGGCGGTGCCGCTCGACAGGATGGGGATCAGGGAGTCCATCATCGGGAGAATGGAACGTCACGGAGGTACGGCCCGGGTGCGTACCGAGCCCGGTGAGGGCACGGAAGTGATGTTGACGATGAAGGTGGAGAAGGCATGACGCGCGTACTGATCGTCGATGACCACCGGTTGTTCCGATCGGGCGTGCGCGCCGAGCTGGGCGACTCCATCGAGGTCGTCGGCGAGGCCGAGGACGTGGAGACGGCGGTCCAGGCCATCGCCGCGCACCAGCCCGACGTGGTCCTGCTCGACGTGCACATGCCTGGGGGCGGCGGCCAGGAGGTGCTGCGCCGGGTCCTGGGCTCCGGCTCGCAGGTGCGGTTCCTGGCGCTGTCGGTCTCCGACGCGGCCGAGGACGTCATCGGCGTCATCAGGGGCGGGGCCCGCGGCTACGTGACCAAGAACATCAGCGGCAAGGAGCTGACGGACGCCATCAACCGGGTGGCCGAGGGGGACGCGGTGTTCTCGCCGCGGCTGGCGGGCTTCGTGCTCGACGCGTTCGCCTCGTCGGAGGCGCCGTCGATCGACCCCGAGCTCGACTCGCTGACGCAGCGGGAGCGTGAGGTGCTGCGGCTGATCGCCCGGGGGTACGCGTACAAGGAGATCGCCAAGGAGCTGTTCATCTCCGTCAAGACGGTGGAGACGCATGTCTCGTCGGTGCTGCGCAAGCTGCAGCTCTCCAACCGCCACGAGCTGTCCCGCTGGGCGACCGCGCGCCGGCTCGTCTGAGCTTTCACGCGCTGCTCGGCCGCCGTTACGCGCGCCCAAAGTTGCCCGCTTATGCGGGTTTTTGGACCGTTACAGGATAGTTATCAGCATTTCGCGCACGAATCACCGCTCACAGTTGTCACACAAGGAGGTAGTCGAAGCACAAAGTCCAGGAGTAACCCCTTGATGCGCGTCACCCGGATGCTTCCGGCACTGGTCGCACTGATCGCCGCGACAGCGTGCGCGGCGGAGAGCGCCCCCGTCCCCCAGGCCACGGCCCAGGTCACCACCGTTCCCGCTGCCGCCGCAGTGGCTCCCACGCCGTCGCCCACCCCGGCTTCTTCCGGGAAGAAGATCAAGGTCGGCATCGCCGACATCACTCCCATGGGGGAGAAGACCGAGAAGGTGGGGGTCGGGTTCCCGATCATCGTCACCTTCGACCGGGACGTGAAGGACAAGGCGGCCGTCGAGGCGGTGCTGGGCGTCGAGTCCGAGGAGGCGCACGAGGGCGCGTGGCGCTGGGTGTCCGCCCGCAAGGTGATCTACCGGACGAAGACGTACTGGAAGCCGTACCAGAAGGTGCTCTTCACGGCGCGGCTGTCGGAACTGCCCGGCAACACCGGCGCCAAGAACGTCTCCCGCAGGTTCGCCGTCGGCGCGAAGAACATCTCCGTGGTCGACACCCGCAAGCACCAGATGAAGGTGTACCGGAACGGGAAGCTGGCCAAGAAGATCCCGATCAGCGCCGGCAAGGGCGGCCTGATCAGGAACGGCGTGGACGTCTACCTGACCACCAGCGGCGTGCACCTGACCATGGGCAAGAAGGCCGTGGAGACCATGACCTCCTCCTGGATGGGCGTGACGGACCCCAAGGACCCGCGCTACTACAAGGAGGAGATCCCGTGGGCGGTGCGCATCTCCGACAGCGGTGAGTACGTCCACCAGAGCGCCGGCTACTACCAGTACCTCGGCCGCTCCAACCAGAGCCACGGCTGCGTCCGCGCCACCCCGGCCGGGGCCAAGTGGTTCTACACGATCGCCCAGCGCGGCGACGTCGTGAAGATCACCGGCACCAAGCGCAAGCTCCAGTGGAACAACGGCTGGAGCTACTGGCAGCTCAGCTACAGCCAGTGGAGGAAGGGCAGCGCGCTGAAGGGCTGACCCTTCGGGAACGCCGAGGGCCGCTCACGGGGTGAGCGGCCCTCGGCCGTTCTAGAGCTTCTCCAGCGGCGCGTACGCCAGCAGCAGCGTCTTCTCCCCGCCGCTGCCGAAATCGATCTTGACCTTGGTCTTCTCCGCGACCCCGTCCACGGACACCACCGTGCCGAGCCCGAACGCGTCGTGCGAGACCCGGTCGCCGGGCGCCAGCGAGGGCACCTTGCGCCCGCCGCCCGAGGCGCTCTTGGCGGGGGTGGCGGGGCGGGCGGGCTCGCGCCGCGTGGCCGCGCTCCAGGCCGACTTCTCCGGGTCGGTGCGCCACTCCATGAGCTGGCCCGGCACCTCGTTCACGAAACGGGAGGCGGGGTTGAACGACGGCGCGCCCCAGGAACTGCGCACGGCCGCCCGCGTGAGGTAGAGCCGCTGCTGCGCCCTGGTGATGCCGACGTAGGCCAGCCGCCGCTCCTCCTCCAGCTCCTTGGGCTCGCCCAGCGAGCGGACGTGCGGGAACACGCCGTCCTCCATGGCCGTCAGGAACACGACCGGGAACTCCAGCCCCTTGGCCGTGTGCAGGGTCATCAAGGTGACGACCCCCTGCCCGCCGTCGGTGTCGGGGATCTGGTCGGCGTCGGCCACCAGCGACACCTGCTCCAGGAACTCCACCAGCGTGCCCTCCGGATTGGCCTCCTCGAACTCGGAGGCCACGGAGACGAGCTCGTTGAGGTTCTCCAGGCGGGACTCGTCCTGCGGGTCCTCCGACGCCTCCAGCTCGGCGCGGTAGCCGGTGGCCACCAGCACCTCCTCGGCCAGCGCCGACGGCGGCACCCCCTCGCCCTTGGCGATCAGCTCCTCGACCAGCGCGACGAACTCCTTGACCGCGTTGAGCGAGCGCGTGGCCATGCCGTACGCCTCGTCGGCCCGGCGCAGCGCGTCCCAGAAGGTGATGCCCTCGCGCGAGGACAGCGCCTCGATCATGGCCTCGGCCCGCTCGCCGATGCCGCGCTTGGGCACGTTCAGGATGCGCCGCAGCGACACCACGTCGGCCGGGTTGGCCAGCACCCGCAGGTAGGCCAGCAGGTCCTTGACCTCCTTGCGCTCGTAGAAGCGCACGCCCCCGACCACCTTGTACGGCAGCCCGGTGCGGATGAAGATCTCCTCGAACACGCGGGAGGCGGCGTTGGTGCGGTAGAAGACCGCCACGTCGCCCGGCTTGACGCCCTCCTCGTCGCTGAGCCGGTCGACCTCCTGGGCCACGAACATGGCCTCGTCGTGCTCGTTGTCGGCGACATACCCCACGATCTTGGGGCCGTCGCCCTGGTCGGACCAGAGGTTCTTGGGCTTGCGCGACTCGTTGCGCGCGATCACGGCGTTGGCGGCGGCCAGGATGTTCTGCGTGGAGCGGTAGTTCTGCTCCAGCAGGATCGTGCGGGCGTCGGGGTAGTCGCGCTCGAACTCCAGGATGTTGCGGATCGTCGCGCCGCGGAAGGCGTAGATGGACTGGTCGGCGTCGCCCACCACGCACAATTCCGACATGTCGGCGCCCGAGCGCACCAGCTCGCCGTCGTTCGTGCGCAGCTCGGGGTGCCCGACCAGCTCCCTGATCAGGATGTACTGGGCGTGGTTGGTGTCCTGGTACTCGTCGACCAGCACGTGCCTGAACCGCATCCGGTAGTGCTCGGCCACGTCGGGGAAGAGCTGGAACAACGTCACCGTGTTCATGATGATGTCGTCGAAGTCCATCGCGCCGGCCTCGGTCAGCTTGAGCTGGTAGGCCTTGTACGCCTGCGCGAGCGTCTTCTCCAGGTGCGAGCCCGCCCGCTCGATCGCCGTCTCGTAGTCGATCAGCTCGTTCTTGAAGTTGCTGACCTGCGCCGAGAACGAGCGCGGCGGGTAACGCTTCGGGTCGAGCTCCATCTCCCTGCAGACCATGGCCATCAGCCGCTGCGAGTCGGCCTGGTCGTAGATCGAGAAGCTGGACGGGAAGCCCAGCCGCTTGGCCTCGCGCCGCAGGATGCGCATGCAGGCGCTGTGGAACGTCATCACCCACATCGCCTTGGAGCGCGGCCCGACGAGCTTGTCGATGCGCTCCTTCATCTCCCTGGCGGCCTTGTTGGTGAAGGTGATCGCCAGGATCTCGCCCGGATGCGCCTCGCGCTCGGCCAGCAGGTAGGCGATGCGGTGCGTGAGCACCCGGGTCTTGCCCGACCCCGCTCCGGCCACGATGAGCAGCGGACTGCCATGATGGATCACGGCCTCACGCTGCTGCGGGTTGAGGCCATCGAGCAACGGGTGGTCAACAGAGACTTGGGTCGGCACCCACCTAGGTTAAGACGCTCCACCGACAATCGGCGCCCGGAATGCCGCCGGAGGGGTTCCGGTTGTCCTCCACGTACGGACCGAAAGGGGAGCCATGCTGCCGGAGACCGAGATCAACCGCGTACTCGTCGTGACCGCCCACCCCGACGACGCCGACTTCGGCGCCGCGGGAAGCGTGGCACTGTTCGTGGACAGGGGCGTGGAGGTCACGTACCTGCTTGTCACGGACGGTGACGCGGGCGGCAACGAGCGCACCCTGGACAATTCCGGCATGGCGGAGCTGCGCAGGACCGAGCAACTGGCCGCCGCCAAGGCGGTCGGCGTGACGGACGTGCGCTTCCTCGGTTACTCCGACGGCCAGGTGGTGCCCTCGCTGGAGCTCAGGCGGGCCATCGCCAGAGTGATCCGCCAGGTCAGGCCGGATCTGGTCATCACCCACCACCCCGACCGCAACTACCAGTTCATCGCCCCCAGCCACCCTGACCACCGTGCCGTGGGCGGCGCGACCCTGGACGCGGTCTATCCGGACGCGCGCAATCCGTACGCGTTCCCGGAGCTGATCAAGGAGGAGGGGCTGGAGGCGTGGACCGTACGTGAGGTGTGGTTGAACGGCGGCTCCACGCCCAACCATTGGGTGGACATCACCGAGTCCATGGACCGCAAGCTCGCGGCCTTGCAGTCGCATGTGAGCCAGGTCGCGCACGTGGAAGGCTTCACCGACTTCGTCAGGAGCCGCTTCGCCGCCTGGGCCGAGCAGGCCGGGTTCGGCGAGGGCCGCTACGCGGAGGGCTTCCAGGTGGTCCCGACGGCCTGAGCTCGCGTGGCTCCTGGGGCTACGGCACCGAGCCGGGCGGCACCACCCACAGCGAGGGCTGCCCCGTCACCTCCGAGATGATGTCGAAGGAGTGCCCGTAGTGCAGGATCGTCGCCCCGTGCACCTCGGCGCAGGCGGCGATCAGCAGCTCGTTCGGGCCGATGCCGCGGTGCTGGGAGATCTCCACGAGCTGCCGCTGCACGGCCATGGCGCGGGCCTGCACCTCCTGGTCCACGGGGAGCAGGACGCACTGGCGCTGGGCGTGCAGGATGCGCTGGTAGTGGGCGTAGTCGCGGGCGCTGTAGAGCACCTCCAGGTCGATGACGCTGCAGGTCGCCACCGCCCGCGCGGCGAAGAGCGGCTGCAGCGCCCTGGCGATCACCTCGCTGACGCGGATGCGGGCCAGGGCGCTCCTGTCGAGGAGGTACATCAGTCCTGTCGTTGCCACGCATGCTTCGTGATCTCCGGATCCAGCAGATCCGGGCTCCCCTCCGTGCGCCAGAACTCGAACGCCCTGATCGCACACGCTCTTTCCGCGTCCCTGTCCACGACCGCTCGCAGCGCGGCGTGGACCGTTTCTCTCATGGTCGGCGTACCCAGCGTTTGCTGGGCCGCTTCCAGGAGCTCCTTGTCGATGTCGATTACCGTACGCATGCAGCACCACCTCCGTACCTCCGGCTTGACGAGAATTGCGCTCTACGGGGCAGGCGCACATCTCAAGGAGGCGCGGCCTTGAAATGAGGCGCCTCGGAGACGGTAAGGCCTGCGGCGTCGCAGGCCACGGCCCGGTACGGAGGCAGGGGGAGAAAACGATGCCGCGGGGCGAAAACCTTCATCCCGCGCCGGTCGAATGATCCACCGGATCGGGCGTGGTGCTTACGTTTCGTGTTCGCAATCCTGGGCCGGGCGGGACGGAACGCTCATTTCGGGTGGGAGAGATTTCGCGGGCCCGGGGCCGGCAGCTTGGCCGCGATCCGCGCGAAGGCGTAGCCGAGAGAGTTGGTGGCCAGGTGCAGCATGACGGGGGTCACGAGGCCGCGGCGGCGGCGCAGCTCGCAGAACAGCACCCCGGCCGCCGCCGTGGACACCACGCTCCCCGCCACGACCCGCGCGGTGTCCAGATGCCCAGGGGACTCGCCCGCGGTCAGGGCGGCGCCGAGAGCGGGGTTGGCGCGCGCCATGTCGATCGCCGGCAGGATGTGCCAGAGGCCGAACAGGGCGGAGGAGACCGCCGTGGCCGCGGCCGTACCGTGGCGACGGCGCAGCATCCCGTACAGCGCGCCACGGAAACCCACCTCCTCCAGCAGGACCGTGCCGAGCGGGACCTGGAGCAGCGCCTCCTCCAGGACACGGGCGCGGGAGAGAGACAGGGCGCGGTCGTCGTGGAAGAGCGGCCTGGTGCGGGGCAGGGCGATGCCGGCCGCGTAGACCCCGGCCACCGCAGCCGCCAGCACGCCACCGGCCACGGCGCCGCGCCGGCCGTGCTCGAACCCGAGCTCCTGCCAGGACACGCCGGACCTGCGCGCCATCGCGACCAGCGCGGCCGTGGCGACGGTGGAGGTCAAGGGGCCCAGCCGAGGGGCGATCTTGTTGTTCAGGACGTTGGCGGCGGTGAGGACGGCGATCGAGCGCAGCAGCACCCTTGCAAGGCTACGTCCCGCTCGGCACCGGCTCGATCGGAACGTCGGGGAACGAGCCGTCACCGAACAGGACCCGCGCCGCCAGGGCCCGGCCGGCACGGCTGCGCAGCACGGTGATCGCGGCCTCCGCCGCGGCGGGGGAGCGGATGCCGGCGAACGCGCGGCGCAGCAGCAGGCGGCCGCGGAAGCGGGCTCTCAACGCGTTCCCGTCGTAGCGGTCCAGCAGGCTCCGGTCGCCCGTGCGCAGGTACCCGGCCGTGACCGCCGCGGCCAGGTCGGACATGCGCAGGCACGGGTCCAGCCCGCCGGCCGTCAGCGGCGACACCGCACCCGCGGCGTCCCCGACGAGCAGCCCGGCCGGGCACGCCAGCCGTCGCAGCACACCGCCCACCGGAATGGGGCCACCGCGACGCTCGACCGGACCGGCCGGCGGCGCGTGACCGGGAGCGTCCGTGGCGAAGGCGTCCAGCAGGTGGCGGATGCCGCTCCGCATGGCGCCCGGATCGCCCGCGACGCCGACGTGCGCGTGCCGGCCGTCGTCCACGGCCCACCCCAGGTACCCGGGAGCGATCCGCGGATCCAGCACGCAGTGGAACGCCGGGGTGGTCGTGCCCGGCGCGATCGGGTGGACGAGCTCGGCGCCGACGATGAAACGCCGGTTGAGGTCGAGGCCGAGATCGCGCGCCACCCGGGAACGGGCGCCGTCCGCGCCGACGATGAACCGGGCCGTCACCGGCTCGGCGCCCGCCAGCCGCACCAGGCCCGCCGAGGCGCCGGCGTACCGGACGCCCAGGACGACCTGAGCCCCCGCCGACTCCGCCTCGCGGCGCGCGTGCCGGTAGACGGCCGCCATGTCCGCCACGCGGTACTCGACGCGGTCGCTGGTGAGCCGGATCGGCGCCCGCCTCGACGGCGGATACAGCAGCACGTCGCGGATGCCGGGCCCGAGCAGGTGATCCGGCAGGTCGAAGTCGTCCAGGGTGCGCCGCACGAAGATCCCCGTGGTGCGGATGCCCGCCGACAGCGACCTGCGGCGATCGACCACCATCACGTCCAGCCCGCGGCCCGCGAGCAGGCCCGCCGTACGCAGACCGGCCAGGCCCGCACCCACGACCAGTACGTCCACTCTTCGCATATCTGGCGACGCTAGGCGGGAGGCCCGGGCCCACGCGATGCTTTGCACGGTACCTCCACAGAGCTGCACGGAAAGGCCTGGATTTCGCCACCGTCGCGCCCCGGACGGCGTCCCCCCGGCGGCATGCGCGCCCGTTCCGTGCGGAGCGCTTCCCGCCGCCTTCGCGAGCACGTGGCCGCGGCGCCGCCGGGCGGGTCTCAGCTCACCGCCCGCTTGACCAGCTCGCTGATCCGCGCCTCCACCTCGGGCGTCACCTCGGTCAGGGCGAAGGCGGCCGGCCACATCGTGCCGTCGTCCAGGCTCGCCTGGTCGCTGAACCCGAGGGTCGCGTAACGCGTCTTGAACTTCGTCGCGGGCTGGAAATGGCAGACGATCTTGCCGTTCAGTGCGTAGGCGGGCATCCCGTACCAGAGCTTCGGCGCCAGGGCCGGGGCGCTCTCCAGGATGACGGCGTGGACGCGCTCGGCCATGACCCGATCGGAGTCCTGCATCTCAGCGATCTTCGCGAGCACGTCCCGGGCCGCCTCCGCCGCCTTGTCCGCGGGGGAGCCGCGGCGCGCCGCCTTCTTCTGGTCCTGGGCGTGCTCCTTCATCGCGGCCCGCTCCTCGGCCGTGAATCCCTGGTACGTGGTGCTCATGGCAGTCTTCTCCTTCTGCGGATGTTCTCGGGTGTTCGAAGTCGTGTGAGGGGATGACCCCTCGGCCTGTCTCAGGCGGATGCGCTCTCCCAGACGAACCCGTCCAGGTCGGTGAAGGGGCCGGTGTCGCCGCCGAGGACGATCCGGTGCGATCCGGTGCCCTCCTGGGCGACGCCGGTGTCCTTGGCGAGGGCTCGGCGCGGGTAGAGCGCCAGCTTGACGTCCGTGGACGGGGTGTCGAACTCGACGTACTTGCCGCCGAAGCTCTTCCCGACGGCCAGGCCACGCTCGACGTAGAAGCGCTTGCTCGCCTTGACGTCCGCCACCCCCAGCAGGAGCGCGACCTGGTCGATGTGCCGGGTGGCGGGCCCTGAGTCCTTCTTGTTCGAGGTGGCGACCTTGCAGATCGTCCCGTCCGGGGCGCGGACGACGCCGCCGTACCCCCAGAAGCTCTTCGTGGCCGGCTTCAGCGTGGTGGCGCCTGCGTCGAGGGCGGCGGCGATGAGGGCGTCGACGTTGCCCGGCTGGGACACCACGAGCGACAGGGCGAACCCGCGGAAGCCGGTCGTCGGCGCGTCCGAGGTGCGTACGCGGACGTAGGGGTCCAGGCCGAAGGCCTGGTAGAAGGCCTGCGCGGCGGCGGGGTCGGGAACTTCCAGGGTCACGGATGCGAAGGAGGTCATGGCGGATCCTTGTCAGAGTGGACGGAAGCGGTCGATCGGTCGGGCAGGCGGATCGGCGGCGTTCACCGGTCCGGCGGGAGGGGGAGGACGTCGCCGCCCGGCAGGAGGCCGGGGCGTTGCCTTCCGGCGGCGCTCAGCGGTCCTGCAGCAGGCCGAGGACGTTGCCGTCGAGGTCCACGACGGTGGCCACCACGCGGCCGGCGCCGACCTCGTGCACGGCCTCCTTCACGGTGCCGCCCGCGGCGGTCATCTCGGCCAGCGTCGCCTCGATGTCGTGCACGTGCCAGTAGGCCACCGGCGAGGTCATGCCCTGCGGCCCACCGCCCGGCACCAGCCCGATGTGCTGCCCCTCGGCCTCGAAGCCGACGTAGTAGGCCGTGTCGACCTGCGGCGCGATGCCGAGCAGGGCCGCGTACACCGCCTTGGCCCTGGCCAGGTCGGACACGGGGTGCAGGACGGTCTTGATGCCCTGGGTGGAAGAGCCGGTCACGGTCGCTCCTCGTGGTCGGGGGTCGCATCGACCCGGTGGTCGTGGGTCGCGTCGACCCGCTGGGAAGGTGCTCATAGCTTCGCGTCCGGCCCTGGCGGCCCACATCCGTGGCGGCCACGGAATCCCTCCACGGATCGACACCACGGACCGACACCACGGACCGCGCACGGTGGCCGTCACGGATGGGCACTACGCAGGGGATAGGGCAGACTGGGACAGTGTTGGCAGCAGTGGACATCTCGCCCCGTGAAGCCGAGGTACTGGAACTGGTCGGCGCGCATCTGAGCAACGCCGAGATCGCCGCCCGGCTGTCCATCTCGGTGCGTACCGTGGAGAGCCACGTCTCCTCCCTCCTGCGCAAGCTGGACGTGCCGGACCGGCGGGCGCTCGCCCAGCGGGCACCCGAGCCGGCGGCCGGCGCCGCCCCGTCCCGCCCGGCGCCGGTGCTGCCGTCGCTGCTGACCTCGTTCATCGGCAGAGTGAACGAGCGGGCCGAGCTGGCCGAGATGATGAAGACGCACCGCCAGGTGACCGCGGCCGGCCCCGGCGGAGTCGGCAAGACCCGGCTCGCGCTGGCCGTGGCCGCGCACGCGGCCGGCGACTACTCCGACGGGGTGTGGTTCGTCGACCTGGTCCCGGTCACCGACCCTGGCATGGTCGCGACCGCGGTCGCCGGGGCGCTCGGCCTCGGCGAGCAGCCCGGCCGCGACATGACCGAGTCCGTGGTCGCCGCGCTGGCCGACCGCCATGCGCTGCTGGTGCTGGACAACTGCGAGCAGGTCGCGGACGGGGTGGCGCTGTTTCTCGAGCGGCTGCTGGCGGCGTGCCCCCGGGTGAGCGTGCTGGCGACCAGCCGGGCCCGGCTGATGGTGCCGTTCGAGCGGGTGTATCCGGTCCCGCCGCTGTCGCTGCCCGCCGACGGCGGGTCGGACGCGGTCACGTTGTTCATGGAGCGGGCGGCGGCGGTCGGCTGGCCGCTGGATCCCGCACTGCGCGACCAGATCGCCGCGATCTGCGAGCGGCTCGACGGCATGGCGCTGGCCATCGAGCTGGCCGCCGCCCGGTATCCCACGCTGGGGCTGGACGGCATCACCGCCGCCCTGTCGCACCCCCTCCGCATGCTCACCGGCGGCTCCCGGGCCGATCAGCGGCACCGTTCGGTGCGGGCGGCGCTGGACTGGAGCCATGCCCTGCTGGAGCCGGCCGACCGGGCGCTGCTGCGGCGGGTCTCGGTGTTCGCGGCGCCTTTCACGGCCGCCGCGGCGGCGGAGGTGACCGGGGACGACGAAGGCCTGGTCACCGACGGCCTGGCCCGGCTCGCCGAGCAGAGCCTGCTGGTGGTGTCGGCGTCCCCGGGCGGCACGGAGTACCGGGCGCTGGAGACCATCCGCCAGTACGGGACGGAACGGCTCACCGAGGCCGGTGAGCTGGCCGACATCCGGTCCCGGCACCTTCGCTGGTGCCTGGCCAAGGCCGCCGGCCTGGCGGTCGTGCGGGAGAACTGGCGGGCCGGGTTCGACCTGGTGGCCAACGATCTCCGCGCGGCCCTGGCGTGGGCGGCCGAGCAGCCGGAGCGGCGCGCGGAGGCGTACGAGCTCGCCCGGAACCTGGCCGGGCTGACCTTCACCCGCAATCTGGTCGGCGAGTCCCAGAGACGCCACGAGCAGGCGGCCGCGCTCGCCGAGGACCCGGGCTCGGCCGCGCCGGCACTCCGGCACGCCGCCGTCGTGGCCGGCTGCCGGATGCGCGGCGATGACATGTTCCGCCTCGGCCGCGCGGCCGCGGACGCCGCCCGCAGGTCCGGTGACACCGCCGGCGCCGCCGCCGACCTGGCTGCGGCCGCCACCGCCACGTTCCGGTTCGCGACCACGTTCGTGCGGCTCCCGGCCCCTGAGGAGGTGCTCGCGCTGATCGCCGAGGCGCGGGAGCTGGCCGGCGACGATCCTGCCGCGCAGGCCGCGGTGGCGACGGCCGAGGCCGGCTGGACGCTCCACTCCGCGGTCACTGCCGGCCAGGCGCCGGGCGACACGGTGGACGGCGGACGGGCGCTCAACGATGGGGAGGACGGCGGGCGGGCGCTCGGTGACGCCGTGGGCGGCGGGCCGGTGCCCGGCGACGCCGTCGGGGATGGTCAGGGCGAACCTGGCGACTGCGTGCCGGAGACGATCGCGCGCGCGGAACGGGCGGTCGAACTGACCCACCGTACGGGCGATCCGCTCGCCGAATCCACCGCGCTGGACGTGCTGACCGGAGCCCTGAGCTGGGCGGGCGACACGTATGCCGCCGCCGCCACGACCCGGCGCCGGATCACGCTGCTGACGTCCGCACCCGATACGCCGGCCACCACCCACGAGCTGATCGAGGCGCTCGGCGAGGCCGCCGAGGCCGGCCTCGGCACCGGCGACCTGCCCGCGGCCCGCCGGTGGGCACGACAGCTCGCCGAACATCCGTTGCTGGTCGAGGTCGGTCATCGCGCCACGAACTGGCTGCTGGTCGCCGACGCGCTGGCGGGCAACGTGGACGAGGTGCTCGCCGGCAGCGTCCGGTTCCTCGACGCGTGGCACCGGGCGGGCAGCCCCGCCCAGTCGTACCTCGGGCGGGCGATGGCCGCCGTGGCGATGGTCCACGGCCTGCGCGACGACCATGACGGCCGGCGCGAATGGCGGGAGGCCCTGGACCGGCTCGGCCCCCTTCCTGGACACGCCTACGGCTACGGGGCGATCTTCGACGCGATGCTCCTGCTGCACCGCGGGCAGGCCGCGGAGGCGCTGGAGCGGATGGCTCCCGAGCCCAGGCAGGTGTGGAAGTGGGTCACCTGGATCTGGCACCACTGGTACGTCGCGCTGCGCACCGAGGCCGCCGTGCTCGCCGGGAGCCCAGGCGCTCGCGACTGCCTGGCGGAGGCCCGGACCATCGTGGCCGGCAACCCCGTCGCGGGCGCCATCGTGGAGCGAACCGCCGCCCTGCTCGACGGCGACGAGCAGGCGCTGCTCGCCACGGCGGGCGCGTTCGAGGCCGCCGGCTGCCGTTACCAGTCGGCGCGCACCATGGTGCTGGCCGGCGGCGGCCACGCCGAGCGCGGCGCGGCCGTGCTCGCCGACCTCGGCCTCGCCCCGATGGCCCCTCGCCGGTGACGTCCGCCCTGACGGCCTCTCGCCGGTGATGTTCGCCCCGACGGCCGGCCGGCCCCGCCAGTCCGGGGCCAGGCGGCGTCAGGAGGCGGCTGGGCGGCGCCAGCCCTCCGGGAAGCGGGTGCGGCGGCGTTCCTCAGGGGTCAGGCCACCCCAGATGCCCTCCGCCTCGCCTGCGCGTAAGGCGTAGGAGCGGCACTCCTCCACCACCTGGCAGGTCGCGCAGACCGCCTTGGCGCGGGACTCCTGCAGGGGAGTGGGCGCGAGGGGGAAGAAGAGGTCGGGGTCGCTGGATCTGCATGCGCCCCTGCGCAGCCAGCTGATCTCCTCCGGTGCCATGGGTCAACGGTAGAGCCAGGTCATGATCGGTTACATCATCCTGCGGGCTGACCTGTCGATACGACCGCAGGTTCGACCGGACCCAGGCTCGTACGCCCTCAGCAGGCCCCCACCCCGCCCCGGTACCCCCGCACGAACGACGCCTGCCGTTGCTCCGCCGTCTCGTGGGCCGCCGGGTCGAGCCAGTCGTCCGTCGGGTCGCCCGCCGCCGCCAGGCTCGCGAACAGCTCGTACTCGTCCCCTTCGTCCGCCGTCAGCGCGCCCGAGCCGACCAGCGCGGACAGGGCGCCGCCCGCGTAGCAGTCGGCCTGGAGCTCCATCTGGACGTTCAGCGTGAAGTCGGTACGGAGCTGCGCCTGCACCGCGTGCCCGAGCTCATGCGGGATGATGACATAGACCGACCCGTCGCCCATCTCGTTCCACAGCGCCTCCAACCAGCCCTGGTCGAAGGCGATGAAGTGGCCGAGCGGGCAGTAGAAGGCGTTGTTCGGGACGGCGGGCTCGCCGCCGCAGCTCGGGCCGGCGTCGCCCGAGTACGGGATGAAGTCGCCGATGGGGCGGTACGTGCGGCTGAGCTGCCGGAACTGCCGGCTCCAGAACTCCTCCGTCAGCGTGCGTGCCGTGACGACGTCGTCCTCGAACGAGTCGGCTCCCCGCCGGTCCATGGACGGCGACCGGACGACGCCGCAGGCGGCCACCAGGGGGAGGGCGGCCAGGCCGGCGAACAGCCTGGTGAGCGGGGGCAGGGCACGGGTCACGGCTTCACGCATCCGAAGAGGTCATGGGCTTCAGACGTCCCAGGTGTGTACGGGTTCGTTGGTGTGCATGCGCTCGATGTACTCCAGTGTCATGCCCCGCAACGCCTCGTGCCGGTCATCACCGGAGCGGGCCTGCGCCCGTACCCGGTCCACCTGCCAGCTCGCTCCCGTGCGGCCGGACAGGCAGCGGCCCTCGATGACGGACAGCAGCCGGTCCGCGACCGGGCCGTGCACGCCCCACATGGCCAGCCCGTCCCGGGCCATGGGCAGCAGCCGCCGCAGGATCAGCTCGGACGCCGGCACCTCGCCCATCCCCGGCCAGTACAGCCGCGCGTCCAGCCCGTGCCGCGCCGCCGCCCCCAGGTTGTCCTCGGCGGCCTTGAACGACATCTGGCTCCAGATCGGCCGCTCGTCGTACGGCAGCACGCGCATCAACCCGTAGTAGAACGCGGCGTTGGCCGCGATGTCGGCCACGGAGGGCCCGGCGGGCAGCACGCGGTTCTCCACGCGCAGGTGCGGCACCCCGTTCACCACCGCGTACACGGGGCGGTTCCACCGGTAGACGGTGCCGTTGTGCAGGGTCAGCTCGTGGAGCTGGGGGATGCGGCCGCGTTCGAGCTCGGCGCGCGGGTCCTCGCCGTCGCAGAGGGGCAGCAGGGCCGGGTAGTAGCTGACGTTCTCCTCGAACAGGTCGAACACGCTCGTGATCCACCGCTCCCCGAACCACACCCTGGGACGTACGCCCTGCGCCTTCAACTCCGCCGGCCGCGTGTCCGTGGCCTGCTCGAACAGCGCGATCCTGGTCTCCCTGTGCAGTTCCCTGCCGAACAGGTAGGGCGAGTTGGCCGCCACCGCCACCTGGGCGCCCGCGATGGCCTGGGCCGCGTTCCAGTGCGCGGCGAACGTCTCGGGGCTGACCTGGAGATGGAGCTGCACGCTGGTGCAGGCCGCCTCGGGGGCGACGCTGTCGGCGTGCGTGTCGAGGTGTTCGACGCCCTCGATGGACAGGTGCAGGTCCTCGCCCCTGGCCGCGAAGATCTGCTCGTTGAGCAGGCGGTAGCGCGGGTTCGCGGAGAGCGTGCCCTCGCCGATGTCCTGCTCTCGCAGGGTGGGCAGGATGCCGATCAGGACCAGGTGGCCGCCCTCGGAGCGGGCGCGTTCCTCGGCGTGGTTGAGCCGGGTCCTGACGTCGTTCTCCAGGCGCAGCGCGCCGTCGCCCGCCAGGTCCTGGGGCTCGATGTTGATCTCGACGTTGAACTGGCCCAGCTCCGTCGCCCAGTCCGGCTGCGCGATCGCGGCGAGCACCTGGGCGTTGCGCATGGCCGCCTCGCCGCGCGAGTCCACGATGTTGAGCTCGATCTCCAGGCCCGCCAGGGGGCTCTCGAACTCGAAACGCGATTCGCGCAGCATCTGAGCGAAGACGTCGAGGCATCGGTGTACTTTTTCCCGATATTTCCGGCGGTCTTCCCTGCTGAACACGACCACTGGCACGTCCCTGCCCATAGCACGAAATGTCGCACGCAAAGGCCGACTAAGCCATAGTGCGAACGCCACAGGATTCCGTCCCGCGACGGGCCGCCTGAACCGGACCGGGGCCGGGGCCGCCCGGACGGCGGGGCAGGGGACGCGGCCCTCTGGAGCGCCGGCGATCCGGTCTCGGCTCCACACCACGCACCCGCCGCCACGCCCGCCGCCATCGTCGTCGAAGTTATCCACAGGCTGCTCACACCGATGGTCGCGGCTGGCTAGGGTTCAGGAATGCGCGTTTTGATTACTGGCGGGGCGGGTTATATCGGCAGCACGATCGCGTCGGCGTGCCTGGACGCCGGGATCGATCCCGTGATTCTGGACAGCCTCGTGACGGGCCGGCGGGAGTTCGCCGACGGGCGGGTGTTCTATGAGGGAGATATCAGCGACGGCCCGCTGATTGACAAGATATTCGCCGAAAATCCGGATATCGAGGCCGTCATCCACTGCGCGGCTCTCATCGTGGTCCCCGACTCCGTGGCCGACCCCATCGGCTACTACCGCGCGAACGTCACCAAGAGCCTCGAGTTCGTCGACCACCTGCTCCGCAACGGCTGCACGCGGATGATCTTCAGCTCGTCCGCGTCGATCTACCGCGCCGGCGCCGACCACACGGTGGACGAGGAGTCCCCGCTCGACCCCCAGAGCCCGTACGCGCGGACGAAGGCGGTCTGCGAGGGCATGTTCGCCGACATCGCCACCGGCCGGCCCATCAGGATCCTGTCCCTGCGCTACTTCAACCCGATCGGCGCCGACCCTCAGATGCGCACGGGCCTGCAGCTCCGCCGTCCCAGCCATGCCCTGGGCAAGATGATCGAGGCGTACGAGGACGGCGTCCCGTTCCAGATCACCGGCACCGGGTGGCCCACCAGCGACGGCACCGGCATCCGCGACTACATCCACGTCTGGGACCTGGCCACCGCCCACGTGGCGGCGCTGCGGCGCTTCGACGAGCTGGAGGCCGACGTGATCAACCTGGGCACCGGCGCGGGCACCACGGTCCGCGAGCTGGTCGACGCGTTCAACCGTGTCGTCGAGCAGCCGATCGAGGTCGTCGAGGCCCCGGCCCGCCCTGGCGACGTGGCGGGCGCCTACACCCGCAGCGACCGTGCCCACCGCCTGCTGGGGTGGCAGGCCCGCTACTCGATCGAGGAGGGGATCAGGCACTCGCTGGAGTGGGCGGGCATCCGCGACTCCCGGCTGGGCTGAGCGACGGCGTCCCGGAAGCCCGCGGCCCCGTCGCCCCGGCCGCCGGACGTGGCATCTCGTGAGCTGCTGACCTCCGCATCAGCTCGTGAGCACCCATCGGCCACGGTGCCCGCCGGCGCGGAAGGCGCGGTACGCGTACGCGGCCTCGTCCAGGGGCACCGTGCCCGCCCGGCGCGGTTCCAGGAGCGCCTGCTTCCCATGGCGATGTACGGACTGGCGGCGCAGGCGTAGCCCCATGCTCCCCGCCTTCCGCGTGCCCGCCTTGGGTCCGGAGCCGAAGCCGGCCGCTTGCACGGGCGCGGCGCCGCGCAGGGTCGCGGCGGCCACCGCCGCCGGCGCCTTCTTCATGCGATGTCCGCAACGAAAAAGTCCTCCCCCGCCGGACGGCGGAGGAGGACTCGATCGATCAGGTCAGCCGGCGATGCTGCCGAGCGGCAGGTCGAGGGTCTCGGAGATGTCGCTCTCGCCGTCCTTGAACGTGGAGGTGACCTCCTCCGCGGGCGGCGCCTTGATCGACACCGCGGAACCCCAGCCGGTGTAGCCGGTGTCCACGCTCACGGTGCCCTTGCCGCCGACCCCGAGCGCGGACATCGGGAACGTCGTCACGAGCCGGGTGGGCAGGCCCGCCTTGTTCACGGTGATCCGCCAGCTGATGGCGGCCTTCTGCGTCTTGGCGGAGGGCTTGTCCATCCAGGTGGCGCGCAGCCAGGGCGACGCCTTCCACAGGTCGCGGACGAGCGTCTTGCCCGCGTAGCCGCTGCCGGTGGCCTTGGCGCCCTTGAGCAGGGTCTTGAGCGTGGCGGGCTCGGCGAGGTTCAGCGGCTGGCCGAACGCGCCGAGGAGGCCGCCGGTCGGGCCGTTCGGGGCCTTGAACCAGGTCTTGCCCTCGGGCATCTGGGTCGCCCAGATGTTGCCCGAGACGTACGACGTGGTGCCGATCCTGATCGTGCGCTCGGGCTGGGCCATGGCCTTCAGCATCGAGGCGAGCTCGGCGTCCTCGCCGCTCTCGTCGAGGCCCTGCAGGTCGCTCGCCGAGATGTTCAGCTTGCCGGTGATGTCGGACGCGGCGACCCCCGACTTGCTGAACTGGAGGGTGCCCGAGCGGCGCAGGAACACCTGGCGAGCGTTGCCGTCGTCCACGGTCGTGCGCTCGGTGAACTTCACGCCCTTGCCGGCGGCGAGCTGCTTCTTGACGGCCACCACCGGGTCCTTGGGCGCTGCGGCCAGCGCGGGCGTGGCGGTCACCAACGCGGCGGTCGTGGCTAACGCCACGCCCGTCAGGATTCGCTTCATGCGGATTTCCTTCAGATGTTGAGGGGGAGTTGCGGTGTCGCCCGGGGCCGGAAGGCCGGCCCCGGGGAACGGCCCGGCGGGTCGAGGGCTACTGGACCCTGCCGAGCGAGTCCAGCGAGCCGTTCGGGATCTCCTGCGGCACTTCCGTGTCGGCCCCGAGCTCGCTGTGGTCGACCACCTGGTCGGATGGCGGGGCCTTGATGGTGATCTTGGCACCCCAGCCCGTGAACCGGGTGTTCACGGTGGCGGTCGTGCTCCCGAGGACGCCGAAGTCCATCGTGTACTCGCTGCGGACCCCGGTGATCAGGCCCTTGGAGTTCAGGTCGAGGGCATAGTTGATCTTGATCTTGCCCAGCCGCTTGTCGATCTTCTCGCCGTAGAGCTTGCTGACATCGGCGAACGTCAGCGAGCCTCGGTACGTTCCACCCTTGGCGCTCTTGGCCTTCGAGACGAGCGCCTTGAGCACCTTGGAGTCGAAGACGTCGAGCGGCTGGCTGGTGTGGATGACTGAGGGGTCCGCGTAGCGGATCCACTTCTTGTCCTCCGGCAAACCCTCGCTGTATATCCCGCCCTGGACATAGGTGTGCTTGCCCACGGTGATACTCCGGGACGGCGAGAGGCCGGATACCCCGCCCTTCTCCCGGAAGCGAAGATCTGCGGCGACCACCCCCGACTTGCCGAATCCCAGGGCGCCGGTCGTCGTCCTGACCTGCCCGGTCTTCCCGTTCATGGTCGTACGGGACGTCTCCGAGACCCGCACCCCGTGCCCGGCCACGTACTGCTTCTTCAGGGCCTTCACCGGGTTCACGGGCGCGGCCTGCGCCGGCGTGGCGGCCATGAGCGCGGCGCACGACGCCAGCGTCAGACCCGCGAGAATTCGCTTCATTCGGGTTTCCTTCAGCATTACCAAGGGGAGCGGGGGGCAAGCCTGCCATTGGAAGATCACGACCATATATCGAGCGTCGGGTCTTACGGCGACTAATTCATGCAATTTCCGTGCAGATGTCATGCTGAGGAAGTGAGATCACCGTCACATAGCGGAAGAACCGCGACCCGGTGACCTGGGCAGGTCAAGCTTCGGGCTAGGCTTCACTGGCGGAAACGCCCGGCACGCACGGGTTGCCCGGGGCGTCGAACATCAGTCGGATAAGCAAGGACGGACCCTCGTGGACCTGTTCGAACATCAGGCGAAGGAGCTCTTCGCTGACTACGGCATCCCTGTGCCGCGCGGCATCGTCGCCCACACTGTGGAGGAGGTCCGGTCGGCCGCCGAGGAGCTGACCGGCCGCGTTGTCGTCAAGGCCCAGGTCAAGACCGGCGGCCGCGGTAAGGCCGGCGGCGTGAAGGTGGCCGACGACGCCGCCGACGCCGTGACCAAGGCCGAGGCCATCCTCGGCATGGACATCAAGGGCCACACGGTCCACAAGGTCCTCGTCGAGGAGGCCAGCGCGATCGCGGAGGAGTACTACTTCTCCTTCCTGCTCGACCGCGCCAACCGCACGTTCCTCGCGATCTGCTCCGCCTCCGGCGGCATGGACATCGAAGAGGTCGCTCACACCGCGCCGGAGAAGGTGGCCAAGGTCCCGGTCTCCGCCTTGACGGGCATCGACCGCGCCAAGGCCCGCGAGATCGCGGTGGCCGGCGGCCTGCCGGAGAAGGCGCTCGACGGCGCCGCCGAGCTCATCGAGAAGCTCTGGTGCTGCTTCGTCGACGAGGACGCCACGCTCGTCGAGGTCAACCCCATGATCCTGTCGGCCGACGGCCAGGTGAAGGCGCTCGACGGCAAGGTCACGCTCGACGACAACGCCGGCTTCCGCCAGACCGACCACGAGGCGCTGGCCGACAAGGCCGCCGAGGACCCGCTCGAGGCCAAGGCCAAGGAGAAGGACCTCAACTACGTCAAGCTCGACGGCAACGTCGGCATCATCGGCAACGGCGCGGGCCTGGTCATGTCCACCCTCGACGTGGTCGCCTACGCCGGCGAGGCGTTCCCCGGCAAGCCGTCGCCCGCCAACTTCCTCGACATCGGCGGCGGCGCCTCGGCCGAGGTGATGGCCGCGGGCCTGGAGATCATCCTCTCCGACCCGAGCGTCAAGTCGATCTTCGTGAACGTCTTCGGCGGCATCACCGCCTGCGACGCCGTCGCCAACGGCATCGTCTCGGCGTTCAAGCTGCTGGAGAGCCGCGGCGAGGCCGTGACCCACCCGCTGGTGGTCCGCCTCGACGGCAACAACGCCCAGCTCGGGCGGCAGATCCTGGCCGACGCCGCGCTCCCGCGCGTCGAGCTGGTAGACACGATGGACGAAGCGGCCAAGCGTGCCGCCGAGCTCGCTGCGGTAGGTGCGTGACCCATGGCCATCTGGTTGACTGAGAACAGCAAGATCATCGTTCAGGGCATGACCGGCGGCGAGGGCACCAAGCACACCCGCCGCATGCTCGCCTCCGGCGCCAAGGTCGTCGGCGGCGTGAACGCCCGCAAGGCCGGCACCACGCACGAGGGCCTGCCCGTGTTCGGCACCGTCAAGGAGGCCATGGAGGCCACCGGCGCCGACGTGTCGGTCGTGTTCGTGCCGCCGAAGTTCACCAAGGACGCGGTCAAGGAGGCCATCGACGCCGAGATCCCGCTCTGCGTCGTGATCACCGAGGGCGTGCCCGTCCACGACTCCACCGAGTTCTGGGCGTACGCGGTCGAGAAGGGCAACAAGACCCGCATCATCGGCCCCAACTGCCCCGGCATCGCCTCGCCCGGCGCCTCCAACGCCGGCATCATCCCCGCCGACATCACCACCGCCGGCCGCATCGGCCTGGTCTCCAAGTCCGGCACGCTCACCTACCAGCTCATGTACGAGCTGCGCGACTTCGGCTTCTCCACGGCCGTGGGCATCGGCGGCGACCCCGTGATCGGCACCACGCACATCGACGCCCTCCAGGCCTTCCAGGAGGACCCGGGCACCGACGCCATCGTCATGATCGGCGAGATCGGCGGTGACGCCGAGGAGCGGGCCGCGGCCTACATCGAGCAGCACGTCACCAAGCCGGTCGTGGCCTACGTGGCGGGCTTCACCGCACCCGAGGGCAAGACGATGGGCCACGCGGGCGCCATCGTGTCCGGCTCCGCCGGCACCGCCCAGGCCAAGAAGGAGGCCCTGGAGAAGGTCGGCGTCCGCGTCGGCAAGACCCCCTCCGAGACAGCCCGCCTCATGCGCGAGATCATGCAGGCCCGCTGACCGTCCTTCGCTCCGCGAAGCCCCGCCCGGCCTGTCCGAGCGGGGTTTTCGCATGCGGGGGGCGTCGCGGGCCGGTCGAGGGGGGCGTGGTGGCTGCGCGGGCGGTTCGGGTGTCGCGGCACGCCAACGGCTCACATGTCGCCACGGCACCGGCCCGCTGTGCGTCGTAACGGCGGCGCGCCACTGAACGGGTCAGAAGCGTCTCCCTGGACAGAGGCGAGCCGGCGGCGGCGTGTGGGGTGAGCCGGCGAAGCCGTAACACATGAAACGCTTGTCCCGGCGCGTCAACCAAGCTTTGGTTGGGAAAGATTGAGAAAATCGCCGTGTGACGGCGATCCTCGACCAGCTGCGTACAGGCCCCCGGTCGATGCTTGGCAAGCTCGCGGGCGACGACGACGAGACCAGGCGTCCGCTGCCGGTCTCAGGCATGCTGGCCGCCGTCTTCACGCTCGGCGTCGGCCTGGCCGCGCTCACCACGCTCACCCTGGTCGGGTGGATCGCCGCGCCGCGCGGCACGCTGGGCGCCGGGCTGCCGGGTGTGTTCCGTACGGCGGCGCAGTTGTGGCTGGCCGCGCACCACGCCGGGTTCGCCATCCCCGGCGGGCGCGTCGGGCTGCTGCCGCTCGGGCTGATGATCCTGCCCGCCGTGCTCCTCTACCGCGCGGGCCGGTGGATGGCCCGCGACGCCGACCTGCGGCTGCGCCTGCCCGCCCGGCTGCCGAAGAACAGCCCCAAGGAGCAGGCGGGGGCTCGCCGCCGCGCCCAGCTCGTGCTGGTGGCGCAGGCCGGCGTGTCGCTGGCGGCCCCGTACGCGCTGCTCGCGGGCCTGATCGCGCTCGTGACGAGCAACGAGATCACGCAGCCGTTCATCGGGGAGGCGTTGCTCAGCCACTTCGTGCTGGCGTTCCTGGCGGGCTCGCTGGCCACGGCGCGCATGATCGGGCCGTGGCGGGTGATGCTGCGGCTGCTGCCCGAGCGCGTGCGGGCCCTGACGGTCGGTACCGCGGTCGCCACGGCGCTGCTGCTCGTGGCCGGGTTCGTGCTGGTGCTGATCGCCTTCGTGCTCAACTTCGACCAGGTCGAGGAGCTGTCGGGGGTGCTGTCGCCCGGCTTCGTGGGCGGCGTGCTGCTGGCGCTGCTCCAGCTGCTCTACCTGCTGAACGCCGTCATCTGGGCCTTCTCCTACATCGCCGGGCCCGGGTTCGCCGTCGGCGCCGGCACCCTGGTCGCGCCCACGGGCGTGCAGCTCGGCACCGTGCCCAGCCTGCCGTTGCTGGGTGCGCTGCCGGAGAGCGGGCCCGTGCCGGCGTGGATGATGGCGGTGGTCGCGGTGCCGTTCGCGGCCGGGGCCGTGGCGGGTGTGATGGTGGCCAGGATCTCGCCCTCGCCGTCGTACGAGGCGGCGCCGCTGTGGGGGTTCCTCACCGGGGTCACGACGGGGCTCGTGGCGGGGGTGCTGGCGGCGCTGTCCGGCGGGCCGATCGGCGGTGGGCGGCTGGCCGCGGTCGGGCCCTCGCCGTGGGAGGTGGCGTTGTCGGTGGCGCTGGAGGCCGGCGTGGCCGCGGGCATCTCGGCGGGCGTGACCAACCTGCTGCTGCTCAACAAGAAGGCCAGGGCGCCGCTCGACAAGGCGGCCGCCCCCGTACGCAAGGCGGGCGCCGCCCTGGCGAAGGCGGCCAGCAGGGTGGGCCTGGCCGAGTCGGACCCGCGCCCGCTGCCCGGCCACTGGATGGACGCCACGGAGGCCGACACCCAGGAGATCCCGGTCATCAGGGACGACTGGCAGGACGAGCACGCCTCGGCCGAGGCGGAGACCCAGGCCCAGGCCCGCCCGCGCCCGCCGGAGCCGGCACCGGTCGCCCGGCCGCCCCGCAAGGACATCGTGGACGAGTCCGACGACCGCGGGGGGCACGTCATCTACGTCGACCCGTACGCCTGGGACCGCGACTGAGCGGTGCCCGCGGCCTCGGGGCGGTTACGGTTGCATGGCTCCGAGGACTTCCAGCACGTCCGCCGGGAGCTTGCGCTGCGCGGCGTCCCTGAACTGGGTGAAGCACTCGCCCTGCGCCGAGACCGTGCCGGCGCCCTTCATGCACTCCTGGTAGGCGGAGTATTCGTCCATGAGGTAGAGCTGCATTCCCGTGGCCCCTGCCGACAGGGCCAGTGCGAGCGCAGAGACGGTGATGCCGCCCACCGCGATGCCCGTGGGCCTGCCCGCGCCCTTCAGCAGGGGTAGCGCCCGGATCCCCGCCATCAGCGCGAACAGCGCCATGACCAGGCCGGCCAGCGGCAACATGAACGTCATGGCCAGCGCTGCGATGGACAACCAGATCGCTCGGCGGCCCGCCGAATCCGCGGGCTGCTGGCCTGCCGGTGCCTTCACCGGTGTCGACACCTGACCTCCTCTGCGTCGCCGGGCGATGAACAGATACCCTGTGACCCCCACCCTGTTTCCTCATTGGAGTGTGTGTGTCTAAGGCTGGGCGGCTCGTCGTCCTCGTCTCCGGCTCTGGAACCAACCTACAGGCCCTGCTGGACGCTTCTGCCGACCCGTCGTACGGGGCTCGCGTGGTCGCGGTCGGCGCCGACAGGGATGGGATCGAAGGGCTGGCGAGGGCTACCAGGGCGAATGTCCCGACTTTTGTCGAAAAAGTGGGCAATTATGCGACGCGGGCGGAGTGGGATGCGGCCATCGCGGCCAAGATCGCATCTTACGAGCCCGACCTGGTCGTGTCCGCGGGCTTCATGAAAATTTTGGGTACGCCGACACTCGACGCGTTCCCCGTGCTGAACACGCATCCGGCCTTGTTGCCGTCGTTCCCCGGCGCCCACGGCGTGCGGGACGCGCTGGCCCACGGGGTCAAGGTGACCGGCTGCACGGTGATGCTGGCCGACGAGGGGATCGACACGGGGCCGATCGTGGCGCAGGAGGCGGTGCCCGTGCTACCAGACGACGACGAGGCGGTCCTGCACGAGCGCATCAAGACGGTCGAGCGCCGGCTGCTCGTCGAGACCGTCGGCCGGATGGTCCGCGAGGGCTGGACGGTCAGCGGGCGTACCGTCCGCATCGGCAACCACACAGGAGGGGAATCCACGTGACTCGCATCGCCATCCGGCGCGCGCTGATCGCTGTTTACGACAAGTCCGGGCTCGAAGAGCTGGCCAGAGCCCTCGACGGCGCCGGAGTGGAGATCGTCTCGACCGGTGGCACGGCCGCCGCGATCTCCTCCTACGGGATTCCGGTGACGAAGGTGGAGCAGCTCACCGGGTTCCCCGAGTGCCTGGACGGGCGGGTCAAGACGCTGCACCCGCGCGTGCACGCCGGGCTGCTGGCCGACGTCACCAAGCCGCACCACGTGGCGCAGCTCGACGAGCTGGAGATCGACCCGTTCCAGCTCGTCGTGGTGAACCTGTATCCGTTCCAGGAGACGGTGGCCTCCGGGGCGTCCGACGAGGAGTGCGTCGAGCAGATCGACATCGGCGGTCCCGCCATGATCCGCGGCGCCGCCAAGAACCACAACACCTGCGCGGTCGTGGTGAACCCGAGCTTCTACGGCGACGTGCGCAACGCCCTGTCCGAGGGCGGCTTCACGCTGACCGAGCGGCGGCGGCTGGCGGGCATCGCCTACGCGCACACGGCGTCGTACGACGTGGCCGTGGCCAACTGGTTCGCGGGCACGTACGTGGGCGACGGTGAGGAGTTCCCCGAGTTCGCCGGGACGGCGTACGAGCGCAAGGCCACCCTGCGCTACGGCGAGAACCCGCACCAGCGCGCGGCACTCTACGCGGGCGGCACGGCCGGGACCGGCGGGCTGGCGGGCGCCGAGCAGCTGCACGGCAAGGAGATGTCGTACAACAACTACCTCGACGCCGACGCCGCCTGGCGGGCCGCGTGGGACTTCTCCGAGCCCGCCGTGGCCATCATCAAGCACCAGAACCCGTGCGGCATCGCCGTGGGCGCCGACGTCGCCGACGCGCACCGCAAGGCGCACGCCTGTGACCCCGTCTCGGCGTACGGCGGCGTGATCGCCGTGAACCGGCCCGTCACGGTGGAGCTGGCCCGGCAGATCGCCGACGTGTTCACCGAGGTCGTCATCGCTCCCGCGTACGACGAGGAGGCGCTGGAGGTGCTGCGGGCCAAGAAGAGCCTGCGCCTGCTGTCCTGCCCGGAGGGGCCCTCCTCGCCGACCGAGTTCCGCAGGATCGACGGCGGCCTGCTCGTGCAGAGCGTGGACCGCGTGGACGCGCCCGGCGACTCGGCCGCGCAGTGGGAGCTCAAGGCCGGCGAGCCCGTCTCGCCGGAGGTGCTGGCGGACCTGGAGTTCGCCTGGCGCGCCTGCCGCTCGGTGAAGTCGAACGCCATCCTCCTGGCCAGCGGCGGCGCCACCGTGGGCGTCGGCATGGGCCAGGTGAACCGGGTCGACTCCTGCCGCCTGGCGGTCACCCGGGCAGGGGAGCGCGTAGCCGGGTCGGTGGCGGCCTCCGACGCGTTCTTCCCCTTCCCTGACGGGCTGGAGGTGCTGCTGGAGGCCGGGGTGCGCGCGATCGTGGAGCCCGGCGGGTCCATCAGGGACGAGCTGGTGATCGAGGCGGCGAAGAAGGCCGGCGCGAGCCTGTACTTCACCGGCACCCGCCACTTCTTCCACTGATCACCGCCAGATTTCCGATAAGGGGTGACATGATCAATATGTCGCCCCTTATCCGTTTTTGCGGCGAGCACTCCTGAGGTCGGGCTAACCTGAATCACTTCCCGGTCCTCGTCCCCCGGAGTTCACCTATGGCGCTCGACGCGATCCTGCAGGCATTCGTCACCCTGAACGGCCTGGCCACCAGTCCCTTCGTGCTCCTGGTCCTCGCCTTCATCGGCGCCTACCTCGGCAGCCGCGTCGTAGAGGTCATCCCCTACACCCGCCGCATCATCGAGCGCCGCGAGGCCCAGGCGGCGGCCGAGCGCGACTGACCGCGCTCCCTCCGCACCCGGTCCACACCGCTCCCTCCTCACCCACCGGCCACTGCACGTCCGGCCACTGCACGTCCGGCCACTGCACGTCCGTGGACGTGACCTCCGGCCGGGTCGTCCAGCGCCGCACTTGTCCGCGACGGCCACCCGCACGCGATCACTTCCACGCGACCGATGCGCTTTCGGCCACCACATGCGATCACCGCACGGCGGCCGATGTGGCTTGCCCACCGCGCGCGGGCACCGTACGCGATCACCGCACGCGGCTTCGGCCACCGTGCGCGATCACCGCGCGCGGCTGTGGCTTCGGCTACCGCGCGCGGCCGATGTGGCTTGGCCAACGCGTGCGGCCATTGCCTTCGGGCATCGCGCGCGGCCGCGTCGTGCCGGCGCGCACGCGGCCACGCTCCGGCGTCGAGCCTGACGCCGCCTTCCTCCTCCGGCGCTGAGCTGAGCCATGACGCCGGTCGTCACCGCAACCCCGGGTCTGCCTCTCCTCCCTGCAAGGCCGGCCTCCGGTGGCGAGTCAGGAGAGCCCTCGCCAGGCGAGCTGAGCCGCTCCGGCAAGGCTGGCCCGCACGCCCAGGGTGCTCTGCTTGACCTGCACCGCCCGTACGAAGGGCAGCCCGGAGACGTCGTCCAGCGCGTTCCCCAGCGGCTCGAAGAGCACTTCTCCGGCGGCCGACACGCCGCCGCCGATGACCACCGCCGTGAGCTCGACGGCTGCCGCGGTGGAGGCGATCATGCCGGCCAGGGCCCTGGCGCTCCGCTGGAAGGCGGCCACCGCTATGGGGTCTCCCGCGGCGGCGTCCTGGGCCAGCGTCCGCGCGTCCGCCTGAGCCGCTTCCGCTTGAGCCGCTTCCGGGTGTCTTGTCGACTCGCCGTGGTGGCCTTGGGTCCCTTCCGCGAGTTTTGTCGGGCTGTCGTGGTGGCCGTGAGGTTTTCCAGCGAGGTTCATCGGGCTCTTCAGGTGATCTTGCGTCCGTTCCGGGCGGTCTGTCGGGCCATCCTGGCCGCCCTGCAACGGGACGCTCGTGCGGACGGACCCGTTGGCCAGGGAGGCGGCACCCGGTGACCAGCCGTTCTCCAGCGCCCAGCGGGCCATGTTGGGGCCGCTGGAGTAGCGTTCGACGCAGCCACGGCCGCCGCATTCGCAACGCTCGCCATAGGGGTCGATGCTCATGTGGCCGACATGTCCGGCGTTCCCGGTCGGGCCGAGGAGCGGGACTCCGTCGATCACCAGGCCGCCGCCGATGCCGGTCGACACGACGATGCCCAGCAACGACGTGCAGCCGCGGCCGGCTCCCAGCCAGTGCTCCCCGAGGGCGAAGCACTGCGCGTCGCCGGCCAGCACGGTGGGGAGCGTGGTCAGCTTCTGCACCTCCTCTCGCAGCGGGAAGCCGCGCCAGCTCGGCATGTTCACCGGGCTCACGGTGCCCGAGGCAAGGTCTACGGGGCCCGCGCAGCCGATGCCGGCGGCCTGGGGCGGCGGGCCGCCGTCCATGACCTCCGTGATGAGGGCGGCCAGGTCGGACATGACCTCCTCCCGAGGCGTCGGACGGGTGGCGGAACGCAGGATCGAACCGGCCTCGTCCACCAGCGCGGCGGCGAGCTTGGTTCCTCCGATGTCAATGGCAAGTACGCAGGTCATCAGTGTTTGTGGTGGTTGTCGGGCTGGCGGGGGTCGCCAGGGTGCTCCAGTCCGGGCATGAGTCTTACTTTCTTGGCGCGCAGGTCGTCGAGCCACCGCGCGAAGGCTTTTCGCCGGGCGGCCCGTAGGAGGTCGTGTTCTTGACCGCTCGGTCCCCGGTCCCGCAGGGGCTCGGGGACGGCGATCGCGACGTGCCAGCCGAGGGCGTCCTCGACCGGGCCGACGAGGGTGCCGTCCGGGTGACGCCGGAGGGCGTCGGCGATCGCGCTCGGCAAGGAACCGAGCGTGACCGCGCCGAGGGGCTCCAGGTCGGCCGGGCTCGCTCCCTGGGCCCGGGCGAGGTCGGTGAACAGCCGGTGTCGTACGAGGTGGCGCGGTTCGGGCTCCGGCGCCGGCCGGGGCCGCCATTCCGGGGGTATCGTCACCGCGGCCGTGACGTGCTCGAACACCGCACGCACCCAGGGGCTGCCGGTGTAGGCGGCGGCGTTGATCGAGCCCAGCTCCACGGCGGCCACAGGGTCTAGGAGGGGATTTTCCGGGATGGCGGCTCCAGATGCGGGGACGGGTGCATGTCGTGGAGGCAGGTTCTCGCCTCCGGGGGATTGCAGGCCGAGGTCGGTGGCGGCCCATTCGCACAGGCACTCCGTGAGGATGACCTGGGTCAGCCAGCGGGCCAGCTGACGGTCCTCGGAAGTGCCCGGCCTCGGCAGGGTGGAGCTGAGCGGACCGCTTCGCAGGTCGGCCAGGCGCCGGTCGAGACGCTCACGCGGAACCGGCCGGCCGGCGACCCAGCCGATCGTCTCCGATGGCGAATGCTCGTGGGGTGACGGCGTGGTGGGGGCGGGGGTGCCGATGGTCGGGGCGGGTGTCTCGGTCAACGGGTGACCTCCAGGCGGATCGCCGGCGAATACTGGCAGCGGCCGAACCACATGACCTTGGCCAGCGCCCACGAGTGTCCGGGCGGCTGGTCGGCCGGGACCTCCACCGGGAACGTCACGTCGATCGCTTCTCCCGCCGCCACGGTGAAGCCCTGGATGACCTCGGGGAGCATGGTCCACGTACCCCAGGGGGAGGCCAGCTGGGACTCGCCGCGGATCTCGTCCGAGGTGGTGTTGGTGAGCCGCAGCGTCAGCGAGGCGCGCTCTCCTGGGCGGAGGGAGAGGGCGTCGGTGAGGGTTTCCAGCGACAGGCCCGTGGGGCGGGAGCCGGTCGACTTGGTGCCGTGGATGGCGGTGCCGGGCTTCGAGGGCTGGTCCGTGACGGGGAGTTCGGGGAGGTCGCCGATGGCCACGGTGGTGATGTCCTCGATGAGCTGGCCGCCTGCTGATGTGCGCGCCGAGACGAAGGACAGGCCCGGCGTGGGAGCGGGGGTGATCGTCACCGGGAAGCGGAGGTGGCCGCTGGGAGGCAGCCGGAAGGGGCGCTGGGACGGGGTGGCGGTCCAGCCGTCAGGGACCCGGATGTCCACCACCCCCTCGTGCGGATCGTTCGTGAGGTTTGAGGCGAGGACCACCTCCACCTCGAACGGGCCCTCCGGCGAGGTGACGAGGCCCGGGGTGAGGGCGACGGAGATCGGCAGGTAGCCCAGCGGGGCCGGGCCCTTGTTGTGGAGCCAGTAGCGGCTGTAGACCGGCTGGGCTCGTTCCGTGGTGCGGGCGGATTCCTGGCCGGCCGCTGGAGGTGGCGTGGTGGCGAGGTAGGTGGCGATCTCGAAGCCGGTGAGGGTGAGCTCGTGGGGGTCCGCGGTTGTGAGGCTCGGGCGTTCCAGGAGGTCGGAGCGGGTGAGCGTGTCGAGTTGGAGGACGGGGGAGGTGAGCTCGGCCCGGGAGCCCAGACCGGTGGATTCGGCCAGGCGGATGGTCACGCCGTGCTGCGGGCCTTCCGGCGTTCCGGCGGTCGGCTCGTGCTGCGGGGTTTGTGGTGTTCCGGTGGTCGGCCCGTGCTGTGCGGCTTGCGGGGGCGTGAGCCGGTCTGGCGTTGCGGTGGCTGGCTCATGGTGCGGGATTTCGCCGGTGGTGGCGTGCGCTGAGCGCGCAGGGGTGGAGGGGTGCCCTGGAGCTGCCGGGGTGGAGGCATGGTCTGGAGCTGCGGGGGTGGAGGGATGCCTTGTAGCCGTGGGAGTGAGGCCGTGGGCGAGGGGGTTGCCGGTGGCCTTGAGGGTGCTCAGGAGGACGTTTCGGGGTGGGGTGAGGGTGAGGAGGGAGTGGGTCGAGGGGAGAGGACCCTGCTGGGCGGAGGGGAGGAGGCGGGGGAGCAGCGGGGTGATGTGTTCCTGGGCCGCGGCCGGGAGCTGGAGGGTGCGCCAATCGCCCTCTCCGGACACCAGGGAGTAGGAGAACTCGTGCGTCCAGTGCTGGAGCTGGAAGCCGGAGCCGTCAGGGGCGGTGCGGTGGGGTGGGTCCAGCCAGATGCCCGACGGCCAGCCGGTGCAGGAGCGCATGAGCGACAGGTGGAGCGCGCCTGACGGGTCCACGGCGAAGCCCGGCAGACCGTACGTGAGCAGGGCGACAGTACGGTTCTCCAGCCGCTCGGCGCCGAGGGGGCACTGCGCCTCGATCGTGGCGTCGGCCAGGTCGGACACCAGGTCGGCGACGGGGTCGGTGACGATCAGGGCCGGAAGGGCTCGGAGGTCGCGCAGGTCGGCGCTGGGCTGCCAGACCTCCTGGAGCGGGCGTTCTGCCGGGATCCAGACGCGGGTGGTGCCCGCCCGCAGGGCCTTGGCGTAGGACTCGTCGGCTCGGGCGAGCAGCTCGGCGGCCAGCGGGTTGGTGTCGGGGCCGCCGAGCACGATGCGGACGTCGGGGAGGTTGGAGTCGACGTCGAGCCAGCCGTACCGGGTGCCGGGCGCGGAGGAGGTGGTGGCCGTCACCCCGGCCCTGGCCAGCGCCACCACCAGGTCGCGGGCCTGAGGGGCGTCCTCCAGGGTGGGGACCACGACCTCTGCGACGCCCAGCGCCCGCGCGCCCGCCTCGCCGAGATCGACCTTGGCCGTGGCCGACAGCCCGAACCAGGTGTTGGCCGGGTTGTCGAGTGTCCACGGGTGCTCGGCCGTGTCCACGTCCGGCAGTGCGAAGCCGCGCCCGACCACGGCGCCCGAGACGTCGGAGACCGGGAGCGCGCCTTCGACCCGGGCAGGGAAGCGGACGCGCAGGAGGCGGTCCGCGCCGGTGTGGTCGAGCACGCGGGTGGTGAAGTCGATGCGGTCGGAGCCGGTCAGGAGGGTGACGGTCTGCTCGTAGGTGATCTCGCCGGCCCGGCCGGTGACGGTCAGCCGCCGGCCCAGCGGGCTGGTCTCGGCGGTGGCGGAGGTCGCGGGACCTTCGGCGGACCCGACGACGTGGCCGGTGGGGATGAGGTGCCACGGGCCCTCGCCCATGTCGGGGTGCTGGGGATATTCGTCGTAGAGGCGCAGCTCGTTGCCGGGGCCGGTGAGGAGTTCCTGCCCGGTGCGGCGGTCGAGGATCGAGGCCAGCACCCCGCCCCGGGCGGGATCGGCGGTGATCTGCCAGCGGTCGTTGTGGATGGTGACCGGCGCGGGGACGGTGGCACTGGGCGTGGCCGGGGTGTGGTGCCAGGGCTGCGGGGTGCCCGGGACGACGTGGTACGTGCGCCAGCCCATGGACGGCACGTCACGGGCGAGGAAGGTGAGAACGCCGTTCTCCGTGACGGCGGGGACCTCGGCGCCCGACGGGGCCGCGACGGTGTGGCCCGCGGGGAGGGCGACCCGGACGAGGCCGTCGCGGGCGAAGGGGAGCGTGTTGGTGACCACGACGCTGCGGCCGTCCACCGCGATCTGGCCGGTCAGGGCCGCGAGGGCGGTGTCGCGGGCCTCCGTGGCCAGGTCGTGGGCCTCGCGCCAGCCGGTCAGCAGGTCGATGTAGACCTGGTCGGACTCCGAGCCGGTGATCGCGTCGTGGTGGGCGCCGTAGGCGAGCTGGCGCCACACCTTGTCGAGCGCCGTGTGCGGGTAGCCGCCCAGGCCCAGGAGCGACGCGAACGTGGACAGGCGCTCGGCGTCCAGGGCCGCCACCTCGGCGGCGCGCTGGGCCTGCTTCGTGTCGATGTAGGAGACGTCCTTGCCGGTGTAGACGGGGTTCATGTCGCGCGTCTGGGGGCTGAAGGACGAGCGGCCGGCGCGGACGGCGTCGAGGAAGTCTCGCGGGGTGGCGCAGACGAACCTGGGCCAGACGTAGCGGGACGCCCACTCGCGGTGGATGTCGGTGACCCACTTGTTGGGCGGGGTGTAGTCGGTGCCGACCGGGAGCAGGATGTTCCTGGTCGCGGCCACGGGCTTGAGCGAGCGGTAGAGGTCGTGGACCGCCCGGCAGGCCTCGTCGAGGGACGGCGCGGAGTCCGTCCACCAGCCCGCCGAGTAGTGGGCCGGCATGTAGTGGGTCAGCACGCCCTGCCCCGACGGCGCGATCCACTCGAACTCGCTGGGGAACTGCATCAGCGCCGCGTCGTTCTTGGCCTGCTTGAAGTTCTTGCTGATCGGCCCCCACTGGTGGAACGGCCCGCGCGCCCACGCGCTGCCCGTCAGCCCCGCCGCCGCGAGGTAGCCGGGGAACTGCGGGTCGTGGCCGAACACGTCGAGCTGCCACGCCGTGCGCGGATCGCCGCCCAGGATGTCGCGCTGGTAGCCGATGCCGTGGACGAGGTTGCGGATGGTGGTCTCGGCGCCGGTCAGGTTGGTGTTGGGCTCGTTGTACGTGCCGCCGACCAGCTCGGCCCGGCCCTCGGCCAGCAGGGCGCGCAGGTCGGCCCGGCGTTCGGGACGGGTGTCGAAGAACGGCTTGAGATAGTCGACCTCAGCCAGCACGAAGCGGTAGTCGGGGTCGCGCAGGGCCAGCTCGATGTGCGCCTCCACCAGGGCGAACGCGTTGCGCTCCCACAGCGGCCTGGTCGTGGCGTCGCTGGACAGGAGCTCCCACGGGCTGGTGTAGGCGGCCTGCGTGTTCCACCACACCGGGTCGTAGTGGAAGTGCGACACCATGAACATCGTCCAGCCCGGCTCCTCGGCCGTGACCGGGACCTCCAGCGTCTCCTCGCCCAGGGTGAGCAGGCACGGCACGGTGGTGCCCGGGGGCGCCGACACGATCAGCGGGATCTCGAGGGTCGCGGCGGCGGGGGGAACGGCGATCTCGCCGGCCAGGCGGACGCCCGCGCCGCGCAGCTCCAGCGACGATGCGTGATCTCCCTGGGCGACGGTGACGCGCAGCACCTGGTGCGGCTCGTCGGGCGTGCCCACGAACAGGTCGGTCGACTCTGCGGACAACAGGCGGAAAGGCAAGGGAACCTCCGTGCACTTGTTGCTGGCGCCCGTAACACTAAGCCCTTCCAAGATCAATGACAACGATGTCAGTGCGGGGCTGTGGATAACTTGGGTCGACTGCCTGGGGCCTGTGGATAACTAGGCGCGGCAGGGTGTGGCGAGGGTGGGCGTGGTCCGGTGCGGAGGAGCGGGGCAGGCATGGAAGGATTGCGGCATGAGCGCAGTGAAACTCGATGGCAAGGCGACCGCCGCCAAGATCAAGGCAGACCTCACGAACCGGGTGGCAGCGCTCAAGGAACGCGGCATCACCCCCGGCCTCGGCACCGTGCTCGTGGGCGACGACCCCGGCAGCCAGATCTACGTCGCGGGCAAGCACCGCGACTGCGCGGAGGTGGGCATCGCCTCCATCCGCGTCGACCTGCCGGCGACCGCCTCCCAGGCCGACGTCGAAGCGGCCATCGACGAGCTCAACGCCTCCCCGGCGTGCACCGGTTACATCGTCCAGCTCCCCCTGCCCAAGCACCTCGACACGATGGCGCTGCTGGAGCGCATCGACCCGGCCAAGGACGCCGACGGCCTGCACCCGGTCAACCTCGGGCGGCTCGTGCACATGGTCGACGCCCCGTTGCCCTGCACCCCGCACGGCATCGTGCTGCTGCTGCAGGAGTACGGCGTCCCGATCAAGGGGGCCGAGGTCGCCGTGGTGGGCCGCGGCATCACGGTGGGGCGCTCGCTCGGCCTGCTGCTGACCCGCCGCAGCGAGAACGCCACCGTGACCCTGTGCCACACCGGCACCCAGGACCTGGCCGGCCACGTACGCCGCGCCGACATCGTGGTGGCGGCGGCCGGGGTGCCCGAGCTGATCACGAAGGACATGGTCAAGCCGGGCGCCGCCGTGCTCGACGTCGGCGTCTCCCGCGTGAACGGCAAGATCGCCGGGGACGTGGCGCTGGACGTGGAGGATGTCGCCGGTTACCTCACGCCCAACCCGGGCGGCGTCGGGCCGATGACGCGCGCGCTGCTGCTGTCCAACGTCGTGGAGGCCGCCGAACGCCGCCTCGGGTGAGGAGTCAGGCCGCCGCCTGCGTCAGGTGACGGAGGTCGTGGCGGCCTCGTCCCTCCCGAAAGTCTCAAGGGCCCTGCCGGCGCAAACGCCGGCAGGGCGGCGGCGTGCGTGACCGGGCGCCTTCAGAACGGGTACCGGGCGATGTCCCCCTGCATGGTGACCCACTGCGTCTCGGTGAAGGCGTCGACGTTGGCCCCGGTCCCGCCGAACCGCGCCCCCGTCCCCGACGCGCCCACCCCGCCGAACGGGGCCACGGCCTCGTCGTCCACCGTCTGGTCGTTGATGTGCACGATGCCCGTCGGCACCAGGTCCGCCAGGGCCAGCCCCTTCATCACGTCCCGGGTGAGGATGCCCAGCGACAGGCCGTACGGCGAGTCGGCGGCCAGCGCCGCCGCCTCCTCCAGCGTGGAGAACGTCGTCACGGGCGCCACGGGCCCGAACACCTCCTCCGCGTACGCCGGCGCGCCGACCGGCACCTCCGCCAGCACCGTGGGCCGGTAGAACAGCCCCTCGTACGTCCCTCCGCACGCCAGCCGGGCCCCGGCCGACACGCTCTCGGTGACCAGCCGGTGCACCCGGTCCCGCTGCCCCGCGTCGATGAGCGGCCCGAGCGCGACCTCCCCGGTGGCCGGGTCGCCGACCGGCAGAGCGCTCGCCTTGGCGGCCAGGCGCGAGACGTACTCCTCGGCGACGGCCGTGTGCACGAGGTGCCGGCCCGAGGTCATGCAGATCTGCCCCTGGTGGAAGAACGACGCCCAGGCGCCCGCCGACGCGGCGGGGTCGAGGTCGGCGTCGTCGAAGACGACCAGGGCCGAGTTGCCGCCCAGCTCCAGGTGCACCCGCTTGAGCGAGCGCGCGGCCAGCTCGCCCACCTTGCGCCCGGCTGCCGTCGAGCCGGTGAAGGAGATCACGGGGATGTTCAGGTCGGCGACCAGGGCCTGGCCGGCTTCGGGGCCGCCGGGCAGCACGTGCAGCAGGCCGGCGGGCAGCCCGGCCTCCTCGAAGACGCGGGCGAGGGCGTACCCGCCGCAGACGGCGGTGCGCTGGTCCGGCTTGAGCACCACCGCGTTGCCCAGCGCCAGCGCCGGGGCGACGGACCTGGTGCCGAGGATGAGCGGGAAGTTGAACGGCGCGATCACGCCCACGACGCCGACCGGCACCCGCCGGGCGAAGCTGAGCCGCTTGCGCGCCGTCGGCAGCACCTCGCCGAGCGGCTGCGAGGCCAGCGCCGCCGCCTCGTAACACTCCTGCGCCGCCACGTGCGTCTCGAAGGCGGCCTTGCCCGGCACGCCGCCCGACTCCCGCACGATCCAGTCCTGGATCTCCTGCGCGTGCTCCTCGAACAGCCGCCCGGCCCGCCGCAGCAGCGCGGCCCGCTCCTCGTACGGGGTCGCGGCCCAGGCCGGCTGCTCCTGCCGGGCGCGTACGGCGGCGGCCGCCACGTCCGCGGCGCCGGCCGTGCCCGCGCGGCCGAGTTCGTCGCCGGTGGCGGGCTCGATGACGGGGACGTCGCCGGCCCGTGAGGCGGTCCAGCCGCCGTCGAAGAGCGATCCCGTCCAGATCTTGGGGTCCAGGAACGTCATGGTGCGCCTCCTTGCAGACTGGAACTCACGGATCCACGCTCACGACCACGTCGAGCAGCAGGGGAGTCTCGCGGGTGGCGAGCGTGGGCACGATCTCGTCGAGGGTCGCGGTCAGGTCGTCGTACGTCTCCACGCGCTGCGCCGGACAGCCCAGCGACCTGGCGAGGGCGCCCATGTCCACCTCGGCGAACTGCGGCCACGGGCCCTTCCCGCCGCCGTGCCTGTCGGCCAGCCGGTCGAGGACCGCGTACCGGCCGTTGGCGAGCACGACGAACAGCACGCCCACCCGGTAGTGCGCGGCGCTCCAGAGGCCCTGCACGCCGTACAGCGCCGACCCGTCGCCCACGACCGCGACGACGGGCCGGTCGGGCAGCGCCATCCGCAGGCCCACGGCGGCGGGCACGCCGAACCCGAGCCCGCCCATGGCCGCCGAGATGAAGCCGAACGAGGTCCTGGCGGGCACGATCTCGTGCAGGTCGGGGCGCGCGGAGGGGGCCTCCTCGATGAGCGCCACGTCGTGCGGGAGCCGCTCGGCCAGCGCCCGCAGCACGTCCGTGGGCCGCAGCGGCCCGCCCGCGTACGGCTCATGCCCGGACGCGCGTGACGATGCTCCGCCACGCTCATGACCGGACATGCGTGACCAGGCGCCGCCGTGTTCGGAAGCGGGCAGCAGCTCGGCCAGGCGGGCGCAGACGGCCTCCGGAGCGGCGAGGTACGTCAGGTCCGCCGGGCTGCGATGCGCCACCTCCGGATCGTCCGTCACCAGCGCGATCACCGTGCCGGGCGGCACCAGCGGCCCCGGCGCGTACGAGTACTGCCGGAACACCGGCGCCCCCACCACCAGCACCACGTCATGGGGCCGCAGCCGCTCCCGTAGCCGCACCCTGTCCTCGGGCAGCACCCCCGCGTACTGCGGATGGTCCTGCGGGAACCCGGCCCGCCCGCCGAACGACTCCTGGTACACCGGGCACCCCAGCCGCTCGGCCAGCGCCACGAGCGCGAACCACCCGGGGCCCACGCCCGCGCCCGCCACGATCGCCGGCTCGCGCGCCCCGGACACCAGCTCCACCAGCGGCGCCAGGTCGGCGTCGGCCACGGCGGCCGGCCGCAGCAGCCGCGCGGGCGCCGCCACGGTCTCGCCGTCGAAGGGCGCCGCCCAGTCGTCCATCGGCACCACGACCAGCGCGGGCCCCCTGGACGTGGTCGCCTCGTGGAAGGCCCTGACGACCGCGCCCGGCACGTCCTGCGCCCGCACCGGCTGGTCGACGCGTACCGGGTAGTCGCCGGCCAGCCCGGACAGCCGCCCGGCCAGGAACGGCTCCAGCGCGAGGTGCCGCCGGTCCTGCTGGCCGACGACGATCACCAGCGGCACCCGGTTCTCCCTGGCGGTGGCGATGGCGGAGACGGCGTTGCCCAGCCCGGCCGCGGTGTGCAGGAGCACCAGCGCGGGAGCCCCGCGCCCGATGGCCCAGCCGGTGGCCATGCCGACCACCGACCCCTCGTGCAGGGCCAGCACGAACCGCAGGTCGTCGGGCAGCCCGGCGAGCAGCGGCACCTCGGTCGAGCCGGGGTTGGCGAAGATCGTGGTCAGCTCGTGGCGCCGAAGGATGTCGAAGACGGCGTTCCTGACGGTCCTCACTGTGCCCCCTTGCTCGCTGGATCTGCCGGTGGACGTGCTGCCAGCGCAGCTCCCCGAGGCGGGGGCAGCGACCGCGTCGTGAGCCGGTCGCGCGGGCAGGTCGATCTCGAGGTCCTCACGGCCGCCGGGCCGCCCTGGACCGGGGTGACGGTCAGGCCGATTCGGAAGCCCTCGGCCTTGCCGAGGTGGATGGGCGCGCCGGCGTCGACCTCGGCCGGGTTCGGGTCCCGGGGTGGGCGTGGCAGGCTCGGCGCCGCCGCGTGCGGGCACGCCTGGAGCGGCGCGGATCCCGAGGGCGCGACGCACGGCCTGCTCCTAGTCGTTCGCTATGCGCACAGATATTCTCTGATCGAACAACCCCGTATCGCGGAAGCTACGCCTTTGCCGGCTCCTGTCAAGGGGATCACTATGGTGGATCATGTGCAGTCGCTGGCCCGCGGGCTCGCGGTGATCCGGGCGTTCAGCGCCGCCGCGCCCGAGCAGACGCTCAGCCAGGTGGCCCGCGCCACCGGGCTCAGCAGGGCGGCGGCCAGGCGGTTCCTCATCACGCTGACCGAGCTCGGGTACGTGCGCAACGACGGGCGGCTGTTCGCGCTCACGCCTCGGGTGCTGGAGCTGGGGTACGCCTACCTGTCCGGCCTGTCGCTGCCCGAGGTGGCCGATCCGCACCTCGAACGGCTGGCCGCGCAGGTGCGCGAGTCGGCCTCGGTGGCGGTGCTGGACGGGGAGGACGTGGTGTACGTGGCGCGGGTGGCCACGGCGCGGATCATGCGGGTGAGCATCAGCATCGGCACCCGGTTCCCGGCGTACTGCACGTCCATGGGGCGGGTGCTGCTGGCGGCGCTGCCGCCGGAGGCGCTGGAGGCCTACCTGGCGCGGGCCTGCCTGCGGCGGCTCACCTCCCGCACGATCGTGCTGCCCGCCGCGTTGCGCGCCGAGCTGGACGAGGTGCGGGCGCGCGGGTGGGCGATGGTGGACCAGGAGCTGGAGGAGGGGCTGCGCTCGATCGCCGCCCCGATCCGCGACCGCACGGGGCGGACGGTGGCGGCGGTCAACGTCTCGACGCACGCCACCCGTACGAGCCTGCAGGCCGCCGAGCGCGACCTGCTGCCCCCGCTGCTGGCCACGGCGGCCAGGATCGAGGCCGACCTGGCCTCCCTGTCATCGGCCCGCGCCTGACCGACCCCTCCCACCCCGAGGGGACCTGTGCCCCTGCCTGCGGGTCACCGGTTGCGATAGCGGTCCGTGGCCAGGCGGGTAGCCCGGATGGCCGCGTCCGCCGTGTCGTAGCGCCGCTGCGCCAGCCCCACGAAGATGCAGTCCACGATCAGCAACTGGCTGATCCGGCTGGCCAGCGCCCCCGGCCGGAAGGCGGTCTCGCGTCCCGCCGACACCAGCGTGTGATCCGCCAGCTCGGCCAGCGACGACCGCGGGTTGTTCGTGATCCCCACGACCAGCGCTCCCGCCTCCGCCGCCGTACGCGCCGGCACCAGCACGTCAGGCGTCTCCCCCGTGCAACTGATCGCCACCGCCACGTCCCCGGCCTTCAGCAGCGCCGCGCTGGTCAACGCCAGATGGGCATCGCTGAACGGATGGCTCGACAGCCCGATCCGCAGCAGCTTCTGCGACATGTCGGCCGCCACCAGCCCCGACGCCGCCACCCCGTACACGTCCACCCGCCGCGCCTCCGAGATCGCGGTCACGACCTCCCCGAGCTGGTCGGGATCGAGCTGCGCGGCCGTGTCGGCCAGCGCGTCGGCCTCGGCCCGCGCCACCTTGGCGATCACGTCCGTCAGCGGGTCGTCGGGCCCGAGGTCGCCGGGCACCAGCCGCTCGGGCTCCTTGGCCACGGCCGCCGCCAGCGCGAAGCGGAGCTGCGAGTAGCCGGTGAAGCCCAGCGCCCGCGCCGTACGCACGACGGTCGCCTCGCTCGTCCCCGACACCACGCTGAACTCGGTGATCGTGCTCCGGACGACCAGCCCGGGATCGTCCAGGATGAGCCGCGCGATGGACTGCGCCGCCGGGGTCAGCGAGGGCAGCACGGCGCGTACGGCGGCGACCGGGTTCGCGGGCTCGGCGCTCACGCGAGCAGCCATTCGGCCGCGGCCAGCGCGGACACGCGGGAGATGCCGTGGGTGGCGACGTGGGTGGCGCCCGGGGGCGGGGCGGGGACGCCGGTGTCCACGATGATCGCGTCGGGCCGGACCGCGAGGGCCTTGGCCACGGTGTCGCGTACCCAGGGGTGACGGGCGGCGTCGTGCACCACCAGCACGACGGGCCGGTCGTCGAAGGCGGGCAGCTCCCCTTCGGGGCCGAGCCGCACGCTGTCGATGTTCGGCAGCAGGGAGGCCAGCGCGGCCGTCACGCCTGTCCGCGTGGCGGGGTCCACGGCCTGGTTGAGCCGGGTGTTGATCTCGACGACCAGCGGCCCCCGGTCGAGCCCGGCGGTCCCCGACGTGGTGAGCGCCCTGCGGGCGGCCCGCAGGCCGACGCCCTCGTCGAGGTCGTCGTGCGCCTGCGCCCGTGCCAGGGCCTGATCGGCGTACCAGCCGGACAGCGCGCGCACCCGGCCGGCCGCCTCCGCCAGCCGCTCCTCGGGCAGCCGGCCGTCGCGGACGGCGGCCACGATCGCGTCGCGCAACTCCCGCAGCCCGTCCTCGGTGGTCAGCCCGGCGCAGATGGCGTCCACGCCGGCGGCGAGCGCGCGCACCGCGATCTCGCCGGGGCTGAACATGGCGGCCACCGCCCGCATCTCGATCGCGTCGGTGACGAGCATCCCGTCGAACCCGAGCTCGCCCCTGAGGAGTTCGGTCAGGACGGTACGGCTGAGCGTCGCAGGCATCGACGGGTCGAGCGCGGGCACCAGCAGGTGGCCGGACATGATCGAGCGCACCCCGGCGCCGATCGCCGCCCGGAACGGCGGCAGGTCGCGCTCGGCCAGCACCTCCCGCGAGGCGTGCACGGTGGGCAGCGCGAGGTGGGAGTCGGTGACCGTGTCGCCGTGGCCGGGGAAGTGCTTGGCGCACGCCGCCACGCCCGCGCCCTGCACGCCGCGCACGTAGGCGACGGTGTGGCGGGCGACGAGCTCCGGTTCGGGGCCGAACGAGCGCACGCCGATGACCGGGTTGGCGGGGTTGGCGTTCACGTCGGCGGAGGGCGCGTAGTCGAGGGTGATGTCGAGATCTGCGAGCATCCTGCCGATCTGGCGGCCCACCTGCTCGGTGAGCGCCACGTCGTCCACCACGCCCAGCGCCCGGTTGCCGGGGAAGGAGCTGCCGGCCATGACCTCCAGCCGGGTGACCGTGCCGCCCTCCTCGTCGATGGCGATCACGGTGCCGGGGTGCTCCGCGCGCAGTTGCCGGACGAGCCGCGCGTTGACGGCGTTGCGGGCGAACAGCACCACGCCGCCGAGACCCTCTCCCAGCGCGCGGCGCAACCAGTCGGGGGCGGAGGTCCCCTCGAACCCCGGATGCAGCACCGTCATCGCCAGTCTGTACAGGTCACCGCTCATCGGCATTTTCCTTCACAGTTGTTGATCTGAAGGTAATTTTCTGTCATCGTCGGCCTCGACACAACCACTTCCGAGAGGCCACCCCCCATGCCCAGCAGAAGGACTTTCCTGAAGGGTCTCGCCCTCGCCGCTGCCGCTTCCGCCGTCCCGCTGCCGGCGTTCGCTCAATCCGGATATGTCCCGCCGTTGCGTCAGATGCGGGGTATGTGGATCGCGTCCGTGGTCAACATCAACTGGCCGTCCAAGCCCGGGCTGAGCGCCGAGGAGCAGAAGGCCGAGTACCTCGCCTGGCTGGACGTGGCCGTCCAGAGGAAGCTCAACTCGGTGTTCGTGCAGATCAGGCCGACGGCCGACGCGTTCTGGCCGTCACCGTACGAGCCGTGGTCGCAGTACCTGACCGGCACCCAGGGGCAGGACCCCGGCTACGACCCGCTCGGGTTCGCCGTGGAGGAGACCCACAAGCGCGGCCTGGCCTTCCACGCCTGGTTCAACCCGTACCGCGTCTCGATGCAGGCCGACCCGGCCAAGCTGCACCCCGACCACCCCGGACGGCAGCACCCCGACTGGATCGTGCCGTTCGGCGGCAAGCTCTACTACAACCCGGGCATGCCGGAGGTCCGCACGTTCTGCCAGGACGCGATGATGGACGCGGTCACCCGCTACGACATCGACGGCCTGCACTTCGACGACTACTTCTACCCGACCAACACCACGGCCTTCGACGACGCCGAGGAGTTCGCCAAGTACGGGGCCGGCTTCCCCGACCTGGCCGCCTGGCGGCGCAACAACGTGGACCTCATGGTGCAGGAGATGCAGCAGCGCGTGCTGGCGGCCAAGCCCGGCATCGCCTGGGGCATCAGCCCGTCCGGCATCTGGCGCAACAAGGCCACCGACCCGCTCGGCTCCGAGACCAACGGCGGCCAGTCGTACGACAACCTGCACGCCGACACCCGCGGCTGGGTCAAGAAGGGCTGGCTCGACTACATCGCGCCGCAGCTCTACTGGTACATCGGGCAGCCTCCTGCCGACTACTCCAAGCTCGTGCCGTGGTGGTCGGACGTGGCGAGCGGCACGAACACGCTGCTGTGGATCGGGCAGGCCGCGTACAAGGCGGGCGACCCCGCGCAGGCGCCCGAGTGGCAGGTGCCGGGCGAGCTGTCCAGGCATCTGACGCTCAACCGCGAGCACCCCGAGATCGGCGGCGACATCTGGTACAACGCCAACGACGTCAAGGTGGACCGGATCGGCTCCATCTCCACCGCGGTCAACGACCACTACCAGCGGCCCGCGCTCGCGCCCGTGCTGCCCAGGCTGGCGGGCGGCGAGCCGCCGCGGCGGCCGGTGGTGGCGTACGCCAAGCGCCGCTCCGGCGGGGTCGAGGTGCGGGCCGTGGCCACCGGCAGGGACGAGCCGTTCCTGTTCGCCATCTTCCGCTTCGACCGGCACGCGGGCTCAGGTGACTTCGCCGACGCGCGCAACCTCGTCGCGATCGTGCCCGGCGACCGGCAGGTCCGCTGGACCGACCCCGACGGCGAGCGCGGCGACCACTACTACGCGGTGGCGGTGGACCGGGCCAACCGGACGAGCAGGCCGAGCAACGGGTTCCGGGCGATCTGAGGGGTGCTGCCCGGATGATCTGAGATGGTCTGAGGGCGTGCTGCGCCCGCGCGCGTCGCCGGCCGCTTTCCTGACCGGCGACGAGCCCGGCACACGCCCTTTCGGACGCATCACCGCTGCTCGAATCCGTGCCACGATCGGCATGGTGGGGCTTGGGGTCCGACGCTGCCGGAACCCCTCGCCGTAGCCCCGGTCGCGATCTCAGAAGCCCTGTTAAGACGCCCTGCGCCCAGCCGCCGAAGGCTGCTCGGCCGCCGAGGCCCCAGACGCGCGCTGTGGCGGGACCACGGGGGTCGGGCGCACGAGTCCGAGCGCGACGACCTCGTTGGCCAGCCGGGTGCGCCGGTTGGTGCCTTCGGGGATCCTGAACTTCTGGTAGAGCCGCAGCAGGTGCTGCTTGACCGCGGCCTCGGTCACGACCAGGTCGTCGGCGATCTCGCGTGCGGTCGCCGGAGCGACGAACGCCTCGTCCGACAGCGCCGGCCTGCAGAGCGAGGTCAGCACGTCGACCTCGCGCCTGGTCAGCTCGGGCGCGGCCGCCCTGCGCAGTTCGACCTCGGGGGTGAAGTCCTCTCGGGGGACTCCACCGATCCGGCCCCGCGCCGCGCCGAAGGAAACGACGTCGCCGTCGTCAAGGACCCTCCGGGCGATCGGCCTGCCGTTCACCCGCGTGCCGTTCCTGGACAGCCCCAGGTCCACGACGTACAGGTAGGGTCCTCGTCTGACGAACTCGGCATGGAGTCGAGACACGCTGGGGTCGGTGAGCCGGATGTCAACACCCCGGCCCCTTCCGACCGTCGTGATCTCGGGGCGCAACGGGACCACCTCGCCAGTGTCCTCGATGCGTATGAACGGCCCCTCCACGGCAGTTCCTCCCCAGGTAGCCCGCCGTAACTATTACTACAGCTCCGGCTTACCCAACCGAGGGGATGCGGAATCTCCTTTGCCGAAAGGAGAATCCGACGTGAAATTGGTCTGGACCTTTGCGGTCGGTTTTGCCTGCTCACGGGTAGACTTCGGACGAAGATAAGCGGAGGAATCACTCATGGCGGACAAGCCCACGAAAGGTCTGGCCGATGTCGTCGCGGCGTCCACAGCGCTGAGTGACATCGACGGAAAGGCCGGTCGCCTCTTCTACCGTGGATACGACATCCACGACCTGGCCGGCCGCGCGACGTTCGAGGAGACCGCACACCTGCTCCAGCGTGGCAAGCTGCCCACCCGCTCCGAGCTCGACGCGTACGGCGCCGAGCTGGCGCGCGGCCGGGAGCTGGGCGCCCTGGTGTCCGCGAACATCGCCGAGATCGCCGAGAAACAGAAACCCATGGAGGCGCTGCGCTCGCTGGTCTCGCTGTCGGGCGCCGACGACCCCGACAAGGACTCCATCGCGCCCGACGCCAACCTGCGCAAGGCGGCCCGGCTGGTCGCCCAGCAGCCGCTGCTCGTCGCCCGCTACCACGCCGCCCGCACCGGCTCCGAGGCCCCCGAGCCGGACCCGTCGCTGAGCATCGCCGCGAACTTCCTGCTCCAGGTCACCGGCCGCACGCCCGGCCCGCGCGAGGTCGAGATCTTCGACGAGTGCCTGGTCCTGCACGCCGACCACACCATGAACGCCTCCACCTTCGCCGCCCGCGTCTGCGCCGCGACCCTGTCGGACATGCACTCCGCCGTCGTCGCCGCCATCGGCACCCTCAAGGGCCCGCTGCACGGCGGGGCGAACGAGCAGGTCATGAAGACCCTGGAGTCGCTGTCGCCGGGAGGCGTGGCCCAGGCCGTCCGCGACAAGCTCGCCGCCGGCGAGAAGATCATGGGCTTCGGTCACCGCGTCTACAAGACGGAGGACCCCCGCGCCACGCACCTGCGCAGGATGTCGGCCGAGCTGGGCGAGTCCAGCGGCGACGACACCTACTACCGGATGTCCAAGGAGATGGAGGAAGTCGTCTTCGAGACCAAGGGTCTCTACCCCAACGTCGACTTCTACGCCGCCTCGGTCTACCACTACCTGGGCATCCCGACCGACCTGTTCACGCCGGTCTTCTCCATCAGCCGCATGTCCGGCTGGACCGCTCACGTGATCGAGCAGCACGCCGACAACCGGCTGATCCGCCCCGACAGTGAGTACATCGGTGAGACCGACCAGAAGTGGAAGCCGATAGAAGAGCGTTGAGCCACCACCAAGGGACCGAAAAAGGCGAGAGCTGGGGGCCGTACCCGCTGATCCTGGCGGGTGCGGCCGTCGGCGTGCTCGTGGTCTTCATCGTGAACCCGCGCTGGGGCGGGTTCGTGCTGGGCGCCGCCATCATGATCGCCGCCGCGCTGCGCTTCGCCGGGTACGGCGGCCAGCTTGCGCTGAGAAGCAGGAAGATCGACGTCATCACGCTGTCCGTGTTCGGATTCGTGCTGGTCCTGACCTCGCTCCTGCTTTACAACAACGAGCTGAAGGCGCTCATCCTGTCCCTTTTCGCACCGTGACCTGGCGGTCCGATAGCCTCAACGCATCCATTCATTGAAGGGGAACCATTCGCATGCCCAAGATCAAGGTGGAGGGCCCCGTCGTCGAACTTGACGGCGACGAGATGACCCGGATCATCTGGCAGTTCATCAAGGACCAGCTGATCCTTCCCTACCTCGACGTCGACCTGAAGTACTACGACCTCGGCATCGAGCACCGGGACGCCACGGACGACCAGGTCACCATCGACGCCGCGAACGCCATCAAGAAGTACGGCGTCGGTGTGAAGTGCGCCACCATCACCCCGGACGAGGCGCGCGTCGAGGAGTTCGGACTCAAGAAGATGTGGAAGTCCCCCAACGGGACCATCCGCAACATCCTCGGCGGCGTCATCTTCCGCGAGCCGATCATCATGTCGAACGTGCCGCGGCTCGTCCCCGGCTGGACCAAGCCGATCGTCGTCGGCCGTCACGCCTTCGGCGACCAGTACCGCGCGACCGACCTGAAGATCCCCGGCGAGGGCACGCTGACCCTGACGTACACGCCGAAGGACGGCTCCGAGCCGATCGAGCTCGACGTGTACGACTTCCCCGGCAGCGGCATCGCGATGGCGATGTACAACCTGGACGAGTCGATCCGCGACTTCGCCCGCGCGTCGATGCGTTACGGCCTCAACCGCGGCTACCCGGTCTACCTCTCCACGAAGAACACGATCCTCAAGGCCTACGACGGCCGCTTCAAGGACATCTTCGCCGAGGTCTTCGAGACCGAGTTCAAGGACGAGTTCGACAAGGCCGGCCTGACCTACGAGCACCGCCTCATCGACGACATGGTCGCCGCGGCGCTGAAGTGGGAGGGCGGCTACGTCTGGGCCGCGAAGAACTACGACGGCGACGTCCAGTCCGACACGGTCGCCCAGGGCTTCGGCTCGCTCGGCCTGATGACCTCGGTCCTGATGACCCCCGACGGCCAGACCGTCGAGGCCGAGGCCGCGCACGGCACCGTGACCCGCCACTACCGCCAGCACCAGCAGGGCAACCCCACCTCCACCAACCCGATCGCCTCGATCTTCGCGTGGACGCGTGGGCTGGCCCACCGCGGCAAGCTCGACAACACCCCCGCGGTGACCGACTTCGCCAACACGCTGGAGCAGGTCTGCGTCGAGACGGTCGAGGGCGGTCAGATGACCAAGGACCTCGCGCTCCTCGTCGGCGGCGACGCCAAGTGGCTGACCACCCAGGACTTCCTGGCGGCTCTCGACGAGAACCTCAAGAAGAAGATGTCGGCTTAACTGCCACCCGACACGGCCTCTACCAGCGGTTACGCCGCGTGGTAGAGGTCGTTCGGCTGTCTGCCGCCGTCTCGCGCCCGGTCGGCTTTTTGGGGGTTTCCCACAAAACGAGCCGCGTAGCGTGCGCTGTCTACGACATGGGCGCCGCCGGTCGGTAGACGGGAGAGTTGATACTGCACGGGGCTGTCGTGCCGCAGGGCGCACATCGTTGGTCTACAGGAGGGCTCGTCGGGTGTTCAGTCGTGTCGCCATCGTCAATCGTGGAGAGGCCGCCATGCGGCTCATCCACGCCGTACGGGACCTCGCCGCGGAGACCGGGACACGGATGGAGACCGTCGCCCTGTACACCGACGTCGACCGTACGGCCACCTTCGTCCGCGAGGCGGACCTGTCCTACGACCTCGGTCCCGCCTCGGCGCGCCCCTACCTCGACCTGAAGGTACTGGAGCGCGCGCTGGTGGAGACGGGGGCCGACGCCGCGTGGGTCGGGTGGGGCTTCGTCGCCGAGGACCCCGCGTTCGCGGAGCTGTGCGACAGGATCGGGGTCACCTTCGTCGGGCCGAGCCCGGAGGCCATGCGCAAGCTCGGTGACAAAATCGGCGCCAAGCTGATCGCCGAGGAGGTCGGCGTGCCGGTCGCGCCGTGGAGCCGCGGCGCCGTCGAGAGCCTCGACGCCGCCCGGACGGCCGCGGCCGGGATCGGCTACCCGCTGATGCTGAAGGCCACCGCTGGCGGCGGCGGGCGCGGCATCCGCGTGATCACCAACGAGGCCGAGCTGGACGACGCCTACGAGCGCACCAGCCAGGAGGCCGCGCGGGCGTTCGGCAGCGGCGTCGTGTTCCTGGAGCGGCTGGTCACCGGCGCCCGGCACGTCGAGGTGCAGGTGATCGCCGACGGCCAGGGCACGGCGTGGGCGCTCGGCGTCCGCGACTGCTCGGTGCAGCGGCGCAACCAGAAGGTCATCGAGGAGTCGGCCTCGCCGGTGCTCGGCCCCGAGCAGGTGGCCGAGCTCAAGGCGTCGGCCGAGCGGCTGGCCGTCGCGGTCGGCTACCGCGGCGCGGCCACCGTCGAGTTCCTCTACCACCCCGGCGAGCGGCTGTTCGCGTTCCTGGAGGTCAACACCCGCCTGCAGGTCGAGCACCCGATCACGGAGATCACCACCGGGTTCGACCTGGTCAAGGCGCAGCTTCACGTGGCGTCGGGCGGCCGGCTCGAAGGGGAGCCGCCGGTGGAGCGCGGCCACGCCATCGAGGCCCGGCTGAACGCCGAGGACCCCGACCGCGACTTCGCGCCGTCGCCCGGCCGCATCGCCCGGCTGGACCTGCCCGCCGGGCCGGGAATCCGGGTCGACACCGGTGTCAGCGAGGGCGACACCATCCCCGCCGACTTCGACTCCATGATCGCCAAGATCATCGCCTACGGCCGCGACCGCGAGGAGGCGCTCGGCAGGCTGCGCCGGGCGATGGCCCGCACCTCGGTGATCATCGAGGGCGGCGCGACGAACAAGAGCTTCGTGCTCGACCTGCTCGACCAGCCCGAGGTGATCGACGCCAGCGCCGACACCGGCTGGATCGACCGCGTCCGCGGCGAGGGCAGGCTCGTCTCGCACCGCCACTCCGGCGTCGCGCTGGCCGCCGCCGCCATCGAGGCGTACGAGGAGGAGGAGCGCGCCGAGCGGCAGCGGCTGCTCGCGACCGCGTTCGGCGGGCGCCCGCAGGTGCAGCACAAGAGCAGCCGGCCGCTGGACCTCAAGCTGCGCGGCGCCGGCTACCGCGTGCGCGTCGCGCGGGTCGGCGCGCACCGCTTCCGCGTCGCCGTCGAGGCGGCCGGCGAGGTCCGCACCGCCGACGTCGAGCTCGACCGCTTCGACCGCTACACCGGGCAGATCGTCGTCGACGGCAGCCGTTACCGCCTGCTCATCGGCACGCACGGGGCCACCCACCTGATCGAGGTGGACGGCGTGGCGCACCGCGTCAGCCGCGACGAGGGCGGCGTCGTCCGCTCGCCCGCGCCCGCCCTGGTCGTCGCCACGCCACTGGCGGTCGGCGCCGAGGTCGAGGCGGGCGCGCCGGTTCTGGTGCTGGAGTCCATGAAGATGGAGACGGTGCTGCGGGCGCCGTTCAAGGCGCGGCTGAAGGAGATCTCCGTCTCCGTGGGCAGCCAGGTGGAGACGGGCGCGCCGCTGCTGCGGCTGGAGCCGCTGGCCGACGACCCCGCCGCCTCTCTCGACGAGGCGGTCGGCTCCGTCGAGCTGGACCTGCCCCCGGCGCCCGGCGAGATCCCGGCGCGGGAGCGCGCCAGGCGCGGCCAGGAGGGCCTGCGCGGCCTGCTGCTGGGCTACGACCTCGACCCCCACGACGAGCGCCGGGTGCTCGACGACTACCTCGCCGCACGCCGTACGGTCATCGAGGACGGCCACCGGCCGCTGGCCGAGGAGCTGGAGCTCTTCGAGGTGTTCGCCGACCTGGCCGAGCTGAGCCGCAACCGGCCCGCCGGCGAGGACGGCGACGAGCACGTGCACAGCCCGCGCGAGTACTTCCACACCTACCTGCAGAGCCTCGACGTCGAGCGGGCCGGGCTGCCGGGCACCTTCCAGACCAAGCTCGCCAAGGCGCTGCGGCACTACGGCGTCACCGAGCTGGAGCGGACGGGCGAGCTCGAGGGCGCGGTGTTCCGCATCTTCCTGGCCCAGCAGCGCGCGTCCGCCGACGTCGCGGTCCTGGCGACCCTCCTGCGCTCCTGGCTGCGCGAGCCGCCGCCGGACGAGGCGCTGCGCGAGCCCGCCGGTCTCGTGCTGGAGCGGCTGCTGGCCGCGACGCAGGTCCGCTTCCCGGTGATCTCCGACCTCGCACGTGGCGTCGTGTTCGCCTGGTTCGCGCAGCCGCTGCTGCGCCGCAACCGCGCCCGCGTCTACGCCGGCGTGCGCAAGCACCTGCGCCACCTCGACGCGCACCCCGGCTCGCCCGACCGCGCCGAGCGCATCGCCGAGATGGTCCGCAGCACCGAGCCGCTGGTGCGCCTGCTCGGCCAGCGCCTGGTCCGCGAGAACCTGGACAACGCGGTCATGCTGGAGGTGCTGACCCGGCGGTACTACGGCAACAAGCCGCTCATCGCCGTCCGCACCAGCGAGGTGGCGGGCTGCACGTTCGTGATCGCCGAACGCGCGGGCTCGTGCGTGGTCTCCGCCGCGGTGAGCTTCGAGGCGCTGGGCAGCGCCCTGCGCGGCCTGGCCGAGCTGGCCGGCGGTGGCCAGGACGTCGTGGACGCCGACATCTACCTCGTCTGGGAGGGCCAGCCCGAGGACTCCGACGCGGCGGCGGCCGCGCTGCACGAGGTCGTCGCCGCGCACCCGCTGCCCGAGCAGGTCCGCAGGATCACCGCCACCGTCGCCGGGCGCGGCGGGGCGGTCATGCACCACCACTTCACCTTCCGCCCGTCGGCCGAGGGGATGGCGGAGGAGCGGCTGATCCGCGGCCTGCACCCGTACATCGCCGAGCGCATGCAGCTCGAACGGCTGAACAAGTTCGACCTCACCCGGCTCCCGTCGTCGGACGAGGAGGTCTACCTCTTCCAGTGCGTGGCGCGGGAGAACCCGTCCGACGACCGTCTCATCGCCTTCGCGCAGGTACGCGACCTGACCGAGCTGCGCGAGCACGACGGCAGGCTCGTCGCGCTGCCGACGGCCGAGGACATCATCGCCGCCTGCGTCGACTCGATCCGCCGCGCCCAGGCCCGGCGGCCGTCGAAGAAGCGGCTCAACACCAACCGGATCGTGGTCTACGTCTGGCCGCCCAGCAACCTCACCCGCGCCGAGATCGAGATGCTCGCCCGGCGCGTGCTGCCGACGACCGCGGGGGCCGGGCTGGAGGAGACGCTGTTCATCGCGCGGCAGCGCGACCCTGAGACCGGCGCGCTGACCAAGGTCGCCGTGCGCATCTCCCTCGACGCCACCGGCGCCCCCAAGCTGACCATTAGCCAGCCGTCGGACGCGCCGATCGAGCCGCTGGACGACTACCGGCAGAAGGTGCTGCGCGCGAGCAGCCGCAACACCGTCTACCCGTACGAGCTGACCGGCATGCTCGGCGACTTCGTCGAGCACGACCTCGACGACGACCACCGGCTCGTGCCGGTCGACCGGCCGAAGGGCCGCAACACCGCGGCGATCGTCGCGGGCGTCGTCACCACGCGGACCAGGCGGCACCCCGAGGGCATCACCAGGGTCGTGCTGCTCGGCGACCCGACGAAGTCGCTCGGCGCGCTGTCGGAGCCCGAGTGCCGCCGCGTGATCGCCGCGCTGGACCTGGCCGAGCGGATGCGGGTGCCGCTGGAGTGGTACGCGCTGTCGGCAGGCGCCCGGATCTCCATGGAGTCGGGCACCGAGAACATGGACTGGGTGGCCGCGGCGCTCAAGCGCATCGTGGAGTTCACCCAGGACGGCGGCGAGATCAACATCGTGGTCGCGGGCATCAACGTCGGCGCGCAGCCGTACTGGAACGCCGAGGCGACGATGCTCATGCACACCAAGGGCATCCTGGTGATGACGCCGGACTCGGCGATGGTGCTCACCGGCAAGCAGTCGCTCGACTTCTCCGGCGGCGTCTCGGCGGAGGACAACTTCGGCATCGGCGGCTACGACCGGGTGATGGGCCCGAACGGGCAGGCCCAGTACTGGGCGCCGAACCTGTCCGCCGCGCGCGACGTGCTGATGTCGCACTACGACCACACCTACGTCGCCCCCGGCGAGCAGGGGCCGCGGCGGGCGCGGACCACCGACCCCGTCGATCGTGACATCTCCGACTTCCCGCACGTCGTGGAGGGCAGCGACTTCACCACGGTCGGCGAGATCTTCTCCAGCACGACCAACCCCGACCGCAAGAAGCCGTTCGACATCCGCACCGTGATGCGGGCGCTGTCCGACCAGGACCACCCGGTGCTGGAGCGCTGGGCGGGCATGGCCGACGCGGAGACCGCGGTGGTGCAGGACGTGCATCTCGGCGGCATGCCGGTGTGCCTGCTCGGCATCGAGTCGCGGTCGGTGCCGCGGCGCGGCTTCCCGCCCACCGACGGGCCCGACACCTACACCGCCGGCACGCTGTTCCCGCGCTCGTCGAAGAAGGCCGCGCGGGCGATCAACGCGGCCAGCGGCAACCGGCCGCTGGTGGTGCTGGCGAACCTGTCCGGCTTCGACGGCTCGCCGGAGTCGATGCGGAAGCTGCAGCTCGAGTACGGCGCCGAGATCGGCCGCGCGATCGTGAACTTCCGCGGGCCCATCGTGTTCTGCGTGATCTCGCGGTACCACGGTGGCGCGTTCGTGGTGTTCTCCAAGGCGCTGAACCCGAACATGACCGTGCTGGCGCTGGAGGGCTCGTTCGCCTCGGTGCTCGGTGGCGCTCCGGCCGCCGCGGTCGTCTTCTCCGGCGAGGTCAACGCCAGGACGGCGGCCGATCCGCGCGTACAGGACCTGGAGGCGCGCGTCGCCGCGGCAGCCGGGGCCGATCGTGCCGCGCTGACCGCCGAGCTGGACGAGTTGCGCGCGTCGGTGCGGGCGGAGAAGCTCGGCGAGGTGGCCGCGGAGTTCGACCGGGTGCACAACATCCGGCGCGCGGTCGAGGTCGGCTCCGTGGACGCCGTCATCCGCGCCGCGGAGCTGCGCCCCCGGGTGATCGAGGCCATCGAGGCCCGCCTGCCGTAGGGCCCGCGCTGAGCAGGGGCCGCCTTCCTCCGGGGGCGGCCCTTTCCCATGTCTTGACGCTCACGGCGGCGTGGCGCTGTTGATCACGTGGGTATGAGGCAGCTCAGAACAGTCGTACGCGTTTCGGGGGGTTCGGATGCGACTGAGAATTCTGAGTGGGCTGGGGGCGCTCACCGCCGCCGCGCTCCTGTCCGGCTGCGACTCTCAGCCGGACACCACCAAGCTGGCCGACACCAAGGTCGACGCCGCCGCGAAGCTGAAGGCGAGCAAGGCGGCCAAGGTCAAGAACGCGGCCAACGTCAAGGCGAACGAGCTCGGGCAGATCCCGGTGCTGATGTTCCACCGGATCGTGCCGAAGCCGCAGACGACGGACGACAGGTCGCCGCAGCAGTTCAGGGCCGACCTGGAGCGGCTGGTGAAGGAGGACTACGTGCCGATCACGGCCGCCGAGATGGTGGCCGGCAAGATCGACATTCCGGCCGGCAAGCACCCCGTGGTGCTGACGTTCGACGACTCCTCGCCCTCGCAGCTCACGCTGAACCAGATGGGCGAGCCGCAGAAGGACACCGCGGTCGCGATACTCAAGGAGGTCGCCGCCGCGCACCCGGGCTGGAAGCCCAAGGCCACGTTCTACGTGACGCGCGACATGTTCGGCAAGACCGCGCGCGAGGAGCAGGCGCAGATGCTCCTCTGGCTCAAGGACAACGGCTTCGAGATCGGCAACCACACCAGCGACCACCTCAACCTGCGCGGCCGCTCGCGCAAGGAGGTCGAGGACCAGATCGGCAAGATCGCCGCGCAGATCAACTCCTTGTCCTACGTCAAGCCCACCACGATCGCCCTGCCGTACGGCAACCAGCCGAACAAGAAGGACTGGGCGATGCGCGGCAAGCTCTACAACCACCAGGGCGCCTTCCTGGCCGGGTACACGCCCGCGCCGGCGCCCTTCAGCAAGTCGTACGACCCGGCCGGGATCCCGCGGATCAAGGCCATGGAGAAGAAGGGCGACTGCGCGCAGTTCTGCTCGCACGCCTGGCTCGACTGGCTCAAGAAGAACCCGGACATGCGCTACACCTCGGACGGGGACGTGAGCACGGTGGCCTATCCCAAGTACAAGGCGCCGTACCTGCGCAAGTCCTTCGCCAGCTGGAGCCTGCCCTACTGATCGAGGACCCTGAAGGTGATCCCCGCGCGGTGCAGGCGGTCGATGAGGGGCTGCCCCATGGCCGAGGCGGTGGTGAGCTGGCCCGCGCGGTCGGGGACGTCGTCGAAGGCCAGGCAGAGGGCCGACTCGGCGAGCATCTTGGCGGTCTCGTCGTAGCCGGGGTCGCCGCCCGCGACCTCCGTGACCACGCGCTCGCCCCCGCCCTCGCCCAGGAACGTGACCTTGAACCAGCTCCTGGCCCGCCGCGCGGGTGACGGTCCCTCACCGGGACGCACCCGGCCCTGCATCCAGCGGCGCGCCGGCGGGATCTGGGCCAGCGCCACGAACGCGCCCACGCCCGCCACCGTGGCCAGCGCCTGGGGCAGGGTGCGGACCGCGTAGTGCTGGCGGTAGGTGAAGTCGGGGCCGTAGCGGTCGAGCAGGCGGGCGGAGTAGCCGACGACGTGCGAGTCGATGCTGGGCATGGGCAGGGCCCAGCCGCCCACGTAACGCAGCCCGCCCGGCAGCGAGCTGACCGTGCGGCCCTTGGGCCGGGGCTCGGCGGAGCGGCGCTGCGTGCCCTGCTGGAGGGCCTGGCGGCCGCGGCCCATGACGGTCAGCGCGCTGGCCGCCGTGCCGCCCGACGGGCGGCCGCTGGCCCGCAGGAAGCCGCTGATCCTGAGCGGTTCGCCCTCGGGGAGCCGGGTGACCGTGTGCAGGACGCCGAGGTCGTACGGGATCGAGTCGAAGCCGCAGGCGTGCACCAGCTTGGCGCCGCTCCTGGCCGCCCGCTCGTGGTAGTGCACGTACACGCGGTCCATGAACTCCTGCTCGCCCGTGAGGTCGAGGTAGTGGGTGCCGGCGTCGGCGCAGGCGGCGACGAGGGGCTCGCCGCGCAGGACGTACGGGCCGACCGTGGTGGCCAGGACCCGGGTCTGGCGGACGAGCGCCGCGAGCGAGGCCGCGTCGGTGGCGTCGGCGGTCAGGACCGGCACGTCGAGCCCGAGGCGTTCCAGCTTGGCCCGGTCGCGTCCGGCCAGCGCCCAGCGAGTGCCGGGGCCGGCGGCCCTGGCGAGGTAGGCGGCCGTCAGCGCGCCGGTGAACCCGCTCGCGCCGAACAGCACGATGTCATAGGGGCGATCCATGATCCTGAGGCTTCCCCGAACGGGGGTGCGGACACAAGATGCGCAATGCCTGATTCACGAAAGACACGAAGCCGTGACGTAGCCAGACCTTAACCGATCCCTGAGAAGTTGCTGAGCGTCGTAAAGTTTGCGTCGATGGGGTTCAGCACACGTGGGGATGACGAATGCCGCAAATCTCGCCGCTGGTCGCCGGCGATCCCACCGAGCTTGGATCCTTCCGGCTGTCCGGGCGGATCGGCGAAGGTGGCCAGGGCATCGTCTACCTGGGCGTCAACGACAAGGACGAGCGTGCCGCGATCAAGCTGCTGCACGTCAAGTTCAGCGGCGACACCATCGCCAGGTCGCGCTTCGCCAGGGAGCTGAAGGCGGCGCAGCGGGTCGCGTCGTTCTGCACCGCCCGGGTGATCGAGGCCGATCTCGACGGCGACACGCCGTACATCGCCAGCGAGTACATCGACGGCCGGCCGCTGCGCGAGGTCGTCGAGACCGACGGGCCGCTGACCGGCACGGTGCTCGACCGGCTGGCCATCGGCACCGCCACCGCGCTCACCGCGATCCACCACGCCTCGATCGTGCACCGCGACTTCAAGCCCGACAACGTGCTGATCGCCGCCGACGGGCCGCGCGTGGTCGATTTCGGCATCGCCCGGATCATCGACTCCACCGGCACGATCACCAGCCGCGCCATCGGCACCCCCGCCTACATGGCGCCCGAGCAGATCGCCGGTGACGACATCGGGCCCTTCACGGACGTCTTCTCGTGGGGGGCGACGATCGCCTTCGCGGCGACGGGGACGGTGGCCTTCGAGGGCAAGTCCATCGCGACGGTGCTCAACCGCATCCTCAACCACGAGGTCGACGTCGGCATGCTGCACGAGCCGCTGCGCGGTGTCGTGCGCGAGGCGCTGGCCAAGTCGCCGGCCGAGCGGCCCTCGGCCGACCAGATCCTGCTGCGGCTGCTGGGGCAGTCGTCCGCGGCGGGGGCGTCCACGGCGGTGCTCAGCAGGGGCGTTCAGGTGGCCAGCGAGGACACCACGCCGTTCATCAGGGTGTCGGCCCGGTCGATCACCGAGCAGCCGGGGCGCAAGGGCTCCGTGGTGCCGTCGTCCGGGACCGGCGCCTCCCCGGCGCCGTCCCCGCAGACCGGCGCCTCACCGGTACCGTCCCCGCAGACCGGTGCCTCTTCCGCACCGCCCGCCCGGACGGGCGCCTCGGCGGCGCCGTCGGGCCAGAGCGCCGCCGCCTCCGGGGCGGCCCCCCCGCAGGACGCGCAGCACACCGCCGGGCAGCACACCACAGGCCGGCAGACAACTGGGCAGCACGACGCAGGCCGGCGTGCCATGACAGCGCCGTCGGGAAGTCACGCAGCCACGGTGCCGCCGGAAGGGGGCGGGGCGCCGTACCCGATGCCCGAGCCGGCCACGCCGGCGCGGCGCAGGCGGGCGAAGGTGTGGCTGGCGCTGGCCACCGCGATCGTGCTGATCGCCGCCGCGGCGATCGCGCTGGTGCTGAACGGCGGCCTGGCCAACCTGACGTTCCTGCGGGGCTCGGGCCCTGCCGAGGAGACGTCCGGGCCCGAGCCCGGGGCCACGTTCTCCACGGTGGCCGACAAGGTGGCGCAGACCGGGAAGATCGTGATCGGCGTCAAGGGCGACCTGCCGGGCGTCGCGCTGCAGAACGGCGACGGCTTCGAGGGCTTCGACATCGAGATCGCCAAGCGGATCGCGGCGGAGCTGGGGGCCAGGGAGACCACGTTCGTCCAGGTGGGCAGGTTCGACCGCGCGGGCGCCCTGGCCGAGGGCCGGGTGGACCTCGTCGTGGCCACCTACTCGATCGACCAGAGCGACACGCAGTTCGCCGGGCCGTACTACCTGGCCCACCAGGACCTCCTGGTGCGCGCGGGCGACGGCATCGAGGACGTCGGCGACCTGAAGGGCAAGCGGATCTGCGCGCCCAACAGCCCGTCGGTCGGCGCCGTGCAGGACCGGGTGAAGGTCGTGCCGGTCACGGCCAGCGACTACGCCGCCTGCATGGACATGCTCAGGAGCGGAAAGGTGGCCGCGGTGCCCGGCGACGACCTGATCCTGGCCGGCTTCGCGGCCAGGGAGAACATGCGCTACAAGATCCTCGGCGCCAAGCTCACCAACGAGCGTTACGGCGTCGGCATCAAGAGCGGCGACGTGCGGACCTGCCGGGCGGTGGAGGCGGTGATCGCCGACTTCTACGCCAAGGGCTACATCCAGCAGCTCCTGACCAGGTACTTCGAGAAGGTGGACTTCGACGCGGAGCTGAAGGTGCCCGCGATGGAAACCTGCTGATGACGAGCGGGTAACATCCCAGGCGTCAACGATTCTTGCTGGGAGTTAGGGGAAGGCCATGGCGTCGTCAGCCACTGTGCCCGTCAAGGTGACCGTCACCGGAGCCGCCGGCCAGATCGGCTACGCACTGCTGTTCCGCATCGCGTCGGGGCAGCTGCTCGGCGCCGACGTTCCGGTCAAGCTCAGCCTGCTGGAGATCCCGCAGGCGGTGAAGGCGGCCGAGGGTACGGCGATGGAGCTGGACGACTGCGCGTTCCCGCTGCTGTCCGGCATCGAGATCACCGACAACCCTGACGTCGCCTTCGACGGCGCCAACGTGGCGCTGCTGGTCGGCGCCATGCCGCGCAAGGCCGGCATGGAGCGCGGCGACCTGCTCGGCGCCAACGGCGGCATCTTCGGCCCGCAGGGCAAGGCCATCAACGACCACGCCGCCGACGACATCAAGGTCCTGGTCGTGGGCAACCCGGCCAACACCAACGCGCTCATCGCCCAGCGCAACGCGCCCGACGTGCCGGCCGACCGCTTCACCGCGATGACCAGGCTCGACCACAACCGCGCCCTGTCCCAGCTCGCGGCCAAGCTCCAGGTCCCGGTCGCCGAGATCAAGAAGATGACGATCTGGGGCAACCACTCCGCCACGCAGTACCCCGACCTGTTCCACGCCGAGGTGGGCGGCAAGGTCGCGGCCGAGCAGGTCGACACCGAGTGGCTGCGCGACACGTTCATCCCGACGGTGGCCAAGCGCGGCGCCGCCATCATCGACGCCCGCGGCGCCTCGTCGGCGGCCTCGGCCGCCAACGCCGCGATCGACCACGTCTACGACTGGGTCAACGGCACCGACTGGACCTCGGCGGCCGTGGTCTCCGACGGCTCCTACGGCGTGCCCGAGGGTCTCATCTCGTCGTTCCCGGTGCGGGCGGCGGGCGGCAAGTTCGAGATCATCCAGGGCCTCGAGATCGACGCCTTCTCCCGCGAGCGCATCGACGCCAGCGTGCGCGAGCTGGAGGAGGAGCGCCAGGCCGTCCAGGAGCTGGGCCTCATCTGAGCCTCTTCGCCGGACGCGCGCCCTCCGGGCCGGGGGCGCGCGTTTCGCGTTCCCGGGGGTCTACGGGGGTACCACTTCCGGGCAGGGCGTCGACTGGGTGGCCGGAGCGGGCTGCGGGGTGGCGAAGATCACGCCCGCTGCCGCCAGCGCGCTGCACACCACGATGAGGGCACCGAAGATCAGCTTCGTGACCCTTGGTGAAAAGCTCCTCACATTTCGGTATCACAGCACACATTGCCGCTCCGTAGGGTCATTTCCCGGAAAGCGCTCCCCAGGCGTCGGAAACGATGTCGCGCAGCGCCGCCCGCTCGGGCTTCCAGCCCAGCTCACGCTGGATCCTGGCGGACGAGGCGACCAGCACGGCCGGGTCGCCGGGCCGCCGGTCCCCGACGACGGCGGGGATCTCGTGCCCGGTGACCTCGCGGCAGACCGAGATCACCTCCTGCACGGTGAAGCCGGTGCCGCTGCCCAGGTTGTAGACGCGGTGCTCGCCGGGCGTGGTGGCGTCCAGCGCCAGCAGGTGGGCCCTGGCCAGGTCGGCGACGTGGATGTAGTCGCGCACGCAGGTGCCGTCGGCCGTGGGGTAGTCGGTGCCGAACACGCTGACCGACTCGCGCTCGCCGGTCGCCACCTTCAGCACGTTCGGGATGAGGTGGGTCTCGATCGTGTGCCGCTCGCGGAAGCGCCCGTAGGCGCCGGCCACGTTGAAGTAGCGCAGGCTCACCGCGCCCAGCCCGCGCTGCCGCGCGTACGCGCTCAGCGTGGTGTCCACCGCCAGCTTCGAGGCGCCGTACGGGTTGGTCGGCCGGGTCGGGTCGCCCTCCTCGATCGGCGAGCGCTCCGGCTCCCCGTACGTGGCCGCCGTCGAGGAGAACACGATCCGTCCCACCCCCTTGTCACGCATGGCGTCCAGCAGCCCCAGCGTGCCGCCCAGGTTGTTGGCCCAGTACAGGCCCGGCTGCTGCACCGACTCGCCCACCAGCGACTTGGCCGCGAAGTGCAGCACCGCGTCGACGCCGTCGAGCGCCTGCCCGGCCTCGGTGATGTCCGCCCGGACGAAACGCGCACCCTCCGGCACCGCGTCCTCATGCCCGGTCGACAGGTCGTCGAGTACGGTCACCTCGTGCCCCGCCTCGATGAGCTGCGCCGCGACCACGCTTCCGACGTACCCGGCGCCTCCGGTGACCAGTAGCCTCATGTGTACTCCTGTTCGTATATGTTTGATTTTGTCAGGCTTGCCGTTCAGCATACGCGGGAAAGCCGACGAGTACGCTGCCAACCACCATGTTTGACACCGTCGCGGCCAACATCGCCCTGGTCCTGCTGTTCATCCTGATCGGGGGCTTCTTCGCCGCCGCAGAAATCGCCATGGTCTCCCTGCGCGACAGCCAGGTCCGCAAACTCTCGCAACGGGGACGCCGCGGTGAGCGCGTGGCCAAGCTGGCCCGCGACCCCAACAGATTCCTGTCCGCCGTCCAGATCGGCGTGACGGTGGCCACCATGCTGTCGGCCGCGTTCGGCGCCGACCGGCTCGCGGCGCAGCTCGTGCCCGCGCTGGAGCGCTGGGGGGTGCCGGTGGCCGTGGCGCCCGTGCTGGCGCTGGTGCTGGTCACGCTGGCCATCTCGTACGTCTCGCTGGTGCTCGGCGAGCTGGCGCCCAAGCGGCTGGCGCTGCAGCGGGCCGAGGGGTTGTCGCTGTACGTGGCGCCGTTCCTGGACCGGCTCGCCTCCCTGTCGCGCCCGATCATCTGGATGTTGTCCAAGTCCACCGACGGCGTGGTGCGGCTGCTCGGCGGCAACCCGAAGGCCGACAGGGAGGAGGTCACCACCGAGGAGCTGCGCGACATGGTGGTGGGGCACACCGACCTGACCGCCGACGAGCGCAAGCTCATCGGCGAGGTGTTCGCCGCGGGCAAGCGGCAGCTCAGGGAGGTGATGCTGCCGCGCACCGAGGTCGAGTTCATGGAGGCCGACACGCCGCTGACCCAGGCCGCCCGGCTGGCCGCCACGCTCCCGCACTCGCGCTTCCCCGTCTACCGCGACACCTACGACGAGGTCATCGGGTTCGTGCACGTCCGCGACCTGCTGGACCCCGAGCTGACCGGCCGCACCGAGCCGATCAGCGCCGTCGTGCCGATCAGGGCCGCCAAGTTCGTGCCCGCCTCCAAGCGCCTGCTCACCACGCTGAACGAGATGCGCGACGAGGGCCAGCACCTGGCCATCGTGGTGGACGAGTACGGCGGCACGGCCGGCATCGTCACGATGGAGGACCTGGTCGAGGAGCTGATCGGGGACATCAGGGACGAGTACGACGTCGAGGAGGACGTCGTGATCCTGCCCGCCGGCGAGATCGAGATCGACGGCCTGACGAACCTCAACGACTTCGCCACCGAGACCGGCATCCGCCTGCCCGACGGCCCGTACGAGACGCTGGCGGGCTTCGTGATGGCGATGCTGGGGCACGTGCCGGCCGCGGGGGAGCGGGTGGAGTTCTCCGGCTTCGAGCTGGCCGTCACCGAGCTGGACGGCCGGCGGATCGCCCGCGTGAGGGTGAAACGCCGACCAGCCGTCGAGTCGCCGCCGGAGCAGGATTCCTGACACAATTGCCTGCTATGGCCAGACCTCGTGTACTCTCCGGCATCCAGCCCACCGCGGACTCCTTCCACCTGGGCAATTACCTGGGTGCGGTCCGCCAGTGGGTCACCATGCAGGAGACCCACGACGCCTTCTACTGCGTGGTCGATCTCCACGCGATCACCGTGCCGACAGAGCCCGACGCGCTGCGCCGCCGCAGCCGCGTGGCCGCGGCGCAGCTCTTCGCCGCCGGGCTCGACCCGGAGCGTTCCACCGTCTTCGTGCAGTCGCACGTGCGCGAGCACACCGAGCTGGCGTGGGTGCTGATCTGCCTCACCGGCATGGGCGAGGCGGGGCGGATGACGCAGTTCAAGGACAAGTCGGCCAAGTTCGGGGAGAGCGCGGCCAGCGTGGGCCTGTTCACCTACCCGATCCTCCAGGCCGCCGACATCCTGCTCTACCAGGCCAACCTGGTCCCGGTCGGGGCCGACCAGAAGCAGCACCTGGAGCTCACCCGCGACCTGGGCCAGCGCTTCAACCACCGCTTCGGTGACACCTTCACGCTGCCGGACCCGTACATCCTCAAGGAGGTCGAGAAGATCACCGACCTCCAGGACCCGACGGCGAAGATGTCGAAGTCGTCCTCCAGCCCCGCGGGCATCCTCGACGTGCTGGAGCAGCCGGGGCCGCTGCGCAAGAAGGTCATGCGGGCGGTGACCGACACGGGCTCCGAGGTCCTGTTCGACGAGGCGAACAAGCCGGGCATCTCCAACCTGCTGCGCATCCAGTCGGCGCTGACCGGCACGCCCATCCCCGAGCTGGTCGCCCGCTACGAGGGGCAGGGTTACGGCACCTTCAAGAAGGACGTCGCCGAGGCCGTGGCGGAGGCGTTCGCGCCGATCAGGGAGCGTACGGAGAAGCTGCTGGCCGACGAGAAGGAGCTCGACCGCATGCTGGCGATCGGCGCCGAGCGCGCGTCGGCGGTGGCGAAGGAGACGATGGCGCAGGTGCGCGACAGGGTGGGCTTCCTGCCCAAGCTGTAAGGATCTGCGGGGAGGGCCGGGCTGTTGTGCAGCCCGGCCCTTTTTCGCGCCCTCGGCGGTACGTCGTTCGCTGACTTGCGTACGCATGACAGTGCTGCGTACAGTGTTCGCATCGAACAAACGATGTACGCGAGAAGGTGAAGGTCATGTCTCATCCGCGACGGTGGTGGATCCTGGTCGTGCTCTGCCTGAGCACGGCAGTGCTGGTCATCGACAACATGGTGCTCAACGTGGCGATCCCGCCGCTGGCCGGGGAACTGGGCGCGAGCGCCCAGGACATCCAGTGGATCATGGAGTCGTACATGCTGGTGTTCGCCGGCCTGCTGCTCACCGCGGGCAGCCTGTCGGACCGGTACGGGCGCCGCAGGGTCCTGATCATCGGGCTGGCGCTGTTCGGGCTCGCCTCGCTGGCGGCCACCGTCGCGGGCGACCCGGGGCAGCTCATCGCGGCCCGCGCGGTGATGGGCGTCGGCGGCGCGCTGATCATGCCGAGCACCCTGTCGATCCTGATCACCGTGTTCGAGGAGGAGGAGCGGCGCAAGGCCATGGCGGCCTGGAGCGCGGTCGCGATGACCGGGCTGATCGGCGGCCCGGTGCTGGGCGGCGTGCTCATCGCCTGGTTCTGGTGGGGCGCGGTCTTCCTGATCAACGTGCCGATCGCCATCGGCGCCATCGTCGCGGCCCTGCTGCTGATGCCCGAGTCCAAGGGCCCGGCGGTCAAGGCCGACCCGGTGGGCATGATCCTGTCGATGACCGGCATGACCGCGCTGGTCTGGACGATCATCGAGCTGCCCGTGCACGGCCCGTTCCAGGCGAGCGCGCTCCTGGCGGTGGCGGCGCTGGTCGCCTTCGTGGTCTGGGAGCTGCGCACGCCGTACCCGATGGTCCCGCTGGGCCTGTTCAGGAACCCCGACTTCAGCGGCGGCAGCCTCTCGCTCACCCTGGTCCAGATCGGCAACGGCGGCCTGCTCATCGTCCTGACCCAGTACCTGCAGTTCGTGCTCGGCTACACGCCCACGCAGGCCGGGCTGGCCTTCATCCCCATGGCGGTGGCCTCGCTGGCCTGCAACGCCCTCGGCGCGACGCTCGGCGCCAGGGTGGGCAACCGGGCGCTGGCCTCCGGCGGGATGGTCGTGGTCGCCGGGGCGTTCGCGCTGCTGGCCACCGTGTCGGCCGGTGACGGGTTCTGGGTGACCGGCGCCGCGCTGTTCCTGCTCGGAGCCGGCGGCGGCCTGGCCGCGCCGGCCGCCATCACCGCGCTCATGGGCGCCGTCCCGCAGGAGCAGGCCGGGGTCGGCTCCGCGCTGAACGACACGATCCAGCAGATGGGCGCCGCGCTCGGCGTGGCCGTCCTGGGCAGCGTCGTCGCCGCCGGCTTCACCGGCGCGATGCCCGCCGCCGCCCCCGAGCAGGCGCGCCGGTCGCTGCCCGACGCCCTCGCCACCGGGGACCCCGGCCTGGCGCAGGTCGCCCGCGACGCCTTCACCGGCGCCATGTCCACCGGCTTCCTCATCAGCGCCGCCGGGGTGCTGATCGCCGCCGCGCTCGCGTACGCGGTCATGCGGCCCCGTACGAAGCGGCCCGACCCCGTCCTCGCCACCACCTGAACCCCAAGGAGATCATCATGACGAACGTGAGCCACGACGAGCGGGGCACCTGGCGCGCCGAGGGCGGCTGGGGAACGGCCGACTCCGCGGGGCGCAGGCTCGACCTCGCCCGCTGGCAGGCCCGCCTGGACGAGCTGCGCGCCAAGCACCACGTGCCCGGCGCCCAGCTCGCCATCCTGACCGGCGGCACCGTGCACGAGCTGGCCACCGGCGTCCTGCACCGCGGCACGGGCCAGGAGGTGACGACCGACTCGGTCTTCCTGAGCGGCTCGATCGCCAAGGTCTACACCGCGGCCCTGGTGCTGACCCTGGTCGACGAGGGGCTGCTGGAGCTGGAGACGAAGGTCGTGGACGTGCTGCCCGAGTTCGGCACCCCCGACCCCGAGGCCACCGCGACGATCACCGTCAGGCAGCTGCTCTCCCACACCGGCGGCGTGACCAACGACTTCAACCACGACACCGGCCGCGGTGACGACTGCCTCGCCAAGTACGTCGAGGCCGCCAGGGCCGTGGCCCTCGACTGCCCGCCCGGCACCGCGGTCTCGTACGGCGGCCTCGGCTACGTCGTCCTGGGCCGGATCGTCGAGGTGCTGACCGGCCGGACCTGGGACCAGGCGCTGAAGGAGCGCGTCTTCGCCCCGCTCGGCCTCGACCACTCGATGACGCTGCCCGAGGAGGCGCTGCGCTTCCGGGTGGCCATGAGCCATCTGGGCGAGCCGGGCGCCTACCCCGACCCGGCGCCGGTCTGGGACATGATGCCGCGCTCCGCCGGACCGGCCGGCCGCGTCATCAGCTCGGCGGGCGACATGGCGCGCTTCGCCCGGATGCACCTCGACGGCGGCCTCGCGCCCGACGGCACCCGGGTCCTGTCCGCCGCGTCCGTCGCGGCCATGCAGCACAGGGAGACGGACGTACCGGACAAGTGGACCGTCAGCGCCGACGGATGGGGCCTCGGCTGGACCCTGTACGACTGGGACGGCGTCACCGGCTACGGCCACGACGGCGCCGCCATCGGCCAGTACGGCTACCTGCGCGTCGTCCCCTCGGCCGGCGTGGCCCTGGTCCTGCTCACCAACGGCGGCGCCGCCCGCCGCCTGTACGCCGACCTGTTCGCGGAGCTGCTCGGTGAGCTGGCCGGGGTCCGCATGCCCGAGCCCTTCGCCCCGGCCGCCGAGCCTCCCGCGATCGACTGGGCGTCGCTGACCGGCGTCTACCGGCGCGAGGGCGTGGTGGTCACCGTGGCCGAGGGCCGCATGCGCTACGAGTTCGTGGACGGCATGAAGGACCTCTCGCCGCCCCTGGACATGGAGCTGGCGCCCGTCACGGAGACGGTGTTCGCCGCCTCCGGCGCCGGCCCGTCCTTCAGCGAGGACTACATGCCCGTCGTCTTCTCCACCCTCACCGACGGCACCCGGTGCGTCTACGTCGGCATGCGGGCCACGCCCGAAGTCACGGCCTAGCCGGGCCCCGGGTACCGCCCGCGGTTCCTCCTCGCGCCCGATGATCGCGGCCAGGTGAGCGCCACCGCCCGCGTACGGCCCCGACGATCACCCGCAACCCCTGTTGCCAGGCTTCCTTAGCGGCGCTAAATTCCACTTAGCGACGCTAAGGAGCGGGTCAATGATCATCACAGCGAAGACCGCCGACGGGACGGAGGCGCGGGCCGTCGACGAGGGCGCCGGCCCTGTCGTCCTGATCCTGCACCCGGGCCTGGACGACGGGGCCTCCTGGGGCGCGGTGGCCGCGCGGCTGGCCTCCCGCCACCGGGTCGTCCGCCTCCATCGCCGCCGCTACCGGCTGGACCTCGACCAGCGCACCCCCTGCACGGTCGCGCAGGAGGTCGAGCACGTCCTCGCGGTGGTGGAGGCCGTCGGAGGCGGGCCGGTGCTGGTCGCGGGGCACTCGTCGGGGGCGGTGATCGCGCTGGAGGCCATGGTGGCGGCACCGCGGGCCTTCGCGGGCGCGGTCCTCTACGAGCCCCCGACCGTCATCGGCCCACCCTTGGGAGGCCCGGACGGCGAGGTCCACCGCCGCACCCGCGCCGCCGTCGCCGCGGGCCGGCCCGGCCGTGCCATGCGCATCTTCGTACGCGACACGGTGGGGTTGCCCGGCTGGGCGGCGCTGCTGGTGGGCTGCTTCGTGGCCGTGACGCCGAGGCTGCGCGCCCTGGCCCCGCGCCAGGTCGAGGACAACGTCGCCATGGACTCGCTCGGGGTCCGGCTGGACGCGTACGCGGGCATCCCGGCACCGGTGGTCCTGCTGGGCGGCGACCGCAGCCCGGCACACCTGGGCGAGCGCCTGGACGCGCTGGAGGGCACCCTCCCGCACCCGCGGCGCGTGCTGCTGTCCGGCCAGGGCCACTCGGCCCACGCCAAGGCTCCGGACCGCGTCGCCGCCGTCGTCGCCTCCCTCGCCGCCGAGGTGCTCGGCGAGGCGTAGGCCGGGCCCGGCCTCCTGGAGGCCGGGCGGAAGGGGAGGTGGGCGTCAGCCCTTGTGGAGGAGGCCGGCCTGGTGGGCCAGGGTCGAGGCGAGGGTGATGGCGTCGGGGCAGCCAACGCGTTCCCGCACCCCCCGAGCCGACAGGCGCGCGGTCATGGGCCGCAGCAGGACGGCCGTCCAGCGGGCCGCGGCGGGCGCGTCGACGCTGAAGTGGATCTCCCAGGCCGGGTACGTGCTGCGCAGGGCGTCGAGCTGCCGCCCCGCCAGCGGCCACTCGGCCTCGGACGGCGCCACGGTCATCTTCTCCGCGCCGCCCGGTGCACGCGCAGGAGGGCGCGCAGGGCGGCCAGGCTGGGCCTGGTGAGGCGGGTCTCGTCATGGATGGCGGTCCATCCGGAGTGATCTCGTTCGAACGACCACCCGGGGAACTCTCGCGTGGCCTCCTGGAGGAGTCGTTCCATGACGAAATCGGCACTCGGCGCTGTGGTCATGGACGCAGAGTCGCACCGGTACGCCGCTCCGTGACGAACTCCGGCGAAAGATCTCCCCGTTCGTATCGTGCGAACTCAGAGTTCGGCGCGGTCAGATCGGGATGCGGTCAGATGGGGATGTCGTGGCGCTCGGCGAGATAGCGCACCTCCGGCGCCCAGGACGGCCTGGCCCGCCGCGCCAGCGACCGGACCATCTCGCGCAGCAGCAGCTTGTGGTCGAGCTCCTCGGGGCATTCGCGCTCGATGCGCAGGAGGTGGAGCAGGCTGGCGGCGTCGTCGCCGGTGTCCTCGCAGGCGCGGGCGACGTGGCCGAGGTGGGTGGTGCGGCGCTCGATGGACGGCGTGCGGCGCAGGTCGATGTCGTCGGACAGGTGCAGCACCGCCTCGGGACGGCCGGTGTCGTTCTCGATGCTGGCCATGTGGATGGCGACGTTGGTGGGGCCGAAGAAGGCCAGGTCGTAGACGCCGGAGGAGTCCTCGACGCGCTCGGCGAGCCGTGCCGCCGGGCCGCGTACCCGCTCCCTGGCCTCGTCGTCGGCCCCCATGCGGGCCTCGCCGATGGCGGCGAGCAGGTGCAGAGCGCCGAGTGCCTTGATGTGGCGCTCGTCGCCGTCCCCGACGTGCGGTTCGAGCTGCTCGATGGCGCGCCGCGCCACGTCGTGGGCGATCTCGTGCATGTCGTCCGACAACATCGACTGCCCCAGGTTCCAGTACGCCCAGGCGATCATCAGCGGATCGGCGGACTCCTCGGCGAAGCGCATCGCCCGGTCGGCGGCCAGATGCGCGAGGTCCACCCGCCGCAGGTGCTTGAGCACCCCCCTGGCCAGCAGGTACGCGTCCGTCGCCACGCTGTACGACCGGTGCGTGCGCTCCAGGGCGAGGCTCTCGGCGTCGGTGACGAGGGACGGCAGCGCGGCCATGAGGATCGAGTAGCGGCGCTGCGAGGTGAACCAGGCGTTGCGGGCCGCCGCCACGCGCTCGGAGAGCTGCTCGGCGTCGGGCGGCTCGATGTCGGGGCCCATCGACCGGCTGGTGAACAGGGCACGCTCGATGTCGCTGATCTGCGGCCTGCTGGGCTCGTGGGAGTCGCGCGGGGTCTCTCCCAGGAGCACGGCGGTGCGTACGCCCAGCACCTTGGCGATCTCCCGCAGCAGGGGGAGCGAGGGTGTTCTCTTGCCGTGCTCGATCAGCTCGATGTGCCTGGGGGTGCAGCCGGACTGGGTGGCCAGCGCGGTGGTGCTCATGCCCCGGCGCTCGCGCTGGAGCCTGACCATCTGCCCGGTGCTGATTTCGGCCATGGGCGTGACGCCTCCTGGATCGGTCCCAACTGCACTCAGGCTAGGGCTCCCGATGTGTGGCTGCCATGGTTTCCGCCCTGCTCAGGCCCGCGAATGATGAGCCAGCAGCCGGGCCAGCAGAGCGGAGAACTGTTCACGTTCCGGTCCGGTCAGGGGCGCGAGCAGGTCGTCCTGGAGGCCGGCGATCAGCTCGTCGAGCCGCTCCAGGTGGCGGCGGCCGGAGTCGGTCATGGTGATGACGTTGCGGCGGCGGTCGGCGGGGTCGGGTGCGCGCTCGACGTGGCCGCGCTCCTCGAGCTCGTTGACGACGGCGACCATGTCGCTGCGGTAGACGCCGGTGCGCCTGCTCAGCTCGGCCTGGCTGGCGGGGCCGGACGCGCGCAGCGCGACCAGTGCCGCGTAGTGCCACTTGCGGGCGTCGGCCGCGCCGAGGCGCTCGCCGGCGAGGCGGTCGGCGTACATCGCCACCTGCGACAACATCCGGCTGGGCAGGGCGCGCAGCAGTTCGGGGGTGGCCTGCTCGTCCATCTCGTACGTCACGCCCACGATCTTACCTGTTGCGTTAGTGGCACTAACGATGTAACTTCGTTAGTGCTACGAACGTTAGTTGCTCGAACGAATGGGAAACCGTCATGCCGAAGATCGATGTGCTCGACTCCGAGATGTACTACGAGGAGTCCGGGGAGGGGGTCCCCTTCGTCTTCCTCCACGGCAACCCCGCCTCCTCCCACCTGTGGCGCGAGGTGCTGCCGGGCGTGGCCGGGCCCGGCCGCCGCCTGCTCGCCCCCGACCTGATCGGCATGGGCCGCTCGGGCAAGCCCGACCTGGCGTACCGGTTCGCCGACCACGCCCGCTACCTCGACGCCTGGTTCGACGCGCTGGGGCTCGACGAGGCGGTGCTGGTCGGTCACGACTGGGGCGGCGCCCTGGCGTTCGACCGGGCTGCCCGCCACCCGGGGCGGACGCGCGGCGTGGCGTTCCTGGAGACCTTCGTGCGGCCGCTGAGCCTGGCCGAGCTGGGTGAGGGGCCGCGGGCCAGGGCGAAGATGATCAGGAGCGCCGAGGGCGAGACGCTGGTGCTCGACCAGAACGTCCTGCTGGAGACCGCGTTCACCGGAGGCGTGCTGCACCCGCTGAGCGAGCAGGAGCGGCGGCCGTACCTGGAGCCGTACCCGACGCGGGAGAGCCGGCGGCCGCTGCTGGAGTGGGCGCGCTCGCAGCCGATCGACGGGGACCCGGCCGACGTGGTCGAGCGGATCGAGGCCTACGGCAGGTGGCTGGCCCGCAGCGGCGACGTGCCCAAGCTGCTGCTCACCTTCGACTCCTCGCCGACGCTGCTCATCACGGAGCGGATGGCCGCCTGGTGCGCGGAGCACATCGCCGCCCTGGAGATCGAGCACTGCGGCCCGGCGGGCCACCACGCGCCGGAGGACAGCCCCGACGCCATCGCCGCCGCCGTCGCGGCCTGGGCCGCCCGGCAGGGCCTGTGAGCCAGTGGACGGTGTCATGGTCGCGGGGCATGTGCTGAAGAGTGGTGGGCAGATGCTCCATCACGACCTGGCGACGGTCCTGGTGGCCCTGGCGGCCCTGGCGGTGGCCGCCGTGTGATCGCCGCCGCGCGAAGAGGGGTGTGATGGCGAGTCTTACCGAGCGCGTCGAATCGGTGAAGGCCTGGGGCCGCGCCAAGCTGGACCACTGGCGGGTGCGCAGGCTGTCGCTCGACCATCTCATCCGGGCGGCGCAGCGCTACCAGATCCAGTCCGGCGACCGGCTGGCGGGCGCGGTCACCTACTTCACGTTCCTGTCCTTCTTCCCGCTGCTGGTGCTGGGGTACTCGGTGCTCGGCTTCGTGGTGGCCACCAGCGAGACCACCCGCAAGGCGCTGAACCAGGCGATCGCCGAGCGGCTGCCCGGCATCATGGACAAGCTGAACTTCGACCTGGAGCAGATCGCCGAGGTCAAGATGACCGCGGGGATCATCGGCCTGCTCGGCCTGCTCTACGCCGGGCTCGGCGCGCTCGACGCGATGCGCGGGGCGCTGCGCGAGATGTCGATGACCACCGCGCCGCCGCTCGACTTCTTCCTCGGCAAGCTGCGCGACCTGGCCTCGCTGATCCTGCTGGGCGTCACGGCGATCTCGTCCGTCCTGGTCGCGGGGTTCGCCACGACCGCCACCGACCATGTCATGAAGATGGTGTTCGGCGGGGACTCGCCGGTGGGCCGGCTGCTGTTCCGGGTCGCCGGGGTGGTGGCGAGCGTGGGGGCCGACTGGCTGCTGTTCGTGATCCTGCTCGGCTGGGTGGCCAGGCCCACCCAGCCGTTCCGGGTGATCGCCAAGGGGGCCCTGCTCGGCGCGATCCTGTTCGGGGTGCTCAAGCAGATCGCGACGCTGCTGCTGGCGAGCACGATGGGCAACGTGGTGTACGGCGCGTTCACCGCCATCGCCGGTCTGCTGGTCTGGATGAACTTCTCGGCCAGGCTCGTCCTCTTCGTCGCGGCCTGGACGGCCACCGCGGGGCTCTGCCCGCCGCCGTCCCCGTCGCCGATCCCGTCCACGGAGGTGGACAGCCCGCCCGGGGACGGCCCGGCGCCCATGCCGGAACGGCCCTCCAGGGCGGGCGAGCGGTCAGAGGCGTGATCCACCGCGGGTCAGAGGCGTGAGATCTCCACCCGCCCGAGGCGTGATCCACCGCCCGTCAGAGGCGTGACCGGCCGCGCTTGCGGCGGATCCCGTACCCGAGCCAGATCAGCCCGAACAGCAGGCCCCCGCCGATCACCAGCGAGCCGATCGTCCTGGTGGAGTCGGTCTGCTTGGAGGCGGCGGTGTCCAGCAGCGGCGGCTGGGCGGCCGGCGTGACGGAGACGCCGGGCGAGCCCGACGCGCCCGGCGCGGCGGACGGCTGCTGCCGGGGTGCGGCGAGTGCCGAGGCCGGGAGCGGGTCCACGAGCCGGCCGACCGGGGCGGTCTTGCCCCGCACCGAGAAGCCCCAGTCGAGGAGCTGGCTCACCTCGTCCCAGAAGCCGCCCTCGTGCCGCATGATGCTCACCACGATCGTGTGGCCGCCTCGGGTGGCCGCGCCGACGAAGCTGGCCTGCGCCTTGGAGGTCCAGCCGTTCTTCACGCCGACCATGCCGTCGTAGCGCCAGAGCAGCTTGTTGTGGTTGCTGATCTCGTAGTACCCCTTGGGTGCCGGGAACTTGGCGACCTTCGTGCTGATGTACCGCCGGAAGTCGGCGTTGGCCAGCCCCGCGCGGGCGATCAGCGCCAGGTCGTACGCCGAGCTGCTCTGCCCGGGCTTGTCCAGCCCGCTGGGCGTCTTGGCCACGGTGTCGTACGCCTGCAGCCGCTTGGCCTCGGCGTTCATGTCGCTCATGGTCTTGGCCAGGCTGCCGTTCGTCTCGGCGAGTGCCATGGCGGCGTCGTTGCCCGACGACATCATCAGCGCCCTGAACAGGTCCTCGACCTTGTACGTGGCCTTCGGCGACAGGCCGACCGCGCTGCCTTCCTGGTTGCAGGCGTTGTGGCTGGGCCGGACCTTGCGGTTCTTGTCGAGCTTGGGGATCAGGGTGACCGCGGTCAGCGTCTTGAGCGTGCTGGCCGGCAGGTATCGCCCGTGGGGATCCTTGGCGGCGAGCACCTCACCCGTGTCGGCGTCCGCGATGACGTACGAAGTAGCCTTGCTCTTGGGCGGCTTCTTGACGCCTGCGGGGGCGACCAGGCCGCGGCTGCCCAGCGCCTCGCCGCCGACCGGCGTCGTCGGTTCGGCGTGTGCGGTCCCGCCGGTGAGCGCGACCGAGGCGATGAGTGCCGTGACCGGCATGATTTTCGTCCACATGGCGGTCTCAGCGTAGCTCCGTGTTAATGCGCATGTGGCGACACATCCCCCGAAGATCCACGTTCGATGCTAGAGAGGTACATGTGTCACGAAAGATCGCCGGTTTCCTCATCGTCCTCGGCGCGTTCATGATCTTCGAGTGGGTGAATCTGGGGTTTAACTTGGCCGACGGCCACCCGACCAGCTTCTACGTGGTGCACGGCGTGCTGATCGTGGTGAACGTCATCCTCGGCGCCGTGCTGGCGGTGATCGGCTGGCGCGGGCTGCGCCAGGTCAGGGACCGCACAGGAGCCGCCGGGTGAGGGCGTGCAGCTCGTCGGCCTCCTCCCGGGAGTCGCCGATCGAGGTGAAGCCGAGCTTGCCGTGCTCGGGGATGGCGCCGAGCAGGTGGAAGACGTTCCCGGTGCGCCGCTCGGCGTCGAAGCCGATGCCGAGCCGGTCGGCGGTCCGCATCACCTCACCGGGCGTGCGCCCGCGAAGGCAGCCGGAGGCGCAGTTGTCGGTCGCCGTGTAGAACTTCGGCTGGCTGCCGGACATGAGGTGGCCGGTGGCCGGGTCGTACGAGGCCCCGGTCGTCAGCACGGCGGCGCCGAACGGATGCGTGGTGCCGCCGATGCGCAGGTTGATCTCGCACAGCAGCGCCGCGTACCCGGCGTCGGCCTTCAGCGCGAAGAAGTCCATCCCGAACAGCCCGACCACGCCGCGCCCGGCCAGGATCCGCGCGATCCGCGCGGCCGACTCGCCGACCTCGGCGCGGTACTCGGGCGCCGCGGGGAACGTGCAGCCCTGGTAGACGTGCCCGTTGGGGCCGCCGAGCACCTGGTCGTGCGTGGCGAGCACCTGGGCATGTCCGCCCGGCGTGATTTGAGCCAGCGCGCTCGGGTAGTAGAGCGGCCTATGTTCGATGAACTCCTCCACCACCGCCCCCCGGTCCCGGATCTTGCGCAGGTAGTTGTCCCAGGTCTCACCCGCGGCGGAGAAGCTGGTCAGCGATCTGTCGGCCTTGGTGACGATCGCGTTGCCGAGGCCGGAGTAGGCGTCGTTCAGCTTGACGATCACCCGTTCGCCCGGCAGGGCCTCCAGGGCCTCCTCGATCTGGAGCTCGGAGCGTACGTCGCCGAAGCCGCGCGCCATCGGCACCCCGGCTTCATGTCCCACCTCCCGGGCCCCGCTCTTGGAGCCGTAATAGGAAAGGGACGTGGCGGGTCCGTAGAGGGGAACGTTGAGTAGCGACGCGAGCTCCTCCTCGAGCTCGCTCAGCACGAACGGGACCAGCCAAGCGTCGCCGTCGATCGCCGCACGCAGTTGCTCGATGGCATCGGGCCGGTCGAGCAGGGTCCTGGTCAACGGCTGAGACCAGGGGTCGTCGAGGCTGATCAGCGTCAGACGCTTGGCCGCGTCATCCGGGTCGGGCAGGAAGGCGAAGTAGTAGTCGATGATGTCGGGATCGACGGGTGCGGAGGACAGGTAGACCACCTTGACCCCGGGCTCGCGGAGCGTGAGCAGGAGGAACAGCAGACGTTCCTCGTACGACCTGGCTGCCGTGATCCGGCGGAGCTCATCCTGCGGAAGGGAGAGCGAGGGCACGACCACCAGGGTCCCCTCACTCGGCTCGAAGATGCTCAACCCAGCACTCTTCTCCCCGAACGGGATATTAGTGATCATATAGCGAGTGAAACACGCATTCTTCTCAAATGCAGCCACCGTTGAAGTGTGATGACCATGACAGAAGGTGACAGGATTCGGAATCGCTGACCACGTTTGAACTGACAGCATCGGGTCACGATCTACTGATCCCTTGTGACTATTTCCGGATCAGCCGTATGCCTACGGAACGTGACCCACCTGCGGTTACGGGCCTGCAGTCAGGCAACTTTTGGTGTATCTGCCGTCGCGAAGCGGCACGGGAGCGATAAAGTCGAAGCATCGCCATCGGGCTCACGGCCGACCGCTGTGCTCCCGGGCTGCAGCGGCACTCGCGACAGTTCACCGCGAAGCCCGTGCTGACGATCTCGCGCACCGAAACCAGTGGGTGTGTCTTTTGATTCGCCGAGCGGCCGCTCAACCCGGGTGGCCACCGCGGGATGGAGAGTTTTCTTGGAGCGCACGAGCCGCGATGGCCAGCACGTATGGGGCGCGCGGCATGGGACGGGACGGTGACATATGCGGGGACGTGAGCTTCGGGGGGAACTCGACGCGTTCCTGGCGGAGACCGAGCAGGAGCTGGTGGCATTCCGCCGCGACCTGCACATGCACCCCGAGCTGGCCTTCGCCGAATATCGCACGACACAGCGGATCGCCGAGCGGCTCACCGCCGCCGGGCTGACCCCGTCGGTGCTGCCCAGGGGCACGGGGCTCATCTGCGACGTGGGCAGCGGCGACGGGCCGACCGTCGCGCTGCGCGCCGACATCGACGCGCTGCCCCTGCAGGACGAGAAGGACGTGCCCTACCGCTCGACCGTGGCCGGCGCCTGCCACGCGTGCGGGCACGACGTGCACACCACGGTCCTGCTCGGCACCTCGCTCTTCCTGGCCCAGCAGGCCGCCGCGGGGCTGCTGCCCGGCCGGGTACGCCTGATCTTCCAGCCGGCCGAGGAGCTCCCCGGCGGCGCGCTGGAGGTCATGGCCCAGGGCGGCATCAGCGGCGTCGACCGCATCTTCGGCCTCCACTGCGACCCGCGCGTGGACGTGGGCCAGGTCGGCCTCAGGAGCGGCCCGATCACCTCCGCCTGCGACAAGATCGTCATCCGTGTCTCCGGGCCCGGCGGCCACACCGCCCGCCCCCACCTCACCGCCGACCTCGTCTTCGCGCTCGCCAAGATCCTCACCGAGCTGCCCGCCGCGCTGTCGCGCCGCGTCGACCCGCGCTCGTCGCTCAGCCTCGTCTGGGGCCGCGTCGAGGCCGGCTCCGCCGCCAACGCCATCCCCGACGACGGGGTGGCCGAGGGGACGGTGCGCTGCCTCGACGAGAACGCCTGGCACGCCGCGCCCGACCTGATCAAGTCGCTGCTGGAGTCGGTGGCCGGCGCCTACGGCATCGAGGCCACGATGGACTACACGCGCGGGGTGCCGCCGGTGGTCAACGACGAGGTCAGCGTGGAGATGCTGGCCGAGGCGAGCGAGCGGGCCCTCGGCGCGGGGGCCGTCGTCCCCACCCAGCAGTCGCTGGGCGGGGAGGACTTCGCGTGGTACCTGGAGTCGATCCCCGGCGCGTTCGCCCGGCTGGGCACGCGGTCGCCCGACGGGGTGACGTACGACATCCACCAGGGGACGTTCGACGTGGACGAGCAGGCGATAGCGATGGGCGTGCGGGTGATGGCCGCCACGGCGCTGACGGCGCTGTGGGAGGTCGGCCCGCTCGACTCCATCACCTCCGCCATGGCCTGACCGGCCTCCCGGCTTCCCGGACCCCCGCCGTGCTCCGGCGGGGGTCCGTCGCTTGCCGGGCTACGGCAGCCTGCCGAGCACCACCGGGAGCCGCAGCGCCGACTTGCCCGGCGACACGGTGACCTTGGTGCCGGGCGGGTAGCGCAGGGTGTAGTCGTAGTCGGTCGAGATGATCACCAGGCCCAGCCGGTGCCCCTTCTTGAACAGGTGGTCCGTGGGCTGGAAGTCCCAGGTGAAGGAGTACTCCTTGCCCGGGCGCAGCGGCTCCGTCCGGTCCGCGCGATGCCGGTTGCGCACGTCGAGCCACCCCCGGGTGACGATCTTGTACGGGGTGGTGGCGGTGCCGAGCGTCCTGAGCGTGGTGCAGCCCGTGTCACCGGGCACCCCCTGCCCGTAGCAGTAGCTCTGCCCGGTGGAGACCAGGGTCCCGTTCGGGCGCACGTCCGTGCCGTAGTCCACCAGCAGCGCCGTCAGGTACGGCGAGGCCCCGTCCTTGAACGACGCCCGCACCGAGACCGTCGGCGTCCCCGAGATCCGCACGTCCGCGGGCAGCGCCCCGGTCGTGTACGCCAGCCGGTTCGGATCGGCCCCGGTCGCCTCCACGAGCTGCTCGGCCGTCCTGACCTTCTGGTCCACGAACGTCTCCGGAGCCGACCGGGGACGCGGGACCAGGCCGAGCGAGGAGCCCGAGCCGGGGAAGAGCGGGACGGTGGCCGCGCCGGGCAGCGGCCACGAGGCGTGCTGGGCCCACCGGCCGGGCCCGATCTCCACGTCCGCCTGCGGCTCGCGCATGATGCCCGAGTCGATCCCGTACAGCCAGTGGTCGAACCAGCCGTGCAGCTGGCGCAGCCACTCGGCGGTGCGCAGGCTGAAGGGGTTCATGTGGGTGCCCTGGTGCAGCCAGATCTTGCGCGGCACGTCCCGCTTGGACAGCGCGTACCACCACTGCGCGAACTGCTTGGTCTTGACGTTCCAGTCGTTGAGCCCGTGCACGAGGAAGACGCTGGCCTTCACCTTGCGCACGTCGTTGAGGTAGTTGCGCTCGTCCCAGAGGCGGCTGTAGTCGCCGGTGATCCGGTCCTGGGTGGCGGTCAGCCCGTCGACCACCTCGCCGCACGCCTCCTGGCCGTTCTGCCTGGTCAGTACGTACTTGGCGAGCACGTCCAGGTCCTCGCCCTGGAAACCGCCGGGTGCGAGGACGCCGCCGTTGGCGCGGTAGTAGTCGTACCAGCTGGAGATCGCGGCGATCGGCACGATCGTCTCCAGGCCTTCGACGCCGGTCGCGGCGACGGCGTTGGGCAGCGTGCCGTTGTACGAGACGCCGATCATGCCGACCTTGCCCGTGGACCAGGTGGCCTCGACGGGGTTGCCTGCGGCATCGAAGCCCTTGGCCCGGCCGTTCAGCCAGTCGATCGCGGCCTTTGGGCCCGCGGTCTCGTTCCGGCCGCCCGAGGTGGGGCAGCCGGTGGCGCGGGCGCTGCCCAGGTTCTCCACCAGCGCGATGGCGTAGCCGCGGGGCAGGAAGTAGTTGTCGTAGTAGCCGTCGAACGGGCCTGCGGCGTCGAGCTTGGCCGACAGCGCGGTCATGGCGGGCAGGGGGACGCCGTTCTCGTCCACGTCCACGGGGTGGTTGGCGACGTCGTTGCCGGGGGCGTAGTAGGGGCTGGCCTCCATGATCACGGGGACCTTGAGCCCCTGGTCCGTCTCCTTGGGGCGCAGGATGTCCACGGCGACCCGGTCGTCGGCGCCGTCGTTGTCGCTGTCGGTTCCCGCGACCTCGACGAACACGGTCTGCAGGATGGCGTCCGCCCTGGAGAAGATCGGCTGGGTGGCGTTGTCCTGGATCTTCACGGCCGGGGTGTCGGCCGTGGCGGGTGCGGTGCCGGTCAGGGTCGCCACGAGTAAGGCGACCAGCGGCACGGAGAGGGCTCTCCACGGGTGCATGCGGGGCTCCGATACGAAGATTTCCACCGTCGGAGGGAATCTCCGTCACGATGGGCACTCAGGGCAAGAGGTGATCGACCACCAAAGTTGGGCAAAACTTTCCAAAGGCATCCGAAGTGCCCGAATCGCGATTCAGGTCACGGACGCGAGTGATGTCGGTAACGGAGCGGTTGCGACCCTGTGTCCCAGTTTGGTTGTCCCTGGTCAAGCAACTATCTTCCGTGCAGGTGCCGTACGTTCTGTCGCGCCTGCGACCAAATCGGCGGCGGGGAAATGGAAGGGAGTCGCCTTGCTCGGCAAGCGATTCAACAGTGTGGCGCTCGGTTCGGTCGCCGGCGTCCTGCTCATGGCGGCGGCCGCCTGCGGTGGCGGCGGTGGGGGGACCACGGCCAGCCAGGAGCCGACCAGCGCGGCGAGCAGCGAGGCGTCCAAGGGCGCGCTCAAGGTGGGTCTCGCGTTCGACATCGGCGGTCGCGGTGACAAGTCCTTCAACGACTCGGCCTACGCCGGCCTGGAGAAGGCCAAGACGGAGCTCGGCGCGGAGATCAAGGAGCTGAGCCCGGCCTCCGACGGCTCCAACCGCGGTGACCTGCTGCGCCAGCTCGCCGACGCCGGCTACAACCCGATCATCGGCGTCGGCTTCGCCTACGCCGAGGACGTCAAGAAGGCGGCCGAGGAGTACCCGGACATTCAGTTCGCGGTCGTCGACTCGGCCTCCAACGCCCCCAACGTGACCGGCCTGCTGTTCGCCGAGGAGCAGGGCTCCTACCTGGCGGGCGTCGCGGCGGCGACCAAGTCCGAGAGCGGCCACGTCGGCTTCGTCGGCGGCGTCGAGAACGACCTGATCAAGAAGTTCGAGGCGGGCTTCGTGGCGGGCGTGAAGTCGGTCAAGGCGGACGCCAAGATCGACGTCAAGTACCTCACCCCCGACGGTGACTTCTCCGGCTTCAAGGCACCCGACAAGGGCAAGCTCGCGGCCGAGAGCATGTACCAGAGCGGCGCGGACATCATCTACCACGCCTCCGGCGACTCCGGCCTCGGCGTGTTCCAGGCGGCGGCCGCGGCCAAGAAGAAGGCCATCGGCGTCGACTCCGACCAGCGCCAGACGGTCAAGGAGACCGACCTGCAGTCGGTGATCATGACGTCCATGCTCAAGCGCGTCGACGTCGGCGTCTTCGAGTTCATCAAGGCCTTCCAGGGCGGCGCCAAGGGCGGCACGAACACCACCTACGACCTGAAGGTCGACGGCGTGGGTCTGTCCACCACCGGTGGCGAGATCGACGACATCAAGGACAAGCTCGACGCTGCCAAGAAGGACATCGTCGACGGCAAGATCACGGTTCCTGCCAAGCCGTAAACGGGGTAGGAGAGACACCTGAGGGCCCGGAGTCCGCACTTCGGGCCTTCTGTCTATGCCGCCCCCTGTAGGAGAGGCGAAATGAGTGCTGACACCCTGGCCACGGTGAAACCCGCCGTAGAGCTGGAGGGCATCACCAAGCGTTTCCCCGGTGTCGTCGCGAACCACGACATCCGCATCACCGTCCAGCCCGGCACGGTGCACGCCATCGTCGGGGAGAACGGCGCGGGCAAATCCACCCTGATGAAGATCCTCTACGGCATGCAGAAGCCGGACGAGGGGACGATCAAGGTCAACGGCGCGGAGGTCAGCTTCCGCACGCCGAGCGACGCCATCGCGGTCGGGATCGGCATGGTGCACCAGCACTTCATGCTCGCCGACAACTTCACGGTCCTGGAGAACATCGTCCTCGGGGCCGAGCCGAAGCGGCTCGGCAGGCTCGACACGGCCGCCGCCCGCAGGCGCATCGTCCAGCTGGCCGAGACCCACGGCCTGCGGGTCGATCCCGACCGGCTCGTGGAGGACCTCGGCGTCGGCGACCGCCAGCGCGTGGAGATCCTCAAGGTCCTCTACCGCGGGGCCCGCATCCTCATCCTCGACGAGCCCACGGCCGTGCTGGTGCCGCAGGAGGTCGAGGAGCTCTTCCAGAACCTGCGCGAGCTCAAGGCCGAGGGCCTCACGGTCATCTTCATCTCCCACAAGCTCGACGAGGTGCTCGACATCGCCGACGCGATCACCGTGATCCGGCGCGGCACCACGGTCGCCAGCGTGAACCCGTCCGACGTCACCGCGCGCCAGCTGGCCGAGCTCATGGTGGGCAGCGAGCTGCCCACTCCGGAGACGCGCGAGTCCACCGTGACCGACACCGTCACGCTGCAGGTCTCCGAGCTGACCATGCCCGGCGAGGGCGAGCGCCTGCTCCTCGACGACGTCTCCTTCGAGATCCACCAGGGCGAGATCCTGGGCATCGCCGGCGTCGAGGGCAACGGCCAGTCCGAGCTGATCGAGGCCATCATGGGCATCCGACCCGCCCAGGGCCGCATCGAGCTCGCCGGCCAAGACATCACCACCTGGTCCACGCTGAAGCGTCGCGAATCCGGCATCGGCTACATCCCCGAGGACCGCCACCGCCAGGGCCTGCTCCTGGAGGCGTCGCTGTGGGAGAACCGGGTGCTCGGCCACCAGACCAGGAAGCCCGCGCGCAGCGGCATCTGGATCAACCGGAGGGCGTCCAAGGCCGACACCGAGCGCATCGTCAAGGAGTACGACGTGCGCACGCCCAGCGTCGAGACCCTGGCCCTGGCCCTGTCGGGCGGCAACCAGCAGAAGCTGATCGTGGGCCGCGAGATGAGCGGAGATCCCGTCTTCCTCATCGCCGCCCACCCCACCCGGGGCGTGGACGTCGGCGCCCAGGCCGCCATCTGGGACCACCTGCGCAACGCCCGCGCCGCCGGGCTCGCCGTGCTGCTCATCTCGGCCGACCTCGACGAGCTGATCGGGCTGTCCGACACGATCCAGGTCATCTACCGGGGGCGGCTCGTGGCCGCGCTCGACCCTTCCGACATCACGCCCGAACGGCTGGGCGGTTACATGACCGGCGCCATCGCCGGTACTGAGGAGACGTGATGCCCGCCGGGCTCAACCGGGCGCTGCTCACCGTCGCCGGCGCCATCGTCGCCGTCATCCTGGCGATCGCGATCTGCAGCGTGGCGATCGTCGCGGCGGGCGGCGGGCCGCTCGACGCGTTCGCCGCCTTCTTCAACTTCGGCCCGTCGGATCGGGCGCAGATGAACGGCGTCGCGGCGCTCGTCGACCGGGCGATCCCGCTGTTCATCGCCGGGCTTGCCGTGGCCGTCGGCTTCCGGATGAACCTGTTCAACATCGGCGTCGAGGGCCAGTACCGCCTGGCCGCCATCTGCGCGGCCTACGTGGGCTCGACGTTCGTGGCGCCCCCGGTGATCCAGATCGTGGTGATCGTCGTTGTCGCGGCGCTGGTCGGCGGCCTGTACGCGCTGATCCCGGCGGTCATGAAGGTGACCAGGGGCGTGAACGAGGTCATCTCCACGATCATGCTGAACTACATCGCGCTCAACCTGACCGCTTACCTGGTCCAGGGGCCGTTCAGCGGTCAGAAGGAAGGGCAGCTCACGACCACGACGCCCGAGCTGCCCGAGTCGGCCATGTTCCCCGACCTGAACTTCGTCTTCGAGTGGTTCGGGATGCCGGCGCCGACCCGCGCGGGCGGCCTGTGGGGCTTCCTGCTGGTGGCGGTCGTGCTGGGCGTGGTGGTCTGGCTCGTGCTGGAGCGCACCCGCTTCGGCTTCAACATCAAGGCCAGCGGGCTCAACGGCCCGGCGGCGCTGGCCTCGGGCGTCGGCCCCAAGAAGATGATCATTGCGGCGATGGTCATGTCCGGTGCGATCGCCGGGCTGATCGGGCTGCCGGAGATCCTCGGCGACAGGGGCGCCTTCAACTCCAACTTCACCGCCGGACTGGGATTCCTCGGCATCGCGGTGGCTCTGCTCGGCCGGAACAAGCCCGGCGGCATCGCGATCGCCGCGCTGCTGTTCGCCTTCCTCGACCGCGCGCAGGGACCACTGCAGGAAGCGAACGTGCCGGCTTCCGTGGTCACGATCATCCAGGGCACGATCGTCCTGCTCGTCGTGATCGCCAATGAGATCACCAAGCGCCTGGCGCTCAGGCTCGAAGAGCGCAGAGCAGCTGAGCAGCTCGGCACGAACGCACCGGCAGAGGTGGCAGCATGACCAGGGTCGGCAAGTACCACGTGGCGCTCATCGCCGTCGCCGCGCTCATCCTGCTGATGTCGCTGGTCAGGGTCCTGTCCGGCCAGGACATCATCACCTCCTCCGGTACGATCGCCGCGGCCCTGACGCTCGCGGTGCCGATCGCGCTGGCCGGGCTCGGCGGCCTGTGGGCCGAGCGGGCCGGCGTGGTCAACATCGGCCTCGAAGGCATGATGGTGCTCGGCACCTGGTTCGCCGGCTGGGCCGGATACCAGTGGGGCCCGGTGGCCGCGCTGGTCGCCGGGCTGCTCGGCGGCGCGCTGGGCGGCCTGCTGCACGCCATCGCCACCGTGACGTTCGGCGTGGACCACATCATCAGCGGCGTGGCCATCAACCTGCTCGGTCCCGGCATCACCCGCTTCCTGTCGGAGGTCCTGTACAAGGAGGGCACCCCGGCGAACGAGGCCGGCGCGGGCATCACCACGTCGCCCTCGATGGGCAAGCCCACCGAGGTCAGCTTCCCCCTGCTCTCCGACGGTCCCGACCTGCTCGGCAAGCTGGAGAGCACCCACTGGTTCCTGCTGTCGGACGTGGCGGGCATCCTGCGCGGGCTCACGCACGACGTCAATGTCCTGGTGATCCTGGCCGTGCTGCTGCTGCCGCTGACCTTCTTCGTGCTCTGGCACACGGCGTTCGGCCTGCGGCTGCGCTCGGCGGGCGAGAACCCGTGGGCGGCCGAGTCGCTGGGCGTGAACGTCTACCGGATCAAGTACCTTGCCGTCGTCGTCTCCGGCGCGTTCGCCGGGCTCGGCGGCGCGCTCCTGGTCATCTCCGCCACCAAGTACGTCGAGGGCCAGACGAACGGGCGCGGCTTCATCGGCCTGGCCGCCATGATCTTCGGTAACTGGCGGCCCGGCGGGCTCGCGGTCGGCGCCTCCCTGTTCGGTTACGCCGACGGCCTGCAGGTGCGCAGCACCGGCGCCATCACCTCGTTCTTCCTGTTCGGCGCGCTCCTGTTGCTGATCTACCTGGGCACGCAGATCCGCCGCCTGATGTCCGACGAGCTGGAATCCAAGGGTGTCAAGCAGTACACCCTGATGGCCTCGGCCGCCCTGGGCATGGTCATCCTGCTGTGGCTCTGGCTGACCGTCGACAAGTTGCCGGACAACTTGGTCCATATGACACCACACGTGCTCACGTTGCTCGTGCTCTTGGCCGCTTCGCAGCGCCTGCGGATGCCCAAGGCCGACGGCGTCGTCTACCGCCGGGGCGAGCAGCATTAGGCCGAAAGGAACAACATTGAAGATCGACTGGAACGGCCTGCGCGACGAGGCGACCGAGGCCATGAGGCACGCGTACGCGCCGTACTCCAAGTTCCCCGTAGGCGCGGCCGCGCTGGTGGACGACGGGCGGATCGTCACGGGCTGCAACGTCGAGAACGCCTCCTACGGCCTGGGCCTGTGCGCCGAGTGCGGTCTGGTCTCGGCGCTGCAGCGCTCGGGCGGCGGCAGGCTGGTGGCCTTCACCTGCGTGGACGGCCACGGCGAGCTGCTGATGCCGTGCGGGCGCTGCCGCCAGCTCCTGTACGAGTTCGGCGGCGAGGACCTGCTGGTCGAGACCGAGGACGGGCCGAAGCGCATGGCCGAGATCCTGCCGTACGCGTTCGGACCCCAGGATCTCAGCAGGAGCGCGTGATGGACGCCATCGAGGTCATCCGCGCCAAGCGGGACCGGGGCGAGCTGACCACGGCCCAGATCGACTGGGTGATCGACGCGTACACGCGTGGTGACGTGGCCGACGAGCAGATGTCGGCGCTGGCCATGGCGATCCTGCTGAACGGCATGGACCGGCGCGAGATCGCCGACTGGACCCAGGCCATGATCCGCTCGGGCGAGCGCATGGACTGGTCCGTCCTCGACCGGCCCACGGCCGACAAGCACTCGACGGGCGGCGTCGGCGACAAGATCACCCTGCCGCTGGCACCGCTCGTGGCGGCGTGCGGCGCGTACGTGCCGCAGCTGTCCGGGCGCGGGCTCGGGCACACGGGCGGCACCCTCGACAAGCTGGAGTCGATCCCCGGCTGGCGGGCCTCGCTCTCCAACGCCGAGATGCTGGACGTGCTGCGTTCCGCCGGGGCCGTGGTGTGCGCGGCCGGGTCGGGGCTGGCGCCCGCCGACAAGAAGCTGTACGCGCTGCGCGACGTCACCGGCACCGTCGAGTCGATCCCGCTCATCGCCTCGTCCATCATGTCGAAGAAGATCGCCGAGGGGACCGGCTCGCTGGTCCTGGACGTGAAGGTGGGGTCCGGGGCGTTCATGAAGACCGTCCCGGCGGCGCGCGAGCTGGCCGAGACCATGGTCGCGCTCGGCACCGACGCGGGGGTGCGCACCGTCGCGCTGCTGACCGCCATGGACCGGCCGCTGGGCCGGGCCGTGGGCAACGCGCTGGAGGTCGCCGAGTCGGTCGAGGTGCTCGTCGGCGGCGGGCCCGCCGACGTGGTGGAGCTGACGGTGCGGCTGGCGCGGGAGATGCTGGAGGCCGCCGGGATCTCTGGCAAGGACCCGGAGAAGGCGCTGGAGGACGGGTCCGCCATGGACGCGTGGCGGCGCATGATCTCCGCCCAGGGCGGGGACCCGGACGCGCTGCTGCCCCGGGCCGCCGAGACGACGACCGTGGAGGTGCCCGGGTCCGGCGTGCTGACCCGGCTGGACGCGTACGCCGTGGGGCTGGCCGCCTGGCGGCTCGGGGCCGGGCGGGCACGCAAGGAGGACCCGGTCTCGTCAGGGGCCGGGATCGAGCTGCACGCCAAGCCGGGCGACCTGGTGCGGGCCGGGCAGCCGCTGATGACGCTGCACGCCGACGAGACGTCCCGCTTCGAGCGGGCGCTGGAGGCCCTGGAGGGCGGCTACGCGGTGGGAGAGGCGGCCGTGGAGCAGCTTCCCCTGGTCATCGACCGCATCACGGCCCCGTAGCGCGGGTCAGGGGACCGAGACCGGGGCGTCGGCGAAGACCTCGGTCAGCACCGCCCGCTGCGTCGGCAGAGCCTCGGCGTGGCGGGCGCGCCCCTCGTCCGTGATGCACACGAACACCCCGCGCCGATCGCTGTCGCACACCCCGCGCGTCACGAGCGCGGCCTTCTCCAGGCGAGCCACCACCCGCGACAGCGCGCTCTGGCTCAGATGGACTTCCTCGCACAGCTCCTGGATGCGGAGCTTCCTGTCGTGGTGCACGATCCGATCCAGCACCTCGAACTCGCTGGGCCCCAGCCCGTGCCGGTCGCCCAGCTCGCGCTCCAGCTGGCACATGGCCTTGGCATGTTTCGCCAGGACGTAGTGCCAGGTGTCCACCACGAACCGCTCGTCCATGTCGCGGAGGTTACCACTTCGGGAAAACTCATGCAACGACATTAAATGCGCTTGCATTAGATGTGTGTGCATGTATTGTTCTGACCCATGTCCTCTTCCTCATCCCGTTGGGGCGCGCTCGCCGTGCTCTGCGCTGTGATCTTTCTTGATGCCCTGGACGTCTCGATGGTCGGTGTGGCCCTGCCCGCCATCCAGCACGACCTGGGCCTGACGACGTCGTCCTTGCAATGGGTGGTCAGCGGCTACGTGCTCGGCTACGGCGGTCTTCTGCTGCTCGGGGGCAGGACCGCCGACCTGCTGGGGCGGCGCAGGGTGTTCCTGGCCGCGCTCGGCGTCTTCGCTGTGGCGTCGTTGCTCGGTGGTGTCGTGGACGACGGGGCGCTGCTGATCGCGGCCAGGTTCGTCAAGGGTGTGGCCGCCGCCTTCACCGCGCCCGCCGCTTTGTCGATCATCACGACGACCTTTCCCGAAGGCCCGGAGCGCAACAGGGCGTTGAGCATATTCACCGCCTGCGGTGCGAGCGGCTACTCGCTCGGCCTGGTGCTGTCCGGCTTGCTGACCGAGATCGGCTGGCGGTGGACGCTGCTCATGCCGGTGCCCGTCGCGGTGATCGCGCTGGTGGCCGCGTTGAAGGTGCTGCCGAAGGGCCGGGAGGAGCGGGCCGAGGGCGGTCACGACCTGGTCGGCGCCGTGACGATCACCGCGTCGATGCTGCTGCTGGTGTTCACGGTCGTGCAGGCGCCCGAGGCCGGCTGGGCCTCGTTCCAGACGATCGGCTCGCTCGTGGGCGTGGCCGCGCTGCTCGGCCTGTTCGTCTTCGCCGAGCTGCGGACGCGCCACCCGCTGGTGCGGCTGGGCATCCTGCGCTCCGGGCACATCGTGCGGGCCAACCTGGGCCTGCTCATCCTCATGGGCTCGTACGTCTCCTTCCAGTTCGTGGCCATGCAGTACTTCCAGAACCTGCTCGGCTGGTCGGCACTGGGCACCGCCATGGCGTTCCTGCCCGCCGGCCTGCTCGTCGCCGTCACCTCGACGAAGATGGGCGACTTCGCCGACCGGTTCGGCACCGGCAAGCTGATCGTGATCGGCGCCGCCGCGCTGGCCGGCGGGTACGCCATCTTCCTCGGCATCGACCGCACCCCCAGCCTGGGCGGCATGGTGATCCCCGGCATGATCCTGCTGGGCATCGCGTTCGCGCTGTCCTTCCCCTCGCTCAACATCCAGGCCACCAACGGCGTGGACGACGACGAGCAGGGCCTGGCCTCCGGCCTGCTGAACACCTCCGGCCAGGTCGGCGGCGCGATCGTGCTGGCCGTGGTGACCGCCGTGCTCACCTCGGGCGGCGGCGAGACGCTCTCCATCGGCTCGCTGCGCGCGGCGATCGTGGTGTCGCTGGTGCTGGCCCTGGTCGGGCTGGTGATCTCGGCCACGGGGCTGCGCGCCCGCAAGAACGTGCCCGCCGTGGCGGAGGACGTGAAGGTGTACGAGACCGTCTGAGCCACCTCTGAGAGGGCCCCGCCGGCACGGGTGGGGCCCTCTTCCATGGGAGATGTCCGGGAATGGCCGGTGGGCATGGCGCCGATCCGCCGCGACGCCGCTTGCAGGCCCGCACGCTGGGCATCTACCGGGCATGCGCTCGTCAACCCCGCCCCGTGGCCCGATGCCGCGCGGCGCCCGCGTGGCCGCTCCGCTCGCCTGCCTCGCCGTCCTGCTCGCCGCGTGCGGCACCGCCCAGCAGACCGCCACACTGCCGCGACAGACCTCCACCGGATCCGCCGCGCCGACCAGCACCGCCGAGGTGGACGTCGACCGGTCCGGGATGGAGCCCGCCGAGGTGACGGGCGTGCGGTACGCCGCGCACGACACGTACGACCGGCTCGTCGTGGACCTCAAGGGCGACATTCCCGGATACAGCGTGAAATGGGTGGACGAGCTCGTCCAGGACGGCTCAGGAAAGCCCATCGACGTGCACGGTGGCGCCTACCTCCAGCTCACGCTCTTCCCCGCCAACGCCCACGACGAGGAGGGAAGGCCCACCTGGAGCGGCGGGCCCGTCTACCCGGCCCGCCTCGGCACCCTCGCCGACGTCGTCAGGACCGGGGACTTCGAGGCCCGCGTCGGCATCGGGCTGGTGCTGAGCAAGCGGGCCCCGTTCCGGCTCACCGAGCAGGGCTCGCCCAGCCGGCTGATCCTCGACGTGGCACACTGACGTCCGTGGTGAGAAAGATCGAGGGCCCGGCCCGCATCCCCGTACCCGGCGGCAAGCTCATCGACGAGCACATCGGCCGCGTCAGCAGTGGCGACGAGGCGGTCTCCATCGCGCACATGACCGCTCCGCCCGGGTGGGAGGAGCCGGCGCAGACGCCGTCGTTCACCGAGTACACCGTCGTCCTGCGGGGGACGGTGATCGTGGAGCACGCCGGGGGCACGACCCGGGTGGAGGCCGGGCAGTCGGTGGTGACGTCGCCGGGGGAGAAGGTGCGCTACAGCGTGGGGCCGGACGGGGCCGAGTACATCGCGGTGTGCCTGCCCGCGTTCACACCGGAGACGGCGGGCCGCGACGACTGACCGCCGGGGCGGCGGGGTCGCGACGACCTCCCGCCGGGGGTGAGCGCGTGGCGGGCGAGCCGCACCTGGGCGCGGGGGCGGGTGGTGCTCATATCATGGCCAGATGAGCCCCACGCATGACGAGATCCGGCGCGCTCCCAAGGTCTTGCTGCACGATCACCTCGACGGCGGGCTCCGCGCCGAGACGATCGTCGACCTGGCCAGGGAGAGCGACTACGCCCGGCTGCCCACCACCGATCCCGACAACCTCCGCCAGTGGTTCGAGGAGGCGTCGGACTCCGGATCGCTCGAACGTTACCTGGAGACGTTCGACCACACGGTCGCCGTCATGCAGACCCGCGAGTCGCTCGTCCGGGTGGCCGCCGAGTGCGCCCAGGACCTGGCCGACGACGGGGTCGTCTACGCCGAGGTGCGCTTCGCGCCCGAGCAGCACACCACCAGGGGCCTGAGCCTGGACCAGGTGGTGGAGGCGGTGCTGGAGGGGTTCGAGCAGGGCTCGCGAGGCCGCCGCGTCCGGGTGGGCACCCTGCTGACCGCGATGCGGCACCAGGCGCGCTCCCGGGAGATCGCCGAGCTGGCCGTGCGGTACCGCGACGGCGGCGTAGTGGGGTTCGACATCGCGGGGGCCGAGGCCGGCTACCCGCCCACCCGGCATCTTGACGCGTTCGAGTACCTCCAGCGGGAGAACGCCCACTTCACGATCCACGCCGGCGAGGCGTTCGGCCTGCCGTCGATCTGGCAGGCCATCCAGTGGTGCGGCGCCGACCGGCTCGGGCACGGCGTGCGCATCATCGACGACATCTCCGTGGCCGAGGACGGGAGCGCGAAGCTGGGGCGGCTGGCGGCCTACGTCCGCGACAAGCGCATCCCGCTGGAGATGTGCCCCACGTCCAACCTGCAGACCGGGGCCGCCGCCTCGATCGCCGACCACCCGATCGGGCTGCTGCGGCGGCTGCACTTCCGGGTCACGGTCAACACCGACAACCGGCTGATGAGCTCGACGAGCGTGTCACTGGAGTTCCACAAGCTGGTGCAGGCGTTCGGCTACGGCTGGGACGACCTGCAGTGGTTCGCGGTGAACGCGATGAAGTCGGCGTTCATCCCGTTCGACGAGCGGCTGGCGCTGATCAACGGCGTGATCAAGCCGGGCTTCCAGCAGATCAAGTGGCAGCCGTGAAGCAGACCTACCGTTCCAGGACCGCGTTCGTGCTGGCGTGGGTGTGGCTGGCGTTCGTCGCGTTCAACGTCTGGGACCTGATCGTCCGGTTCAACGGCAAGCCGTCGCTCGTCGCGCTGGCCGTGCTCGGGGTGCTGACGGCGCTCGTCTACGCCGTCGCGCTGCGCCCCGCCACCGTCTTCACGGAGGAGGGGCTGGTGGGGCGCAACCCGTTCCGCACCACGTTCCTGCCGTGGGCCGCCATCGAGGACGTCACGGTGTCGCACGCCATCACCGTGCAGCACGGCGACGAGCGCGTGCTGCGGCTGTGGACGCCGATGAGCAGCGCCCGCGAGCGCGCCAAGGCCCAGCGCCGCGGCACCGCCGGCGAGCAGCGGGGGCGGTTCAAGACCGAGCCCACGCTGCCCAGGGCCGAGCAGGCGGCGGTGGAGGCGTTCGCCGGCAAGACGCACGCCGACTGGGTGGGCGACCAGATCCGCGAGCGCGCCGAGTCGGCCAGGCGGCGCGGCGAGGAGGCCGCGCCGGCCCGGGTGAGCTGGTCCTACGACTCGATCGGGGTGCTGGTGGCCGCGGTCGTGCTGGTGATCGCCGCCATCGTCGTCTCCTAGCGCCGGTCCTGGCTCCTGCTCCTGCTGATGAACGCGGCCATGCCGGCCTGGGCGATGCCCGACGCCTCCACCTGCTTGGCCGCCTCCGTCTCCGCATGGAAGGCCCGCTCCACCTCCGCCGCCGACGGCCGCAGCAGGGCCAGGTGCACGGCGGTGGCGGTGCCGGGGGCGCTCCAGCGGCGCGCGCGGGCGATCGCCGCCTCCACCAGCGTCCCGGCGGGCACGATCTCGTCGAGCAGGCCCGCGGCCAGGGCGTCGTCCGCGCTCATCCGGGTCGAGTCGAGCACCAGCCGCAACGCCCTGCCGCCGGCGAGGCGGGGGAGCAGGTAACTGGCGGCGTTGGAGATCGACAGGCCGATGTGGTTCTCCGGGAAGAAGTACTCGGCCGCCGCGGTGCCGATGCGGGCGTCGAAGCAGAGGGTCCATTCGGCGGCCCCGCCCACGGCCAGCCCGTTGACCGCCGCCACCACCGGGACGCGCGTCTCCAGCACGGCCCTGGTCATGTCGTGGAACAGCTCCACCTCCTCGACCAGCGACCGGCCGACGGCCTGGTGGATGTCCTCGCCGGCAGAGAACGCCCGGCCGGTGCCGGTGACCACGACGCCTCTGGTGCCGGTGCCGTGCTCGCGGACGGCCGCCGCCAGGTCCGCGCGCATGGCGGCGGTGAGGGCGTTGAGCTTGTCCGGGCGGGCGAGCGTGATCAGGGCCACCTCGTCGCGTACGGTCACGTCGATCATCGCTGCTCCTTGTCGGGCTGGGAAACCGGGATGGCGGGGGCGGCACGCTGGTCGCGCCCGGGGCGGAGGAGATGGCGCTTCTCGATGCGGGCCGACGGGGTCAGCGTGAACTCCTCGACGAACTCCACGTACGCCGGGATCTTGAAGCGGGCCAGGCGCTCCCTGGCGTGCCCGATCACGCTCATGGCGGTGTCCCGGGTGGCCGCGTGGCCGGGACGGAGCTGGACGAACGCCTTCGGGACCTCGCCCCACAGGTCGTCGGCGATGGGCACGAGGGCCGCGGCCAGGACCGCGGGGTGCTGGGCGAGCACGTGCTCCACCTCGGCGCAGGAGATGTTCTCGCCACCCCTGCGGACCATGTCCTTGATCCGCCCGGCGTGGCGCAGGCGGCCGTGCTCGTCGCGGATACCCAGGTCGCCCGTGTGGTACCAGCCGCCTCTGAAGGCGTGGGCGGTGGCTTCCGGATGGTTCCAGTAGCCCTTCATCATGGGGACGCCTCTGACCAGGATCTCGCCGGTCTCGTCGTCCAGCGTGACCTCCTTGCCCGGCGGCGCGACGCCCAGCGCGCCGGTGCCGACCGTGTCGCCGGCGTCGAGGGGCGAGACCAGGTCGGGGCCGCTCTCCGTGGAGCCGTACAGCTCGCGCCACGGCGCGCCCCAGCGCTCCTCGAACGCGGCGTGCAGGCCGGGCTGGATGCCCGAGCAGAGCACCACGCGCATGCGGTTGTCGCGGTCGTGCGGGTGGGGCGGCTGCTTGTGCAGCAGGAGGGGCATGGTGCCCAGCACGTACGTGAGCGTCGCGCCGTGCTCCCTGGCCGAGGCCCAGAACCCGGAGGCGGAGAAGCGGGGGAGCACCACCAGGGGGATGCCGCCCATCAGGCACAGGAGGGTGACCCACTGGGGGTCCATGTACGAGTACGCCTGCGCGATCATCATGACGTCGTCGTCGCGGAGCGCGACCTGGTCGGCGGCGATGCGGGCGGTCCTGAGCCAGTAGTCGTGGGTGAGCATGCAGGCCTTGGGAAAGCCCGTGGTGCCCGACGTGTACTGAAAATTCGCGACATCATCGGGGTCGGCCTGCCGGGCAGGGCGGGGCGTGCCGTCCCGTAACGCGTCGAGGAGGTGCACGGTGCCGGGGACGTGCGAGGCGTGCTCGCCGGTGGTGATCGTGGCCACGGCGCCCGAGTCCCGCAGGACGTGCTCCAGGTCGGCGGCCCGGTAGCGGACGTTGACCGGCACGGTGACCGCGCCCGCCTTGAGCACGGCCAGCCAGCTCAGCGGCCAGCCGGGCACGTTGTCCATCATGATCGCCACGCGGTCGCCGGGGCGTACGCCCTTGTCGATCAGGGCGCCGGCCAGCCGGTCGGAACGCTCGTCGGCCTCGGCGAAGGTGATCGAGGTGTCGGGGAAGCGGAGGAACTCGCGCGCGCCGTACGTGCTAGCGGCGTGCCTCATCAGGTCGGGGATCGTCTCGGTCATCCAGCGGCTCCCACGGATACTCGGGCAGCAGGGAGAAGTCGGCGGTCGCGAGGGGCTCGACGGCGGGGGCGCGGACGGCGGCCAGGCCGATCGCGACGAACTCGGCGCACACCTGCTCCAGCGTGGCGCGCCCGTCGGGGCGGTACCACTCGCTGGTGCCGGTGCACATGGACATCAGGGCGAGCCTGGTCAGGCTCTCGTCGGCGACGCGGAACACGCCTTCGGCCACGCCGTCGGCCAGCGCGCCCTTCCAGTGGGCCTCGTAGGCGTCGCGCAGCCCGATGATCTCGTCGCGGGCGGCGGAGCCTGGGGTGAGCGAGCGCAGCTCCCCGTCCATGACGCGGGTGGTCATGGGGTTGCGGGCGTGGACGGCGGTGAGCGAGCCGATGAGCAGGGACAGGCGGTCGGCGGGCCGCCGGTACGGGGCGAGCATGCGCTCGGTGGAGTCGATGAGGCCGCGCTGGGCGACGCGCATGAGGTCGGCCAGCAGGGCTTCCTTGCTGGTGACGTGGTGGTAGATGCCGGCGTTGGTCATGTTGACCGCCTTGCCGAGGTCTCTGATGCTGGTGGCCGCGTAACCCTGCCGCGCGAACAGCAGCACCGCCGCCGTCCTGATCCGCTCGCCGGCATCGGTGTCGCGGTCGGTGAGGTCCTGGATCATACTCCTACCGAACGTTCGGTCGCCCGTTTTGTTCGGACGTTACCCCAGAGCCCGGAAAATCGCCATAGTTGACTGTGACACCGTGTCAGGTCCTACACCTGGAGAGGACATGTTCAGCATCGGAGAGTTCGCCAGGCTGGGGCTGGTGTCCGTACGCATGCTCCGCCACTACGACGCCATCGGCCTGCTGCGGCCCGCGCACGTGGACCCGGTCTCCGGCTACCGGTCCTACCAGGCCGACCAGCTCGCCAGGCTCAACCGGATCGTCGCGATCAAGGACCTCGGCTTCACGCTGGAGCAGGTCAGGGTCATCCTCGACGAGAAGGTCAGCACGGAGGAACTGCACGGCATGGTGCGCCTGCGCCGCGCCGAGCTGGAGTCCAGGATCAGCGCCGACCTGGCCAGGCTGCGCAACGTCGAGGCACGGCTGCGGACGATCGAGACCGAGGGGCAGATGCGGACGGCGGAGGTCCTGCTCAAGAGCGTGCCCCGCACGCGCGTCGCCCAGCTCGCCGCCAGGGCGGGCGGCTACGAGCCGGAGCACGTCGGGCCGGTCATCACGCCGCTGTTCGACGAGCTGTGCCGGCGGATGGAGGGCGCCGGCGTCCGGATCGCCGGCCCCGGGATCGCCCACTACCTCCAGGAGGACGACGGCTCGATCATGGTGCACGCCTGCCTGCCGGTGAACGTGCCGCCCGGCGCGTACGGCTTCGACGTGGTGGACCTGCCGGCCATCAAGACGGCCGCCACGATCATCCACCACGGGGCGATGGAGGAGGCGTGGTCGACGTTCCAGGCGCTGGCGCACTGGATCGAGGAGAACGGCTACCGCTCCCGCGCCCTGGCCAGGGAGATCAGCCTGCACGTACCCTGCGACAGGGACGAATGGGTGACAGAGCTGCAGATCGAGGTGATCCCGTGCTGAGCCCGGACCTGGACCGCCAGGACCTGGAACCCGCAGGCCTGGAGACGGCCCTGGAGGGCCGGGGGCCGGGAGGCGGTGGCCTGGAGACGGACCTGGAGCGGCACCGCGCCGAGCTGACCGGCTACTGCTACCGCATGCTCGGCTCCGGCTTCGAGGCCGAGGACGCCGTGCAGGAGGCGTTCGTCCGGGCGTGGCGGACCTACGACCCCGCGCGCGGCCCGCTGCGCTCCTGGCTGTTCCACCTGGCCACGAACGCCTGCCTCGACATGCTCAGAGGCCCGCAGCGCCGCGCCCGCGCCATGGACCTGGGCCCCGCCGCGACCCTGGGGGCCACCCTGGGCGAGCCGCTCCCGGAGAGCCGCTGGGTCCAGCCCGTCCCCGACGTCCGCGTCCTCGACCCCGCCGACCTGGCCGTCACGCGCGAGACGGTACGGCTGGCGTTCGTGGCGGCCCTGCAACACCTGCCGCCCCGCCAGCGGGCCGTGCTCATCCTGCGCGACGTGCTCAAGTGGAGCGCCGCCGAGACGGCCACGCTGCTCGCCACCACGGTCACCTCGGTCAACAGCGCCCTCCAGCGCGCCAGGACCAGGCTCCCCGCGGTGGCGCCGCTCGACGACGAGGTGGACGAGGCCCTGCTGGCCCGGTACGTGACGGCCTTCGAGCGCTACGACGTGGACGCGCTGGTCTCGCTGCTGCACGAGGACGCCACCTCCTCCATGCCGCCGTTCACGTGGTGGCTGCGGGGCCGGGAGGCCGTCCGCGCGGTCCTGCTCGCCTCAGGCGCGCCGTGCGCCGGCTCCCGCCTGCTGCCGACGCGGGCCAACGGCTGCCCCGCCTTCGGCCAGTACGACGCGAACGGGGAGGCGTTCGCGCTGGTCGTGCTGGAGGTCTCCGGCGGGTTGATCGCGGGCGAGACCACGTACCTCGATCCCGGGCTGTTCCCGTTCTTCGGGCTGCCGATGAGTTTCGACGCCGCGCTCCGTACTGAGGGGTGAAGGAGGAAACATGCCACAGATCATCGAATTTCCCGAACGCCCGTACATCGGGGTGCGCCGTACCATCACCATGACCACCTTCGGGCTGGTCGCCGATCGCATCGGGGAGATCATCGGCTGGCTCGCCGAGCGCGGCGCGTACCCGGCGGGGGCGCCGTTCCTGCGCTACGAGAGCATCGACATGGCCGCAGACCGGCTGGTGGTGCAGGCGGGGGTGCCGGTGTCCGCGCCGGTGGAGGGCGAGGGCGACCTCTTCGCCGCCACCCTGCCCGCCGGCCGCTACGCCACCGTCACCCACCACGGCCATCCCGACCAGCTCTTCGGCGTCATCGAGTCGCTGCTGAAGTGGGGCGAGGAGCAGGGGCTGGCGTGGGACATGACGGAGAAGGACGGGGCGGAGCACTGGGGGTGCCGCCTGGAGCTGTTCCAGACGGACCCGCGGGTGGAGCCTGACATGCGCAACTGGGACACCGACCTGCAGTTCCGCCTGGCCTGACCGGGCGCGCTCCGGCGCTGGGCAGCGGCTCGGCGCGCCCGGAAGGCGCCGGCGTTCACAGGCCCAGGCGCGCGGCGAGGTCCGACTTCAGGGCGCCGAGCCGCTGCTCAGCCGCCGCCCTGGCCGCCGCCGGGGTGCCCGTGACGGGGGCGACGACCTCCAGGTAACACTTCAGCTTGGGCTCGGTCCCGGACGGGCGTACCACCACGCGGGCGCCGCCCGACAGGCGGTAACGCAGGCCGTCGGTGGGCGGCAGGCCGCCGTCGCCGCGCGCCAGGTCGTCCACCCGCTCCACCGCCAGGCCGCCCAGCGCCGGCGCGGGGTCGGCGCGCAGGCGGGTCATGGCGGCGGCGATCAGCGAGAGGTCGGCCACGCGGAACGAGAGCTGCGCCGTGGCGTGCAGGCCGTAGCGGCGGGCCTGGTCGTCGAGGAGGTCCAGCAGCGTGCGGCCGTCGCGCTTGGCCGCCGCCGCGATCGCCGCGACCGTCAGGGCCGCGCCGATGCCGTCCTTGTCCCTGACCGGCAGGCCCGCGTCGGAGCCGATGCTGTAGCCGAGGGCCTCCTCGTAGCCGAAGACCAGGCCGGGGCCCGCCTTGATGATCCACTTGAAGCCGGTGAGCGTCTCGCCGTACCGCACGCCGTGCTCGCGGGCGAGCTTGCCGAGCAGGGAGGAGGAGACGATGGTGGTGGCCACCATGCGGTCGCCGCTGGTGTGCGTGATCACGTGCTCGGCCAGCAGGCCGCCGACCTCGTCGCCGGTCAGCATCCGTACGCCGCCCCCGGGCAGCGGCACGCCCACCGCGCACCTGTCGGCGTCGGGGTCGTTGGCCAGCACCAGGTCGGCGCCCAGCTTGGCGGCCAGGGCGACGGCCAGGTCCATCGCGCCCGGCTCCTCCGGGTTGGGGAAGGCCACCGTGGGGAAGTCGGGGTCGGGGTTGCGCTGCTCCTCGACCGCCATCGGGCTCTCGAAGCCGGCGCGCAGGAAGGCGTCGGTGAGGGTGGCCGCGCCGACCCCGTGCAGCGGCGTGTACGCCACGCGCAGGTCGCGGGCGTCGCCGAGCGGCAGGGCGGTCACGGCGGAGAGGTAGTCGTCGACGATGCCCTCGCCCAGCTCGGTCAGCGTGCCGGGGCCGTGCAGCGGCAGCTCGTCCACGCGGCCCACCGCGTCGATGGCGGCCGAGATCTCGGCGTCGATCGGCGGCGTGATCTGCGAGCCGTCGCCCCAGTAGACCTTGTAGCCGTTGTCGCGCGGCGGGTTGTGGCTGGCGGTGACCGTCACGCCGGCGTCGGCGCCGAGGTGGCGCACGGCGAAGGCCAGCACGGGCGTGGGCAGCGGGCACGGCAGGAGCGAGGCGTGCAGGCCGGCGCCCGTCAGCACGGCCGCCGTGTCGCGGGCGAACACGTCGGACTTGTGCCGGGCGTCGTAGCCGATGACCACGTGCTTGCCCAGCCCGAGCACCGCGGCCAGGCCGGCGGCGGCCCGCATGACGGTGACGCGGTTCATCCGGTTGGGGCCCGCGCCCAGCTCGCCGCGCAGGCCCGCGGTGCCGAACTCCAGCTTGGCCCCGAAGCGCTCCTCCAGGGCCGGCAGGTCCTCGGCGTCGATCAGGGCGGAGAGCTCGGCCCGGGTGTCGGGGTCGGGGTCCTGCGCCAGCCAGGCGCGGGCCGTTTCCACGAGGGTCACAGCCGGTCCACCACCTTGGCCAGCAGCACGCCCATGCGCGCGGCCGTGGCGCGGCCCACCTCCAGGACCTCCTCGTGGTCGAGCGGCTCGCCGGACAGGCCCGCGCCGGGGTTGGTGACCAGCGAGATGCCGAGCACCTCCAGGTTCGCCTCGCGGCCGGCGATGGCCTCCAGGACGGTGGACATGCCGACCATGTCGCCGCCCAGCGTGCGCAGCATGCGGATCTCGGCGGGCGTCTCGTACGTGGGGCCGCGGAAGGCCACGTAGACGCCCTCGGCCAGGGTCGGGTCGACCTCGCGGACCAGCGCGCGCAGGCGGCGCGAGTAGACCTCGGTGAGGTCGATGAACGTGGTGCCGGTGATCGGGTTGGCCCCGGTCAGGTTGATGTGGTCGCTGATCAGGACGGGGTCGCCGACGTCCTGCGTCTCGGGCCGCAGGCCGCCGGCGGCGTTGGTGAGCACGAGCGTGCGTACGCCGGCCGCCGCCGCCGTGCGTACGCCGTGCACCACCGCGTCCACGCCGAGCCCCTCGTACAGGTGGGTGCGACCGAGGAAGATCAGCGCGTGCCGCCCTGACGGGGTGCGGACGACGCGGATCTTCCCGCCGTGGCCCGCGACGGCGGGCGCCCGGAAGCCGGGCAGGTCCGTGAACGGGATCTCGCGCACCGTCTCACCGATCGCGTCGGCGGCGGGCACCCACCCCGACCCCATGACGAGGGCAGTGTCAAAGCCGGCGTCGGAGGTGTCGAGGCCGGCGGCGCCCCGCAGCGCCGTCGCGGCTTCACTGGCCAGGGTGTATGCGTCTTTGGTCACACCTCAGTAGTTTAGGAGCAGCCTGTCCAGAACCCGCACCCCGAACTGCAGCGCGTCCACCGGCACCCGCTCGTCCACGCCGTGGAACATCGCCGCGAAGTCCATGTCGGCCGGCAGCCGCAGCGGCACGAACCCGAACCCGCGCACCCCCAGGTCCGCGAAGAACGTCTTGTTGTCGGTGCCGCCCGACATGCAGTACGGGATCGCTCGCGCGGCCGGGTCCTCCTCCTTCAGCGCCGCGATCATCGACTCCACCAGCGCCCCGTCGAACGAGGTCTCCAGCGCGATGTCGTGGTGGATGAACTCGCGCCGCACCTTCGGCCCGAGCAGCCCGTCCACGGTCTTGAAGAACTCCTCCTCGAACCCCGGCAGGAACCGCCCGTCCACCACGGCCGTGGCCTGGCCGGGGATGACGTTCGACTTGTAGCCGGCGCCGAGCTGGGTCGGGTTGGTGGTGTGGCGCAGCGTCGCGCCCACGAAGCGCACCAGCGGCCCGATCCTGTCCAGGATCGGCTGCGGGTTCTCCTCGTCGAACGGGAGCCCGAACGCGTCCGCGACCTCGGTGAGGAAGCGGCGGACCGTCGGCGTGTAGGTGAGCGGCCAGTCGTGCTCGCCGATCCTGGCGACGGCCTTGGCGACCTCGGTGACGGCGTTGTCGCCGTTCAGCATCGAGCCGTGGCCCGCCGTGCCGTCGGCGATCAGCTTCATCCAGGCCAGCCCCTTCTGGGCCGTCTCGATCAGGTAGAGCCGCAGCGACGGGTCCACCTCCAGCGAGTAGCCGCCGACCTCGCTGATCGCCTCGGTCACGCCCTCGAACAGCTCGGGGTGGTGGGCCGTGAGGTACTTGGCGCCGTACACGCCGCCGGCCTCCTCGTCGGCCACCCAGGCGAAGACGAGGTCACGGCGCGGCCTGCGGCCCTCGCGCTTGATCTGGCGCAGCACGGCCAGCATCATCGCGTCCATGTCCTTCATGTCCACGGCGCCGCGGCCCCAGATGTAGCCGTCGCGCACCTCGCCCGCGAACGGGTCGACCGACCAGTCGGCGGCGTTGGCCGGCACGACGTCCAGGTGGCCGTGGACGAGCAGGGCGGGCAGCGACGGGTCGGTGCCCTCGATCCGGGTGATCACGTTGCCGCGGCCCGGCTCGCTCTCGACGTACGTGGCCTCGATCCCGACCTCGGCCAGCCTGGACATGACGACCTCGGCCGCGGCCCGCTCGCCGGGGCCGCTGCCGTCGCCGTAGTTGCTGCTGTCGACGCGGATCAGCTCCACGCACAGGTCGGCGACTTCCTTCTCCGCAGGGGACTCAGCAGGGGTCATGGTGTTCTCTCCAGTGTGAGCAGTCCGGACTTGTGGAGGTGGCCGCGCTTGTAGGCGCGGGTGATGAGCGTGAGGTCGACGTCGGTGATCTCGTCGTACCGGCCGACGACGCCGGTCATGAAACGGTAGAGCGCCGCCTCGTGCGCCGCCACGACCTGCACGATGAGGGAATGCGTGCCCGTCGTGGCGGCGCAGTAACGGACGCTGGGGTGCGCGGCCAGTTCCTGGCCGACCAGGTCGAGCCCGTGGGGGCGGACCTTCAGCCAGAGCATGGCCTCCACCTCCAGGCCGAGCAGCGCCGGCTCCACCTCGGCCCTGGGCAGCAGCAGCCGCCGCTCGATCAGCGAGGTGACCCGCCTGCGCGCGGTCGGCACGGAGATGTCGAGCCGCTCGGCGACGGCGGTGAACGCGATGCGGCCGTCGGCGGCGAGCAGCTCGGCGATCTCCTGCTCCAGGGGTGACAGCCCCTCCTCGTCGGGCAGGCACTCGGCCGGCGGGCCCGGCCGCAGCTCGGCCACCTCCCGCTCGGTGAGGTACGGGGCGTGCCACTCGGCGACGGTCCTGAACGTGTGCAGCACGACCTGGGTCTGCGTCTGCAGCACGCCGTCGATGTCGGAGATCTGCGAGGACAGGATGCGGTGCAGGTCCTCCCTGGACGGCGAGACCAGCTCGCAGCCGATGTCGGCGGCCCCGGTCAGCGAGTAGACCGAGCGGGTGTCGGGGCGGTCGGCCAGCGCCTTGGCGACCTGCGCCGCCGTCCCGGGCCGCACCTGGACGTGCAGGTGCACCGGCCGCCCGTGCCCGGTGCGCAGGTCGTCGTAGATGGCGGTGACCTGCACGACGCCCTCGGCGATCAGCCGCTGCAGCCGGCGGGCGACCGTGCGCTCGTGCTCGCCCACGGCGCGCCCGATCTCACCCCAGGAGGCCCGGGGGCTGACTTGCAGCGCGGCCACGAGCCGCCGGTCGAGAACGTCCACCTGCACCCGTTTCATTGTCGGGAAGTTAAATATTTCGAGGAATATTTGACTGTTTCGGTCGCCCGAATGCACAGTAGGCCATCACCGCACTTGTCAGCAAAGGAGCCCACGTGGCGACCTCCCCCCTCGCGCCATCACCACTCGGCATCCCCAAGAGCCGTGTCCGCCAGCTCATGGCGGCCAGCATCGGCAACGTCGTCGAGTGGTACGACTGGTACGCCTACACCTTCCTCGCTGTCTACTTCTCCGAACAGGTCTTCCCCAAGGGCTCGGCCAACAGCCTGGTGCCGCTGCTGAGCTCGTTCGCCGTCTTCGCCGTGGGCTTCTTCATGCGCCCCCTCGGCGGCCTGCTCGTCGGCGCCTTCGCCGACAGGTACGGCCGCAAGAACGCCATGACGTTCACCATCGTGCTGATGGGCGCCGGCTCGCTGCTCGTGGGCCTGACCCCCACGTACGCGGCCGTCGGGCTGCTCGCGCCGATCATCCTCACCCTGGCCAGGCTCATCCAGGGCCTGTCGGTGGGCGGCGAGTTCGCCGCCGCCACCACGTTCCTCGTGGAGTCGGCCCCGCACGGCCGCCGCGGCCTGTTCTCCAGCTTCCAGTACGTCAGCACCACCATCGGCCAGCTCATCGCCTCGGGCCTGGCGGCGCTGCTGGCCACCAGCCTCATCGAGGCCGACATGAACTCCTGGGGCTGGCGCATCCCCTTCTTCGTGGGCGCCGTGCTGAGCCTCGTCGGCCTGTGGATCCGCAAGGGCGCCGACGAGACCTCGGCCGTGGCGGAGGAGATCCGGCGGGGCGAGGCCGAGCGGCCCAAGCTGTTCGACTTCCTCAAGCACTATCCGAGGTCGGCGGCCACGATCGTGGGCATCACGATCGCCGGCACCGTCGCGTACTACACGTGGACCAGCTTCCTGCCCACGTACGCGCAGATCACCGTGGGCTTCGACAAGGCGGACTCGCTGCAGATCGGCACGATCTCGCTGGTCTTCTTCATGATCCTGCAGCCGCTGCTCGGCATGCTGTCGGACCGGGTGGGGCGCAAGCCGATGCTGATCACGTTCGGCCTCGGGTTCCTCGTCCTGCCCGTGCCGCTGCTCGGCCTGCTCACCGACTCCTACGCCAGCCTGCTGATCGTGCAGCTCGTCGGCATGGTCTTCCTCGGCTGCTTCACCTCGATCTCGGCCGCGGTGAACTCCGAGCTGTTCCCGACCCGGGTGCGGGCGGCGGGGGCCGGGTTCCCGTACTCGCTGACCGTGGCCCTCTTCGGCGGCACCGCGCCGCTGATCGGCACGGCGCTGCAGGAGGCCGAGAACCCGGGGCTCTTCCCGTGGTACATGTCGGCGCTGGCGCTGGTCTCGACGCTGGTCTACCTCTTCGTCCTGAAGGAGACCAAGGACCAGCCGCTGCGCTAACCCCCGAACGAGGTGCAGGGGCGCTCCCGCAACTCCTTGACGTACTCGTCGGGGGCGCCCGCCCGCTCGGCCGCCTCGGCCAGGCTGCCCAGGTAGCGGGCCGACGGCAGGCCGCCCTCGTAGCCGTCGAGCACGTAGAACCAGGCCACGACCTCGCCCTCCAGCGTCTGCACCCGCAGCCGCACCTTGTGGTAGGCGCCGCGCACGGCGCCCTCCCACTGGTCGAGCGAGGTCTCCTCCCACTCGGGCACGTCGTAGAGCACCACGAACACGTGCTCGTCAGGGTCTTCGACGATCGTGGCGATCGCGCCTTCCCAGGCGAGATCCAGGCCGCCGAACGTCAGGCGCCAGCCCGGCAGCCATCCCACACCCCGGATCGGGGAGTGCGGGGCACGCATGGCCATCTGCTCAGGGTCCATGTTGCTGCCGTAGGCGGCGTATACAGGCACAGCAGACAAGACTAGCGCCTGAGGCCCTGCCCCGTTCGTCGGCAGCTCGGAGCATGCGGGAGAATAGGACACGTGACGAGGATCGTGATCATCGGTGGCGGACCAGGCGGCTACGAGGCGGCGCTGGTGGCCGCTCAGCTAGGCGCGCAAGTCACGATGGTCGAGCAGGACGGCCCGGGTGGCGCGTGCGTGCTGACCGACTGCGTGCCGTCCAAGACGCTGATCGCGACCTCCGTGCGCAAGCAGGCGCTGCTCGACGCGGCCTCCCTGGGCGTGTCGTTCTCCGGCGGGTCCGACGGCGACGCCGGAGTGGTCGGGGTCGATCTGCCGCTGGTCAACAAGCGGGTCAAGGAGCTGGCGCAGGCGCAGTCGGCCGACATCGCGACGCGGGTCGAGGCCGAGGGCGTGGAGATCATCAAGGCGCGCGGGCGCCTGGTGGACCCGCAGGTGGTCAAGGCCGGCGACCGGACGATCAGGGCCGACGTGGTGCTGGTGGCGACCGGGGCGACGCCGCGGGTGCTGCCGGGGGCCGAGCCCGACGGGGAGCGCATCCTCACCTGGCGGCAGCTCTACGACCTGGAGGAGCTGCCCGAGCACCTGATCGTGGTCGGGTCGGGGGTGACCGGGGCCGAGTTCGCGGGCGCCTACCGGTCGCTCGGGGCCGAGGTCACGCTGGTGTCCAGCCGGGACCGGATGATGCCCAACGAGGACGCCGACGGCGCCGAGGTGCTGGAGGAGGTCTACCGGCGGCGCGGGATGAACGTCATGGGCCGCTCGCGGGCCGCGTCCGTCAAGCGCACGCCCGACGGGGTGGTCGTGACGCTGGAGGACGGGCGTACGGCCGAGGGCTCGCACGCGCTGATGACGGTCGGCATGATCCCCAACACCTCCGGCATCGGGCTGGAGGAGGCCGGGGTGCAGCTCGACCGGGGCGGGTTCGTCAAGGTCGACAAGGTCTCGCGCACGTCGGCGCCCGGCGTGTACGCGGCAGGCGACTGCACGGGCGTGCTGATGCTGGCCTCCGTCGCGGCCATGCAGGGCCGGATCGCGGTGTGGCACGCCCTGGGCGAGGCCGTGCAGCCGCTGCGGCTGGCCACGGTGGCCTCCAACATCTTCACCGACCCCGAGATCGCGGCCGTCGGCGTCGCCCAGCGGGCCATCGAGGCCGGCGAGATCGAGGCCAACGTGGTCAAGCTGCCGCTGGCCACCAACGCGCGGGCCAAGATGCAGGGGTTCAACGACGGCTTCGTGAAGCTGTTCTGCCGCCCGCACACCGGGATCGTGCTGGGCGGCGTGGTGGTGGCGCCGCGGGCCTCCGAGCTCATCCTGGCCGTGTCGGTGGCGGTGCAGCAGCGGCTGACCGTCGATCAGCTCGCGCACACGTTCGCGGTGTATCCGTCGTTGTCGGGATCGATCACGGAGGCGGCGCGGCGGCTCATGCAGCCCGGGGTGTCGATCTAGCCGCCATCGCGGTCCGGAGGCCGAGCTAGCCCTGGTGCCGCCATCGGGGGTCGCGCCCGATGAAGGCGAGAAGCCTGTCCTGGGGTGAGGCGTCCTCGCCGGCCTCCACCTCGGGGCCGAAGACCTCCACGCCGGGTGCGAACGCGCCCGGGGTCCTGAACTTCTCCAGCAGATCGGGCGGCAGCGCGCCCATGGCCGCCCAGCCGCGCTCGACGTCCTCGGGGTCGATCGTGTCGTCCTGGGAGGTGGCGCGGGCCAGGTCCCAGCCGTGCAGCGGCAGGTCGTCGCTGACCACCTGGTCGATGTTCCGCTCCGCCGTCACGCGCCCCGCGGGGGTGTCGCACTCCTGCCCGGCGCGGGCGGGATCGTCGAGGATCGCCTGGACGTCCGCGCGGGCGGCGCGGAAGGCGGCGAGCGGGTCGTCGTCCACCGACGGCGCCGGGCCGAGCGCGAGGCCGAGCGGGCGCAGCATCACCTCGTGCATGTCGACGATGTGCCTGACGACGTCGCGCGCGCTCCACTTCGCGCACGGCGACGGGTTCGACCACTGGTCCGGCCGCACGGCGGCGACCTTGTGCTCGAACGCGGCGGCCCGCCTGCGGTAGCGGTCGGCGATCTCACTCATCGAAGGCGTCCTCCCGGCGTGGTGATCCCCGAGGTGAACAGTGTAGGCATGCGGGCGGGTAACCCGTTGACGTTTGTTGGTATGGACAGCAAACTAATTCACGAGTTGGCGCAGCCGTTCTGAAGGAGCTTCCATGCCCTATCGCCCGCCGCTGGTCGCGCACGAGTACTTCGTCGCGGACCCGCCCGAGTTGCCGGTTCGTGAGCGGGGCGAGGGCGGCCTGTCCGCGCTCATCTCCGCCGAGCTGGTCGCGGCCGACGGCGCCGAGGTGATGCTGAAGGCGGTCACCTCGGCGGAGGAGACGCTGGTCGTGCAGGTGGGCGCCGCGGGCGAGGGCGTCATCAGGGTCCGGCTGTCGCAGGACGCGACCGCCAGGCCGCGCTCCGAGCAGGCCATCGGGCTGGTGTCGCCCGGCACGTACTCAGGGGCACGTGTCGAGGCGGCGCCCGGCGCGCCGATCGTGATCGACGCCGGCCCGCTGCGTGCCGAGATCAGCCTGCACCCCTGGCATCTGCGTTTCACCGACGCGGCGGGGGAGACGCTGGTCGAGCAGGATCGCGGCCACATCGACATCAGCGGACGCCTGCGTACGCTGCCGTTCGGGCGCTCCAACTCAGCCGGTACGCCCGTGGCCTATCACGAGAGCTTCGCCGCCGCCCCCGACGAGGCGTTCTCCGGGTTCGGCGAGTCGTTCACCCGGCTGGACAAGCGTGGCCAGCGCCCGGTCATGTGGAACTTCGACGCCTTCGGGGCCGAGTCGCAGCGGGCGTACAAGAACGTGCCGCTCTACCTGTCCAGCAGGGGCTACGGCGTGCTCGTGGACAGCGGCGCGCCCACGGAGTTCGACGTGTGCCAGTCCACGCACAGCGTGGTGCAGATCGTGGTGCCCGACGACGTGCTCGACTACTACGTGATCGCCGGGCCGACGCCGCCTGAGATCCTGGACCGTTACGACCTGCTGACCTGCAGGCCCTCGTTGCCGCCGAAGTGGGCGTTCGGGACGTGGATCTCCTCCGGGTTCTGCGTGGACAGCCAGGAGCGGGTGCTGGCCAGGGCGCGCACGATCAGGGAGCGCGGCATCCCGTGCGACGTGCTGCACCTGGACACCTACTGGCAGGCCGACGGGCACTGGTCGGAGCTGAAGTGGGACGCCGCGAACTTCCCCGACCCGGACGGCATGCTGGCCGAGCTGGACGGGATGGGGTTCAAGGTCTGCCTGTGGATGAACCCCTACATCTCACACCTCAGCCCGACGTTCCGCGAGGCCGCCGAGGCCGGATATTTCCTGAAAAATCAGGCGGGGCAGGTGTACGTCGCCGACTGCTGGCACGGCTCGTTCCCCGCATGCGGGATCGTGGACTTCACCAACCCGGCCGCCGTCGAGTGGTTCCAGGGCCTGCTGCGCCCGCTGCTGCGCCAGGGCGTGGCCGCCTTCAAGACCGACTTCGCCGAGGGCGTGCCGAGCGACGCCGTGGCCTGCAACGGGATGACCGGCGCCGACCTGCACAACATCTACACGCTGCTGTTCAACGACGTGGTCGCCGGGGTCACCCGCGAGGTCAACGGGCACGACCTGGTCTGGGCGCGCTCGTCGTACCTGGGCGGGCAGCGCCACAGCGCCCAGTGGGGCGGCGACACCTACACCAGCTACGCCGCCATGGGCAGCACGATCAGGGGCGGGCTCGCGCACGGCCTGTCCGGCGTGCCGTTCTGGAGCCACGACGCCGGCGGCTTCACCGGGCGCCCCACCGACGACCTGTACGTGCGCTGGAGCCAGTTCGGCGCGCTGTCCCCGCTGCTGCGGCTGCACGGCACCACGACCCGGGAGCCGTGGGAGTTCCCGGAGGTCGAGGCCGAGGCCGTGCAGGCGCTCAAGCTGCGCTACCGGCTGATGCCCTACCTCTACTCGGCCGCCGTCGAGGCCGCCCGCACCGGCGCGCCGATGATGCGGGCGCTGTGCGTGGACCACCCGGACGACCCGGTGGCCTGGCAGGCCGACCTGCAGTACCTGCTCGGTCGCGACCTGCTCGTCGCGCCCATGACCGCGCCGGAGGGCACCCGCCGGGTGTACCTGCCGCGCGGCCTGTGGGTGGATTACTGGACGAACGAGGTGCTGGAGGGCGCCCGTTACGTCACGGTCAGCAAGCCGCTCGACCAGATCCCCCTCTTCGTCCGGCACGGCGCGCTCATCCCCGTCCAGGAGCAGCGGGACACGGTGGACGTGCCGGCCGAGATCGCCCTCGTCGCCTTCGGGGGCGGCGACGGGACAGCCGAAATCCACGACTCGGACGGTGTGACGGTCGCCGTCGCCACCAGGGACGGCGAGGAGCTGCGTGTCGCCGTCACCGGCCCGAAGCGCGTCACCGGGGTCGAGATCGCCCCGGTGGCCGGAGCTCCCGTCCGGGCCGTCATCTCGTAACACCCCCTGGAGGGATCATGGTCAGATTGAGAGGCGCCGCGGTGCTGGCCGCCGCCGCGCTCGCCCTGTCGGCCTGCGGCTCGGGAGGAGACTCGGGGACTCCCAGCCCAGCAGGCACCGAGCCGCGCGTGCTGAAACTGTGGCACTACGAGACCGCCGACAGCGCCATGGGCAAGGCGTGGGCCGAGGCGATCAAGAAGTTCGAGGCGTCGCACCCGAACGTGACCGTCAAGTTCGAGGAGAAGGGCTTCGAACAGATCCAGAAGACGGCCAGCATGGTGCTGAACTCCGACGAGGCGCCCGACATCATGGAGTACAACAAGGGCAACGCCACGGCCGGGCTGCTGTCCAAGCAGGGCCTGCTCACCGACCTGAGCGAGGAGGCCGCGAAGCGGGGCTGGGACAAGCTGCTGCCCGGCGGCCTGCAGACCACTGCCAAGTACGACGACCGCGGCGTGATGGGCTCCGGCAAGTGGTTCGGCGTGCCGAACTACGGCGAGTTCGTGATGGTCTACTACAACAAGGATCTCTTCGACAAGCACAAGGTCGCCGTGCCGGCCACGTTCGAGGAGTTCACCGCCGCGCTGGACACGTTCGTCAAGGCCGGCGTGACGCCCATCGCCAACGCCGGCGCCGAGTACCCGGCGCAGCAGATCTTCTACCAGCTCGCGCTGACCAAGGCGCAGAAGCCGTGGCTGGAGGCGTTCCAGTCCTACAAGGGCAAGGTCGACTTCCGCGGCCCCGAGTTCACCTACGGCGCCGACACGTTCGCCGACTGGGTGAAGAAGGGGTACATCGCCAAGAACTCGGCCGGGCTCAAGGCCGAGGACATGGGCGTGGCGTTCATGAACGGCAAGTTCCCCGTCGTGATCAGCGGAAGCTGGTGGTTCGGCCGCTTCGCCTCCGAGATCAAGGACTTCGAGTGGGGCCACTTCCTGTTCCCCGGCGCCACGATGTCGCCCGGATCGAGCGGCAACCTCTGGGTGGTGCCCGAGAAGTCGGAGAACAAGGACCTGGCCTACGACTTCATCGACATCACGATGAGCAAGGAGATCCAGAACCTGCTCGGCAACTCCGGCGGCGTCCCCGTGGCCGCCGACCCGGCCGCGATCACCGACGCCAGGAGCAAGGAGCTGATCGAGACCTTCAACAAGCTGACCGCCGCCGACGGCCTGGCCTTCTACCCCGACTGGCCCGCGCCCGGCTACTACGACGTGCTCGTGGCAGGGGTCCAGGAGCTCATCAACGGCAGCAAGACCTCCGCCCAGGTGCTGGACGAGCTCGCCAAGCCGTACGAGGACAACCTCGCCGACCTTGGTAACTAGATGAGAGTTCGCACGAGCAGCAGACGGGGATACTGGCTCTACCTGATCCCCAGCCTGCTGCTGTTCCTCGCCGTCATCGTCGTGCCGTTCCTGATGAACGTGGGCGCCAGCTTCACCCGCTGGTCGGGGGTGGGCACGCCGAGGTGGATCGGGTTCGACAACTACACCAGGCTGCTGGCGGACGAGCGGTTCTGGGAGTCGTTCCAGCACAACGTGGGGCTGATCGTGGCCATGGCCGTCGTGCCGACCATGATCGGCCTCGTGCTGGCGGCCGCGCTGTTCGACTACATCGGCAAGCGCTTCGGCCCGCGCACGGCCTCGGCGCTGCGCGCGATGTACTACCTGCCGCAGGTGCTGCCGGTGGCGGTGGCCGGCGTGGTGTGGGGGTGGATGCTGCACCCGTCGTACGGGGCGGTCAACCAGATCTTCGGGCTGGACCTCGACTGGCTCGGCGACCCCGACCTGGCGCTGGCCACCGTCATGGGCGTCATGGTCTGGTTCCAGCTCGGCTACCCGGTCGTGATCTTCATGGCCGGGCTGCAGCGGGTGGACCCGTCCTACTACGAGGCCGCCGAGATCGACGGGGCCTCGTGGTGGCGCAAGTTCTGGCACATCACGATCCCGCAGATCCGGCCGGAGATCTTCGTGGTGCTGCTGACGTGCACGATCGCCGCGCTGAAGGTGTTCGGGCCGATCTTCGTGCTGACCCGCGGAGGGCCCGGGAACGCGACGATGGTGCCGTCGTACTTCTCGTACCTGAACTTCTTCCAGAAGAGCAACGTCGGGTACGGCTCCGCGATCGCCACGGTGCTGGCGCTGATCATCATCGTGGTGACGTTCCTGTTCCTGCGCGTCCAGGAGCGTGAGTCATGAGGGGCCCGGGACGCTGGGCGGTGCTGTTCGCGCTGGTCGTGCTGGCCGTCGTGATGATCTTCCCGTTCCTGGTCGTGGCGATGAACGCGGTCAAGTCGCCGGCCGAGTACAGCTCGCAGGGGCCGCTGAGCCTGCCCGACGGGCTCTACCTGCAGGGGATCGTCGACTTCTGGAACCGGGTGGAGTTCGGCACGAAGCTCTGGAACAGCTTCGTCATCAGCGCGTCCGTGTCGGTGCTGGCGGTCGTGCTGTCGGTGCTCAACGCGTACGCGCTGGGAATCGGCCGGGTGAAGGGGCGGCTGTGGATCCTCGCGCTGTTCCTGGTGGCCAACACGCTGCCGCAGGAGGCCCTGGCCTATCCGCTGTACTACCTGGCCAAGGCCGTCGATCTGTACGACACCCAGCTCGCGGTGATCATCGTGATGACCGCGATCCAGGCGGCGTTCGGCACGTACCTGCTGAGCGCGGTGCTGGGCCAGTTCCCGAAGGAGATCCTGGAGGCGGCGGCGATCGACGGCGCGGGGCGGCTGCGCTCGCTCTGGCGGATCGTGGTGCCGATCAGCCGGCCCACGATCAACGTGCTGCTGATCTTCTTCTTCATCTGGACCTGGAACGAGTTCTTCCTTCCGCTGATCTTCCTGATCTCGAACGACACGCAGACGGTGCCCGTCGCGCTCGGCGTGCTGCAGGGCGAGAAGTACATGGACGCCACCATGTCCAGCGCCTCGGCCCTGCTCGGCGTCGTGCCGGCGATCGCCTTCTTCCTGATCTTCCAGCGCACGCTGACCCGAGGTGTGACGGTCGGCGCCATCAAGTGATGGAGAACCCTTTCGATGCGAAAAATCCCCCTATTAGCGGCTTTAACCCTCACTGCCTCCCTGCTCGCCGCGCCCCCCGCGCACGCCGAGGCGTACCCGTTCCAGAACCCGGCCCTGCCGCTGGAGCAGCGGGTGAGCGACCTGCTCGGCCGGCTCACGCTGGACGAGAAGCTGAGCCTGCTGCACCAGTCGCAGCCCGCGATCCCGCGCCTGGGCATCGCCTACCACAAGAACGGCACCGAGGCGCTGCACGGCGTCGCCTGGTCCAACCACCTCAACGACAACTGGAACCAGAAGTTCGCCAGCGGAACCGTGTTCCCGCAGGCGGTCGGGCTGGCCAGCACCTGGGACCCGGAGTTGGTCAAGAAGGTCGGCTCCGCCGTGGGTGACGAGACCCGCGGCTACAACGCCGCGGACCCCGTGCTGTGGGGCCTTCAGGTGTGGGCGCCCGTGGTGGACCTGCTGCGCGACCCGCGGGCGGGCCGCAACGAGGAGGGCTACTCCGAGGACCCGCTGCTGACCGGGGCCATCTCGACCGCGTACGGCAAGGGCCTGCAGGGTGACGACCCCTTCTACCTGAAGACCGCGCCCGTGCTGAAGCACTACCTGGCCTACAACAACGAGACCAACCGCAGCCTGACCTCCTCCAACCTGACGCCCAAGCTGAAGCACGAGTACTACGAGCCGGCGTTCAAGGCCGCGATCTCGGCCGACGCCGCGACCGGCGTGATGGCCTCGTACAACCTCGTCAACGGGCGGCCCAACCACGTCAACCCCGACCTGGACGACGTGGTGCGGTCGTGGACCGACAAGACGCTCTACAACCCCAGCGACGCCTGGGGGCCGCACGCGCTGACCGACCTGGAGAAGTACTACGACAACAAGCCCGAGGCGTTCGCCGCGGTGCTCAAGGCCGGGCTCGACAGCTTCACGATTGACAACAGCGACATCAGCGTGATGGTCACGAACCTCAAGGCCGCCCTCGACCAGGGCCGACTCACGGTGCCGGACGTGGACAAGTCGGTGCGCAGCGTGTTGTCGATCCGTACGCGGCTGGGGCACTTCGACCCGGACGGCGGGCCGTACAAGCGGATCACCGCCGATGTGATCAACAGCGCGGCGCACAAGCAGCTCAACCGCGAGACCGCCGGGAAGGCGGCGGTGCTGCTGAAGAACTCCGGCGTGCTGCCGCTGGCCCGGCCGAAGTCCGCGGCCGTGGTCGGCCCGCTGTCGGCCAAGCTCTACCGTGACTGGTACTCGGGGCAGCTCCCGTACCAGGTGACGCCGCTGGACGGGATCAAGGAGCGGGTCTCCGACGTCACCACCGGCGAGGGGCTGGAGCGCATCGCGCTCAAGCACCTCGACTCCGGCAAGTACGTCACCGCCACCGGCACAGGCCCGGACGACAACGCCGCGCTCACCGACACCGCGCCCACCGCGGCCTCGCAGTGGGACCTCACCGACTGGACCGGCGGCGTGTCCACGCTGCGCAACGCGGGCAACGGCAGGCTGCTCGGCGGCGACTGGCGCTCGCTCGACACCGACGACGCCGAGCCCGACGGCTGGTACGTCTCCCAGCAGTTCGCGCTGGAGAAGCAGCCCGACGGCAGCCACCTCATCCGCTACGCCGGGTTCGAGACCGTCGAGAGCTGGTTCGCCCTGCCCGACGCGTACGTCGGGATCACCGCCGAGGGCACGCTCGGCCTGGTGCCCAAGGCGCAGGCGGCGAAGTTCGCCAAGGAGGTCGTCTCCGACGGCGTCGCCGCGGCAGCCGCGCAGGCCGCCGAGGCCGAGGTGGCGGTCGTGGTGGTGGGCAGCCACCCGTTCGTGGCCGGGCGCGAGTTCCACGACCGCGACAACCTGCAGCTCGGCGAGGGCCAGCGGCGGCTGATCGAGGCCGTGCGCAAGGCCAACCCGCGCACGGTCGTCGTGCTGGAGACCAGCTACCCCGTCATCGTGGACGCGCCGACGCTGCTGTGGACCACGCACGCGGGCGCGGAGACCGGGCACGCCATCGCCGACGTGCTCTTCGGCGACGTCAACCCGGCCGGCCGGCTCACCCAGACCTGGCCGGCGACCGACGAGCTGCCGAGCCTCCTGGACTACGACCTGACCAAGACCGGGATGACGTACCTGTACGGGAACGACAAGCCGCTCTACGCCTTCGGTCACGGCCTGAGCTACACCACCTTCGCCTACCAGGGCCTTCGCGTGCAGGGCGACCGCGTCAGCGTGAAGGTCACCAACACCGGCAAGGCGAGGGGCGACGAGGTCGTCCAGCTCTACACCCACCAGCGCGACTCCCGCTTCGAGCAGCCGGTCAAGCAGTTGCGCGGCTTCCAGCGGGTCTCGCTGAACCCGGGCCAGTCGCGTACCGTCACCTTCCCCCTGAAGAAGTCGGACCTGGCCGTCTGGGACCACACCAGGAACAAGTGGACCGTCGAGAACGCCACCCACGACATCCTCGTCGGCTCCGCCTCCGACCGGATCCGCCAGTCCACGACGCTGCGCGTGTCCGGCGAGACCGTCCCCGTGCGCGACCTGGCCAGGGCGACCCGGGCGATGGACTTCGACGACTACTCGGGCGTCGCCTTCGCCGACGAGAGCAAGGTGAGCGGCGAGGTCGTCGAGGGCTCGGCGGGCGACTGGGTCTCCTTCACCGGCGCCATCTGGGGCTCGCGCCTCACGGCCGCGGCGGCTTCGGTGGGCGGTGGCTCGTTCGAGGTGCGGCGCGGCTCGCCGACCGGCCCGCTGCTCGCCACCGTGCAGGTGCCCGCCACCGGCGGGATCTACCAGTACGGGACGGTGAACGCCGCGGTGAAGGCGGGAACCGGGAGCGTGTACCTGGTGTTCACGGGTGACCTGCGGATCAAGGACTTCGCGTTCACCAGGTCGTGATCAAGGTTCGGCAGAATCCTGCGATCCACTCCGTGCTGAAAGGGATCTCGTGAAGCGGATGATCGCAGGTGCCGCCGTGGCGGCCATGATCGTGTTCATGGCCGCCACCCCCGCCGGGGCCGCCGCACCGGCGGATCCGGTCAAGGCGTTACAGGCCAAGCTGAAGGCCGGCAAGGGGGTGAAGTTCCGCGACGTCACGTCGTTGCTCCAGAACGGCGACAAGATCACGTTCTTGTGGCGCACCGGGAAGTGGCAGTTCGGCGGGAAGGGCGTCGTCGCGTCCGACATCACCGCCGAGTACAAGCAGTACGGCGGGGCCATCTTCGACTACATGCGGGGTCTCAAGGGCGGGCGCACGATCTGGGTCAACGGCAAGAGCTGGACCACGCACCCGGTCGGTGAGGTGCCCGAGGGCAAGAAGTACGAGAAGGACTTCCTGGGCATGACCGGCGGCCACGTCGGCACCTACTCCCAGCTCGTGAACCCGGCCGAGCCCGCCACTCTGAAGGTCCTGCTCAAGGGCGTGAAGAAGGGTCGTACGTACTCGGGGACGCTCACCCCCGCCGCGCTGTGGAAGGTGTCGCCGTGGTTCAGGGCGTCGTCCACGCCGAACCAGGGCGCCAGGACTGTGGTGCGGTACAAGCTCACGCTCGGCCCCGACTACCTGCCGCGCAAGCTCGTCACCTCCCATCCCGCCGCCAGCCATGTAGGACCGGGGATCGAGGTCGGCGATGGCCTGTTCAGCACCGAGACCACCTACACGGCTTGGGGCTCGAAGGTGGGCATCTCGGCGCCGCCGAAGGGCGAGACCACTTGACGCCGATTGGATAGCGGTGTTATCTAGACGTTAGCTAGGTAATGCCGCTATCCAACGGAGGTTCTCGTGACCGTGATCGTCCTGCTGGTCGCCACCGTGGCGTTCCGGCTGCTCGGGCTGCTCGGCGTGCGCCGCTTCGACACGTGGCGGGTGAGCGCGGCCCACGGGCTCGCGGTCATGCTGGTCATGACCGCGAGCGCCCACTTCGTCCCGGGCGACGTGACGTTCATGCCGAACTACGACGACATGGTGGCCATGGTGCCGTCCTTCGTGCCGTTCCCGGGCGTCATGGTGTACCTGAGCGGGGTGCTGGAGCTGGCCGGGGCCGTGGGGCTGGTGCTGGAGCGGACCCGCAAGGCCGCGGGGATCTGCCTGGCGCTGCTGTTCGTGGCGTTGCTGCCGGCGAACGTGAACGCGGCCCAGCTCGCCCTGGAGGACGTCGGGTCGCCGCTGTGGCAGCGGATCCCCGAGCAGGTCCTCTACATCGGGATCGCGCTCTGGGGCGCGGGGCTGTTCACGCGCTCGGCGAACCGTCCGGCCGTCGATGACCGGCGTGTGGCCGGCGATCGGGCAAGCGGCCGGTGAGGCCAGGAAGGGCGCGGCGCCCGCGACGCCATCGGCTCGCCGATGCGGTGCGGCGCCGCGATCCACTCGGCCTTCTCGTCCACCGGCACCCGGGAAAAGCCTGTCCGAGTGCATTAATTGGTTGTATGTCCAAACTATTGACCTGTGTTGCGCCCGTGTGTGAGCCTTCTGTGTGAAAGCTCATGCGCGAAGGCGCGGCGACGGTCAGGGTCGGTGCACTCTGCTCGTGCATGGCGGTCATCTGACGCCTTTGGGGCGCCTCTTGGCGTGCCTGGAAAGGAAGAGCCGCGCATGCGAAGAAGATTATTCGTCATGCTCACGACCGCCGCCGTCCTGCTCGTGGCGGCCGTGGTGCGGATGTCGCCGGTCTCGGCGGTCGCCTCGGATCCGTACGCGTACAAGAACGTGCGCATCGACGGCGGCGGCTTCGTGCCCGGGATCATCTTCAACCCGACCGAGCGCAACCTCATCTACGCCCGCACCGACATCGGCGGCGCGTACCGGTGGAACCAGTCCACCAGGTCCTGGACCCCGCTCCTCGACTGGGTCGGCTGGGACAAATGGGGCTACAACGGTGTGATCAGCATGGCCACCGACCCCGTCCAGACCAACCGCGTGTACGCCGCCGTCGGCATGTACACCAACTCCTGGGACCCGAACAACGGCGCCATCCTGCGCTCGATCGACAAGGGCGACACCTGGCAGGTCACGGCGCTGCCGTTCAAACTGGGCGGCAACATGCCGGGCCGCGGCATGGGCGAGGCCCTGTCGGTGGACCCGAACGACAACCGCGTCCTCTACTTCGGCGCGCCCAACGGCAACGGCCTGTGGCGCAGCACCGACTACGGCGCCACCTGGTCGAAGGTGACGAGCTTCCCCAACGCCGGAAACTACGCCCAGGACCCCAGCGACCCCAACGGCTACCTCAGCCACCGGCCCGGCGTGGTCTGGGTGACCTACGACAAGCGCTCGTCCACCGCCGGCAGCGCCACCAGGACCATCTACGTCGGCGTCGCCGACAAGGAGAACACCGTCTACCGGACCACCGACGGCGGCGCGACCTGGTCCCGGCTGGCCGGGCAGCCCACCGGCTACATCGCGCACAAGGGCGTGCTGGACACCGTCAACGGCTACCTCTACCTCGCCACCAGCGACACCGGCGGGCCATACGACGGGGCCAAGGGCGACGTGTGGCGCTACGCCACCGCCACCGGCACCTGGACCCAGATCAGCCCCATCCCGTCCTCCAGCGCCGACGACTACTTCGGCTACAGCGGCCTGACCATCGACCGCCAGGACCCGGCCACGATCATGGTGGCCACGCAGATCTCCTGGTGGCCGGACGTCATCTTCTTCCGCTCCACCGACTCCGGCGCGACGTGGACCCGCGTGTGGGACTGGACCTCCTACCCCAACCGCTCGTTCCGCTACAAGATGGACGTCTCCGCGAACCCGTGGCTGACCTTCGGCACCAACCCGCAGCCGCCCGAGGTCACACCCAAGCTCGGCTGGATGACCGAGTCGCTGGAGATCGACCCGTTCGACTCCGACCGGATGATGTACGGCACCGGCGCCACCATCTACGGCACCGAGGACCTGGGCCTGTGGGACTCCGGCGGCCAGTTCACCATCAAGCCCATGGCCAAGGGCCTGGAGGAGACGGCCGTGCTCGACCTGATCAGCCCGCCCAGCGGCGCGCCCCTGGTCAGCGGCCTCGGCGACATCGCCGGCTTCCGCCATACGAGCCTGGACGCCGTACCGTCCATGATGTTCACCCAGCCCAACTTCACCTCCACCACCAGCCTCGACTACGCCGAGAAGTCGCCCTCGATCATGGTCAGGGCCGGCAACTTCACCGACGCCGACCGCCCGAACGACAGCCACGTGGCCTTCTCCACCGACGGCGGCGCGAACTGGTTCCAGGGCACCGAGCCCGGCGGCGTCAACGAGGGCGGCACGGTCGCGGCGGCGGCCGACGGCTCCCGCTTCGTCTGGGCGCCCAAGGGCGTCACGCCCGTCTACTCCGTCGGGTACGGCAACTCCTGGCAGACCGCCTCCGGCCTGCCCACCGGCGCCACCGTGGAGTCGGACCGGGTCAACCCGATGAAGTTCTACGGCCTCAGCGGCGGCCGCCTCTACGTCAGCACCAACGGCGGCGCCACCTTCACCGCCACCGCCGCCACGGGCCTGCCCGCGACCGCCACCAAGTTCAAGGCCGTGCCCGGGATCGAGGGCGACCTGTGGCTGGCCGGCGAGGGCGGCCTGTGGCACTCGACGAACAGCGGCGCCTCGTTCACCAAGGTGTCCGGGGTGACGAACTCCGTGAACGTCGGCTTCGGCAAGGCGGCGCCCGGCGCGACGTACCTGGCGATCTACGCTGTCGCCACCGTGGACGGCACCACCGGCCTCTACCGATCCGACGACGGCGGGTCCGGCTGGGTGCGCATCAACGACGACAAGCACCAGTGGGGGAACATGGGCGAGGCGCTGACGGGGGACCCGCGGGTGTACGGCCGCGTCTACCTGGGCACGAACGGCCGCGGCATCATCTACGGCGACCGCACCGGCCCGCCCGTCACCGTCACCCCCACCGTGACCCCGACCGTGACCCCGACCGTCACGCCCACCGTGACGCCCACCGTGACCCCGACCACCGGGACCGGCTGCACGGCCACCTACAAGCCGGGCAACTCCTGGCCGGGCGGCTTCCAGGCCGAGGTCTCCGTCCAGAACACCGGCACGTCCGCCATCACCGGCTGGAAGGTGACCTGGACCTGGCCCGGTGACCAGAAGATCACCACGATCTGGAGCGCCGCCCAGACGCAGTCGGGCGCGAACGTGACGGCCGCGAACGCCGGCTACAACGGCAACCTGGCGGCCGGCGCCACGACGTCGTTCGGCTTCAACGGCAGCTACACCGGCACCAACACCGCACCCGGCACCCTCACCTGCACCCCGGCTTGAGGGCTCGGCGCCGCTCGCAGATGCGGACGAGGGGCGCGGCGCCTCGCCTCGCCCGACTGATCGCTTCCGGTGGATATTCGCTCGGTCGGTGGATTGGCACAACCCGCCGGCCAGCTCGCCCGCCTGCTGCGCCTGTCGCTGCGGCTGGCGACGTGACCTGTGCTCCTGTCCCCCGAGCGGCCCGCCCCCGGGCCGCCAGATCGTCATGCGGCCCGGCGGGGACCTCCGGAAAATACCTGGCTGCGCAGGCCGGCCTCCCATCAGGCGACATCGAGAGCCTCGGTGATCTTCCGGGCCATCTCGGCCATGGCGGGGCTGGGCTCACCCTTCTGTGACCGGGTGGCGGCTTCGACGGCGACGACGACGGTGCGGCGGAAGTTCTCCACCTCGGCCGGGTCCTGCTGCCTGAGCAGGTTCATGGACGCGGTCAGGGCGGGCAGCACCTGGTCGGCGAGTTCGGCCACGGTCCTGCCGTACCTCACGCCCTTCGGCGCCTTGGCGAGCACGTGCCCGACCAGGCCGGTCGCGGAGGTCAGGGCGATGGAGCCCTCGGTGCCGGCCTTGTGGGCCGAGCCGGCGGCGCCGGCGGCCGACATCAGGAAGACGGCGCCCCAGGCGGCGATCCGGAGGGTGAGCTGGTCCTGGTCGGTGAGGGCGAGGGTGACGGACATGGTGGTGTGCTCCTTCGCGGCTGGTGATCGCTGAACCGTTCGGTTCATGGCGTTCACTCTCGCCGGCCGCTCTGATGCGGGACCGTCGCCGCCCTGACGCGGCCACTGACACGAGACCGCCTCCCCGGCGGCGCCATCCGCATCCTGATGGCCCCCTCAACGACCGCCATTGGCCTCCGCCCCAGCGTGCTCCCCATGCCCCATCACCGGAGCGGCACGGGATGGCCGCTGCTCCCGTGCCGGACGGCCGGAGAGGCCCCGTACCCGTCGGCTCCGCCGTACCGGACATCACGCGCGCCATGCGCGACCTCACCCGGACCACCGGCCCGGCCTGGAACGAGGTACGCGACGGCACGTTGGGTACCTGGGGGTACCGCATCGTGTTCTCCCGAAGCGGCCGCAGTTCCTGCGGACCTGGGCCTGCGTAGCGGCCGCGCGGGTAGCAGCCCCACATGCACACAGTCGTCAAAAGCCTGATCGCGGGAGCGGCAGGCACCAGCGCGCTCAATATCGCCACCTATCTCGACATGGCGATCCGGGCCCGTGGCGCCAGCAGCACCCCGCAGCAGGCCGTGGAGAAGCTGACCGACCTGGCGGACGTCAGCCTCGGCGCCGGCGAGCAGGCCGAGAACCGCAAGGAGGCCCTCGGCTCGCTCCTCGGCTACGCCACGGGCGCGGGCGCGGCCCTCTGCTACAGCCTGCTCGCGCCGCCGGGCCGGCGCCTGCCGTGGCCGGTGGGGGTGTCGGCGCTGACGGCTCTCGCCATGACCGGCTCGAACGCTCCGCTGACCGCACTCGGCACCACGAACCCGCGCGAGTGGCCGCCCTCGGCCTGGATCTCGGACGCCGTCCCGCATCTGGCGTACGGGATCACCGCGTACGTGGCCTACGAGCTGCTGCGGTCATGACAGGGGAATCGCCGTCCCGGTTCGGGCGCGACTCTCAGCCCTTGATGGCACCCACAATGACGCCCTTGGTGAAGTGGCGTTGGACCAGCGGGTACATGATGAGGGCGGGGATGACGGCGATCACCACGATGGCCATTTTGATCGCCAGGGTGGGCGGGGCGTCTCCCGTGACGCCGGCCGTGGCCGCCGGCAAGGGGTTGGAGTCCACCACGTACTGGCGCAGGATCAGCGCCAGGGGCCATTTCCGGGTGTCGTCCATGTACAGCATCGCGTTGAACCACGCGTTCCAGTACCCCACCGCGTAGAACATCGCCACCACGGCCGTGACCGCCTTCGACATGGGCAGCACGATGCGGAACAGGATGCGGAACTCACCGGCCCCGTCGATCCGGGCGCTGTCCAGGATCTCCTGCGGGATGTTCATGAAGAACGAGCGCAGCACCACCACGTTGAACGCCGACACGGCCGTCGGCAGGATCAGCGACCAGTAGCTGTCCTTCAGCCCCAGCCCGCTCACCATCAGGTACACGGGGATGATGCCGGGGAAGAACACGAACATCAGCAACACGCTGAACAGCAGCGGCCGGTGCAGGAACGAGCCGGGCCGCGACAGCGAGTACGCCCCGAGGATGCTCACCCCTGCGCTGATCAGCGTGCCGACGACGGTGACGCCGGTGCTGACGAGCACGGCCCGGCTGACGACGGTGTCGGAGAAGATCTGCCGGTACGCCTCGAACGTGATCCCGTCGGGCACCAGCACGAGCCCGCCCGCGCGGGTGACGGTGGCCGAGGAGCTGAGGCTGGTCAGCACGATCGTGTAGAGCGGTCCCAGCACGGCGACGAGGATCAGGGTGATCAGGGCGCCCTTGCCGAGCTGGCCGACCGGTGAAGGGCGTTCCTCCCACGGTGCCAGCCGGGAGGGCTTCCGCGATGTCAGCGTGGTCATGATCTCGAATACACCCCTCGTTCGCCGAACGCGTGCGCCACCCGGTTGGCCGCGATGATGAGCAGCAGCCCCACGACGCCCTTGAACAGCCCGGCCGCCGCCCCGTACCCGAGGTCCCCGGTGCGGATGCCCGACCAGTACACGAACGTGTCGAACACCTCGGACGCCTCGCTGCCGACGGCGCTGCGTTGCAGCATGAACTGTTCGAAGCCGACGTTCAGGGCGTCGCCCAGGCGCAGGATCAGCAGCAGGACGATCACGGGGCGCAGGCCGGGCAGCGTGATGTGCCACATGCGCCGCCACCTGCGGGCGCCGTCCACGGCGGCGGCCTCGTACAGGTTGGGGTCGATGGTGCTGAGGGCGGCCAGGAAGATGATGGCGCCCCAGCCGGCGTCCTTCCAGATGGTCTGGGAGGTGAGCAGCAGGATGAACGTGTCGGAGTTCGTCATCAGGTCGACGCCCTCGTAGCCGTTCTGCCGCAGGGTCTGCGCCAGCAGGCCCGCGCCGCCGAACATCTGCTGGAAGATGGCGATGACCAGCACCCAGGAGAAGAAGAACGGCATGTAGACCACGCCCTGCACGAACGCCCTCAGCTTGGCCGAGACGATGCTGTTCAGCAGCAGCGCCAGCATGATCGGCACGGGGAAGTAGAAGACGAGCTGGAAGGCGGTGATCGACAGGGTGTTGGTGATGGCGCGGATGAACTGCGGGTCCTGGAAGAGCAGCGCGAAGTTGGTGAAGCCGATGATCGGGCTGCCGAGGATGCCGTCGGTGTACGGGTTGTAGTCCTGGAAGGCGATCACGTTGCCGAGCGCCGGGACCCACCAGAAGGCCACGACGACCAGCAACATCGGCAGGTTCATCACCAGCAGCGGCCAGTCCCGGCGGAGCTTGGCCCGCCAGGTCAGGTCGTGGGGCTTGGTACTGGTCGAGGGGGGTGTGGTGCGTCCGGGGGAGCGCCGGGTGGTCACGACGCCCACGGCATGCCCTTCTTCGCGCTGCGTCGCAAGCCCTGCGCCGTGGCCCATGACAGGCCCCTCATCGCGTTCATGAAGAGCTCCTCAAAGCCTGCCGTTCTCACGCGCGACCTTCATGTAGAACTCGCGCGCCTCGTTCCCGCCCTGCTCCTGCCACTCCTTGACGATCTTGGGCCACTCGGAGACGGGGCGCTTGCCGCGGAAGATCTCCTGCATCTTGTCCTCGATGGGGGTGGTCAGGCCGGCCATCTTGGACGGCGTCTCCACGCGGATGCCCACGAACGGGTCGTTCTCCAGGATCTTGGACGCCTTGGTCTGCCAGTCCCACATGGCTTGGACCAGGCCCTCGTACTGGCTCATCGAGTTGGCGTTGGGCCGGCCCGACAGGAACAGGTAGGTGGGCGCGACCTCCTTGCGGCCGAGCGCGGTCTGCTTGACCTTGCCGTCCTCGACCGTGTAGTGCTTGCCCTCGACGCCGTTGTAGCACAGCTCGTACTCCTGGGTGCCGAACGGCGCTGAGGCCCAGTTCGACAGCGCGAGCAGCTCGCGGGTGCGGGCGTCGCCGAGGCCTTTCTTGATGAAGACGAACATGCTGGCGGGCTCGTTGCGCCACATGATGGGCGTGCCGCCGGCGTGCGCCGGGTACGGGTCGACGATCTTCATGTCGAACTTCGGGTTGTCGGCCTGGAAGCGGCCCAGCGCCTCGTGCCAGGCGCCGAGGCCGTCGCGGTAGACGACCATCTCGCCGCTGCCGAAGATGGCCTTGTTGTCGGCGTCCTTGTTGGCCACGATGTCCGGATGCACGTAGCCGGCCTCGAAGAGCTTGGTGAGGAACTCGATGTGGGCGGCCCACTCCTCGGTCTCGTACTTGTAGACGAGCGTGCCGTCGCTCTTCTTGCGCCACTCGCGCGGCGCGCCGAAGGCTCGCTGGAGCTCTTGCTCCAGGCCGCCGCCGAACGCCCAGCGCTTCTTCTTGGCGTCGGTGATCGCCTTGCCGAGCGCGACCAGGTCGTCGGCGCTCTTGGGATGCTCCAGGCCGAGCTCCTGCAGGATGTCCTGGCGGACGAAGGTGGCGAACGGGTACGGGTCGTTCTGCCAGGGGATGCCCTGCAGGATGCCGCCGAAGACGCCGTACTGCCAGGCGGCGGTGTCGTAGTTGGCCAGCAGCGGGAACTCCTTGGCCTTGTCCCCGGCCAGGTAGGGGGACAGGTCGGCGAAGAGCTTGTTGGCGGCCTCCGTGAAGTGGCCGATCTTGATCAGCTCCCACTGCGGCACCATCACCATCTCGGGCACGTCGCCGCTGGCCAGGACGGTGCTGAGCTTCTGCCCGTAGGTGTTGCCGTCGGAGATGTTGAAGCGGACGACGCCCCCGAGGCGCTTGTTGACCTCCTCGTAGTAGGAGTTGTCGCCGATGCCGGGCGGCACCGTGCCCCACAGCGGCGTCATCGCGGTCACCTCCTTGCCGCTGGTGAGCGGCGGGGTGGTGACGGCCTGCACCATCTGGGCGGGGCGGGTCAGGAAGCCGGGCTGGACGAACTCGCTGCCGGCCAGGTCGGGCTTGAGCCCGGGGATGTCGAACGGGATCCTGTTGGGGACCAGGCTCTTGAGCTTGTCGGCCGCTACAGCCGTGCCCTTGGACACCTGTCTCTTCTCGGCGCAGCCCGCCACCAGAACGCTCGCGCCGACTAGGCCGAGGAACCCGCGGCGAGTCGTGGACATGGGCATGGCTCGCTCCCTTCTCCGAGTGGGGATGGCCTACAGAAATTAGTTGGTATTCCGGCCAAACAAATTAGTAGACTGTGACCGCACCCACAAGTGAGCGCGGTGGTCACAGGTTGGTGAAGGGAGCCGGCGATGCGGCATGCTGGGATCACTTCTTGGCGGGAACGGGGCTGATATTGATCACTTCTACGACCGGCCCTCAGCCGGCCGACTTCGCCGACGTACGGGCCACCAATCTCGCGGTCGTGCTGCGGTTCGTACGCGAGCACGCGCCGTGCTCGCGCGCCGACATCGCGGCCTCCACCGGGCTGAACAAGGCGACGGTCTCCAGCCTGGTCGCCGACCTGATCGACCGCCGGCTGGTACGCGAGACCGGGCTCACGGAGAACCGCGTCGGCAGGCCGGCCACGATGCTCGTGCTCGACGGCTCCCCGTACGCCGCCATCGGCGTCGAGATCAACGTCGACACCGTGTCGGCGGTGGCCACCGACCTGGCGGGGGAGCGGCTGCTGACCTGGCGGCGCTCGTTCTCGGGGGGCGAGTCGGTCAACCAGGGCATGGCGGCCGTCGGCGCGATCATCAGGCGCGTGGTGAACCGCATGGCCAAGGAGGAGCGCCAGGTGCTCGGCCTGGCCGTGGCCGTGCCCGGGCTGATCGACGTGCAGGGCACCGTACGCATCGCCCCCAACCTCGGCTGGCATGACGCCGACATCGGGGGCGACCTGGCCAAGGCGCTGCGCGACCCCGGCTTCCCCGTCCAGGTCGACAACGACGCCAACCTCGGGGCCCTGGCCGAGCAGCGCTTCGGCGCGCACGCGGGCGCCTCCGACCTGGTCTATCTCACCGGCGAGCTGGGCGTGGGCGCCGGTATCATCCTCGACGGGCGGCTGCGGCGCGGCGGGCGCGGCTACAGCGGCGAGATCGGCCACGTGCAGCTCGACCCCGAGGGTCCCGTCTGCCGCTGCGGCCGGCGCGGCTGCCTGGAGGCCATGGCGGGCATCGGCGCCGTGCTGCGCAGGGACCCGTCGCCGGCGGAGATCCAGATCGAGATCGAGGAGGTCGTGCGCCTGGCGCGCGCCGGTGACACCGGCACCCTCGGCACGCTCGGCGAGGTGGGCCGGAGCCTGGGCAGGGGCGTGTCCATCCTGGCGAACCTGCTCAACCCCGAGGTGGTGATCCTCGGCGGGTACTACGTGCCGCTGGCGCCGTGGCTGCTGCCCGGCGTGCACGAGGAGGTCGGCTCCCGCGTGATCGCCGCCGAGGCCGGAGGTCTGCAGGTCGTGGCCTCGACGCTGGGGTACGACGCGGCCGCGCTCGGGGGTGCGGCCAGGGTGCTCGACTCCGTCGATTCGGGAAGATTGCCGGGAGGATTGTCGCGAATCCCTTGACCTTGGTCACGGGGACGTGCACCCTTCAGTCAACCCACCGAAATGTCCGCGTAACTTCCCCAGGCCGGTCGTCGAAGCGCTTCGACACTCTCAGAGGGATGATCATGCACCAACCCCCCTTCCGCGACCCAGCGGCCCCGCTTCGAGACCGGATCGACGACCTGATGAGCAGGCTCACGCTCGAGGAGAAGGTGGGCCTGCTGCACCAGTACCAGGCGCCGGTCGAGCGGCTGGGGCTGGGCGCGTTCCGCACGGGCACCGAGGCGCTGCACGGCCTGGCCTGGCTCGGCCCCGCCACCGTCTTCCCGCAGGCCATCGGGCTCGCCTCGACCTGGGACCGCGACCTCGTCCGCCGGGTCGGCGAGGCGACGGGTGACGAGGTCCTGGCCTTCCACCACAAGGATCCCGCCGGGGCGGGGCTCAACGTGTGGGCGCCCGTGGTGAACCCGCTGCGCGACCCGCGGTGGGGGCGGAACGAGGAGGGGTACTCCGAAGATCCGTGGCTGACCTCGGTCCTGGCCACCGCCTACGCCTCCGGGCTTCGTGGGAGCGCTCCCGAAATCCTGAAGACGGCCCCGACCCTCAAGCACTTCCTGGCCTACAACCACGAGACCGACCGCTGCACCACCTCCAGCAACCTGCCGCCGCGGGTGCTGCACGAGTACGAGCTGCCGGCCTTCCGCGGGCCCATCGAGTCGGGCGCGGCGGTGGCCGTGATGCCGTCGTACAACCTGGTCAACGGCCGCCCCGCGCACCTGAGCCCGCTGATCGCGCGGGCGCTGCGCGCCTGGGCGCCGGACGACCTGATGGTGGTCAGCGACGCGTACGCGCCGGGCAACCTCACCGCGCTGCAGGGCTACCACGACTCGCTGCCCGAGGCGTACGCGCACGCGGTCAAGGCGGGGCTCGACAGCTTCACCCAGGACGACGACCGCTCCGAGGCCACGCTCGGCCACCTGCGGGACGCGCTCGCGCAGGGCCTGCTGGCCGAGGAGGACGTCGACGCGGCCGTGCGGCACACGTTGTCGATCCGGTTCCGGCTGGGCGAGTTCGATCCGGCGACACCGTACGACGACATCAACGACGGCGTGGTCAACTGCCCCGAGCACCAGGCGCTGGCCAGGGAGGCGGCGCGGCGCTCGTTCGTGCTGCTGGAGAACGACGGCCTGCTCCCGCTCAGGGACGTGTCGCGGATCGCGGTGATCGGGCAGCTCGGCGACACGCTGATGGAGGACTGGTACAGCGGCACCCTCCCGTACGCCGTCACCGCCCGCGCCGGGCTGGACGAGAGGTGCGCGACCACGTTCTGCGAGGCCGTGGACCGGGTGACGCTGACCGCCGACGCGGGGCCCGTCACGGCCGACCCCGCCGGCGGGCCGCTGCGCGCGGGGGCCGCGGAGCCGGGGCTGTTCGACCTGTTCGACTGGGGCGGCGGGGCGTACGCGCTGCGTGCCGTGACCACCGGCCGGTTCGTGTCGGTGGACGGGACGACGCTGGTCAACGACCAGCCGGGGCCGAACGGGTGGGAGGTGCGCCAGACGTTCCGCATGGAGGAGCGCCCGCGCGGCACGCTCGCGCTGCGCCACATCTCGACCGGCTGCTACGTCGGCGTGGCCGAGGACGGCGTGCTGCTCCTGGTGGACGACGCCGACCAGGCCGCGTGGCTGGCCATGGACGTGGTCAGGAGCGGCACCGACGAGGCCGCCCGCCTGGCCGCCGAGGCCGACGTGGCGGTCGTGGTGGTCGGCGACCACCCGCTGGTGAACGGCCGCGAGACCGAGGACCGCATGACGCTGGCCCTGGCCCCCGCCCAGGACGCCGTGGTACGCGCCGTGCGCAAGGCGAACCCGCGTACCGTCATGGTCATCACCAGCGGCTACCCGCTCACCTGGACCGAGGGCGAGCTGCCCGCCGTGCTCTGGTCGGCGCACGGCGGCCAGGAGTACGGCCACGCCCTGGCGGAGGTGCTGTTCGGCGACGCCGACCCCGAGGGCCGCCTCACCCAGACGTGGTACCGCTCCGAGCAGGAGCTGCCCGACCTGCTCGACTACGACATCATCGCCTCCGACGCCACCTACCAGTACTTCCGCGGCGTGCCCCTGCACCCCTTCGGCCACGGCCTCAGCTACACCACGTTCGACTACGCGGACCTGCGCGTCCGCCTGGCGGGCGACGTGCTGGAGGCCGGGGTCACGGTGACGAACACGGGCCCGCGCCCCGGCGTCGAGGTCGTGCAGTTCTACACCCACCAGCAGCGCTCGCGGGTCAAGCAGCCGCTGCGCCGCCTGCGCGGGTTCGAGAAGGTGCGCCTGGAGCCGGGCGAGAGCCGTACCGTCGAGCTCCGCCTGCCCGTGGCGGACCTGGCGTTCTGGGACGTCACCAGGGGCAGGTTCGTGGTGGAGCGCGCGCCGCACCGGCTCATGGTCGGCCGCAGCGCCACCGACCTGCGGCTGAGCGCCTGCTTCGAGGTCGAGGGCGAGGTCGTCCCGCCCCAGTCGGGGCTGCTGCGCGCGGCCGGTCACGACGAGTACGACGCGATCACGTTCGTGGACGAGACCAGGCAGGACGGCGACGCGGTGCGCTCCGACGCCGAGGGCGCCTGGATCCTGTTCCGCCAGGTGGACCTGACGGGCGCGACGGCGTGCGTGGCCACGGCGGGCAGCACCGAGGGCGGCATGATCACCATCCGGCTCGGCGACCCGCTCTACGGCAGGCCGGTGGCCGCGTTCCCGGTTCCCAGGACCGAGCGGTACGGCTATCACGCCATCACGGCATCGCTCCAGGGCGTGGACGGGGTGCACGATCTGTACGTGGTGTTCGAGAACGAGGGCGTGACCCTGACCGGTGTCGACTTCGGAGCCGGGGCTTGAGCGGGCGCACGGTCACGATCGCGCAGGTGGCCAAGCACGCCGGCGTGGCCGTGAGCACGGTCTCGTACGTGCTCAGCGGCAAGCGGACGATCTCGGCCGACACCAGGCGGCGCGTGCTCGACAGCATCAGCGCGCTCGGCTACCACCCCAACGCCGGCGCCCGCGCCCTGGCCAGCAAGCGCTCGAACGTGATCGCGCTGGTGCTGCCGCTGCGCGCGGGCATGCACGTCCCCGTGCTGATGCGCTTCGCCAGCGCGGTCGTCACGGCCGCCCGCCGCTTTGACCACGACGTGCTGCTGCTGACCGCCGACGAGGGCACGCAGGGCATCCGCCGGGTGGCCGCGAGCGCGCTGGTGGACGCGCTGGTGCTGATGGACGTGGAGCTGGACGACCGCCGGGTGCCGCTGCTGCGCGAGCTGGCCGAGCCGAGCGTGCTCATCGGCTTCCCCGCCGAGCCGGCCGGGCTGACCTGCGTGGACCTCGACTTCGCCGCCGCGGGCGCGCGCTGCGTCGAGCACCTGGCCGAACGGGGGCACGAGGAGATCGCGCTGCTCGGGGCCGCTTCGGTGGTGTACGACCGGGGCACCGGCTTCGCCACCCGCACCCGGGAGGGGTTCGTGGAGGCGCTGGACGACCACGGGCTCAAGGGGGTCGCGCTGCCCTGCGAGGAGACGTTCGACGAGGTGTACGAGACCGTGCGCGACCTGCTGCTCGACCGCCCGGGGCTGTCCGGCCTCGTCGTGCACAACGAGGCCGCGGTGAGCCACGTGCTGGCCGCGCTGCGCCAGCTCGGCCGCCGGGTGCCGGACGACATGGCCGTGGTGGCGATCTGCCCCGACGACGTGGCCGAGCGGGCCGGCCCGCCGCTCACGTCCGTGCTGATCCCGGCCGAGGAGGTGGGCAGGGAAGCGGTCCGGCTGGTGATGGAGAAGCTGGAGGGTCGTACGGTGCCCGACTCCACTCTCCTGACACCCCTTCTGGCCGTCCGCGCCAGCACCTGAGCCAAACTCTCCGGCACCTCAAGATTACGGCTCGTCATCGACCGGCGCCTCAACGTATGTCAAATCTGTCGGGTTTTTAGCTCTATGTGGTTCCCTGTCCTTTTTCCCGGGCACGCTCGCTGGGGTAAGGGGGAAAACCACATGACATCTGTGCAACCGGCGGCAGCAGCCGGGCAAGTGGGCGGCCGAGGCGGCCCCACGGGCCTGGCCGATGTGATCGACTCGATCCTGGACAAGGGCCTCGTGATCGACGCCTACGTCCGGGTGTCGCTCGTCGGGATCGAGATCCTGACCATCGACGCCCGCGTCGTCGTGGCCAGCGTCGACACCTACCTGCGTTTCGCCGAGGCCGCCAACCGGCTCGACATGTCCAAGAGCGAGAAGGGCCTGCCCGACGTCCTCAAGGAGGCGAAGGGCGTCCCGAGCCAGGACACCACCAAGGACGTCATCCAGGGCGTGGTCGAGACGGCGGGCGACGCGCTGCAGGAGCTCACGCAGAAGCAGCGTGACCCCGCGGCCGAGGCCGAGAGCGCCGCGGACGAGCCGGAGATGACGGTGGAGCGCGAGTCCGGGCCGCCCAAGCGGAAGATCCGGCCGAAGCGAGAGGAAGGGTGAGCATGGGACGCTCGACGAAGGTCTCCGGAGCCTCCGTGCCCAAGCAGGGCACGCGCAAGAGCCAGAACCTGGGTTGCTACGTCTACGGCATCGTGCCCGCCGACACCCGGTTGGCCCCCGACCAGCAGGGGCTGGGCGACCCGGCAGGCAAGGTCAAGCTCGTCAAGCACGGCGAGATCGCCGCCGTCGTGAGCGACGTCAACGTGGAGGAGCCCCTGGGCCGGCCCGGCGACTTCCTGGCGCACGAAGGGGTGCTCGACACCGTGGTGGCCAGGGGACCGGTGCTTCCCTTCCGGTTCGGCGCGGTGCTCACCAACACCGACGCCGTGGTGCAGGAGCTGCTGGAGCCGCACCACGACGACTTCCACGCCGCCCTCGGCGAGCTCAGGGGCATGGCCGAGTACGTCGTCAAGGGCCGCTACGCCGAGCGGGCCGTGCTCACCGAGATTCTCGCCGAGAGCCCGGAGGCGCAGAGCCTGCGCGAGACCCTCAGGGGCCGGCCGGAGGACGCCACGAGGAACGAGCGCATCAGGCTCGGCGAGATCATCACGGCCTCGATCGAGGCCAAGCGCGACATGGACACCCGCATGCTGCTCGACGGCCTGTCCGGGCACTACGCCCAGGCGTCGCTGCGGGAGCCGACCCACGAGTGGGACGCCGTGCACGTGGCCCTGCTCGCCAAGGTCGAGGACCAGAAGGGCCTGGAACGGGCGTTGCAGGAGTTCGGCGAGCGCTGGACGGACCGCGTGGACCTGCGGTTGCTCGGCCCGATGGCGCCGTACGACTTCGTCATCGCTCAGGCGTAGGGAGGTGAGCACTCGTGGGCCTGGTGAGCAGCATTTTCACCTGGCCGCTGGCACCGGTGCGCGGTCTGATGCGGCTGGGCGAGCTGATCCAGGAGCAGATCGACCGAGAGCTTCGAAACCCCGCCGCCGTGCGGAGGCGGCTGGAGGAGATCGAGGCGGCCAGACAGGCCGGGACGATCACCGAAGAGGAAGAACGCGAAGCGGTCGAGAGCATTCTGCGTCAGGCGACAGGAAGGTGAGCATGGCCACCAGGGAAGAGACCGCCACGGAGGAGCTGAACGCCGTGACGGCCGGTGGGGTCGGCCTGCGGCACATCGCCGACCTCACCGAGAAGGAGGTCGAGGGCATCACCTCGGTGCAACCGGCCGAAGAAGGCTGGCTGGTCAACGTCGAGATCGTCGAGGACCGGCGTATCCCCTCGTCTGGCGACATTCTCGCCATTTACCAGGCTCAGATCGATGAGGAGGGAAGATTGCTGTCCTATCGAAGACTACGACGATATAAGCGGTCGAACGCTGACTCGGGCGAGGCGTTGTGAGATGGACAGAATCTCACCGTCCGGTCCAGTGGTCCGCCCCACGTACGGCGCGGGCCCCGCGAACCGGGAGCCGGCCAACCTCGGGGACATCCTGGAGCGCGTGCTCGACCGCGGCGTGGTGATCGCCGGGGACATCCGGGTGAACCTGCTGGACATCGAGCTGCTCACGATCAAACTACGGCTCCTGATCGCCTCCGTCGACACGGCCAGGGAACTGGGCATCGACTGGTGGGAGCACGACCCTTACCTGTCGGGGCGGGACCGGGAGCTGGTGGCGGAGAACCGCCGCCTGCGCCGCCGCCTGGCCGCCGTCGAGGGCCGGGGGGAAGCCGATGCCTGACCTGACGTACCTGTACGCGGTCGCCCGCGAGCCGCTGCCCTGCCCTCCGGGCGTGGCCGGCGCCCCCGTGCGGACCGTCACCTCCTCCGGGCTGGTGGCGTACGTGAGCTCGGTGCCGCTCGAGCAGTTCGGCGAGGAGCCGCTGCGGCGCTCGCTGGAGGACCTGGACTGGCTGGCGGAGACGGCCCGCGCGCACCACCGCGTCGTGGACGCCGTGGCGGCGGCCACGACGACGGCACCGGTCAGGCTCGTCACGGTGTACGGCGACGACGCCCAGGTGGCGGAGCTGCTGGAGCGGCGCGCGGCCGCCTTCGCCGAGGTGCTCGCGCACGTCACGGGGCGCCGCGAGTGGGGTGTCAAGGCGTACTCGAGCCCGCAGGAGGAGCCGGTGAACGCCGGTGAGAGGCACGGCGGCGGCCGGACGTGCGAGGGCGACAGGCAGGCCGCTCGGCCGGGGACCGCGTACCTGCAGCACCGCAGGGCCACCCTGCGCGGGCGCGAGCAGGCCCGCAGGCAGGCGCTGCAGCGTGCCGACCACATCCACCGGGCGCTGACGGCGCTCGCCGCCGCCGGGCACCGGCACCGCGCCCAGGACCCGCGCCTGTCGGGCCGCGACGACGTGATGCTGCTGAACGGCGCCTACCTGGTGGACGAGGCCAGGGAGGAGGAGTTCGCCGCGCGGGCCGGCGAGCTCGGCGGCGACGGGGTGGAGATCAGGCTGACCGGCCCCTGGGCACCGTACTCGTTCACGGTCATGGAGCCGGCATGAGACGCGACGTGGTCGCCTGCGAGCAGCTGCCGCCCGAGCGCGTGGCCCTCGTGGACCTCCTGGACCGGCTGCTGGCAGGTGGCGTCGTGGTGACCGGCGACCTGGTGCTGTCGATCGCCGACATCGACCTCGTGCACATCTCGCTGCGCACCCTGCTCGTGTCGGCCGACGAGCTCGAAGGGAGCCTGTAGATGGACACGCCGCGCTGGCGCGTCACCGCCGACCCCGACACGGTCGAGCGCGACCTGAGCCGCCTCGTCCTCACGCTCGTCGAGCTGGTACGGCAGCTCGTGGAGCGCCAGTGCGTGCGCCGGATGGAGCAGGGCAACCTGACGGACGAGCAGATCGAGGTGCTCGGCGTCACCCTGATGCGGCTGGAGGGGGCGATGGCCGACCTGTGCGAGCGGTTCGACCTCGCCCCCGAGGACCTCAACCTCGACCTCGGCCCGCTGGGGACGCTCCTGCCCACGCAGTGACCCCCACGGGCACGCCCGCCTCCACGGCCGCGATGACGGGTGCGGCCGAATCCGGCCCCGGAGCGCCGTACAGCTCGATGAGCTGCAGCTCACCGGCCATCTTCCCGGCCACCGCGGCCGCCGACGCCTCGTCGGGCACCGCCACGAGCGTCGTGCTGCCCGTGTCCCTTTCCCGCACGACCCGGTTCACCTCGGGGTCGGCCCCTTCGTGCACGATGAGGAACGCCTCCGACAGCGTCTCCCCGGCCTCGAAGCGTTCCTTGTACGACGCCACGCCCGGCAGCGACTCGAACCCGTAGTAGATCGCGCCGACCTCCGCCTGCCCGCCCGCGGCCTGCCGCGCCCGCGCGTGCCACACCGCGCCGAACCCGCCGCACAGCTCGATGCGATCGACCCCCTTGCCGATCAGCTCCGTCACCAGCTGCACCAGCTGGGCCGGCTCGGCCACGGCACGCACTCGCGTGCGCCCGTGGTGGTTCTCCACTGACAGGACGTCGGCCTGGGGATCTGCCCCGGCCTCCTCGTAGATGATCACTCTGTTCTTCGTCATGTCCTCCAGAGTGCTACCTCGACCTTACTTGAGGTCAAGTGTTCCGGGCGGCGGGTGGGCGGCCGGCTCCGGCGAGAACTCGAAATCCGCGTCCGGGTGAAAGAGGGTGACAAGACAGCAGAAACGGAGCTCTGAGCTTGGTGCCGGACACAGAGGTTGACGACGCGGAGGTGATCAGGCGTGCCCGGAGCGACCCCGCGGCCTTCTCGGCGCTGTTCGACCGGCACGCCCCCGCCCTCCACCGGTACGCGACGCGGCGGCTGGGGGACGAGCTGGCCGACGACGTGGTGGCCGAGACGTTCCTGGCCGCGTTCCGGCGGCTGGGCCGCTACGACACCGCACACCGCGACGCCAGGCCCTGGCTGTACGGCATCGCCGCCAATCTCATCGGCAAGCACCGCCGGGCCGAGGTGCGGGCGTACCGGGCGCTGGCCAGGACCGGGGTGGACGAGGTCGCCGAGGGCTACACCGACCGCGTGGAGGCCCGCGTGTCGGCCGGGGCCGCGCAGCGCGAGCTGGCCGCGGCGCTGGCGCGGCTGTCGCCGGAGGATCGCGAGGTGCTGCTGATGATCGCCTGGGCCGACCTGTCCTACGAGGAGGTGGCCACGGCGCTGGGGATCCCGGTCGGAACCGTGCGCTCGCGGCTGCACCGGGCCAGGAAGAAGACCCGGGCGGCGCTGGGCGGCGTCGATCCGACCGCCGTTGCTGACGAGGTGGCCGACGAGGGAGGGGCTGGGCGTGGACGATGACCTGATGCTGCTGAGGGAGCTGCGCGCCGACGCCCCCGAGCCCGGCGCCGAACGCCTGCGCTCGCTGCGCACCCGCGTCCTGGAGCCGCGCGAACGGGGGGCGCGACCGGGGAGGCGGCGGCGGTTCTGGCTGGCGCCCTCCGTGCTGGCGGTCACGACCGCCGTCGCCGCGGTGCTCGTCGTCCTCACCGCCACCGGGGACCGCGTGCCCAGGGCCGTCACCGCCGTGCGGACCACGCCGATCGACACCCCGCGGGCCGTGCTGCTGAAGGCCGCCCTGATGGCCGAGCGGCGGCAGGCGAGCGGCACGCCGCGCGACGACCAGTGGATGTACCGGATGGTCACGGTCCAGCAGCCCGGCGACGCCCGCCGTACGGTGCAGGAGTACTGGACCCGCTACGACGGCACCGAGCAGGCCTTCCGCGAGGACGAGGGCCCGATGGAGCGGCGCCGGATCGAGCCCGACCCGGACGACGACGACCTGACGCCGAAGCAGTACGCCGCCAAGCTGGCCGCCCTGCCCACCGATCCCGGCAAGCTGCTGGCCCACGTGCGGGCGGACCGGCACTGGCAGACCAGGCCCGCGGAGAAGGGCGCGGAACGCCCGGATGCGCTGGCGTTCCGCGTGCTGTCGGTCTACCTCGAACAGCAGGTGCCCATGCCGCCCGAGCTGGAGGCGGCGATCTACCGCGCACTCGCCGAGATCCCGGGCATCCGGATGGACCACGGCGTGCCGGACGCGGTGGGCCGGCAGGGCCTCGGCATCGCCTACGACCTCGACGCCCAGCGCGACGCGGAGGGCCGGCTCGTCTCCCGCTCGTACCTGGTGCTCGACCCCACCACCTTCGAGTTGCTCGGCAGGCGCGTGGAGAACCTCCAGGACGACGTGCTCGGCGGCGAGGTGCTGGCCGGCAAGGGCACCTACTACGCGACCGCCGAGCTGGCCTCGGGGGTCGTGGACCGGCCCGGCCTCACCCCCTGAGGGGCGCCTGCGGACGTCACGCGCGGGTCATCTCGACGGTGATGGCCCAGCGCTCGTGATCCCGCCAGGCGCCGTCGATGAACTGGAAGTTCGGCGAGTACCCCTCGCGCTGGAAGCCGACGCGCTTGATCAGGTTGAGGGAGGGGCCGTTGTCGGGCTGGATGTTGGCCTCCAGGCGGTGCAGCTCCATCTCGCCGAACGCGTGCCCGACCAGCAGCCCGAGGCCCTCCGTCATGTACCCGCGGCCGGTGGTGGTGGCGTAGGCGGAGTAGCCGATGGTCGCGCTCTGCTGGGTGCCGCGGATGATGTTGTTGACGTTGACCCGGCCCACGATCGCGCCGGTGTCACGCAGGCAGATCAGGAAACCTTCGTGCAGCGGCCCGTCGAATCTGGCCATGTACCGCTCGAAGTCCACGTACGTGACGATGGGGCCGCCGGGCATCCACCGGGCGAGCATCTGCGCGCTCTCCTCGTGCAGGACCGCGAGCTCCTCGAAGTCCCGCAGGCTGACGTAGCGGATGGCCACTCTGGGCCCTTCGGCAAGGTAGATCACACCAGCCATTCTGGTGGCACGGCTCACCGGCCGAGCAGGGCCGCGGCGCCTCCGGTCGAGTGCGGGCGCAGAGCTGGCCCGTGGCTGCCGATGAGCCTCCTGCTCCGCCCTGGCCGGCGCCTTCTGCCACCCATGCTTCGGACCATATTGACTAGATGTATCTCTAATGAAAGAGTGCAGATCTAGCCAACATCCCGCAGCGAAAGGGGCTCACGGTGTCCCTGGCTCTCACCGTGCTCAGGGCGGCCGGGCTGGCGATGGTCGGCCTGTACGCGGGCGGCGTCCTCTTCGTGGTGATCGCCCCATCCGTCACTCGGCTCCCCGGCCCCGCGTACGTCAGGTACTGGCAGGCCCTCAACGCCGACCACGGCCGGACCATGCCCCCGCTGCTCCTGGCCACCGTCGCGGTCCTGCTCGTCGCGGCCGTCATCTCCTGGCGTCACGGCAGGCTCGTCTTCGGCCTCGGCGTGGCCGCCCTGATCCTGGTCGCCCTCACGATCGTGCTCACGGTGGCCGCCCTGGAACCGCTCAACCAGCTCGCCAACACCTGGGTCGCCGACCGGCTACCGGTCGGCTGGCACGAGAGCCGCCGGCAATGGTCCCACCTGCACCTCGTACGGACGGCGCTCGCCCTCGCGGCGTTCGGCTGCCTGATCACCGCCCAGGTCATCGACCGATCGCACCCCTGAAACCGAGAGGAAGCTCCATGACGCTCCACGCCTTACTGACGACGCTGGTGCTGCTCAGTCCCCAAGCCGCCGTGGCCGAGCCCGAGTTCGCGGGCACCTGTACGGTCGTCGGCCAGGAACTCCGTTACACGGCCGAGCCCGGCGTGGACAACGAGCTCACGATCACCAGGAGCAAGTACAACCTCTACCTCCACGACGGCGCCGGCCCGATCAAGGGGTGCACCCCGGACGCCGAACCGGGCGACGTCATGTCGTTCGCCGTGTTGAAGCGCGTCAAGATCACCGTCGGTGACGGGGACGACCGCGTCGACATGAAGGCCCCCGACCAGGTCATCCTCCAGGGTGGCGACGGTGACGACGTGCTGCGCGCAGGCACGAACGAGGATCTGCTGATCGGTGGCGACGGCGACGACGACCTGCGCGGCGGCGACGGCAAGGACGAACTCAACGGCGGCAAGGGCGACGACGAGCTCAACGGCGGCAAGGGGAACGACGAGCTCAACGGCGGCAAGGGCGAGGACGGCCTCGAAGGCGGAGCCGACACCGACACCTGCGACGGCGGCCCTGGCACCGACAGCGTGGAGAACTGCGAGTAGGCGCACCGCCCCGCCCAGCGGTACGGGCCCTGAACGCCAAGGCTGCAGACCCCGGCACCCGGCCATATCCAACAAGTCAGAAATCTGGACGGCGCTCCGGCCTCGCGTCAATCATTTGCTGGAAAGCCGCCCCCTTCCCAGAAGTCCGGCAGCATGAGAGGCATGCTCATCGTCATCGGCGGCCTTCCGGGCACGGGCAAGACGACGCTGTCCCGCCTCCTCGCCAAGCACCTGGCCGGCGCGGTCCACGTCCGCATCGACACCATCGAACAGGCGATCGTCCGCTCGGGCCTGGCCCGCCACCCCCTCGGCCCGGCCGGATACACCGTCGGCTACGCCCTTGCCGAGGACCACCTCCGCCAGGGCCTCACGGTGATCGCGGAGTCGGTGAACCCGCTGCCGATCACCCGCGACGCCTGGCGCGAGGTGGGGGCCCGGGCCGGGGTGCCGGTCGCCGAGGTGGAGGTGACCTGCTCCGACCAGGACGAGCACCGGCACCGCGTGACTTCACGCACCACCGACATCCCGGACCTTCGGCTGCCGGGGTGGGGAGAGGTGGTGGAGCGCGAGTACGAGCCGTGGGACCGCGACCACATCACCCTCGACACCGCGGGCCGGACCCCGCAGGCGTCGCTCGAAACTCTCCTGGCTCAGCTGGGACCGATGAGTACCAGTGCCGGAGTGGCTGTCCCGAGGAACACGGGAGACGGTGGCCGGAAGGGGTGACGCGTCCGCCGGTAGCGTCGGAGAGAGGCGATCTTCTGGTCAATTCCGTTCTGGAATCATGGTGCGCGATGACCGAGCAGAAGAAGCGCCGCCCCTACTCCAGCGCGCTGCGGCAGGAGCAGGCCGAAGCCACGCGGCAGAAGATCGCGAGCGCGGCGCGGGAATTGATGATCAGGAAGGGTTACGCCGACACGACCATGGCCGAGGTCGCTCGCGAGGCCGGGGTGGCGCTCCAGACGCTGTACACGTCCTCACCCGGCGGCAAGCCCGCCCTGGCCAAGCTCGTCTACGACATCACGCTGGCCGGCGATGCCCGGCCCTTGCCGCAGGGCGACCGCCCCGAGGTCCAGGCGATCATCGACGAACCCGATCCCGCACGCAAGCTGGCCCTTTACGCCGCCATGGCCACCGGGATCCTCTGGCGCATCCAGCCCGTGCACCGCGTTCTGCGCGCGGCCGCCGCCGCCTCTCCGGCCGACGCGGGGCTCCAGGAGGTCCTGGCCGACATCGAACGCGAGAGGCTGAAGGGCGGCCACGGACCGGCCCACCACCTGCACGCGCTCGGGGCCCTGCGGGCGGGCCTCACCCCGGCCAGAGCGGCCGAGCAGATCTACGTCCTCACCTCGACGGAGAACTTCGAGAAGCTGACCGAGGTCTGCGGGTGGACCGAGACCGAGTACGAGGAATGGCTCGCCTGGATCCTCGCGGCCACCCTCCTTCAGGCCTGACCACCCGGACGCGGCCGCGCCGCACGTCTATCATCACGGTGTGTCCATTCTCGATCACGCCATGCGACGAGCCCGGGCGGCCACGGCCACGGTCCTCGCCACCACCGCCGTCGTCGTTGCCACCGGCTCCCCGGCCGTGGCCGACTGCGTCACCAGGTCCGACTACGAGGAGTACCCCGCGTCGGGGCAGGGCGGAGGCGGTCTCTACCCCGAGGGATACGTCGACCACGCCGGATACAAGTGCGTCGACGGCGCGTGGGTGCACGAACGCCGGGCCGAGGTCGACAGGGACCTGGGAGGAAGCTTCCACGGCTAGCGCACGCTGCCGGGACTGGGCGGGCCGGGCCGGGCCGGCAAGCTGCCCGGCCTGGCCTGCGAGCTTCGGCGACCTCACGTTCCTCCCGGTCGGCACGCCGCACGGCAAGCGAAGAGCCTCAGATCACGAAGGGATCTGAGGCTCTGCCTTGCCGATTGCGGAACCCGGTCAGGACGCCGGGAGGCCCGCGGCTGTCACCAGTCGCCGCCGCCGAAGTCTCCGCCGCCGAAGTCGCCTCCGCCGCCGAAGTCGCCCCAGCCGGCGTCTCCGCCGCCCATGTCCCCGGCGCCCGCGTCGGAGTAGCCCTCGGCGTAGCCGGCGCCGTAGCCGCCGTAACCGAAGCCGCCGCTGAGCATGCTGCCCATCATGGTGCCGATGAACATGCCGGTCATGATGTCGCCGAAGCCGCCGTAGTAGCCGTACGCGTACGGCTGGTACGCCGGGCCCGCGTCGTAGTACGGCCTGCGCTGGCCGTCGACCATGACCTCGCGCATCTGCGGGTCGAAGCCGCGCTCCACGGCCTCCGCGTCCATCCGGCAGGCGGGCACGTCGCGCACCGCGCCGCCGGGCGGGGCCCAGCGCACGTCGCGGGCGGACGGGCCGTGCTGCGGGTTGAAGAAGCAGGGGGCGCGGCGCTCGGGCACCGGCTCGTTGTTGACCTTGGCCTTCACCACGGCCAGCGCGTAGCGGCCGTCCTCGAGGGTCTGGGTGACCTCGCGGACCTGGTCGGGCCGCTGGACCGTGTTGAGCTGGGTCTTGGCCTTCTCGTAGGAGTCGAGCGCCGTCTGCCACTCGTCGATGTGCGCGCCGCCCTGGCCGGCCAGCGTGACGTCGGTGTCGAGGGCGGTGATCTCCTCGCCGAGCTTGGTGACGTCCTCCTCGACGGTCTGCTTGACCGCGGCGAGGTCCTTGGCCTCCTGGATGGCGCGCTTCTTCTTCTTGTTGCTGGAGTAGAGGAAGTAGCCGCCACCGCCGACCAGCGCCAGCGCGCCCAGGCCGATCAGGGCGGCGGTGCCGCCGGCACCCGGGTTGGCCTGGCTGCCGGAGGACAGGGCCGAACGGTCGCCCTTGGCGGCCATGTCCACGCGGTTGGCGAAGTCCTTCATGCCGGCCACGATGTCGCCCGAGTTGGCGGTGACCGAGAGGTCGGACAGCCGGGCTGCCAGACCCTGCTGCTTCAGGGCGCTCGAGGCGGCGAACATCGTCTGGCCGTCGAGCACGACGAACGTCGCGCTGGGGCGGCCGGCGGCGCTCAGCGCGGTGTTGAGCTGGGACATGTAGGGCGCAACGGTGGTGCCGTCCACCGTGCCGTCAGGCAGCGCAACGGCGTAGATCTTGGTGTCGGCGCCCTTGAGCGCGTCATTGATCTCGCTCTGCTGGTCAGACGACAACGAGGAGCCGGACACCGCGTAGAGCGGGTCCTTCTTCCAGTTGGACACCACGGAGTTCGCGTCCGGAGGGGCCGCCGCGTTGGCGGCAGGGGACAGCGCAAGAACGACGATGAGACCGGCGATCAGAGCCGCGATCGCGGCCCCTGCTCGGCGCAGCGAGTGGGTCATTGGCAGCAAGCCTCCTTCGCCCTTGAGGACGAATGGGCGGTCGGCAAAGTTCCTCAATGGGCACGCTACCCGTCCGGGGACATGCAGGCGCACATCGTGGCCGAAGTGCCGGGCACCGGTTGTGCGCAGGGCCGGGAGATTCACGGTCAAGGGGCCGTCGCCCCGGGCGCGCACGCCCCTTCTCAGGTGTTCTTGATCTCGCAGATCGTGGCGCCCGCCGTGACCGTCTGGCCGATCGCCGCCGTCAGGCCCGTGACGGCGCCGGACTTGTGCGCCGCCAGCGGCTGCTCCATCTTCATGGCCTCCAGTACGACGACCGTGTCCCCCTCGTTCACCACGTCGCCGTCGGACGCCACGATCTTCACGATCGTTCCCTGCATCGGGCTGACCAGCGCGTCGCCGCCCGCCGTCGAGCCCTTCCTGGCCTTGCTCCCCGTCCGCCGCGCCGTCTTCGCGGCCGCGGCGGGCGCGGGCGCGGCGCCCAGGCCGGCGGGCAGGACGACCTCCAGCCGCTTGCCGCCGACCTCGACCGTCACCGTCTCCCGCCCGGGCGCCTCACCGGAGGAGGCCACCTCCCCGTCGTACGGCGCCACGGGGTTGTCCCACTCCGTCTCGATCCACCGCGTGTGGACGGAGAACGGCGCGGACGTGAACGCCGGATCGGCGACGACGGCCCGGTGGAAGGGCAGCACGGTCGGCATGCCGGTGATCTCGAACTCCGCCAGCGCCCGCCGCGCCCGCTCCAGCGCCTCCTGCCGGGTCCGCCCGGTCACGATCAGCTTGGCCACCAGCGAGTCGAACGTCCCGGGCACCGTCATGCCCGCCTCGTAGCCGGAGTCGAGGCGCACCCCGGGCCCGGAGGGGGCGCGCATGGTGGTCAGCGTGCCGGGGGCGGGCAGGAAGTTGCGGCCGGCGTCCTCGGCGTTGATCCGGAACTCGATCGAGTGGCCGCGCAGGGCGGGGTCGTCGTAGCCCAGCGGCTCGCCGTCGGCGATCCTGAACATCTCGCGCACCAGGTCGATGCCCGACACCTCCTCGGAGACGGGGTGTTCGACCTGCAGGCGGGTGTTGACCTCCAGGAAGGAGATCGTGCCGTCCTGCCCGACGAGGAACTCGCAGGTGCCGGCCCCGACGTAGCCGGCCTCCTTGAGGATGGCCTTGGAGCTGGAGTAGAGGATCTCCACCTGCGCGGGGGTCAGGAACGGCGCCGGCGCCTCCTCCACCAGCTTCTGGTGGCGGCGCTGGAGGGAGCAGTCGCGGGTGCTGACCACGACGACGTTGCCCGCCCGGTCGGCCAGGCACTGGGTCTCGACGTGGCGGGGCCGGTCGAGGTAGCGCTCGACGAAGCACTCGCCGCGCCCGAAGGAGACGACCGCCTCGCGTACGGCCGACTCGTACAGCTCGGCGACCTCCTCGATGCGGCGAGCCACCTTGATGCCGCGCCCGCCACCGCCGTACGCGGCCTTGATCGCGATCGGCAGCCCGTGCTCCTCGGCGAACGCCACCACCTCGGCCACGTCGGCCACCGGGTCCTTGGTGCCCGCGACCAGCGGCGCGCCGACCTTCTGGGCGATGTGCCTGGCCTGCACCTTGTCGCCGAGCGCGGCGATCGCGGCGGGCGGCGGGCCGATCCAGGTCAGGCCCGCGTCGATGACGGCCTGGGCGAAATCGGCGTTCTCGGACAGGAAGCCGTAGCCGGGGTGCACGGCGTCGGCGCCGGAGCGGCGCGCGACGTCGATCAGCTTGCCGATGTCGAGGTAGGTCTCCGCCGGGGTCCGGCCGCCCAGCGCGTACGCCTCGTCGGCGACCTTGACGTGCAGGGCGTCGAGGTCCTGGTCGGCGTAGACCGCGACGCTGCCGATCCCGGAGTCCGCACAAGCCCGGGCCACACGTACGGCGATCTCGCCGCGGTTGGCGATCAGAACCTTCCGCACCTGCGTTGTCCTTCCTCCTAGGGTCAGCGGCCCAGGTACGCGCCGCCGTTCACGTGAAGCACCTGCCCCGTGACGTGCCGGGCACCCGGGGAGGCCAAGAAGAGCACGGTATCGGCCACGTCGGCGGGGCTGCCAGGGCGGCCGTTGCGGGTGTTCTCCACGCGGGCCTTGATGCCTTCCTCCGTCAGGCGGCCCCTGAAGAACTCGGTGTCGAGGACGAGGCCGGGGGAGACGACGTTCGCGGTGATGCCCCGGGGGCCCAGTTCGGCGGCCAGGTCGGCGGTCCACGACTCCATGGCGGCCTTGGCGGCGCCGTACGAGCCGGAGCCGGTGCCCCTGGCGGCGATCGAGCCGATCGAGACGATCCGGCCGCCCTCGGCCATGCGCGGGGCGAGCGCGGTCGTGACGAGCACGGCGGACATGAGGTTGGCGTTGAGGTTGGCCCACCACGCCTCGGCCACGTCGATCAGCTCGCGCGGCTGCCTGCGGCCCAGGTTGGTGTTGCCGCCGGCGTTGTTGACCAGGACGTCCACCCGCTCGGGCAGGTCGGCGAGCGCGGCCTGCACCTCGGCGGGGCTGGAGGCGTCGAACGGCAGGAACCGTGCCCCGATGCTGCCGGCGGCCTTGGCGAGCACGTCCTCGCGGCGGCCGGTGATGGTGACGCGGTCGCCGAGCGAGGCGAAGGCGGCGGCGATCGCGTATCCGATTCCGGTGCCGCCCCCGGTGACCACGACCTCGCGCATGAGCCCCCCACGCGATCCGAACATTCCTCGGGTAGACCATAGCCGCTCGGCATAACGGCGGCGATGTCCGTGCGTGCTTCCTTAGGGTGATGGCGCTTTCACAGGTGCCAGGAGGTATGCATGAGCCACAGCATGGTCGGCGGAAACCTGCAGGAAATGCAGCAGATGTCCAACCAGTTCACGCAGCAGGCCGAGGCGGTCCGCGCCACGATGACCGCTCTCGACCGCGAGGCCGCCAAGGTCGGCACCGCGTGGACGGGGCAGGGCGCGCAGCGCTTCCAGCAGTCGTGGCAGAACTACCGGACGGCGTTCCAGCGGATGGCCGAGGAACTGGGTGAGGCTTCGCGGGTCATCACGACGTACCGCCAGAACATCGACACCGCCACGCAATGAGCAACGGGAGAGGCCCTGGCGGGAAGGCTGCTGGGGCTTCTTCCCGTTGAGGGGCCTGTCCGCGCCTTCACGCGGGCGGGATACGCTCTTTCGTCATGATTGGTCGCGTTCTCCTGGCCGGCGCGCTCGCCCTGCAGTTCGCAACCGTATCCGCGCAGGCGGCACCCGAGCGGTGCGAGCCCGAGAAGGCCAGCCCGTCCGTGGCGGAGAGCTGGGCCCAGCGGCGGCTGGACGTCAAGCGCGTCTGGCCCCTGACCATGGGGCAGGGCGTGACGGTCGCCGTCATCGACAGCGGCGTGGACGAGACGCACCCCCAGATCCGCCTGGCGGGCAAGGCCGACCTGACCAACACCAGCTTCCGCGACTGCGTCGGCCACGGCACCGCGGTGGCCGGCATCATCGCCGGTCAGCCCCGCTCCGACCTCCCCTTCCACGGCGTCGCCCCGGCCGTCAGGCTGCTGTCGATCAAGCAGACGACCACCTCGCTGGGTGACGTGGCGCTGCTGGCCAAGGCCATCAGGACGGCCGCGGACGAGAACGCCGACGTCATCAACGTCTCCATCCAGGCGCACGACCAGCCGGAGCTCAAGTCCGCCGTCGACTACGCCCTCGGCCGGGACATCGTGATCGTGGCCGCCGCGGGCAACGTGGAGAAGAACGACGGCTCCACCGGCCCGGCCTACCCGGCGGCCTACGACGGCGTGCTGTCGGTGGGCTCGGCGACCCCGAACGGCGGGCGCTCGACGTTCTCCAACCCGAACGCCGTCGCGGTGCTCGGCCCCGGCGAGGGCCTCAGCTCCACGTGGACGGGCAAGGGCTACCGGAGCAACCTGGAGGGCACGAGCTACGCGGCGCCGTACGTGGCGGGCGTGGCCGCGCTCGTCCGCTCCCGCCACCCCCAGCTCGACCAGCTCCGGGTACGCCGCCGCATCACGCTGACCGCGGACGGCGCCTCCGGCAAGGGCACGGGGGCGGGCATGGTCAACCCGCTGCTTGCGGTCACCGCGGTGCTGCCGTCGGAGCAGGTGGCGGTGGCCCCGCCGGTGCCGGAGCCGCTGCCCGCCTCCGCGGTGCGCAAGGTCGTGCCGCCCGACCAGCGCTCCATCGAGGTGGCCACCGCGGTCGCGGCGGGAGGGCTGTCGCTGGCCGGAGTGACGATCATGGCGTGGATCTTCGTGCCGATGGGACGGCGGCGCGGCTGGCGGGCGGGCTCCTCGGGCGGCTCCAGCGCTAATTGACGGTTAATAGTCAGAGCGCCTAACCGAAACCCCTGATGCGTATGGGGCATATTTGATTAAATGTCCTCCGATCATGACGTAATGCCGGAAGGATGGTCATGGCGGAGAAGGACTCCCAGAAGCCTGAACGGATCGGCGGCCACGAGATCGTCGGCCGCCTGGGCGAGGGCCCGCGCGGTGCCGTCCATCTGGGCCGGGAATCCGAGGACGCGCCCCAGGTCGTGGTCAAGACGCTGAGCACCGACCCGGCGGCCGACCCCGGCTTCGCCGAGCGGCTGCGGAACGTCACCCGGGTGTCCAGCTCCTACGTGGCCCGCACGATCGCCGCCGGCGTCGAGGACGGCCGGCCGTACGTGATCAGGGAGTACGTCGAGGGCCGCTCGCTGGCCGAGGCCGTCGCGGCGGACGGGCCGCTGAGCGGTGACGCGCTGGAGCGGGTCGCGGTGGGCATGCTGACCGCGCTGACCGCCGTGCACGTCGCGGGGTTCGCGCACCGGGGGCTCACGCCGTCGAACGTGATCCTCACCGCCGACGGGCCGCGCGTCACCGACATGGAGCTGGGCGAGCCCGCCGGCGAGCTCGGCTTCCGGGCGCCCGAGCAGCTCGCCGGGCTGCAGTACGGCCCGTACGCCGACGTCTTCTCCTGGGCCGCGACCGTGGTGTTCGCCGCCACCGGCGCCGCACCGTTCGAGCACGACAAGGAGAGCGTGCTGAACGGGGAGCCCCGGATCGGGGAGCTGCCGGAGCCGCTGCGGCAGGTGGTGGTGGCCGCGCTGGCCAAGGAGGTGACGGGGCGGCCCACGGCGTACGTGGCGCTGCTGCGGCTCCTCGGCGACGCGAACGCGCCCATGCCCGCGCCGGCCGTCCAGGGCGTTCCCGTGCCGCCGCAGGGATCCGGCGATCTCGCTCCGACGTTGCTCGACGGCGTTCCCGTGCCGCCCCAGGCCGGCCGGCCGGGCTCCGGCCCCGTGCCGCCGCCCGGCGGGCAGCCGCCGCTGATCCTGCCGATCCAGCTCTCCATCGAGGGCGCTCAGGTGCCCCGGCAGCCGGACGGCCCGATGCACCCGCAGGGCCCGGTGCCCGCCGGCCCCGGCCCGATGATGCCGGGTCCCGCGGCCGGCCCCGGCCCGGTGGGCGAGGGTCCTCCCGGTCCGATGGGCGAAGGGCCGATACCCCCCGGCACCGCGTGGGGGCCGCCGCCGGTGGGGGAGGGCCCCGCTCCGCACGGCATGCCGCCGGCTCCCCTGGGCCCCGGCGCGCCGATCCCCGGCCCGATGGGCCCGGACGGCATGGGCCCCGGCCCGATGGGGCCGGACGGCGTGCCGCCGCAGCACGGTGTCGTCGTGCCGCCGCAGCAGGGCGCCGTCGTGCCGTCCCCGATGGGGCCCGGCCATCACGAGCCCCCGGTGTGGGGCCCGCCGCCCATCGCGGAGCAGCAGCACCCGCCCCAGCACCCGCCGCACCTCCTCCACAGGCAGGGTGACGGCCAGCCGCGCAAGCCGTTCCCCATCGGCCTGGTGGCCGGGGTGACGGCCGTGGTGCTGCTGTCGGGACTCGGCCTGTGGGGCGCGAGCCAGTACTCGGACAAGGTCACGTTCGCGCCCGCCGCCGCGGCCTCCAGCAGCCCGAGCCCGGACAACGCCGCCGCCCACGGGCAGGGAACCCCTCCGGCCGCGCAGCCGCAGACCGAGGTGACCGCGCCGTGGGCGACGACCACGCCCAGCCCGGACGACAACGGCGTCGGCCCCATGGAGCTGCCGTCCCAAGGCCCCAGCAGCTCGGCGGAGGTCCCCGTGCTCACCACGGTGCCGACCCCGCCGGCGATCACGCAGCAGCCGGTGCCGGTCCCCACCGTCACCGTGACGCCCACCAGGACCAGGACGCCGAAGACCACGCCCACGGCCAAGCCGTCGAAGACGGCCAAGCCCAAGCCGACGGCCACGGTCACGAAGACGGTCGAACCCACCAGGAAGCCCACGCCGACCCCCACGCCGACCCCCACGAAGACGACCAAGGAGCCGACGCGGGAGCCGGAGCCGCGGCCCACCCCGACGAAGACCACCCAGAAGCCCCAGCCCACCAAGACCACCGCGGCGCCGAAGCCGAACCCGTACAGCGCGACCCAGGTGTGCGGGAGCGGGTTCGTCGTGCAGCGGTCGAGCTCGTTCAGCGGGGGCACCACGTACCAGCTCTGGAACAACGGCACGGGACAGAACTGCGTGGTCACCCTCAAGTCGGGGGCGAACGTCGGCAAGGCGACGCCGGTCAGCGCCACCCTGGAGGTGCAGGGCGGCGGGAGCCAGACCGACTCGGGGAACTACGAGTACTACGCGGGTCCGGTGAAGCTGTCCGCCAAGGGCAAGTGCGTGCGTTACTCCGGCAGCGCCGGGTCGGGCAGCACGAGCGCCCCGTGGGACAACTGCGGCTAGCCCGGGCGTCCCGCGCCGTGGCACCACGGCGCGGGACGGATCAGTAGCCGCTGTAGCCGACCCCGGTCTTCATGCCCACGACGCCGGGCACGGCGGACACGCTGCCGTAGCGTTCGATGGCGTACCGCACGCCCGCGACGATGTTGGACACCGGGTCGTAGATGCTCCCGCCGAGGGAGTAGGCGTCGAACGTCGGGTCGATGGTCTGCATCAGGCCCTTGGAGGGGTGCCCGGCGGCGGCGTTGGAGTCCCAGAGGTTGATCGCGTTCGGGTTGCCGCCCGACTCGTGCTGGATGACCATCCAGATGTCGTTGGGGTTCATCTTGTCGGCCGGGTAGCCGTGGTCCCGCAGGATGGCGATGGCCTGCTCGATCCACTCCTTGACCTGTCCCGTCGGGGCGGGGCCGCCGCCGGCCGGCGGCAGGCCGCTGGGGCCGTACCCGCCGGGCCCGGCGCCGACGACGGGGCTGCCGCCCGGACCGCCCGCGGCGGTCTGCGCGGTGTAGCTCTCCGTGCGCCTCCAGTCGAAGCGGTATCCGGAGTCCGGCGTGAACCTCTCCTCCCCGGCCAGGCCGATCTGCCGGAACGTGGTGTCCCGCTCGCTCATCAGGGTGCCGAGCGCCTCCTTGGCGTCGTTGACCGCGTCCCTGGCCTCCTGCACCGTCGGGCGCGCGACGGCGATCTCGTCGTTGACCCACTGGCCGATCCGCTCGTCGAGCTTCTCCTGTTCGGCGTCCGGGTTGTTCTGCCTGTACGTGCCCACCCGGGTGAGCAGCCGGTCGCAGATGCCGTCCACGACGCGCTGGGACGACTCCAGGGTGTCGGCGGCCTTCTCCAGCTTGCCCGCGCAGCCGACCAGGGCGTCGTGCAGGTCCTGGCCGGCCTTGCCGTACTTCGACATGTAGCCGACGAAGGCGTTGGCCGACTCGCCCTCCCAGGCCAGGTCCACGGTCGAGACGGCGCCGCCCAGCGTGCCGGTGCTGGTGCTCACCCGGCTCGCGGCCGCGCGCCAGCGGGCGGCGATGTCGCGGATCGACGACGGGCTGCCGCTGACCTCGTCGGCCAGGTCGGCGAGGGCCTCGCCGTTGGGCAGCTCGCGGATGCCTTCACGGGCGCTCATGACGGCTCGTTCGCCCTCCGTACGTTGCTCTGCACCAGGTCGAGCGCCCGTTCGACGCTCTCCAGCAGGCTCTTGGCCTTGCCGAACTCGCTGTCGCAGGTGGTCTCCACCGTGCGTACGGCGTCGGCCAGCGCCGACGCGCCGCCCACCCGGCCGAAGATCGTCGAGTCGGGCCGGTCCGCCGGGTAGTCGTCGGCCAGGCCGCCGAACTGGCCCATCAGCGTCCTGGCCGCGGTGCGGCAGTCGTCGAGCGCGTCGTAGTGGATGTCGAGACCTGCCATGATCCTTTCAGTCCTCCGATGGCGGCCAGAGCGCCGTCTGCGCCAGCCGCGAGCCGTACTTCCTGTCCACGAGGAAGCCGCGTCCGGGTGGCAGCGGCTGGGCGCGGACGTTGCCGAACAGGAAGCCCTCGTCCTTGGTCCCGGACAGGATGACGGCGGGGCTGGCCATGTCCTTGAGCCGCTGGATCAGCGGCTCGAACATGGCCCGGCCCGCGCCGCCCATCGCCCGCGACAGGATCAGGTGCAGGCCGATGTCGCGGGCCTGGGGCAGCAGGTCGGCCAGCGGCATCAGCGGGTTGTTCGAGCCGGAGACCAGGTCGTAGTCGTCGACCACGATGTACAGGTCGGAGCCCTTCCACCAGTCGCGGGCACGCAGCTGCTCGGGGGTGAGGTCGGCCGGCGGCAGCCGCTTGAGCAGCGCGTTGCGGGCGTCCTGGACGAGGTCGAGCGCCGCCTTGGCGGAGGCGGCGTAGCCGATGCGGTTGTCGCCCACGGCCGTGTCCAGCAGGGAGCGCCGGTAGTCGATGAAGATCATCATCGCCTCGCGCGGCTCGTACCTGGCCGCGACGCTCTCCGTGATCACCTTGAGCAGGTTGGACTTGCCGCTCTCGTTGTCGCCCAGCACGACGAAGTGCGGGTCGGTGTCGAAGTCGAGGAACACCGGGGAGAGCGTGGCCTCGTCCACGCCGATCGCGATCCTGCTCCTGCTGCCGCTCTCCTCGGGCCCGGGCAGCGACGCGGCCGGCAGCACCGAGGGCAGCAGCCGCACGCTCTTGGCCGGCGGGCCCTGCCAGGAGTCCCGCACGGCCGTGACCAGCCCCTGCACGCCGGTCGTCAGGTCCTCGGCGTCCTGCACGCCGTCGATGCGCGGCAGCGCGCTGAGGAAGTGCAGCCCGTCCCTGGTCAGGCCGCGCCCTGGCACGCCCTCCGGCACGGCGAGCGACTTCTTCCTGTTGATCTCGGACTCGTACGCGTCGCCCAGCTTCAGCTCGATCCTGGTGCCGAACAGGTCCCTGATGCCGGGCCGGAACTCCGACCACTTGTTCGTGGCCGCCACCACGTGGATGCCGTAGCCCAGGCCGCGCGCCGCCAGGTCGGTGATGACCGGCTCCAGCGCGTCGAACTCCTGCCTGATCGTGAGCCAGCCGTCCACCACGAGGAAGATGTCGCCCCAGCCGTCGCCCTTGAGCGAGCCGTCGGCGATCCGCCTGCGGTAGGTGACCATGGAGTCCACGCCCTGCTCGGTGAACATCCGCTCGCGTTGCTGCAGCACGCCGGCGATCTCGGCGACCGTACGGCGGACCCGGTCGGCGTCCAGCCTGCTGGCCACGCCGCCGACGTGTGGCAGCCCCTCGATCCCCGACAGGGCGCCGCCGCCGAAGTCCAGGCAGTAGAACTGCACCTCGGCCGGCGTGTGCGTGAGCGCCATGCTCGCGATCAGCGTGCGCAGCACCGTGCTCTTGCCGCTCTGCGGCCCGCCGGCCACGCCGACGTGCCCTGACGCGCCCGACAGATCCAGCCAGTACGGGTCCCGCCGCTGCTCGAACGGCCGGTCGATGATGCCGACGACGGCCTGCATCCGCCCGCGCCCCGGCCAGCCGGGCGTCGAGAGCCCCAGCTCGGGCGTGATCGACAGCGGCGGCAGCAACTGCGCCAGCGTCGGCGGCTCGGCCAGCGGCGGCAGCCAGATGCGGTGCGCGGGCGGGCCCTTGCCGACCAGCCGGCCCACGACGACGTCGAGCAGGCTCTGCTGCGACCTGCTCTCCTCCTGGGGAGCGGCCTCCACCGGCTCCTCGACGAGCGGCACGGGCACGAAGTCGGGGCCGTACGGGACGACCTCCCTGATCGGCACCGTGCCGTCGGCGGCGGCCACGTGCCCGGAGGCGGGCGTGAACGGGCCCGACACGTACGCGGCCTTGAACCGGGTCATCCCGGTCGTGTCGAACTTCAGGTAGCCGTTGCCGGGCGCGGACGGCAGCTCGTACGCGTCGGCCACGCCCAGCACGACCCGGCTCTCCATGGCCGAGAACGTCCGCAGGCCGATCCGGTACGACAGGTGCGTGTCGAGCCCGCGCAGCCGGCCCTCCTCGAGCCGCTGCGAGGCGAGCAGCAGGTGCACGCCCAGCGACCGGCCGAGCCGCCCGATCATCACGAACAGGTCGATGAACTCGGGCTTGGCCGACAGCAGCTCGCTGAACTCGTCCAGGACCACGAACAGCGTGGGCATCGGCTGCAGGTTGGCGCCCTGCTCGCGGGCGCGCTCGTAGTCGCGCAGCGAGGCGTAGTTGCCGGCCGCGCGCAGCAGCTCCTGCCTGCGCACCATCTCGCCGTGCAGCGCGTCGTGCATGCGGTCGACCAGCGGCAGCTCGTCCTCGAGGTTGGTGATGACCGCGGAGACGTGCGAGAGGCCGTCCAGGCCGAGGAACGTGGCGCCGCCCTTGAAGTCGACGAGCACGAAGTTGAGTATCTCGGAGGAGTGCGTGACGGCCAGGCCGAGCACGAGCGTGCGCAGCAGCTCCGACTTGCCGGAGCCGGTGGCCCCGATGACCAGGCCGTGCGGGCCCATGCCGCCCTGCGCGGACTCCTTGATGTCCAGCTCGACCAGCCGGCCGTCGCTGCCGAGGCCGATCGGGACGCGCAGCCGGTTGCGGCCGGCCCGGGGCCGCCACGTCTGGCCGGTGTCGAGCCGGGTGGGGTCGCCGACGCCGAGCAGGTCGGTCAGCGTGGTGTTGGTGGACAGCACGTCCTGGGCCTCGCCGCCCTTGGCCGTGGAGGCCCGCAGCGGCGCGAGCTGGCGGGCCAGCCCCTCGGCCCTGATGTAGTCGAGCGCGTCGGGGTCGCCGAGCCGGTTCGTGCTCTCCTTGCCCGCGTGGTCGATCTTGACCATGTGGAAGCCGGTCTGGTTGATGCGCAGGCGCAGCGTGCTGCGCTCCTCGACGACGCCTGAGGAGTTCGACAGGTCGATGACGGTGACGCCGTCGATGGCGTCCGCGCCGAGCTGCGAGTCCTGCGGCACGTGCCCGTGGTCCAGGATGAGCACGTGGTACGGCAGCGCGTCCGGCGAGGCGCCCGGCTTGAACCGGGCCCGCTCCTTCAGCTCGCCGCCCACCAGCCGGTCGAGCTGGGCCAGGTTCTCGGCCATGAGCCTGACCTGGCCGGCGCCGTCGTTCTCCTCCGGGTGCAGGGCGTGGGGCAGCCACTTGACCCATTCCCAGTGGCCCATCCACTCCCGGCCGGCGCAGACCATGATCCGCATGTCGTCCGGCGAGTGGAACGTCACCATCTGCGCCACCATCGCCCGCACCAGGTCGCGGACCATGGCCGGGTCGCCGTCCAGCTTGATCCGGGCGAACGAGTGCAGCGCCACGGCCACCGGGAGCTGGGAGACCGTGGAGTGCGTGCGGATGAACCTGCGCAGCGCGCCCGCGGTCAGGGCGTCCAGGTCCTCGACGGGCTTGGAGTCCGGCGGGATGAGCTGGATGGCCAGCTTCTGGGTGCCGGTGCCCAGGCGTACGGTGCTGAAGTCCTCGTCGCGGGGGCGGCGCTCCCACAGGCGCGGGCCCATCGCGGTCCACCACAGCGTGTCGGGGGCCGGGCCGCTCCACTCCAGCGCCTCGCGCTGCTGGACGGCGGCCTTGCGGACGCGCTTGCGGATCTGGGCCAGGTAGCGGAAGTAGTCGCGGCGGGCGCCGTTGAGCCGCTGCTTGCGCTCGCCCGCCTGGCGGCCGAGCTGGCCGAGCGTCATGCCGACCATGGAGAAGGCGAACAGGCCGCTGGCGACGTACATGATGGGGTTGGCGTTGCTGCCGTTGGCGGTGAACATCAGGCCCATGGCCGCCGCTCCGGCCACCATCGGCAGCCACGTGAGGGCCGCCATCATGCCCTGTGACTGGACCTCGGGGATCTCCGGGGGCGACTCCAGGAGGATCTCGCCACGCGGCGGCTTCGGGCTGGGACGGCGCTCGGGACGCCGTACGACGACGATGCTCACCCTTGGACAGGCCCTTCTGACGCTCGGAAGAACCTTCTTACCAGATGTGCCTTACGTCCGAGTTGGGGTATGAGTTAACTTCTCCTCGCTATGTTGGCCCTGTGACTTCGCTGGCCGAGATCCCGCCTTCGCCGCACGGACTGCACCAGATGCCCGCGCCGCTCCCGCCGCTCTGCCACGTCACGGTGGTGGGACCGCGCAGGAAGGCCGACCTGGCGCTGCCCGCAGACATCCCGCTGCCGCACGTGCTGCCCGGCCTGTTGCGGGCCATGGGCGAGCTGGGCGGCGAGACGGCCGCGGCGCCCGGCTGGACGTTGCAGCGGATCGGCGGGCCGCCCTTCGACCTCGGGCAGAGCCTGGCCCAGCTCGGCGTGCTCGACGGCGAGATCCTCTACCTGCGGCCGCGCCAGGTGGCGCTGCCGCCCGCCAGGTTCGACGACGTGGCCGACGTGGTCGCCACCGGCGTGCGCGAGGGCAGGGGGAGCTGGGAGGCCAGGCACACGCGCGCGATGGGCGGCGGGGCCGCCTGCGGGCTACTGCTGGCCGGGGTCGTGGCGCTGGCGTTCGGCGGGCTGACGCCGCTGGTCACCGCGATCGTGGCGGGGGCGCTGGCGCTGGTGCTCGTCGGGGTCGGCGTGGCGCTGTCCAGGGCGGTCGGCCACTCGGGCGCGGGCGCGCTGATCGGGCACGCCGCGCTGCCGTACGCGTTCCTGGCCGGGCTGCTGGCTCCCGCCGCGGGCGGCGGGCTGGCGGCGCTGGGGGCGCCGCAGGTGCTCGGGGCGCTGGCCTGCACCGCGCTGGTGGCCACCATCGGCGGCACCGCGATCGCCGGCGGCGTGCCCGGCTTCCTCGGCACGGCCATCGCCTCCATGGTGGGCGCGGTGTGCGCGGCCGTGGTGATGGTGGCCGGGGCGTCCCCCGGAGGGGTGGCGGCCGTCGCGGCGGCCGTCGTGATGGCGTTCGGGCCGCTGGTCCCCGTGCTGTCGTTCCGCCTGGCCAGGGTGCCGCTGCCGACCATGCCGACCAACGCGGAGGAGCTGCGCGGCGACAACCAGAACCTCGACAGCGCCTCCGTGCTCCAGCGCACCGGCGCGGCGCAGCGGTACGCGACCGGCATGATCGTCGCGATCTGCCTGGTCGGGCTCGGGGCGCACGCCCTGCTGCTGGCCGAGGGCACGTGGATCGCCGCCATCATGTCCGTGGTGCTCGCGCTGGCGCAGCTCATGCGGGCGCGGGTGTTCCAGGGCGTCGGGCAGCGGATGTGGCTGATGCTCGTCGGGTTCGGCGGGCTGGCCGCGGTGGGCGTGCAGATCGGCGTCGTGGTGGGCGGCCTGGCCGCCGTCGCGGTGCTGCTGGGGCTGCTGTGGACCGCGATGATCGTGGTCGGCATGGGGGTCTGGCTGCCCGACGGGCGGCTCTCGCCGTTCTGGGGGCGGGCAGCCGACATCGTGGAGTGGCTGCTGATCGTGGCGCTGGTGCCGCTGGCGCTGGGCGTGCTGGACGTGTACGCCTGGGTGCGCGGGCTCGGCGGCTGAGCCCCTGACCGGCCCTGGCCTCAGTCGTCGTCGAGCGAGCGGCGGCGGATGGCCTCCAGGTCGGCCATCCGCTCGTGCATGTCGCGCGTGAAGGAGTCCTGGATCTCGTCGAACTGGCGCTGGATCTCCTCCAGGGAGACGCTGCCGAGCTGGGGGGAGACGGGGATGAGCGCCATGGCCCTGCGGGTCTGGTCGTCCTGGGCGGCCCGTACGGCCTGGACGATCTCCTCGGTCAGCTCGTCCAGCTCCATGCGGCTCGCCCTGGCGGCCAGCTTGAGCTGGTCGAGCCGGCCGTTGGCGTCCACCGTCGCGGTGACCGCGCCGCTGCGGCTCTCTCCCGCGCCGGAGATGCTCTGCAGCTCGCCGATCATGCTCGTCAGCTCGCGCAGCGAGCGCTCGCTGTCACGCAGCAGGCTGTCGAGGTCGTCGGGGTTGAAGTCGCGGGAACTCATGCGAGCACGCCACCCGGTCCGGGTTAACAGTTGGGGAGTGCCACATGACCAGATGCTGAAGTGATCAGAAAAATCCCGCTATGAGTGATGAAACGGGTGCAAACCACCGCAAGAATCCAGATCTGTGGGAACCACACGCGAGATCCACATCACCTCGAGCACCATCCGCAAGACGCGCGGGCGCATCGACCGGGAGCTGAAGGACGACATGGTCGGCTTCGTCCGCGGCATGATCCCGGCCGCCGACGTGCAGGGCAACGGCTTCGGGACGTTCGGCGACCCGATCATCGGGGGCACCTACAAGGACGTCCAGGCCCGGTGTGACCAGATCATGGGCGAGGCCATGGAGACCCTGGAGAGCTGGGTGACGGCCATGACCCACTGCGAGCGTAACTGGAACGCCGCCGAGAAGGCGAACATGGTCGGATACCGCGCATGAGCGACCCGTACCTGAACGCCCTCTCCCCGGTGTCCCGGGGGTCGTCGCCGCTGATCCCGCTCAACCCGGAGAGCGGGAAGCTCGGCTCCCTGTCGGCCGCGGGCGCCGAGAGCTCCGCCTCCAGGGGGCTGGCCTCGCTGCGGGCCGCCGGCCGGATCTCCGCCTGGGTCATCCCCGCCGTCATGGTCGCCGCCACCGTCAACGCGGACGAGGGGGAGATCGCGCGGGCCGGCACGATCTGGAGCGTCGGCATGAGCGCCCGGCTCGACGACGGGGTCAAGAACCTCATGCCGCAGATACTCAAGACCTCCGAGACCGGCTGGATCGCGGCCGACCAGCAGGAGTACGCGCGCGTGCACGCGCGCTTCCACGGCGAGATCGGCGCCCTGCGCAAGATGTTCGACGACATCGGCAAGGTGCTCGACGAGATCGCCGCCGCGTTCCGCGCGTACTGGGTGGCCATCTCGGTGCTGGGCGCGGCGACCGTCGCGGCGCTCATCAGGGCCCTGTGGCTGAAGATGTTCCCCGCTCCGCACACGCGGGCCCTGGGGATGCTCCTGGAGCAGCTCACCGGCGCCAAGGTCCTCACGGCGGTGACGATCGGCACCGGCGTGATGGGGGCGCTGCTGTCCAAGGGCGGCGACACGCTGACGACCATGGCCAAGAAGGAGCGCCAGTTCGGCTACGTGGCGCCGACGGGCGTCGCCGCCATCGACTTCCAGCGGGCCCGCCTCGACGTGAGCAACTACCCCTCCTTCAAGGAGCCGCCCGCTCCTGGGCGTCTTCCGGCTGGTTCGCAGAACTTTGACTGGATCGCGCCGGGTGTGAGCACAACCACGCCGTGAACGTGGCTCTTGGTGCAAGATGTGACTCGTGACGGATTTCGGGGACTTCGCCAACATCGACGTCGATCGTCTGTTGCGCGGCGTCGACGAGCAGCTCGCCAAGTCCGACGAGCTGCAGAGGCGTCTGCCGATGGTGGTCGGCAGGGGTGAGGACGCCGACGGCATGGTCGTCGTCGAGTACGCCCAGGAGGGCATCCGCACCCTGGACATCCACCCCAAGGCCATGCGCCTGGCGGCCGCGGAGCTGTCGGAGAAGGTCAAGGAAGCCGTGCACGCCGCGACGACGGACCTGCAACGCGAGATCGAGGAGCTCATGGCCGAGCTGTTCGGGACGGCTGCCACGCCGTCGCGCCTCATGAACGATCCGGAGGCCCTGCTCAAGCCGATCAGGCAGGCGGAGGCCAACTACGACCGGGCGTTCGAGAACGTCATGGGCGAGCTGGACCGCATCCGCCGAGACCTCGACCTCTGATTTACCAGCGGGTTTGCTCCCCTGTCGAGATCCTGTTACATCTTCGCCATAGGGACGCCTGTTACTCAAGAGGCAAATGGTGCTTATATGGATAAGCGACCGAAATTGCACACCACGGAGGTAGCAAGTGAGCTATTTTGGGGCGTCAAGCTCCCAGATCAACCTGGCGGCGGGACACGTCACTGACACGGCCCAGTTCATCGAGGGTCTGCGCGTCGCGGTCGAAACCACCTCCAACGGTCTGCTCAACGCCGACTGGCTCGGCCCGGCGGCCAACCGGTTCCGCACCATCATGGAGAGCTGGGACAACCAGATGCGGACCGTCCGCCAGGACCTCGAGGGCATCGCGGAGAAGATGGGCGCCAACGCGATCACCTACAGCATGACCGACGACGACGTGCAGGCAGGTGTCGGCAAGGTCGAGTCGCTCATCAACGCGGACGTCAGGTAAGGGGGGACCGACATGCCTGAGATGGATTTCACCAAGGTCAACTTCAAGAACATGGACCTGGCCGCCAAGGACTACGAGGACATCGTCAAGGCCTTCGACCAGGCCCTCGACGACCTGGTGGCCAAGCTGCTGCAGCAGCTAGAGGAGAACTGGGACGGCGACGTCGAGGGCGCCAAGGCCGAGTTCATGCGCTTCAAGACCAAGTGGGACAACGCCGCCGCCACCATGAGCACGAACCTCGTCGAGCTGCGCGGCGCCGTCCAGATCGCGAACCAGAACTACCAGGCCGCGGAGGCCCGTAACAAGGCGATGTGGTACGACGGCTGAGCCGTCACTCCGCCGTCGTTCTTTCTTCGGCCACCGCCCGCGGTGGCCGAACGCGTGAGGAGAGGATCATGGGGGAGCTCGACCCCGCGCAGTGGCGGGGGCTGGACGACACCGACGCCGATCTGTTCTACAACGTCGGCAAGATGCGTGCCGTCGCCGACGACCTGGAGATCGCCCTGGTGCCCACGCAGGGCCCAGGGGGCACCAAGGACGGCGGCACGGGCGCGGTGGAGGCCCTCACCAGGTACTTCGACCTGACCCAGCAGCACATCGGGAGCTGGCCCGCCGCCGCCGCGTTCGCGCACAGCGTGGGCACCACCGGGCCCGACCCGGGCGGCCAGGTGTCCCTGGAGGGCCGCGGGCAGCGCCTGGCGACCCTGTACCAGGAGTACGTCGAGTGCTGCCAGCGCGTCGTGCAGGCGATCAGGGACAGTGCCGCGGTCTACGAGCGCACCAACCCCGTCAGGGGCGAAAGCTGAAGGTGAGAGTCAGTGGCTGAGCGGACCGTCGACATCCGCGACCCCTCCAGGCGGCCGAACGCCGGCGAGGTCAGCGCCTCCCGCGAGGAGATCCAGCGGTGGCTGGACGGCACCTCCCCGCTGGAGGTGCACGACCGCGGCATGACCTACGGCCGGGTGGCCGAGGCCATCAAGGCGGTGGCCGACGCGCTGCCCGACATCGGCGTCGCGCTCAACGGCGCCTGGCGCTCGGAGGCGGCCGCGAAGACCCAGCGCGCGCTGCAGATGCTGCACGCCAGCGGCACCGAGCTGGCCGACGCGATGACCAAGATGTCCGAGGCACTCACCCTCTACGGGCGCGACTACCTGCCGACGGCCATCGAGGAGGTGCGGGCGGCCTCGAACCAGCGGTCCGACGCCGAGCCCCAGCCCTCGCCCGGCCCCTCGCCGACGGCCTCGGCCAGCCCCGAGCCCACCACGCCGCCGATGCTCGGCCCCCAGACCACGAACGGCTGGGACCAGCCCACGCCCGGCGCCACCCCGCAGGCGTCCCAGCTGGACGACGAGGCCGCCAGACGGGCGATGGAGAAGCTCGACCGGCACATCGTCGACCTGTACGACTTCAAGATCCCCGAGAGCGTGACCATCGACCTGCCGGCGGTCACGCCGGTCACCGACGACGGCGGCCGGGACATGCCGGTGATCGACCAGGGCACGCCCTACGACTTCCGCGACTCCCGGAGCAGCGGCGGGTCCACCGGCGGCTCCTCCGGCTGGGGCGGCTCCAGCGGCTCCACCGGCTCCTCCGGCTCGTCGGGCTCCAGCGGGTCGAACGGCTCCAGCGGGTCGGACGGGTCGCCCGGCTCCGGTTCAGGCCCGGGCACCGGCTCGGGAACGGGCCCCGGAGACCGGCCGGGCGCCGAGACCCCGGGCGGAGACGGCCCGGGCTCGTCCGACACCCCGGGCTCCTCCGACAACCCCGGCTCCTCCGGCCCACCCGCCGACCAGGGCTCCCCGGCGCCCGGGAACCAGAGCGACGACACCGACGGCACCACGCCGTCCGTGATCGACAGCAGCACCACCGACCCGGAACGCGCCACGCAGACCGGGACCGAGACCCAGGACCCCCGGGCCACCGAGACGGCGGGCACCCCGCCGGCGCCCACCACGCCGACGCCGACGCCGACGCACACCCCGGTCACGACGCCGCAGACCACCTACGTCACGCCCCCGGGCAGCGCCGCCCCCGCCGTGATCGGCGGGTCCGGCCCGTACACCCAGCCGGGCGTCCCCGGTGCCGCGGCGGCGGCCAGGGCGGGCGCGGGCGGCATGGGCTACCCCTTCATGCCGATGGGCGGCGGCGCGCCCGCCGGCGAGCAGGAGCAGCAGGAACAGGGGACGAACCTCAAGGGAGAACGCGACGACTGGCACTCGGCGACGGAGAGCACCATCTCGCCGGTGATCCGCAACTGAGGGAGGCGGCATGGCCATCCAGCTCGACCAGAACTGGCCGGGTGCGTCGGACGACGACGAGAACGAGGACCCGTACACCGACCGTGCCGAGGTGCGGCGCATCGCGGGAGACCTGCACGAGCTGCTCAAGAAGCTCACCACCTCCTCCGGCGTCCCGGTGACGGAGTACGCCGTCGCGCCCGGCGACCCGGTGCCGGGGCCGCAGCTCCCGCCGGGCGCCGGCTCGCTGCCGGACCTCCAGGCGCACTGCGCGCTCAACCAGGAACAGATGGGCCAGTGGCAGGCCGCCATGCAGTACGGGACGGCCGCCTTCAGCGCCTACTCGATGCTGATCGGCGAGCCCGGCACCACCAGCGGCCTCTACGCCGGCCTGAACAAGCAGGCGGAGGAGTCCTTCGACGCCGTGCTGGAGATCGCACGGACGTCCCAGACCGCCGAGCAGGCGACCGAGGAAGCCACCTCGCGTCAGGCCTGAGACGAAAGAAGAGCGCCATGGCTGACCAGCCCGAGACACAGACCTTCACTCTCCGCTACGGCGACCAGCCGATCGACACGTCGGTGCGCGAGGCCGGGTTCATGGAGAGCATGTTCCGGGACACCATCGGTGAGATCCGGGACATGATCGACGCGACGGACCCGGCCGCGGTCCAGCTCGCGGGGCTGTACTACCAGGCCGCCGAGCCGCTGCTGAACGAGTTCGCCGCGGACCTCAAGACGAAGGCCGCCGAGCTGGCCGAGCACTACAGGGGCCCCGCGGCGTACCAGACGCAGCTCCAGCTCCGCAGCCTGCACGCCAGCGTGGTCGAATTGGCCGCCAAGCTCGGCGCGATGGGCAGGTCGCTGAAGCCGTACGGCGACACGCTGCAGTGGGCGCAGGCCAACGTGGTCGAGAGCAGGGGCCGTGACTCCCGCTCCGACAACGACATCGACTGGGCCGACCAGGTCCCGTTCTACGGCATCAAGCGCAGCAGCGACCGGGCCACCCAGCACCTGCGGGAGGTCAACGAGCGGATCGCGCAGCACTACGAGACCCTGCCGGCGGACGTGCAGCAGGCGCTGCCGATCGTCGTCGATCCTGAGATGCCGGACTTCAACAACACCGGGCTGCGCGGGCCGCAGGTCGGGAGCCTGGGCAACGGGGACGTCCCTCCCCACCAGAACGCCTCGTTCGACCCCGGCTCGGTCCCCCGCGGCCCGTCCGCCGACGGCTCCTACCCGTCGGCTCCCGGGCAGTACCCCGGCAGCTACGGCAACGGCGGGCTGGACCCCGGCGCCGGCACGGGCGGCACCGGAGGACTCGGCGGGCCGGGCGACAGCGACGCCTACGGCGGCGGTGACCCGTCCGCGCTCGCCAACGGCACCCTCGGCGCCACGCCGGGCGCGCCGACCGTTCCCTCCGCGCCCTCCGCTCCCTCGGCCGTCTCACCCCGCGACTACGACTCCACGAACCTGGCGAATTTCGACCCCTCGCAGGTGGGGGTGCCCAACGGCCCGAACAACACCACCGCGACCTATCCGGGCAACGGCCCGGGCATGTCCACCACCGTCAGCCCGAGCAACACGGCGATGAGCAACCCCGGCGCGAACGCGGCGGCGAACGCCGCCTCCGCGGCCGGACGGATGGGGCTCGGCGGCATGGGCATGCCGCTGCTGCACGCCCCCGTCTCCGCCCGCCGCAAGGAGGAGGAGTCGGGCGGGGAGAACACCTCGAACCTCTACGAGGACGACGACGTATGGGGTGGGCCCGAAGGCACCACCCCATCCACGCTGGTCTGAGCTCAGTCGCAGTGCTCGAGCGGGCTGTCGTACCTGGCGGAGCCGATGGCTCCGCCCCACTTCACGCAGGTCTTGCGGGCGGTGTCCTTCACCGGGCCCGCGTAGTACTGGTAGCTGCCGGAGTCGGTCTTGCGGGCCTTGCCCTGGACCTCCAGGTACGCCTGCACGGCCGCCTTGCCCGAGCCGCTGTTGCGCAGCGTCGTGACGCAGTTCTGGCCGGTGGCGGCCGAGTAGAGCAGCACCACCTTGCCCGCGGAGCCGAGGTTCTGCGAGTCGATCTGCTTGAAGCCGGAGCCGCAGATCTGCGTGGCCGAGTACGGGTTGCCGCTGCCGCCGCTGTTGTTGTTGCCGTTGCCGGTCTGCGTCTGCGTGCCGCCGCCGCAGTTGCGCGAGGTCAGCGTCTGGTTCGGGTAGCGGTAGGTGGTGCCGTTGAACTTGGCGGGCACGATGCTGCCGGACGACGTGCGCTGCTCGTAGTGCAGGTGGGCGATCATGCCCTTGTACTTGGCGGACGACCTGCCCACCGTGCCGATCTTCTGGCCCTGGCGGACGCTGGCGCCCTTGGCGACCGAGCGGGCGTTCAGGTGGGCGTACAGGGTCACGGTGCCGTCCGAGTGCCGGATCTTGATGACGTTGCCGAAGCCGTCCGTCCTCCGGTACTCCGACATGATCACCGTGCCGGCGCCCGCTGCCACGACCGTCCTGCCGAGGTCGGCGTTGCCGTCGGTTGCGCTGCCGTTGAAGTCGATCTCGTAGCCCGCGGTGTGGGCGCGGCTCTTGCTGCTGCCCACCCAGGTCTCGCCACACGGGAACGGCAGCTGCAGCGTGGAGGCGGCCGTTGCGGCATCCGCCGTGCCCACGCCGGTCAGAGGCACTACGGCCAGGCCGCACGCGCCTGCTATCAGGGTCTTGATCCGCATGCGGAAAGGCTGCCATCCGGATCATACAGGCGTCTAGATCATTGGCCAACTGTTCACGCAAGAAGTTGATTTCTGTCGATATCGTAGCCAGGTCCGCACATAACGCGATTTATGGGCTGGGAGGGTGTGCATGGCCACCGACAACGGAGGCGCTCAGTACGCTGGCGGCTCGCTCGCCGGCGCCACGATCCAGTTCGAGGACGGCCGCATCAAGCAGGTCGGCCAGGATCTGGGCGCACAGGCGCCCAACATGAACGCCATCGCCCAGAACGTCGGCGGTATCCGCGTCGAGCCGCCCGCCTTCGGCGTCATCGGCATCGGCCTCAACTACGCCCACGACCAGCTCAAGGACAGCGCCCACAACAACCTCAAGACGGCCAGGGACGTCCTGTCGGACTACCGGACGGCGCTGGCCAAGCTGGAGGAGAACTACCAGAAGGCCGACAAGGACAACGACGGCATCATCAAGACCGACCCCTACGCGGGCCCCGGCACAGGCCCGGGCATCGACCCGGCCTCGCTCGGCGGTGGCATGCCGAAGACCGGCGACCTGCCGGGCGCGGGCGATCTGCCGTCCACCAAGATCCCCAGCTCCGAGCTGCCCGACTCGAAGCTCCCGGACTCCAAGCTGCCCGACACCGACCTCCCGAAGACGGACGTCCCGACGCCGGACATGCCGGACACCAAGGTCCCGGACACCGATCTGCCGGACCCGAACGTGCCGGACCCGAACGTGCCGAACCCGAACCTGCCGAACGCCAACCTGCCGGACCCGAACGCCACGCTGCCCACCACCCCCTCCATCGAGGACCAGCTCAACCACAACGTCCCCACCGTCCCGACCGTCCCCAACACCTCCCTGCCGACCGACCCCACCAAGACCGACCTGGCCAATTTCGACCCCTCGAAGCTGGGCACGATACCCACCCCCTCCGTCCCCAGCACCACCACCACGCTCGGTCCCGGCCTGTCCCCCGGCAGCCCCACGGGCGTCTCGCCCGGCAGCGTGCAGCAGGCCGCCGCGGCCAGCCCCGCCTCGGCGCGCGGCATGAACGGCATGGGCATGGCGGGCATGCCCTTCATGCCTCCCATGGGCGGCGCGGGCGGCGACCAGAACAACGAGCGCGACAAGCCCGACTACGTGCGCGGCGACGAGGCGGACTGGGTGGACGACATCGACATCGCCCCGCCCGTGATCGGCGAGGCCTGAGAGAGACAGGAAGAACATGGGCACAGGAAGCGACCGCGGGCAGTTCATCTACGCGGCCACGACGGCGACCGCCGCGGCCGCGATGTTGTACGAGTACCCGATGGCCAGGAACATCGCGCTGATGATCGGCACGATGGTGTCCAACCCGCACAGCATGACGCTGGCCGCCGAGCAGTGGAGCAATCCCGAGGGCGACGGTGACATGAACATCGAGTCCGTCAAGCAGGCGGTGCGCGCCCTGCGCGAGGAATGTCTCGAGCAGGAGTGGTGGAAGGGGCCCGCCTGCGACGCGTGCATCGCCTCGCTGGACACCCTGATCGAGCAACTGGACAAGGCGGGGCAGTACCACCTGGGCGTCGGCCAGGGCGTGGGAAGCCTCGCCAACGCCTACCACTGGGCCGCGGAGGTGGCGACGATCGTGGCCACCTCCATGCTGCTGCTCGCCGGCTGGAAGAAGCTCGTCCCCATCTTCGCTCCCTGGCCCGGGGTCCAGGCGGCCATGGCTCTCGCGATCTTCGTAGCGCTGACCCGCATGGGCATGGTGGTCAGGGGCATGCTGGGCAAGCAGATGAAGTCCGTGGCGATGCTCACCGTCCTCGTGGGCGCCATCAACTTCATGTGCATGTCGCTGGGCCAGTTCATCGAGCAGAGCCGCCCCCGGCCGGACTTCGCGCCGGCCGCCCTGGAGTACGTCGGCAACGACGCCACCGGCGTGGGCACCCTGCAGCCCAAGAACGGCGGCATGCCGAGCATCCCCACCACCGGCATGGGCGGCATGAGCGCCTTCATCTAGACCTGTTGTCCGGCACGCGGGGGGCCGCCCGGCCCCCCTGGCGGTCACTGAGCGGTGACCTGCAGCGGCGAACGCGCGACCTGCGGGTCCAGCGCCGGCCCCTCGGGCAGCAGGTGGACGAGGTTGCCGGGGATCGGTGCCACGTCCTCCACGCCATACCCCAGCTTGTTGATCTGGTCGCCCGACTGCAGCTGGTACCGCCTGCCCTGGTCGCTGATCAGGAAGTAGGTCTGGACGAACGCCTTCTGGCCGTCGCCCGGCAGCAGCCCGCCCAGCGCCGCCGAGCCCGCCGGCATCAGCACCTGGTCGAAGTGCTCCTGGTCGCCCCGCACGCTCGGCGCGGGGATGGCCATGGTGCCGCCGACCGTCACCTTCGCCTTGGCCGAGCCGTTCTGCGTGTCGGCGTACACGGAGCACAGCGGAGACGACGAGGACGCGACCGCCTTGGGCAGGCTGGTGGGCATGCCGCCCACGGTGAGGGTCCGGCCGCTGCTCGCGGCGTTGGCCGTGGCCGCGTCGAGCTCCAGCGGCATGGCCGCCTTCCCGCCGTACGCCCGCTTGAGCCCGGGCTCCTCCAGCAGCAGCGTGGCCTGCGTGACGTTGACGGTGGCCAGGCCGTCGGCGAGCAGCACGTACCAGCGGTCGGGGGCGCCGCCGACGCCCTTCACGGTGTAGACGCGCCCGATGGCGGCGGTGCGGCCGTCGGGGCCGCGCGTCTTCTTCCCGAGGCCCGGGATCCCGGGCGCCTTGAAGTCGGGGCCGGTCGGAACGGCGTTGATCCAGGCGGAGGGCACCCGCTTGGGGCGCGCGTCGAGCACCCGCACGCCGGCGTCGCCGGTCTTCATCCGCTGGTCGTTCCAGATCACCCAGTTCTCCTGGCCGTTCGTGACGACCATGGCGCCGGTGCCGATCGGCGTGCCGCCGACGGCACTGCCGCCCACGAGCGTCACGTACGGGACCGCCGTGCCCGTCGCGTCGGGCGCCTCGGTCACGCAGACCGACCACGGGCCCTTGACCAGCTTCTCCCTGGGCGGCAGCGAGTCGGGGGCGCCGGCGATGCCCACGAGCGGCCCGCGCGGGTACTTGGCGAGCGAGGCCGCGGTGACGTTCCTGACCTCGAAGTTGGTGGAGTCCAGCAGGAGCAGCGCGGAGACGTAGTTGGCGACCGGCAGCATCCGCTTCTGCTCCTGGCTGTAGACGTACTTGGCGCCGGTCTCCTCCTCCACGAGGAGCTGCCCGGCCGCCTCCAGGTTCGTCGCCGCGCCCGGCTTGAGCAGCCCCCAGATCCCGAACGCCGCCGTGACCAGCAGCGCGACGATGATCCCGCAGAACATGGCCACGTTGTGCCGCCGCATCGGGGACTCGGGCACGTCCGGCTCTGCCTGCAGCAGCGCCATCCCCAGGCGCTGCTGCATGAGCTTGTGCGCCTGGTAGAGGTCCTTCCGGGTCTGCATCTCTCTCCCCACGTGTCGCCGGCATCAGCATAGAACGCGCACATAGGGGAGTTTCGGTCATCCGCCTGAATATCAGACGTTGTCCGGCAGAGCCGCCTGAACCTGGGTGATGGTGCCGGTCGTCACGAGGAGGCCGCGCCCGGACGGACCGCCGCCCGCGCCGCGTGGCAGGCGGATCGAGAACAGGTCGCCGTCGGTCTGCCCCTGCACGGCGAGCAGCACCCCGGTACGGGACTTGCGCGCCTCCGCCACGAACCCGCGGTAGGCCACGGCCAGATCGCCCGTCGCGCCCGCGATCAGCAGGCCGTGGTCCCCGTCGCGACCCGTCCGGATCACCTCCTCCAGCGCCGTCCCCAGTGGTCCGTCCGGGTTCACCAGCTCGGCGTCGTCGACCAGCACCACGTAATGGTCATGCCCGGCCACCAGCTCCTGCAGGTTCGTGGCGTCGCCGTTCAGCACGGCCAGCGCGCCCTCCAGCTCGCGCAGCGGGCTGCGCCTGGGCGCGACGGCCACGACCGGCGTGCCCCGGGCGATCAGCGACCGGGCGGCCGTCATCAGCGCCGACGAGCGGCCCGAACGGGACGGCCCGGCGATCACCGCGCCCGGGCCCTGGGCCTGCAGGTCGATGCCGAGCGGCGCGAGCGCGTCCCCGCCCGCGCCGACCAGCGCCCACAGCGGCGACGGCGGCGCGAACTCCGGATCTAGGGCCAGCGTCTGGGCGGCGGTGATCCGCATCGGGAGCGCGTCCACCCGCAACGGCGGCGCCCCACCCCAGCGCCAGGAACCCCGGCTCGCTCCCAGGGCATGCGAGGGACTGGGCCGCCTGGCCCCGCCGCCCCCCGCGGCATGGGCGGCAGCGCCCTCCGCCCCGAAGGCATGGGCGGCGTCTTCCGCCCCGGAGTCGTGGGCGGCGTCCTCCGTTCCCGCCGCCGGATCGGCCGCGGCGGCGCGGGCCAGGGACTGGAGTGCCGCCACCTGCGCCGGTCCAGCCGGATCGGCGGCCAGCAGGGCGATGTGGTGCTCCACGATCCCGTGCTCGCCCATGGACAGCGCCCGCCCGGGCGGCATGGTGGCGGGCAGCCCCTTGAGCGGGAAGCCCGCCAGACCGTAATCCGCGCTGTCGGACAGCCGCAGCAGCAGCCGGTCGTCGAAGACCGTCGAGACCTGCCCGAGCAACCCGGACCGGTCGCTGCTGACGACGGCCCTCAGCCCCACCGCGGGCCCTTCCCGCAGGAGCTGCAGCACCGCCTCGATCAGCCGCCCGTAGTCGTAGTTCTCGAAGGCCGCGACGAAGCCCTCCCAGCGGTCCAGCATGAACACCAGCCACGGCACCCGATGCCCCGCCTGCCGGTACTCGGCCAGCGACGCGTGCCCGGCCTCGGCCAGGAGCTGCTGCCGCCGGCCCACCTCCGCGCGCAGCCGGGTGAGCAGCCGCTCCACCCGGTCGAGCTGGTCGCGGGTCACCACGGCGCCGCAGTGCGGCATGGCCACCAGCGGCAGCAGCGCGCCCGAGCCGCAGTCCACCGCGTGCAGGTGCACGTCCTCGGGGGAGGCGTGCGCGGCGATCGAGCCCGCGATGGTGCGCAGAGCCGTCGATCTCCCGCTGCGGGCCGCCCCGGCGATGAGCAGGTGACCCCCGTGGGCCACGTCGAGCGCCAGCGGGCACCGGTCCTGCGCCCAGGGCCGGTCGGTGATCCCGAACGGCAGCGGCTCCACCTCGGCGAACCCGTCGCCGGACGCCGGGGCCTCGTCCGGGAGGTCGAGGACGAGGTGGGTGGGCAGGGGGTCCAGCCACGGGCTCGGCTGGGCGGGCACGCCGGCCAGCCTGGCGGCCTCGATGAGGGCGTCGGCGACGAGCGTGAGGTCCGTGGTCGTGGAGTCCTCCTCGTCCGGACGCGGAGGCGGCGGCAGCGGCTTGCCCAGCGCACGCCAGCCCACGTCGAGCACCCGCAAGCTCCCACCACCCAGATCACCGCCCGCCAGGCCACCGCCTGCCGAGCCGTTGCCGTGCGAGCCGCCGGGTGGCGCGACCGGCCCGCCCGCTCCATGGCCGGCCGCCGTGGGGAGGACCGGGCTGCGGCCGCCGACCCTGGCCGTCTGCACGGCGACCGCCGCCCCCACCCCCGACCGCACGTAACACCGTCCAGGCGTGGACTTGGAGATGTGCGCCGCGTCAGGCAGGTCGATGACGTCGGCGGACTCGGCGGGCTCGGTCACCCGCAACACGATCCGCAGCGACGTGTTCGCCTGGATGTCGGCCGTCACCACACCGGCGGGCCGCTGCGTGGCCAGGATCAGGTGGATCCCCAGCGACCGCCCCCGCCGCGCGATGTCCACGAGCCCCGCCACGAAGTCCGGCAACTCGGCCACCAGCGCCGCGAACTCGTCGATGATCAGCACCAGCCGCGGCAGCCCCGGCCCGGTGTAGTCGTCGATGTCCTTGGCCCCGGCGGACGCCAGCAGCCGCTCCCGCCGCCGGATCTCGGCCGCCAGCGAGTCGAGGGCCCGCTGCGTCAGATGCCCGTCGAGGTCGCTGACCATGCCCACGGTGTGCGGCAGCCGTACGCACTCCTTGAAGGCCGCCCCGCCCTTGTAGTCGATCAGCACGAACGTGAGCTGGTCGGGCCGGTTGGCCACGGCCAGCGAGCAGATCATCGTCTGAAGCAGCTCCGACTTGCCCGCGCCGGTGGTGCCGGCGATCAGCCCGTGCGGGCCGTCGAGCCGGAGATCCACCGAGAACGGCCCGTCGGGCCCCACCCCGATCAGCGCCTCGGTGCTGCCCCGCCCGCCCCACCGGGCGGCCAGCTCCGCCCCGGACGGCACGGTCAGGCCCATCAGGTCGAGCAGGCGGGCCGCGTCGGGGAGGTTCCCGCCCGGATCGTCCCTGCTCACGTCGCGGATCGGGGCCAGCGCCCTGGCCAGGCGGTCGCACCAGGCGGGGGAGACGAGGTCGCCCAGGAGGGGGCCGATGACGTCGAGGCCGCCGCCGCGCAGGCGTACGAGGCCGTCGGCGCCGCACTCGGCCACGGTCTGGCACTCCTCGGGCAGCAGCCGCTGGTCCTCGTCGATGGCCAGCGTGAACACGCCGCAGCGAGGCCCCTGGCGCAGCACCTGCGGCATGTTCGGCAGGCCGCGCAGCACCTGGGCGCCGTCGAGGATCACCAGCACGTCGTAGGGGCGTACGTCATAGGAGGAGAACGAGGGCTTCTCCGGCCCGCCGAGGTCGTCCCAGCCGGTGGGGACCTTGCCCAGCTCGGGGATGGTGGTGTTCTGGCGCTCGTCGATGAGGGCGGCCAGCTCCGCGACCCGGCGGGCGGCCGAGTCGGGGTCGGCGCCCACCAGCGCCACGCACTCCTCGCCGGCGCGCGGCGCGCAGTGCGGCAGCCAGCGCATCCAGCCCCACTGCCGCTCGGCGTCGGGGTGCGCGGACACGATCACGATGGCCAGGTCGCGCGGGCTGTGCAGGGTGGCGGCCTGCGCGATCAGCCAGCTCGCCAGGCTGGCCGCGGCCGTACGGTGCCCTGTCACGCCCGCCACCCCCAGCCGCCGCATGGGCAGCGCGACCGGCACGGAGCGGCAGATCGGCGGGTCGATGCGCCCGCCCTGCTCCTCCGACAGCTCCAGGCCGGCGGGCAGGTCGGCGAGCCCGACCCGCAGCCGGAGCGAGTCGGCGTCGTGGATCCTGCGCTCCCACAGCCGCCTGCGCGGCCCGGTGGCGGTCAGCAGAACCCTGGCGGGGTCGGGCGCGTCGTCCCTGCGTGCCGCCTCGTCGGCCACGCGGGCGCGCTCCACGTCCTCGTCGTAGGCGCGCAGCTTCTCCTGATGCTCCTTGAGCGCCTTCTTGTGCTGCTTCTTGCCGTGGCGGCGGTCGCTCCACCACTGGCCGATCATGATGACCGGCGTCATGAGGGCGACGAGCAGGTAGAACGGCTGCTTGAGCGCGATCGCCAGGGTGACACCGAGCACGGCGGGCAGCAGGGCGGCCAGCAACTGCAGGCGCAGCCCCTCGTTCCTGGTCGGCTCCTTCGGCCGGACGAACGTGCGCCGCGGCTCGGGCCGCCGCAGCCTGGGCGGGCGGTTGTAGGCGACCCCGCCTTCCCCGCGCGGCGCCAGGTGGGCGTCCCTCGGCTCGATCGAGGTCAGCACGAACACCGAGGACCCGCAGGTGAGCACGGCCTGGTCGGGCCACTCGACCGGCTCGGTGAGCGGCTGCCCGTCGAGCTCGGGCACCTCGCCGTAGCCGGCCGCGAGCTCGGCCCGCTCCCGTTCCGCCGTGCGCGCCGTGAGCTCGGCGACCTCCTCGGCCCAGCGCCCCTTGAGCTTGAGCTTGGGCGCGTCGGCGGGTGGCCGCCAGGCGCGCTCCACGGTGATCGCGTCCGGCGTCACGCGTACGGTCACCGCCTCGGGGGCCAGCGCCGGATCGCCCGCCGCCACCGCGCACATGGGGTCGGAGCCGATGACGTGCACGCCCAGCCCCAGCCGGTGCACCGCCCCGGCGGCGGGACCGCCCACCACCCGCACCTCGGCGACCCCGCCGGGCTCCTCGACGACGGTGGCAGGGGCCAGGTGGGCCTCCAACGTGACCTTGTCGCCGTCGCGCAGCACGGCGGTGACCGGGGCGAGCGGGTCGAGCGGGCGGCCGTCGCGCCACAGCGCGGGCGGCCCCATGGCGGACCTTTCCGGCCTGCGGGGGAGCGGCACGCGGGCGCCGTCGCCGGTCGCGGACATGCCGTAGGGCGCCCTGGCCTTGGGCAGCCGGACGACCTCCGCCAGCGAGCCCTGATCGCTGAGCTCCTCGCTGAGCCTTCCCACCGTGGCGCCGTCGTCGCCGTCGATCACGACGTCGCGGTCGCCCTGCCCGCCGATCACGGTGAGCATGATCCGCATGGTGCCGTCTCTCCTCGGTCGACTTCGGGCGCCAAGGTAGCGCCAGGAACGGGGCAGGGCGCGCCGGTTGACGGCAACGGCATGGCAGGACCGCAAGCATGTGACTTATGCGCCGGAAGTTAAGAAAGGGGCGGCTAACCGGATAATTGCCCATCCGTCAATGCGGTAGAAACAATAGGCATTGATTATTTCCGCTTGACATCATGTCACCTGCGAAACAAGCATGGGTCCGCCAATTCCGCCTCCGCCACTCGGGTGATCCCCACATAATGGCGTGAATTCCGCAATTCACCTTCGGGAGCCCCCCACCCATGAGGACCAGTGAAAAGCAGCCTGCCGCCAACGCGGCGGCGGGGTTGTCCGGGCCGGCCTCGCGCAAGCTCCCCGTCCCGCCCCGAGAACGCAAGCCGGCGCTGGCCGCGCTGGCCGTCCTGCTCATCCTGGGCGGCGCGCTGGCCACGACCCTGCTCGTGCTGAACAGCGGCGACCGCGTCTCCGCGATCCGCGTCACCCAGCAGGTCGGCGCGGGGCAGAAGTTCGGGCCGGAGGCGATCGAGGAAGTGAAGATCGCCGACACGGGCGTCGACTACGTCTCCTGGTCGCAGCGGCAGCAGGTGCTCGACAGCTTCGCGGCCGTCACCATCCTGCCCGGCACGCTGCTCACCAATCAGATGGGTGTACGGGCCAGCAGCGAACTGGGGCCGGGAAAGGCCACCGTCGGGCTGGCGCTCAAACCCGGTCAAATGCCCGCCGGTGTGCAGCAGGGTGACCGCGTACAGGTGATATTCGTACCGAGCAGGGCGAGCGAGGGAGAAAGCCGGGTGCTCGCCGCGAACGCGCTCGTCTTCGCCGTGGGAGACAGATCAAGAACGGGAAATTCCGGCCAGATCACCGTGGTCGTCGAGGCGCCGGCCGCGCCGGAGATCGTGGCCGCCGCCTCCAGCGGGCAGGTCGCGGTGGCCGAGCTCCCGGGGGCACGCTGACGTGGCGCTGATCGTACTGGCCGCCGACAAGGGCGCGCCCGGCGTGACCACCGCCGCCACGGCACTCGCCGCGGTCTGGCCCCGTCCCGTGCTGCTGGCCGAATGCGACCCGGCGGGCGGCGACCTCGCCTACCGGCTGCCCGCCGCGGGCGGCGGCGTGCTCAACCCCGGCAGGGGGCTGCTCACGCTGGGCGCCACCGCGCGGCGCGGGCTGGAGGCCGCGCAGATCCACCAGCACACCCAGAAGATCGTCGGCGGGCTCGACGTGCTGGTCGGGCTCACCCACGGCGAGCAGGCCGCCGGCCTCACCTGGCTGTGGGGCCCGCTCGGCAGGTCGCTGGCCGCCATCCCGAACGCCGACGTGATCGCCGACTGCGGACGCCTGGGCGCCCACCCGCAGCTCGCCGACCTGATGGCCGAGTCCGAGCAGGTCGTGCTGCTCACCAGGGCCACCCTCGACCACGTGGCCCACCTGCGCGAGCGCCTCCAGATCACCAAGGCCCACGGCGTCGTCGTCATCGCCGACCCGCGCAACTACCGCGGCTCCATCGAGGACGTGCGCAGGATCGTCGGCCCGAGCGTGCAGTTCGTGCACGGCCTGGCCTACGACCCCAAGGGCGCCGAGCTGCTGCGCGGCCAGTGGGGCGGCCGGCTGGACCGCTCGCTGCTCATCCGTACGGCCAGGGACCTGGCGGCGAGGCTGGTGAGCCACCGATGATCGACCACTCGCTCGTCAAGCGCTTCCGCCAGGAGGTCGGCGACCGCCTGGCCCACCAGCGCCGGCTCGACCAGGCCAACGGCCTGCCCCCGATGACCGGGGAGGACGAGCGCCAGTTCGCCAGGGCGCTGATCTCCCAGGTGCTGGAGGAGCACGCGCGCAGCGAGATCGGCCTGGGCCGCACGCCGCCCACCGTGGAGGAGGAAGAGGCCCTCGCGGCCGGCATCCACGCGGCGCTGTTCGGGGTGGGCCGGCTGCAGCCGCTGCTCGACGACGGCGAGGTCGAGAACATCGACATCAACGGCTGCGACAGGGTGTTCGTGAGCTACGCCGACGGCCAGGAGCTGATGCACGACCCGGTCGCCGAATCCGACGACGAGCTGATCGAGCTGATCCAGATCCTGGCGGCGTACTCGGGCCTGTCGAGCAGGCCGTTCGACACCGCCAACCCGCAGCTCGACCTGCGCCTGCCCGACGGCTCCCGGCTGTCCGCGGTCATGGACGTCACGGTCAGGCCGGCCGTGTCGATCCGCCGCGCCCGCCTGGGCAAGGTCTTCATGTCCGATCTCGTGGGCAACGGCACGATAAGTCAGGACATTGGGCGGTTCCTCAGGGCAGCGGTCGCCGCCCGCAAGAACATCATGATCGCCGGGTCCACCAACGCGGGAAAGACCACCCTGCTGCGCGCCCTGGCCAACGAGATCCCGCCCAACGAGCGCCTCATCACCGTCGAACGCGCCCTGGAGCTCGGCCTCGACCAGTTCCCCGAGCTCCACCCCAACGTGGTCGCCTTCGAGCAGCGCCTGCCCAACTCCGAGGGCCAGGGCGAGATCTCCATGGCCGAGCTCGTCCGCCGCTCGCTGCGCATGAACCCCAGCCGCGTCATCGTCGGCGAGGTGCTCGGCGACGAGATCGTCACCATGCTCAACGCGATGACCCAGGGCAACGACGGCTCCCTGTCGACCATCCACGCCAACTCCAGCATGGAGGTCTTCAACCGCATCTCCACCTACGCCCTGCAGGCCAGCGAGCGGCTGCCCATCGACGCGACCCACATGCTCATCGCCGGCGCCATCGACTTCGTGGTCTTCATCGAGAAGCGCAACGACTACCACGTGGGCGGCCGGCTGCGCCGCTACGTCTCCAGCATCCGCGAGGTCAACGGCTGCGACGGCCGCGTGCTGTCCAGCGAGGTGTTCGTGCCGGGGCCCGACGGCGGTGGCGTCCCGCACGCCCCGATCTCCTGCCTGGAGGAACTCGCCGCCCACGGCTACACCCCCGGAGGCTGGTGAGAGGCATGCCGTTCACGATCGACCCGCTGGCGCTGCTGGCCGGCGCGACCGCAGGCGGCGGCCTGTTCCTGTTCGTCCTGTCCCTGTACGGCCTGCGCCCCCGCCCCACCCGGCCCAGGAGCGACCTGATCAAGGTGGTGACCACCCGCGGCGCCGTCGCGGCCGTGGCCGCCACCATGGTCCTGATCATCACCGGCTGGCCGGTCGTCGCGGTGGGCACGGTGCTGCTCGTGTTCGCCTGGCGCGGCCTGGCGGGCGGCGCGGCCGAGGAGCGCGCCGCCATGCACCGCCTGGAAGGGCTGGCCGCCTGGACGGAGTCGCTGCGCGACACGATCGCCGGCGCCGCCGGCCTCGAACAGGCCATCCCCTCCTCCATCAGGGCCGCCGCGCCCACGCTCAGGCCGCACCTGCGCGCCCTGATCGACCGGCTGCACACCAGGATGGCGCTGCCGGACGCGCTGGCCCGCTTCGCCGACGAGCTCGACGACCCCTCGGCCGACCTCGTGGTCGCCGCCCTCATCCTCAACTCCAAGCTGCGCGGCCCCGGCCTGCGCGACGTGCTCGGCGCGCTGGCCGTCTCGGCCCGCGAGGAGCTCGACATGCGCCGCCGCGTCGAGGCCGAGCGCCGCTCGACCAGGCGCAGCGTGCAGATCGTGGTGATCACCGCGCTGGTCTTCGCCGGGATCCTCGTGCTGTTCAACCCCGACTACGTCAAGGAGTACGAGGGCTACCTCGGCCAGGCCGTGCTGGTCGTCGTGGCCGGGCTGTTCGGTGCGGGGTTCGCCTGGATGCGGCGGCTGGCCAGGTTCGACAAGCCCACGCGGCTGCTCATGGGAGGGGGCGGCGGCGATGGCTGACGCCCTGAGAGGAGGTGGCCGCGATGGTTGAGAGCGCGCTGGCGGGTGCGGCCCTCGGGCTCGGGCTGTTCGTGCTGCTGCGGGCGCTGTTCCCGGCCCGTCCCGGGCTGGTGGCGCGGCTGCTCGCGCTCGACGCCGTGCGCGAGGACGCGGGCGCGCCCCGCATCCAGCTCCTCCTGCCCGACGAGGAGGTCAGCGCGTTCCGGCGCGGCCTCGGCGCCCGCCTGGCCCGCCTGTACGGCGCGCGCGGCTGGGAGGCCCGGTCGGCCAAGTCGGACCTGGCCCTGCTCGGCCGCTCGTTCGAGGCGTTCCTGGCCACCAAGGTGCTGCTCGCCGCCAGCGGCCTGCTGGCCTTCCCGCTGCTGCTGGCCTGGCTGGTGCTCATGGAGTGGGGCGTGTCCCTGGCCATCCCGTTCTGGACCGCCGTGCTCGCCGCCGTCGTCTTCTTCTTCCTGCCCGACCTCCAGGTCAAGCGGGACGCGGCGGCCAAGCGGCGCGACTTCCGCCACGTCGTCGGCGCCTTCCTCGACCTCGTCTCCATGAACCTGGCCGGCGGCCGCGGCGTCCCCGAGGCCCTGATGATGGCCGTCTCGGTCAGCGGCGAGCAGCCCAACTGGGCGATGGGCCGCATCCGCGACGCCCTGAGCGGCGCCAGGATCGTCGGCATCACGCCGTGGCAGGCGCTCGGCCAGCTCGGCGAGGAGATCAACGTCGACGAGCTGCGCGACCTGTCCGCCGCGCTCGGCCTGGTGGCCGACGACGGAGCCAAAGTACGTGCCTCGCTCACGGCCAGGGCCGCCACGCTGCGCCGCCGTGAGCTGGCCGAGATCGAGGGCCGGGCGGGCGAGCGCTCCCAGTCGATGCTGGTGGCCCAGCTCCTGCTCTGCGCCGGTTTCGTGATCTTTCTCAGCTACCCCGCCGCGATGAAGATGTTGGGAGTCTCATGAACCACCCCTGGATCGTCTACCTGAACGCCTACCTGGGCGAGCGCGTCCGCCGCGCCCGCACCGCGCCCACGAGGGGCGCCTCCGCCGTCGAATGGGTGATCATCACCGCCATCATCGCCGGTGTCGCGCTCGGCCTGGCCACCTTGATCAGGACCCTGGTGGAGCAGCAGCAGGGCAACCTCGAACAGACCTTCGGCGGTGGCGGCGGCGACGGCGGTGGCGGCGGCCAGCCGTGAGAGCCCGGCCGCCTCGGGACGAGCGCGGCGTGACGGTGATCGAGCTGGCCCTGCTGATGCCGGTCATCCTCGCGACCGTGCTGCTCATCGTGCAGGTCGCCCTGTGGTTCCACGCGCGTGAGGTGGCCGAGGCGGCGGCCCGGGAGGGGGCGCGCGTGGCCAGGGCCGCGCCGTTCGACTCCGGCGCCTGGCAGGGCGAGGCCACCGGCAAGGCCACGGAGATCATCCAGGCTGTCGGGCCCCGGCTGCTGCAGGGCGCCACCGCCACGACCTCCGAGAAGGAGCCCGACGAGCGCTTCGTCACGGTGACCGGCAGCGCCGTACAGGTCATCCCGCTGCTGCCCGACCTGGCGTTCACGATCACCGCCACCGCGGGCGGGCCCGTCGAGTGCTTCCGCCCCGACAACGGCGGCGAGGACTGCGCATGAACGAGCGGGGTTCGATGGCCGTGGAGACCGTCATGCTGGCCCCGGTCTTCCTGCTGTTCCTCATGTTCCTGGCCGGCGCCGGGGTGCTGGTGGAGTCGCAGGGGCGGGTGAACGGGGCCGCGCGCGACGCCGCCCGCGCCGCGTCCGTGCAGCGCTCGCTCGACGACGCGGAGGCCGCGGCCGAGGCGATCACCACGAGCGTGCTGGAGGGGCGCTGCCAGTCGGCCGCGGTCTCCCTGGACGGTTCCGAGTGGGAGCAGGGCGGCCAGGTCCAGGCCGAGGTGTCGTGCGAGCTGGACCTTGCCTTCCTCGGCTTCGGCGGCACCAAGCGGCTCACGGGGACCGCGGTGGTGCCGATCGAGCAGTTCAGGAGGATCGAATGAGGGCCGGCGAGCGGGGCTCCATGTCGGTGTTCACCGTGCTGTTCTCCGTGGTCGTCTTCCTGCTGGCCGGGCTGCTGGTGGACGGCGGTTCGGCGATCAACGCCCGGCTGCGCGCCGCGGACGTGGCCGAGCAGGCCGCGCGGGCCGGCGCCGACGAGCTGGACGTCGACCATCTCCGCGAGACCGGGGAGGCGCGGCTGCTCGCCGAGGCGCAGGTGTGCGCCAGGGCCGACGAGATCGTGGCGGCCCAGGGCGGCGACGACGTGAGTTCCGGGGAGTGCGCGGTCGGCCAGGGACAGGCGCAGGTGACGGTGTCCGTGTCGGTGCGGTGGGAGGCGTTCTTCCTCAGCGCGATCGGCTTCCCCGGCTCCGAGATGACCGGCGAGGCCACCGCGGCCCCCGAGGCGAGATAGCGGGCCCGCCCGAAGCGAGCCAGACCGAATCCCGCCACTCGATGGATGCGGGACACCAGAGGCACGACGCTGGACCGGGGAAAGGAGAGGCGATGCCGACGCGAGAGCCCGCGCGTCCACCCGGACGTCACGTTCCCGTACGCGTGCCGGCCAGGCGCAGCTTCGGCGACGTGCTCGCCGGGATCGGGGCGCTGATCGTGCTGGTGGCGCTGGTGGGCGGCGTGCCGTACGCGCTGCTCACGTACGCCGGCCCGCCGATCAGGCCCGAGCTGCTCGACCCCGGCGTGTGGACCGGCAAGGTCGGCCACACCACGATCATGGCCGTGCTGGTGCTGATGGTGTGGGGCGCCTGGCTCCAGCTCTTCGTGTGCGTGCTGGTCGAGGTGTACGCCGGGGTCCGCCGGGTCGGCATGCCCGCCCGCGTGCCGCTCTCCGGCGGGATGCAGTTCCTCGCGAACAAGCTCGTGTCGGCGGTGTTGCTGCTGTTCACGGCCGGGGCGATGGTGGTGCCGCTGGTGAGGACGGCGCCCACGCCCGCCGCCCCGCCGGTGACGGCGGTCGCGTACTCGGCGCCGATCGTCGAGCAGACGCTGGAGACGCCCAAGACGAAGAAGGTGTACGTGGTGCAGCCGCCGCACGGTCGGCACCACGAGAGCCTGTGGGAGATCGCGGAGAAGTGCCTGGGAGACGGCCGCCGCTACCCCGAGATCTACCGGCTCAACCAGGCGAAGGAGCAGCCGGACGGCACCCGCCTGCGGATGGCCGACCTGATCAGGCCCGGCTGGGTGCTCGACATGCCGGACGACGCCAGGAACGTGCACATCGTGCCCGCCGGCCAGCCCCGCGAGCAGACGCTGCGCGAGCACCCCGGCAGGGCGCACGTGGACCGGCCGGAGCCCCGCGAGCGGGGCGAGGCCAAGCACCGCCAGCCCGAGCAGCAGGAGCCCAGGCGCACGGACCAGCAGGAGCGCAAGCGCACGGACCAGCAGGAGGGCAAGCACGCCGAGCGGCAGGAGGGCAAGCGAGCTGAGCTGGAGGACGAGACGCCGACGGACCGGCAGCCCGCCGTCATCACCCAGCCCCAGGGCGGCGAACTGACGCAGTACCTCGCCGCCGCGTCGCTGGCCGCCGCCGGGCTGCTGCTCGTGCTGGCCAGGCGGCGCAGGGAGCAGCTCTGGAGGCGCCTGTTCGGCCGCAGGATCGTCCGGCCGCGCGACGACGCCGCCCAGGCCGAGCTCGCGCTGCGGCTCGGGAGCGACGCGCCGGGCGCCCGCGTCCTGGACGTCGGGCTGCGGATGCTCGGCGCCGAGCTGGCCGCCCAGCGCCGCACCCCGCCCGTCGTGTACGGGGCGCACCTGTCGGCCCGCTCGCTCGACCTGTGGATCCACCCGGCGGACGACGACCCGCCCGCCCCGTGGACGGCGGCGGACGGCGGCCAGATCTGGCGCCTCCCGGCCCACGAGGGCCGCCTCCTGCCGGACCCCAGGACCCAGCCGTACGCGGACCCCAGGACCCAGCCGTACGCGGACCCCAGGACCCAGCCGTACGCGGACCCCGGGCCCCGGCACGGGGGGACGCCGTACCCCGAAGGCCGGGCGCAGGCAGGCAGGGCGCCGTATCCCGACAGCCGGGCGCAGCGGGCCGGGGCGTCCCGGACCGGTGCCGACGCGCGGCCGGGCGGGGCGCCCCAGGCCGACGCCGGCGCGCAGCGGGGCGGGACGCCTCAGGCCGGCACCGGCGTGCGGCCGGGCGGGGCGCCGTACCCCGGGCTGGTCTCCATCGGGACGGACGCCGCCGGGCGGGTCCTGATCGACCTGGAGGCCGCGCAGGGCCTGATCAACGTGCGCGGCACGCAGACCACCGCCGCGCTGGCCGCCCTGGCGGTCGAGCTGGCCACCAACCTGTGGTCCGACCGCATGCGCATCACGCTCGTCGGCTTCGGCGGCGAGCTGACCGCCATCGCGCCGGGCCGCGTCAGGGCGGTCGGCAGCCTGGCCGAGGTGCTGCCCGAGCTGGAGGCCGGCGCCGCCCCGCGCAGGGAGGTGCTGACCGGCCGCATCACCGGCAGCCCGCGCAGCGCCCACTACCTGCTGTCCGCGGTGGCGCCCACGCACGAGGAGGCCCGCCGCCTGGCGCTGCTGGCCCGCAGGGACACCGCCGGGTACGTGGTGGCGGGTGAGGTCCCGCACGCCACCTGGACCCTGGAGATCGGCGACGACGGCAAGGCCAGGATCGCCGAGCTGGGCTTCGAGGTGGACGCCCAGCTCCTGCCGCGCCGCCACTACCAGGCGCTGATCGACCTGTTCCGCACCGCCGGCCGCCTGGAGGGCGAGGCGATCCCCGAGGCCGAGCCGCTGGCCGGGCTGCACCCGCCCGCCGTCGAGATCAGGATCCTCGGCCCCGTCGAGATCGCCGGGCTGCCTCCGCTGGAGGAGGGCCGGATGGCGCTGGCCACGGAGCTGCTGGTGTACCTGGCCACGCACGTGGGCGGCGTGCATCCCGTGGTGCTCGGCGGCGTGTTGTGGCCGCGCGGCGTGCAGGACATGGTCAGGGACGCCACGATCGCCAGGGTCGCCGAGTGGCTGGGGCCCGAGCACCTGCTCACCGACGAGGCGGGCCGGCTGCGGCTGGGGCCCGACGTGCGTACGGACTGGGCGCTGTTCCGCGAGCTCGTCCGCCGCTCGCACAACGACCCCACGGCCAGGGCCGTCCTGCTGGAGAAGGCGCTCGGCCTGGTCAGAGGCCCGCTCCTGGCCGCGCGCGGCCCCGGCCGGTACGCCTGGCTGACGGATGACGACCTGGAGTACGACGTGACCGCGGCCGTGGCCGACGCCGCGCACCAGCTCTGCGAGCTGCGGCTGGCGCACGGCCAGCCGGACGCCGCGGTGGCCGCCGTGCGCGCCGCGCTGCTGCTGGCGCCCGACGACGAGAGCCTCTGGCGCGACCTGCTGCGGGCCACGCACGCCACGGAGGACGCCGTCCGCCTGCGCGCCGTCGTCGAGGGCCTGACCCGCCGGGCCGCCTCGCACCCGTACGGAGGCGCGATGGCCCCCGAGACCGAGGCGTTGATCGAGGAGCTGCTGCCCACGTGGCGCATTCATGTGGTGAGGGAGTCGTCGGCATGAGACCTGCGGCGATAGTGCTGTGCCTGCTGCTCGCGGCGGGCTGCGCGGCACCGGAGCGGCCGTACCGCCCGAAGGAGGGCGCCCCGGCGGCGGCGGTGGGCACCACCCCGGCCGCGCCCGAGGAGCAGCCGTCCTCCGGGCCCGAGACGATCCAGGTCGCCGACGGACTGAAGGCCCGCGTCGAGTGGCCCGCGAACCCCGACCCGCTGCTGAAGGTGATGGTCGACCAGTACGTCGGCACCCGCAAGGCCGTGGCGGAGAGGCGGCGCACGTACAAGGACGGCCTCGAACTCGACGCCGCGGTGCAGGCCAGCGAGTGGGTGGAGTCGTTCGCCACCGAGGGGTGGTCGATGCGCGGGGTCGGGCGGCTCTACAACCTGCGGGTCAGCGCGCGGGTGGGCAAGGGCGCCCAGATCAATGCCTGTGTGGACGAATCGGGGGTCCGGATGGTCTCCACCCGTACCGGGAGAGCCGTCAGCCCCCAGCCCGAGTGGTTGCGCACCCCCTACGGCCAGAGCGTGGCCGCCCGCCGCGGTGACGACGGGGTGTGGCGCATCAGGACCTACGTTCCCTCCAGAGAGAGATGCACCCGATGAAAGCCTGGCTAGCGGCCCTGCTCGTGGCCCCGCTGCTCCTCGACCCCATCCCGGGCCCCGGCGAGAACACCACCCAGGAGAAGGAGCAGACCGGCAACACCGTGGGATGGAGGGGGAAACACACCAGCATCAGGGTCAGCGGCGACGTCGGCGGCAGCGGCGACGGCTACCGCATCCCGCAACCGTGCTGGTACGAGCCCGGGCCCACCCCCGAAGAGATGCTCCGCCAGCGCGGCGAGGGCCGCGACGCGGCCAACAGGGCGCGCATCGACGAGGAGAGCCACCAGGCCTTCATCCAGCAGTTCAAGGACAGGCTCGGGCAGGACGGGCGCTGGTGGCTGCCCGCGCTGAACGAGGCCGACCCCAACGGCGTGGCCTGCTGGACCGGCCTGGAGCAGTTCATCTTCGTGCCCACCGGGACCACGCCGCCCGCCGGCCTGACGATCGAGCAGCTCGCCCAGATCGCCCGTGCCGCGCTGACCGTGCCGGAGCCCGCCGTCAAGCTGAACCCCGACGCCAAGAGCTACGTCAACCTGCCCACCTGGGTCTGGCTCGAAGGCGTGGGCGAGCCACGCCGCACCGTCACGGCCGAGCTGCCGGGCGTCATGAGCGTGACGCTGGTCGCGACGCTCGAGAACATCGAGATCGATCCGGGGACGACGGGCGAGCGGGCGGAGGTGACGGAGAGCGGCTGCGGGGCGGCCGGCAGGCCGTACACGAAGGGCGGGGAGTTCTCCTGCGGCGTGCGTTACCTGCGCTCGTCGATCGACCAGCCGCGCGAGAAGTACACGCTCACCGTGACCACCGTGTGGCTGGTGGACATCCAGGCCCAGGGCGGCGTGGTGCCGTTCCAGTTCGACCCCGTGGAGCTGGAGACCACGCGCGACGTGCCGGTCGGCGAGATCCAGAGCAACGTCACGCCGCCGTCAGGACAGAACGGCGGCTAGCGGGGCCAGCTCCGGCTCCTGCGCGGCCTCGGCCAGCACCTCCTTCAGCACGGCGTCGTGCGTCGGCTGCGCCCGCTCCAGCAGCTCGCGCCCGGCGGGCGTGACCTCGGAGTAGATCCCCCGGCGGTCGTCCGCGCACAGGTAGCGGTGCAGCAGCCCGCGGTTCTCCAGCCGGGTCACCAGCCGCGTGGTCGCGCTCTGGCTGAGCACCACGGCCCCGGCGAGCTGCTGCATGCGCATGTGCCAGCCGTCCTGCCTGGCCAGCACGTCGAGCACGGTGTACTCGCTCACGCTCAGCTCGTGCTCCTTCTGCAGGCACTTCTCCAGCCGGTCCTCGATCTTGGCGTGCAGCGCCGCGAGGGTGCGCCAGCCCTGCGCACGCGCCTCGACGGCGTCATCGGCTATGGGCATGTGACAGCCTCCTCCGGCATGGTTGTATGGTCAGTTAGTCGGCGTGTGCAAATAATGTCTACGCTTACTAACGTCGTCTGAGGAGAATTCTATGCCTCTAGCCCTGTTCGCCCTCGCGATCAGCGCCTTCGGCATCGGAACCACGGAGTTCATCATCAACGGGCTGCTGCCCGAACTGGCCGCGGACTTCGGCGTGACGATCCCGGCCGCGGGCCTGCTCGTCTCCGGGTACGCCCTCGGCGTGGCCGTCGGCGGGCCGCCGCTGACCATGCTCGGCGGGCGGTTGTCGCGCAAGACCATGCTGCTGGCCCTGATGGTGCTGTTCATCGCGGGCAACCTGCTGTCGGCGCTGGCCCCCTCGTACGGCGTGCTCATGGCCGGCCGATTCCTGGCGGCCTTCGCGCACGGCGCCTACTTCGGGGTCGGCTCGGTCGTGGCCGCGGACCTGGTGGCGCCGCAGAAGCGGGCCAGCGCCATCGCCCTGATGTTCACCGGCCTGACGCTGGCCAACGTGCTCGGCGTGCCGCTGGGGACGTGGATCGGGCAGGCGTTCGGCTGGCGGGCCACGTTCTGGGTCGTGGTCGCCATCGGCGTGGCCGGCCTCGCCGGTGTCATGGCCCTGGTGCCGCGCCAGCCCCGGCCCTCGGGCGGCGGCCTCCTGCGCGAGCTGGCGACCTTCCGCAAGGCCGGCGTCTGGCTCGCGCTCGCCATGACCGTCTTCGGGTTCGCGCCCGTCTTCGCCGTCATCACGTTCATCGCGCCGATCATGACCGGCGTCGGCGGCTTCTCGCCGGGGGCGGTGCCGGTGGTGATGGCCCTGTTCGGCGTCGGCCTCGTGGCCGGCAACCTGATCGGCGGCAAGCTCGCCGACCGGGCGGTCATGCCGTCCATCTACGGCTCGGTGGGCCTGCTCACGCTGCTGGCCGTGGTGGTGGCGCTCGTCTCGTCCAGCCAGATCGCCTTCATCGTCGCGATCACGCTCTTCGGCGTGGCCGCCTTCGCCACCGTCCCGCCCCTCCAGACCCGCGTCCTGGACACCGCCGCGGGCGCCCCCACGCTGGCCTCGGCCGCCAACATCGGCGCCTTCAACCTGGGCAACGCCATCGGCTCCTTCGCGGCGGGCCTGACCATCGACGCCGGCCTCGGCTACACGGCCCCGGCCTGGACGGCCGCCCTGCTGGGGTTGGTGGGGCTCGGCGTGGCCGGGGTCGCGGGGATGCAGGCCCGGCGGCTGGTGCCTGCCTGATCGCGATCAGGGCCGGTGTGGAGGGTGCCGTGCCGGCCCTGCGGGCTCGATCAGTCGAACAGCTCGTCGACGCTGGTGGCTGTAACGGCTCGGCCGATCCATGTCCTCAGCGTTGCCTGGTCGGTGCAGGCCAGGATGCGTTCCTGTGCTTCGTGCGGAAGGGGAACGCCCCGGTTCTCGAGGATGATGAGGACGGCCTTGGCCTCGCCCTTGGCCTCGCCCTGTTCGACCCATTCGCGGACGAAGGGGTAGTCCATGAGGTCTTCGATGTTTACGCTCATCTCGAGTTCCTTGTAGATGATCTTGCCGATGGACCGGGGCACCGAGCTGAGTACAAGCTCAATATAGCTCGGCCGGTCCTTCGGGCCTTGGACTATGGCCTGGATGTATGCGTGCAGGATTTTGTGCAGTCGCTCGGACGCGTCGTTGCCGTGGGCGATCACCGAGAGGGTGGCGAGTTCGGCGTTGGCGGAGGCTTGCGTGGTGTCGATGATCTCGGGCACGTCCTTCGAGCTCGCGACGATGGGTACGAGTACCCATCCCGGATGTCCCATGTCGATCGCTTCGGCGCATGCCTTGGCTGTCGCGGCGTCCTGGCAGAAGACCAGGAGCACCACCGGACACTTCGTACGTGCCCGGAGTGTGCTCAGATAGACCGGCCAGGACCATTGTTTGCGCTTGTCGGGTGCTCGCTGGATCTCCAGGACCACGGCGTGTACCGGCGTCCCGCCCTGGGTCATGAGGACCACCGAGTCGGCGCGATACTCCGTAGGTCTGCAGTCGGTGAAGTCGGTGTTGCCCAGCGACAGCTCATCGAAGGTCGGCACGGCGACGCCCATCTCCGCCAGTAGGGAAGTGACCAGGGTCGGGCGGTTGCGGACGAGCTCGATTAGGTACTCATGTTCTAATGTCGGCGACATGGCGAACACATTACCGAAAGCTGTCGGCCGATTACAAAGCGTTAACAATACCTCCATTTTCGTGGGCAATCAGCCACTCTTTCACCGGTACGCCGTAGTAATACCCGCCATATCCCCCAGAGCTGGGCAACACCCGATGGCAAGGCACGAACGGCGCGATCAGGTTCTGCGCACACGCGGACCCCGCCGCCCGCGCCGCCGTCTTCGGCATCCCCGCCCGCTCCGCGAGCTCCGCGTACGAAACGGTCGTCCCCGCCTTCACCTCCCGCAACGCCGCATGCAGCCGCTTGCGTGTGGGCGACCCGGGCTGCGAGACCGGGACGGCGTCCAGCGCGTGCAGGTCGCCGTCGAAGTAGGCGCGGGTCGCCTCGGACGCCAGGCCGAGGTCGTCCACGACCTCCAGCCCTTCGGCCTGCAGCGCGGGCGTGAGCCGGACGAACATCTGCGTCGGGTCGGCGGTGAAGCCGGCCGCGACCAGCACTCCCTCCCGGGCGAGCAGGGCCAGCGGGCCCACCGGCGTCGGCACGAGCTGGGCAGCGATCATGAAGAGCTCCAGAGGTGCAGGGCGGCGTACGCCCGCCACGGGCGCCACCGCTCGATGTGGTCCTGGGGGATGCCCAGGGCGGCCATGCGCTTGTTCAGGACGAGGTCGCCCGCGGGCCACGCGTCCGGGTCGCGCAGCGCGCGCAGTGCGATGTAGCTGGCCGTCCACGGGCCGATGCCGCGGACCGCCAGCAGTTCGGCCACCGCCTCCGCCGGGTCCTGCCCGCCGTCCAGGTCGAGGTGACCCGCCGCCAGGCGGGCGGCGAGGTCCTTGAGCGTGTCGATCCGGCGGTTGGTCAGGCCGAGGCCGGTCAGGTCGGTGTCCAGGAGCTGGACGGGGGTGGGGAAGAGGCCGTCAGGGGCGGCGGCCCTGGCGACGATGCGGCCGAGCAGCGTACGGGCGCCGGCCACCGAGATCTGCTGGCCCACGACCGCGCGCACGGCCAGCTCGAACCCGTCGAACGCCCCCGGCACCCGCAACCCCGGCCGCGCCGCGACGAGCGGGCCGAGCGAGGTCCGGCCGAGCATCTCCGAGATGGCCTCGGGGTCGGCGTCCAGGTCGAGGAGTCGGCGGCAGCGGGCCACGACGCGGGCGAGCTGGCGGGTGTCGTCCACGGCCACGTCCAGCGCGATGTGGCCGCGCTGCGGGGTGAGCGTGATCGTCCCGCCCGGTACGGCTCTGGCGTACGAGGTGCGGTCCGCCACCTCCAGCCCGGGAATCGCCCGGGAGGCGAGGAAGGCGAAGACCCCCTCCACGTCGTACGGCTCCCGCCGGTGCAGCCGGAGCCGCAGCGTCGCCGCCCCGGTCGCCACCCCGTTGGCCTGGACCGTCCGGGGCCCGGCCGTGGCGCGCAGCTCGCTGGGCGTGAACCCGTACGTCTCCCGCATCGTCGCGTTGAACTGCCGCACGCTCCCGAACCCCGCCGCGAACGCCACCTCCGTCACCGGCAGCCCCGTCTCGGTCAGGAGCTGCTTGGCCAGCAGCAGCCGCTTCGTCCGCGCCACCGCCAGCGGCCCGACCCCCAGCTCGGTCACGAACAGCCGGTGCAGGTGCCGCTCGGTGATGTGCAGCCGCTGGGCGAGCCCGGCGACGCCCTGCTCGTCGGCCGCCCCGTCGTCGATCAGCCGCAGTGCCCGCCCGACGAGGTCGCCGCGCACGTCCCAGCCGGGGTCGCCGGGCGACAGCTCGGGCCGGCAGCGCTTGCAGGGGCGGAACCCGGCGGCCTCCGCCGACGCCGCGTGCCGGTAGAAGCGCACGTTGCGGGCCGAGGGCGTACGGGCCGGGCAGATCGGGCGGCAGTAGATGCGCGTCGTCGTCACCGCCGTGTAGAAACGCCCGTCGAACCGGGCGTCCCTGGCGGAGACGGCCCGGTAACAGGAGTCGAAGTCGAGCTCGAGTGGTGACATGTCTCCGACAGTATGCGCTCCCCAAGGGGACTGACTGGCGGAAATCAGACACCAACGTTCATGGCTGGTGGCGCAGCGGCGAGCGTACGTAGGGCAGCCAGCTCAGTGCCATGACGGCCGCGCCCAGCGCCAGCGCGGGGCCGGTGCCCCACAGCTCGCCGACGGCGGCGGCGAGCAGCCCGCCCGCCCCGAGCGCGCCCGTCAGGAGCAGGCGCATCGTCGCCGTCATCCTGCCCAGCATGGCGTCGGGCGTGACCCGCTGCCGCAGGCTGATGAGCAGCACGTTGTTGAGCCCGGTACGGAACGTCAGCACGAGCCACGCCACCGCGCTCGCCCACACCCACGGCCCGCCCATGCTCAGGAGCGGCACGACGAACGCGGCGGGCGTGGTGACGAGGCTCGCGAGCCACGCGGCGCGCCCGGTGCCGAGCCGGCGGCCGATGGCGTGCGCCGACGACGATCCCGCCAGCACGCCGAGCCCGCCCGCGGCCAGGTACGCCCCGAGCACCCACTCGGGATGGCCGAGCTGCTGCACGAGGACGACCGGGAGCAGGACGGAGCAGAGCGGGAACGCCAGGTTGACCATGGTTCCCTGGAGCAGGGCCGTGACGAGGATCGGGTTGCCGAACAGGAACCGGACGCCTTCGGCGATCTGCCTTCCCATCGGGTCGGACTCCCGCGCCGCCGTCCGGGGTTCGGGGACGGCTCGCAGCCAGGCCGCCGACCACAGGTAGCTCAGCGCGTCCAGCAGGATCGCCACCGGCGCCCCCGCCACCTGCACGAGCACCCCGGCGGTGCTGCGCCCCGCCACGTCCATCCCGGCCCCGGTCCCCACCAGCAGCGTGTTCGCCGCCGTCAGCCGGTCCCGTCCCACCAGCGCCGGCACGATGCTGTACGAGGCCACGTCGAACAGCAGCGTCCCGGCCCCGACGAGCACCGCGACCAGGTACAGGTGCCCCATCGACAACCACCCGCCCCACCACGCCACCGGCACCGACAGCAGCGCCCCGGCCCGCAGCAGGTCGGTGGCGATCATCACGGGACGGCGCCTGACCCGGTCCACCCAGGCTCCGGCGGGCAGCCCGAGCAGCAGCACGGTGAGCGTCCCGAGCGCGGCGAGGAGCCCGACCTCGCCCGCGCCCGCGCCGAGGGCGGTCACGGCGAGCAGGGGCAGGGCGACGTAGCTGATCTGGGATCCGAGCTGGCTGACCGCGCCGGCCAGGAAGAGGTTGCGAAAGCCGCGGAGCCGGAGCAGCGGCTCCTGCGTCACTGTCGTTGACATGCCCGCCACGATGGTGAAATGTCGGCAATGGTGCCATCGATTAAGTGAGCGGCGAATCCAATGACCCTCGACCTCGTCTTCACCGCCCACGACCTCGCGAACCTCCGCTTCGCGATCTCCCCGCTCGGCGAGGTCGTGGCCAGCGTGCGCGTGCTGAAGGACCCGTCCGCGCACCCGCTCCTGCGCCCCTGGGCCGAGCAGGTGCGCCTCCGCCTGGCGGACGTGGAGTGGCGGCTGCTGTCCGACCTCGTTCCGGTGCCGACGATCACGATCGCGGGCTTCACCTGCACCCCGCCGTCCACGTCCGTGCCGGACCTGGAGCTAGAACTGGCCACCATGCGCGGCGCGGCCGCCCGCGTGCGCCCGGATCTGGACGAGGTGCCCGGTCCACGGACGAAACGGGTGCAGGCGCTCTTCGACGACCCGGAGAAGGGGCTGGAACGCCTGGCCACCGAGGTCACGGACTACTGGCGGGCCGCGCTGGCCCCGTACTGGCCGCGGATCAGGGCCCTGCTGGAGGGCGAGATCCTGTACCGGGCCAGGCTGCTGGCCGAGGGCGGCGCGCGGCGCATGCTGGCCGACCTGGACGAGGCCGTCACCTGGCACGACGGGACGCTGAGCATCCGGCACCGCCACGTCTCCGGTGAGCGCCCGCTGCGCGGCCTCGGGCTGCTCCTGGTGCCGAGCGTGTTCGTCTGGCCGAAGGTGTTCTCGGTGACGGTGCCGCCGTACCAGCCGACCGTGCGGTACGCGCCGCGCGGCGTGGCGACGCTCTGGGAGCGCCGCGAGGTGGAGCCGCCGCAGGCGCTGGCCGCCGTGCTGGGCAGGACCCGCGCGCGGCTGCTGGCCGAGCTCGACCAGCCGGCCTCCACCCGCGAGCTGGCCCGGCGCGCCGGGCTGTCGGAGCCGGGCGCGAACCAGCACCTCACCGCGCTGCGCAGGGCCGGCCTGTGCACGGCACACCGTACGGGGCGATACGTCCTGTACGCTCGCACGGCGATAGCCGAGGCCCTCCTGGACCCCGGGCCCCGCGACTACTTCGACGAGACGCCCACCCCCAGGTCGAACTCCCGGTAGACCCGCGCCCAGAACCCGTCACGCAGCCACACCCGCGCCTCCGGGTAGGGCCGCAGCGAGTGCCCGAGCTCCTTCTCCGCCTCGATCAGCAGCTCGGTGTCGATCACGGTGGGCAGGATGGGCCCGGGGAGCAGGTCGCGGATGTTGTCACGCCCGCGGGTGAGTATCCACTTCTGGGCGACGTGCTCGCCCACGTCCTCCACGCGCGGCCTGCTCGGCCCCAGCTTGGCGACCTGGCCGGGTTTCGCGTGCGGTTTGACGGGGGCGCGCCCGGCGAAGACCTGAGCGGGCGAGGGAGCGGCGGCGGGTGGAGTGACAGGAACGGGCTGAGGAGCACGGCTGAAAAACGGTCTTAGGAAATCGGCGCTGATCACTTCGACGGTGTCGGACTCCCACACCAGGCGTTCGGCCTGGTTGGTGCCGTAAGGCGGCTCGACGCCCCACAGGTGGATGCGCACGCCGTAGGCCTGCGCGGCCTCCACCGCCGGGACCATGTCCTCATCGCCCGCCAGCAGGATCGTGTCAGTGACCGCATGATGCCTGGCCAGTGCCTCCAGATCGCTCCGGATCTGCGCGTCCACACCCTTCTGCTGGCCGCGGGCGTTCAGGTTGCCGAGCCGCACCTTGACCCACGGAAGCTGAGCGATGACACGCTGGTCGACGGTAGGCACGCGATCACGGGCTGCGTCATACCAATAGATCCGCAGAAGTTCGCCCGAAATGCGTTCCTCTGCATGTTTCTGTAGACTCTGGATGAGCTCATCGGCGGCCACCCGATATTCCTTGCGCTCCTTCGCGCCGAGCAGCACTTCACCTGCCGCAGCGTACAGATAACCGACATCCACTAGGACGGCGTACTTGGCTGCCACAGGATGCGGCATGAGGTCTGGGATGGCCATGTCGTCCTCCAGGCCGCGGTGTTAGTTGATCGGCCGACTATATACGCCTACTTTCTCTAGATAGTCCCAACTCCCGGGGAACTTGACACCCGATTCTCAGGATCTATCTAGGGTAGTGCGCTCATCCGCCATGCCGACTTCCCTGGGGCGACAGGCTTACGCATGGCTCTAGCCGGGTTTCGCCATGTTTGTCTTCCCGATGTGCGGCTCGTCTCCGGTTCGGCGCGGCGGGACGCCAGGACGGCCGCGAGCGCCGCGATCTCCTCCGGCGTGGCGTCCCCTCGGACAATGCGCAGGTGCGGCGTCATAGCGGAATGTTCCCATGCTTCTTGGGGGGCAGCGTCATCCGCTTGTTCCGCAGGGCGCGCAGCGCCCGGATGGCCTGGGGGCGGGTTTCGGACGGCCGGATCACCGCGTCCACGTAGCCGCGCTCGGCCGCGATGTACGGGTTGGCCAACGTGTCCTCGTACTCGGTGACCAGAGCCGCCCGCTCGGCCTCGGGGTCGGCGGCGCTCGCCAGCCTCCTCCGGTGGAGGATGTTGACCGCGCCCTGCGCGCCCATGACCGCGATCTGCGCGGTGGGCCAGGCCAGGTTCACGTCCGCGCCCAGGTGCTTGGAGCCCATGACGTCGTACGCGCCGCCGTACGCCTTCCGGGTGATGACCGTGATCAGCGGCACGGTGGCCTCGGCGTAGGCGTACAGGAGCTTGGCGCCGCGGCGGATGATTCCGTTCCATTCCTGATCGGTGCCGGGAAGGAAACCCGGTACATCAACAAAAGTCAGGATTGGAATATTGAAGGCATCACATGTTCGAATAAATCTGGCAGCCTTCTCGGATGCGTTGATATCCAGACATCCAGCGAAATGCATGGGCTGGTTGGCCACCACGCCCACCGGCTGGCCGTCGAGCCTGCCGTACCCGACCACCACGTTCGGCGCGAACAGCGCGTGGACCTCCAGGAACTCCCCGTCGTCCAGCACGTGCTCGATCACCTGGTGCATGTCGTACGGCTGGTTCGGCGAGTCGGGGATCACCTCGTCCAGCTCCGGGTCGGGATCGAGATCCGTCGCCGGCTCGTACGCCGGGGCCTCGTCCAGGTTGTTCGACGGCAGGTACGACAGCAGCGCCTTGACGTACTCGAGGGCGTCCTGCTCGTCGGCGGCCTGGTAGTGGGCCACCCCCGACCTGGTGTTGTGCGTGCGGGCCCCGCCCAGCTCCTCGAACGTGACCTCCTCACCGGTCACCGTCTTGATCACGTCGGGCCCGGTGATGAACATCTGCGACGTCTGGTCCACCATCACCACGAAGTCGGTCAGCGCGGGGGAGTAGACGTGGCCGCCGGCCGCGGCGCCCATGATGAGCGAGATCTGCGGGATCACGCCGGAGGCGTGCACGTTGCGCTTGAAGATCTCGGCGTACAGGCCGAGCGCGACCACACCCTCCTGGATGCGCGCGCCGCCGCCCTCGTTGATGCCGATGATCGGGCACCCGGTCTTGACCGCCAGGTCCAGCACCTTGACGATCTTCTCGCCGTACACCTCGCCGAGCGAGCCGCCGAACACCGTCACGTCCTGGGAGAACACGCACACCTGCCGGCCGTCGATCGTGCCGTGCCCGGTGATGACGCCGTCGCCGTACGGCCTGCGCTCGTCCATCCCGAACATCGTGGACCGGTGCCTGGCGAACTCGTCGAACTCCACGAACGAGCCCTCGTCCAGCAGCGCCAGCACCCGCTCCCTGGCCGTCATCTTGCCCTTGGCGTGCTGCTTGTCGACCGCCGCCGACGAGCCCGCGTGCACGGCCTCGTCGAGTCGCCGCTCCAGGTCGGCGATCTTCCCAGCGGTGGTGTGAATATCCGGTTGCCCCGGCATCTCCTCCGCAGTGCTCATGCGCGCAAGGCTAGCCTCTCCTCCTAGAGTGGAGCCATGTCGGACGCGGTTCGCACGCACGCCCTGTTCAAGCGATTCGGGCAGCAGATCGCCGTCGCGGGGGTGGACCTCGTGGTCCCCGCCGGGAGCTTCGCGGGTCTGGTCGGGCCCAACGGGGCGGGCAAGACGACCACCCTCAGCATGATCACCGGGCTGCTCCGTCCCGACGGCGGCTCCGCCGAGGTGGACGGGTTCCACGTCTGGCGCGACCCCGTCGAGGTGAAGGCGCGCATCGGGGTGCTGCCCGAGGGGCTGCGGCTGTTCGAGCGGCTGTCGGGGCGCGAGCTGCTCCTCTACAACGGCAGGCTGCGCGGCATCCCCAAGGCCGAGGTCGAGCAGCGCGCGGGCGAGCTGCTGGCCGTCATGGACCTGGTCGAGGCCGCCGACAAGCTCGTCGTCGACTACTCCACCGGCATGCGCAAGAAGATCGGCCTGGCCGCGGCGCTGCTGCACAACCCGTCGGTGCTCTTCCTCGACGAGCCGTTCGAAGGCGTCGACCCGGTCAGCGCCAACACGCTGACCGAGGTGCTGCGCCGCTTCACCGCCTCCGGCTCCACCGTCATCTTCTCCAGTCACGTGATGGACCTGGTCGAGCGGCTGTGCGACTGGGTGTCGGTGATGAGCGCGGGGCACATCGTGGCGCAGGGCACGTTAGCGGACGTACGCGGCGACCGTCCCACGCTCAACCAGGCCTTCCTGGAGCTCGTCGGCCGTTCCTCGCAGGGCGGCGGCGAGTCGGGCCTGACCTGGCTCGGCGCCAGGCCGCCCGAGGCCGGCTCGTGACCACCGTCGCGCTCTTCGCGCGGCTCAAGCTGCGGCTGCTGGCCGGCAACCTGCGCGGCGACCTCCAGCGCAAGCTCGGCTTCGTCTTCACCCTCGTCGCGGCCGCCGGGCTGGCCGTGCTCGGCTTCTTCCTGATGAGCCTGCTGCGGCTGGCGCCCCCGGACATCTCCTCCTCGCTCGTGATCGTGGCGTTCGCCTTCTTCCTGTTCGGCTGGATGGTCGTGCCGCTGATGGCGTTCGGCCTGGACGACACGCTCGACCCGGCCAAGCTGTCGCTGTTCCCGCTGCGGACGCGGCGGCTGGCGGTCGGCCTCTTCACCGCGTCGGTGACCGGCGTCTGGCCTGCGGCGATGCTGATCGTGACGTTCGGCGCCCTGGTCGGGCTGGCCTCGGGCGCGGGCGGCTGGCTGCTCGGGGTGCCGGCCGTGCTGGTGCAGTTCGCGCTGTGCGTGGTGGCGTCCCGGCTGATCACCACGGCGCTGTCCAGCGCGCTGCGCACCCGGCGCGGGCGTGACGTGCTGGCCGTGGCCGCGCTGCTCGTCGTGCTGCTCGCGCAACTGCCCAACCTGCTGATGAACGGCGGCTTCGGCGACCCGGCGGCCATGCTGCACGCGATGGCGGCCGTGCTGCGGTGGACGCCGTCCGGCATGCTGGCCCACGCCATCGCCGACGGCGGCCTGGTCGGGCTGGCCGAGGTGGTCCTCGTGGCGCTGCTCACCGTGGCGCTGGCCTGGCTGTGGATCAAGGCGCTCGCCCGCGCCCTGGTCACGCCCGACGTCTCCACCCAGGCCGCCTCCGTACGCAGGGAGAGCGGCCTCGTCGACCGCTTCCTGCCTGACGGGCCGCTGGCGGCGGTGGTGACCAAGGAGCTGAAGTACATCAGGCGCGACCCCCGCTACCGCGTGGGCTGGTTCAGCGCCGTCCTGGTGACGGTCGTGCTGTCGTTCTCCCTGACCAGGACGGCCGAGGCCGGCGCCGGCATGCCGATCACCCTGTCCGGCGCGGGCGCGCTGATGATCGCGTTGCAGTCGATCAACGCGTTCGGCATCGACGGCCGCTCGCTCTGGATGAACGCCGTCGCCTTCGGCTCCGAGCGCGGCCTGGCCACCGACCTGGCCGGCCGGCACCTGGCCAACGCGCTGATCGCCGTGCCGGTGATCGCCGCCATCGCCGTCGCGACCGGCCTGCTCGCCGGCCGGCCGGGCGCGATCCTGCCCGGCATGCTGACCGGCTGGGGCGCGCTCGGGATCGGGCTCGGCGTCGGCTCCGTGACCAGCGTGGTGCTGCCGTACACCGCGCCCGAGCGGATGAACGCCTTCACCGGGGCCGCCCCCGGCCAGGGCGGGCTGGCGTTCGCCTCCGCGATGGGGGCCACGGTGGGGATCGGGCTGCTCGCGCTGCCGATCGTGGTGCCGCTCGTGTTCGGGCTCTTTTGGGTCTCCGTCCTGGCGCCGTTCTACGGCCTGCTGGCCGAGGCGCTCGGCCGGCGGCTGGCCGCCAGGATCGGCTTCGCGCGTACGCCGGAGCTGCTCGCGGCCGTCTCGAAGCCCACCTGAGCAGTGGTCTAGTCCAATAACTGAGACCGGTCTACGTCGGCCGGAACCGACTCGATACCCTTCGAAACATGATTGACCAGGGGCTCGAGCGTCGCAGTGCCGCCGTAACCGAGATGCCGGACGAGCTACGCCACGATGTGCGTCTGCTGGGCAAACTGCTCGGCCAGGTGCTCGCCGAACAGGGTGGCGAGGACCTGCTGGCCGATGTCGAACGGTTGCGCAAGGCCGTCATCGCGGCGCGCAAGGGTGAGATCTCGGCCGACGTGATCACCGAAATGGTCGCCGGATGGGAGATCGAGCGGGCCGTGGCCGTGGCCCGCGCGTTCACCTGCTACTTCCACCTCGCCAACCTGGCCGAGGAGCATTACCGCATCCGCACGCTGCGGGAGCGGGACGCCGAGGGCAGGGTGCAGCGCGAGTCGCTGGCACAGGCCGTGCACGAGCTCGGGCACGAGCGCGTCACCGAGCTGCTGGAGGGCCTGGAGCTGCATCCGGTGCTCACCGCGCACCCGACGGAGGCGCGCAGGCGCGCCGTCGTCACCGCGATCCAGCGCATCAGCGGCCAGCTCACCGAGTACAACGCGCCGGGACGCGGCGCCTCCGAGCGCGCCGAGAGCAAGCGCCGCATGCTGGAGGAGATCGACCTGCTGTGGCGTACGGCCCAGCTCCGCTCCACCAAGCTGGACCCGCTCGACGAGGTGCGCACGGCCATGGCCGCCTTCGACGAGACGCTGTTCCGCATGGTGCCGCAGGTCTACCGCTCCCTCGACGCCGCGCTCGACGAGCGCACCGGCACCCGCCCGCCGCTGGCCAGGCCGTTCATCCGGTACGGGAGCTGGATCGGCGGCGACCGCGACGGCAACCCCAACGTGACCTCCAAGGTCACCCGCGAGACCATCCAGATCCAGTCCGAGCACGTGCTGACGGCGCTGGAGACCGCCTGCACGCGCATCGCCCGCACGCTGACCGCCTCCGCCCAGTTCGCGCCCTGCTCACCCGAGCTGCGGACGGCGCTGGCGGCGGCCGTGGACGGCCATCCCGACGTGGTGTCCGAGCTGGCCACCCGCTCGCCGCGGGAGCCGCACCGCCAGTGGCTGCTGTTCGTGGCCGCGCGCATCGCCGCCACCCGCCGCCGCGACCTCGACCTGGCCTACCGCTCGCCCGCCGAGCTGCTGGCCGACCTCCGGCTGGCCCAGGAGTCGCTGGCCGCCTCGGCGCCGCGGCAGGCGTACGGGGAGCTGCAGCACCTCATGTGGCAGGTGGAGACGTTCGGCTTCCACCTGGCCGAGCTGGAGGTGCGCCAGCACTCCCAGGTGCACGCGACGGCCCTGGAGGAGCTGCGGGCCGGCGGCGAGCTGTCGGAGCGCACCGAGGAGGTCCTGGCCACGATCCGGGTGATCGGCTGGATCCAGGAGCGCTTCGGCGTCACCGCCTGCTCCCGCTACGTCGTCTCCTTCACCCGCTCCGCCGAGGACGTCGCGGCGGTGTACGAGCTGGCCAGGCACGCGCTCGGCGACCGGGCGCCGGTGCTCGACGTGGTGCCGCTGTTCGAGTCGGGCCAGGACCTGGCCAACTCGCCCCGGGTGCTGACCGGCATGCTCGACATCCCCGAGGTGCAGCGGCGGCTGGCCGACACCGGGCGGCGCATGGAGATCATGCTCGGCTACTCCGACTCGGCCAAGGAGCTCGGCCCCGCCGCCGCCACGCTCCGCCTCTACGAGGCGCAGGAGGAGCTGACGGCCTGGGCCGCCGAGCACGACGTGCAGTTGCGCATGTTCCACGGCCGCGGTGGCGCGCTGGGCCGTGGCGGTGGCCCGGCCAACCGCGCGGTGCTGGCCCAGGCGCCCGGCTCGGTCGCGGGCCGGTTCAAGGTCACCGAGCAGGGCGAGGTCATCTTCGCCCGCTACGGCCACATCGCGATCGCCCGCCGCCACCTGGAGCAGGTGGCCAACGCCGTCCTGCTGGCCTCCTCGCCCACGGTCGGCGCCCGCACCGCCACCGCCGCCGAACGTTTCCGCGGCCTGGCGGAGCAGGTGGCGACGGCCTCGGAGCAGGCCTACCGGGCGCTCACGGAGGCCCCCGGCTTCCCCGAGTGGTTCGGCCTGGTCAGCCCGCTGGAGGAGATCGGCACCCTGCGCCTCGGCTCCCGCCCGGCCCGCCGCGGCCTGGGCGCCCCCCGCTCACTCGACGACCTGCGGGCCATCCCCTGGGTCTTCGCCTGGGCCCAGACCCGCGTCAACCTCCCCGGCTGGTACGGCCTCGGCACCGGCCTGGCCGCCGTCGACTCCCTCGACGAGCTGCGGGCGGCGTACGCGGAGTGGCCGCTGTTCAACGTCATGCTCGACAACGCGGAGATGTCGCTGGCCAAGACCGACCGCTCCATCGCCAAGCGTTACCTGGCGCTGGGCGGCAGGGAGGACTTCGCCCAGCGGGTGCTGGAGGAGTACGACCGGACCCGGGAGCTGGTGCTGCGGGTCACGGGGCACACGCGGCTGCTGGAGAACCGCAAGGTGCTCTCGCGCGCCGTCCAGCTCCGCGACCCGTACGTGGACGCCCTGTCGCACCTCCAGCTCAGGGCGCTGCGCGCGCTGCGCACGGAGAACCCGTCGGACCAGGAGCGCGACCGGCTCTCCACGCTGCTGCTGCTGTCAGTGAACGGCGTGGCGGCGGGCCTGCAGAACACCGGCTGACGCCTCGGAAGGCGCCCCCGAGGGGGCGCCTTCTCGTGCCTAGCCGACGCTGCGGAAGAAGGCGATGACGTCCGAGGTGAGCGCCTCCGTGGCGGTGTGCGCCGTGTAGTGGCCGTGGGCCGGGGCCGGGAGGGTCTTCCAGGAGACGATGTTGGCGTGGTCGCGGTCGGCGAAGCGGCGGATGGACTTGAAGTCGCCCTCGCCCATGGCCAGCGCCGTCGGCACGGTCGTCGGCTCCTTGGGCTGCTCGGCGCGGGCGTTCTCCCAGTAGAGGCGCAGCGCCGAGCCGGCCGTGCCGGTGAGCCAGTGGATGGCCGCGTTGGTCACCACGAACTCGTCGTCCAGGTCCTCGTCGAAGAGCTGGGCCAGCCAGCCGACGAGGCCGGCGGGCGAGTCGACGATGGCGTGCGCGAGCGTCTGCGGCTGCTGCGACTGCAGGACGTTGAACGCGCCCTTCTCCTTCCAGAACCAGTCGAGCACCGCCAGCCCCGCCTGCTCCTCCTCGCTCAGCCCGGCGAACTCGGCCGGGTCGCCCGACGGGAACGAGAAGATCTGCGTGACGTGCACGCCCACCACGTGCTCCGGGTCGATCCTGCCGACCTCGGGGGAGATCATCGAGCCGCCGTCGTTGCCGACCGCGCCGTAGCGCTCGTAGCCGAGCCGCGCCATCAGCTCGGCCCAGGCCCTGGCGATACGCTGGTTGTTCCAGCCCAGCTCGCGGGTCGGGCCCGAGAAGCCGTAGCCGGGCAGCGACGGGATGACCAGGTGGAAGTGGCGCGACAGGGGCTCGATGGCGCGCAGGTACTCGGCGATGGAGCCGGGCCAGCCGTGGGTGACGATCAGGGCGAGCGCGTCGGGGTTGTCGGAGCGGACGTGCAGGAAGTGGATGTCCTGCCCGTCGATCTCGGTGGTGAACTGCGGGTAGGCGTTGAGCCGGGCCTCCACCGCCCGCCAGTCGAAGCCGTCGCGCCAGTGAGCGACCAGGCGCTTGACCCGCTCGACGCTGACGCCCTGCTCGGCGCCGGGGATCTCGTCGGCGAAGCGGGTCAGGGCGAGGCGGGCCTGGAGGTCGTCGAGGTCGGACTGGGGGATCTCGACGCGGAAGGGGGTGATGGTGCTCATGTTCTGACCTCCAGAAGGAACGGAATGTTTCGTTCTGTTCCAGAATAGCAGAACGGAATGCTTCATTCCACTGTTAGGTGCTGATTCTTTCCGCCCCCGCGTACACGTTGCAGCGCTCCCCGCGCAGGAACCCCACCAGCGTCAGCCCGAACTCCCTGGCCAGCTCCACCGCCAGCGACGACGGCGCCGACACCGCGCACACCGCCGGGACGCCCGCCGCCAGCGCCTTCTGCATGATCTCGTAGCTGGCCCGCCCGCTCACCACGAGCAGGTGCTCGGCCAGCGGCAGCCGCCCGGCCATGGACGCCCAGCCGACCAGCTTGTCCACCGCGTTGTGGCGGCCCACGTCCTCGCGCGCCGCCGCCAGGGCGCCGTCGCCGGAGAACAGCCCGGCGGCGTGCAGCCCGCCCGTCTTGCCGAACCCGCCCTGCGCCGCGCGCAACGCGTCCGGCAGCCCGTACAGCACCTCGGGGGCGAGCTTGAGCGACCCGCGAGGGACCGCCGCGCACCGGCCGCGCAGCGCGTCGAGGCTCGCCGAGCCGCACACGCCGCAGGCGCTGGAGGTGAGGAAGTGGCGGTCGAGCGCGGGCAGGTCGGGCACCGGGCCGCGCAGGCGCACCGTGACCGTGTTGTAGCGGGCCTCGGGCGGCAGGTCCTCGTCGGTGCAGTACGCGATCGAGGCGATGTCGCCGTGGCGCACCAGGCCCTCGCCGTGCAGGAAGCCTGCGGCCAGCTCGAAGTCGTGCCCCGGCGTGCGCATGGTGATCGCCACCGTCCTGCGCGTGCCGTCGGGCGCGGTGACGCGGAGCTCCAGCGGCTCCTCCGTGGCCAGGTCGTCGCGCCGCTCCCGGGCGGCCGGGCCGGACAGCTCCGTGATCCTGATCCGGGTGGTCGGCCCGGCGCGCTCGCTCACCCCACCATCTTGCCCACTCCACCTTCACACGCCCGTCATCAGCGAAGATGGGGGGATGGCCGACTCACGTTACTCCGACCTCGACCGCCCGCCGCTGTCCGAGGCGTCGCTCAACCGGGCCCTGGTCCGTCCTGGCTCGTTGTGGACCGGCGTCACCGTCGTCGACAGCACCGGCTCCACCAACGCCGACCTGGCCCAGGCCGCCAGGGACGGCGCGCCCGAGGGCACGGTGCTGGTCGCGGAGGCGCAGCAGGCCGGCCGCGGGCGGCTGGGCCGCACCTGGTCGGCGCCGCCCCGCTCGGGGCTGACGTTCTCGGTCCTGCTCAGGCCCGGCGTGCCGCCGCTCGCGCAGGGCTGGCTGTCCCTCCTGTACGGCGTGGCCGCCGCCTCCGCCGTACGCCGCCTGGCGGAGGTCGAGGTGGGCCTCAAGTGGCCCAACGACCTGCTGATCGGCGAGCGCAAGCTGGCCGGGGTGCTGGCCGAGCGGGTGGACGACGCGGTCGTCATCGGCATGGGCCTGAACGTGACGCTCCGGCCCGACGAGCTGCCCACCGAGACGGCCACCTCGCTGAGCATCGCGGAGGGGGCCTGCCTCGACCGCGACCCGCTGCTGCGCGCCGTGCTCAGGGAGGTCGAGACCCACTACCGCGAGTGGACGGAGGCCGGGGGCGACGCCGACGCGTCGGGGCTGCGGGCGGCCTACCTCGCCATCAGCGCCACGGTCGGCCGCCAGGTCAGGGTGGAGCTGCCGGGCGGGCGGACGCTGACCGGGCTCGCGACCGGCGTGGACGGCTCCGGCCACCTGCAACTGGAGTCCGGCGGCGAGCGGTACACGCTGAGCGCGGGCGACGTGGTGCACGTGCGGGCCGCGGGCTGAGCTGCCCGTTGCGTCATGGGCATGGCCCCCGGCCCCTCGATGGTGGCACGATGCTGCCCATGACCCTTCCCGACCATCATCTGACGCAGGGTGAGCGGCGCGTGCGATCCTTCCACCCCCACTGGAAGCGGCTCATCGTCCCCTTCGTCGCGCTGATCCTCATCGCCGCGGCGACGGGTGCGGCGCTGTACTTCATCCCCGACTTCGAGTACGTGTCCTACGCCAGGATCGCGGTCGTCGTCATCGGGCTCATCCTGCTCACGATCTGGTCGTTCGTGCCGTACCTGCAGTGGAAGAACACCGGCTACGTGCTCACCACGCACCGCTTCACGATCAGCACGGGCGTGCTCAACAAGTCGACCGACGAGATCCCGATCGCCAAGGTCAACACGGTGAGCTCGGACCAGACCTTCCCCGAGCGGCTGCTCGGTTGCGGCACGCTGACGGTCGAGTCGGCCGGCGATCGCGGGGAGATCGTGCTGAAGGACATCCCGAGGATCCAGGACGTGCGCACCGACCTGTTCCGGCTCGTCGAGGACGCCTCGGACGGCGAGGTGGACGGGCGCTGAAGTAGCCTCCTCGGGTGAGCGAAGCCCGTCCCGGCCGCCCGAGCGCCGAGGAGATCGAGCGACTGCTGGTCGGCCTGCCGCCCCGGTACACGCGGGCGGAGGTCTCCGCCAGGAGCGGGGTGCCGCGGGAGCTGGCCGAGCGCATCTGGCGCGCGCTCGGCTTCGCGCAGCGGGCGGACGACGCCGTGGCGTTCACCGAGGCCGACGTCGACGCGCTGCGCCGGGTGCGCAGCATGATCGACGGCGGTCTGCTCGACGAGCAGACCGTGATCCGCATGGCCCGCGCGCTCGGCCAGACCACGGCCAGGCTGGCGCAGTGGCAGGCCGAGATCATGATCGGCACGATGCTGCCGCCCGAGCCGTCCGAGGGCGACTTGGCGGCGGTGCTCGACACGGCGCAGGGGCTGCTGCCCGACTTCGAGCACGTGCTCATCCACGTCTGGCGGGCCCAGCTCGCCGCCGCCGGCACCCGGCTGCTGGCCATCGCCGACGTCAACGACGAGCTGGTGCCGACCAGGGTGGCGATGGCGGTGGGGTTCGCGGACCTGGTGTCGTTCACCAGGCGCAGCCGCGAGCTCGACGAGAAGGAGCTGGCGGGGCTGGTGGAGGGGTTCGAGTCGCGGGCCTCCGACGTGGTGGCCTCCCACGGCGCCCGGCTGGTCAAGACGCTGGGCGACGAGGTGCTGTTCACCGCGCAGGGCCCCGGGCAGGCCGCGGCCATCGCCCTCGACCTGGTGGCGACCGACGAGCTGCGCATCGGGATGGCGTACGGCCCGGTGCTGCCCATGATGGGTGACGTCTTCGGCACCACCGTCAACCTCGCCGCCCGGCTCACCGCCATCGCCAGGCCCGGCACGATCCTCATCGACGAGGCGCTGGCCGGCGGGCTCGACGGCGAGCCGTACGAGTTGCACAAGATCAGGCGCCGTCCGGCGAGGGGCCTCGGCGTGGTGCAGCCTTATGTCTTGCGGAGATCATCCTCCTGACACAAGATGACTGGCATGCCGTACGAAGTGCAGGGCGTGGTAGCCCAGGGCAAGGGTCAGGAAGTTTCTCTCGAGACGGTGCTCGTGCCGGACCCGGGTCCGGGCGAGGCGGTGGTGAACGTGCAGGCCTGCGGCGTGTGCCACACCGACCTGCACTATCGGGAGGGCGGGATCAGCGACGACTACCCGTTCCTGCTGGGACACGAGGCGGCGGGCACCGTGGAGGCGGTCGGTGACGGGGTCACCGGCCTGGAGCCCGGCGACTTCGTGATCCTCAACTGGCGCGCGGTGTGCGGCCAGTGCCGCGCCTGCCTGCGCGGCCGCCCGTGGTACTGCTTCGCCACCCACAACGCCACGCAGAAGATGACGCTCAAGGACGGCACCGAGCTGTCGCCCGCGCTGGGCATCGGCGCGTTCCTGGAGAAGACGCTGGTCGCGGCCGGGCAGTGCACGAAGGTCTCGGCCGAGGCTCCGGCGCAGGTCGCGGGCCTGCTCGGGTGCGGCGTCATGGCCGGCCTCGGCGCGGCCGTCAACACCGGCGGGGTCACCCGGGGCGACAGCGTGGCGGTCATCGGCTGCGGCGGTGTCGGTGACGCGGCGATCCTGGGCGCCTCGCTGGCGGGCGCCGCGAGGATCATCGCGGTGGACGTGGACGACAGGAAGCTGGAGTGGGCGCGCGGCTTCGGCGCCACGCACACGGTCAACTCCCGCTCGTCCGACCCCGTCGAGGCGATCCGCGACCTGACCGGCGGCAACGGCGCCGACGTGGTCATCGAGGCGGTGGGCCGCCCGGAGACGTACGAGCAGGCCTTCTACGCCCGCGACCTGGCCGGGACGGTCGTGCTGGTCGGCGTCCCGACCCCTGACATGCGCATCGACCTGCCGCTGCTGGACGTGTTCGGCCGCGGTGGCGCGCTGAAGTCCTCCTGGTACGGCGACTGCCTGCCCTCGCGCGACTTCCCCATGCTGATCGACCTGTTCCTGCAGAACCGCCTGCCGCTCGACAAGTTCGTCTCCGAGACGATCGCGCTGGACCAGGTCGAGGAGGCGTTCGGCAAGATGCATCGCGGCGAGGTGCTGCGTTCGGTGGTGGTCCTCTGATGATCGACCGCATCATCACCTCCGGCACGTTCTCGCTGGACGGCGGCACCTGGGACGTCGACAACAACGTCTGGCTGGTCGGCGACGCGCGCGAGGTCGTGGTCATCGACGCCGCCCACGACGCGGCGGCGATCGCCGAGCGGGTGGGCGGGCGTACGGTCAGGGCCATCGTCTGCACGCACGCGCACAACGACCACATCAACGCCGCCCGCGACCTGGCCGCGCTGACGGGGGCGCCGATCCGGCTGCACCCCGCGGACCAGGTGCTGTGGGAGCAGGTGTACGGGCCGGAGGTGACGTACGAGCCGCTGGCCGACGGCGAGAAGCTGCCGGCAGGCGGCGTCGCGCTGCAGATCCTGCACACGCCGGGGCACTCGCCGGGCGCGGTGTGCGCGTACGCGCCCGACCTGGGGGCCGTCTTCAGCGGTGACACCCTGTTCAAGGGCGGGCCGGGGGCGACGGGCCGCTCGTACAGCTCGTTCGAGACGATCATCGAGTCGATCAGGGAGCGGCTGCTGACGCTCCCGCCGGAGACGGTCGTGCACACCGGGCACGGCGACTCGACCGCGATCGGGGCGGAGTCGCCGCACCTGGAGGAGTGGATCTCGCGAGGGCACTGACAGCGGGGGATAGGCGTTTGTGACCCACCCAACATAGGCAAGCCTAACCAAAGTGCGCTACCTTAGGTGTGCCTAACCTTATGGCGCCCATCCCTTCGCGAGAGGTTTGTCCCTGGATGTACGTGTGCATTTGTCGTGCTGTGACCGAGAATGAGGTCCACGACTGCATCGCTGCCGGGGCAAAGAGCGCGAAGCAGATCCGCGACACCACCGGTGCTGGTGGGGACTGTGCCCGTTGTGTTCGGAAGATCTGTGCGATCCTGAAAAGGTCTGAAGAACTGACGACCGCATAGCCGGATAGCGATGAGGGGCCCGTCATGCAGGGCGACAAGCAGATCATCGAATTGCTCAACGAACAGCTGACCGCGGAGCTCACTGCGATCAACCAGTACTTCCTGCACGCCAAGATGCAGGAGAACTGGGGGTACACGAAGCTCGCCGAGCACACCCGCTACGAGTCGATCGACGAGATGCGCCACGCCGAGCGCCTCACCGATCGCATCCTCTTCCTGGAGGGCCTGCCCAATTATCAGCGGCTGGGGACCCTGCACATCGGCCAGACCGTCGAGGAGCAGCTGAGGGCGGACCTCGAGGTGGAGCTGTCGGTGGTGCAGCGGTTGCGGCCGGGCATCCAGTTGATGCGCGAGAAGGGCGACATCACCTCGGCGAACATCTTCGAGGACATCTTGAAGGACGAGGAAGAGCACATCGACTACCTGGAGACCGAGCTCGGGCTGATCAACAGCCTCGGGATCCAGCTCTACCTCGCGCGGTACGCCGAGCCGCCGTCCGCCGACGACTGAGCCGGCAAGAACGCAAGGGGGTCAGGTGAGTCAGAGGCTCACCTTTCTCCAGTCTCCGATCTCCGGCTAACGGCCGGGCCGCAGGCTGAGCTGCGTGCCGTGCTCGCGGAAGCCCAGCGCCCCGGCCACCCGGCGCGACGGCGCGAACCGCGCCCGCCACTGCGGCAGCAGCCCCTTCGCCAGCGCGTCGGCCACGGCCGCCGACGCCACCGCGCGGGCCGGCCCGCGACCCCGCCGGTCACCGGCCGTCAGCACGCAGACGTGCGCCGCCGTCCCCATCCACGTCCGGTACCCGGCCGCCGCGACCACCTCCGGCCCGTCGCGGACCACGTACATCGCCGACTCCACCTCGTCGAGCCCGCACTCCCGCGCCTCGTGCTCCGGCACCGAGGCGAGCAGCGCCATGACGCCCGGGTGGCCCGGCGGCACGCCGCGCGCCTCCGCCCCGTGGGCGGGCAGGAAACCCGCCGCGTCGAGGTAGCGGCATGCTCCCGATGATCTCAGCCGAGGGTTGGGGATCGCGCGGCCGGGCATGATCGTCCGATGAATCCCGGGCCGAAAACGGCGGTGCTTTAATCACGACCTACCGTATTTTAGCTGTGTTTGCCCAGGTCAATGGATAGGTCAACGACAAGTCAAACCGCGCGCTGTGCCCGGGAAACGATCGCTTAAGGTCCTACGATCGCTTCATGACCTGCGTACTTCTCGCCGAGGATGACACCTCGATCTCAGAGCCACTCGCGCGTGCGCTGCGCCGCGAGGGCTATCAGGTCGAGGTGAGCCCCGACGGCCCGCAGGCCCTGGAGAGGGCCTTGTCGGGCGGCATCGACCTGATCGTTCTTGACCTTGGGCTGCCGGAGATGGACGGCCTGGAGGTCGCCCGCCGGATCCGGGCCGAGGGCCACGGCACCCCGGTGCTCATCCTGACCGCCCGCGTCGACGAGGTGGACACCGTCGTCGGCCTCGACGCCGGCGCGGACGACTACGTGACCAAACCGTTCCGGCTGGCGGAGCTGCTGGCCAGGGTGCGGGCGCTGCTGCGCCGCGGCACCTCCGAGACCCCGGTCGTCCAGGGCGTGCGCATCGACGCCGACTCGCGGCGCGCCTGGATGGGGGAGAAGGAGCTGCATCTGACCACCAAGGAGTTCGACCTGCTGCGCGTCCTGGTCCGCGACGCCGGCAAGGTCGTCACCCGCGAGCAGATCATGCGAGAGGTGTGGGACACCAACTGGTGGGGCTCCACCAAGACGCTCGACATGCACATCTCCTGGCTGCGCCGCAAGCTCGGCGACGACGCGGCCAAGCCGCGCTACATCACCACCGTCCGGGGAGTCGGCTTCCGGTTCGAGCGCGAGTAGGAGATGCGCCGCCGACTGCTCTCCTCCACCCTGGTCGTCGCGGTAATCGCGGTCCTGCTGCTGGGGGTCCCCCTGGGCGTCGTCGTCAGCCGTCTGATCGTCGATGAGGCGGCTCAAGAGCTCGGGGCGGAAGCCAAGCGTCTCGTGGGAGAGGTGGAGTACGCCCGCGTCCAGGAGACGCCGCTCGACCCCCAGCAACTGGAGCAAAAGTACCCGGGCAGGTTCATCCAGATCTGGGAGCGCGGAACCCCCCTGAGGGTGACCGTCGTCGGCGACCCCCCGCCGTCCGGTCACCTGATGACCGAGGACGCCCAGACCAACACCGGTGTCTACGTGCGGATCAGCCGCGACCGCGATCAGGTCGAGCAGGACGTACGTGCCCGCCTGCTGCTCATCGTGGCCCTGGCCGGCGCCGCCCTGGCGGTGGCCGTGAGCCTCGCCGTCGTGCAGTCACGCCGCCTGACGCTGCCCCTGCAGGACCTGGCGAAGATCGCCGAACGGCTGGGCTCGGGCGACGCGCGCCCGAGCAAGCACCGCTACGGCATCCCCGAGCTCGACCGCGTGGCCCAGGTGCTCGACCGCAGCGCCACCCGCATCTCCGACCTGCTCACCCGCGAACGCGAGTTCGCCACCGACGCCTCCCACCAGCTTCGCACCCCCTTGACCGGCCTGACCATGCGCCTGGAGGAGATCGTGGCCTCCGCCGGCGAGCCCGAGGTCGTGCGCGAGGAGGGCGAGGCGGCGATCGTCCAGGCCGAGCGGCTCACCGCCGTGATCGACGAGCTGCTGGCCGCCGCCCGCCGCCAGCGGCACGCCCAGGCCGAGCCGGTCGCGATCGACGAGGTGCTGGTCCAGCAGATCACCGAGTGGGAGCCGGTCTTCCGCGACGCGGGCCGCACGCTGCAGCTCGAAGGCTCCCGCGGGCTGAAGGCGATGGCCACCACCGGGGGCTTCGGCCAGGTCATCGCCTCGCTGCTGGAGAACTCGCTGCGGCACGGCGGCGGCGCCGTCACCGTCACCACCTCGTTCGGCGACAACTACGTCGTGATCGAGGTCGCGGACGAGGGCCCCGGCATCGCCGACGAGATCGCCCCCAAGATCTTCGACAGGAACGTCAGCGGCGGCGGAGGCACCGGGCTCGGGCTGACGCTGGCCCGCGCGCTGGCCGCGGCCGACGGCGGCCGGCTGGAGCTCGTACGGCGGCGCCCCGCGACGTTCGCCATCTTCCTGCGCCCTGCGGAGGACGACGGGCGGAACCGGGTGGTCAGCGGTCCTGCCTGACCCCGCCCTCGGGCAGCTCGACCGGGATGGGATCGGTGGCCTCCATGAACACCCACTTCTTGTACGACCAGTACCGGAACAGCGTTCCGAGCCCCACGCCGACGATGTTGGCGATGTTGAAGCTGACCGGGTCGTGCAGGTTGAGGGTGTAGGTGGTGAAGCCGATCGTCAGCATGCCGAACAGAAGTGCGATGCCGTTGAGCAGGAAGAACAGGAAGTACTCGCGGCGCAGCCCGCTCTGCTCGCGGTGCCGGAAGGTCCAGAACCGGTTGCCCGCGTACGCGAACGTGGTGGAGATCGTCGTTGCGAGGACCTTGGACGTGAGCGGCCCGAGACCGATCACCACGTTGAGGAGATTGAGCAGCCCCGTGTCGATGAGGAAGGCGACGGCGCCGATGCTGCCGAACTTGGCCAGCTCGTTGACGAGGGACGAGAACCGCTGGTAGAGGCGTCTGGTGAAGTCCACGTCTCTGCTCGGTCCCTTCCGTAGTCGAGCTTGCGCCCCCAGCGTACCGGCCACGATGGAGGGCGGGAGTCGGAGGGATGGACAAAGGTCAGAAAATGAGTCTTTAGAAACTTCGTCCGATATCCGGCATACCCGTTTCGCAGGGTTTACCCTGCTGAACTGTTCGAGGGCACGCGAACGCTGGGCGGTCGTGCCCGCCGGGCGGTGCCGTCCGCCGGGCGACCCGGAACGGCCGTCCAGCTCTCGCGACACGACTGGCTGCTCAGGGGTGCAGTCGGGGAAGTCGTTGCGTCCCGGTAAGCTCACCTGGCGTGAGTTCCTACAGCCCCATCGGACCGGTCGTCGGCATCGTCGGCGCGGGCCAGCTGGCCAGGATGTCGCAGCCGCCCGCCATCGCGCTCGGCGTCGAGCTGCGGGTGCTGGCCAACAACCCCGAGGAGAGCGCCGCCCGGGTCATCGTCGACACGCGCATCGGAGACTACCGCGATCTTGGTGACCTCCGCGAGTTCGCCAAGGGCTGCGACGTGATCACGTTCGACCACGAGCACGTGCCCACCGAGCACATCAGGGCCCTGACCGCCAACGGCTACGTCGTGCACCCCGGTGCCGACGCCCTCGTGCACGCCCAGGACAAGGCCGTCATGCGCGAGCGCCTGACCAGGATCGGCGCGCCCTGCCCGGCCTGGGCGCGGGTGTCGTCCGCCGACGACGTCGCGCGCTTCGCCGCCGAGCACGGCTGGCCCGTGGTGCTGAAGGCGGTGCGCGGCGGCTACGACGGGCGCGGCGTGTGGGTGTGCCGCAGGCCCGAGGAGGTCGCCGAGGCGTTCGCGACCGGGGTCGAGCTCATGGCGGAGGCGTTCGTGCCGTTCGAGCGGGAGCTGGCCGTGCTGGTCGCCCGCTCGCCGCACGGGCAGGGCGTGAGCTACCCGGTCGTGGAGACCGTGCAGGAGAACGGCATCTGCGTCGAGGTCATCGCGCCGGCGCCCGGGCTCGACCAGGAGCAGGCCGCCCAGGCCCAGCGCATCGCCCTGACGATCGCCAACGAGCTCGGAGTGACCGGGCTGCTGGCGGTGGAGCTGTTCCAGTCGGAGAGCGGGCTGGTCGTCAACGAGCTGGCCATGCGCCCGCACAACAGCGGCCACTGGACCATCGAGGGCGCCACGACCTCCCAGTTCGAGCAGCACCTGCGGGCCGTGCTCGACCTGCCGCTCGGCTCGCCCAGGATGACCGCCCAGCACGTCGTCATGGCCAACCTGCTCGGCGGCGACGACCCCGACCTGTTCAAGCGGTACGAGCACGTGATGGCCCACGACCCCGGCATCAAGCTGCACTTCTACGGCAAGGAGGTGCGCCCGGGCCGCAAGATCGGCCACGTGACGGCCCTCGGCTCCAACCTCGACGAGGTCCGCGCCCGCGCCCGCCACGCCGCCGTCTACCTCATGACCGGGGAGTACACATGATCGGTATCGTCATGGGAAGCGACTCCGACTGGCCGGTCATGAAGGCCGCCGCGGAGGCCGTCGCCGAGTTCGGGGTGCCGTTCGAGGCCGACGTGGTCTCGGCGCACCGCATGCCCACCGAGATGATCGAGTACGGCCGCCAGGCCGCCTCCCGCGGCATCCAGGCGATCATCGCCGGCGCCGGTGGGGCGGCCCACCTGCCCGGCATGCTGGCCTCGGTCACCCCGCTGCCGGTGATCGGGGTGCCGGTGCCGCTGAAGTACCTCGACGGGATGGACTCCCTGCTGTCGATCGTGCAGATGCCGGCCGGGGTGCCGGTCGCCACCGTGGCGGTCGGCGGGGCGCGCAACGCGGGGCTGCTGGCCGTACGGATCCTGGCCGCCTCCGATGCGGGGCTGCGGGAGAAGATGGTGGAGTTCCAGGAGCGGTTGAAGGAGCAGGCGTACGCCAAGGGCGAGAAGCTGCGCGCGGAGGCCGCCGAGCTGTAGGGGCTCAGCAGAGAAGAGCCATAAGGGGCGCTGCAAAGCGCTGTATCCCGGGGATCGCGGCGGCTAGGGTGCGGCCATGGACGACCCGACCAAGGGACACGCGGCCCGCGTGTACGCCGCCGACCCGCTCCTCGCCGGCCAGGACGAGCTGATCGCCAAGCGTGGCGAGGAGCTGCTGGAGGTGCCCGACGCCATCGGCCTGGCCGCCGTGGACCGGCTCCACCCCGACACCTTGCCGGCCTGCTGGTCCCCGCTGGTCGTCCACCGCCTGCGCGCCCGCGCCGCCGGTCCCGACCCGGAGGCCGCGCTCGGCGCGCTGCTCGACCGGTGGCTGGCCATGCCCCGCGGCACCGAGCCCGGGCAGGCGCTCAGCGTGTTGTGGCCCAGCCGCGACACCACCCCCGTCCGGGCGCTGGCCGTCCGCGGCTTCGCCCCCATCACCTCGCTGGCCGTCCGCGGCGTCCGCCCCGGCACGGGCGTGAGCGCCCTCGCCGTCCGCCCGGCCGGGCCGGACGACGTCGAGGTGATGACGGGGATGTACGAGCGGCTGGTGGCCTACGACGCGCAGTGGGGGTGGGTGACGGTGCGCGCGTCCACCAGGGAGCGGCTCAGGGAGTCGGTGGAGGCCGAGGTGCTGCCGCTGAACTGGTGCTGGCTGGCCGAGGTGGACGGCCGCGCCGCCGGGTGCGTCATCGTGGAGCCGCCGGGGCGGTCCGGGTGGATCTCCCACGCCGTCAACGATGCGCCGGCGGCGTACCTGGGGGTCATGTACGTCGAGGCGTGGGCGCGGGGGCACGGCGTGGGCGCGGCGCTCACCGACGTGGCGCACGGGGAGGCGGCGGCGCGCGGCGTGTCGGTCATGCTGCTGCACCACGCCCTGCCGAACCCGCTCTCGACGCCGTTCTGGGCGCGGCGAGGCTACCGGCCGCTCATGACCCAGTGGGTGCGCCACCTGCAGTAGGAACGGCATCGGAGGCGCGACGCGCGGCCCCGGGGACGGCGTCAGGGGCCCGGCGCGCGGCCAGGACGGCGCCGGTGCACGACGAGCAGGCAGGGCGGCGTTCCGGGAGACGAGGAGCCGGGAGGCGGCTGGGCCTACGGGCGGCCGAGGGCGCGGTAGTGCCATCCGGCGGAGCGCCACATCTCGGAGTTGAGCGCGTTCCGGCCGTCCACGATGCGCCGGGCCGCCACCACGGCCCCCAGCTCCACCGGGTCGAGCTGCAGGAACTCCTGCCACTCCGTGAGCAGCAACACCACGTGCGCCCCGCGAACCGCCTCGACGGCCGACGAGCCGTAGTTCAGCTCGGGATGGGCCTTACGGGCGTTGTCGAGCGCGATCGGGTCGTAAATGGTGACCTGCCCGCCCTGATGCCCGATGGTGACGGCGACGTCGAGGGCGGGGGAGTCGCGGATGTCGTCGGAGTTCGGCTTGAAGGCCGCTCCCAGCACGCCCACGGTGCACCCGTGGAAGGAGCCGCCGGCCAGCTCCCTGGCCAGGTCCACCATGCGGGCGCGGCGGCGCATGTTGATCGCGTCCACCTCGCGCAGGAACGTCAGCGCCTGGTCCGCCCCCAGCTCGCCGGCCCGCGCCATGAAGGCCCTGATGTCCTTGGGCAGGCAGCCGCCGCCGAAACCGAGCCCGGCGTTGAGGTAGCGGCCGCCGATGCGGTCGTCGTACGACAGGGCCTCCGACAGCAGCTGGACGTCGGCGTGAGCGGCCTCGCAGACCTCGGCCATGGCGTTGATGAAGGAGATCTTGGTGGCCAGGAACGCGTTGGCGGCCGTCTTGACCAGCTCGGCCGTGGCGAAGTCGGTCACCACGATCGGCACCTCGCCCAGCGGCTCGTACACCTCGCGCAGCATCTTCTCGGCCCGCTCGCTGCGCACGCCGAGGACGATGCGGTTGGGGCGCAGCGTGTCCTCGACGGCGAAGCCCTCGCGCAGGAACTCGGGGTTCCAGGCCAGCTCGGCCTCGGCGCCGGCGGGGGCGAGCCTGGCCAGCTTGTCGACCAGCCGCTCGGCCGTGCCGACGGGCACGGTGGACTTGCCGACGACCAGGCATTCGCGATCGAGGAGCGGGGCGAGGGACTCGATGGCCGCGTCCATGTACGTCACGTCGGCGGCGTACTCGCCGCGCTTCTGCGGGGTGCCGACGCAGACGAAGTGCACGTCGCCGAAGGCGGCGACCTCCTCGTAGGAGGTGGTGAAGCGGAGCCGGCCGGAGTCGAGACCGCGGCGGAGCACGGGCTCGAGGCCGGGTTCGTGGATGGGGAGCTCGCCCGCGTTGAGTCGGTTGATCTTGTCGGCGTCGATGTCGAGGCCCAGGACCTCGAACCCGAGATCAGCCATGCAGGCCGCATGGGTGATGCCCAGATATCCGGTCCCGATCACCGTGAGGCGATATGGCACGAGGGAGCTCCTTTCGATCGCGCAGGCATGCTACCGGCCCCCGCTACCTCCTACGTGCCACCTGCATCTCTTCGCAAACCGTACCGGCTGGTAACAAGATGGTCGGACGTCCTAGTATTTGATGCATGAGCTTCCCTCTGTACGCGCCCGCCGAAGAGCACGACATGCTCAGGGAGACGGTCCGCGCCCTGGCCGACGAGAAGATCGCCCCGCACGCCGCCGAGATCGACGAGACCGAGGAGTTCTCCTGGGACGTCTACAAGGCGCTCGTGGCGGCCGACCTGCACGCCGTACACGTGCCCGAGCAGTACGGGGGCGCCGGGGCCGACGCGCTGGCCACGGTCATCGTCATCGAGGAGGTCGCCCGCGCCTGCGCGTCCTCCTCCCTCATCCCCGCCGTCAACAAGCTCGGCACGGTCCCGCTCCTGCTCTCGGCCTCGGAGGAGCTCAAGTCCCGCTACCTGGCGCCGGTGGCCAGGGGGGAGGCGATGTTCTCGTACGCGCTGTCGGAGCCGGAGGCGGGCTCGGACGCGGCGGCCATGAAGACCCGCGCGGTGGCGGACGGGGACTCGTACGTGCTCAACGGCGTCAAGATGTGGATCACCAACGCCGGCGTCTCCGAGTACTACACCCTGATGGCGGTCACGGACCCCACGGCCGGCGCCCGCGGCATCTCCGCCTTCGTCGTGGAGAAGTCGGACGAAGGCGTCTCGTTCGGCCCCAAGGAGAAGAAGCTCGGCATCAAGGGCTCGCCCACCCGCCAGGTCATCCTGGACAACGTCCGCATCCCCGCGGACCGCATGATCGGCGCCCCCGGCACCGGCTTCAAGACCGCCCTCGCCACCCTCGACCACACCCGGATCACCATCGCCGCCCAGGCCCTCGGCATCGCCCAGGGCGCCCTCGACTTCGCCATCGGCTACGTCAAGGAACGCAAGCAGTTCGGCCGGCCGGTGGCCGACTTCCAGGGCCTCCAGTTCATGATCGCCGACATGTCGATGAAGCTGGAGGCGGCGCGGCAGCTCACGTACCACGCGGCGGCCAAGTCGGAACGCGCGATGCACGGGGAGCCCCAGAAGGACCTGACGTTCCTGTCGAGCGCGGCGAAGTGCGCGGCTTCGGACGCGGCCATGGAGATCACGACGGATGCGGTGCAGTTGCTGGGCGGGTATGGCTACACGAAGGACTTCCCGGTGGAACGCATGATGCGCGACGCCAAGATCACCCAGATTTATGAGGGCACCAACCAGATCCAGCGCATGGTGATGGCCCGGCAGCTTCTCAAGTAGGGGTTCCCGAGGGAAACCCGCTTCGCGCAAGGAAGCTCAGGCCGTGACATTGGGGGGCACCGCCCCCCAAACCCCAGTTGAAACCCGCTTCGCCGATTCGTCGGCGGTATCCACGATGAGGCCGACCCGAGGGCTGCCCGGGCTCGGACTATCCGGGAGAAAGCGCCAGGAAGGCGCAGAGCAGAAGGAAGAGGGCCAGAACCAGACCGCGCCACCGCCACGACAGGCGTGGCGCGCTCACCAGGGCGGCCAGTGGGTAGGCGAACACCCCGGCGGCCACGCTGACCGGCACGTCGGCGAGTCCCGGATCGGCACCAGGAAGAAGGGTGCCAGCGCGGCGACGGCCCACGCCGGGCGTACCCGGAGGAGGTGCAGCAGCGGCCAGGCGAGCACGACCGCTGCCCAGTTCCCCATCGTCCACGCGTCGACGAGCCACCCGACACAGCCGAAGTGGCCGCAGCGGGAGTCGTCGGACAGGGCGGCCACGAGAAGGAGCCAGCCGAACTGGACGAAGGGCAGGATGATGCCGGCGAGCCCGGCGGCGACCAGTCGCTCGGCAAGCCGCCCACCGGCGGCGGGCAGGACACTCGTGTTGCACCTGCCCATGTCCGCAAGCATCTGATCCGACCGTCTCGCGATGCACACGCATCGATCACGATTCAGGTGGAGGCGCAGCGGTCGGCGGGATCGGCGAGCGGAAGAGCCGGAGCGGCGGGATCGGTCAAGGACGGATGGATCCGCGTTGCCGTGCGAAAGGCGATGGAGGAGCTCGGAGGCCGAGGGCTGATCGCCGCCGAACCAGGCAAGGGCCCCATCGTCGCACCCCGGTAGGTCTTCGCCGCATGACGTGATCGCCTTCAAGGAGCGGTGCCGGCACATGGCCATGCCGGCGGCGCTGTACAAGATCAAACGAACCGTGACACGGTGGTCATCTGGCGACGATCGTTTGATCGACCGTGCGTCGTGAGCCATGTGGCCATGGACGGGAAGCGCGGCTCGGCGAAGACGACTCAAGGAGGTGAAGGGGCGTGAGGCGTTGGTTCTGGTTACCCGTCGTCCTTGCCCTTGCCGGCTGCTCGACCTCGGCCCCTCCGGTGCCGATGCGCGGCGGTACACCGGTGGCCGAGAGCGAGGTGGCCGTCTCGTCGGAGCACGCCGGCGCGGAGCAGAGCGTGGTGCGTCTCTCGGCGATCGCGCCGTCCTGCAACAAGGAGATCGAGGGGACAGGTTTCGTGTACGCCCCTCAGCGGGTGGTGACCGCCGCGCATGTGGTGGCCGGTGCCGTCCCGGTGTCTCTGGTCATCACCACTGCCGACGGCGAGGTGTACGAGGGCCGGGTCGTGGCCTTCGATCCCGATGCCGACGTCGCGGTCCTGTACGTACCGAAGCTGCCCGCACCTCCGCTGCGCATCACGGCGGCGCCCAAGCCGCTGCTGCGCATCCCCGGGCTGTCGCTCGCCGATGCCCGCATGCTGGGGTATCCGGAGGGCGCCGAGCATCTCGTGACACAGCCGGTCGAGATCGAGCAGCGGATCGAGGCCAAAGGCCCGAACCTCTACAAGGAACGCGACGTCACCAGAGTGATCCTCGGGTTCTCCGCCGATGCGGACGCGGGACTGAGCGGCGCCCCGCTGATCCTTGAAGGAGGCGCGGTCGCCGGGATGGTCTTCGCTTCGGCGAAAGAGCATCCGGAGGAGGGGTTCGCGCTGGCGGGAGAGGAGCTCCTGCCCGTTACCGACAGCGCGGCCAAGGCCACGAAGCACGTCTCGACCCAGCGGTGCGACGTGGACGGCTGACGAGGGTGCGGTTCCGTCGCGTTGCCGTCGAGAACGGCGAAGGCGCTGCGCTGGGCCCCGCCACCCCTCAGACGCAAGGGCTGGGACGAGGTGGTCGAGGCGGACATCGTCAGCGAGTCGGGCCGCCTGGTGATGCAGACGCTGTCGGCGAGCAAGGTGCGCTTCCCCAACCTCGCGCGCAGCGGTCCTGGCCGCTACCGGCTGCGCCTGTATACGCGTCAGGGAGAGGATCTCATCCTCGTCTATCCGGCCGGAAGAAGGGAGCGGCGTGACGCCGGCCGCCGTTGAGCAGCAGGAGCGGGCCGCGCCGAGCATGCTGCCAGAATTGCGGCAGGGCGTGATCGGAGAGGGGCGGACATGCGCGAGTGCAGGCAGGCAGGCGTACGCCTTTCGGTGCTGGACACCTCGCCGATCGTGCACGGCTCCACCCCGAGGCAGGCGCTGCGCAACACGGTGGATCTCGCGATGCTGGCCGATGCGCTGGGTTATCACCGCTATTGGGTACCGGAGCATCACGGCATGCGTGGCGTCGCTGGCTCTGCTCCCGCCGTTCTCGTCGGCCACCTCGCGAACGTCACGCGGCGCCTCCGCGTCGGCGCGGGCGGCGTGCTGCTGCCCAATCACGCTCCGATCGTGGTCGCCGAGCAGTTCGGCACGCTGGCCGCGCTCCACCCGGGGCGGATCGACCTCGGCCTCGGCCGGGCGCCGGGCGGGCCTCCGCCGGCCGTCGACGCGGTCCGGTCCGAAGCGGAGCGGACCGCGAAGACGTTCCGTCAGCAGCTCGACGAGCTCCAGGCCTATCTCGACCCGCCCGAGGACGCGCGGGTCCGGGCGATCCCCGTCCTCGGCGGGAACGCACCGCCTCTGTGGCTGCTCGGCTCCTCGCCCGGCAGCGCCGAGCTGGCCGGCGAGCTCGGCCTGCCCTACGCCTTCGCCCACCACCTCAACGCGCCGATGGCGGCGGACGCCATGCGTGCCTACCGGGAGCTGTTCCGTCCCTCACCTCGCGCCACGGCGCCGGCGACGCTGGTCAGCGTGTCCGTCATCGCCGCCGAGGACGACGAGCGCGCCCAGTGGCTGGCCGGCCCCATCCGGCTGAAGGTGCTCAGCCGGGCCAGGGGGAGCCGCATCCTGCTGCCGAGCCCCGAGGAGGCGGCCTCGTATCCGTACACCGAGGACGATCGCGTCGAGATCGCCGCCCGTGCGGGCGCGGTCCTCGTCGGGAGCCCGGCGACGGTGGCCGAGCACCTGCAGGCGGTGCTCGACGGCACCGGTACCGATGAACTCATGATCACCACGCCGGTGTACGACCACGCGGACCGCCGCCGGTCGTACGAGCTGATCGCCTCCGTCGCCGACCGGCTACGCCCGGGCGCGCGGACGCAAGTGGAGCCAGGCCCGGCCTCCTGACACCAGAGGCCGCCCGCCGCTCCCCGGCTCATTCGATCTTCGCCAGGTCGATGACGTAGAGGTCGTCATCGACCTGGTACGCGAGCAGCCGATCATCGCCGCGAGCGACGGCCGGCACCTGGATGTTCCCCTTCTCGTCCCGCCCGCCGAGATCGGCCGCCGTGCCCGTCGAGACGTCGTACAGGATCGCGACGTGCCCCGCGCCCTCGGCCGTGACCGGCGCGACCAGGAAGCGCTCGCGCGCGAGCCCGTCCGGCATGAGGTCGTTCATCGGCAGCTCCTTCTCCTGCGAGCCGTCCCGCAGCCGGTAGAAGCTCTTCCCGCCGTCCCGCACCCCGGCGCAGAGCCGCGGCCCGCAGATCAGGCCGCCCTCGCCTGGACGGGTGACGGCGGCGCTCGTCTCCCCGGTCTCCACGTTGGTGATGCTGGTGAAGCGTGACCCGTTCCCCTCGGCGAACGGGCCGGGCGAGCCGACCCACGGCCATTCCAGCAGGTGCATCCCCGCGCCGCCGGGCACTGCCCGCACCTCGCCCCCCGCAGCGGGAACGGTGAACACCCCGCCGCCGAACAGGGAGAAGACGATCCGGTCGGCTTCGACGGCGAGGCCGTCGAGCCCGGCGCCGTCGCCGTCCTCCACCTCCACGTCGGCGATGTTCGTGGCCTCGCCGCCGCTCACCGGGGCCGTCCACACGTGGACCTGCCGGTCCTTGGTGGCGGTCCACCAGACCACCCGGCCGCCGCCGACCGTGAAGTCCGAGGCGAACGCGACGGTTCCCGCGGGTGTCGGCACGTCGGTGATCTTCCGTAGCTCGCGGGTGCGGAGGTCGTAGGCGTAGAGGGCGTCGGTCTTCTCGAACCCGCCCCACGTGGTGACGAGCACGGTCCGGTCGTCGATGAACGCCTGGGGCAGCAGCTTCGTCCCGCCGGGCCCGCGCGCGGGCACCTTGCGTACCGCCTCGGGCCACACCTGCTCCACGGGTTCGGGAAGCGGCCATTCCCGCGGGGCGCGGGGCGTGCCGGCGGCCGGGGACGTGGACATGGACTCGGACGTGGGCGTGCTCGGCAGCGCAGCCGTCATGTCGCCGTGACGCAGCACGGCCGCCGTCCCGCCGGCCACGACCACCACGGTCGCCGCCGCCAGCACCGCCTGGGCGAGGTTGCGCCGGCGGCGTCGGCGGTGGCCGGCCTCCAACCGGGCGGGCAGGCCGGCGGGCATCCGGGGCGCGTTCTGTGACGCGTTGCCGAGCGTTCTGCGCAGGATCTCCTCAACGTCGGTCATCGCACGTTCCCTCCCAGATGCGGTCCGCCGAGACGCGAGCGCGATCGCTCGCCATCGGCCGGTAAGGCTGCACGGAGCTTGTCGAGCGCGCGGGAGGCCTGGCTCCGCACGGTCCCCCGGGAGATGCCGAGCACGACGGCGATCTCCGCGTCCGTGAGCTGTTCGTAGTAGCGCAGCACGAGCACCGCGCGCTGCTTGCGCGGCAGGTCCGCCAGCGCCAGCCACAGGGTGCGCTCGTCGCCGCGCGGCAGCGTGTCCTGGTGGACGCTCTCCGGCAGGTCCCAGGCGAGCAGCTCGCGCCGGCGCAGCCGCCACACCGACAGGTGCAGCCTGGCCATCGTCGTGCGTACATAACTTTCGGGGCTCTCCTTCGCCCGTAACCTCGGCCAGGCGGCGCGCAGCCTCAGCAGCGCCTCCTGCACCAGGTCGGCCGCGTCGTGCTGGTTGCCGGCCAGTACGTATCCGTACCGCAGGAGCGCGTCACCCCGTTCGGCGACGAAGTCCGCGTAGCGGGGATCACCGTCCAACTGCCTCGACCCTTCGTTGTCTCCATCAACCCCAAGAGGAGGCATCGCCGGGAACTGTTGCACGACCTGGGCCCGAAGAAGACGGCCTAGGCCCAAAGGAGGAGGGCCGTTCGATCCCGGGACCGACGTGCGTGCCCGCCGCCGAGGGTTAGCGTCCCTGCCATGAGTGACACCGGGACATTGGAAGAAGCGTACGAGCGGCTGCACAGGACGGGCCCCGAGTTCGACGGATGGCTGTCCAACCACGGCCCGATGGCCGTCGAGGCGATGGTCAGGCACGGCTACGACCGTGACGTGCACCGCTGGCTCGACGGTTACGTCGCCCGGCTGGACGAGCTGCCGCGCGGCAGCTCGCCGGTCGGCACCGGGGAGTGGCGGGAGGCGCTGGGCGATCCGGGCCGGCTCGGTGACTGGCTGGCGTTCTTCGACAGGGAGCTGCGGGAGCGGCCGTGGCGGGACGTACTGGAGACCTGGTGGCCACGCCTGCTGCCCGGGATCGCGGCCGGAGCCACGCACGGGGTGATCCGCGCGGGGCACGCCGTCCACGCGCTGCTCCAGCTTCAGGACGAGACGCGGCTCGCCGAGCTGGGCCAGGCGCTCGGTTACTGGGCGGCGCGCTGGCAGCCCATCGCGGCCTTCGACGCGCCGTCCGGTACGGCCGACCCCGAGATCGCCCTCGCCGGAGTCCCGCGCGTGCCGGACCAGAGCCAGGGCATCAACTATCGGCTCGGCCAGCTCGCCGAGGTCGCCGGGTGGGGCCCGTCCGTGGCGGCGCTCAGACCGGCCGCCGGCGCCGAGCAGGCCCGTGCCCGCCTCGCCGAGCTGGCGGACGCGGCGACCCTGCGCTACACCACCCACGCGCACGGCAATCCCGTCATGCTGGTCCACACCGCGACTGCGCCGACGGCGGTGCTGCGGACCTTGCCCGCGTTGCCGGAGAGCCTCTGGGCTGCCGGCCTGACCGCCGCCTGGGCGGCGGGCGCCGCGGTGACCGCCGCCTACGCCCCGGCCGAGCCGGTGACGGCCGGGCCGGAGCTGCGGTCCGGGCCCGGATCCGCGGAGGAGGTGTTCGAGCTCGCCGTCCGGCACGGGGACGAGCACGTGATCAAGCTCGCCGACACGGCGCTGGACGTGCACCGCCGCACCGGCGATCCCGGCGCCCTCGCCGCGGTGGTCCGCGCGGCCACGCTGATCAGCCCGTTCCGCCCCTGAACGGCGGGCTTCGCGGGCCCTGCCCCCGCCCTACCCCCCGCCCGGCTCCGCGACGGTGGACGCCCGGGATCGATGACATGATGTCTTGATCATCTGGGACGTCCGAACCGTCATCCCCGCTGAGGTGCCCATGGCGAGTGCCCGCCGTACGAATGTCCTGCACGTGCTCAGTCCTGTCCTGAGCATCGGGGTCGGGACGCTCACCAACCTGGCCACCAGCGATCCGACCGTTTCCCTGATCGTCGCCCTGCTGGTCCTCGGGCTGGGATACACCGGTGTGGAGTTCTTCAGGAACCGGTCGGAGGCCGCGGGGCGCGGGAAGAGGATCTTCCAGGTGCCGCTCCGGGCCGACTGGGTCGAACGGCCCGCGGAGATCGGGGAGGTCCTGCGGGCGCTGCGCCTGTCCGACAGGGATTCCCCGGTGGCCCTGACCGCGGGGGTCCATGGGGCCGGAGGGTTCGGGAAGAGCGTCCTGGCCAACGCCGTCTGCTACGACCCCGAGGTCCGCAAGCGCTTCGACGCCGTCAAGTGGGTGACCGTCGGGCGTGACCGCAGAGGCCCGAAGCTCACCGAGCTGATCGTCGACGTGGCCGCCGCGTTCGACGCCCCCCGCTCGTCCTTCTCCGACCCGGAACAGGCAGGCCAGCACCTGGGGCAGATCCTGGACGACGCCGGACGCGTCCTGCTGGTCATCGACGACGTCTGGACCGCGGATCAGCTGCGGCCCTTCCTCCAGGGAGCACCTCGCTGCACCCGGCTGATCACGACCCGCAATCCCAAGGCGCTCCCCGACCGCACGGTATCGGTCAGGGTCGATCAGATGGACGAGGAGCGGTCCCGCGAGCTGCTGCTGCGCGGAGACCTGCGGCTCACCCAGCCCCAGATCGCCCAGCTGCTCGACCTGACAGGCCAGTGGCCGCTGCTGCTGGCGATCGTCAACTCCGCCCTCCTGCGCCGGGTACGGCGAGGCGCGCACGCCACCGATGTCGCGGCGGACATCATCGAACGCCTGTCCCTCGACGGGCCGACGTCACTGGATGTGCGAGACGCCGCGGCGCGCGACACGGCGGTGCGGATCAGCATCGAGCACGGGCTCGAAACTCTGGACGAGACGGACCGCATGCGATTCCTCGAACTCGGCGTGTTCGAGGAGGACGCCGAGGTGCCGATCGCCTTGGTCGCGGCTCTCTGGCGGATGCACGACGACGAGACGGAGTCGCTGTGCGAGAGGCTGGATGAGCTGTCCCTGCTGTCGAGTTTCAGCGGCGGAGCCGTCAGCGTCCACGACGTCGTACGTGGCTACATCCGGCAGGCCCTGGGCCACGCGGCGATCGCCGCCGCGAACGAGAGGTTCGTCGAGGCCGTTCGCGCGGACTCGTCCGGCTGGTGGGAGCTGCCGCAGGAGAGCACCTACCTCTGGCGTCATCTGGCCTTCCACCTCGCCGAAGCCGGTCTCACCGCCGAGCTCGACGAGCTGGTCCGCGATGCCCGCTGGGTCGCGGTCAAGCTCGTGAGGTTCGGCCCGTCGGCCGTGGAGGCCGATCTCGCGTGGTCCGCGGCACCCCTGGCCGGGCAACTGGCCCAGGCCATCGCGCAGAGCGCGCATGTCTTCGCCGACCTGGAGGAACGGACAGGGGTGCTGGCGAGCCTGGCTCATCGGCTGCACGCGTTCCCCGAGATCTCGAAGGGCGTGCTCGATCTCCTGTGGGAAGAGGGTGAGCCCCGGCTGGAGAGCCTGCTGCCTCCCCCCGACCTGCCGGACCCGGCGCTGCTCCGGACCCTTCACGGCCACGCCCACCTGGTGAAGGGGGTGGCGTTCTCCCCTGACGGCCAGTGGCTGGTGAGCGCCGGATTCGACGGCCTGCGGCTCTGGGACGCCGGTGGAGGCCTCGTCAAGGAGGTGAGCTCCGCCGCCCGTGCCACGGGTCTGGCGATCGCGCCCGACGGCACGTGGATGGTGACCTCTCACCAGGACGGAAGGGTGCGGCTCTGGAACGCCGACGGGACGCTCCGCCGCGAGATCGCGGCCCACAGGGGGTTCGGGCCCTGGGGCGCGGCCTGGATCAACGTCATCGCCATGGCCCCCGACGGCTCGTGGTTCGCGACGGGCACCCAGGGGGGCGCCGTCAAGCTGTGGAACAGCGAGGGCGGCAATCTCCGCACCCTTCAAGCCTTCGGCCGGCGCCTCGGTCTTCGTGTCCGGCACGTGCGGAGAATGGTGATCTCCGCCGACAGCGCTCGGATCACGGTGATCGGTGACGGGCAGACCCGTACCTGGCCGGTGGCGGGCGGCCGGCCGCTCGCCGCCGAGGCCGAGCGGAGCCCGGACGGCGTGCTCGTCCCGCCGGACGGGCGGTGGCTGTGTGCCCGGGCCGGGAAGGACATCGAGCTGCGGGACTGCGACGGAACCCGCCGTGCCACCTTGCGCGGCCACAGCGACTACGTGACCGGACTGGCACTCTCCCCCGACGGAAGCCTGCTGGCCACCAGCAGCAACGACCGGACCGTCCGCATCTGGAGCATCGACCGCGCCCTGTCCCGGCCGGTCGCGGGAGAAGACCATCAGATGCGGGACGCGTGCGCGATGGTCATCTCGCGTGATGGTTCCCGCCTCGCGGTGATGACGCGGACGGAGGTGCAACTCGTGGACCCGGACGGAACGCGTCGGGAGCACGTCGAGCTGCGGGAAGAAGATCCGCACGAGGATCTGCACGCGCTGTTCGGCGACGCGCTCACCGCCGAACTGCCGGCACTCCCTCCCGACGCCGCCTGGACCCTCCGCGCGAACCTCGGCCCCATGCGAGCAGGGCTCTCGCTTCTGGCGGCCAAGTCGCCGCTCAAGTACCTGATGTTCGATCCCGAGGCGACCGCGGTCGCCGTCGCCCCGGACGATGCGTGGTTCGCCACGCTGGACTCGCGAGGTGTCGTGCGGATCCGGGAAGCCGACGGCAGGGTGCGCCACCGTTTCAGGAGCAAGCGGCGCCCGCCCTGCACCGACATGGAAGGCTGCGACTGCCTCGCCATCGCTCCGCGAGGTGACCGGCTGGCGACGACCGAGAACGGCCGCGTCCATCTCTGGCACTCGGACGGCAGGTGGCTGGCCACGCTGCGTACCCTCTCGAACCATCTGCACGGCGTGGTCATCTCACCGGATCTGCGGATCGTCGCCGCCTACGGCGACGGGGCCATGGCCAAACGGACGTTGTGGGGACTCGTATGGGCGCCCGGCGACGTCAACGCCATCAGGGTCTGGTGCGACGGAAAGATCATCGGCGACATCGGGGGCCACGACTCGGGAACCACGAGCATCGCCTTGTCCCCCTCCGGGCATCTCCTGGCGAGCACCGGCGGAGAGGGCGTCCTGCTCGTGTCGGCGGTGCGGACCCTGGCGCCCGTGGCTTCCATCCGCGTGGACGACAGGCTCAGCGACTGCGTCTGGCTGCCGGACGGCTCCGGCATCTTCGCGACCGGATCCGCGGGCCTCTACAGGTTCGCCCTCCGCGACTACCACGAGGCCGGATCCGGCTGAGCGACCCCAAGCTGTGGGGGATCGACCGGCTCCATGGTGTCTCGTGAGGAGATCCCAGGGCTGGACCGGAGCCGGCGGATGATCGGTGGCTTACGCGCTGACCGCGGCAGCTGGAAAGTGACTGGCGCGAACGGGGCCGCTGCGGCATCATGACGTCCATGATCTCCTACGGGAAGGGCGGCCACCGCCCCAGCCGGTGAACCCCGGCGCGAGGAAGCTGAGCACCGGAGACGAGCTCACCTTCCTGGCACACGCGATCTCCATGTCCTCGCTGCACGGCCCCGGACCCTGGCCGCCGCATGCCATGGACCTGCCCGACGAGCCCCCTCGCCAGGACGACGGCAAGCCGTACATGCCCTCCGTCGTCATGGACGGCGTCCGCACCCACCACTTCGGCTTCGCCCCCGACCTCGGCGCCGTCCAGGAGGTCGCCGATCTCCTGCAGGAGCGGGCCCCGTACGAGAGGCTGCACGACCGCCTCGCGGAGGCCCGCGCGCTGGAGTTCTGCGACGACCTCGTACGCGAGCTGGCGCGCAGGGAGCTGAGCAGGCGGCAGGTCCACGAGGCCGGCCGGTGGCTGGCCGAGCACGGCACGCGCCGCGAGGCCGTCAAGATCGGCCTCGTGCTCGTCGGCGCGTCCGGCGACGAGCGGGACCGCGAACTGCTGCTCCTGCTCGGCGCGCTGGAGGAGCTCACCCTGTACGCGGTCGTCGCCCTGCGGCGCACCCAGCCGGACCAGGAACGGGAGCGGGCGGTGTTCGAGCTGGCCCGGCGCGTGACCGCCTGGGGCCGCATCCACGCCGTGGAACGCCTCGAAGGCAGCGACGACCCCGAGGTCAAGGCGTGGCTGCTGCGCGAGGGCTTCCGCAACGGCGTCATGGACGAGTACCTGGCGCCGCTCGCCGCCACGACCGGCGACCTGTACTCCGCGCTCCTCGACCCGGAACCGGACGAGGCGCTGGTGGACGGCGCGGGCGGCATCCTGGCCGCGCTGGCCCGCGGCGAGGGCGGCCCCACCACGGGCATCAGCGCGTACGGCGAGGCGGTGCCGGCCCTGGCCCGCTACGCCGACCTGGTCGCGGCCAGGCAGGCCACGCTCCAGCGCCTCGACCACCTCCTGACCATCCGCCGCCACCTGCGGGAACCTCCCGAGCACTGGCTCCCCGGCGACGTGGCGGCACTGCGGCGCCGCTTCGCGGACGTGCTCGCGCAACCGCGCTGGGCCGAGGCGGCGCTGGCGGGCGTGGCGGACCCCGAGGGCGCGGACTTCTCGCGGGCCCAGCGTTGCGCGTCCGAGCTGGGCCTGCCGATCCTGCCGCAGGTCGTGGCCCGGCTCAGGACGGACCCGGGCGACGGCTTCGCCTGGCACGGCCTGGCCCGCCTGGCCGAGCCGGAGGCGCTGGCCGCGCTGGCCGAGGAACTGCTGCCGCTGGACGACCTGGCCAACGGGCCGGGCGACCGGCTCATCGGTGATGGCCACGAGCAGGCGCTGGAGAGGGTGGTCACGGAGCTGGAGCCGCATCCGGGTCTGGGCCTGCCGCTCATCCGGGCGGCGCTGCGCAACCGGGGCGTACGGGTCCGCCGGTGCGCGATACGGGCCCTGCGGGCGTGGCCGGAGCCGCCGGAGGAGGCCGTCGCGTGGGTGCGGGCGGCGCACGCCGTGGAGCCGGACGGGGAGCTCCGCGACGACATGCACGGCTTTCTGGACCAGGGGTGAAAGATGCGATCTCAGGAACTGCTCGACGAGGTGGAGCCGCTGCCCCACGGGCAGCGCTGCCGTCGCCTGGCCGAACACGCCCGCGAGCTGTCCGCGCGCTCGAAGCTGTCCGCGGGGTCCGAGCTGACCGCCCTGCTGGAGGAGCTGGCCGAGGGCGGCCCGTACGAGCGTTTGCTCGCCGTACGCCTGGCCGTGATGGCGAAGGACCTCCCGCACCTCACCCGCGCCCTGGCCGACCCCGATCCCGACATCTCCGGGTTCGCGATCGCCCAGGCCGTCAAGCTCGGCGCCCCCGGCGACACCATGCTCGCCCTCGCCCGCACCGCCCCCGTGCACCACCGCATGACCGCCTACCGCGCCATCAGGCGCCACCGCCGCGCCGACCTGGCCGAGCTCCTGATCGACGAGGTACGCGAGCGGTGGGGCGACCGCGAGGCGGCGGGCCTGCTCGCGGCCTGCCGGGCCGAGGCGGTCGCCGCCAGGCTGGCCGGCCTCGCCCACGCGGTGCCCAACTGGGCGGCGCTGGCCGGGAAGCACCCGCTTCTCGTGCTCGACCACGCCGAGCAGGTGCTGGACGGCCTGACCCAGGATCTGCGCAACACCTGGTGGCGGGCCCTGATCCCCGGCGTGGAGGCCGCCGCCCGGCACGCCCCCGAGCGGGTGATCGCGCTGCTGGAGCGCCACTGGACACCCAGGTCCTGGCGCTGCGCGGGGCGGCTCCTGGACGCCGACCCGGCCCGTACGCTGGCCATCTACCTGGCCCCCGGCCGGCAGCCGCAGCTCGCCGCGCTGCTCGGGCGGGCGAGCGTGCGGCGGCGGCTGTCCGCGCTCACCGACGAGAGGCTGGGCGAGCTCGGCAGGGTGGTACGCGAGCAGCCCGGCGCGGTGCCCGACCTGCTGCGATCGCTGCCGCCTGCCCGCAGGGACGCGGTGTTCACCGCGACGATGCAGGGCGTCGACCTCTCCGGGCAGGTCCACTCGGAGGAGCTGCTGAACGTGCTCCCGCTGCGCCGCCGCGTCGCCGAGGCCCGCCGCATGCTCGGGCTGCGCGCCGTCGCCGAGGACGAGCCGCGCACGCTGGAGATCACGGCCTTCCTCCCGTACGACGAGGCCGAGCCGGTGCTGCGGGCCGTCACCCGCCGCTCCGACTCCCAGGAGCGCGCCGGCGGTTACGTCAACCTGATCGCCTGCGCGGGCCGCAGCCGCGACCCCGAGGTCCTCACCCGGCTGACGGACGCCCTCACCCGCCTGCGCAACGAGCAGGAGCCGGTGCGCGGCGCGGCCATCGCGGCCTTGGCCGGGATCCCCGGCCGGCTCTTCCGGCCCGCGCACCTGCCCTTCCTCGACGGGCTCGTCGAGGACGCGCTGGCGGCCCGCGACTGCTCGTACCGCACCCAGCGCGCCATCGGCCGCCTGGCCGCCTCGGTCTTCGAGCAGGGGGCGACGCGGCAGGACACGGCCCTGCTGGAGTTCGGCATGCGGACGTTCGAGCGGGTGACCGAGCACGTGGGCACGGCCACGCTCAGCCACCTCTGGGAGGTGTTGCGGCGCGGCCAGGAGGTCGAGCTGGTCCGCAGGCTGGCCCCGTACCTGGAGGCGGCGGCCGGCCATGACCGGCACCAGCTCGCCTTCCTGCTCGCCACGGGACTCGGCCGGCGCGGGCACGAGCTGCCCGAGCTGCGGCGGGCGCTGGAACGCGCGCTGGACGCCGTCGAGGGGCCGGAGGCGATCGAGGCCGTCGAGTACTGGCTGGAGCCGCCGCGGACCAGGGGCGAGCGGGTGGCGAGGCTGCTGGCGGCCGATCCGTCCGTGGTGAACCTGGACGTGGTGTTCGAGGTGCTGGCGTGGCAGCGTACCGACCTGCTGGAGGTCGCGCTCGGCCCGCGGGATCCGGAGGGGCGGTTCGCCAGGAGCGGCACGCGCCGCGTGCACCGCGCGCCCCGCCGGGCGATGCTGCGCTGGACGGCCGGGCAGCGCGAGGCGTACCTGGGGCTGCTGGAGCGGGTCGCGCGGGACACCACGCTGCCCGTGTGGGAGCGCGCGCAGGCCGTGCGGAGGATGGGCGGGGTGCCCGGGGCCGGGGCCGGGCGGTTGCGGCCGTACGTGATGCCGGGGGAGGCCGTGGTGCGGCGGGCCGCGCTGACCGCGCTGCCGTGGACGGCGTCGCCGCAGGACGTGCTGGGCGACCTGCTCGCGCACGCGGGTGGGGACGACGCGCACGTGGCGGTGCACGGGGCGGCGCGGGCGGCCAGGTTCGCGCGGCCGGCGGAGCTGGCGGTGGCGCTGGAGCCGGTGCTGGCCGGCGGCAAGGTCACCGCGTGCAAGGAGGCCGTCCGGCTGCTGGCCCGGCACCGCGCGCCCGGCGCGATGGGCGTGCTGCGGCGGTTGTGGGACGCGCCGGGCCGGCACAAGGACGTCCGGGCGGCGGTCGTGTCGGCCGCCACGGAGCTGCTCGCCGAGCCGGCCGCCTGGGCGCTGCTCGGGGAGGCGGTCGCGGCGGTGGAGGACGTGGCCGCCCCGGTGCTGGGGCCGCGTCCGCTGAGCCTGCCGGAGCGGTGGCGGCCGGCGTACGGGGAGCTGATCGCCGCCGCGACCCGGTCGAGCGGCCTGAGGACCCGGATCGAGGCCATCCAGGCGCTGCCTGGCTGGGGTCCCTACGTGCCGGGGGCCGCGGAGCGGCTGGCCGAGATCGTCCGCGACCTCGGCGAGACCGCCGGGTGGCGGGCCGCGGCCCGCGGGCTGGTGGAGGTGGCGTGCTCGGGGAACGGGGTGGCGGAGCTGCGGCGCGCCGTGCGCGCGCTCGCCGCCGCGCCCGACGGCCCGGACGCCGGGGCCGAGCGCGACCGCCCGGCCGCCCAGCGGCTCGCGGCCATCGTGCTGGGCCTGCGCCTCGGCCTCCAACCAGGCCCGGGCCCGCGCATGAACCGGCGCCTCGATCCGGACCCCGGCCCGTGCCACGTCGTGGACCTGGAGTCGGCGCGGAAGGCCGCGCGGGCGGTCGTGGCCGACCTGCCTGCCGGCCTGGCGGCCGAGCTGCTGGCCGCCACCGTGGACTGGGAGCACGGCTCCGCGCGGGACGACCTGGCCCGGCTGCTCGGGACGATCCCCGGGGTGCTGGCCGCCGTCGAGGTGGGCAAGCTGCTCGCGGAGTCGGCGCAGGACGTGCCGGCTGAGCGCCTGCTGCCGCACGCGCGGTGGCTGGCGGAGCAGGGCGAGGCGGGCGCGCTGGTGGCCGTCGCGCTGGCCGAGTCGGCCGCCATCAGGGCGGGCTGGGGTGAGCCGTGGCGCGAGCTGCTGCGACGGGTACGGGCGAGCGGCTACCGCGAGGCGGCGTACCAGGCGCACCGGGTCAGGACGGCCATGGAGTGAACGGCGGAGGGTTCGGCGCCACTTCACTGGCAGTTCAGGAAATTGTCAGATATCAGCATGATGTCGGTATAACGTCGGCTTTTGATCACTGAACGCCGAAGACGGGTTACCGCACCATGCGCAAGGTCCTGACGCTCACCCTCGCCGCCACCTCCGCCCTCTCCCTCCTCGCCGCCACCCCGGCAGGCGCCGCCGACCGTCCCCGCGACCTCCCGACGGAGATCGACGGCGGCGCCTGGACGGCCGGTCACGTCCAGGGCATGGCCATCGACCAGCGCAAGGGGTACATGTACTTCTCCTTCACCAACCTCCTCGTCAAGACCGACCTCCAGGGCAAGCTCATCGGCTCCGTGACCGGCTTCACCGGCCACCTGGGCGACCTCGACTTCAACTCCCAGGACGGCCGCGTGTACGGCTCGCTGGAGTACAAGGCGCAGGAGTCGTTCTACATCGCGATCTTCGACGTGGACCGCATCACCGCGCCCGACATGGACGCCCAGACCACCGACGTGGTCAAGACCGTGTACCTGAAGGAGGTCGTCGCCGACTACGTGGCCGACATGAACGGGGACGGCACGTTCGACGGCAACGTCGGCAACACCCCCGACCACCGCTACGGCTGCAGCGGCATCGACGGTGTCTCGTTCGGCCCCGAGTTCGGCAAGAAGCACGGCAAGCGGAAGCTGACCGTCGCCTACGGCATCTACGCCAACACCACCCGGCAGGACAACGACCACCAGGTCCTGCTCCAGTACGACATCCAGCAGTGGAAGAAGTACGAGCGCCCGCTCACCGAGAGCGCCCCGCACCGGAGCGGCCCCGAGCGGGTGGACGGCAAGTACTTCGCCTACACCGGCAACACCACCTACGGCGTGCAGAACCTCCAGTACGACGAGCACACCGGCAACTGGATGATGGCCGTCTACAAGGGCACCAAGCCGCAGTTCCCCAACTACACCTTCTTCATGGTGGACGGCGGCGCGCGCCCCAGGACGGGCGAGCTCGCCGGCCAGTCGCAGGCCGAGCGCGGCAAGCTCCTCACGCTGGCGCCCGGCGGGCTCGAGGACGCGGCGACGGGGGTCAGGGGCTGGCAGTTCACCGGCGAGTACGGGCTGGTCTCGCTCGGCGGCGGCCGCTACTACGTGGCCGAGGCCGGCAAGGTCACGGAGGACGGCGTCTCCAAGCACACCGGCCAGGCCCAGCTCTACCGCTGGACCGGCCAGTCCCCGACGCCCTTCGAGCGCGTCGGCTGACTCCGCCGCCTCCTTGACAGGCCGCCTGCGGCCGGTCAGCAAGGGCTGTTAAGGTCGTGCCCCTTGAACGAGTGAAGATTCCTGCATGGGAGGGTCATGCGGACCACGGGGAAGATCGCGATCGTCACGTCCGTGCTGGCCGGGGCCGCCGTTCCGACGGCGGCCACGGCGCAGGCGGCGCCGGCCTGGGCCGCCTACCACGACCTGAGCGCGAGCCAGAGCGCCGCCCGGGTGAAGCAGCTCAAGGACCAGGGCTACCGGCCGATCACGGTCAACGTCTCGGACGGGGAGCGGTACGCCGCCGTCTGGGTCAAGGGCGGCTCGTCCGGCCAGTGGGGCATCTGGCAGGGCATGTCGGCCGACGGCTTCCAGCAGCGGTTCGACGCCGGGCTGAAGGAGGGGGCGCAGCCGACCTCCGTCTCGGCCACCGGGCCGGCCGACTCGCCCGTGTTCACCGCCATCTTCGAGAAGAAGTCCGGGGCGTTCCTGGCCAAGGCCGGCCTCACCCCGGCCGGCTTCGCCGCCGCCAACAAGGAGGCGGCCGGCAAGAGGCTCGCGCTGACCTCGGTGGACGCGTACGGCACGCCGGACGACATCCGTTACGTCGGCGTGTGGAGCGCCGGCGGTGGCGGTGCCTGGCAGTACACCTACGGCAAGTCGCTCAAGCAGCACGAGGCCGAGGTCTACGCCAAGAAGGAGAAGGGATTCCGGCCGGTCAAGATCTCCGTGGCGCCCGACGGGACGTACGCGGCGGTGTGGCGCAAGGACCGGGTCAAGTCCTGGGCCCACTACGTGGACATGAGCGCCTCGGGGTACCAGAAGCGCTTCGACGACCTCAAGGCCAAGGGGCTGGCGCCGGTGCAGGTCAACGCGGAGAACGGCAAGTACGCCGCCATCTGGCAGTAGACGTCACGGGCGTACGGGCGGGGCGAACGGCGCCGCCGGGCCGCCGGGTGGCGGCGCCGCATGCCGCCCGCGCCGTCATCTCTTCAGGATCCGGACGTCGCCGGTCGTGCTGCTGGCCGTGATCCGCCGCTTGCCCTTCCGGTCGTTCTCGACCTCCGAGCGCGTGCTCCCGTCCGTGCTCCTGGCCGTCACCGCGTACGTGCCCGAGGGAACCCTCGCCGTCACCCTGCCGTCGCGCGAGCGCAGGTCGAGGGTGGTCGGCGGAGCGGCGAACGCCACGTCGATCGTCCCGTCCGCGGTGCGGCAGCGCACGTACTCCGACTTCAGCCCCTCGGCCTCGATCGAGCCGTCGCTGTGCAGCCGCAGCCGCCCCGAGGCGCCCGTGACCTGGATGCGCTCCCGGCTCTTCGCCGCGACGTCCTGGGTGAGGCCGTCGAGGACGAGGCCGTCCATCACGTCGATCGAGAGGCGGACGCCGGGCGGGACCTTGACGTGGTAGCGGGCCCCGCAGTCGCCGAAGACCATGTTGCAGTCGGCGCTCAGGCGCAGGGTGCCGTCCCGGAGGGACCAGGCGGGGGCGTCGGCCGCCTTGCCGCGCACCCACCGGTCCACCTGGACGGCGCCGCCGGTGCCCTGGAGGACGCGGACGCCGCCCAGGGAGGCGTCGATCTTCAGATCGGTCCCGGTGAAGGGGAACGACTGGGCGGCGTGGACCTCTTCGGCTGCCAGGTCCACGCCGCAACCGGTGCTCGCTGCCGCCAGGAGCGCCGCGCATGCTGCGAATGCCGCAATCTGCCTCATGGCCACGATCGTGGCCGAGCGCGCCGTCCCGGCCATCGACCGTCCGGCCGAATCGGCATCGGCCATTCGGCCGGACTCCGGGGACGGCGACGGCTACAGCGCCGACAGCAGCGCGTTCACCTGCCCCAGCGGGTCGGCCCCGATCGGGCGCACCGCCACCGACGTGGCCCCGGCCGCCCACAGGCTCCTGACGTGCGCCGCGGCCTCCTCAGCGGTGCCGGACGCCATCGCCACGTCCTCGGGCGGCACCCCCAGGAACCCCGCCTGCCCGGCCACCATCGCCCGCGCCTCTTCCTCGCCGCCGGCCCCGAGGCGCAGGAACGTGAACACGACCAGCTCGTGATCCTGCCCGGCCGCGATCGTCTCGATGATCCCGGGCACCTGGTCGGGGCCCACGCCCTCGGGCACGATCGTCCCCTGGGCCACGCGCCCCGACAGCGCCAGCGAGCGCGGCCGCTTCACCCCGGCCAGCACGGGCGGCGGCTCGGCCGGCGGGTGCACCAGCGACACGCCGTCCAGGTGGACCTCCTTGCCGTGCAGGGTGACGGTCTCGCCGCGCAGCAGCGCGCTCACCGCGGTGATCGTCTCCTCCAGCAGGGCGAGCGGCGAGGACGGGGCGGCGCCCACCTGCCGCATCCAGTCCTGCACGCCGTGCCCGATCCCGGCGGCCAGCCGCCCCGGGTGCACCCGTGCCAGGTTGCCCAGCTCCATCGCCAGCAGCATCGGGTTGCGCAGCGGCGCGGGGGCGATGCCGAGGCCGACACGCAGCCGGGAGGTGACGGCGAGCGCCGTGGCGGCCGAGGTGAGTCCGCCCGTCCAGCCCAGGTCCTCCACCACCCACAGGTCGTCGACGGACGTCTCGTCGAGCGCTCTCGCGAACGGGACGAGCTGCTCGGGTGGCAGCCCCCGGTCGAACATGACGCCGAGTCTCACGATGCCCTCCAGTAGTAGCGGAACAACCGGCCGGTCTCCGAGTATCCAGCACGCAGGAAGGCGTTGGCGGTGGGGACGTTCGCGACGTCGGTGGCGGCCACGACGCGCTGCAGGCCGGCCTCGGCGAGCGTGCGGGTGCCCCGGGCCAGCAGGTCGTCGACGTAGCCGTGGCCGCGGTGCTCGGGCACCACGCCGATGTAGGCGATCGAGTGGTCGTCGGGCGCCACCAGCCCGACGGGGGAGTCGCCGAGGTAGCCGATGACGAACCAGTTGGGCTTGGCCTTACGGCTCATCAGGTCGTCGTACATCCATCGGGCCTCCTTCTCCGCGCCCGACGTGGCCACCTCCACCTGCGTGTCGTGATCGAGCGAGCCCTCGGAGACGCGGACGAGGAGGTCGATCACCTCGGCGGGGTCCATGCGGCGCGCGGGACGGTACGTCAGCCTGCCCGGATCCTCGGGGACGTCGCTCACGGCCACCCACTCCAGCAGCAGCCGCTCCACCTCCATGACGAACCCGGCCTCGACGAGCGCCTCGTGCTCGACCGCGCGATCGACGGCGGGATCGAGCCCCGGCTGGAGCGAGATGTCGTGGATCACCTTGGTCAGGCCCATCGCGCCGAGGCTGCGGCGCAGCAGGCCGCCGGCGGCGACGGGGTCGGGGCCGGGGTCGAACTGCCAGACGATCGCCGGCTCCGAGCCGGGGAAGGGCGCCCAGTAGGCCAGGCGGGCCTGCCCTTCCGCGAAGCACCACTCAGGCCGCGTCCTGCCCTCGTCGAAGGCGGCGCGCAGCTGGGAGCGCCCAGGCTCGGGGAACTGGTCGAACAACGTGAAAGCCTCCGCACCTCAGGGGGCTCTCCCGCGACTCGGAGAAGGGTCGTGGAGAGGCGTGCCCAACATGACATGACCATGTTCTCGCACACCTCTTACCGGTTCACCCGTTACCGCTCAGGCGGCGCTCTCCAGCGCGGCCCGCGCCTCGGTGAGGGAATGGCTCGTCTCGAAATGCCGGTCGAGGTTCGTGATCGTCAGCAAATGGCGGATCATTCCGGGCGCGAGGACCAGGATCATGCGCCCGTGCAGGTCCTGGATGTGGTTGAGCGTGGCCACCAGCACGCCGAGCCCGACGGAGTCGCAGAACGGCACCTCGGTGAGGTCCACGACCACGTTGAGGGGATCGGCCGCCGCCAATGCCTGTTCCAGCTCCGCCCGCAACCGGGGCGCGCCTGCAACGTCGAGATCGCCTACGACGTGCAGAACCGTACAGGGCCCCTCCCGCCAGTGCCTGACCACCATGGGCCTCACCTGCCCGACACCCAGATAATTATGCCTATTTCTTACATATGTTCTGCATTGCCGTTTTGGTGGTTGGTGTAACACTCGGTTTCGCAGTCGGGGTGCCGGTGGACTTCTGTTGCTGCACTTTCGGCTGGTCGCTGCCCAGGATCAGCTCGATGCCGTCGAGCTCCGCCTTCCGCAGCTCCGCACCGGGAATGGCGGCGGCGACGACTTTCGCCTGCGCCTCGAAAGCCTCGCCGTAACGGATGAAGGTCTGCTTGTAGTCCTTCTTCGAGGTGTTTCCCGGCTTGCCCGGCACCTTGAAACCGTAGGCGACCAGCGCCTCCTTCGTGCGCGCCCCCAGGCCCGTGATCAGCGTGCCGTTCTTGACCTCCAGCGTGATCTGGCCGGTCGCGATCGCCGACGGCTTGGGGGAGGCCGAGGCCGAGGCGGACGGCGTGGGCGCGGCAGGGTCCTGGTCCGCGTCGATCTTGGTGAACAGGTCGCGCGCCGCCTGCTTGTCCCACAGCACCGCCGACTCGCCCGTGGGGGTCTTGAAGTCGACGTCGGCCAGCGGCACCTCGGCGAACTTCACGTCCGTCAGCGAGACGTCCCGCATCTGCGTGGCCAGCCCGAGCAGCCCGTCGTCGGGGTCGACCTTCACCGTGCTCAGCGTGGAGTTGACGAACGAGGCCAGCTTGGCCGGGTTGGCCAGCGTGTCGGCGCTCAGCGCCCGGTTGAGCAGCGCCGAGATGACCTGCTGCTGCCGGTCGATGCGGTCGAGGTCGGAGCGGGCGGTGGCGCGGGTGCGGGCGTAGCCGAGCGCCTGCACGCCGTCGAGCTGGTGGGTGCCGGCCGGCAGGTTGAGCGCGATCTTGGTGTCGTTGATGGGCACGGGCGTGCAGACGGTGACCCCGCCGAGGGAGTCGACGACGTCGATGAAGCCCAGGATGTTGACCTCGATGTAGCGGTTGATCTGCAGCCCGGTGGCCGCCTCCACGGTCTGCTTGGCCAGCTTCGGCCCGCCGAACTGGTACGCGGAGTTGATCTTGTGGTCGCCCCTGCCCGGGATCGTCGTCCAGGTGTCGCGCGGCAGGCTCACCACCGTGACCTTGCTGTGGTCCTCCGACAGGTGGATGACCATCATCGTGTCGGTGCGCTGGCCGCTCTCGCGGCCCAGCTTGAGCCGGTTCTGCTGCTGGCGGGTGAGGTCGTCGCGCTTGTCCACGCCGACCAGCAGGATGTTCTCGGCGCCCCGGGACGCGGGCGCGGTCACCCCGGCGTCTACCGTGCCGATCTGGCGCGGGGTCGCCCACACCACGCCCGTGGTGATCAGCACGCCGGTGGACAGGAGGCCGGCGACCAGCACGTTGCGGCGGCGGGCCTTGGCACTCCTGCGCGGCGGCCGCCGAGTGCGGACGGGTGTCGTCAGCTTGACGTCACCGTAGGCGTCTCCGCCCACGAGCACACCGCCGTCCTCCTCGTCCGGGTCGCGCATCCCGTCCCCCTCTTGTCACCCCGGAGGATCGGCCTTTCGATTGCCCTCCTCCCACGGTCGTACAGTAGCGTGAGCCCCGCCATGAAGCAGTTCCCCGACTCGCCGCACGCGCCCGCACAGACGCGCGGCTGGCCCCCCATCTCCGTCGTCATGCCGGTCCTCAACGAGGAGCGGCACCTCCGCGAGGCCGTCGAGATGGTCCTCGCCCAGAGCTACCCCGGTGAGATCGAGGTCGTCCTCGCCGTGGGTCCGTCCCAGGACCGCACCCAGGAGGTCGCCGACGCCATCGCGGCGGCCGACCGGCGGGTGACGGTGGTGCCCAACCCGACGGGCCGCACCCCCAACGCGCTCAACGCGGCCATCGCCGCCTCCCGCAACGACATCGTCGCCAGGGTCGACGGGCACGCCATGCTGCCCTCCGACTACCTGCGCGTGGCCGTCGAGACGCTGGCCGAGACCGGCGCCGACAACGTGGGCGGCATCATGGCGGCCGAAGGGATCACCCCCTTCGAGCAGGCCGTCGCGTGCGCCATGACCTCCAAGATCGGCGTCGGCGCCGCCGCGTTCCACGTGGGCGGCACGGCCGGGCCGGCCGACACCGTCTACCTCGGTGTCTTCCGCCGGTCGGCGCTCGACCGGGTGGGCGGCTACGACGAGCACTTCCAGCGGGCTCAGGACTGGGAGATGAACCACCGCATCCGCCAGACGGGCGGGCTCGTGTGGTTCCAGCCGCGCATGCGGGTCTCCTACCGGCCGAGGCCCAACGTGAAGGCGCTGGCCAAGCAGTACTTCCACTACGGCCGCTGGCGGCGGGTGGTCGCGCGCACCCACGAGGGCACGATCAACCTGCGTTACCTCGCGCCCCCGGCCGCCGTGCTCGCCATGCTGCTCGGGCTGGTCGTCTCGCCGTTCTTCCCGCTCGCGCTGATCGTGCCCGGCGGGTACGCCGTGGCCATCGTCGCCGGCTCGGCGCTGACCGGCGGCGGGCTGCCGGCGAGCGCCAAGCTGCGGCTGCCGCTGGTGTACGCCACCATGCACTGCTCGTGGGGCTGGGGCTTCCTCACCAGCCCGAAGAAGCTGGCCCGGTCGCCGCGCTGACCCCGTCCTCCCGTCCCCGCACCCCGCCGTACCCCGGCGGGGTGCTCCAGCTCATCCTCCGGAGAAGACCCGCTCCACGGCCGCGTTGAAACGCGTCATCGCGTCCGGGTACTCCGGCCCGAACAGGTAGCTCCTGAGCTTCACCCGGGCCCTGGCCAGCGTGTCCTCCCCGTCCAGGAACTCCGCCAGCCCCGACAGGTCCTCACCCAGCAGCACCCCCGCCTCCGTGCTCGGATAACGCTCGTGGAAGGCGCGCTCGGGCAGCCCCGCCACGTTCGTCACCGCGTACGGCTTCTCGCTGGCCAGGAAGTCGGCCACCACGCTGGAGATGTCGCTGATCAGCAGGTCGCACTCGTTGAAGCAGTCGTACAGGTGCGGCTCGGGCCCGGTGACGACCAGGTGCCTGATGTGCGGCGCCGCGCCGGCGGGCCTGGAGGGGTGGCGGGCCTTCGACTTGGCCAGCTCCGCCGCCTCGATCATGGCGACGATCTTCCTGTGGGCCCGGGTGGCGCTCTTGTCGCGGTGCCCGGTGAGCGGGTGCGGCTTGTAGATCACGCGCAGCGGGGGCCGATGGTCGAGGAGGGCGCGGACGATGCGCGGGCCCATGGTGATCAGCGAGGTGTGGAACAGGTCGTCGTTCCAGCCCTCCCAGGTGGGCGCGTACAGGACGGTCCGGTACGGCAGCCCCGGCCCCTCCGTCGAGATGCCCTGGAGCTGGGGCCGGCCGACCTCGTGGATGTTCTCGTCCCTGACGCCCACCTTGGCCCGGCGGTAGCGGTCGCGGCCGGCGGGCCCCGCCACCCACACCTCGTCGTAGACCCGCGAGAACGGGTTGAACGAGGCCTCCTTGTCGCTGTCGCCGTGGTTGAGGAACGCGCTGCGCAGGGTCGGGATGCGCAGCATGTGCACGTTCCTGCCGACGTTGGCGACGTACAGGCAGAGCTTGGCCCCGGCCAGGGCGCGGAAGCTCATCAGGTCGGCCGACGACGGGATGCACACCATCGGCAGGCTGGTGCACTCCAGGTGCCTGGCCATGCCGCGCTCGCGCAGCACGACGATGGCGCGCCGGGGCATGCGTTCGAGGGTGGGCAGCCACATCCTGGCCTGGTAGGCGGCGGCCGTGGCGCCGGAGAAGTACAGGATCACCTCGGGGCGGTACTTCTCGACCTGCTCGCCCACGACCTCCAGCACCCTGGCCCGGTCGGTGAGCGGCCGGGCGCGGCGCACGTACGGGATGAGCGCGAGCGCCCCCGCCAGGCCCGCCGCGAGCGCCACCGCCGCGCCTGCCGTGGCCGGTACGGCGCCCAGGACGGACCCGAGCACCGGCAGCGCGTCCAGGCAGAGGAACGGCACGCTGCCGGCGTCACGCAGCGGCCCCGGCGGCATCCTGGGGATGCGCAGCGCGGAGACGTCGAGGTTGCGGGTGGTCACCGGCATCCTGCTGAGCATCTGGCGCAGCCGCAGCGCCAGCCCCGTGTGCAGGGCCCGCACCGCGTGGATCGCCAGCATCCCGGCCGCCAGCGCCGCGAACCACGGCAGCTCGGCCCCCGCCGTGCGCGCGACCAGGAGCAGCGCCATGGTCTCCCGGGCCGCGAAGCGCAGCGTGATCCCGAGGTGCACCTTGCCGAGCAGCTCGGGCAGCGGGCGGGCGGCGCGCGGGGCCGCGTACTCGACGAGGTACGAGGCCGCCGCCACCGCCCCGAACAGCGCCGGCGCCGGCCACAGCGCCGCCACCAGCAGCGCAGGGTAGCAGCCGAGCAGCGCAGCGATCACGATGAGTCTCCTCATGTGATCGCACGGTAACAAGCCCCAGGTCAAGTGCCGTCCACGCGGGCGTCTATGACTTGCCCTGATAGGTCGGAGATGAGGATGTCCAGGGAGGTCTGCGTGACCACGAGCGGAGAGGCTCCGGTATTGAGGCAGTTGACCCGGATGCCGTCGGCGGCCCATTCGCGGGCCAGCGCCCGGGTCAGCCCGGCCACGGCCGCCGCGCCCGACTCGTGCAGGGCGCCGGAGCCGGGCGGGACCTGCAGCAGCAGGCTGCCGCGCAGGTGCGGGCGGGCGGCGCGGGCGACGTTGAGCGCGCCCAGGTGGCCGACGCCCACAGCGTCGGCTACGGTCTCGCCGCTCGCCCGCGCCAGGTCGCCGGCGTGGCCCGCGCCCGCCACCAGCACCACGTGATCGGCCCCGCCCACGTCGTCGAGCGCCTTGGCCACCGAGCCGAAGTCCTCCACGCGCACGCCGCCGGCACGGGTCAGGACGTGCACCGTGGCGCCGTGCCCGGCGGCCTCCCGCGCGAGCTCGCAGTCGCCCAGCAGGACGATCACCTGCCCGGCCAGCGCGGCCCTGTCGCCCGCCGGCACCGGCCGGGGCAGACGGAAGAGCAGATCCGCGATGTGCAGGTCGGCCGGGTGGGTCACCTTGATGTTGCGCTCGCTGCCCTGGACCAGGTGGATCGGCACCTCGGGCAGGTAGCGCAGCACCACCCCGCAGTCGTCGGTGGCGGGCAGCCCGGCGAAGCCCGGGTCGGCCATCGCCCGCTCGTACGCCTCCCGGATCACCGAGAGCCGGAAGCACTGCGGGGTCTGGCTGCGCCGCAGCCGCGACCGGTCCAGCACCTCGCCGATCGACCCCTCGGGCGTCGCCACGAGGACCGTGTCGGAGCTCGGGATCGCCACGTTGACGGCCTCGTGGGTCTCCAGCGCCCGGACACATTCCGTGATGATCCGGGGCTCCAGGAGTGGGCGTACAGCGTCGTGCAACAGCACGTTGCACTCCTCCGCGCCGAGCGCCGCCAGCGCCCGCCATGTGCTCTCCGTACGGCTGGAACCGCCGTCCACCACCTGGCTGACCTTGCGATACCCGCCACGGGCCACGATCTCGCGCACCCGGTCGGCGTACCCGGGCGTCATCAGCACCACGATCTCGTCGATCTCGGGGGCGGCCTCGAACACCGCGAGCGAATGCTCGATGATCGTCCTGCCCGCGACCTCGACGAGCTGCTTGGGCGTGCCGAGCCCGACCCGCTGCCCCACCCCGCCCGCGAGGAGCACTCCTACCGACCGCAGCCGTGAATCCATACCGGCAGCGTAACGGTGCTGTTCCGTGATATCGCGTTGACCTGTCGCTACGCTGTGTCTACGCACCCCCCGAGACCGTGTGCTCCACCCCGACCGGGAGGAGACCTGAGCTTTGCCCGACTCATTGACCCGCGAGAGCACGACCACGTCGGTCGTGCTGCTCGCCACGACGCCCGCGTGCAGGCTCCTCAGCGGTGACGGCACGCTCCTCGACCGCCTCGGCGATCAGCTCGCCACGCTGCCCGTGCGCGAGGTCCAGGTGATGTCCGCCGCAGGCGGCGGCCTCGCCGCCGACCTGCGCGGCTTCGCCAAGATCGCGCGCACCGCCACGGGCGCCGTCGCCGTGCTGCCCGCCGACCTGGTGATCCACACCGAGGCGCTGGCCGTGCTGCTGGAGCATCCGGCGCGCAGCACCGCCGCGCTGATCTCGCACGACGCCACCGCCGGGCCGCTGCGCCCGCCCGTACGCGTGGAAGGCGGCCGGATCGTCGCGGCGGGCAGCTCCTTCCACCTCGTCCCCGAGGCGAACGCCACGTTCAGGGGCGTGCTGCAGGCGGGCGAGTCCGACCTGGCCTCGCTCGCGGACATCGCCGAGGAGCTGGCCGAGCTGGCCGACGCCGGCAAGCTCGGCCCCGTCACCCCCGTCGAGGCGGTGGACCTGCTGCTGGTCGGGCTGGTCAGGTCGGGCGTGACCGTGCGCGCCTCCGGCATCGGGCTGCTGCACGCCGACCGCGTGACCGGCCAGAACGCCGCCGACGCCGCCCTGGCCAGGCTGTCCGAGGTGGACGAGGCCAAGGTCAGGCTCGACGCCTCCGTGAAGGAGGACGACGGCTTCTTCGCCACGTTCTTCGTCTCCTCCTGGACCCGCTACCTGATCAAGCCCTGCGTGCGCCTCAAGCTCACCCCCAACACGGTCACCGGCATCTCGGCCGGGCTGGCCCTGCTGGCGGCCGTCTGGTTCTCGGCGGGCACCGAGGGCGGGCGGCTGGCCGGGGCGGGGCTGCTGTACCTGTCGTTCGCGCTCGACTGCCTCGACGGGCAGCTCGCCCGCTACACGCGCACGTTCTCCCCGCTGGGGGCCTGGGCCGACGGCATGTCCGACCGGCTCAAGGAGTACGCCGTCTACGTCGGCCTGGCCTTCGGCTCCGCCGCCGGCGACATCTGGTACCTGGCCGTGGCCGCGATGGTGCTGCAGGTCGTCAGGCACGCCATCGACTACACGTACGCGGGCGCCGTCGCCGACGCCGCCCGCATCGGCTCCATGTGGGGCAGGCCCGCGCGGTCCCTGCTGGAGTCGCAGGACGTGCGCCGCGCCCCCGGCGGCGTGCTCAAGCTCGCCCAGCGGCTCGAACGCGACACGATCGCCCGCTACCTGAAGAAGATGATCGTGCTGCCCATCGGGGAGCGCATGGCCCTGATCGCCGTCACCGCCGCCCTCTGGGACACCCGGGTCACGTTCCTGGCGCTGCTCGGCTGGGGCGGCGTGGCGGCGTTCTACCAGCTCGCCGGACGGATCGCGAGGTCGGCAAGGTGATTTCGGTCCACATGACACCCGTTCCGAGCAGCACGGTCGTGGCCTACCGCGACGACGGGCCGCTCTCGCGCGCCATGGGGCTGCTCGTGGCCGGGCAGCTCCCGCCGCTGCCGCCGGTGATCGCCGGCACGTTCGTCACCGGCGTGCTGCTGCTGCTCGGCGTGGCGGGGACCGACGGGCTGGCGGTGTTCGCCCCGGCCGTGACGCTGCTGCTGGCCGGACCGGGGAGCACGCATCCGCACGACGGCAGGTTCGACTGGCTCGTGCCGCCGATCCTGCGGCTCATCGAGTACACCTTCATCGCGGCCGTCGGGTTCGCCCACGAGGTGCACCCCCTGGTGATCTTCATGTTGCTCGGAGCGCTAGGGTTTCACCATTACGATCTGGTCTACCGGTTGCGCCAGCGCGTCTACCCGCCGTCGTGGCTGGCCACGCTGGGGCTCGGCTGGGACGGGCGGATGATGGTGGTCTCGCTGGTCGCGCTGTCGGGCTGGCTGACCGGGGGTTACGCGCTGCTCGCGGTCTACCTGTGGGGGCTGTTCGGCTGGGAGAGCCTGACGTGCTGGCTCGCCGCGCCCCGATCCGGGGTGGAAGCGACCGATATGGGAACGCAAGACTAACGCCGGATTACCCGCACGGGGGCCAAAGACGAATACTCTTTGGGCCATCGGAGTCATGCTCGACTGAGGAGTGCACGTTGCTGGGAATGGTTCTGGCCGCTGGGGCCGGACGACGCCTGCGGCCGTACACCGACACGCTGCCCAAGGCGCTCGTGCCGGTCGACGGCGAGACCACGATCATGGACATCTCGCTGCGGAATCTCGCCGAGGTGGGCCTGAGGGACGTCGTGGTCGTCGTCGGTTACGCGGCGCAGGCCGTACACGAGCGCAAGGACGCCCTTGAGGAGCGCCACGGCGTCAAGCTCACCCTCGTGCACAACGACAAGGCCGAGGAGTGGAACAACGCCTACTCCCTGTGGTGCGCGCGCGAGTACTTCGCCCAGGGCGCGCTCCTGGTCAACGGCGACACCGTGCACCCGGTCTCGATCGAGAAGACGCTGCTGGCCGCCCCCGAGACCAGCGACATCCTGCTCGCGGTCGACGACGTCAAGAAGCTGGCCGACGAGGAGATGAAGGTCACGCTCACGCCCGAGGGCTCGCTGCGCCGCATCACCAAGCTGATGGACCCGGCGCAGGCCTACGGCGAGTACATCGGCGCCACCCTCATCAGGCCGGGCGCGGCCGGCCGGCTGGCCGACGCGCTCAAGGCCACGTTCGAGCGCGACCCGCAGCTCTACTACGAGGACGGTTACCAGGAGATGGTCGACCGCGGCGAGGTCATCCACGCCGCGCCCATCGGAGAGGTCGACTGGGTCGAGGTGGACAACCACGACGACCTGGCCAAGGCCCGCGCCATAGCCGTTCACTACTGAGGGGGCGCGGATGCCGCTTCTAGCGAGGATGTTGCCGGCGCCGCTGACCATGGACGTCAGGCGCGGCGCGGTCGCCCAGCTCGGCGCCCTGCTGGCCGACAGCCGCGTGGCGACCTCGGGCAGGGTCGCGGTGGCCGTCGGCATGGGCCAGGGCGACCACATCGAGAGCCTCATCGCGCCCACGCTGGGCGAGGCGGAGGTGTTCAGGGTGGCCGACGGGTCGGTCGACGCGGCCGTCTCGCTCGGCGCCGACCTGCGCAAGGCGGCCTACGAGGTGGTCGTCGGCGTGGGCGGCGGCAAGACGATCGACGTGACCAAGTACGCCGCCTCGCTGGCCGGCATCCCCATGGTCGCGGTGGCCACCAACCTCTCCCACGACGGCATCTGCTCGCCCACCGCCTCCCTCGTCTACGAGGGGGGCAAGGGCTCGTTCGGCGTGCCGATGCCGCTGGCCATCCTGGTCGACCTCGACTTCGTGCACAACGCGCCCGAGTCGCTGGTCAGGGCGGGCGTCGGCGACGTGGTGAGCAACCTGTCGGCCATCGAGGACTGGCAGCTCGGCAACGTCGAGCGCGGCGAGCCGATCGACGGGCTGGCCTGCTCGATGTCCCGTACCGCCGCCGAGGCGCTCGTCGGGCGCACCGACTCCATCGAGTCCGACGCGTTCCTGACCGTGCTGGCCGAGTCGCTGATCCTGTCCGGCATGTCGATGGTCGTCGCGGGCTCGTCCCGGCCCGCGAGCGGTGGAGATCATGAGATCCTTCATGCCGTGGATCAGCTCTTCCCCGGCACCTCCAACCACGGCGAGCTCGCCGGCATCGGCGCCGCCTTCTGCTTCTTCCTCAGGCAGGACGAAGCCCGCGTCAAACAGGTCGTCGACTGCCTGCGCCGGCACGAGCTGCCCGTCGTGCCCGGCGACATCGGGCTGAGCGCCGAGCAGTTCGCCGAGGTCGTCGCGCTGGCCCCGGCCACCCGCCCCGGCCGTTACACGATCCTGGAGCACCTGCGCATGCAGGACTCGGAGATCCGCGATCGGGTGGGGGACTATGTCCGGGCCTTCGGTAGCTGAGCTGCGCCAGGTGGCCCAGCCGCCTGGCCATCTGGAGCGCAGGAACGGCGAGCACTGGGCGGGCGTGCTCTACATGCGCCGCCTGTCCATCTACGTCACCTGGATGTTCGCCAAGACCTCCGTCACGCCCAACCAGCTCACCTGGGTGATGACCGTGGCGGGGGTCGCGGCAGGTTTCGTGCTGGCCCTGCCGGGGCTCTGGGCGGCGGTGCTGGCCGCCCTGCTGATCCAGGTCTACCTGCTGCTCGACTGCTCCGACGGCGAGCTGGCCCGCTGGACGGGCAAGACGTCGCTGGCCGGCGTCTACCTCGACCGGGTCGGCGCGTACTTCGCCGAGGCCGCGGTGCTGGCCGGGCTGGGCTGGCGGGCCTCGGCCGTGCTGCCCGACTGGTACACCGTGTGCGGCTTCGCCGCCGCGCTCGGCGCCATCCTCATCAAGGCCGAGAGCGACCTGGTGGAGGTGGCCAGGGCCAAGGGCGGGCTGGGGGCCGCGAGCGAGGCGGCGGCCGTGCAGTTCCGCTCCGGGCTGCTGGGGCTGGGGCGGCGGGTGCTGGCGGCGACCAGGTTCCACCGGATCGTGCAGCCGATCGAGCTGTCCATGCTCGCGGTGGTGACCGCGGTGATCGACCTGGTCGTCGGCGATCTGACGGCGACGCGGGTGCTGGTCGTGGCCTGCCTGGCCGCCGCGGCGCTGCAGACCGTGCTGCATCTGATCAGCATCATGGCGTCGAGGCGACTCGCTTGATGCCGAGGCTGGAACCGAGGGGGCTTCCCGTCCGTCGTATTGATCGGACGTCCGCCGTTCGGTGGGGGTTCATCGTCGGTTCCGATACGCTTAGCTTCACCATTCCCAGACCATGCAGACCAGCAGACTCGGTGATCATGAAAGAATGCTCCGCCCGTGCTCTCAACGCGTCAGGACAGTGATTCGTTGAAGATCTCGTGCGTCATCCTCACCATGGGCAACCGGGTCGCGGAGCTGAACCGGGCGGTCGAGTCCGCGCTGAACCAGGTCGACGGCGACGTCGAGGTGGTGATCGTAGGCAACGGTGCCGACGTGCCCGAGGTGTCGGCGACGCCACCCGAGGGTTCGGCCGCGGTCGTGAAGGCGATCCGGCTCGAACAGAACACGGGCATCCCCGCCGGGCGTAACCGGGGCGTGGAGGAGTGCTCGGGAGACGTCGTGCTGTTCCTCGACGACGACGGCTGGTACGCCAACCCGAAGGTCGTCTCGCACGTACGGGACCGCTTCGCCACCGAGCCCGACCTGGCCGTGATCTCCTTCCGGATCATGGACCCCGACGGGAGCGGCAGCCAGCGCCGCCACGTCCCGCGCCTGCGCGCGGGCGACCCGCAACGCTCCAGCCCGGTCACCACGTTCCTGGGCGGCGCCTCGGCGATCAGGCGCTCGGCCTTCCTCCAGGTGGGCGGCCTGCCCGAGCGCTTCTTCTACGCGCACGAGGAGACCGACCTGGCCTGGCGGCTGCTCGGCGAGGGTTACCGGATCGAGTACGACGCCGAGACGGTGATGTACCACCCGCAGGTGCCGCCGACCAGGCACGCCCAGTTCCACCGGCTCAACGCCCGCAACCGGGTCTGGCTGGCGCGGCGCAACCTGCCGTGGCCGCTGGCGGTGCTCTACCTCACCAACTGGGTGGTGCTCACCGTGATCCGCGAGCGCGGCGCCTCGGGGGCGCTCAAGGCGTGGTTCTCCGGCTTCTTCGAGGGGTTGCGCAGCCCGGCGGGCGAGCGCCGTCCCATGGCCTGGCGCACGGCGTGGCGCATGGTCAAGCTGGGCCGGCCCCCGATCGTCTAGACCTGCTGCGCCTCGCCGAAGCTCATCTCCGCGTGGGAGATGGTGGTGGCGAACATCGCCCGCTTGGGCAGCCCCAGCTCGCTCAGCTCCTTGGCGATGGGATGGTTGCCCAGGCGGATCAGCGCGCCGCTGGGCCGGATCCTGGCGCCGCTGGCACGTACGGACCAGGGGACGCGCCGCGTCACCCCGTCGCGGTGCGTGTAGGCGTCGAGCGGCGCCATCGCGCCCGCGCCCGGTACGGGCAGGCCGGGTTTGATCAGCATGTCGAGCACGAGCCGCCCGTCCTTGCGCAGGATGCACCTCTTGTACGGCGACGCCAGCCGCAGCTCGATGTCGGCCAGCTCCTTCGGAAAGCCCCACAAGGTGCGCCCGGCCTCCAGCGTGAACTCCTGGTCCACCGGCAGCCAGTGCACGAACACGCCGGCCTGTCGCAGCTCCGTGAGCCCCATGGCCCCGGACGAGCCGGGCGGGCGCACGAGGAAGGCCATGCCGAACTCGTGGTAGGTGTCGAGGTCCCCGTCGCGGTAGTCGACGAACACCAGCATGCAGACGGCCTTGCCGGGCAGCACCTCGGCGACGTCCAGCCCTGAGTACGCGATCACCGCCCTGGCGGCGTCGGCACGCACCGGGTAGAGGGCACTGCACACCTCTGCGTCCCTCACCCGCACGGGCATGCCCACCGTCCGGTTCTGGATCAGATGCGATGCCATAGCTCCCAGTACATCAACCCGGAAGCCGTGTGACCATTCCCGTCCCGGTGGCGTCTAGGTGTGATGTGACGATCGAAGGACCACGGGGGGCATCATCATCGAGGACTTGTACCGCGAGCACTGGCCGCTCGTGTGCGGGTTCCTCCTGCGCAGGACGCGTGACCCCCACCTCGCCGAAGACCTGGCACAGGAGACGTTCGTCAAGGCGACCAGGGCCCTGCTGGGCTGGCGCGGGGAGAACCCGGCCGCCTGGCTGCTCACGATCGCGCGCAACGTGCTCATCGACCACGTCCGCCGCGCGCGCCGCGAGCTGCCCCTGCCCGAGCCCGACGAGCTGGGCGCGCCCGGGTTCCACGTGGACTCCCTGGAGGTGCGCGACGCCCTGGGCCGGCTGCCCGAGCAGCACCGCAGGCTGCTCACGCTGGTCTACTTCGAGGGCTTCTCGCTCGTGGAGGTGGCCGCGATGACCGGCAGGAGGCACGCCACGATCAGGACCGCCCTCTGGCGCGCCAGGAACGCTTTCGCCGATCTTTATGGAGCCCCCAATGACTGATGACTTTCCGGAAATGCCGGACTTTGACCCGAAGCTCACCCGGAAGGCCGTCCGCCGCGGGCTGGTCAGGACGACCACCAACGTGCTGGCGGTCCTGCTGGCACTCGCCCTGGCGGCCACGCTCGGCTCGGCGCTCGTCCAGGAGCGCGGCGATCGGGAACAACGCATGATGGACGTGCTCGGCACGGCCTTCAAGGTGTACAACCCGGCCTACACGGTGACGGTCGGCGACTGCTGCGAGACCACGCCGGTGTCGATGTCGTTCCAGGTCGCCGCGGCCCCGCTGCGTGCCGTCGGCGGCTTCTGGCCGGTGGGCGGCGAGACGTACACGATCACTCAGGACTTCTTCGGCCGCGTCGGCCACCTGCCTCTGGGCAGCACCGCCAACACCAGGCTCTCCATCGCTCTCTACGACCTGGGCGGCACGCTCGCGCGCAAGGAGCAGGTCCGCAAGGTGCTGGCCAGGCTTCCCGCCGGGCTCAACACGCTGGCGGTGGTGGAGTTCGCCGCGCCGCTGCAGCAGGCCGAGCTGAAGGGCTTCCTGGAGGAGAAGAAGACCTGCGCCGACAAGGTCGTCTATGAACGCAGGCCGAGCTCGCTGCCCATCACCTGGGGAGAGATCACCTGGGACCGCGGTGAGTTCGTCGAGGGCAAGGAGGGGTGCGGCGTGGGCCTGTCCAACTTCCGTTCCTGGGTCCGGCTGCTGCGCGAGCACGACGAGGCGAACCTGCGCCGCTTCGACCTGTCCCTGAACCGGTTGCGCAAGGCGGCCGGCGACGGCCTGGCCTACGCCTACGTGGACCAGCTCGCCTCGGTCGAAGAGCTGCGCAGGCTCATCGAGGACCCGCGCGTGCGCACGATCCGCCTGGCCGACGCCACCTTCGACCTGGACCGCCCCTAGCCCCCAGCCCCCAGCCCCTAGACGGCCAGCGCGTGCCTGGTCAGGCCGGCCCACGACTCGGCGCGGCGCACGAAGGCCTCGCAGTGGTCCGGCCAGTGGTGGCGCAGCCGCGCCGCCGCGTGCCCCTGCGCGCCGAGTCGAACCCGCCGCGCCGGGTTCTCCTTCAGATCCAGTACGGCGTTCAGCACCGCGTCCACGTCCAGCGGCACCACCAGCCCGCACCCGGCCCCCTCGACCAGCGAGGCGCCCTGCGGGGTGGTGATCACCGGCAGCCCCCTGCCCATGTAGTCCATGATCTTGGTGGGGGGCGTGCCGACCGTGTCGTCGGCCAGCGACAGGCCGGCCAGCGCGCCCTCGGCCATGCGCAGGGCGTGCCGGTTCGGGACGTACCCGAACCAGTCGAGCAGGCCCACCCGCTGCGCGTCCCGCAGCAGCGGCCGCACCTCGCGGGCCGCGGCGCCGATGAGGTCCAGCCGGATGCCGTGCGGGACCAGGCGCTCGGCCAGCCCGATCAGCTCCGTCACGCCGCGCTCGGCCGACAGGCGGCCGATGTGCACGACCCTGGTGTCGCCAGGAGGGGGAGGACTGGACGACACCAGGGTCGCCTCGGGGACCACGGCGGGCGTGATCACCCGGTGGCGCCTTTCGGCGCGGGCGAGTTGCTTGGCGGTGACCTGCTCGCGCACGTCCCAGACGACCGGAGGGCGCCGGTACGGCAGCGCCCGCAGCAGCCGGTGGTCGTGCACGATCAGCAGGTCCGCGTCCCGCACGCCGCGTCTGAGCGCGGTGCGCGCCCGGCTGTAGGAGGCCTGGCGGGGCACGTCGATCGCGGTCAGCCCCATGGCGGGGGTCACGTTGAAGTAGGTGAAGGGCGCGACGTAGGTCACCTCGTGGCCCGCGTCGAGCAGCGCCCGGATCTGCCGGTGCATGATCCGGGCGTCCTCGGGATGGTGGACGGTCGTGGCGACACATGCGCGCATGTGTCGATGCTGAGCGCTTACCAGGTCAAAGGCGTTAATGCGGGTGAAACGGCTGCTTAACTTCGAGAGGGGCGCCGATAGAGCCAGGTCAGGCGGGGCTCCAGGACCCACTTGAAGACCGTGCGGGTCTCCGGCAGGCACAGGATGATGGCCAGCGCGAAGCAGCTCGCGCTGATGGCCAGCACGCCCAGCGGCCCGTACAGCCACGGCATCGACAGCCAGCCCATCTCCTTGGCGATCAGCACCGGGATGCCGTGGAGCAGGTAGCAGTAGAGCGTGCGGGTGCCGAGGTCGGTGTACCAGGTCTCCTTCCTGGGCACCAGCGCCAGCACGGCCAGGCACATGGCCAGCGCGCAGACCAGCAGCCCGATGCGCAGGCCGAGGCCCATGTACCAGGACAGGTTGAGATCCTGGAAGCTGTTCTTGTAGTAGAACGGGCCCAGCTTCGCCATGGGCGCGATGAAGATCGCCACCGCCGCCGCGCCGAGGAGGATGAACCCCGAGACGGCCTTGATCCAGCGCCGGTTGAGCAGCTCGAAGTGCTCGGGCTGCAGCACCAGGCCGATCACGAAGAACGGCAGCAGGCCGAAGAACCGGTCCATGCTGAAGTCACCGGAGATCTGCGAGAACCCGGCGAACAGGTAGATCGCGATCGCCACCGGCACCGGGTACTTCATCCGCTTCCACACCGGTGTGGACAACCGCCAGAACAGCAGCGCCAGCAGGTACCAGTTGAGCCACGCCGGATCGATGATCGTCAGGCTCCACTTCGACCCGAGGGCGGTGCGGAGCGCGGCGTAACCCACCTCGACGATCACGTACGGGACCAGGAACGTGTCGACCAGCTTGTTGGTCTTGGCGTTGGAGTTCCAGAAGTTCCTGGACAGGTAGCCGCTGATCACCACGAACAGCGGCATGTGGAAGACGTAGATGAAGATGTAGGCCGCGCGCGCCGAGTCGGCGGCCAGCGTGGGCACCAGCGAGTGGCCGATCGGCACCAGCGCGATCAGGATGAACTTGACGTTGTCGAGGAACGGATCGCGCCTGCGCTTGGCCGGCTCCGCCGCCGGCTGCGGCTGCTCCTCACGCCCCTCGCCCGACGCCGGCCCCTCGGCGATCGCCGTCTGCGGCGCGGCGCGCTCGCCGGGGGCGACCCCGTGGGGATCGGTGGACTCGCTCCAGAACGCCTCCTCCGGCAACGGCCAGCGGGCTCCCGTGTTGGCGGGCCCCTGCTCCTCTGGGCTGCGCTGGGGCGTGGCCGATGGGGAGAATCTGGTGTCAGACACGGAAGAAGTCGCTCAGCTTCGCTCGGGGCCGGGGAACCGCGACGACAAGAGCGGGAAACCCACGAGGCTTGGTGTCGCGCTGCGTCGCCAACCCGCAACAGACTATCCCGCCCTCGCGGGTCCTGTCTCTCGCAGAGGAGCAGAATGCCCGCTTCCACAGGGAACTTGGAGCCTCAGGTGCACACGTTCTTCTGCTCGGAGGCGGTGATGGTGCTGTTGTTGACGCTGTCGGGGAGCTTGGTGACCTTGACCGACTCGAAGTCCTCGCCCACCAGGAGCTGGATGATCGGAGTGCCCTTCGTGGCGCCCCCCGCCGTGGCGTTGGTGACCGTCGACGTGTACGGCTGCACGTTGGTCCCCGCCACCTTGCCCGACGCGGCCTGCGGCTTGGGCAGGACGGAACCGCCCAGCGTGATGGCGTGGTCGGCCGCCGTCTCGACCGTCTTGGTGTAGTGGATCTCGCTCTTGGCCAGGCTCACCCCGCCGGGCGCCTCGTAGTTGCCCACCCCGACGACCTTGAAGCCCTGCTTGGCCAGCTCGTCGGCCACCTCGCGGGCCTTGCCCACGGTCTTGGTGCCGTTCAGCACCTGCACGCGCACCTGCTCGGGCTTGATCTTCTCCTTGGGCTTGGTGCTCGCGCTCGAGCTCGGCTCCGGCGTGGTGACCTCGGTGTCGGTCTTGATCGAGGTGAACAGCTCGGTGGCGTCCGGCTCCTTCCAGACCACCCGGTTCGGGTCCTGCGGGTCGGGGCCCCAGGGCACCGTGGTGAACTTGACGCCGTTCGCGGTCATCGCCCTGGCGCTCATCGCGATCTGGATGAGCTGCTCGGTGTCGTTGGCCAGCTCGGGGTCCATGGTGACCGAGCCCGCCGCGGCGGCGACGAAGTCGCGCAGCCGGCCGACGTCGGTGAGCAGCTCGCTGCTGGTGGCCTTGGCCACGACCTTGCTCAGGAAGATCTGCTGGCGCTTGATGCGCTGGATGTCGCTGCCGTCGCCGTACTTGCGCAGGCGCACGTAACCCAGCGCCTTCTCGCCGTTGAGCAGGCTCTTGCCGGCCGGCAGCACCAGCTTGGAGGCCTTGTCGTCGACGGCGGTGCGCAGGCAGATCTCGATGCCGCCCAGAGCGTCGACGATGTTCTTGAACCCGCTGAAGTCCACCTCGACGTAGTGGTTCACGCGGATGCCGGTGAGGGTCTCGATCGTGGAGATCGTGCAGGCGATGCCGCCCGCGTTGTACGCCGAGTTGATCATGTCCCGGCGCGGGGCCATCTCCTGCTTGGTGGTCTCGTTCTTGCACCGGGGGATCTGCACCATCGAGTCCCGCGGGAAGCTGATCAGGCGGGCCTTGTCGCGGTTGGGCGAGATGTGCATGAGGATGATCGTGTCGGTGCGCTTGCCGCCCGCGTCGGCCTGCCGGGCGAGCTCCTGGCCGTACCTCGCGTTGCCCTGGCCCGCGCGCGTGTCGGAGCCGACGAGCAGCACGTTGAGCGCGCCGGTCTCCGGGGGACGCGGGTTGATGATGTCTTCCTTGACGCTCTTCTGGTTGATGTTGCCGAAGGCGTCGCGGTAGGTGGTGTACGCGGTCAGCGCGCCCGCGACCATGACCGTGGTCAGGCCGATGCTGACCCAGGCCAGCACGCGCATCTTGGCCTGGCCGCCTGAGCCGCCGCCGGAGCGGTGGCCGCGCGGGGGCCGGTCGTCGGGCGGCGGGGGCGGCGCGGCGGCCGCCTGCCGGCGCGCCATCCGGCTGCCGGGTTGTGTGACGGCGGTACGGCGGTCCTGCACGGAATCGACTACCGGCACGCTCCTGTAGTCACTCATACGCCCCCTAGCCTCACTCCTTGCGCCGCCGGATTGGTCGCTCCGCGCCACGAGACTAGGTCACGTACGGCGTGCCCCGAGCCATGATCGCGGGGAACGGCCGTGACCCGGACGTGATGTTTCCGCGGCAAAGCATACTCAGAGCTGGACATTGGGTGGAATATCATCGCCAAACTCTTTCGCCCTCGGATCGCCACCGGACCGTCTGAGCAGGCCAGGCCCGAGGCTCTGGGCCGCCGCCAGACAGGCCAGGGGTACGGCCGGCAACACGTACCGGTAGTCGAACTCGGCGGCCGCGGCCGGTGTGATCAGCAGCACAACGGCCACCGACCAGGGCACCAGCCAGGCCGGACCCGCCGCGAGGCGCCTTCCCTCACGCCTGCGGGCGATCGCCGCCACCGGTGGCACGAGCAAGATCCCCAAGAGCACCGGGCCGGGCAGGCGCACCATGCTCTGATAGGCCCGCAACCATCCGGCGAAGGGCTCCACGATCTCCGTGCCGATCGCACCCTGCTCGTAGAGCTTGGCATACTCGGCGCCGACCTGCGCGGGATAGCGCCCAGGAGGTCCCGGCGCGGTCGCCGGGAACTGGTAGTAGCCGTAGATCTCGGCGTCGGGGTAGATCGGCCGGCCCCAGGTGAACGAGCGGCCCAGTTCCTCCAGCACGGAGGCGGCGTAGTCGAGGGGCTGCGTGACGATCGCCAGCATCGCGAACCTGGCCGCCAGGTCGTCGTTCTCCTTCGAGAACGTGATCCCCGGCCGCAGCACCAGCGGGGCGTCCTTGGCCCAGATGTACTCCTGCGAGGGCGGGCGCTGCTCCGGCGGGCGCGGATCGCACAGGACCTTCAGGTCGGGCGGCGGGTCCATCCTGGCGCAGTCGGCGAAGGACATCGTGCGGGCGTACAGGAAGACGCCGTTCGCGCCGACCAGGCCGACGCGCTGGTAGGTGACGTGGAACCAGGCGCCGTACGCGAGGATCGGCACCAGCGCGGCGGCCAGCAGCACGGCCGCCGGCTTGATCGCCACGGCCGACCTGATCCGCACGGCCAGCCTCTTCCGCGCGTCCGGACTTTTTCGTACGGTCGGACTTTTTCGCACGGTGGCCGGCCCGATCGGTTCGTCTGCCGGCCCGAGCCGGTGGTGCAGCGCGAACCAGGCCGCCAGCACCACGATCAGCGGCTGGCCGACCGTCCTGGTGAGCGTGGCGGCGGCCAGCAGCAGGCCGATCGCGGCGATGGCCGCCGTCCGGCGCGTGGCGCACAGCACCACGGCGGCGACCACCAGGAACATGAACAGCGTGTCGGAGACGAGCAGGTGCTCCAGCTCGATCTGGTACGCGTCCAGCAGCACCGGCACCGTGGCCAGCGTCGCCGCCCACCTGGGAGCCCGGCGGGCGGCCCGGTAGATCAGGATGCCGGTGGCCAGGCCGAGCAGGTGCTGAGCGGCCGTGACCGCGCCGAACGCGTGCAGCGGCTCCAGCAGCTTGAGGAACATCGAGTAGCCGGCCGGGCGCACGAGGTCGGGGCGGGGTTTGAAGACGGTGACGATGTAGGTGTAGGAGTCGGGGAACCACAGGGCGGGGCGGTAGCCCAGCATGGCCAGGCCCCGCAGGACGGTGCCGAGGGCCAGCACGGCCAGGAACCAGCGGTGCCGGCGCACCCACTGCCGAGGCGCGCCACCGCCCGGTGTGACGCTGTCACGTGTGGCGCTGTCACGTGTGGCGCTGTCACGTGTGGCGCTGTCAGGCGCGGCGCTGTCACGTGTGGCGTTGTCCGGTGCGGTGCTGTCACGTGTGGCGCTGTCCGATGCGGTGCTGTCCCGTGCGGCGCTGCCGGATGGGCGGCGTGTCGCGGGGTTCAGGACGCGTGCCAGGTCGGCGAGGCGCGCCAGCGGGCCCAGGCGCTGTGCCGGCCGGAGACGCGGATCGTGTGGCAGGCGCCGCCGGCCGCGGCCGGTCCTCGTGGGCTCCCCGTCGCGAGCCTCCGACCTCACCGCATGTCCTCCCGCTTCTCCGGCACGTCCGTACGCTACCGGCGATCGCCGGCACGCCGCGCCGCCTGCTGACCCACTCACCCGCACCCTGCGGCCCGCACGCGGGGACGGCGGGGGCGCCAAGGTTGGATACGCTCGCTCTCCGATGGAACTCGATCGACCCGGCCGGGTGCTCGCCACGCTGTCCGTGCTGCCCGCGCTGGCCGTGGCGGGCTGGTTGCTGGCGGGTCTGCCGCTGCTGCTGTTCGGCCGGTTCGCGCCGCTGCCCGCCACGCTGCTCGGGGTCCCGCTGGCGGTGTTGCTGTGCTGGGCGGGCACGCGGCGGCTCGGCTGGAGCACGACCCGCGAGGGCACGGCCCTCGACGGCACGGCGAGCGGTGGCGGCGCCCAGGCGGCGGGGACGCGCAGGGCCGAGGGGAGCGGCGGTGTCGCGCAGGCGGTGGTGTCGCGGGCGGCCGAGGGCGTTCTGGGGCGGGTCAGGGCCGCCACGTGGCAGGTGGCGGGCGTCCTAGGGGTCGCCGCCGCGTCGGGCGTGTTCAACGCGATCATGCACAGCGAGCAGATCGCCGTCAGGCGCGACCCGGCCACCTACACCCAGTACGCGGCCTGGATCGCCGCCCACGGCGGGCTGCCCGTCCCCGCCCAGGCCGAGGCGTTCGGCGGGCCGGATCCCGCGCTGGTGTTCAAGAGTGTCGGGTTCTACGACGTGGCCGGGGCGGTGGTGCCGCAGTTCATGCCGGGCCCGCCGATGGTGTTCGCGGTCGGCCACTGGCTGGGCGCCCCGTACGTGGTGCCGGCCGTGCTGGGGGCGCTGGCCGTGCTGACGGTGGCCGGGGTGGTGGCGCGGCTGGCCGGGGCCAGGTGGGCGGTGGTGGCGGCGGCGGCCTTCGCCGTGAGCCTGCCGGTCCTGTACACCTCGCGCACCACGTTCAGCGAGATCCCGTCGCTGATCCTGCTGTTCGGCGGCCTGGCCCTGGCGTACGACGCGCTCGCCCGGCGGGAGCGGGGCAGGGCGCTGCTGGCCGGGCTGGTGTTCGGGCTGGCCGTGCTGGTCAGGGTGGACGGGCTGCGGGACGTGCTGCCGGTGCTGGCGTTCGCGGGACTGCTGATCGCGATGCGGCGCTTCCGCAGGCCGGAGGGGGCGGTGGGGCCGCCGCTGCTGGTGGGGCTGGTGGTCGGGGCCGGGCTGGGGATGCTGGCGGCGTACCTGCTGGCCCGTCCCTACCTCTCCTATCTGTCCGGTTCGGTGAAGCCGCTGCTGTTCATCTGCGCCGGCGTCCTCGTGCTCACCGCCGCGGGCACGGCCGCCGCCCCGGCCCTCGCGCGGATCCGCCTGCCGAGGTGGGCGCCGAGGACGGGTGCGGTGCTGGTCGTGCTGCTGATGGCGGCCCTGTACGCGCGCCCGTGGGTGCAGACCGTCATCCGGATCCCCGCCAGTGACGACGACCGCCGCACGGCCGAGATGATCGAGCAGATCCAGCGGGCCAACGGCCTGCCCGTCGACGGCACCAGGCTCTACTTCGAGAGCTCCCTGCACTGGGTGATCTGGTACGTCGGCGCCCCCGCCGTCCTGCTGGCCACGATCGCCGCCGCCCTGCTCGTGCGCAGGTTGCTGCGCGGCGGCTCGTCGTTCGAGTGGCTGCTGCCGCTCGCCGTCGTGGGCTGGACGACCGTCACCACGCTGCTGCGGCCCGAGATCACCCCCGACCATCCGTGGGCCGCCCGCCGCCTGGTCCCCGTCGTGGTCCCCGGGATGATCCTGCTCGCCTCCTACGGCCTGGCCCGGCTGCGCCGCCTCACGGACCGGCACGGGCCGCAGGTGCTGAAGTGGGGCATGGCGGCGGCCGTGGTGCTCGTCCTGGTGCCCCCGGCCGTGACCTCGATCGGGACGGCGTTCACGCCGGTCGAGCGGGGGGAGGCGGCGGCGGTCGAGGCGATGTGCGCGCGGATCCCGGCCGACGCCTCGGTGCTGACCGTGGAGCGGGTCACGGGTGACCGGTTCGTCCAGGTCGTACGCGGCATGTGCGGTAAGCCGGCCGCGCAGGTGGCCCGGGTGGGCTCCGCCGACCTCGCGCCCGAGTCCGAGGTGCGGCGGCTGATCGAGCGGGTGCGCGCGGCGGGCCGGGTGCCGGTCGTGCTGGGGGCCGAGCAGGGGCAGGTCTCGCCGTACGGAGCGGCGTCGCAGATCATGGAGCTGGTCACGCGCCAGGACGAGCGGTCGCTCACCGAGGCGCCGAACGGCACCTGGTCCCTGCGGATGAACGTGTGGATGGCGGTCGCCTGACCGGCCTGCGATGAGCCAGACTGGAGGGAAAGATCGGGGAACCGGGAGTTCCCGCTGGCCCGATGTGGACTCGCCTCCCGGCTGGGCAGAGTACCCTCGACCCCCGTGAGCACGCTTGAGACCCCCAAGAGTGGAACCGCCGTGGAAGAAGCGCCGTACGTCACGATCGTCCTGCCCTGCTACAACGAGCAGGATCACGTCCTCGACGAGGTGGAGCGCATCACCAAGGCGATGGACTCGAGCGGCTACACCTACGAGCTGGTCGCCGTCGACGACTGCTCGACCGACGCCACCCTGGCCAAGCTCCAGGAGGCCGCGCCCAGCTATCCCCACCTGCGCATCCGCGCCTTCCACCGCAACGGCGGCGCCGGCACCGTGCGGCGCATCGGCTCGCAGGAGGCCAGGGGCGAGATCGTCGTCTGGACCGACGCCGACATGTCCTACGCCAACGAGCGCATCCCCGAGCTGGTGCAGATCCTGGAGAAGGACGCGACCATTGACATGGTGGTCGGGGCGCGCACCAGCGAGGAGGGCTCGCACAAGTTCCTGCGCGTGCCGGCCAAGTTCGTGATCCGCAAGGTGGCCGAGATGCTGGCCGGGCAGAAGATCCCCGACCTCAACTCGGGGCTGCGGGCCTTCCGCAAGGCGGTGGCCAAGCCCTACCTGCGGCTGCTGCCCCCCGGCTTCTCCTGCGTCACGACGATCACGCTGTCGTTCCTGTCGAACCAGCACGACGTCTACTACCTGCCGACGGAGTACGCCAAGCGGGCCGGCAAGTCGAAGTTCAGCTTCGTCTCCGACGCCTACCGCTACATCCTGCAGGTGCTGCGGATGATCATGTACTTCAACCCGCTCAAGGTGCTCATGCCGCCCGCGTTGTGGCTGGTGGCCATCGGGTTCGTGAAGGGCGTCTGGGACATGATCCAGCACCCGTTCTACTTCCCTGCCAACACCGTCATGATCTTCCTGTCCGGGCTGCTGATCGGGTCCGTGGCGCTGCTCGCCGACCTGATCGTGCGCTCGCGGGGAGAGTGACGTTGCGGATCGCGATCGTCGGCCCGACCTATCCGTACAAGGGGGGCGGGGCGCAACACACCACCGAGCTGGCGCACCGCCTGGCGGCGCTCGGCCACGACGTGGTGATCGAGTCGTGGCGCGCGCAGTATCCGTCCTTCCTCTACCCGGGGCAGCAGACGATCGACGCGCCCGAGGGCACGCCCTTCCCGGGGACCGTGCGGCGGCTCGACTGGCGGCGGCCGGACGGGTGGGTGGCGGCCGGGCGGCGGCTGCGGTCGGCGGACCTGGTGGTGCTGGCGGTGCTGAGCCCGGTGCAGGTCCCCGCGTACCTGGGCATCCTCTACGGGATCGGGCGGCGGACCCGTACCGTCGCCCTGTGCCACAACGTGCTGCCGCACGAGCGCAAGCCGTACGACGAGCCGCTGATGAAAGCCCTGCTCAAGCGGGTGGACGGAGTGCTGGCCCACTCCGAGCCGCAGGCCGCGCTGGCCAGGGGGCTCACGGCCGGGCCGGTCAGCGTGGCGGGGCTGCCGCCGCACCTGCCCTCGACCTCGGGTGACAAGCCGGCCGGGGTGGTGCACCGCAGGCTGCTGTTCTTCGGCATCGTGCGGCCGTACAAGGGGCTCGACCTGCTGCTGCGCGCGCTGCCCGAGGGGATCGCGCTGACCGTCGCCGGCGAGTTCTGGGGCGGGCTCGACGAGACGAAGGCGCTGATCGGGGAGCTGGGCCTCGGCGACCGGGTGGAGCTGCGGCCGGGGTACGTCGCGGCCGAGGACGTGCCGAAGCTGTTCGCCGCGGCCGACGCGCTGGTGCTGCCCTACCGCAACGCCACGGCCAGCCAGAACGTCTGGCTCGCGCACGAGCACGGCGTGCCCGTGATCGCCACCCGCGTCGGCGCGCTGGCCGACCACGTCACCGACGGCGTGGACGGGCTGCTGGTCGAGCCGGGCGACGCCGGGGCGCTGCGCGCGGCGATCGAGCGGTTCTACGCCTCCGGCGAGCCGGAGAGGTTGCGGTCGGGGGTCAAGGCGGTCGATCCCGAGCCGTTCTGGTCGGCGTACGCGGCGGCGCTGCTCGGCGCCTGAGTGCCGGGCGCGGGCCGGCGGCCGAGCAGGAACGAGATGCCCGCGGCGGCCGCGTCGGCCAGCGTGAACGCCAGCCGCGACACGATCGCCACCGCGAGCGCGGCGGGCGTGCCGACGATCGGCCCGAGCACGAGCACGAGCGCGCCCTCCCTGACGCCGACCCCGGCGGGCACGACCACGGTCAGGATCCCGGTCGCCCAGGCGAAGGCGTAGGCCCCTGTCGCCACCACGTACAGGTCGGGACGGCCGGCGACCAGCCAGATGTGCAGGCCGTACACGAGCCAGCCGAGCGCCGTCCAGGCCACCGCGACCACCACCGTGCGGCCGGGCAGCACGCTCTCCAGCGGCTCCCTGCGTGCGATGCGCAGCGCCAGGTTGAGGCCCCAGGTGAGCACCTTGGGATGCAGGCAGACGATGATCACCGGCACGAGCAGCGCGAGGTACCAGGCCTGTCGCACCGCTTCCAGCGTGCCCAGCGTGGCGGCGGCGATCGAGATCGCCACCCCGAGGTTGATCACCAGCCCCAGGGAGATCGTCGCGAACGTGCGCCGCGGCGGGCTCCCGTGATCGCGCCCGAGGTCCATCATCGCCGCGTACGCCCACACCGCGCCCGGGATGTACTTCCCGAGCTGCCCCACGAACATGATCCGCCCGGCGATCCGCACCGGCACCCGCGTGCCCAGGCCCGCCAGGATCTCCCGCCAGGCAAGCAACATGCAGAACTGGCCGACCAGCACGGCCACGAACGACCCGAGCACCGCCCACGGCGACATCGCGGCCAGCGCGGTGGTGGTGTCGTCCCAGTTGGCGGCCAGCCCGTAGCCCAGGAAACCGATCGCGACCAGGGCGAGGAAGACGCGCAGCAGGCGGCGGAGCATTGGCTCAGGTTACGCGCGGTTCTCCAGGTAAATCCAGCGGCCCGCCGCCCCGATGACGGCCGGCGCCGCGAGCGCGACCTGGGATCCGCGCATGCCACTTCGTTCCCGCCCGTCCGGGTCTCGCCAGGTCGGCCGCCGTACCGAAGCCGCTTTGACGCCTGATTGGCGTGCGCGTCCGCACGAGGTCGGTACGGTGGGGAACCGTGGTGAAGCAACGGGTCGCGCAGCTCGAATACTCGGAGTTCCAGTCCGCCATGCTCGACGAGGCGAAGCGCAGGCGGAAGGCAGCGAAGATCATCGCGGTGCTGGAGCACTTCAACGGGCCGCTCGGCGGGCTGACCGTCGGCGACGTGGGCTGCTCGGCCGGATTCATCGCCGACGAGCTGGCGCAGGCCGGGGCGAAGCACACGCTGGGCATCGACATCGACGTGCCGGGGCTGCGTAAGGCGGCCGACCGGTTCGGCGAGCGGGTGGCGTTCGTCTGCGGTGACGGCACGGCGCTGCCGTTCCCCGACGGCTCGATCGACGTGCTGGTGTTCAACCACATCTACGAGCACGTGGTCGACCCCGACGCGGTGGTGGCGGAGATGCGCCGGGTGCTGTCCGACGACGGGGTGCTCTACCTCGGGCTCGGCAACCGGCTCGGGGTCATGGAGCCGCACTACAAGCTGCCGTTCCTGTCGTACCTCCCGCCGGCGCTGGCCGACCGCTACGTGCGGGCGTTCGGGCGGGCCGACCACTACTACGAGCGGTTCAGGACGCGGCGCGGGCTGCGCAGGATGTTGCGTGCCTTCCACGTGTGGGACTACACCTTGCCCGTGCTGGCCACGCCGACCAGGTTCGCGGGGGGCGAGCTGTTCCCCGGGGTGCTGGGGAAGGTGGTCAGGACGGTGCTGTCGCGGATGCCGCGCGAGGTGCTCAGGCTGTTGCTGCCGGTCGTGCCGACGTACCTGTGGGTGGCCACCAAGACCCCGCGCCGGCCGGCGGGCGCGCGCCTGCCGCAGCCGCCCGAGCGGGTGCGCCCGCTGTGAGCGGCACCGACCCCGCCGCTGATCCCGCCGCTGATCCCGCCGCCGACCCCGCCGCCGGTTCCACTGACGCCCATCCCGCCGCCGGCTCGGCCGCCGCTCCGGCCGCCGAGAACGGCGGTCCCGGGAGCGCGGCCGAGGGGGTGCCGCGGCGCTCGCTGGGTCGCCGGCTGGTCAGGTACGGCTTTCTGGCCGTCGCGCTCGGCTTCGGCGGTTACGCGGTGGCCAGGGAGTGGGACGCGGTGGTGACCGGGTTCGCCCGGCTGTCGTGGGCCGCGCTGGCCGGCTCGCTGGTCGCGGTGGTCGCGGCGCTGCTCGGAGCCATGCTGACCTGGCGCACCCTGCTGGCCGACCTGGGCTCGCCGCTGCCCGCGCGCCCGGCGGCCAAGGTGTTCTTCGTGGGCCAGCTCGGCAAGTACATCCCCGGCGCCGTCTGGCCCGTGCTCGCCCAGATGGAGATGGGCCGCGACCTCGGCGTGCCGCGCCCGCGCAGCGCGGCGGCGTTCTTCCTGATGATGCCCATCCAGCTCGCCACCGGCCTGCTGGTCACGCTCGTGACGCTGGGCTGGAACCAGTACGGCTGGCTGCTGCTGTTCGTCCCCCTGCTGCTCGTCCTGCTCGAACCCAGGGTGGTCAACGCCGTCATCGGGTACGCCCTGCGCCGCCTCGGGCGTGAGCCCCTCGAACGCCCCCTCACCAGGCGCGGCATGCTGACGGCGCTCGCCTGGGCCCTGGCCGGCTGGCTCGCCTACGGCGTGCACCTGTACTTCGTCGCCCCCCAGGGCGGCCTGCTCTTCGCCGTCGGGGCCTTCGCGATGTCGTGGTGCCTGGGCATCCTGACCTTCGTGATCCCGGCGGGCGCGGGGGTCAGGGAGGTTGCCATGGTTGCGGTGCTCGCGCCCCATCTCGACTCGGGTGACGCAATTGCGGTGGCCCTTTCCTCCCGCATTGTCATCATCGTGGGGGATCTGATCTGCGCGGGCCTGGCGGGAATTGCGGCGCGTCGCGACTCGGTGTGATTTGGCCCACGATTTAGGGGAGGCTGGTCATAAGGTGAATTTATGAGGGGGACGCCCGGTCCCACGTTGATCTTGAGGGGAGAAGATCTTCGTATGCCTCGAGTGCTCGTCGATGCGGCGGCGGTCCCCGCGGACCGCGGCGCGTTGATCAGATATGTGGACGGGCTGGTGGCCGCGCTCGATCGGGCCGGCGCGGACCTGTCAGTGGTCTGCCAACGTGCCGAAGCGGAGCGCTACCGCCGCCTCGCGCCCACGGCCCAGGTGCTTCCCGGGCCCGTCGCGATCACGAACAGGGCCGCCAGGCTGGCATGGGAGCAGACAGGGCTCCCGCTACTGGCCCGCCAGGCCGGCGCCGACGTCATCCACGCGCCCTACTACTCCATCCCGCTCAGGTCGGGCCTGCCGACCGTCGTGACGGTGCACGACGCCACCTGGTTCACCGAGCCCGACGACCACAGCCCGCGTGCCGCGTTCTTCCGCTCGGCCACGCGCACCGCCGTACGCCATGCCCAGCGCGTCATCGTGCCGTCCAAGGCGACGCGCGACGAGCTGGTGCGCGTGCTGGCCGCCGACCCCACCCGCATCGACGTGGCCTACCACGGCGTGGACCTGGCGCAGTTCCACCCGCCGAGCGAGGAGGAGATCCGCAGGGCCGCCGTGAGGTGCGGGCTGCACGGCCAGCCGTACGTGGCCTTCCTGGGCGCCCTCGACCCCCGCAAGAACGTGCCGAACCTCATCAGGGGCTTCGCCGCCGCCGTGAAGCGGCTGGAGAAGCCGCCGGCGCTGGTGCTCGGCGGCGGCGTGCACGAGGACGACGTGGACGCCGCCTGCCGCGAGGTCGAGGCCACGGTGAGGGTCATCAGGCCCGGTTACCTGCGCGCGCCCGACCTGCCCGGGTTCCTGGGCGGGGCGCTGGTGGTGGCCTTCCCCTCGCGCGGCGAGGGGTTCGGGCTGCCGGTGCTGGAGGCCATGGCCTGCGGCGCCCCGGTCCTGACCACCCACCGCACCTCGCTGCCCGAGGTGGGCGGGGACGCGGTGGCCTACACTGAGCCGGACTCCGCCAGCATCGCCGCGGCGCTGGGTGAGCTGCTGGCCTCTCCCGAGCGCAGGAAGCAGTTGCAGGAGGCGGGGCCGGCGAGAGCTCGCGAATTCACCTGGGACGCCTCGGCGGAGGCGCATCTCAGCTCTTATCAACGCGCGATCGAATAGTTCGGTAACCTCACGGAGTGATGGAGAGCTCTTTGCCAGACCTCGAGGCGATCCTCCTGGTCGGGGGGCAGGGCACGCGCCTGCGTCCGCTGACACTGGGCACGCCCAAGCCGCTGCTGCAGACCGCCGGGGTGCCGTTCCTGGCCCACCAACTGGCGCGCGCCCGTTCCTTCGGCGTACGCCGGATCGTGTTCGCCACCTCCTACAAGGCGTCCATGTTCGAGCCTGCCTTCGGTGACGGGGCGGCGTTCGGGCTCTCGCTCGTCTACATGACGGAGGAGACTCCGCTGGGCACCGGCGGCGCCATCCGCAACGCCGCCGAGGCGCTCACGGCCGGCCCCGACGACCCGGTGCTGATCCTCAACGGCGACATCCTCTCCGGTCACGACATCGGCGAGCAGGTGCGCGTGCACCGCGCGAAGCAGGCCGCTGTAACGCTCCATCTGACAGAAGTGGATGATCCCTCCCGATTCGGCTGCGTGCCGACCGACGAGGCGGGGCGCGTGACGGCGTTCCTGGAGAAGACCCCCAACCCGGTGACGAACCGGATCAACGCCGGCTGCTACGTCTTCACCCGGTCCGTGATCGACGCCATCCCGCGCGACGAGGTCGTGTCGGTCGAGCGCGAGACGTTCCCCGGGCTGATCGAGTCCGGGGAGCTCGTGCTGGGCTACGCCGACCACACCTACTGGCTCGACGTCGGCACCCCCACCGCGTACGTGCAGGGCTCCCGCGACCTGGTGCTCGGCAAGCTCGCCTCGCCCGCCCTGCCCGGGCCCACGGGCGAGTACCTCCAGCTCGAAGGGGCCCGGATCTCGCCCGAGGCGAAGGTCCAGGGCGGCACGGCCGTCGGCGCGCGCGCCGTGGTCGAGGCGGGCGCCACGGTGGTGGGCTCGGTGCTGAGCGACGACTGCGTCGTCGAGGCCGGGGCCTCGGTGACCGACTCCGTGGTAGGCCAGGGCGCCCGGGTCTGCGCCGGCACGGTGGTGCGCGACGCGGTGATCGGCGACGGCGCCATCGTGGGGCCGGGCAACGAGCTGCAGAACGGCGTGCGCATCTGGCCGGGCATCGAGCTGCCCGAGCGCGCGCTGCGCTACTCCAGCGACGTCTGACCCACCCCAGGGGGCGGGGCAGACTGGACAGGTGATGGAGCGCAGGTGGGAGCCCGAAGGGCCGCTCGACGTGGGGCTGGCGTTGCAGCCGCACAAGCGCGGCGGCGGTGATCCCACCTGGCGCCGGACCCCCGACGGCGCCGTGTGGCGCACGTCCAGGACCCCCGACGGCCCCTGCACGCTCAGGGTCGGCGTCAAAGCGGGCGGCGTGCACGGCCAGGCGTGGGGGCCGGGGGCCGGCTGGGCGCTGGAGACGATGCCGGCGCTGCTGGGGGCCGAGGACGACCCGTCCGGGTTCAGCGTCAGGCACGAGGTGCTGGCGGAGGCCGCCAGGAGGCATCCGGGCCTGCGCATCGGGCGTACGGGGCGGGTGATGGAGGCGCTCGTGCCCGCCGTGCTGGAGCAGAAGGTGGTCGGGCAGGAGGCGTGGCGGGCCTGGCGGTGGCTGCTCGGCCGGTACGGCGAGCCGGCCCCCGGCCCTGCCCCGGAGGGCATGCGGGTGGTGCCCGAGCCCGGGGTGTGGCGGCAGATCCCGTCCTGGCACTGGCACCGGGCGGGCGCCGAGGCCGTGCGCGCCCGTACGATCGCCACCGCCGCCTGGCACGCCGGCAAGCTGGAGGCCGCCGCCACCACGCAGGAGCTCGACCGGCTGCTGCGCGCGCTCCCCGGGATCGGGGTGTGGACGTCGGCGGAGATCCGCCAGCGGGCGTTCGGCGATCCCGACGCGGTCAGCGTCGGCGACTTCCACCTGGCCAAGCTCGTCGGCTACGCCCTGACGGGGGAGAAGACCGACGATCCCGGCATGATGCGGCTGCTGGAGCCGTACACCGGGCACCGGCACCGCGCCACGGTGCTGGTCTGGCTCAGCGGCCTGCGCCCGCCGGCCAGGGGGCCTAGGATGGCCGTGCGCGACTACCGGTCGTTCTGAGCGCGCCCTGGGTGCGTACGGTGAACTCAGCCCGTCGTACTGTGCCTCTATGAGTTCTGACTCCGCGCTCCGCCGCGCCCTCGCCCGTGCCAGGGACGGCAAGACGCTCGACGTGACCGAGGCGACCGTGCTCCTGCACGCCAGGGACGGGTACCTCGACACGCTTCTCGAACACGCCTCCCGCGTGCGCGACGCCGGTCTGCGGGCCGCCGGCCGCGAGGGGATCATCACGTACAGCAGGAAAGTGTTCATCCCGTTGACCCGGCTGTGCCGGGACCGCTGTGGTTATTGCACGTTCGCGACGGCGCCGCACAAGCTGCCCGCGCCGTTCCTGAGCCCTGACGAGGTGCTGGAGATCGCCCGGCAGGGTGCGGCGATGGGGTGCAAGGAGGCGCTGTTCACGCTGGGGGACCGGCCGGAGGACCGCTGGCACCAGGCCAGGGAGTGGCTGGACGCGCACGGTTATGACGACACGCTGTCCTACGTGCGGGCGATGGCGATCAGGGTGCTGGAGGAGACCGGGTTGTTGCCGCACCTCAACCCGGGGGTGCTGAGCTGGCGGGACTTCCAGCGGCTCAAGCCGGTCGCGCCGTCGATGGGGATGATGCTGGAGACGACGTCGCGGCGGCTGTTCGAGGAGAAGGGGCAGCCGCACTACGGCTCCCCCGACAAGGACCCCGCCGTACGGCTGCGCGTGCTGGAGGACGCCGGCCGCACGAACGTGCCGTTCACGACGGGCATCCTGATCGGCATCGGCGAGACCGTCGAGGGCCGGGCCGAGTCGATCTTCGCGATCCGCAGGGTGGCCAGGGAGTACGGCGGCGTCCAGGAAGTGATCGTGCAGAACTTCCGCGCCAAGCCCGACACCGCCATGCGCGGCCTCCCGGACGCCGACCTGCAGGAGCTGGCCGCCACGATCGCGGTGGCCCGCCTGGTGCTCGGCCCCCGGGTACGCCTCCAGGCGCCGCCCAACCTGGTGGACTCCGAGTACGAGCTGATGATCAGGGCCGGTATCGACGACTGGGGCGGCGTGTCGCCGCTCACGCCCGACCACGTCAACCCGGAGCGGCCGTGGCCGCAGATCGAGGACCTCGCCGCGCGCACCGGCGAGTCCGGGTTCCGGCTCAGGGAACGCCTGACCATCTACCCGGAGTACGTGCTGGCAGGGGAGCCGTGGCTCGACCCCCGGCTGATCGCCCACGTCTCCGCCCTGGCCGACCCGGCCACCGGCCTGGCCCGCGAGGACGCCGTGCCGGAGGGCCGCCCCTGGCAGGAGCCCGACGGCGGCTTCGCCGCGTCCGGCCGGGTGGACCTGCACGTCGAGGTGGACACCACGGGCCGCACGAACGACCGCCGCGACGACTTCGACCACGTCTACGGCGACTGGGACGCCCTGCGCGAGCGCCTGGGCACCGCGACCGCCGCCACCTCCAGCGACGTGCGGCAGGCGCTGAAGCGGGCCGAGGCCGACCCGGCGGGCCTGACGGACGCCGAGGCCGTGGCGCTGCTCGGCGCCGACGGCGAGGCGCTGGACGAGCTGGCCGCCATCGCCGACGCGCTGCGCAAGGAGGCGGTGGGCGACGAGGTCACCTACGTCGTCAACCGGAACATCAACTTCACCAACGTCTGCTACACCGGCTGCCGCTTCTGCGCCTTCGCCCAGCGCAGGACCGACGCCGACGCGTACACGCTCAGCGTCGAGCAGGTCGCCGACCGGGCCGAGGAGGCGTGGGCGGCCGGCGCGACCGAGGTGTGCATGCAGGGCGGCATCCACCCCGACCTGCCCGGCAGCGCGTACTTCGACATCGCCAGGGCCGTGAAGGCCAGGACGCCGGGCATGCACGTGCACGCGTTCTCCCCGATGGAGGTCATCAACGGCGCTTCGCGGATGAACCTGTCGATCCGCGACTGGCTGGAGGCCGCCAAGGAGGCGGGCGTGGACTCGCTGCCGGGCACGGCGGCCGAGATCCTCGACGACGACGTGCGCTGGGTGCTGACCAAGGGCAAGCTGCCGGCCAAGGAGTGGATCGAGGTCATCACCACGGCACACAAGGTGGGCATCCCCACCACCTCGACCATGATGTACGGGCACGTGGACAACCACCTGCACTGGGTCAGGCACATCAAGCTGATCAGGAAGCTGCAGGAGGAGACGGGCGGTTTCTCGGAGTTCGTGCTGCTGCCGTTCGTGCACACCAGCGCCCCGATCTACCTGGCGGGCGTGGCCAGGCCGGGGCCGACCGCGCAGGAGAACAGGGCCGTGCACGCGCTGGCCAGGATCCTCCTGCACGGCGCCATCAGGAACATCCAGTGCTCCTGGGTCAAGCTCCAGGACGACCTGTGCCGCCAGGTCCTCCAGGGCGGGGTGAACGACCTCGGCGGCACGCTGATGGAGGAGACCATCAGCAGGATGGCCGGGTCGGAGAACGGCTCGTACAAGACGATCAGCGAGCTGCGCGCGATGGTGGAGGTCACCGGCAGGCCGGTCAGGCAGCGCACCACCGAGTACGGCGTGCCGGACGAGGAGCGGCTGGCGGCCTCGGCGGCCAGCGACGGCGTCTGCCAGAGCGTCAGGAGGGTGCTGCCGCTAGCCTAGCTGTAACGTGTTCTAACAAGGGCTTGCGCTCGCCCTGTGAGGCGCTGGGAGAATCATCACTCCCCTGGGAGAGAGGTTTTCACCGTGCGGTTGGGTCGGCACCGCGCCGCGCTGTCCCCCGAACAGCGACGGAGGAAGGCGTTCCAGCGTGGCATGCTGGCAGGGCTGACGGCCGTGGCCATCGTCGCGGCCGGCCTCGTCGTGATCTTCGGCGGTGGAAGGGTGCTGTGCAGCACACGAGAGCCTGTTCTGGTCAACGTGGCCGCCGCGGTGGACGTCGCCCCGGCGGTCATGCAGGCGGCGGACCGGTTCAACGGGACGAAGACGGCCGTGGGCGGCCGGTGCGTGCTGGTCCAGGTGACCGAGCAGCCGCCGGCCACCGTCCTGCGCACGCTGATCGGCGACCGGGCGGGCGTGCTGGCCGAGCGGCCCGACGGCTGGATCGCCGACTCCTCGGCCTGGATCAGGCTGGCCCGCCAGCAGGGGGCGAGCTCGCTGCCCGCGGGGGAGAGCGTGGTGGCGACCTCGCCGCTCGTCTTCGCCACCCGCGCGTCGCTGGCCCAGCGCTTCTCGGTGGGGCAGACGGAGATGAACTGGCGGATGGTCTTCCCCTCGACCGTACGCGGGCGGGTGACGCCCAACGCGGACGAGCCGGACGTCGTACGGGTGCCCGATCCCTCCCTGGCCGGGGCGGGCATCGCCACCGTGGCCGCCGCCAGGGACGTCGTCGGCACCGGGCCTGACGCCGACAAGGCGCTGACCGCGTTCGTCCGCTGGGCGCAGGCCGGATCCGCGCCCGACTACCGCAGCATGCTGGCGGCCGTGGACGACCACACGTTCTGGCAGCGGCCCGTCGTCATCGTGCCCGAGCAGTCCGTGTGGAACCACAACCTGCGGCCCTCCGCCGACCCGGTCGTGGCGCTGCACCCGCGCGAGGGCACGATCAACCTCGACTACCCGTACGTCGTCACCGCCGCCGACCCCGACGTCGCCGAGGCCTCCACCGTCTTCGCCGGCTGGCTGAAGGGGGCGCAGGCGCAGGAGATCGTGCGGCGGGCCGGTTTCCGGTCGGGCGACGGCACGCAGGCGCCGATCTCGCCCGGCCCGCAGATCCCCCCAGCCGCCCCGAAGACCAGGTCGTCGGTGTCGCCGCAGGACATCGACGAGGCCCTGCGCGCCTGGAGCCGGCTCGCCCCGCCGACCAACATCCTCGTGCTGGCCGACACCTCCAAGCACATGGCCGAGCCGCTGAACGGCCGGACCCGGGTGAGCGTGGCGCTCGACGCGGCCAAGATCGGGCTCCAGCTCTTCCCCGACTCCACCCACATGGGGTTGTGGGAGTTCGCCGACGAGGTGGGCGGGATCAGGAACCACCGGCAGCACGTCGGCCTCGGGCCGATCAACGAGCCCGAGACGGGGCAGGTCATCCGGCGCAGCCGGCTGGACCAGCTGACCAGCACGATCAGCGCTCATCCGAACCGGGACAGCTCCCTGTACGACTCGATACTCAGCGGGTTCCGCAGGGTGAGCGGCGACTACCGGGAGGAGATGAACAACGTCCTCCTGGTGATCACGGCCGGGCGGGACGACGGCAGGGGCACGGAGCTGACGCGGCTTCTCGATCGGCTGCGGCGGGAGTGGAACCCGGACCGGCCGGTGCAGATCATCGTGATCGCGTTCGGCAAGGGGGTCGATCGGGCCGGCCTGTCGCAGATCGCGGCCGCCACGAACGGGTCCCTGCACGAGGCCGAGGAGCCGGGGGAGATCATCGACGTCTTCCTGGCGGCCCTGGCCCGCCGCCTGTGCCACCCCACCTGCAAGCCGACGGCCTAGGCCGGCCGCCGCGAGGTGATCGCGACGGCCGGCCGGGGAAGAGGGTTACGCGCGGGCCCAGAGGGCGGGCACGTTCGGCGGTTCCCAGCCCGCGAGGGCGGTGTGCGCCTGGAGGCACCGGTAGGTGGCGCCGTTGTAGGTGACGGTGTTGCCGGCGGCGTAGGCCGTGCCGGCCTTCCAGGTGCCGGAAGGCGTGGTCGTCGTCGGCGTCGGTGTCGGGGTGGGGGTCGGCGTGACGGTCGGGGTGGGGGTCGGGGTCGGGTTGCCGCCACCGCCGCCGATGTTCAGGTCGACGCAGGAGTAGAAGGCGTTGGCCGTGTCGGAGATGTTCCAGATGGCCAGGACCTTCTGCCGGCCCGAGTAGCCGGAGAAGTTGACCGTGTGCGAGATCGTCTGCGGCGGCTGCTGGCCGTTGCCGTTGAACACGGCCACCCGGGTGTTGCCGATGTAGTACTCGTAGTTCAGCGTCGCGTGCCTGGCGGTGAACGTCCAGGTGAAGGTCACCGAGCTGCCCACCGAGGCGACGGGCCAGGCCTTGCTCTCGTCGCTGAGCTGCGCGAACTGCCCGAGGTTGGCGTGGCAGCTCCGCAGCCCCTTCGGGCCTTCCACGCTCTGCGGCTCGTAGATGATGTTGCCGCAGCCGGAGACCTTGCCCTGGGCGCAGTTCGCCTGGCGGGAGGGCGGCGTGAGCACGTAGCCGTGCGCGAACGCCGGGGTGGTGTTGAACACCGTGGTGGCGACCGCGATCACCACCACGGCGACTAACGTGAGGGTCCTTCTCATGAAGTGCTCCTTCACATGGGGGGATGTCCCCAATGTAAAGGAAAGTTTCCTAACGGTAAACGCCTGGCTGACCGCCTGTCAGCGCGTGACGATGAAGTCGGCGGGGTCGCGCGGCGCCCGGTCGCGCGGCGGCGCGGCGGCATGGCCGACGGCCACGCAGCCCATCGGATCCCACGACTCGGGCAGGTCGAGCACCTCGCGGACGACCGGGCGGCAGAACATCGTGGACGACACCCACGCCGAGCCGAGCCCCTCCACGGCGAGCTGGATCAGGAAGTTCTCCACCCCGGCGCCCGTCGCCACGATGAACATCTCCCGCTCCGAGGCGTTGCGCCGATCGTCCCTGTAGGTGTGCGAACCCTCCATCACCAGGCACGGCACCACCAGGTAAGGCGCGTTGCGCAGCACGTCGCCCCGCTTGATCCGCTTGGCGATCGACTGCTCGGAGAACCCGTCGCCGCGCAGGTCGGCGATCCACGCCTCGCGCATCGCGTCGAGCAGCTTCGTCCTGGTCTGCGGCGACTCCAGCAGCACGAACCGCCACGGCGTCGTGTGGTGCGGCGCGGGCGCCGCGATGCCGGCCGCGACCGCCCTGCGCACCGCCTCCGGATCGACGGGCTGGTCGGAGAACTCCCTGATCGTACGGCGGGCGAACACGACGTCCCGCGACCCGTAACGGAACAGGTCCTCGTCGGCCCCCCGCACCAGCGGCCGGACCCCGGGCCCGTCGTCCTCGGTCACCAGGTGGCCCAGCCCGCGCACGATCGCCACCGGGACCCCGGCGAGCTTGCCCTTGACCAGCTCCGCCGCGCTCGCGATCTCGTCGGCCAGGGCCGTGACCGTGGCGCTGAGCTGGTTGCCGTAGGAGTCGGAGGCGCCGCGGTAGTCGTCGAGCGGCAGCACGCCGGCCGCGCCGATGGCCACGTCGGTGAGCCCGTTGCGCCACGGCCGCCCGAACGTGTCGGACACGATCACCCCGACGCGCCCGCCCAGGCCCGCCCTGATGCGCCTGGCCGAGGCGTCGGAGTCCTCCGGAAGGAGCAGCACGGTGCCCGGCTCGGTGTTGGAGGCGTCGACCCCGGCGGCGGCCATGACGAAGCCGTGCCTGGTCTGGGAGATCACGGTGTCGCCGCGCCTGGCGACCACGCGCTCGGTCTCCTCCAGGATGGCCTGGGTGCGATCCGGCGCCTGCCGCAGCCGGCCCTCCGCCTTGCTCACGATCTTGGAGGTGACCACGACGATGTCGCCGTCGCGCAGGTCGGCGCCGGCGAGCAGGGCCGCGACGTCGTCGCCCGGCCGCACCTCGCCGAGGCCGGTCACGGGGATCACTTCGATGCGGGTCGCCTGGGTCACCTGGACAGCTCCTGGGCCAGGTCGAGGGCCGTGCGGGCGATGCCGGCCGCCGCCTCGGCGTCGTGCATGAGGATCGGGCGGGCGAGCACGCGCACGCCGTCGAGTGCCACCCCGGCGTCCTCCTCGGCCACCAGCCAGCCGTCGATCAGCTCCGCGCCGTACAGCTCCAGCACCGCCTGCGCGGTCGTCTCCACCCCGATCGCCGTCAGGCAGGCGTCGGCCATGCCCCGCACCGGCGCGCCCCCGACGATCGGGGAGACGCCCACCACGGTCTTGGGCAGCAGGGCCTCGCGGATGCCCGGGACCTGCAGGATCGTGCCGATGCTCACGACCGGGTTGGACGGCGGCAGGATCACCACGTCGGCCTGCTCGATGGCCTCCAGCACGCCGGGGGCCGGCTTGGCGGAGTCGACCCCGACCAGCGGGAACGACTGGGCGGGCACGGAGGCGCGCAGGCGTACCCACCACTCCTGGAAGTGGATCGCGCGCTTGCCTCGCTCGTCCTCGATCACGACGTGCGTCTCGCAGCGGTCGTCGCTCATCGGCAGCAGCCGCACGCCGGGCTGCCAGCGGGCGCAGAGCGCCTGCGTGATCTGCGAGAGCGGGTAGCCGGCCTCCAGCATCTGCGAGCGCACGATGTGGGTGGCGAAGTCGCGGTCGCCCAGCCCGAACCACTGCGGCTCGACGCCGTACGCGGCCAGCTCCTCCTTGACGACGTGGCTCTCCTTGGCCCGGCCCCAGCCCTGCTCCTCGTCGATGCCGTTGCCCAGGGTGTACATCACGGTGTCGAGGTCGGGGCAGACCCGCAGGCCGTACAGGGTGATGTCGTCACCCGTGTTGCCGATGACGGTGATCGAGGCGTCGGGCGCGGTGGCGCGCAGCCCCCTGAGGAAGCGGGCGCCGCCGATGCCGCCGGCTAGTGACACGATGTGCATGCGGCCCAGTCTTCCATCGGGCTCTGACAGCGCCGTCTTGGGACCGGTTTTCCGCCTTTTGTCATCGGTGTACTGCCAGGTATTGGGCGATTTGATATAGAAGAGGTTCTTGGGACTCCCGGCAGGTGAGTCAGTGATGTGGCAAACTCCCTTCGGGCTAAAGGGTCCGATGGGGGTACTTGTGAGCAAATTTGACGTTGCCCGGCTCAAGGAGCCGGCGGCCTGGGTCATGCTCGTCGCCGGGTTGCTGAACGTGGTGCTGGCGATCGGGCACATCCTGATCGGCTCGTCCGGCTCGTCGTCCTTCACCGAGCGCGCGGTCTCGAACTTCTCGGGCGTGACGAGTCCGGTCGTGACGGCGTTGCTGCTCGGTGCCGTGTTGCTGGTCACCAAGGTGGGCGAGCCGTCGGCCAAGGCGAAGCCGATCACGTACGGCGCCGCGGCCGGTCTGCTGCTCGCCGCCGTGTTCGGCATGCTCGCGCTGCTGGCCGGGCTGTTCGCCGGTGGCGGGGCCCGCGCCACGATCGAGTACGTGCTCCTCGGCGTGCCCACCCTCGCGCTGACCGCCATCGCGCTGGTCTACCTGCTGCCGCAGGTGCTGCCGGAGCGGCCGGCCGCTCAGGTGTACCACGGCCAGTTCGGCCCGCAGCCCGGGTTCTTCGACCAGCAGCAGTACCCCCAGGGCCAGCCCCAGGCGGGCCCCGGCTACGGCCAGCCCGGTTTCGGCCAGCAGCCCGCGCCGGGGCAGCCCGGGTTCGGCGGTCCCCAGGACCAGCAGCCCGCCCCCGCGTACGGCCAGCAGGCCCCCTCGGGGCAGCAGCCCGGCTTCGGCGGCCAGCAGGACCCCCAGGCCCCCGCCGCGTACGGCCAGCAGCCCCCGTCCGGCCAGCAGGACCCGCAGGCCGCGCCCGCGTACGCCCAGCAGCCCCCCTCCGCTCCTGGCTACGGCCAGCAGCCGATGTCCGGCCAGCAGCCCGGCTACGGCCAGCAGCCCCCCTCCACGCCCGGCTACGGCCAGCAGCCTCCCTCGGCCCCCGCCTACGGCCAGCAGCCCTCCGCCACCCCGGGCTACGGGCTGCAGCCCCCCTCCACGCCCGGTTACGGCCAGCAGCCCCCTTCCACCCCGGGCTACGGCCACCAGCCGCCCTCCACCCCCGGCTACGGCCACCAGCCGCCCAGCTTCGGCGGCCAGCCGGAGCAGCCCGAGCCCCAGGCCGCGGCCTACAGCCCGCAGCCGGCGCCGCTGATCAGGGGCGCGCTGCCCGCCGCCCCCTCCGACCAGTCGCAGCCCGAGCCCTACGCCCCCGAGGGCTTCGGCCAGTACACCCCGGCCGACACGGCCCCCTCGACCCCGGCTCCCGCGCCGGAGTACGCCACCCCGCCCGCCGGCGAGTACACCCCCGCCCCCTATGTCCCGGCCGACAGCCAGCCGAACCTGTACGGCCAGGCCAGCCAGAACCCGTACGCGCCCGCCGGGAACGACCCCTTCCCCACGCCCGCGGAGCAGCAGCCCAGCCCGTACGCCCCCGCGGAGCAGCAGGCCGGCTCCTACGCTCCCGCCGAGCAGCAGCCCGGCTCGTACGCGCCCCCGGCCGAGCAGCCCAACCCGTACGCTCCCGCCGAGCCCAACCCCTACGCGCCTGCCGAGCAGCCCAACCCGTACGCGCCCTCCGCCGAGCAGGCCTACCCCTCCGGCGACACGACGCCGAACGTGCAGTACCCGCCGCAGGCCGAGCAGCCCCAGCAGTTCGGCCAGCAGCAGCCGTACTTCGGGCAGAGCGCCTTCGACCAGCAGCAACAGCAGCCGCAGGGCGGCCAGCCGTTCACGGGATACTCCGGCCACGAGTTCGCCGCCCCGCCCGCCTACCAGGAGCCCGACCCGCCGGTCGACCCCCGCTCGCAGCAGCTCATGGACGCCTACCAGCAGGCGGAGACGTACCAGTCGAACGTCGGCACCCAGCCCGAGCTGCGCGTTCCCGAGTACGGCGGCCAGCAGAACAGGGCGTACGACGACCCGTTCGGCCACCCCCAGCAGCAGCCCCCCGCCCAGCCCCAGCACGGCGGGTACGAGCCGCAGCAGGGCCAGTACCAGCCCACCCACCAGGCCCCGCAGCAACCGCAGCAGGGCGGCTGGCCGGCGGACGCGCAGGGCGGCGAGTCGACGATGCGGATCGACCCCACGTCGTTGGGGGGCGGGTTCGGCGGCGACCACCGCCGTCCCGGGGACGACCCGATCGACCCGACAGCCATATACACCCCCAACGAGCCACGCAGGTAACGGACCGGCAATGAACGGCTAGAGAGAAGGTGGGCCACGGGCGGGTGTCTTCCCGCCCTGGTACGGTTCCGACCGCTGACAGCGTTGAACGAGCCAGGCCGATGCCATGCCCGTAAGGCGTCGGCCCGGGTGCGAACATCACATGCCGAGCACACCGGGGCGAGATCTGGTCTTTCCCCGGATAGCTGCATGCCGCTTGACGCCACGTGCAGCACACGCGTGTAATTACAACCATGTTGTTACGCCTTCCCGTGGGTGGGTAATAAGGAAGGCGTCCATGGGGGGCTCCATTGCGGGCGGGCGGCAGGGAGGTGTGCAGTGACCGATCCGGTCATCGCACAGGATCAGCTTGACGCTGAAGAACTCGGCTGGCAGGAGCGTGCGTTGTGCGCGCAGACTGATCCGGAGGCGTTCTTCCCGGAGAAGGGCGGCTCCACCCGAGAGGCCAAGAAGGTCTGCCGATCGTGCGAGGTTCGTGCCGAGTGCCTGGAATACGCACTCGAGCACGATGAGCGGTTCGGCATCTGGGGTGGGCTGTCCGAGCGGGAGCGCAGACGGATCAAGCGCCAGGCGGTGTAGTGATAAGGGGGGAAGGGGTCACGCGGGGAGCCGTGTGACCCTTTTCGCATCTCCTGAACGGCTTGCACATGTATGGTGGGCCCGCCTGATCTTCCCCCCAGGAGTCACCCACCCATGTCCCGTCCCTACGTCACCGCGATCGTCGTCGCCCATGACGGCGCGCGCTGGCTCGGGGAGACCCTGCGCGCGCTGATCAACCAGAGCCGCAGGCCGGACCGCGTGGCGGGCGTCGACAACGGCAGCAGGGACGGCTCGGCCGACCTGCTGGGCCAGACGCTCGGCCCCGGCAACCTGATCTCCCTGCCCCGCTCCACCGGTTTCGGCGAGTCGGTCGCCAAGGCGCTCGACCGGCTGCCGCCCACCGGGCGCGAGGAGTGGATCTGGCTGCTCCACGACGACTGCGCCCCCGACAGGCGCGCGCTGGAGATGCTGCTGAGCGCGGCCGAGCAGGATCCCAAGGCCGCCGTGCTCGGCCCCAAGCTGCTCGACTGGATCGACCGCAGGCGGCTGCTGGAGATCGGCGTCACCGTCGGCCGTACCGGGCGCAGGGACACGGGGCTGGAGCCGCGCGAGTTCGACCAGGGACAGCACGACGGGACGCGGGAGGTCCTGTCGGTGTCCACGGCCGGGATGCTGATCCGGCGGGACGTGTGGGAGAGCGCGGGCGGGCTCGATCCGTTCCTGCCGCTGTTCAGGGACGACCTCGACCTGTGCTGGCGGGTGCGCAACGCCGGCCACAAGGTGCTGAACGTGACCTCCGCCGTGGCCTGGCACGCCGAGGCGGCGGCCCGCAGGCGGCGGCGCATCACGGTCAGCGGCGACCACCCGCGCCGCCTCGACCGGCGCAACGCGATCTTCGTGGTGATGGCGAACCTGCCGTTCATGGCGATGATGTGGGCGCTGCTGCGGAACGTGCTCGGCTCCTTCTTCCGCACGCTGCTGTTCATCGTCAGCAAGCAGCCCGCGAACGCGCTGGACGAGGCCGTGGCCATGGCCTCGGTCCTGGTGCACCCGTTCAGGCTGCTGCGGGCGCGGCGGGCCCGCAGCCATGGCCGCAAGAAGGGATATATCCGCATAAAGCGGCTTATGACCCCTCGGGGTGCGGCCTATCGGCGCCTCACCGACATGGTGCAGAGCTTCCTCGCCGGCGAGGCGCCGGTCGACGCCGCCGGCCAGCACCACCACGCGGCCCACGGCGAGGAGCAGGACGCCGTCCCGCCGTCCGACACCGGCGCCTTCCAGCGTTTCGTCGGCCGGCCCGGCGTCATCCTCATGTTCGCGCTGACCGTCGTCTCGCTCCTGTCCGAGCGGTCGCTGCTGGGCGGTGAACGGCTCGGCGGGGGCGCACTGGTGCCCGTGACGGGCGGCGCCGCCGACCTGTGGGCGTTCTACCTGGAGGGCTTCCACGACGTGGGGCTCGGCTCGACCGCGCCCGCGCCGCCGTACGTGGCCGTGCTCGCCGCCCTCTCCACGCTCGCCCTCGGCAAGACCTGGCTGGCCGTCTCCGTGCTGCTGCTCGGCTCCGTGCCGCTGGCCGGCGCCACCGCGTACCTGGCCACCCGGCACCTCATCCCGTCCGTGCCCGCCCGGGCCTGGGCGGCGGGGACGTACGCGCTGCTGCCGGTCGCCACGGGGGCCGTCTCGGGCGGGCGGCTGGGGACGGCCGTGGTGTTCGTGCTGCTTCCCGTGTACGCCTGGCTGCTCGGGATCCTCCTGCTGGCTCCTGACCGGCGGCGGGCCCGGCGGGCCGCTTGGGCGCTGGGATTGTGGCTGGCGGTCGGGATGGCGTTCGTGCCGCTGGTGTATCCGCTGTTCGCGGTGCTGGGGGTGCTGGGGGCGGTCGGGCTCGGCGGGCTGGTCGCCGGCGCCCGCCGCCAGGGCGGGGCCGTCGCCGACGCCACGAGCACCGCCTCGGACGCCGCCACGACCTCGGGCACCGCCACACCGTCTGGAACCTTCGCCACCGCCCCCGGTTTCACGCCCGCCACCGGCCCCGGCTCCGGTTTCACGCCCGCCCCAGCCATCGGTCTCGCCACCGCCACCGCCACCGCAACCGGCTTCGGGTCCGGCGTCGCAACCAGCACCGTCACCAGCCCCGCCAGCGGCGGTGGCGATCGGCGTGAACGGGCCGGTGGCCGGCGAGGCCGAGCCCGCGGCGGCGTCCTGAGCAGGGCAGGCAAGGGCGGCAGCGGCAGGGGAGCGGGCGGCCGGGTGAGCCGTGAGGTGCTGGTGTCCATGGCGATCGCGCTGGCCGTGCCGCCGGTGCTGCTGCTGCCCTGGACGGCCGGTCTGGTGACGGACCCGGGCAGGCTCCTCCTGGAGGCCGGCCTGCACGACCCCGCCCTGGTGGACCCGTCCCTCGCCCCCGAATCCCTGCTGGCGCTCAGCCCCGGCGGACCGGGGCTGCCGCCGTTCTGGGTGACGGCGGGCCTGGTGGCGGCGGCGCTGGCCGCGCTGCTCATGCGCCGCCAGCGCCTGATCGTCGCCATCGGCTGGGGCGTCGCGCTGTACGGGGTGCTGGCGGGCGTCCTGGTCAGCCGCATCACGGTCGAGGGGGCGAAGGCGTGGCCGGGGGTGCCGCTGGCCATCGCGGGGACCGGGCTGGTGGTCCTCGTGGGCCTGACCGCCCACCGGCTCGCCGAACTGCGCGCCGGGGGCGGGCTGCGGCGGGTGGGGGCGACGGCGATGGTGGTGGTGGCGTTCAGCACGCCGCTGCTGGCGGCCGGCTACTGGGTGGCCGGCGGGGTGCGCGGGCCGCTCGTGGGCGACGCCAGGGACGTGCTGCCCGCGCTCGCCGCCGCCCGTACGACGCAGGGGGAGCGCACCCTGGTGATCAAGGGATCGGGGTTCGCGGTGCTGCACGGGCGTACGCCGCTGATCGGCGAGGCGGAGCTGCCCGTCGCGGCCCAGGTCCGGGACCGGCTGGGCGCGGCCGTGCAGGGCCTCGTCGGCGGTCGCGGCGGCGACGCCGCCACGCTGGCCGCGCAGGGCATCGCGATGGTCGCCGTGGCGCCCCCGGTCTCGCCCGACCTGGCCAGGACCCTCGACTCCCAGCCTTCCCTGGAACGCATGAGCCTGTCGGACACCGGCGGCGGCCTGTGGCGCCTGGCCGAGCCGGTCACCCGCGTCCCCGCCCGGCCGGTGAGCGTCCTGCACACGGTGTGGCTGTGGGCGCAGGGCGCGCTGCTGCTGGTGGCCGCCCTCCTGGCCTCCCCGGGCCGCCGCCGGCCCGAACCCGCCGACACGCCCGCCGTGGCACTGGCGGGTGCGTGATGAAGAGGTTCGTGGAGAACAGGTTCGGCCTGCTGGCGCTGGTCATCGTGTCCCTGGCGGCCATGTACGGCATCGCCTACCTCACCAGGCCCGCCGTCCCCCCGCCCGCTCCCGCGCAGCCGCGCAAGGTCGCCGTGGAGTCGGTCACCGCGGTGTGCCCGGGGACGAAGGGGGAGCAGGTCAACGTGTTCCTGCCGGGCACGCTCAACGGCGAGACCATGGAGAACGGCAGGCCGTACGTGACCAGGGGCCCCGGCGGCCTGGAGGCCGGCTACCTGACCCGCGCGACCGCGGGCACCGCGCGCGGCCTGGCCGGGGTCCGCTGCACGGAGCCCGCCCCGGAGACGTGGCTGGTGGGCCCCGGCCCGGCGAACGCCGGCGTGCGCCTCCACCTCACGAACGCCGACAAGGCGCCCGCCCTGGCGGACGTGCAGGTTTATGCGGCGGAGGGCAGGATCTCCAGCGAGGCCGGCCTCGGCCTGGAGATCGCGCCGGGCGAGCACAGGGAGATCGACCTGAGGACGCTGGCGCCGTCGGCCGACGTGATGGCCGTGAGCGTCACCACCACGTTCGGCCGCGTCGCGGTCGCGGCCAGGGCGACGCCGGAGACGGGCGGCGTGGACTGGCTCCCCTCGGCCGCCCCGCCGGCCACCCGCGTGGTCGTACCGGGCATCCCGGGAGGCGGTGGCCTGCGCCGGCTTCTCGTGGCGGCCCCCGGCGACGCCGACGCCGTCGTGGAGATCAAGGCGGTGACCGAGGACGCGGAGTACGCGATGAAGGGCCGGGAGACGCTGGACGTACCGGCGGGCAGCGTGACCGCCCTGGACATCACCACGGGCGTGGCCGGCTCCGCCGCCGCCCTGGTCCTCACCTCGCGGACCCCGATCGTCGCCGGCCTGATCGCCACCGGCACTGGCGAACGCCCGGACGTCGCCTTCACCGCCGGCACCCCGTCCCTGGCCCTGGGCAGCGCCGTCGCCCGCAACGCCACGGGGTCACAACTGCTGCTGACGGCGCTCGGGACGCAGCCCGGCAAGGTACGGGTCCAGGTGGTGCCGGGAAAGGGGACGGCGCAAGCCCCGTTCGAGGTGGAGATCCCGGCGGGCCGGACGCGGGCGGTGAAGCTGAAGGCGAAGGGCGACTACGCGGTGGTCGTCACGCCGGTGGCGGGCGAGGTGTACGGCAGCAGGCTGGTGGAGGAACGCCGGCGAACGGGCGTCCTCCTCACCACCCAGCCCCTGGCCCCGGCCCGGATGTTCACGATGCTCCCGCCCTTGACCCACACCTACGACGTGGTCGTGCCCTGAACCGGGTGGGCCTGGGGAGGTCCGGAGGGAACCGCACCCCGCGGGGGGCTCGGGCCGCTGCGCACGACCCCGCCCCAGCTCACGCCCGCGCCTGCCCGATGCCGTCCAGTACGGCGCTGACCAGGTCATCGACGAACTCGACGGGCAGGTCCTGAGGGGCGGAGGCGTCGTACAGCAGCCCCGTGAGGACCGTCTCGTGACAGACCCCGACGATCATCGCCACGGCCGCGTCCACCCTCGCGTCCGGGGCGAGCCGCCCCAGCTCGACCTCGGCCCGCAGATATCCGTGGAGCTGATCGCGCCAGTCCTCTCCTGGCACGCCGCTGGCGGTGAACGCGTCGAGGACCTTCGGCCGGCCGATCAGCCCGGCGAACGCGGGCAGCACCGCCTTGTGGAACGCGAGGCCGTACGCGATGTGGGCCCGCAGGTTCTCCCGGACGGGACCGTGGCCGGGTCTGGGCAGCTCGCCCATGCCCTGTCCCACCGCGCGGATGTGCGCGCGCACGGCGAGCGCCAGCAGTTCCTCCTTGTCGGCGAAGTGGTTGTAGAGCACCCCGTCGGCCACGCCGGCCTCGCGGGCGATGGCGCGGACGGTCAGGCCGGCGGTGCCGCGTTCGGCGATCAGGCGTGCGGCCGTGGCGACCAGGTGGTCCCGCAGGGTGAGGTCGGTCCCGTGGAGTGCCGGCGCTTTTCTCGGTGACACCAGGACACCGTATCGAGGGGGAGCGCGATGCCGTACGCCGCCGCCGTCGCGCTCGGCCGGCTCGATCTCCTGCTCAGCGGTCGGCCCGCACGAGCCAGGCGGCGTTGCGGAGGCGGACGGCGTCCCCGTCCTCGAAGTTCCGGAACGCCGACTCCAGGGCCGTGCGGACCGGCGCCGGATCGGCGCCGCCGAGGTGGTGCTGGACGGGGCCCCAGCCGCTGAAGAACTCGGCCGCGTCCGAGGCGTTCCTGCCGAGCTCGGCCATGGCTTCCGCGTGTGTCACCGTGATGTTCCCGAAGCCCGCCCGCGTGAGCACCTCGCGGATCCGGTCGGGGTCGGCGAGGGAGAGTGGGCCCGAACGATCCGGTGCGGAGGCCGGACGCCAGCCGGGCAGGAGCCCGCTGATGGCCGCCAGGATCGTGCCCAGGTCCGTGCCGTGCGGGTCCTTCATCGTCACGAAGGCGAGGCGGCCGCCGGGCCGGAGCGCCCTTGCGACGTTGCCGAACGCGGCGACCGGATCGCCGAAGAACATCACGGCGAACCGGCTGACCGCCACGTCGAACGAGCCCGCCTCGAACGGGTGGACCTGGACATCGCCCCGCTCGAACGCGATGTTCCGGACGCCCTCGGCGGCGGCCACCGATCGTGCCCGCGCCAGCATCGGTTCCGACAGGTCCACTCCGACGGCGTGCCGGGCGCTGCGGGCGGCGAGCCTGGTGATCTGCCCGTTCCCGCAGCCGATGTCGAGCACCCGGTCGCGGTCGCCGATCCCCGCCGCCTCCAGCAGGGCTTCGTTGAAACCGCTGTTCGTGGCGTCGTAGCGGTCATGGTTGTCGGCCCAGTGCCGGCCCTCGTACCCGTTCCACGCCTTCGCCTGCTCGGTGTTGACGATCGCTGCCATCGGCACTCCCTGTGTGAACGACTGTTCATGAACCTGTGTTCATAATGGGCCGCCGAGAGGCCCCCGTCAACCGGCGGCGCCGTTGCCGCACGCCGGGAGTGTGGTGAGGATGGGGTGACCGGTGAGGCCAGAGATGCACCACGCCGGGGATAACTCAACGTAACTATTGGCTACCTTGTGTCACGCCGAGGTGGTGGCGGAGGGTGATAGTCCGTAGCCACATCGAGGAGGTTCTCGTGCAGACATCCCCCCGTAGGATCGCCGTCGCCGGGGTGATCGCCGCTGCAGCCGGGCTGATCCTGCCTGCCCCAGCCGCGCACGCCGTGATAGATCCCGCCAAGCTCGCGGTCCTGGAGTCGGCCCAGAAGGTGGATCCGATCCTGATGACCAACTGCACCACCGGCACGGTCGCCGACCCGGCCGCTGCCGTGGTCGTCCCGCCGGAAGTCCCGCTCGTGGGCTGTCTCACGCTCTGACAGGGGCAACGCCGATTCGTGGGGCGGCCTCCGCGAGCGCGACCAGCGCCCGCAGAGGGCCGCCTCTTCACGTGAGGTGATCGGGGCGCGTACGAGGGGCGCGACGCGGGTCCCATCCCGATGCGCCCCCCGAGACCGCACCGCGCGTGGCTACTCCACGACCTCCAGCCCGTTCCCGTCCGGGTCCCGCAGGCTGAACATCGGTGGCACGCCCGGCCAGCGCAGCAGCTCGCCCACCTCCGCCCCGCGCTCCACCAGCTCCTTGTGCAGCGCCGCCGCGTCCGGCACCGAGAGCCGGATGCCCGTTTCGACGCCGGCCTTCGCCTCCGGGCCTGCGGGGACGAGCGCGATCGAGGTCGCGGCCCCCGCCGGCGCCACCTCGATCCACCGCCCGCCGAGTTGCTCCACCGGGGCGTCCAGGCGCTTCTCCAGGCCCAGAACGTCCACGTAGAAGGCGACGGCACGGTCCTGATCGGTGACGGGGACGCCGACGGTCCTGATGCCGGTGATCGCTGCGTCCACTCGCTCGCTCATCTTGAGTCTCCTGTCGTCTGCTCGCCGAGTTGGACTCGTGGATCGTCCTGAACTCATCGCGGCGGACCGGAGAAAACCCGGGGGAACCCGGCTAGCGGCGGTCGTCGTAGCCCGGGTCCACGGTTTCCGGGGCCAGGCCCAGCAGCGTGGCCACCTGCTCCACCACCGTGTCGTGGACCATCGCACCCAGCGTGTCCCTGTCCCGGGCGCGGGCCTCCAGCGGCCGGCGGTACACCACGATGGAGGCGGGGGACTGGCCGGTGGCGGCGTCGGCGCGGCCGAAGGGTATCGGGTCGGAGTTGAGGCGGGGGCCGTCACCCAGCTCGCTCAGCGGCGGGACGTCCTCCACCGCGAACTCCACCGCCGACAGCTGCCTCTCCCAGCGGGGCCTGAGGCGGTCGACCGCGTCGAGCACCAGGTCGTCGAAGCGTTCGCTGCGGGACTTGGCCATGGGGACGTGGGAAGGGGCGAGCGGGCCGCGGAGGCCGCGACCGTGGCGATCGCGCCGTCTGGGACCGCGCTTGGGTATCACGTGTGCAAGTGTACGGGGCCGCTTCGCCGATCCTCAGGAGCGCCGCCGGGGCAGATCGAGGTGGTGGCACGGGGTCGCCTCCCCGCTCTCCGAGAGCGTCGCGGGCAAGATCGGGGTGGTGCGGAGGATTGGGCAGGTCAACAGGTGGGGAAGCCGGGGAAGGTGGTACCGGAGCAAGGGGAGGAGGGTTCGGGGCATGTGGGTGGAAACGCTGCGACAGGTGTCCGAATTGTGGCGACACGCTCGTTAAGAGCGCTCAGGTAGTGGCGCCTCGCACTCTTACCAGATACGGTCCCTCCGTGAGCCCCGTCCGCCGCTGTTCCCGCACCGCCTGCAGCCAGCCTGCCGTCTTCACGCTCACGTACGTATACGCCGACTCGACCGCTGTTCTCGGCCCTCTGGCGACGTACGCGGAGCCACACTGTTATGACCTGTGCGCCGAACACGCCGAGCGGCTGACCGCCCCCCGCGGCTGGGAGGTGGTGCGGCTGCCGACGGACGGCGCCTCGCCCAGCTCCGACGATCTCGAAGCGCTGGCCAACGCGGTCAGGGAGGCCGCGCGGCCCACGTCGTCCGGTGGAGGTGAGCCGGTCGGGCAGGGCGTCGAGGTGAGCCGCCGCGGGCACCTGCGCGTCCTGAGATCGGCCCAGCAGCACCGCGACCGGTAGGCTCGTCCTGTACGGCGGAAACGACCGAGGGGCGGAGCTGGAGAGTGGGCGACCTCGCCAAGATCTTCAAAGCGTACGACGTTCGCGGGGTTGTGCCCGACGAGCTGGACGAGCCGACCGCCGAGGCTGTGGGAGCGGCGTTCGTCGAGGTGACGGGGGCCCAGTCGGTGGTGGTCGCGCATGACATGCGCGAGTCGTCCCCGCTGCTGGCGGAGGCCTTCATCAGGGGCGCCCGCTCGCGCCGTGCCGACGTGGTGCACGCCGGGCTGGGCTCGACCGACCTGCTCTACTACGCCAGCGGCAGCCTGGGGCTGCCCGGGGTGATGTTCACCGCCAGCCACAACCCCGCCCGCTACAACGGCATGAAGATGTGCCGGTCGGGCGCGGTGCCGATCGGCGGTGACACGGGGTTGGCGGAGATCCGCGACAGGGCGGCGGAACTGGTCGGAGTGACGGCCACGCCCACCGGCTCCGTGATCGAGAAGGACCTGCTCCAGGGCTATGCCGACCACCTGCGCGGGCTGGTCGACCTGAGCGGCATCAGGCCGCTGAAGGTGGTCGTCGACGCGGGCAACGGGATGGGCGGTCACACCGTTCCCGCCGTGTTCGAGGGGCTGCCGATCGAGCTAACCCCGCTCTACTTCGAGCTCGACGGCGCCTTCCCCAACCACGAGGCGAACCCGCTGGAGCCGCAGAACCTCCTCGACCTGCAGCGGGCGGTCATCGACAGCGGCGCCGACCTGGGGCTCGCCTTCGACGGCGACGCCGACCGGTGCTGGGTGATCGACGAGCGGGGCGAGTCGGTCCCGCCGTCGGCGATCACCGCCCTGGTCGCGGTGCGCGAGCTGGCCAAGTACCCCGGTGCGACGATCATCCACAATCTGATCACCTCGCTGGGCGTGCCGGAGATCGTGCGCGAGCACGGCGGCGTGCCGGTGCGCACGCGGGTGGGCCACTCGTTCATCAAGGCCGAGATGGCCAGGTCGGGGGCCGTGTTCGGCGGTGAGCACTCGGCCCACTACTACTTCAGGGACTTCTGGTTCGCCGACTCGGGGATGCTGGCCGCCATGCACGTGCTGGCCGCGCTGGGGGAGCAGGAGCGGCCGCTGTCGCAGGTCGTGGAGTCCTACGCGCGTTACCACGCCTCAGGCGAGGTCAACAGCACGGTGTCCGATCAGGCGGAGGCGCTGCGGCGGGTGCGGGAGGCGTTCGCGGGGCGCGGCGAGTTCGACGAGCTCGACGGGCTGACCGTGAGCGGGTCCGGCTGGTGGTTCAACCTGCGGCCCTCCAACACCGAGCCGCTGCTCAGGCTGAACGCCGAGGCGGCCGACGAGAGCAAGATGACGGCGATCAGGGACGAGGTCCTCGCCATTGTGGGAAAGGTGTCAGATTGAAGATCGACGACTGGCTGCTGGAGATCCTCGCCTGCCCGGCGTGCAAGGCCCCGCTGCGGGCGGAGAACGAGGCGGAGGAGCTCGTCTGCACCGGCTGCGGCCTGATCTACCCGGTCCGGGATGACATTCCCGTCCTGCTCGTCGACGAGGCCAGGAAACCGTGACCTGGGAGCCGGAGCGGCTTGACGACCAGCGTCACCTCGGCGAGGGCGATCCTGGCGGCATGCTTCCGGCCGTCGCGGCCTCCGCGGCGCACGTACGCACCGGCTACCGCACCGCCGTCGAGGCCCGCCTCGATCGCCTGGCCGACCACGGGCGCCCGCGCGCCATCGTGGTCGCGGGCATGGGCGGCTCCGCCATCGCCGGCGACATCCTGGCGGCCGTCGTCGGCAACGGCGCGCCGCTGCCGATCGTGACCCTGCGCTCCTACCAGCTCCCCGGCTGGGTGGGGGCCACGGACCTGGTCATCGCCGTCTCCGGCTCGGGCACCACCGAGGAGACGCTGGCGGTCGCCACCCAGGCGGTGCGGCGCGGCTGCACGCTGCTCGGCGTCGGCGCTCCCGGCTCCCCGCTGGAGGCCATCGCCACCCAGGCGTCGGCCGTCTACGTGCCGGTGCCGGTCACCGGCCAGTCCAGGGCGAACCTGTGGCTGCTGAGCATCCCCCCGATCGTGGCGGCGGCGGCGCTGCGGCTGGTGTCGGTGGAGGCCGACCTGTTCGAACGGGTGGCCAGGCTGCTGGAGGACATGGCGCACCGGTGCCGTCCGTCGAGCGAGTCGTTCATCAATCCGGGCAAGTCGCTGGCGATGGACCTGGCCGAGAGCGTGCCGATGGTCTGGGGGTCGTCTCCGGCGGCGTCCGTGGCGGCGTACCGGCTGGTCTGCCAGCTCGGTGCGAACGCGAAGTATCCCGCCATCCACGGCGAGCTGCCCGAGGCCGGCCACCATCAGGTGGAGGTCCTCGACGGGCCGATGGCCGAGCGCGACATCTTCGCCGACGCGGCGGTCCGCACGCTCAGGCTCGTCGTCCTGCGCGATGTCGAGGAGCACCCTCAGGTGACGCGGCGGCGCGAGGCGTCGCTGCGGCTGGCACGCGAGCGCGACGTGCCGGTCACCGAACTGACGGCCGAGGGGGAGCATCCGCTGGAGCGGATGGCGAGCCTCATAGGGCTCGGCGACTATGCGAGCACCTATCTGGCCCTGGGTTATGACATCGATCCGACCTCTGTGTCAGCGATCACTGAGGTAAAGGCGAGGATTTCCCAATAGGATCCTCTATCAGGCCTTTGTAGGTGATCTTTATGACTGGAGTAGACCGGTGAGCGCGAGCGGCGGAACAAAAGCAATCGTTGCGGCCTTGGTCGCGAACCTGTCCATTGCCGTGGCCAAATTCGTGGCAGCGTTCTTCACCGGGTCCTCCTCGATGCTGGCGGAGGGCATTCACTCGGTCGCCGACTCGGGCAACCAGGTGCTGCTGCTGGTCGGCGGCAAGCGGGCGGCCAGGGCCAGAACGAAGGAGCACCCGTTCGGCTACGGGCGCGAGCGGTACTTCTACGCGTTCGTGGTGGCCGTGGTGCTGTTCACGATCGGCGCGGCGTTCTCGCTGTACGAGGGCGTGCACAAGATCTCCGACCCGCACAAGGTGGAGGCGCCCATCTGGGCGTTCGCGGTGCTGATCTTCGCGATCATCGCCGAGACGTTCTCGTTCCGTACGGCGATCATCGAATCGAACGCGGTGCGCGGAAAGCAGTCGTGGGTGGCGTTCATCCGCCGCTCCAAGTCCCCCGAGCTGCCCGTCATCCTGCTGGAGGACCTGGGCGCGCTGTTCGGTCTGATCTTCGCGCTGTTCGGTGTGACGATGGCGGTCGTCACCGGCGACGGTGTCTGGGACGGCATCGGCACCCTGATGATCGGCGTGCTGCTGGCCGTGATCGCGGTCGTGCTCGCCATCGAGACCAAGTCGCTGCTCGTCGGTGAGGGCGCCTCGCCCGACGTGGAGGAGCAGATCAGGACCGCGCTCGAAGGGGCGCCCGAGGTGTCGCGCGTCATCCACATGCGCACGCTGCACCTGGGCCCGGAGGAGCTGCTGGTGGCCGCGAAGATCGCGGTCGAGCACAACGACACGGCGGCCGAGGTGGCGTACGGCATCGACGAGGCCGAGCGGCGCATCCGCGAGGCCGTGCCGATCGCGCGCGTGATCTACCTGGAGCCCGACCTGGACCGCCTCGAGAGCACCTCCGCCTCCGGCTGACCGGCCGGATGGGCGGCGGCGCGCTCGGCGTGCCGCCGCCCGTTCAGCGGGCGCCGCTGGAGGGGCGGAGCAGGCGCAGCGCCTTCTCCTTCTCGAAGTCCAGGGCGCGGCGGGGCACCTGGATACGGCCGATGCGGACCCCGAGGTCGCGTACGGCGGCTGCCACGGCCGGCTCGCTCAGCACCCGCAGCGCGAACGCCAGCTCCGCGGGCGACACGTCGAACTGCTTCTCCAGCTCCACCCCCTGAGCCACGGCGGCCAGCTCCTCGGGCCCGAAACGCCGGTGCGCCCCCTGCTCGCGCACCGGCGGGAGCAGGCCGAGCGCCTCCCGGTACCGGAGCATTCGTGGGGACATTCCGAGCCGCTTGGCCGCTTCCGTGATGCGCATTCTTACATTCTTACGTCAGGTTAGCCCCTCATGAGATGCGTCCTCGTACGAGCGCCGCCTAGACTCGTCGGCGACAACCATCAGTGACGCGAGGGGAAACCCGATGGACTTCAAGGTCGCAGACCTTTCACTTGCCGACTTCGGCCGTAAGGAAATCCGGCTCGCCGAGCACGAGATGCCCGGCCTCATGGCGGTCCGCAAGGAATACGCGGCCTCCCAGCCCCTTCGCGGCGCGAAGATCATGGGCTCCCTGCACATGACGATCCAGACGGCCGTCCTCATCGAGACGCTGGTCGCCCTCGGCGCCGAGGTGCGCTGGGTGAGCTGCAACATCTTCTCCACCCAGGACCACGCCGCCGCCGCGGTCGTCGTCGGCCCCAACGGCACGGTGGACGACCCGCAGGGCGTCCCGGTGTTCGCCTGGAAGGGCGAGACGCTGGAGGAGTACTGGTGGTGCACCGAGCAGGCGCTCACCTGGCCTGACGGCGACGCCCCCAACATGATCCTCGACGACGGCGGCGACGCGACCCTCCTCGTGCACAAGGGCGCCGAGTACGAGAAGGCCGGCGCCGTGCCCCCGGCCACGGCCGAGGACCCGGAGGAGTGGCACGTCATCATCGACCTGCTCACCCGCACGGTCGGCGCCGACAAGAAGTGGACCCGGATCGCCGAGAGCATCAAGGGCGTCACCGAGGAGACCACGACCGGCGTGCACCGCCTCTACGAGATGCACAAGAACGGCCAGCTCCTCTTCCCGGCGATCAACGTCAACGACTCGGTCACCAAGTCGAAGTTCGACAACAAGTACGGCTGCCGCCACTCCGTCATCGACGGCCTCAACCGCGCCACCGACGTGCTGATCGGCGGCAAGGTGGCCGTGGTCTGCGGCTACGGCGACGTCGGCAAGGGCTGCGCCGACGCGCTGCGTGGCCAGGGCGCCCGCGTCATCGTCACCGAGATCGACCCGATCTGCGCGCTCCAGGCGGCCATGGACGGCTTCCAGGTCACCACGCTGGACGAGGTCGTCGGCATCGCCGACATCTTCGTCACCTGCACCGGCAACTTCAACATCATCACCGCCGAGCACATGGCGAAGATGAAGCACCAGGCGATCGTCTCCAACATCGGCCACTTCGACAACGAGATCGACATGGCCGGCCTGGGCCGCACCGAGGGCATCGTCAGGAACAACATCAAGCCCCAGGTCGACGAGTGGGTCTTCCCCGACGGGCACTCGATCCTCGTCCTCGCCGAGGGCCGCCTGATGAACCTGGGCTGCGCGACCGGCCACCCCAGCTTCGTCATGTCCAACTCGTTCACCAACCAGGTGATCGCGCAGATCGAGCTGTTCACCAAGACCTCCGAGTACCCGATCGGCGTGTACACGCTGCCCAAGCACCTGGACGAGAAGGTCGCCCGCCTGCACCTCGACGCGCTGGGCGTGAAGCTCACCGAGCTGACGAAGGAGCAGGCCGCCTACATCGGCGTCCACGTCGAGGGCCCCTACAAGTCCGACCACTACCGTTACTGAGAAAGATCAAGCTCCGAGAGGTTGCTGCTCGCCTCTCGGAGCTTTCCCCTTTCCCTCTTCTTACGGCAAGCCGGGGTCACCCGCACGCGCCGACGTCACCTCCGTCCGTCATGGCCGGTCGTGAAGGCTCACGGGCCGGGCGCCGTGACGAGCGTGACCTCGGCCGTCTTCTTCGGTTTAAGGTTGGCCATGGACCTCAGTGAAAGCGGTGAGCGGCAGATCTCCTGGGCCGCCCGCTCGATGCCGGTGCTCACGGCGATCGGTGAGCGGTTCGCGCTCGAACGGCCGCTCGACGGGCTGAGGATCGCGGCCTGCCTGCACGTCACCGCCGAGACCGCCGTGCTGCTGGGCGCCCTGAAGGCGGGCGGGGCCGAGATCGCGCTGGCCGCCTCCAATCCCCTCTCCACGCAGGACGACGTCGCCGACGCGCTCAGAAGTTACGGGATCGCGGTGCACGCCCGCGCCGGGGTCGATCGGGCGACCTACTACCGGCACATCCACCAGGCGCTCGACCTGGGCCCCGAGCTCGTCCTGGACGACGGGTGCGACCTGGTGAACATCCTGCACACCGAGCGCACGGACCTGCTCGACGGGGTCACCGGCGGGTGCGAGGAGACCACGACCGGGATCATCCGGCTGCGGCAGATGGCGGCCGAGGAGGCGCTGCGGTTCCCCGTCGTGGCCGTGAACGACACCCGGACCAAGCGCATGTTCGACAACCGGTACGGGACCGGCCAGTCCACGCTGGACGGGATCATGCGGGCCACCAACACCATGCTCGCCGGGCGGACCGTGGTCGTGGCCGGATTCGGGTACTGCGGGCGCGGGGTGGCCGAGCGGGCCAAGGGGTTCGGGGCGCGGGTGATCGTGACCGAGATCGACGCGGTGAAGGCGCTGGACGCGACCCTGCAGGGGTACGAGGTGCGGCCGATGGCGCAGGCCGCGCTGCTCGGCGACCTGTTCGTCACCGTGACGGGCAACCGCGACGTGATCAGGGCCGAGCACCTGTCGGTGATGAAGGACGGGGCCATCCTGGCCAACGCGGGGCACTTCGACGTGGAGATCGACGTGCGGGCCCTGGACGAGATGGCCCACGAGGTGCACAGGGGCGTGCGGCCCAACACCGACGAGTACGTGATGCCCGACGGGCGGCGGCTGCTGCTGCTGGCCGAGGGGCGGCTGGTCAACCTCACCGCCGCCGAGGGGCATCCGGCGGCCGTCATGGACATGTCGTTCTCCGCGCAGGCGCTCGCGGTGGCGTGGCTCGTCGGGGAGCGGGCGAATCTCGCGCCCGGCGTCTACGACGTGCCGGAGGAGATCGATCACGAGGTGGCCAGGCTCAAGCTCGCCGCCACCGGCATCGGCATCGACCTGCTGACGGCCGAGCAGGAGGAGTACCTGCACTCCTGGCGGATGGGCTCCTAGGGAGCCGTGCGGCGGGTGCGCCCGGCTCCTACGGGGAGCCGTGCGGCTGCGCCCGCGCCGCCCCGGACCGGCGAGGAGTCGTGCGGCGCGAACGGGGCGCGCCCGCGCCGCCCTGGGCCGGCGAGGAGCCGTCAGGCGGACAGGTGATCCCGGGCCGCGTCGGTGAGGCGGGCGCCGAGGTCGCGGATGTGCCGGACGAGCTCGGGCGGCTCGTGCACCTCGAACGGAACGCCGAGCTGCGCGACCCACATGGCCAGCTCGTCGAGGGAGTTCGATCCGGTGCTGAGGACGCAGGCGTCGTCGCCGTCGGGCTCGACCACCGCCATCGTCGGCGGCATCCGGGCGGCGACCACGTCGGCGGAGGCGTGCACCGTGAAGCGGCCGCGGTAGCGGTAGGGGTCGACGGAGATCCGTCCCGAGACGTAGCGGACGAGGTCGTCACCGGGCGGCCGGCGGGGCGTGAAGCGGGGCCCGTTGGGCGTGTGCAGGCGCAGCCGGTCGACGCGGAACGTGCGCCAGCCGGTCCGGCCGGTGTCCCACGCCACCAGGTACCAGCGGCGGCCCGAGTTGACCAGCCGGTACGGCTCGGCGGTGCGGACGTCCTCGGCGCCGTCGTGGGAGCGGTAGTCGAAGCGCAGGCTCTCCCGGTCGCGCACGGCCGCGGCGATCGCGGTGAGCACGGCCGGGTCGACGGCCGAGGCCGTGGACCCGGCCAGCGGGACCGTGACCGACCGCAGGTTGCCGACGCGGTGCCGGAGCCGGGACGGCAGGACCTGTTCGAGCTTGGTGAGGGCGCGCAGCGAGGTCTCCTCGATGCCCGCCACGCCGGAGACGGCGGCGGTGCCGAGCCCGATGGCGACCGCGACGGCCTCGTCGTCGTCGAGCAGCAGCGGCGGGAGCCCGGCGCCCGCGCCCAGCCGGTAGCCGGGGGCGCCCGCGGTGGCGTGCACGGTGTAGCCGAGCTCGCGCAGCCGGTCGATGTCGCGCCGGATCGTGCGGGGCGAGACGCCGAGCCGCTCGGCCAGCTCCGCGCCCGGCCAGTCGCGGGGGGTCTGCAGCAGCGAGAGCAGCCGCAGCAGGCGCGCCGAAGTCTCCGACATGACGTCCATCCTAGGACCGGATCTGTCCTAACCCGTTCCTAGCATGAGGGACATGACCGAAGACGCGCGAATCCACCCCTTCCGTATCGACATCCCGCAGGCGGAGCTGGACGACCTGCACGCCCGGCTGGCGGCGACCCGCTGGCCGGACGAGCTGCCCGGGGTGGGCTGGTCCTACGGGGTCCCCACGAGCTATGCGAAGAAGCTGGCCGATCACTGGCGCACCGGCTTCGACTGGCGTGCCGCCGAGGCCAGGTTGAACGCCTTCCCGCAGTTCACGACCCCGATCGACGGCCAGAACATCCACTTCGTGCACGTCCGCTCGGCCGAGCCCGACGCGCTGCCGCTGATCATCACGCACGGCTGGCCCGGCTCCGTCGCCGAGTTCCTGAACGTCATCGGCCCGCTCACCGATCCGGCGGCGCACGGCGGCGACCGCGCCGACGCCTTCCACGTCGTCGCCCCGTCGATTCCCGGCTTCGGCTTCTCGGGGCCCACCACCGAGACCGGCTGGGACCTGCAGCGGGTCGCGCGGGCCTGGGCGCAGCTCATGGACCGGCTCGGCTACCGGCGCTACGGCGCCCAGGGCGGCGACAGCGGCTCGGTCATCTCGCCGATGCTCGGCCGTACCGTCCCGGAGAACGTGATCGGCGTGCATGTCAACGGCGCGCTCGGGTTCCCCACCGGCGACCCGGCGGAGCTCGCCGGGCTGACCCCCGCCGAGCTGGCACGCCTCGACCAGTACCAGGACCAGGACGGGGCGGGCTACGCGATCATCCAGGCCACCCGGCCGCAGACTCTCGCGTTCGGGCTGCACGACTCGCCCGCGGGCCAGCTCGCGTGGATCGTGGAGAAGTTCAAGGAGTGGACCGACCCGGCCCGCGACCTGCCCGAGGACGCGGTGGACCGCGACCAGTTGCTCACCGACGTGAGCATCTACTGGTTCACCGGGACGGCGGCCTCGGCCGCCCGCCTCTACAAGGAGGGTCAGCAGGGATGGGGTGCGGTGGCCGAGTACTCGGCGCTGCCGCACGGGGTCGCCGTCTTCCCCGGCGACGCGGGGGTCCGCCGGATCGCCGAGCGGGAGCACAACGTCGTGCACTGGTCGGAGTTCGACCGGGGCGGCCACTTCGCCGCGATGGAGGCACCCGACCTGCTCGTGGACGACATCCGGGCCTTCTTCCGCTCCCTGCGATGACCCTTGGGGGCGCGGCCCGGGCGCGGGGCGAGCGGCCAGGCCGGTGCGTGGTTTGTGCTCCCGCCGGCCTCAGGGCGCCGGGTTCTGCGCCAGCAGGCGCTTGCGCTCGGCGGTGTAGTGCCACCACGGGAGGGCCGGCTCGCCCTCGGCCTGGCGTACGGCGGACATGACGGTGTCGAGCAGGCACGGGTCCTCGCGCTTGCCGCCGGCGGCCGACATCCGCTCGTACAGGTCGAGCGGGTCCGCGCGTAGGCGCCGCCGAACTGGCGCGGCTCGGTGACGAAGGGCGACCCGGGCCCGGCCAGGGCGGCGATGGCCTCGACGGCTTCCGGCGTCAGCTCGCGCAGCAGCACGTTCCGGTCACTGCTCGTCCTCATGCAGGCGACGGTATGCGGGGCGCTCCGGGCGCGGCTTGCAGGAATCGGAGGTCCGGCGACGAGCGGGGATCAGGGGCCGGCACTGCGAGGACCGGCCGGTCGGCGGGCGGTCCGGCGAGGGCCGGTCCCGGGGGTTCAGAGGTTCAGGGGGCGGTCTGCATCTCCTGCATGCGGCGGATCTCGGCCGCCTGCTCCACGCTGACGTCGGACGCCAGCTCCTCGATCTTGATGTGCGCCCCGCCGGTCAGCACCTGCTTCGACATCTCGATGGCGCCCAGATGGTGGTCGATCATGAGCTGCAGGAACAGCCGGTCGAACTCCTTGCCCCGGGCCGCCTTCAGCGCCGCCAACTGCTCGGGCGTGGCCATCCCCGGCATGCCGTCGTGGCGGCCGTGGTGGTCGGGCACCGCCTGCTCCTGCTCCCGCAGCCAGGTGGACATGTACTGGATCTCGGGGCCCTGCACGTCCTGGATCCGGTCCGCCAGGTTCTTGAGCTTGGAGGATTCGGCGCGGTTCGGGGCGAGCAGCGCCATGTCCACGGCCTGCCGGTGGTGGACGATCATGTTCTGGACGTACGTCACGTCCGCGGCGTTGGCGGTGGCCGGGGGGACGGCGGTGGCGGCCTCCTCGGGGGAGAGGGTCCTCGCCTGCTCACCCGGGCGGCCGGGGGCGATCACCGGTGCCGAGGAGTCGGCCCTGGGGGCCTGCGGGGTCGTGCCGGAGCTGCAACCCGACACGGCGACGGCAAGGGCCACGACGACGAGCGCAGCGCGCACTCAGCCTCCTGACTGAACGGGGTACAGCATGCGCACTCTAGGTGAAAACCGTACTAATTGAAAGAGGTCGAATCGCAACAAAATTTGACATGTTGGACGCTGGTCGGCGAGGCCGGAAGGGGTGAGGATTGCGTAGATTTACGCCCCCTTTATTGGAGGTTAGGTGTTAACCCCCCGCAAAGCCCTCATCCTGGTGGCGGCGTTCGCCGCGTGCGTGGGCGTGACGGCCCCCGTCCAGGCTGCGGACATCCCGGCTCCCGGCGAGATCGTCATGAGCCCCAACATGAAGCACGTCACGAACGTGCCCAAGCCCCAAGCCCTGTCCGACATCAACACGGACATGGCCTTCCAGGGCGACTACGCCTACGTCGGCAACTACTTCGGCTTCTCGATCTACGACATCAGGAACCCGAAGAGGACCTCGCTGGTCAGCTCCGTCGTCTGCCCCGGCGGGCAGATGGACGTCAGCGTGTACGGCGATCTGCTGTTCGGCTCCGTCGACTCCTCGCGCAACAACGACTCGTGCAGCAGCACGGGGCAGAGCGCCACGATCAAGGAGTCGTGGGAGGGCATCCGGATCTTCGACGTCTCGAACAAGGCCGCTCCGACGTACATCAAGTCGGTCGAGACGAACTGCGGCTCGCACACGCACACGCTGGTGCCCGACCGCAGGCGGCAGAACGTCTACCTCTACATCTCCTCCTACGGCCCGAGCGACACCTACCCGGACTGCAAGACGCCGCACGACCTGATCTCCATCATCAAGGTGCCGCTGCGGAACCCGGCCGCGGCCTCGGTCATCGCCACGCCGAACCTGTTCCCCGACGGCGGGTACCCGGGCGTCCCGCTGCCCTACCCGGACGGCAAGACGGCCACGGCCGGCTGCCACGACATCACCGCCTACCCGGAGAAGGGCATCGCCGCGGGCGCGTGCATGGGTGAGGGCATCCTGCTCGACATCCGCGACCCCGAGCAGCCCAAGGTCACCGCGACCGTCCGTGACGAGACGAACTTCGCCTTCTGGCACTCGGCCACCTTCAACAACGAGGGCACCAAGGTCATCTTCACCGACGAGCTCGGCGGCGGCACCAGGGCGACCTGCAACGAGGCCATCGGGCCGAACCGGGGCGCCAACGCCTACTACGACATCGTCGGCGGGCAGCTCCAGTTCAGGAGCTACTTCAAGATCGCACGGCACCAGGCCGACACGGAGAACTGCGTGGCGCACAACGGCTCGCTGATCCCGGTCAAGGGCCGCGACATCATGGTGCAGGCGTGGTACCAGGGCGGGATCTCGGTGGTGGACTTCACCGACTCCGCGCACCCGAAGGAGATCGCCTACTTCGAGCGCGGCCCCGACAACACCGCCGGGCCGCTGTACGGCGGCTTCTGGTCCGCCTACTACTACAACGGCTACATCTACGGCTCCGACTTCCACCAGGGCCTGGACGTGCTGAAGATCAACGACTGGCGGACGAACCAGGCCAACGGCGTGAAGATGCGCTCGCTGAACGCGCAGACGCAGGCGTCGTACCCCGAGCGCGGGCACGGCCACGGGTAGATCGTGCGGCGGAGCTCCCATCGGGGCCCGCACCCTTCTGTGTTCCGCATCCCACGTGCACGTTCACACTCGTCAGAACGTGATCAAGGAGGCTCCCGAGTGTCCCTGAAGCGCCGTTCCATCGTCATGGTCGCGGCGGCAGCCGTCTTAGCGCTGGCCGGAATGCCCGCGCAGGCCGCCGACATCCCGCCGCCCGACACCGTGGTCACCAGCCCCAACGTGACGCACGTCCTGAACGTCCCCAAGCCCGCCCCGATCGCCGGCACCATCAACACCGACCTCGCCTTCCAGGGCGACTACGCCTACGTCGGCAACTACGGCGGCTTCTCCATCTACGACATCAGGAACCCCAGGAAGGTCAGGCCGGTCAGCTCCGTGGTCTGCCCCGGCTCCCAGATGGACGTCAGCGTCTACGGCGACCTGCTGTTCGCGGCCGTGGACTCCTCCCGCAACAACGACTCGTGCAGCAGCACCGGGCAGAGCGCCTCGATCAAGGAGTCGTGGGAGGGCGTGCGCATCTTCGACGTCTCCGACAAGGCCAACCCGCGCTACATCAAGTCGGTCGAGACCAACTGCGGCTCCCACACCCTGACCCTGGTGCCGGGCAAGGGCCGCGACCGGCACCGGAACGTCTACATCTACGTGTCGTCGTACCAGCCGGCCGACAACTTCCCCGACTGCATGCCGCCGCACGACAAGATCTCGATCATCAAGGTGCCGCTTCATGACCCGGCCGGCGCCGCGGTCGCCGCCACCCCGGTCGTCTTCCCCGACGGCGGCAACGAGACCCAGCCCGGCCTGCTCCTGCCGACCAGCGGCTGCCACGACATCACCGTCTACGCCGAGAAGGACATCGCCGCGGGCGCGTGCATGGGTGACGGCGTGCTGTTCGACATCCGCGACCGGCTGAACCCCCAGGTCACCGCCAGGACGACCGACCCGAACTTCGCGTTCTGGCACTCCGCCACCTTCAGCAACGACGCCAGGAAGGTCGTCTTCACCGACGAGCTCGGCGGCGGCGGCGGAGCGACCTGCAACGAGGCCACCGGACCGAACCGCGGGGCGGACGCCATCTACGAGATCGTGAAGGGGCAGCTCGTGTTCAAGAGCTACTTCAAGATCTCGCGCCACCAGGCCGACAGCGAGAACTGCGTGGCGCACAACGGCTCGCTGATCCCCGTCAAGGGCCGCGACATCATGGTGCAGGCCTGGTACATGGGCGGGGTGTCGATCTGGGACTTCACCGACGCCGCCAACCCGAGGGAGATCGGCTACTTCGAGCGTGGTCCCCGCGCGGCGGGCGGCGGCGGTGGCATCTGGTCCGCCTACTACTACAACGGCTACATCTACGGGGCCGACTTCCACGAGGGCCTCGACGTCATCAAGATCAACGATCCGCTCACCGACAGCGCCAGGTACGTGCGTACCGAGCGGCTGAACACCCAGACGCAGGAGTCGTACCACGGCCGGAGGCACGGCTGAGGTGACGGCTCGCGCGCCCCGTGACCGCGCTCACTGAGGCGGCGCGAACCCGCCCGGGGTCGCCTTCGGCGGCTCCGGCGCGGGTGCGGGCGGAGGCTGTTGCTGCTGGTACGGGGACGGGCCAGGCGGCGCGTACGGTGCCGGTGCCGGCGGCATGTGCGGCCCTGCCGGGCCGTGAGGCCCTGGTTGCGCGTAGGGCCCCTGCGGCGCGTAAGGCGCGGCCGGTGCGTAGGGCCCCTGCGGCGCGTAGGGCCCGGCCGGTGTGTTGGACCCCTGCGGCGCGTACGGGCCCTGCTGCGGCTGACCGTTCCCCAGGCGCTGCGCGAACCGCGCCTGCTCCCGGCGCCGGCGCTCCGCCAGGACGGCGCTCAGGTACGCGTGCGCCGGCACCCCGCCAGGAGCCGCCGGCGAGACGAAGGCCGCCACCTGGGTCGCGATGCGCACCCCCATCTCGTACTGCACCTGCGGCGTGAGGTCGTGCCAGCGCGTCAGGTACTGCCGGGCGGCCTGCGCCACCTCGTCCGGCAGCTGGGACAGCTCCAGCGTGGCCGCCCAGCTCACGAGCTGCGGCGGCATGACGATGACCTGCCCCGAGTCGCGCGGCGCCCGCTCGGAGATCACGATGGTGCCCGCGAACACGTCGCCGAGCCGCTTGCCCCGCTGCGAGACCATCGACGCGATGAGCGCCGGCGCCCCCGAGAACATCCAGAACTCCACGACCCCGGCCAGCCCGCGGAACAGCGCCTGCCTGAAGCGCTCGGGGCTGCCGTCGTCGCCGACCACCCGGAGCCCGAGCGCCAGCTTGCCGAGGCTGCGGCCCCTGCTGAGGGTCTCGAAGATCACGGGGTAGCCGACCAGCACCAGCACGACCAGGACGACCATGACGGCCCCGAACATGGCGGCGTCCGTGATGGCCGCGAACGCTCCCAGCAACGCGTAGGCGGCGACCAGGACGGTGAACTGCACGGCCATGTCGATGACGATCGCCAGGGCCCGGGAGGGCATCTGCGCCACCCGCACTTCGACGACGACGGCGTCGCCGGTCACAACCTCCGACATATGTGGAGCCTAACGGCAATGTCCGGGTGATTGAGCGGCCAGAATGTTCGGGTGGACATCGATGCGTTCGTCACAGCACACCGCCCCGTGTGGGACCGGCTCGATCACCTGGTCAAGCACCGCTCCTCGCTGACCGGTGCCGAGGTGGACGAGCTGGTGGAGCTGTACCAGCGGGTGGCCACGCACCTGTCCATGGTCCGCTCGTCGTCCAAGGACCCGATGCTGGTCGGGCGGCTGTCCGCGCTGGTGGCCAGGGCCAGGTCCGCCGTCACCGGCGCGCACACCCCGGCCTGGCGCGAGGTGACGCGCTTCTTCACCGTGTCGTTCCCCGTGGTCGCCTACCGGGCGCGCTGGTGGTGGCTGGCGGTCACGGTCGCGTTCCTGGTGGTGGGGTGGGTGATGGGCGCGTGGGTGGCGGCCAACCCCGACGTGCAGGCGTCGATCGCCAGCCCCGACGAGATCACCCGGCTCGTCGAGGAGGACTTCGCCGACTACTACTCCGAGCACCCGGCCGCCTCCTTCGCCAGCCGCGTGTGGACGAACAACGCGTGGGTGGCGGCACAGATGATCATGTACGCGGTGGTGCTGGGCCTGCCGATCCCGTACGCGCTCTACGCCAACGCCGAGAACGTCGCCGTCTCCGGCGGCCTGATGGCCTCCCGGGACAAGCTGGACATCTTCTTCGGCCTGATCCTGCCCCACGGCCTGCTGGAGCTGACCGCCATCTTCCTGGCGGCGGCCGTGGGCATGCGCCTGGGCTGGACGGTCATCGACCCGGGGCCGCGCAGGCGGATCGAGGCGCTGGCCGAGCAGGGCCGGGCGGTGATGAGCGTGGCCTTGGGGCTGGTCGTGGTGCTGTTCGTGTCGGGGCTGATCGAGGCGTTCGTGACCCCGTCGGGGCTGCCCACGTGGGCGCGCATCGGCATCGGGGTGCTCGCCGAGGCGGTCTTCCTCGCGTACGTGATCATCTTCGGCCGCAGGGCGCTGCGCGCGAACGAGACCGGCGACATCGAACGGGCGCCCGACGTCGCCCCGACCGCCTGACCGCACGTCACCGGACAGGGGTCCGCCGGAGCGTGCGGGTCTCAGCGCGTCAGAGCCGCCCCGCCGCCTTGAGGGCCAGGTACGCGTCGGCGAGGGCGGGCGCGATGTCATCCGGGGGCGCGTCGACGACCTCGACACCGTGCCGCCGCAGCCTGGCCGTGATGCGCCTGCGGCCGAGCTGGGCCTGCTCGGCCGCCGCCGCGTCGTACACCTCCTCGACCGACCCGCGCCGGCCCGCCATGGCCGCGACGGACGGGTCGGACACCCCGGCCACCAGCACCAGGTGCCGCGCGGAGAGCTGCGGCAGGACCGGCATCAGGCCCTCGTCCATGGCGGCCGGGTTCAGGTCCGTGAGCAGCACGACCAGGCAGCGCCGCTTGGCCCGCGACAGGATGGCGGCCACCATGGCCTGCGAGTCGGCCTCGACCAGCTCCGCCTCGATCGGCGCCATCACGTTGACCAGCGACGACAGCAGCTCGGTGCGCGACGTCCCGCTCACCCAGGCGCGCACGGCACGGTCGTGGGCCAGGAAGTCCACCTGGTCGCCGGCCCTGGCGGCCAGCGCGGCCAGCAGCAGGGCGGCGTCCATCGACCAGTCCAGGCGCGGCCAGCCGGGCGCGGGCCTGGGATCGGGCCGCAGGAACAGCCCGCCGCCGCTCGCGTCGGCCCCCGCGAGGTGGATCGGCGCGGCGCCGACCCGCCCGGCCGAGGTGCGGCCGGTGTCGAGCACGATCAGCACGCGGCGGTCGCGCTCGGGCCGCCAGGTGCGTACGACGACGTCGTGGCGGCGCGCGGTGGCCCGCCAGTCGATGGAGCGCACGTCGTCGCCCACCACGTACTCGCGCAGCGAGTCGAACTCGGTGCCCTGCCCGCGCACCAGCGCCGGGTGCTGGCCGTCGAGCTCGCGCAGCCGGGCCAGCCGGGAGGGCAGGTGCTTGCGCGACAGGAACGGCGGCAGCACCCGCACCGTCCAGGGTGCCTGGTGGTTGCCCTGGCGGGCGGCCAGGCCCAGCGGGCCGATCGAACGCACGGTGATCGCCACGGAGGAGCGGTCGCCGCGCCTGGTCGGGCTGAGCGAGATGACGAGCTTGCGGCGTTCCCCCGCCGGCACGTCCAGCGCGGCCACCCGCGGATGCACCCCCGCGGAGGGCGGCCAGGCGTCCCTGAGCAGGCCGCGCACGCGCCTGCCGCCCGGGTTCTCGACCACCAGCTCCACCGTGGCCTGCTGGCCGAGCCGGACCAGCGTGTCGCCGGACCGGTGGAAGCGCAGCGGCCGCACGGCACCCGCGAACGCCAGGTCCACGGCGATCCCGGCGGCCAGCAGCAGGCAGACCCCGGCCAGCGCGGGCCCCGGCTGCGGCGCGAGCAGCACCACCACGATCCCGACCGCCGCGACCAGCCCGGCACGTCCCGTCAGAGCCATCCCCGCACCACGCTTCCCGTAGCGGCCGTCAACGCGGGACCGGGACCGAGGCCAGGATGCCGTCGAGCAGGCCGTCGGCGGTCGCCCCCTCCAGCTCGGCCTCGGGCCGGAGCTGCACGCGGTGCCGCAGCGCGGGCCTGGCCAGCGCCTTGACGTCGTCGGGAGTGACGTACGGCCGCCCGGACAGCCACGCCCACGCCCGGGAGGCGGCCAGCAGCGCCGTGGCGCCGCGCGGGGAGACGCCGAGCTGCAGCGACGGGGAGTTCCTGGTGGCGCGGGCCACGTCCACGATGTAGCCGAGCACCTCGGGCGCCACGTGCACCTTCGAGGCCGCCTCCCGCCCCGTCGCCAGGTCCTCGGCCGAGGCGACGGCCTTGATGTCCGACAGGTCGCGCGGGTCGAAGCCGCGGGCGTGCCGGTCGAGCACGGAGATCTCCTGCTCGCGCGGCGGCAGCGGCACGGTCAGCTTGAGCAGGAACCGGTCGAGCTGGGCCTCGGGGAGCTGGTAGGTGCCCTCGTACTCGACGGGGTTCTGCGTCGCGCACACCACGAACGGGTCGGGCAGCTCGCGAGCCGAGCCCTCCACGCTGACCTGCCGCTCCTCCATCGCCTCCAGCAGCGCCGCCTGCGTCTTGGGCGGCGTGCGGTTGATCTCGTCGGCGAGCAGCAGGTTGGTGAAGACGGGCCCCTCGCGGAACTCGAACTCCGCGGTCTTCGTGTCGTAGATCAACGACCCGGTCACGTCGCCGGGCATCAGGTCGGGCGTGAACTGCACCCGCTTGAAGTCCAGCGACAGCGCCGAGGACAGCGTGCGCACCATCAGCGTCTTGGCCACGCCCGGCACGCCTTCGAGCAGCACGTGCCCCCTGCACAGCAACGCGATGACCAGCCCCGTCACGACCGCGTCCTGCCCGACCACGGCCTTGGCCACCTCGGTGCGCAGCGCGGCGAGCGCCTCCCTGGCCGAGTCGCCATTGTTGGTCGGCCCGCCGGCCGGCCCGCCGACCGGTCCGACGGCCGGTCCGCTGGTCGGTCCGCTGGTCGGCACGCGGTATGTCTCATCAGAGTTCACTGATCTGCCTCTCCATGAAGTCCAGATATCCGGCCAGCCCGACGAGCCCCGCGTCGTCCGCCGGGGGCGGGCCGTAGAGCGCGGCGCCGACCTGCTGCGCGTCCTGCCCCGTACGGGTGGCGATCGCCGAGACGACCTCCGGCCGGCCCGCTCCGGACGCCAGCCCCAGCCTCGGGGTGAGCCGGTCTATCGTGCCCGCGCGCAGCGCGTCGGCCGCGCGTTCCCTGGCGCGCCTGGCCCGGTAGAGCCGGCCGCGTCCCTCGACGGTCTCGGCGGCCCTGACGATGACCGGCAGCTTCTCCGTCACCACGGGCCCCAGCCGCCGGCCGCGCCAGAACGCGGCCACGGCCACGGCGATGATCGACATGTAGACGGCCCAGCGGATGCCGGCCGGCATCAGGTCGTACATCGACTGGCCGCGCTCGCCGGGCAGGTCGGGCGCGGGCGGCGTCTCGGGCGGCACCAGCCAGGTGACGGGCCTGCCGGTGCCGATGAGGTTGAGTGCCAGTGCCGCGTTGCCGTCCTCGGCCAGGCGCTGGTTGGTCATGAAGCCGCCGTCGCCGACGACTGTGATGACGCCGCTCGCGTACGGGAAGCTGACCAGGGTGTGCCCGTCGTCCGCCGGGTAACAGGCGGTGGCGCCCGACGGGCCGCGCAGCACGACGCCGCCCAGGTAGGCGCTGCCCGCGGCGGTGGCGGCGGGCAGGCCGCATCCGGGCTCGCGGGAGCGGGGCCTGGCCCCGGCCGCCTCGACGCGCACGCCGGGAGCCAGGGCGGACAGGCCGAAGACGTTACCGACGACCAGGCGGTCGCCGGGGATCCTGGCCAGGCTGAACTCGTCGACGTAACTGGTGTCGATGATCAGCAGCAGCCGGTCGCCCGTGGCGGCCTTGGCGGCGGCGGCCTCGACGGAGTCGACCCGGTCGACGGTGACGCCCCGGTCGCGCAGCAGCTCGGCCAGCGCCTTGGAGCCGGACAGCGAAGTGTCGTCGGGGTCGAGGTGGCGCGCCGGGGCACGGTCGGGGCCGAGCAGCACGCCCAGGACGGCGATGAGCACGACGAGGCCGCCCAGCAGCACGATCATCCGGCCGGCCCGCCAGGTGGAGCGGGCGGTGGGGGAGGTCGGGTAGGACTGCCCGGGAGGGGCCTGGGGGGTGACGACGCTCATGCCCCGCCCTCACCGGCCGCGGTCGCGAGGGGCACCGGGCGCGCCTGGCGCAGGCGCTCGTCGAGGCCGGTCATCGTCTCGTACGCCTCCCGCGTCCCCGTCACCCCGCCGTACGTCACGTCGTCGAACGATCGGGCGGCCGCCGCGAGTTCCTGCGCGAACGCGGGCAGCGACACCGCCGCCTCGGCGGCCAGCTCGTCGGCCGTCCGCCCCGGCATGCCGTCGACCAGCGCGCGTTCCTCCAGGTCGCGGGCGATGGCCCGGAGCCGCTCCTGGACGGCCTGGGTCCAGCGGCCCTCGTGGGCCAGGCGCTCGGCGGCCTGCCGGTGCTCGGCCGCGGTCAGCGCCCGCGCGCCGAACAGCGCGCCGGGCGCGAGCGCGTTCCTGCGGGCCGTCTTGCGCAGCCGCCACGCGATCAGCGCGATCAGCCCGAGGAGGATCAGCGTGATCAGCACGGCGGCGATGATCCCGCCCGCCGACCCGCCGCCGGTGGCCGCGTCGAGAAGGTCGCCGAGGAACTGCGTGACGTACCGGTAGATCCGGTCGAACAGCGCTTCCTTCTCGTACTCCGGCTTGAGGAGCTCCTCCGCGGCCTTGCGCGCGGCCTCCTCCCGGTCGATCGGGCTCACGACCTGGCGGAGTTGGACGGGTGCCACAGCTCGTCGGCCGAGGCGTGCACCCAACCCTGGCGCTGCTGCTCGATGGCCGCCGTCTGCAGCACGAGGTCGAACGCCTCGCTGCGCATGCGCCGGTCGGCGTACAGCAGGCCGGAGACGCCGGCCTCGAACGGGTAGGTGAGCATCGCGCCGAGCGTGCCGCCGATCGCGATCAGCACGGCCGACACGATGGTGTTGGTCACCGAGCTCGCGCCCAGCATCCCGAGCATCGTGCCGATCAGCGTGAACGGGAACGTCAGCATGCTCCCGACGAGGCCGACCAGCAGGGACGTGAGCAGCAGGATGCCGAACACCCGCCAGAAGTCGCCGGTCACCAGGTGCCACGAGCGGCGCATCGCGTCGACCGGGCCGCGGCCCTCCAGGACCACGGCCGGCGAGGCGAACGCGAAGCGGGTCCTGAAGAACAGGTAGTAGGCGAGGTAGGCGACGACGAACAGGACCGTCAGCCCGAGGATCCAGCCGAGGGCGGAGGCGTCGGCGTTCATCGCGACCGCCACCATGAGCAGCACGAAGACGATCAGCGGCACCACCATGATGGCGGCCATCATGCCCACCACGCCGAACAGCGCGGGGATCCGGCCCTTGACGAGGCGCCAGGCCTCGCCCGCGCTGATGCCGCCGCCGAAGACGGCCCGGCCCAGGATGCGGGTCAGCACGCCGGTCAGCAGCGTGACGACGACGAACGAGATCGCCGAGGAGATCAGCGTGCCGCCGTACTGGCCGACGATGCCGGAGATGCTGTTGAGGTCGCTCTCGGCGGTGGCGAAGCCCTCGGGGTCGTCGAGCGGGCTGGGCAGGGCGTCGAGCAGGAACGCCTGGCCGATGGCCAGCGGCACGGCGGCGAGCAGGGCGGCCACGGCCGACAGGCCGAGCACGGCCTTCGGGTTCGACCGGATCAGCTTGATCGTGCCGTCCAGGATGTCGCCCAGACCGAGCGGGCGCAGCGGGATGATGCCCGGGCGGAGCGCGGGCGGCGGCATATAGCCGTATCCGGGCTGCTGTTGCGGATAAGGCGGATATGGTGTTTGAGGCGCTTGCCCGTAAGGCCCCTGTTGCGGCGAATGCGGGGGTTGTTGCGGGGGCGGCCCGTACGGCTGCCCGGTGGGCGCCGGCTGTTGCGCGCCGGGGGCGGTCCACGGGGAGGCCGGCGGGGCGCTGTAGGGCGGGGGCTGTTCGGCCGACCAGCCTGATGGCGTCTCGGGCGTGGGACCGTGACCGTCTGACATATCCCAATCCTGGCACGCTGTGCGGGGCATTGGTGTCACGGAGAGGATTCGCGGCCTCATCTTGCCCGCATTCACGGAGGAATCCGGGCAAGGTTCGCGTCCAGGGATGGCCGAAAGTTGCTCTGTTACCGCAGACTGAGATTGCGGTCGCGGGGGCGGACCTAAAATTCGCCTTTTGCAGGGCTCAGGTCACACTCATGGGTCAACCAAGGGTAACCTTCAGCGATCGTGCGGGTATGTCCCACAATGCGTAGAACGAATGAGGGGCCATGAAAGGTCGCGTGCTGGTCGTCGACGACGACGCCGCTCTCGCCGAGATGCTGGGGATCGTGCTGCGAGGGGAAGGCTTCGAGCCGTCCTTTGTCTCCGATGGCGACAAGGCCCTCGACGCGTTCCGGGATACACGCCCGGACCTGGTGCTGCTGGACCTGATGCTGCCGGGGGCCGACGGCATCGACGTCGCGCGCAGGATCAGGGCGGAGTCGGGGGTTCCCATCGTCATGCTCACCGCCAAGAGCGACACGATCGACGTCGTGCTCGGTCTGGAGTCGGGCGCCGACGACTACATCGTCAAGCCGTTCAAGCCGAAGGAGCTGGTGGCCAGGGTGCGGGCGCGGCTGCGCCGTACCGACGAGCCCACCCCCGAGATCCTCCAGATCGGCGACATCACCATCGACGTGGCCGGCCACTCGGTCAAGCGCGGCGAGGAGACGATCAACCTCACGCCGCTGGAGTTCGACCTGCTCGTGGCGCTGGCCCGCAAGCCGCGCCAGGTGTTCACCCGTGAGGTCCTGCTGGAGCAGGTGTGGGGTTACCGGCACGCGGCCGACACGCGGCTGGTCAACGTGCACGTGCAGCGGCTCAGGGCCAAGATCGAGAAGGACCCCGAGCACCCCGAGATCGTCGTGACCGTCCGCGGCGTGGGCTACAAAGCCGGTCCCGCCTAACCCTCGCCCCGCCCCGCCGTGCCCCCGACGAAGAAGAGATCCCGCAGACGGACGCTCCGCCAGATTCTCGGCGGCGTCCGCCGGCGGGTCCGCCGTGCGGCGGGCAGGACACGCAGCGTCTGGCGGCGCTCACTGCAGCTCCAGGTGGTCACCAGCACGCTGGTGATCTCCGTGATCGTGGTGGTGGTGCTCGGCACGTTCCTGTTCGGCCAGATCAACAAGTCGGTCGTGGACAGCAGCCAGCGCACCGCCGCCAGCGAGGCCTTCGCCGACCGGCTGCAGATCGCCGACGCGCTGACGCCCGAGACCGACGATCCCGCCAAGCAGGCCGACGGCGCCGAGCAGGGCGCGGGCAACCTGCTCGACGAGGTCATGGACACCATCACCGGCTCCGGGGAGAACGGCTCCGAGAAGCGGTACGAGCTGCTGATACTCAACCTGACGACCCCGGGCCAGTCGCGGGCGTCGGGCAGCGTCGTGCCCGCCGACGTGCCGCTCACGCTCAGGCTGGCCCTGCAGCGCAACATCCGCGTCTACAAGTGGGAGGCCGCGACCGGCTCCATCCAGACCATCAGGTTCGGCGGTGAGAGCCAGCCCAGGCTGACGTACGTGGTCGGCGGCATCGTGCACCTGCCCACCAACGGGCGCACCTACGAGGTCTACCACTTCTTCCCCTTCGACGAGGAGGAGGAGCTGCTGTCCAACGTCCGGCTGGCCATCGTCGTGGTGGGGCTCGGGCTCGTGCTGCTGCTGGCCGCCATCGCCTACCTCGTCGCCCGCCAGGTCGTCACCCCCGTGCGCCTGGCGCGCCAGGCCGCCGAGCGCCTGGCCTCCGGCAGGCTGGACGAGCGGCTCAAGGTGCGCGGCGAGGACGACCTGGCCCGGCTGGCGAACTCGTTCAACGAGATGGCCGCCAACCTGGCGCTCAAGATCCACCAGCTCGAGGAGCTCTCCCAGGTGCAGCGGCAGTTCGTCTCGGACGTCTCCCACGAGCTGCGCACCCCGCTGACGACCGTCCGCATGGCCGCCGACCTGCTGTACGACGCCCGCGAGGACTTCGAGCCGATGGCCGCCCGCTCGGCCGAGCTCATGCAGGCCCAGCTCGAACGGTTCGAGTCGATGCTGGCCGACCTGCTGGAGATCAGCCGCTACGACGCCGGCGCCGCCACGCTCGACCTGGAGCCCGTGGACATCCGCGACGTGGTGCTGCGCGCGATCGGCGACTCCGAGGCGCTGGCCGAGCGGCACGGCACCCGCTTCGAGCTCAGGCTGCCCAACGAGCCCTGCGTGGCCGAGATCGACAACAGGCGGGTCGAGCGGATCCTGCGCAACCTGCTGTTCAACGCCATCGAGCACGGGGAGGGCAGGGACATCGTGGTCACCGTCGGCGCCGACCGCGACGCCGTGGCCGTCGCCGTACGCGACCACGGGATCGGGCTCAAGCCCGGCGAGGACACCATGGTCTTCGACCGCTTCTGGCGGGCCGACCCGTCGCGGGCCAGGACGATCGGCGGCACCGGGCTCGGCCTGGCCATCTCCCGCGAGGACGCCGGCCTGCACGGCGGCTGGCTGCAGGCGTGGGGGCAGCCGGGCGAGGGCTCCCAGTTCAGGCTCACGCTGCCGCGGAACGCGGGCGTGGACCTGAAGGGCTCGCCGCTGTCGCTGGTGCCGCCCGAGATCGAGATGCGCCGCACCTGGCGGACGTCGATGACGCCCGTGCTGCTGCCGGCGTCCGGGGACGGGGCCGAGCATGACGAGGACTAGCCGGCTCGGCACGGCGCTCGCCATCGTGGCCGCGATGGTCCTGGGCGGCTCGGGCTGCACCGTGATCCCTCCGAACGGCCCGTACACCGTCAACAACGACGAAGGGGCCGGCGACCCGCTCAGCAAGCCGTTCCAGCGCATGATCGCCATCCCGCCGCAGCCCGGCTGGGGCGCCGAGGACACGATCAGGGGCCTGCAGGCCGCCATGGCCGCCTACGCGGACGACCCGTCGGTCCTGGCCGGCTACCTGACGCCCGAGGCGCGGGCCAAGTGGACGGCGGCCGGGCCCGTGACGGTGATCCAGGACCAGTACGAGGTCGTGGTCCCGCCGCCGCGCGAGTCCGAGGCGTCGACGGAGGTCACGCTCAAGGCGCACGTGGCGGCCGTCATCAACGAGGACGACTCGTACAAGCCGACGGGCGGGTCGTGGGAGCGTCCCTTCGAGCTGGTCAAGCTGCCGGAGGGGTACCGCGTCAGCAGCCTGCCCGCCGGGCTGCTGCTGACCGAGTCCGACGTGGCGCGCGCGTACCGGCCGACGAACCTCTACTACGTCAACCGCAGCACGCAGGACCGGCTGGTCGTCGATCGCGTACGCCTGCGGCTCGACACGATGGAGACGTTCGCGCAGACCGTGCTCGAACGCCTGCTCGAACCGCCGACCGAGGCCCTGCGTGGCGCGGTCACCTCCAGCTTCCCGGCCGGCACGAAGATCGAGTCGATCAGGTCGGGCGAGGACCGCGTGATCATCAACCTCTCGGGGCCGCTCGACACCCTCGACCTCAGTACGGAAGAGACCCTCAGAGGCCAGATCAGGAACAGTCTCAACAAGAACGAGATCGCCAAGGGCCGCGTCATCGAGATCCTGGTGGACGGCGAGTCGTACACCGTCGACCGGCCCGACTCCGTCGACCAGTGGCTGGACGACGACGTCCGCGACAGCGCGTACTACGTCGACAGGGGAGCGGTCCACTACCTGACGAAGGACGGCCGGGGAGGCGCCGTGGCGGGCGCGGCGGGTGAGCAGCGCGAGGGGTACAGCCACTTCGCCGTCTCCGCCGGCCCCAACCCGCTCATCGCCGCCAGGACCTCGACCGGCATCTCGGTGGCAGGGCTGGCGCCCGAGGGGGTCTGGCAGGAGGTCATCCAAGGGGACGACCTGACGCCGCCCACGTGGAACAGGGACGGGTCCCTGTGGACGTACGACGGCAAGAACGGCGCCTTGCTGAAGTACGACCCGGTCAGGGGGCGGGTGGATCCCGTGCAGGTGCCGGAGGAACTGGACCGGCTGGAGATCAACCAGTTCAGGATCGCCAGGGACGGGGTGCGGGTGGCGGTGACCACCGGGGACGAAACCGTCCAGATCGGCGCGCTGACCGGTGAGGGCGCCGGGACGAAGCTGGGGAACCTCCAGCTCCTGACCACGACCGAGACCGGGAACGAGATCAAGGACATCGCCTGGCGAGACGACGAGCGCCTGCTCGTGCTGGTGCAGGGGACGGCCGGTCAGACGCTCAACGAGATCAACGTGGGGGACGGGGAGACCACGGGGGTGCCGTTGAAGGACCGGCTGCAGTCGGTGGCGGCGTTCCAGGACCAGGTGCTGGCGGATGTCACGGCGAAGGGGGTGACCAAGCTGATGGCGCTCAGCCAGGACCAGCAGACCTGGACCCCCAAGATCGACACCAACGGCGGCGCCCCCTTGTTCCCCCTGGGCTGACCCACCTCGCCGACGGTTGGCTCGCGACGGCGGCTGGCGCGCTTTGCCGGCGGCTGGCCCGCACCGACGGCGGCTGGCCCGCTCCGCCGGCCGGGCCTGGGACCGCGCCGGGTCGTGTCCCCGCCGCTCCGCGCCGCGCATGTCTCCTGTGCCGTCGCGTGGCCACAGCCTCACGCCTGTGCAGGTGCCATCCCGCGTGGCCGCCGTGTACCGTGGTCCGGACCGGTCCGGCCGTCCGGCCGTGATCCCGCGGCGCTCCTCCCGATGCGCTGCGTCAGCGAGCCGGAACTGTCGGTGGCGCCCGGCATGCTGGGGCCGTGCTGAACGCCCTACTGGATCTGGTCCTTCCTCCGGCCTGCGCGGGCTGTGGCGCCAAGGGGGCGTCGTGCTGCCCGCGATGCTTCGAGGCGCTGACCGCCGAGCCCGCCAGGCGCGGTCCCGTCCCGTGGCCGCGCGGCCTGCCCGACTGCTGGTCCGCGGCGCCGTACGAGGGGGCGGTGCGCAGGATGATCGTGGCCTACAAGGAGCGGGGAGCCGTGGCGCTGGCCGGGGTGCTGGCCGAGGCGGTGACGCGGACGGTGCTGGTCGCCATGGGGCAGGCGGGCGAGTGGGCAGGCGGGCGGTTCGCGGTCGTGCCGGTGCCGAGCGCTCGCAGGAGCGTGCGGGGCCGGGGCCACGATCCCGTGGGGAGGCTGGCGGTGCTGGTCGCCGCCCGGTTGCGGGTGCTCGGGGTGGGGGCGGAGGTGTGGGCGGGGCTGGCGCAGGCCAGGCGGGTGGCCGATCAGGCGGGCCTGAGTCGCTCTCAGAGAGCCGCCAACCTCGCAGGGTCACTTCAGGTCGTCCCCGCCGCGAACGGGCCTCCAGCGTCCCGTGCGCTGCTCCTGGACGACATCGTGACGACCGGCGCCACCCTCGCGGAGGCCGCCAGGTCGCTGCACGCTGCGGGGATCGCGGTGCCCCTGGCCGTCACCGCCGCCGCGACACGCCGAAGATCTTGAAAATCGTCATGGTCACGTTCGGTAAAGAAAGATCCAAATCGGTTTCCTGACCTGGAGGTCACATGTCACTTCCCCTAGACGGGCGCTCGGGCTGTTCAGTGGACGGGAGGCCCCTGCGCATAAGGGTTGCCGATCGGTTAAATGGGGCATCGGAAGGCGCTTACCGGCCTGGTCGATATCACGGACGGTGATCATCCGGTTGAGGCTCAGGCTGACATTCGTGCTGGATGCGGATAGCGTTCCTACATGGCACCCGTTCGGGTCCGTGGTTGCGCAGGGTCGGTGTCCCCGGCTCTGCTAGCCGATGCCAGCCGCAGGCAAAACGGTCCACGTAAGGCGACTCTTTGTCGACCGATCACGGTGCGGCTTAGGGGTAAGTCCTGCCTTCCCGGGGGTCCAGATGTCCCCCGTCAGAAGAGAAGGGCAGTAGTGGCGACAGCGCTGCGAGACCCTCAGCAGGCGGATGTGGGGTCGAAGACCAGGTCGGCCGGGCGGGTGCCTTCCGAGTTCCCGGTGACGCAGCGTCGGAGGAGGGTAACCGTGACAGGAAGGCGGCCAGAAGACCCCGTCCGGAATGCACGCCGTCGGGCGCTCTTGCTCAGTCGTTAGACCGAAGGGGGGCTGTTGCATGGACATCATCGTCAAGGGCCGGCACACAGGAGTGAGTGATCGGTTCCGAGACCACGTGACGACCAAGCTGGCCAGGATCGAACGTCTGGACAACAAACTCATCCGAGTCGATGTGGAGGTGTCCAAGGAGCGTAATCCGCGCCTCGCCGATCAGCGGGAGCGCGTCGAGCTCACCATTCACTCCCGAGGGCCGGCCATCCGCGCCGAGGCCTCGGCCGACGACCGACTCGCAGCCTTCGATCTAGCCCTCGACAAGCTGGAAGGCCGTCTCAGGCGGCTGGCCGACCGGCGCAAGGTCCACCACGGCAACCACTGCCCGCCCTCGGTGGCGGAGATCACCGCGACGCTCCCTGACGCCGATCTGAAGCCCCGTACGCAGCCCGCCGTCCCCGAGCAGGCCGAGCCTGACGAGGACGAGCTGCAGCAGAAGAGCGACCAGCTCTACGACGACATCGTCCCGATCGAGATGGACGGCGACGGGCCGCTCATCGTCCGGGAGAAGTTCCACCGAGCCGAACCCATGACCATCGATCAGGCCCTGCTCGAGATGGAGCTGGTCGGACACGATTTCTACCTGTTCCGTGACAAGGAGAGCGGCCAGCCGTGCGTCGTCTACAACAGGCGCGGCTACAACTACGGCGTGTTGCGGCTCGTAGAGCCCTGATCGCGCGCTAAAAGATCTTCTCGACCACCCGAGAACCGCGGGTACATGCCATCATGGCGGTTCAACGGCTCTGGCCCCCCGACGAGGAGGAGACGTGAGCGAGCTCAGTCAGGTAGGGATGAGCGAGCGAAGCGAGGCAATGGCAGGCGCGAGGCTGATCGTCACGAGGCTGGTCGGCACGAGGCTCACCAAGGAGGCTTCGTGACCGAGTCTGACGAGGCCCGCGCGCAGGCGAGCGAGCCGATCCGCGTGCTGATCGTCGACGATCACGAGCTGATCCGGCGGAGCCTGGCGCTGGCGCTGGCCGCCGAGCCTGACATCGAGGTGGTCGGTGAGGCGAGCGACGGGCAGGAGGCGGTCGAACTGGCCGATCGCCTCATGCCTGACGTCGCGCTCATGGACGTGCGCATGCCGCGGCAGGACGGGATCGAGGCGACGAAGGGCATCAAGGCCTCCGTCCCGAGCACCCGCATCATCATGCTGACGGTGAGCGACGAGGAAGAGGATCTCTTCGAGGCCATCAAGGCGGGAGCCACCGGCTACCTGCTCAAGGACGTCCAGATCAACGATGTCCCCGCCGCGGTGCGTGGCGTGCACGAAGGCCAGTCGTTAATCAACCCGGCCATGGCGGCCAAGCTCATCAGCGAGTTCGCCAACATGAGCCGCAAGGAGGCCGAGCGCCCGCCTCAGCTTCCCGTCCCCCGGCTGACCGACCGGGAGATGGAGGTGCTGCGGCTGGTCGCCAAGGGCATGAACAACCGGGAGATCGCCAAGCAGCTGTTCATCTCCGAGAACACCGTGAAGAACCACGTGCGCAACATCCTCGACAAGCTTCAGCTGCATTCGAGGATGGAGGCCGTGGTGTACGCGGTGCGGGAGCGGATGCTCGAGATCACCTGAGCCGCGGGACACGGCCCTGGGGCCGGTCGCATGACCGCCGGTCGTGCTCGTGGGCGAGGGAGTCGCGGGTGCCTGGGGCATGCAGTGCTCTCCCGCGGGGCCGCCGCGTGGCGCCGGCCGTGCCGCGCACATGGCGTGATGCGTGTCGTGCTCATACGGAGGGGCTGATGCGTGTCGTGCTCATGCTGCGAAGGGGCTGATGCGCGTTGTGCTCACGCCGCCGCCCGCCCGGGCCGGTCGCGGTGCGGGGCCCGGGCGCGCGTGGGTGCGTGACGCCGCTCAGCTCCCGTTCGGCGAGGCCGCCGGGTGTGCGGGGGTCGCGTTCAGCAGGGGGAGCAGCTCCGGCGGGTCGGCGCGTTCGACGCGTACGGCGTCGCAGCCCACCCACTCGGCGGCCGACCACAGAGCCTCGCTCAGGGCGTCGGCCCACTTGGCGGGCGAGAGACCCGGCTCCAGGTGGAGCTGCCTGGCCACCAGCGTGGAGCCCTCGCGGGCCGGGTCGACGCGCCCGATCAGCCGCCCCCCGGCCAGCACCGGCATCGTGAAGTAGCCGTGCACGCGCTTGTGCTTGGGGACGTAGAGCTCCAGCGTGTAGGTGAAGCCGAACACCCGCTTGGTGCGCTCGCGGTGCCAGATGAGGGAGTCGAACGGCGACACCAGGGTGGTGCGGTGGCGGCCGCGCGGCTCGGACTCCAGGGCCTCGGGGGCTGCCCAGGCGTTGGCCTGGCCCTTCTTGCCCGGCCAGCCGGCGACGGTCACGGGCACCAGGCCCGCCGCGCCGCTGAGCAGGACCTCGTCGAGAATCGCCGCGTAGCGGCCCTTGAGGCGGAGGAAGTCGATGAGGTCGGTGCGGTTGGCCACGCCGAGGGAACGCCCGGCCACGCCCGCCAGGCGTACGATGCACTCCTCGTCGGACAGGTCGTCGGCCAGCAGGTCGGCGGGGACCACGCGCTCGGCCAGGTCGTAGACGCGGCGCCAGCCGACGCGGCGGCTGCACACCAGCTCCCCGATGTCGAGCAGCCACTCCAGGCCGATCTTGGAGTCGGACCAGTCCCACCACGGGCCGCCGTTCTTGGCGCCGCCCACGTCGGAGGTCGTCAGCGGGCCCGACTCCCTGACCTGGTCGAGCAGCTTCTCCACGTTGTCGGGCACCTCGTGCCAGCGGTAACGCCGCTCACGGTAGGCCCGGCGGCGGAAGGAGTAGAGCGGCCAGTGCTCGATGGGCAGGATGCAGGCCGCGTGGCACCAGTACTCGAAGCTCTGGGCCGGATTGTGCCAGTAGGCGCGCTCGACCTTGGAGCGGCCCACCGCGCCGAGGCGGGCGTAGGCGACCAGCTCGTGCGAACGGGCCAGGACCGAGATCGTGTCGAGCTGGACGGCACCCAGCCTGCGCAGCATGGCGTGCACGCCGCCCTTGCGCACGTCGGCGCCCATGAAACCCTGCGCGCGCAGGACGAGCCGGCGAGCCTCTTCGGCGGTCAGATCGGTCACACCGGTCATGCCCGCGCCTCCATATGGCGATGCATGCGAGCAATCTAGCCACGGGCACCGACAGAAATCGCCGCCGCCTACCAGGCGATCACATCTGGGCCCGTCTCGCCTCCGCGGCGGGCGCACCCCTCAAGGCGCACCGCACCCGCCTGGCGGTTGCACGCACCCGCCTGGGAGGCGCGATGCATGGGCTTGGAGGTGCAGCTCACCGGCCTGGGAGGCGTGGCGCGCCGGTCTGGAGGCGTGGCGCATCGGCCTGGAGGCGGGGCGCGCACGTCTGAAGGCGCGCGCATGCCTGGAGGTGCCTCGTGCTCCCGGCAGGCGCGCCCGGGCGGGCGGTCACGCGGCCCGGGATCGTGCCCCGGCATGCGAACGGCGGGCGGCCCGGGGTCGGGCGCCCGCCGTTGGAACCAGGTTTCAGCGGTGATCCTCAGCGCGCATGCCCACTCGCGGAGCGTCGATCACGACGTCGGTGAAGATATCGAAGACGAGGGCGAGGATGCCGCCGACGACGAACAGCCCGGCGCCGATCCAGATGAGCGTCCAGTTCGCGGCCGTCATGCCGAAGCCGGCCACCACGGTGCCCACCAGCATCACGGTCACCGCGAGCCACGAGGACGCGCGCCCGCCGTGGCTGCCGAGATTCTCCGTATGCTCCGACTTCTTCCCCTCAACCATGACAAATCCTTCCTTTGCCGGATATCCCGCTATTGGTGCGAGCCGGCTCTCCACCGGCATACCCTCTGCCTTGTCCCCATTCTCCCAGACAGGTTCTGCGCCCTCGTCGTCACGGTGGCTGTGTCTGGTTGCGGAACCGCCTACGATGGCTAACGGGGAAGTTTGTCTCGGCCTCTCCTCCTGGCGGCGCCGCCGGGGTAGACCTGCGAGGAGCTTTACATAAAGTGGCAGCCATTCTCGACAAGATCCTACGTGCCGGCGAAGGCAAGATCCTGCGCAAGCTCAAGCGGATCGCAGACCAGGTCAACTCCATCGAGGACGACTTCACGAGCCTGTCCGACGCGGAGTTGCGTGCGCTGACGGACGAGTTCAAGCAGCGCTATGCCGACGGCGAAAGCCTTGACGATCTGCTTCCCGAGGCGTTCGCGACCGTGCGCGAGGCGGCCCGCCGCGTGCTCGGCCAGCGGCCCTACGACGTGCAGATCATGGGCGGCGCCAACCTTCACCTGGGCAACATCTCCGAGATGAAGACCGGTGAGGGCAAGACGCTGACCTGTACGTTGCCGTCCTATCTCAACGCCATCGCCGGCAAGGGCGTCCACGTCATCACGGTCAACGACTACCTGGCCAGGCGTGACGCCGAGACCATGGGGCGCATCCACCGCTTCCTCGGCATGGAGGTCGGCTGCATCGTCTCCGGCCAGCAGCCCGACGAGCGCCGCAAGCAGTACGAGGCCGACATCACGTACGGCACGAACAACGAGTTCGGCTTCGACTACCTGCGCGACAACATGGCGTGGTCGCTCGACGAGTGCGTGCAGCGCGGTCACTTCTTCGCGATCGTCGACGAGGTCGACTCGATCCTGATCGACGAGGCCCGCACGCCGCTGATCATCTCCGGTCCCGGCGAGCAGTCGGGCAAGTGGTACCAGGAGTTCGCCAAGATCGTCCCCCGCCTGCGCAGGGGCGTCGAGGCGAAGAACCCGGGCGAGGAGAGCACCGGCGACTACATCGTCGACGAGAAGAAGCGCACGGTCGGCATCCTGGAGGCCGGCGTCGAGAAGGTCGAGGACTGGCTCGGCATCGACAACCTGTACAAGCCGGAGCACACCCACCTCGTCGGCTTCCTGAACAACGCGCTCAAGGCCAAGGAGCTGTTCAAGAAGGACAAGGACTACATCGTCGCCGACGGCGAGGTCCTGATCGTCGACGAGTTCACCGGCCGCATCCTGCACGGCCGCCGCTACAACGAGGGCATGCACCAGGCCATCGAGGCCAAAGAGGGCGTGAAGATCAAGGACGAGAACCAGACTCTCGCCACGGTCACCCTGCAGAACTACTTCCGCCTCTACAACAAGCTGGCCGGCATGACCGGTACGGCCGCCACGGAGGCCAACGAGTTCCACCAGACGTACAAGCTGGGCGTCGTCCCGATCCCCACCAACCGCCCGATGATCCGCAAGGACCAGCCGGACGTGGTCTACAAGACCGAGGACGCCAAGTTCGACGCGGTGGTGCAGGACATCAAGGAGCGCTACGAGGCCGGCCAGCCGGTGCTCGTCGGCACCACGTCGGTGGAGAAGTCCGAGCGGCTGTCGAAGGCGCTCAAGCGGCGCGGTGTGCCGCACGAGGTGCTCAACGCGAAGAACCACGCGCGTGAGGCGTCGATCATCGCCGAGGCGGGCCGCAAGGGCGCCGTCACCGTCGCCACCAACATGGCCGGTCGAGGCACCGACATCATGCTCGGCGGCAACTCCGAGTTCCGCGCCGACCTGGAGCTGCGCCAGCGCGGCCTCGACCCGGTCGAGACGCCGGAGGAGTACGAGAAGGCCTACCCCGAGGCGCTGGAGAAGGCCAGGGCGGCGGTCAAGGCCGAGCACGACGAGGTCACCGAGCTGGGCGGCCTGTACGTCCTGGGCACCGAGCGGCACGAGTCGCGCCGCATCGACAACCAGCTGCGCGGCCGTTCCGGCCGTCAGGGCGACCCCGGCGAGTCGCGCTTCTACCTGTCGCTCGGCGACGACCTGATGCGCCTGTTCAACTCGGCCAGGGTCGAGATGATCATGACCAGGCTGCAGATCCCCGACGACCAGCCGATCGAGTCCGGCATCGTCTCCAAGGCCATCGCCTCCGCCCAGCACCAGGTCGAGCAGCAGAACTTCGAGATCCGCAAGGAAGTTCTGAAGTACGACGAGGTGATGGACCGCCAGCGCAAGGTCATCTACGCCGAGCGCCACCGCGTGCTGGAGGGCGCCGACCTGCACGAGCAGGTGCGCGGCTTCATCGGCGAGGTGATCGACGGCTACGTCCAGGGCGCCACGGCCGAGGGCTTCGCCGAGGAGTGGGACCTCGACAAGCTGTGGAAGGCGTTCGGCGAGCTCTACCCGGTCTCCGTCCGGGCCGAGGACCTCGTCGAGGAGGCCGGCGGCCGCGAGGAGCTGACCGCCGAGCTCATCAGCGAGAAGGTCAAGGCCGACGCGCTGGCCGCCTACGACCGGCGCGAGGAGGAGTTCGGCCCGGAGACCATGCGCGACCTGGAGCGCCGCGTGATCCTCTCCGTGCTCGACCGCAAGTGGCGCGAGCACCTCTACGAGATGGACTACCTGCGCGAGGGCATCGGCATGCGGGCCTACGCGCAGAAGGACCCCAAGATCGAGTACGCCCGCGAGGGCTTCGAGATGTTCACCGCGATGCTGGAGGGCATCAAGGAGGACTCCGTCGGCTTCCTGTTCAACCTCGAGGTCGAGGTGCAGGAGAACCCGATCGTCGAGGAGGAGGACGCGGCCATCGCGGAGACCCGCTCGATCATCGCGCGCGGGCTGCGCGGCCCCGAGCGGCCGGCCGAGCTGGAGTACTCCGCCCCCGGCGAGCAGGGTGACGTCGAGCACGTCCGCGTCCGCACGACTCAGGAGGAGCGGGCGGCGTACGGCAACGTGGAGCGTAACGCGCCCTGCCCGTGCGGGTCGGGCAAGAAGTACAAGCGCTGCCACGGAGACCCGAAGAACGCCGCCTGACCCGTCATTCCTGGGCCCCCACTTCCTGCGGAGGTGGGGGCCTGCCTTTTCGCCGGGTCCCCACGCCTAGGCCGTTTCGAATTCGGTGCACAGCCACTGGCTGCCATGTCGTTCCAGGCGCAGGGCGAGGACGTGGTTGCGGTCGCCGCAATGGACGAGCGCGCACATTTCCACGGCGCCGTCGCGTGGTTGCTTCATATGGACGCTTCCGGTGAAAGGCGGGCGGTCGGCGTGGATCATCTGGCCCGCCCGTACCAGCTCCTTGTAGGCCCGCTCGGTGAGCCGGTCGGCCAGGACCTGTGGCGGGCGGCGACCGGCCAGCACCTCCGCCAGGGCCTGGGTCAGGTGGCGCAGCTTGCGCTCGTCCGGTTGAGCGCCCGGCGGGCCCCAGGTCATGGGGGTCGTCAGGGCCAGCGCGCCGTCGATGTCGTGGGCCATGGCTGCTCCGATTCTCTGCATGGAAGAAAGAGTCGATAAAAGGGAGTTTTCGGCCCGGCTGAGGAATACAGAAAGCGCCAACTTGTGCGTCCGCGGCGGAAGTTCGTCCGGTATTGCGGCGGAAATTTTGCGGAAGCTGGAGCGCTCCGGCCTTTTGGGATGGGCGAGTGGCGGGTTTAGGGCTCCCGGCCGGGGGTGGGCAGGTCGAGCCGGCGGATGAGCAGCGTGAACAGGGCGTAGTAGATCAGCAGGTACGCCAGGCCGAACCCGATGATCAGGCCGAGGCCGTGCGTGTTGGACTTGCTGGCGTTCAGCAGCAGGTCGATGGCGCCCCCGGAGAACGTGAAGCCCAGGCGGGCCCCGAGCTCGGCCATCAGGGCCATGGACAGGCCGGTCAGGAGGGCGTGGGCGGCGAAGAGGGCGGGGGCGACGAAGATGAAGGCGAACTCCAGCGGCTCCGTGATGCCCGTGATGAAGGCCGTCAGGCCGGCCGACAGCATGATGCCGCCGACCGGCTTCCTGCGCTCGGGCGGGGCGGCGCGCCACATCGCCAGCGCGGCCCCCAGCAGGCCGAACATCATCACGGGGAAGAAGCCGGTCATGAAGATGCCCGCGCCCTGCTCCCCGGCGAAGTAGCAGTTCAGGTCGCCCGCCGCGTCCCGGGTGGCGCCGTTCACGCCCGCCCGGCACTCGGGGACCGTGAACCAGACGATGGTGTTGAGCACGTGGTGCAGGCCGAGCGGGATGAGCAGGCGGTTGGCCACGCCGTAGATGCCGGTCCCCGCCGTGCCGTGGGCGGAGAGCCAGTCGCCCGCCTGCGCCAGCCAGTCGCCGACCGGGCGCCACAGGAGGCCGAACAGCACGCCCAGGAGCAGGGCGGCCACGGCGGTGATGATGGGCACCGAGCGGCGCCCGCCGAAGAAGGCCAGCCAGGACGGCAGCTTGACGCGGTGGAAGCGTTGCCAGAGGAGGGCGGCCGTGAGGCCGATGAGGATGCCGCCGAGCACGCCGGTGGGGTTCGGGGCGCCCAGGTCGAGCGCGGGGGTGCCGTTCTGGAGGGTCACCGAGACCTTGTCGTGGACGGCGCCGTGCCCGGCGTCGAAGAAGAGCGTCTTGGTCACGTGGTCGAAGACGAGGTAGCCGACCAGGGCCGCCAGCGCGGTGGAGCCGTCGGACTTGCGGGCGAAGCCGATCGCCACCCCCACGGCGAACAGCAGCGGGAGGTTGTCGAACAGGGCGGCGCCGGCCGCCGCCATGACCTTGGCCACCGGGAGGAGCCAGGGGAGCGCGCCGCCGAGGCCGCGCGCGCCGAGCAGGTCGTCCTGGCCGAAGCGGTAGAGGAGCCCGGCGGCGGGGAGCACCGCGATGGGCATCATGAGGGAGCGGCCGATGCGCTGCAGCACGGAGAAGGCCGACGACAGCCGGGACGGCGGCGGGGCCTGGCCCTGCATGGTCGTGGTCACCCCCACGTGAGCGTCGACGCGGGGTCCGGTCGGTTACTACCCCGTGGTGGATCTCCCCGAACCGTGCTCGGTCTCGCCCGAGTCGAGGTCGGGCTCGGGCTCCCGGCCGGGCGTCATGATGTCGAGCCTGCGGATCAGGAACGTGAACACGGCGTAGTAGACCAGGCCGTAGATCAGGCCCAGGATCAGGATGCCGGGTAAGTTCTCGGTGTTGGACTTGCTGGCGTTCAGCAGCAGGTCGAGCAGGCCGGCGGAGAAGCCGAAGCCGAGCTGGCCGCCGATCAGCGTGGTCAGCGCCATCGCCAGGCCCGTCAGGATCGCGTGGACGACCAGCAGCAGCGGCGCGACGAAGATGAAGGCGAACTCGATCGGCTCCGTGATGCCCGTGACGAACGAGGCCAGCGCCGCGGAGAGCATGATCCCGCCCACGGTGGCCCGCCGGTGCGCGGGGGCGGCGCGCCACATGGCCAGGGCGGCGGCGGGCAGGGCGAACATCATGACGGGGAAGAACCCGGCCATGAACTGGCCGGAGTACGGGGCGCCGCCGAAGTAGCAGTTCCAGTCCCCGCCCAGCACCTGGCCGCCGACCTCGCACTGCGGCACCACGTACCAGACCACGGAGTTGACGAAGTGGTGCAGGCCGAGGGGGATGAGCAGGCGGTTGATCAGGCCGTAGATGCCGGTGCCGATCGGGCCGATGGCGGCCAGGGCCTCGCCGGCGTGCCGGATCCACTCGCCGATCACCGGCCACAGCCAGCCGAAGGCCACGCCCATGAGCAGGGCCACGATGGAGGTGATGATGGGCACGAAGCGCCGGCCGCCGAAGAAGGCCAGCCAGGACGGCAGCTTGATGCGGTGGAAGCGCTGCCACAGGAGCGCGGCGACCAGGCCGATGACGATGCCGCCGAGCACGCTGGTGGGGTTCTGGATGCCGTTGTCGACGATCTCCTTGATGCCCTGGGTCTCGACCACCTTGACGGCGACGGTGTCCCTGATGTCCGAGCCGAAGAACATGGCCTTGGTCACCCGGTCGAAGACGAGGTAGCCGACCACGGCGGCCAGCGCGGTGGAGCCGTCGGACTTGCGGGCGAAGCCGATCGCCACCCCCACGGCGAACAGCAGCGGCAGGTTGTCGAACAGGGCCGCCCCGGCGGCGGCCAGCACGTGGGCGACCTCGTTCATCCAGGCCATCCCGGCGACGTCGGCCAGGCCGCCCGGCTCGACGCCGTTGGAGCCGAGCATGTCGGGCTGGCCGAAGCGCTGCAGCAGGGCGGCGGCGGGCAGGGCGGCGATGGGCAGCATGAGAGAGCGGCCCAGCCGCTGGAGCACGGTCATCACGCGGGCGAGCGGCGAGGGCCGGGCGGCGGCGGAGGTGTCGTTCACGTCTGGTTCACCGGGCGTTCCTCCGGGGCCTGCAGGAAGTGCCAGGAGTCATGGGGGACGCCCCACGGGCGCGGCTCGGCCGTGCCCGGCGGGCGTGGGGACACGGCTCAGCCGCGTCTGGCGGGCATTTCGAGGATGGTGCGGAGCTGGTAGCGGTCGGCGCGGTAGGTGGACACGCCGAGCTCCGCGCAGACCCCGCCGGAGAACGACCGGCGCTGCAGCAGCAGCACGGCCCCGCCACGGGGGAGCTTCAGCAGGTCGGCGTCGCTCGGGTCGGCGATGCCGCCGTCGATGGTGAGCTCGCCGGCGTCCATGACGAGCCCGTAGCGCCGCTCCAGCAGCTCGTACAGCGATCTGTCCGACAGGTCGTGGTCGGCCAGGTCCGGGGCGAGCTTGACCGGGATGTGGGCCCGTTCGATGGACAGTGGCTCGCCGTCGGCCGTACGCAGGCGCTCGATGAAGTGCACCTCCTCGCCCGGCTGGATCCCCAGCTCCTTGGCCAGGTGCGCGCTGGCCCGCACGACGCGGCGGTCCAGGTCGCGCGAGCCGGGGATCATGCCCCGCGCCCGCATGTCGTCGGTGAACGACGTGAGCTGCAGCGCCAGCTCGATCTTCGGCCGGGCGACGAACGTGCCCTTGCCGGGCACGCGGTGCAGGCGGCCCTCGGACACGAGGTGGTCCACGGCCTGCCGCACGGTCATCCTGGACAGGCCGAAGCGCTGGCAGAGCTCACGCTCGGACGGGATGGCCGCTCCGATGCTCAGCTCGTCGCTGTCGATGAGGTCCAGCAGGATCTCGCGAAGCTGGAAGTACTTGGGCACCGGGCTGTCCGGATCGATGTGCGCCACGGATCCTCCCCTCGTCTCTACCTGGGCAATGGGCTATGGTTCGTACTGGTCTAGTCCGGACTAGACCACATGTCGCGAAAGACGGTCAAGTCTGAACCGCAATGACCCGAGGGATGAGCCGAAGATGACCACCAAGATGCGCAGCGAGATCGCCGAGCAGCCGACCGCGCTGCGGGCCACACTCGACTCCCTGCTCCCCAAGATCGACGAGATCAAGGCCATGGGCGAGCAGACCCGCCAGCTGCTGTTCATCGCGCGTGGCACCTCCGACAACGCAGCAGTGTACGGGCGTTACCTGGTCGAATCGCACGCCGGCCGCCTGTCCGCGCTGGCCGCCCCGTCGATCGCGACCACGTACAAGCGCAAGCTCGACCTCGACGGGGTGCTGGCCGTCGCCATCTCGCAGTCCGGGCGGACCGAGGAGATCGTCGAGACCCTGGCGTGGGCGAAGGACTGCGGGGCGCGCACCGTCGGCGTCACGAACGGCGGCGAGGACAGCCCGCTCGCGCAGGCGGCGGACGTGGCCCTGTGCACGGTGGCGGGCGAGGAGAAGGCCGTCCCGGCGACCAAGACGTACACGACGCAGCTCGCCGCCCTGGCCGTGCTCGCGATCGGGCTGGGCGCCGACGTGGACGTGGACGAGTTGCAGCGGGTGCCCGAGGCCGTGGAGAAGCTGATCGCCGAGCCCGGGGACATCGAGGCCGTGGTCGAGGGGCTGGCCGACAAGCAGGGCGTGGTCGTGTCCGGGCGCGGGCTGGCGTTCTCGACGGCGCTGGAGACCGCGCTGAAGCTCAAGGAGGCCTGCTACCTGCACGCCATGGGCCTGTCGTACGCCGACCTGCTGCACGGCCCCATCGCCGTGGTGGACGCCGACACGCCGGCGCTGCTGGTGGCCGCCGAGAACAGCCCCACCCTGCAGGGCACGATCGCGCTGGCCGAGCGGGTGGTGGCCGCGGGCGCGGCGGCGTACACGATCGGCGGGGGCGGCGCGCTCGCCCGGGCGGGCACGGCCGCGCTGAACGGCCCCGACCTGCCGGAGTGGCTGGCCCCCATGGGCCTGATCATCCCCGGCCAGCTCCTCACCGAGGCACTGGCCCGCAGGCTCGGCATCGACCCCGACGCGCCGCGGGGCCTGAACAAGGTCACCCAGACCGACTGATCTAGCCTGGTCAGAGTGCTAATCCTAGGGAGGACCGGATGGCGGCGGACGTGAACGCGATCATCGCCGCGCTGGGCGGCGCCGACAACATCATCGACATCGAGCCCTGCATCACCCGCCTGCGTACGGAGGTGCGCGACGCGTCGAAGGTCGACCAGCCGGCGCTCAAGGCGGCGGGCGCGCACGGCGTGATGGCCGCGGGCAACGTGGTGCAGGTCGTCGTCGGGCCGGAGGCGGACACGATCGCCAGCGACATCGAGGATGTCATCGGCTGAGGGCGAGACCATGACGACTGTTCTCGCCCCGATGGAGGGGACGGCTGTGGGGCTGGCGGCCGTGCCCGATCCGGTGTTCTCCGCGGGCATGGTCGGGCCGGGAACGGCGATCGACCCGCTGCGGGGGCCAGGCAAGGCCGTGGCCCCCATAGCGGGAAAGATAATGAAACTGCACCCGCACGCGTACGTCATCGTGGGGGACGATGGCAAGGGCGTGCTGGTGCATCTGGGGATCGACACGGTCCAGCTCAAGGGGGCGGGGTTCCAGCTCCTGGCTGCGGAGGGCGACAGGGTGAGCGCCGGGCAGCCGGTGGTGGCCTGGGACCCGTCGGCCATCGAGGCGGGCGGTCGCTCGCCGGTCTGCCCGGTCGTCGCGCTGGACGCGCTTTCCGAGGAGCTCACGGGGGTAGCGGAGGGGACGGTGCACGTCGGGGACGAGCTCTTCAGGTGGGGATAGCGGCCGTTCGCCCGGGGTCGGCCTCACCCGGCACAATGAACGGGTTGTCCGTGTTTACCGCGATGACGGAGAAGGCCGGCCGGTCTGGACCGGCACGAGAAGGAGGAGCAGCAAGATGGGTGAGCGCAAGGTCACCGTGGCGGCGGAGGTAGGGCTGCACGCCCGTCCCGCGGCGACGTTCGTCCAGCGGGCCAAGCTAGCCCCGATGGACATCACGGTGGCGAAGTCCCACGGCGGTGGGCCGGTCAACGGCAAGAGCATTCTCGCGATCATGGCGCTCGACGTCCGCCAGGGCGAGTCCGTCGTGATCAGCGCGGAGGGCGAGGGCTCCGACGAGGTGCTCGACGAGCTGGCGAAGATAGCCGGCACGCCATGAACCTCCGGGGGGTGGGGGTCAGCCCGGGCATCGGGCACGGACCCTCTTACGTGCTGACCGTCTCTGTGCCCGAACCCCCCGAGGGCGCCACCTACACCGGTGAGGCGGAGCAGGAGAAGGAGCGCGCGATGGCCGCGCTCACGCAGGTCGCGGGCGAGCTGGAGGCCCGCGGCAACCAGGCGGGCGGCGAGGCCGAGGAGATCCTCAAGGCCCAGGCGCTGATGGCCGAGGATCCCGGGCTGGTCGTGAAGGTGAGATCGCTGATCGACCGCGGTCTGGCCGCCCCCAGGGCGGTCTTCGAGGCCTTCACGAAGTACCGGACCGTGCTGCAGGGGTCCGGCGGATACCTGGGCGAGCGGGCCGCCGACCTGGGCGACATCAGGGACCGCGTGATCGCGTTGCTCACCGGGCAGGCCATGCCGGGGCTGCCGGTGGCGCCCGAGGAGCCGTACGTGCTGGTCGCCAGGGATCTCGCCCCCGCCGACACCGCGCTGCTGTCCAGGGACGACGTGGTGGCGTTCGTCACCGAGGAGGGCGGCCCGACCAGCCATACCGCGATCATGGCCAGGTCGATGGGCGTGCCCGCCGTCGTGGCCTGTCCCGGCGCCACCCGCATCCCGCCCGGCGTGCAGGTGATGGTGGACGGCACCTCCGGCGACGTGCGCGTGGAGCCGGCCGAGGCCGACGTGGCCGACGCGGTCGGCGCCGCCACGGCCCGGCAGGCGGCGCTGGCGTCGTGGACGGGGCCGGGCGGGACGGCAGACGGGCATCCCGTGCCGCTGCTGGCCAACGTGGGCGGCCCGGCCGAGCTCGACGCCGCCGTGGCCGCGGGCGCGGAGGGCATCGGCCTGTACCGGACCGAGTTCCTCTTCCTCGACCGGCCCGAGCCGCCCTCCGCCGAGGAGCAGGAGCGTGCCTATCGGGCGGCGGTGGAGGCGTTCCCCGGCGGCAAGGTGGTGGTGCGGACGCTCGACGGCGGCGCGGACAAGCCGCTGGCCTTCCTGCAGGCGGCCGCCGAGCCGAACCCGGCGCTGGGGGAGCGGGGGCTGCGCAGGTTCGCCCGGTTCCCCGAGGTGATGGACGTCCAGCTCGGCGCGGTGGCCGCGGCCGGCGGGGCCGCCGTGATGGCGCCGATGGTGGCCACGGCCGAGGAGGCCGCCTGGTTCGCCAGGGAGTGCTACAGCAGGGGGCTGGAGGAGGTCGGCGTGATGATCGAGATCCCGTCCGCCGCGCTGCGGGCCGGCGATCTGCTCGCCATGGTCGACTTCGTCTCGATCGGCACCAACGACCTGAGCCAGTACGCCTTCGCCGCCGACCGCCAGCTCGGCGCCGTGAGCGCGATGCACGACCCCTGGCAGCCCGCCCTGCTCGACCTGGTCGCCACCACGGCCGTCGCGGCTGCGCGGGCCGGCAAGCCGTGCGGGATCTGCGGCGAGGCCGCCGCCGACCCGGCCCTGGCCTGCGTGCTGGTGGGGCTCGGGGCCTCGTCGTTGTCGATGGCGCCCTCGGCGCTGGCCGCCGTACGAGCGGGGCTGGCCGCGCACACGATGGAGCAGTGCGAGGCGGCGGCCGACGCGGCGCGGTCACAGTCCTCGGCGGCCGAGGCGAAGGCGGCGGCTCAGGCTCACCTGCCAGGGCTCGACAGTCTGGGGTTGTAGGCGGCCCGGGCGGGGTCGTCATCTGGATACCTTGGAGTCATGCTTGGACGGATCGGTACGACAGGGCTCCTGGTGATCGCGCTCACCGCGTGCGGCGGTGGCGACGGCGCGGCGGAGGTGGGGCCGACCGGAGGCAAGGCGGCCCCACCCGCGACCACGGCGGCCGCCCCGGCGACCACGGCCCCGCAGCAGAGCCCCGTGCAGCGGGTGCTGGGCAGGATGAGCGTCGAGGAGAAGGTCGGCCAGCTCTTCATGCCCGTCCTGTACGGCACCGCCGCCGACACGGTCTCCGGCGAGAACCAGGCCAGGTACGCCGCCAGGACCCCGGCCAAGGTGATCGCGAAGTACCACCTCGGCGGCGTGATCCTGTTCCCGCAGAACGTCAGGAGCGCCGGCCAGGTCGTCGGCCTGACCAACGGCATGCAGCGGGCGTCGAAGAAGGTCCCGCTGCTGATCGGCACCGACCAGGAGAACGGCCTGGTGTCCCGGATGTCCGCGCTCATGACCGACTTCCCGGGCGCGGCGGAGATCGGCGCGACCAAGGACACGGACCTGTCGCGGGAGGTGGCCAGGGCGACCGGCGAGGAGCTGCGCGCGCTCGGCGTCAACCTCGACTTCGCGCCGGTCGCCGACGTGAACGTCAACCCGCGCAACCCCGTCATCGGCCGCCGCGCCTTCGGGAAAGACCCGCAGAAGGTGGCCAGGATGGTGGCCGCGGCGGTCAAGGGGTTCGGCGAGGCGAAGATCGCCGCCACCGCCAAGCACTTCCCCGGGCACGGTGACACGTCCGTCGACAGCCACACGGGGCTGCCGGTGATCAAGCACACCAGGTCGGAGTGGGAGCGCATCGACGCGCCGCCGTTCAAGGCCGCGATCGACGCCGGGGTGGACGCGGTGATGAGCGCCCACATCGTCTTCCCCAAGCTGGACCCGTCGGGCGACCCGGCGACGCTGTCCAAGCCCATCCTGACCGGGCTGCTCAGGGAGAAGCTCGGGTTCAAGGGCGTGATCTCGACCGACGCGCTGAACATGGGCGGGGTGCGCAAGAAGTACGGCGACGGGGAGATCGCGGTGCGGGCCGTGCTGGCCGGGGCCGACCTGCTGCTCATGCCGAACGACCTGCCCAAGGCGTACGACGCGGTGCTGGCGGCGGTGAAGTCGGGCCGGATCTCCAAGGAACGCCTCGACCAGTCGGTCACCCGGCTGCTGACGCTCAAGCAGGCCAGGGGGCTGCTGACCGAGGCGCCCGTGGCCTCGGCGGAGCGGGCGGCCGAGGTGCTGCGCTCGCCTGAGCACCGCAAGCTGGCCGCCCGCGCCTAGCGGGTCAGTGCGAGCCGTGCAGCCCGCTGGCGATGTACATCGCGGCGAGCATGGCGAACAGGAACGCCTGCAGGAACATGATGAACATCTCGAACGCGGTGATCACGATCGTCATGGCCACGCCGAGCACGCCGAGGCCCGCGCCGAGCGGTGTGAGCTGCTGGAACAGGAAGTAGAAGCCCACCGAGCCGAAGAAGGCCACGAGGAGGTGGCCCGCGAACATGTTCGCGAACAGGCGGATGAAGTGGGTGAACAGCGAGGTGAGGAAGACCTCGGCGAGGATCAGCGGGGCGTAGATGGCGTACGCCCAGCCGGGCAGGCCCTCCAGGTACACCACGCCCCGCAGGTAGCCGCGGACGCCGTGATGGCGCACGCCGAGGTACACCTTGAGGACGTACACGGAGATCGCCAGCACCGCCGCGAAGTTGACGTGCGCGGCGACGGGGAACTGGATGAACGGGACGACGCCCATCAGGTTCCAGATGAGCACGGTGAGGAAGATCGTCAGGAGCAGGCCCATCCATCGGTCGGAGTCCTTGCCGAGGCTGGGCTTGGCGATCTGCTCGCGTACGAAGAAGTAGGCGTACTCGCCCATGCTCTGCCAGCCCCTTGGCACGATCTTGGGCTTGGCGAATGCCGCCCAGCACAGCGCGATGGCGATGACCGCGCTGAACAGGACGATGAGGATCGGTTTGGTGAACCATTCCGGTCCACCGGGGATGATGGGGGGAAATTCGAAGAGTTCGGAGCCCGGAGCGGTCCACTCTTCAGGGGAGGTGATCAGGATCGTCGTCCGCACGGCGGTCCCTTCTGGGTAGCGATTTACGCTGGAAAGACACCTTAACGGGATATTTCGGGCACCCTTTTTCTGGGGTTTTATCCACCTATTAAGGGGCGGGCTCCGGTAAAAGTCGCAACCGTGACGCTCTACCCTAGAACGATGGTTACGGGTGTGCTCATCGACTGGGGCGGCGTGCTCACGACCAGCCTCTCCGACTCCATCGCCCGGTGGATCGCGGCCGACAGGATCGACGCCGACCGCTACTACACCGTGATGCGCGAGATGATCGACCACGCCTACCGGGGCGGCGACGGTGAGAGCGTCGTGCACGCGCTCGAAAGGGGCGAGATCGACGGGGCCGCCTTCGAGCGCGACCTCGCCGCCCGGCTGCTGACCGTGGACGGCGTGCCGCCGGTGGCCGAGGGGCTGCTGGAGCGCATGTTCGCGGGCTTCGAACGGGTCGAGGCCATGTACGACATGCTGCGTGACGTCCGCAGCAACGGCGTCAGGACCTGCCTGCTGTCCAACTCCTGGTCCAACACCTACCCCAGGGACGACTGGGACGAGGTCTTCGACGCGGTCGTGATCTCCGGCGAGGTCGGCATGCGCAAGCCCGAGCCGCGCATCTTCGAGCACGCGCTCGGCCGGATAGGGCTCGCGGGCGCGGAATGCGTGTTCATCGACGACATCGAGGCCAACATCGACGCCGCCCGCGCCCTCGGCATCGCCGGGATCCACCACCGCGACGCGGCGACGACCATCGCCGAGCTGGAGACGGTGCTGCGGCTCGCGTTGCGCAAGTAGCCTGCCGATGCGGTCGTGACCAGGCACTATGAGTAAGGTGGCGGGGCCTGGTGAGGCAGGTTCTGCCCACAGCAGAGTGTTGGAAAGGTTCGTCATGCGCGTGTATCTGCCGTGCACTCTTCCGGCCCTGGCCGCTGCGGTCGAGGCCGGGGAGCTGGGCCCGGCTCCGCTGACCGGTTACGCGGTGACGCCCGCGCTGATCGAGTGGTACGCCTCGGGCGACACCGAGGAGCTCGAGTACGTCGCGCTCACCGAGGCGGCCCGCGCCTCGCTGCGCATGCTGGCCGCCGACCGCGCCGGCGGCACCCCGGCCGCGCCCCGCCGCGTGGTCGTCGCCGCCGAGGTGCCGGAGCGCTCCGCCACGGTCGGCGTCGACCTGGAGGAGCGTGCCAGGGTACGCCTCGCCGAGCCGATCCCGCTGGCCAAGGTGGCCGCGGTGCACATCGACGACGAGTACGCGGTGCCCGACATCGAGGCCGCCGTCGCCGCGCTGCCGGCCTCCGACGAGGGCGACGACGACGCGCGGTTCACGGTGGACGGCGCCGAGGCGCACGAGCTCATGTGGTACGCGACCCAGGAGATCCCCGAGCTCCTGCGCCCATAACGGTGCGATCACAGACAGGCGTGGCTCCTGACGTGCGCAGCCGATCTCGCTAGGGTCGCCACCCAGCACGAGTCGTCTGACAGAAGGAGTCGGTTCCACGTGATGCGTCGAGTCGCAGCGATCGCTGTAGGTGCGGTGACTCTCCTGGCCGGTTCGCCAGCGCAGGCCCAGGCCGCGCTCAAGCCGTACGACCACCAGGACCCCTACCGGTCGGGCTGCGGCAACTCGGCCAGGGTCGTGAAGACCGCCGCGATCAAGAGCAGGATCCACGGAGAGGTCGGCACGATCAAGCTCATGTGGTCCGGCCGGTGCCAGACCAACTGGATCGAGGTCAAGACCGCCTCCTCCGCGCGCGGCACCATCAACGTCTACACCGCGGACGGCCGGCACAACCGGTTCAGCTTCAAGGCCGGCAACGGCGGCCGCCACTGGGGCGACATGCTCTGGGCCAAGGACATGTGCGCCTGGGGCAGCGCCAGCATCCAGTGGAACGGCGGCAACGGCGGCCAGAACGGCCAGGGCACCACGGGCAAGGCCTGCCGCTAGCGGCGGCGAGGGGCTGCGGCCGCGCGGTCGCAGCCCCCGGTTCATCCGGAGGTCACACCGGCCCTCTAGGCTAGCCTCGACATGACGAAGCACATCATCTGGGATTGGAACGGCACGCTCTTCCACGATTCCGAAGCCGTGGTCCAAGCCACCAACGCGATCTTCAAGCCCTACGAACTGCCCGAGCTGACCCTCGACGGCTTCCGCGCCGTCTTCACCCGCCCCATCTGGGTGGCCTACGAGCGCCTGCTCGGCCGCCCGCTCGCCGAGGACGAGTGGCAGCAGCTCGACGCCGGGTTCCACGAGCACTACTTCCGGCTGTGCGACGTGTGCCAGCTGGCCTCCGGCGCGGAGGTCATCCTCTCGACCTGGACGGGCACGCAGTCGCTCTGCTCGATGGCCCCGCACGAGCACCTGGTGCCCAAGGTCGAGTCGTTCGGCATCACCCGGCACTTCACCAGGATCGACGGCCTCACCGGCGCCCTCGGCGGCGAGAAGGCCGCCCACATGACCGCGCACATCGAGGCCATCGGCGTCGACCCCGGCGAGATCCTGGTGATCGGCGACAGCGTGGACGACGGGCTCGCCGCCAAGCACGTGGGAGCCAGGGCGGTGCTCTACACCGGCGGCATGACCACCAGGGCCGAGCTGGAGGAGACCGGGCTGCCGGTGGTCGACCGGCTCTCCGACGCGCTCGACTACGTCTGACCATGCTGTAATCGCTCAGGCGGGCGCCCAGACGGCGGCGACGGCCGTACCCTTGCAGGGACCCCTCAGGAGGCTGCCATCAACCGCCTTGTGCTGTGGAACGTCGATCTGACGCTCGTCGACGTCGCCATCGTGACCAGAGACGCCTACGCCGAGGCGTTCCGCGTCGTGACCGGGCGACCGCTGGTCAAGCTCGTGCCGCCGATGGGGCGGCCCGACTCCGAGATCGTCTTCGAGACGCTCGCCGTCAACGGCATCGTGGCCGAGGACGATCACCTGCCCAGGTTCCTGTCGGCGCTCGCCACGGCCTTCGCCGACCGGCGCGGGCGGCTGGCCGGGGACGGGCGGATGATGGCCGGGGCCAAGGCGGCGCTGAAGGCCGTCTCGCGGCTCGACGGGGTGGTGCAGACGGTGCTGACCGGCACGATCCGGGCCAACGCCGTGCACAAGCTGAAGGCGTTCGGGCTCGACAAGTACGTGGACTTCGAGCTCGGCGGGTACGGCGAGGAGGTCTACCCCAAGGCGACCCTGCTGCAGGTGGCGCAGTCGCGCGCCAAGCAGCGGCTCGGGACGCCGTTCACGGCCGCCAACACGGTGGTGATCGGCGACTCCACGCGGGACGTGCAGGCGGCCAAGATCGGCGGGGCCGGGATGATCGGGGTCGCCTCCGGGCGGTCGATGGCCTCCGAGCTGCGCGAGGCCGGGGCCGACATCGTGCTGCCCGACCTGTCCAACGCCTCGGAGGTGGTGGCGGCGGTCGCGGCCCTCACGGCCCCCCTGGACCGGGCGTCGCGCTGACGGCCTCACCGGCCTGCGCCTCGCGCTGGCGCCGCCCCGCACGCTCGTCGCCAGGCCGGCGCCGTGCGGGGCGCGCTGGTCGCCTGACCGGCCGCCGCCGCCCGGCGATCCGCCGCACTCCGGCGGGTCCCTGGTGAGGGGAGCGCAGGGCGCGCGGCGAGACGCGCGGGGACGCAGCGGGTGTCAGGGGAGGGCGCGGAGGAAGCGGGCCGCGATCGGGGCCGCGACGGCGGACCCGGCGCCGCCGCCCTCGACGATGACGGAGAACGCCAGGTCGCCCTGGTAGCCGATGAACCACGAGTGCGCGGGCGGCTCCTTGCCCGAGCCGTACTCCGCCGTGCCCGTCTTGCCCGCCGTGCCGGCCGGGAAGCTGACCCCGTGGGCGGTGCCGTCCGTGACGACGGCGGGCATGAGCCGGCGCAGGGCCTTGACCACGCCACCCTCCAGCGGGCGCGGGCCGGCCTGCTGTTGCCCGGGGACGGGCTCGCCGGTGACCAGCCGGGGCGGGATGTAGGAGCCGGAGGCGATGGCGGCGGCGACCGAGGCCATGTTGAGCGGGCTCGCCAGCACCCTGCCCTGCCCGATCGAGGCGGAGGCGAGGTCCGTGTCGTCCTTGGGGTCGGGGAACTCGGCGCGCACGGCCGGCACCCCTGGCGTGATCGCGGTGCCGAAGCCGAAGCTCCTGGCGACCTCGCCGAGCCGGCCACCGTTCAGCTCGGCCACGCTCATCTCGCCGAACGTCGTGTTGCACGAGTGCGCGAACGCGTCGCGGAACGACAGCGTGCCGAAGTCCTCGAAGCCCGCGTTGTGGAACGGGAAGCCGCCGATGTTCTTCTCGGCCGGGCACGTCACCTGCTGCCCCGGCTCGACCCCGCCGGCGACCAGCGCGGAGGCCGTCACGACCTTGAACGTCGAGCCCGGCGGGTACTTGCCGAGCAGCGCCCGGTTGAACCCGCCCGGCGCGTTGACCACGGCCAGGATCTCCCCGGTGGAGGCCCGCAGCGCGACCAGGGAGGCCGGCTTGTCCGTGCCCTCCAGTGCCTCGGCCCCCGCGCGGTGCACCTTCAGGTCGATGGTGGTCTGGATCGGCTCCTTCCCGGCCTGCTGCTCGGCGACGGTCTTGACGCGTTCGTCGCCCTGGTAGAGGTCGATCCTCGTCCGGGACAGCTCCTCGAAGCGGTCGGGAAAGGTCTGCTTCATACCCTCGACGAGCTGCTGCACCGAGCCGGGTGCGCTCGCGGTGTTGAGGTTGGCGCCGTCGGCGGCCAGGACGCGGACGGGGTCGCCCTTCTGCGCGACCACCTTCAGCGACATGCCCTTCTTCAGCAGGGGGTGCAGGGTGGCGGGCGTCCAGGCCACCTTCCAGGTGCGGTCCCGCTCGACGAGCCGGAGCCTGCCGTCGTACTCCCAGTTGCGCGCGCCGGTGAGGGCAGCCTTGAAGGCGACGGCGTCGCCGTCGGACGCCTCGCCGGGGCGGAAGGCGGCCCGGGTGGCCTTGAGGTCGGTGAGGAAGCGCCGGTGCAGGCGCTCGAAGTCGGCGGGCGGGTCGGCGACCAGCGCCCGCATCGCCGCGTAGTCCTGGGCGGACCAGGCCGCCAGGTACCGCTCGGCCGTCTCCTCGGGCGAGCCCTCGACCCGCAGCGCCCAGATGACACCGCCCGCCACGAGGGCCGGGATCAGGAGTGCCGCCACGATCCACGGCCATCGCCTGCGGTGTCGTCTGCCATAGATTCGCCCCGTTTGTGGTGCCATGACGCAGAGGACACCAGAGCCCGCGCCACGGTGTCCAATATTGATATGGGCGATTCCCAGATATAAATCTGGATATAGTGGCTGGTCATGGACCTAGTCCGACATCTCCGCTACTTCATCGTGGTGGCGGAGGAGCTGCACTTCGGCAACGCCGCCATCCGGCTCGGCATGGCCCAGCCGCCCCTCAGCCAGCGCATCAAGCGGCTGGAGGAGGAGCTCGGCGTGCGGCTGTTCGACCGGTCCGCCCGCCAGGTCCGGCTCACCGAGCCGGGCCGGCTGCTGCTGGGCGAGGCCCGCGAGATCGTCGGCCGGGTGGACCGGCTGCACGAGCTGGCCAGGCAGGGCGGCCGGGGCACGGTGCTGAAGGTGGGGGTGCCGCCCGACCTGGCCGCGACGGTGCTGGCCGCCCTGGTCGCGGCCTTCCGCGAGAGCAGCCCCGAGGTACGCCTCGCGCCCGCCGAGATCTGGACCGCCGACCAGGTGACGGCGCTGGCCGAGGGCACGATCGACGTCGGCCTCGTCCGCCATCCCGTGACCGCGCCCGGCCTGACGTTCGGCCAGGTGCTGGTGCAGGCGCAGGGCGTGCTGCTGGCCGAGGGCGACCCGCTGGCGAGCGTCGGCGAGGTGCATCTGGCCGACCTGGCGGGGCGCGAGCTGCTGATGCCGCCCAAGGAGGGCGAGCCGGGCTGGCGCGCCGAGGTGCTCGCGGAGTGCCGCCGCCAGGGCTTCGTGCCCGCGCAGGTGCACGAAGGCGCCGGGCTCGGGCTGGTACTGGCGGGGGCGGCGGTGGCGTTCGGGCCGAGGATGGAGCTGCCGGGGCTGGCCTGGAGGCCGCTGCTAGGCTCGCCGATCACGAGCCGGGTCTCCACCGCCTGGCGCGCGGCCACGCCTGCGGTCGGCGACTTCTCGGCCGCGGCCGTACGTACGTTGAAGGAGAGCGCCGGGATGACCCACGAAGGCGCCGCACCCGTGCGGCGGGTCAGCCGCAGGCCGGGGATGCTGGCATGAGCGCGCCGGCCTTCGACCAGCTGTTCCGGGCCGCCGGGGTCACCGGCTGGCTGTACGCGGCCGACGTCGACACCGGGCACGACCTCGGGCACGGCGCCGACGAGCCGATGCCCACGGCCTCGATGTTCAAGGTGCCGCTGCTGGTGGCGCTGTGCCGGCAGGCCGACGCCGGGCTGCTCGACCTGACCGAGCGGGTCACCGTGACGGCGGCCGACCGGGTGTCCGGGCCGACCGGGATCTCCTCGATGCTCGACGACGTGACGATCTCGCTGCGCGACCTGGCGTACCTGATGATCGCCCTGAGCGACAACACCGCGGCCGACAAGCTGCTGGGCAGGGTGGGGTTCGACGCGATCAACACCATGCTGGAGGCGTTCGGGCTGAAGGAGACCCGGGTGGTGCAGGGCTCGGGGGAGATGCTCGGCAGCATGGACGTGGACACCGGGCACGCGTGGCCGTTCGTGGATCCCGACGACATCGCCCGGCTCAGCGTGCTGGACCCCGCGCGGACCAACCGCAGCACCGCGCGGGAGATGGCCCGGCTGTTCGGGATGATCTGGCGCGACGAGGTCGCCTCCGCGCCGTCGTGCGCGTGGATGCGGGGCGTGCTCAACATGCAGGTGTGGCCGCACCGCATGGCCTCGGGTTTCCCGTACGACGACGTGGCCGTCAGCGGCAAGACGGGCACGATGCCGACGCTGCGCTGCGAGACGGGCGTCGTCGAGTACCCCGACGGCGGCCGGTACGCGGTGTCGGTCTTCACCCGCTCCTTCGGCACCGCGCTCATCCAGCCGCGCGCCGACGCGGTGATCGGGACAGCCGCGCGTATGGCGGTGGACCACCTACGGAGGTAGCAAGTTATGGGGAAGGCCGGGTATGACTTTCCCCCGTACGGGCGACAGGATGAGGCATATGGTTGCTGAGGGCGAGCTTCTCTGGGAGCCGAGCGAAGAGATCGTCGAGTCCGCCAGGCTGACCCACTACCTGCGATGGCTGGGCCGGCCCGTCGACTACGAGGACGCGTGGCGGTGGTCCGTCGATCGGCCCGCGGAGTTCTGGACGTCGGTCTGGGACTACTTCGAGGTGATCGGCGATCGGGGTGACGGGCCCGTGCTCTCGGGGACGATGCCCGGCGCCACGTGGTTCGCCGGCAGCTCGCTCAACTACGCCGAGAACGCGCTGCGGCGCACCGACGAGGGCATCGCCCTCGTCTTCGTCTCCGAGGACGGCGGCCGGCAGGAGCTGACCTGGGCCGGGCTGCGCGAGGAGGTCGCCAGGGTACGCACCGGGCTGCTGCGGCTCGGCGTCGGGCGCGGCGACCGGGTGGCCGCCTACCTGCCCAACATCCCGCAGGCCCTGATCGCCTGCCTGGCCACCGCCTCGCTGGGCGCGATCTGGTCGGCCGGCTCGCCCGACTTCGGCGTGCCGAGCATCGTCGACCGGTTCAAGCAGATCGAGCCCAAGGTGCTCATCGCCGTGGACGGTTACCACTACAACGGCAAGAGCTACGACCGCTCGGCCGCGGTCAACGAGATCGCCGCCGAGCTGCCCACGCTGCGGGCGACCGTGTGGATCCCGTACCTGGCGGCGGCCGAGGAGGGCCGCGCGCCGCAGCAGGCCGAGCCCGCCCCCGGGCGCACCAGCCAGGTGCCGCACGGCGAGGTGATCGGCTGGGAGGGCCTGCGGGCGGAGGAGGGGCCGCTGGAGTTCGAGCGGGTGCCGTTCGACCACCCGCTGTGGATCCTCTACTCCAGCGGCACGACCGGGCTGCCCAAGCCGATCGTGCACGGGCACGGCGGCGTGGTGCTCGAACACCTCAAGTCGCTCGCCTTCCACCAGGACCTGGGCGAGGGCGATGTGTTCTTCTGGTACACCACCACGGGCTGGATGATGTGGAACTACCTCATCGGCGCCCTGCTGGTGGGGGCCACGCCCGTGCTGTACGACGGGTCGGCCACCCACCCGTCGCCCGCCGCGCTGTGGCGGATCGCCGACACGGAGGGCGTGACGTACTTCGGGGTCGGGGCGCCGTACATCATGGCCTCGCTGAAGGCCGGCATCCACCCCGAGGGGCTGGAGCGGCTGCGCGGCGTCGGCTCCACCGGGTCGCCGCTGCCGCCGGAGGGGTTCGCCTGGGTGGCCGCCGAGCTGCCGGGGGTGCCGATCGGGTCGTTCTCCGGGGGCACCGACGTGTGCACGGGGTTCGTGGGGGCCACCATGCTGCACCCGATCAGGGCGGGGATCATCCCGTGCCGGTCGCTGGGGGCGCGGGTGGAGTCGTACGACGCCCTGGGCAAGGCGGTCGTCGGCGAGGTGGGGGAGCTGGTGCTGAGCCTGCCGATGCCGTCGATGCCGGTCATGTTCTGGAACGACCCCGGGGGCGAGCGGTACACCGAGAGCTACTTCGACGTCTATCCCGGGGTGTGGCGGCACGGCGACTGGATCAAGATCAACGAGGACGGGAGCTGCGTGATCTACGGGCGCTCCGACTCGACGCTCAACCGCGGCGGCGTGCGGATGGGCACCAGCGAGTTCTACCGGGTCGTCGAGCGGTTCGAGGAGATCGCGGACAGCCTGGTGATCGACACGGGCCAGCTCGGGCAGGAGGGACGGCTGCTGCTCTACGTGACGCTCATCGAGGGCGCCGAGCTGACCGACGCCCTGGAGCGGGGGCTGTGCGACGCGCTGCGCAGGGAGCTGTCGCCCCGGCACGTGCCGAACGAGATCCGCGTCGTCCCCGGCATCCCGCGGACGTTGTCCGGCAAGAAGCTCGAGGTGCCGGTACGCAAGATCCTGCTCGGCACGCCCGTCGAGGACGCGGCCAATCCCGACGCCATGGCCAACCCCGAGGTGTTGCGCCACTTCACCCCATGAGGATGGTGATTTTTCCGCGGAGGTCGCCTGCCTCGGCTCGCCGGTGGAGCTGGGCGAGCTCCGCCAGCGGGTGTGACTCCGCGATCTCGACCGTGAGCGCGCCGTCGTCGATCAGGGCGGCGAGGGCGGCCAGCTCGCCCGGGTCGTAGCGCATCACGAAGTGGCCGTCGCCCCCGGCGATCGAGACGGTCGTGCGGGCCTGCCCGGCCGGCTCGCCGGCTGGGACGGTCGTGCGGGACTGCCCGGCCGGCTCGTGCGCGGCCGGGATCAGGTTCAGGAGCACGTCCACGTCGGCGGGCAGCGGTGTCGTGGTGTAATCGATCACGTCGTCGGCCCCGAGCCGCCGGACCGCGGCGGCGCTGCGCGGGCTCGCGGTGGCGGTCACGTGCGCGCCGGCCAGCTTGGCGAGCTGCACGGCGAACATGCCCACCCCGCCGCCCGCGCCGTTGACCAGCACCCGCTGGCCCGGCGTGACGCGGGCGTGCTCGTGGACCGCCTGCCAGGCGGTGAGCCCGGCCACGGGGACGGCGGCGGCGTCGGCGAGCGGGATGCTCCGCGGAGCCTTGGCCAGAACGTCCGCCGGGGCCACGACGTACTCCGCCGCCGCTCCGTCCACCATCCCGAACACCCGGTCCCCTGGCTCCAGGCCGCCGGCACCCGCGCCCGTCTCGACGACCGTGCCCGAGACGTCCCAGCCGAGGGTGTGCGGCAGGCTCGCCCGGAACACCTCGGGCAGCAGCCCGGAGCGCAGCCCGATCTCCGAGGGGTTGAACGAGGTCGCGGCCACCTCCAGGAGCACCTCCCCGGGGCCGGGGCGGGGGATCGCCACCTCGTCGGCGCGGATCACGGAAGCGTCCCCGAACTCGTGGATCCGCGCCGCCCGCATCGCGGAAGCCGCCTGCGGGACGGCGCTGAACGCGGCGGCGTGTTCCCGAACCCACTCGCGGAACGGCCTCGCCGGAGCCTTCGTGACCTCCTCGACCGCGGACGTGACCGGCACCGGCCGGCTCACCAGCTCCGCCTGGGCCCGCAGCATTTCCTCCACCGCGCCGCGCGGCCGGCCCCCGGCCAGCAGGGCGGCGCGGGCCTGATCGGGCGCCAGTTCCTCCCACCGCACCGGAAGCCCGGTGACCTCGGAGACGATCCGCACCTGGTCCGCCTGGGAGAGCGTCTCGGGCCCGGTCAGGGCGTAGGCCGCGCCGTGGTGCCCGGCGTCCAGCAGCGCCCGTACGGCCACGGCCGCGATGTCCCGCTCGTGCACCACCGGCATGCCCGCCGCCCCGTACGCCGCCCGCACCACGCCCGCCCGCACCTGCCGGGCCCACCGCAGCGCGTTCGCCGCGAAGGCGTGCGGGCGCAGGAAGGTCCACTCGCCGGCCACCTCCTCGACCAGCCGCTCGACCTCGCGCTCCCACCCGCGCCGCGCGGCGGAGGACAGGTAGACCACGCGCCGTCCCGCCAGCGCCCGCAGCACCTCCCGCGCGCCGTCGGCGGTGGCGAACGGCCAGATCAGCAACACCGACGTCACCCCGTCCAGCGGCGGCAACGTCGCCGGGTCCCGCAGGTCGCCGTCCCTGCCGCTCAGGGTCACCACCTCGGCCCCGGCCTCGCGCAGCAGCGCCACCGCGTGCCGCCCCACCGTGCCGGTCGCCCCGGTCACCAGAATCCGTCCCACTCTCGCTCTCCTCTCGTCGCACACCACCGTAGGGAGGGCTGCAGAGATGACCAATGCGTTCAGATCTTCCATTCATACGCCAGCGTCTTCCGCGCTAGAGTTCCCGGCATGGACGTGCTCAGCGACGTGATCGCCGTCATGCGGACCGGCCGGCCCCGTTCCGCCCGGATCGAGTGGCGCGCGCCCTGGGGCCAGCGGTTCCCGGCGGCGCCGGGGTCGGCCGGGTTCCAGGTGGTCCTGCGCGGGGCCACGTGGCTGCTGCCGCCCGACGGGCCGCCGGTCGCGCTGTCCGCGGGTGACGTCGTGTTCTTCCCGCGCGGGCACGGCTACGCCATGGCCGACAGCCCGTCCACACCGGTGGCCGAGCCGCACTGCGACCCGTACACCGACGAGGCCGGCCTGTTCGCCTCGGCCTCGATGGAGGGGCAGGGCGCGGCCACGGTGCTGCTGTGCGGCGGCTACCGGCTCGATCCCACCCGGGCGCACCCGCTCCTGCGCGACCTGCCCGACCTCATCCACCTGCCGGCGGTGCCCGGCCTGCACTCCGAGGTGCGCGCCGCCGTCGAGCTGCTGGGCGCCGAGATCCACCGCCCTGGGCTGGGCGCCGACACGGTCGTGTCGTCCCTGCTCGACATGCTGCTGCTGTACATCCTGCGGGCCTGGTTCGCGGCCGAGCACGGGCACTGCGAGGTCACCGGCTGGGCCGCGGCGCTGGCCGACCCGGCCGTCAGCGCGGCGCTCGACGCCATGCACCGCGACCCGGCCCGCCCGTGGACCGTGGCCGACCTGGGCACGCGGGCGGGGCTGTCGCGGGCGGCGTTCGCGCGCCGGTTCGCCGAGCTCGTGGGGCAGCCGCCGCTGGCCTACCTGACCTGGTGGCGCCTGTCGAGCGCCGGCCGCCTGCTGCGGGAGACTGACGCGCCGCTGAGCGAGATCGCCGCCAGGGTGGGTTACGGCTCGGAGTTCGCCTTCGCCAACGCCTTCAAGCGGGAGTACGGCGTGGCGCCCGGCAGGTACCGCCGCACGGCCTGCCCGGCCCGGCCGGAGGAGGCCGCCCTCACCCGCTGAGCCTCAGCCGCGTTCGCCGGGGACGACCAGGCCCGACTCGTACGCCGTGACGACGGCCTGAGTCCTGTCGCGCAGGCCGAGCTTGTTCAGCACGCGGCTCACGTGGGTCTTGACCGTCTCCTCCGTGACCACCAGCCGGTCGGCGATCTCGAGGTTCGACAGGCCCTCGGCCACCAGCCGCAGGACCTGCGTCTCGCGCGGGGTGAGCGCCGACAGGGCCGCGCCGGGCCGGCCCCGCGCGGGGGTCAGGCGGGCGAACTCGCCGATCAGGCGGCGGGTGACGGCCGGGGCCAGCAGCGCGTCACCGGCGGCGATCACGCGGACCGCGTCGAAGAGGCGCTCGGCCGTGACGTCCTTGAGCAGGAAGCCGCTGGCGCCCGCGCGCAGGGCGTCGTAGACGTACTCGTCGAGGTCGAACGTCGTCAGGATGAGCACCCGCGGCCCCTCGGGGCCCGCCACCAGCCTGGTGGCCTCGATGCCGCTCATGCCCGGCATGCGCACGTCCATGAGCACGACGTCGGGGGACAGCTCGCGGCACATCCGCACCGCCTCGGCCCCGTCGGGGGCGGTGCCGACGACCTCGAAGTCCGGCTGGGTGTCGAGCAGCTCGGCGAACCCCGTACGGACGACCAGGTGATCGTCGGCGATGACGACCCGGATCACGAGGCATCCCTGCCGGGAAGCCGCGCCTCGACCAGGAAACCGCCGCCGGGCGCGGGCCCCGTGCGCAGCTCGCCGCCGGCCGCCGCCGCCCGCTCCCGCATGCCGGACAGCCCGTGCCCGCCGGCCCCCTCCGCGGGGCCAGGGCCGTTGTCGCGGACGAGGAGGCGCAGGGTGTCGCCGGTGTAGTCGAGCTCCACGTCCACCGCCGCTCCCGGCGCGTGGCGGCGGGCGTTGGTGAGTGCCTCCTGGACGATCCGGTACGCGGCCAGCTCCACGCCGGGGTCGAGCTCCACCGGCGCGCCGCGCAGGATCAGCCGGGTGCTGGTGCCCGACGCCTCGCGGGACTCGTCGAGCAGCTCGTTCAGCTCGTCCAGGCGCAGGCCGGGCTGCGGGCGCCAGGTCGTCGCCGCCTCCGCGTCCTCGCGCAGGACGCCGAGCAGCCGGCGCATCTCCGTCAGCGCCGCCCTGGCGGTGTCGCCGATCGCCAGCAGCCGCTCCGCGCCCGCCGCGGGCATGCCGGGGACGGCCAGCCGGGCGGTCTCGGCCTGCACGGCGACCATGGAGATGTGGTGGGCGACCACGTCGTGCAGCTCCCTGGCGATGCGGGCGCGCTCGCCGCGGGCCGTGTGCTCCAGCAGGCTGTCGGCGATGACCTGCCGGGCGGCCGTGTCGGCCCTGGCCTGGTGGCGGGCGCGGCGGGCGATCCCGGCCAGCGCCGCGGCCGGTGCCAGGCAGCCGAGCAGCAGCGTGAGCAGGCGTACCGAGCCCCCGGACCGGGCGGCCGCCTCCGCCACCACCGCCAGCAGCGGGAACGGCGCGGTGAGCGCCACGGCGCGCCACGGCGGCCCGCCGAACCGGTAGGCCGCGACGAGCTGGACGGCCAGCCCGGCGGGGGTGAAGGTGTGGAAGGCCGTGATCGACAGCAGGCTCGCGCCCGTGACCAGGAGCCCGGCGGTGCCGGGCTGGTTCCACAGGAGAGCGGGCGGGAGCGTGGTGGCCAGTGCGAGCAGCGGGAAGAGAATGGTCGGCGGGACCGGTTCCGGGCGCCCGTCCGGCGGGAGCCGCGTCCCGGGCTCGGTGCCGGCCGGGCCGCGCGCCGTGCCGGCCGGGACGGCTTCGGTGTTCGAGAAGACCAGGCCCGGGCCGTGCTCCGCCTGCGCGATGGCCTGGGCCACGCCGACCAGTGCCAGCAGCGCGATGAGCACGACCGGCGCGTACCGGGCCGTGGCGATCCGCCGAGCGGCGCTCGCCCACGCCCCTGGCGGCCGGGACGCGCCCGTCCCGAGCCGCCTGTACGGCCCCGGCCCCGCCGCCCGCCGGTCGTACGCTCGCTCCACGGACCCCATTGTTTCCCCGCCACCCCCCGCATGACATCCCTCCCAGGAGGGACGGCCCCTCCCGGGCACGAGTGATCCCGAGGATCGCTCCCCGGCGTGACGACCACCCCGGGCGCCGCTGCCTAGTGTGCCTGGACATGGAAGCAACCATCGAAGTCGCCGGGCTGCGCAAGCGGTTCGGCCGGACGACGGCGCTGGACGGGATGACGTTCACGGTGCTGCCGGGCCGGGTGACCGGGTTCGTCGGGCCGAACGGCGCGGGCAAGTCCACGACGATGCGCGTGGTGCTCGGCCTGGACGCGCCCGACGAGGGGCGCGCGCTGGTGGGCGGCAGGCCGTACCGGAGCCTGCGCCGCCCGCTGAGCCAGGTCGGCGCGCTGCTCGACGCGGGCGCGCTGCAGCCGAGCCGCACGGCCCGCAACCACCTGCTGTGGCTGGCCCACTCGCAGGGGCTGGGGGCGCGGCGCGTGGACGAGGTGCTGGCGCAGGTGGGGCTCGCGGCGGCGGCGCGGCGCAGGGCCGGGGGGTTCTCGCTGGGCATGCGGCAGCGGCTGGGGATCGCCGCCGCCCTGCTCGGCGACCCGCCGGTGCTCATGCTGGACGAGCCGTTCAACGGGCTGGACCCGGAGGGCATCGTGTGGATCCGCGGGTTCCTGCGGTCGCTGGCCGCCGAGGGGCGCGCGGTGCTGGTCTCCAGCCACCTGATGAGCGAGCTGGAGGACACCGCCGGCCATCTCGTGGTGGCGGGGCGCGGCCGGGTGGTCGCGGACGTCGCGGTGTCCGAGCTGATCGCCTCGGCGTCCCAGGACCGGGTGACGCTCCGCACCGCGTCCCGGTCGGCAGCCATGGCGGCGCTGGCCGGGGCCGGGGCGACGGTGGCCGTCAGCGAGCGGGACACGGTGGTCGTCTCCGGGATGCCCGCCGAGGAGGTGGTGCGGCTGCTCGGCGCCTGCCAGGTGCCGTTCTCGGAGGTGAGCGCGCACCGGGCGACGCTGGAGGAGGCGTACCTGGAGCTGACGAGGGACGCCGTGGAGTTCAAGGGGGCGGCGCGATGAGCTTCCGCCACGTGCTGCTCGCGGAGTGGACCAAGCTCAGGACGGTACGCGGCTGGGTGGCCGGGCTGGTGGCCGTCTGCCTCACCGTGGTCGGGCTGGGCCTGCTCTTCGCCACCGGCAGCCACTCCTCGTGCAGCAATGGCCCGGTCGAGGTGCCCTGCCCGGAGCCGGTGCTGGGCCCCGGCGGCGCGGCGGTCGTCGACCGCTTCTACTTCGTCAGCATGCCGCTGGACGGCAACGGCGCCATCACCGCCCGGGTGAACTCCATGACCGGCCAGATCCGCCTGCCCGACGCGACCCCCGGCGTCCGGAACGTCGTCGCCGGCGTCGTGCCGTGGGCGAAGGCCGGCCTCATGGTCAAGGAGAGCACCGAGCAGGGGGCCGCGTACGCCGCGGTCATGGTCACCGGCGCCCACGGCGTGCGCATGCAGCACGACTTCACCGAGGACGTGGCGGGCGGCGCGCACGGCGTGTCGCCCGGATCGCCGCGCTGGCTGCGCCTGAGCCGCGACAACGACACGATCACCGGCGAGGAGTCGCCGGACGGGAAGCGGTGGACCAGGGTCGGCACGGCCCGGCTGGACGGGCTGCCCGCCAAGGTGCGCATCGGCCTGTTCGCCGCCTCGCCCCCGGACGTGCGGGTGGAGAGCAACCCGCTCGGCGGCACGGCCTCGGCCGGGCGCTTCTCCGAGGTCACCGCGCTCGTGGACCAGGTCGGCGTGGCCGGCGCGACCGCCGGCGGCGCGTGGAGCAGGGACGACATCGGGGTCGACCTCAACATCGACGGCACGCCGCACCATCCCGGCGGCCTCGTCAGGAACGGCGACACGTTCGCCATCACCGGGACGGGCGACATCGCCCCCAACACGACCGAGGGCACCATCGAGCGGACGCTGACCGGAGCGCTGATCGCGCTCGTCGTGGTCATCGTGGTGGCGGTGCTGTTCGTCACCGCGGAGTACCGGCGCGGCCTGATCCGCACGACGCTGCTGGCAGGCCCGCGGCGCGGCCGGACGCTGGTGGCCAAGGCCGTGGTGGTGGGCGCGGCCACGTTCGCGGCCGGGCTGGTGGGGGCCGCCGTCACGGTGCCGCTCGCGGTGCGCGTCCTGCGCGGGAACCGGATCTTCACGCTGCCGGTGAGCACGCTCACGGAGGTGCGGGTGATCGCGGGCGCCGCGGGCGTGCTCGCCGTGTCCGCCGTGCTCGCCCTGGCGCTGGGCGCCCTGTTCCGGCGCAGCGCGCCGGCGGTCATCGCGGCGATCGTGGTGCTCGTGGTCCCGTACGTGCTGGGCACCGCGTCCATCCTGCCCGACGAGGTGTCGCGCTGGCTGCTGCGGCTCACCCCGGCCGCCGGGTTCGCGATCCAGCAGAGCGTGCCGGAGTACGAGCACGTGATCTCGCACTACGTGCCCGCGATGGGGTACTTCCCGCTGCCGCCGTGGGGCGGGTTCGCGGTGCTGTGCGGGTACGCGGCCCTCGCGCTCGGCCTGGCCGTCCGCCGCCTGAACGGGAGGGACGCGTGAGGCGGGAACTGCACGCCGAGTGGACCAAGCTGCGCACGGTGGCCGGGCCGGGCCGGCTGCTGCTCGGGATCGTGGTGCTGACCGTGGCGGGCAGCGCCGCCGCGGCCGGCGCGATGGAGTGCCCGTCGGCGGGCTGCGGCCAGGACGCCACCCGGATCGGCCTGTTCGGGGTGCAGCTCGGCCAGGGGCTGGTGGCGCTGCTGGCCGTGCTGGCGGTCTGCGGGGAGTACAGCACGGGGATGATCCGCACCAGCCTGACGGCGATGCCGCGCCGGATGACCGCGCTGGCCGCCAGGACCGCCCTGCTCGCCGGGCTGACATCGGCCGCGGGGGCGCTCGGCGTGCTCGGCTCCCTGCTGGTGGCGCGGCTGCTGCTGCCCGGCAACGGCTTCACGCCCGAGCACGGCTACCCGCCGCTGTCGCTCGCCGACGGGCCCACGCTGCGGGCGGCGGCCGGGTCCGTGCTCTACCTGGTGCTGATCGCCGTGCTGAGCGCGGGCGTGGCGACGGCCGTACGGGACTCGGCGGTGGCGGCGGGGGCCGTGCTCGGACTGATCTACCTCTTCCCGACGGTCGTCCTGATGATCACGAACGAGGACGTGCAGCGCCTGCTCTGGCGGCTGTCGCCGATGAACGCCGGGCTGGCCGTCCAGGCCACCACGAGCCTGCCCGCCATGCCCATCGGCGCGTGGGCGGGGCTCGGCGTGGCCGCCGCCTGGGCCGCGGCGGCGCTGGCGTGCGGCGGGCTGCTGCTGCGCGCACGTGACGCCTAAATACGAAATAACCGATTTTGGCGGGATCCGGATATTAGCCGGGGCTTTGCTTGATAAAAGCCATGAATTCTCGGCGGTGCGGGTAGGCGTTGATTTATGAGGATAAAGCTTCAAAGAATGGCCGCCCTTGGTGTCGCCGCCGCCGTCTGCGTGATCCCGGCCCCGGCTTCCGCCGACCACACGGACCAGGCCGGCCAGGTGGCGGGGGTCGTGCTGCGGCCCGGAGACCGGGGAGAGGCCGTCAAGCTGCTGCAGGCGAAGCTGCACCGCGGCCGCTACTACTTCGGGAAGATCAACGGCGTCTACGACGACCAGACCAAGATGGCCGTCTGGGCGCTGCAGAAGCACCGCAGGTTGATGCCGCAGGGCGAGGTCGGGTCGCGGGTGTGGGCGGCGCTGGACCGGTCGGCGCGCCACCGCCCGCTGGTGCCGGGCGGGGGCCCTGACCGGGTGGAGATCAGCCTGCGCGACCAGCTCCTGACCGTCTACCGCGACCGCAAACCGGCGCTGATCACGCACATCTCGTCCGGCGCCGAGGTGCGTTACTGCGAGGACGGCCGCTGCGGCAACGCCATCACGCCGGTCGGCGACTTCCGCGTCTCCCGGCGGGCGCCGGGCTGGACGACGGGGCGGCTCGGGTCGATGTTCAACTCGCTGTACTTCGTGGGCGGCATCGCCATGCACGGCTCGACGAAGGTGCCGCTGCGCCCGGCCTCCCACGGCTGCGTACGCGTGCCGCTGACGACGTCCAAGCGGCTGTTCGAGATGGTGAAGATCGGTGAGCCCGTTTACGTGCGAGGCAAGATCATGTGACGTCGATTATTCATATATCGGCACCGTTTCTGAAATACCGGCAATTGTCGCCTTCGCGGCAATTGGCACGTGGGAAAGCGTCCCGGTGGCGAAAGTGCGGCGGCGCGCGGAAAAGCCCGGCGGTCCGTGGCGTCTCCCCGGAGATCCTGGTGACCTCTCGCGAAGACGCGCGGGCGTTCCGCCGGGTTCGTCACACCCCCTCACGATCAGGCGCGCGCGATGCCGACGCGGGTGAGCCGCGGCACGCTCTCTCCTGCCTTCTTCATCACTCCGTCCTTGACGAGCCGCAGCGGCCTGCCCGCGGGCTTGGGCTCGCCGCCGTGGTCCCCGCCGTTGGTCTGGGCCAGCCGCAGGGCCAGCGCCGGGCACATGTCGACCGCCCGCCGCGCCTCCTTGGCCATGAACCCCGGGATCTGGCGGAACGACGGGAACCCGTAGTCGTCCAGGTCCACGAACTCCGGCAGCAGGTGCGCGCACAGCCCGTGCCCCTGGCATCGGGACCAGTCGACCTCCAGCCGGTACTCGGGCTCGGCCTCGCGCTCCGGCATCGGCAGCACCCCGAGTACGGGGCGGCCGCAGGAGCCCTGCTCCAGATGCTGGGCGATCTCGACCTCGAACGCGTCCAGGGCCGACAGCACGAACTTGGCCGTGCCGTCCGGGTGGAAGCACGCCCCGCGCCGCTCGACGCCGCGCACGCCGCGCCGTACCGCGTCGACCGAGCCGGTGCCCTCGACCAGCGCGTACATGGCCTTGGCGATGTCGGGCAGGCCGAGCCGGCACGGCCCGCACTGGCCCGCGGACTCCGCCGCCAGGTAGGCGGCGACCCTGGCGGCCTCGCCCAGGGCGCAGGTGGACTCGCCGAGCGGGACGATGATCCCGGCGCCGAGCGTGGCGCCGGCCTGCTTCATGCCCTCGCGCGAGATCACGGCCGTCTCGACGACGTCCGCCGACAGCCACGCGCCGTGGTAGCCGCCGATGAGCACGCCGTCGCCGATGTCCGCCTCGCACAAGCCGAGCACGTCCGACAGGTACGTCCCCGTGGGCGCCTCGATGACGGCGCCGTGGGCCGCGCCGCCGCTGACCGTGAGCAGGATCGTGCCGGGCTCCTTGGCGGTGCCGACCTCGGCGTACTTCTCCGGCCCGTACTCGGCGAGCAGCGCGAACTGCGCGTACGTCTCCGTGTTGGACAGCAGCGTCGGCAGCCCGTCCACGCCGCTCGTCGCGGCCCGCTTCTTCCTGCCCGGCGGGATGCCCTCCTCTCCGTTCACGGCCTTGACCAGCGCGCCGCCCTCGCCGGAGATGAACCGCTCCTTGATCCCGACCACCCTGATCGGGACCCGGCTCTCGGCTCCGCCGGACACGTTGGCCGCGCGGCGCTCGTTCACGGCGGCGGTGACGGACGCCTCGGCGACCTCGCCACCGGCCGTGGCGACGACCACTTCGCGGGCGCCCAGCGCCTCGGCCGCCAGCACCGCGCCGTCCAGCACGAGATGCGGGTTGCGGGTGAGCAGCATGGCGTCCTTGGAGCTGGCCGGCTCGCCCTCGGCGCCGTTGACCAGCACGACGCACTCGCCGCCCGAGCGGGCCGCGTCGGCCACGGCGCGCAGCTTGCGGGCGAACGGGAACGCCGCGCCGCCCCGGCCGCGCATGTCCACCTCGTTGGCGTACGAGATGAGCTCGCCCAGCTCCCTGGGCTCCATGACGCCGTGCAGGGTGCGGTGGGCGGGCAGATCGAGGCGACGGCAGTGGTCCAGCCCGGCGGTCAGCCGGGCCGGACCCATGCGTAACACCCGTGGCACTCTGGCCGGAATCACGGTCGCTCCTTGACGGGTGCGGACGGGATCAGCCTGGTCATCCTGCCTCCCGGTATCTGCGGCGGGCCTCGGCGAGGCTGACGGGCGCCTTGACGGCTGTCGCCGCCGCTCCGGCCGCGACCGGAGCCTTCTGCTTGGCCTGCTGTGGCCGCTCCGACGGCACGCCCAGGGCGGCGGGAGCGGTCACGGCGGGCATGATGACCTTCTCGGGTACGACCGGCGGCCGGCGCACCGTCGCCAGCACGCGGACGATCAGCGCGCCGCCGACCGCCGCCATGCTGGCCACGTACGACCAGGCCACCCAGCCGGCCGGCGGGCGGCCGGCCGTCAGTCCGTGCATGATCCCGACGGGCCAGGCCAGGTACGCCGCGGAGTGCATGATCCGCCACATCCACGGCCTGGTCCGCGTCGCGAACCGACCCCTGAGCATTCCCGTCACCACGGCCACGACCATCAGGTCGAAGGCCAGGGTGCCCAGCCCCACGTAGATCCCTGCGACCGGCACGACCGCCGCCCCCGGCGGCACGTGCCCGAGGCTGATCATGAGCGTGATGTGCGTGACCAGGTACGCCAGCCCGATGAGCGCGGTGGCCCGGTGAGCGAGCTGGGCCCTGACCCGGTTGGCCGGTGACAGGAAGACGCGTTCCGTGGTGAGCAGGCCGAGCGCGACGGTCGCGGTCAGCAGCACCAGGGCGAACACGCCCGCGTAGAACTCGAGGAAGCCGACCCCTCGGCCGAGCAGCGCGATCCCGCGTTCCGTCCTGGTCAGTGCGAACACTGTCAGCACGAGGGCCGCGATGGAGGCGCTCGCCCCCAGCCGGACGTTCCTGGTGTCCAGCAGAGTGGGGGCGTGCCTGGGGTGTCGTCTGTGGAGCATCTATTTCCCTCCAAGGTCGGGTGAGGGTGCGACTCGGAGAGCTGCGTTGCCTGTGAGGGCGACGTTCAGATCAGCAACGGCGGCCACGGTTGATGCATGAGACGACGAACTGCATCAGCCGGTCGGGCATCACGTTGGCGAAGTCACCGTGGTCGGTGACGGGGTTGTGCTTCTGCTCAGGGAAGGCGTCCACGGCGTACGAGGGGCCTTGCGGCACGTTGTACGCCAGCGTCATGCGTAGCTGCGGAATCGCCCTGGTGCCCTGCGGGCAGGCACCACCCTGGTCAGGGAAGACCACGTGCGTGCGGTGATTGGCGCTGTCGGTGTTCTGACCGTCCCAGCAGCTGGGGAAGTCCAGAATACGGAGGACCTGGCTGCCGCGCGGGCAAAGCGTGTATTTGTCGGGACTTATGCGATTTTGGAATCCCGAGCAGCTCCAACCGGCCTTGGCGTTGGCCCCGCCGTTCGTGGCCGCCTTGGCGTCACCGGTGATGATCCGGATGAACCTCGGCATCGCGACCACCCGGGAGGCGGCGTTCCCGCGGAACTGGAGCGTCACGGCGCGCGGCCGCAGCACCTGGCCGACGTTGCCGTCAGGGTCGGTGGCGTTCGCGTCCGACCTGCGGTCCCTGAGCACCGGCCAGAAGTAGGTGGACTTGTCGCCCAGCCGGCAGGTCGTTCCGGCCGCCGCCAGGCTCTCGTCGGTGGAGAAGGCGTCCGTCGACAGGTTGCCCACGTAGTCGTGCAGGTGGTGCGCGCCGTTGCTCACGCCCGGGGCCACGATGAAGTTGTCGGGGTTGTTGTGGCCGTTGCGGTTGGTGCCGCACTGCGAGACGAACGTGCCGCGCGAGCCGTTCCTGCCGGCGCGGGCGTCGTTGTTCACCGGCGCGACCTGGCGGATGTCCACGAAGTCCTCGGGGAACGGGCCCAGGTCGGCGCACTCCTCCTCGGCGCCGCCCGTCCCGGTGGGCGAGGGCGAGGCCGAGCCGGTGGGCGACGGCTCGGCGGTGGACCCGCCGTCGTCGGGGTTCTGGGTCTGGCTGGGGCTCGGGGTGGGCGTGCGGGTGGGCTGGTTGCCGCCGCCGCGGCGGCGCCCGAAGGTCTCGGCGGTCTGCTCCGGCTCGGCCTCGGGGTTGCCGGCCTCCGGATCCTCCGGAGCGCCGGTCTCCGGTGGCTGCGCCGGGTCGAGCAGCGCGATGCCGCCGCCCTGGGGGGCCTGCTGCTCGTCCTCGGCCTGTCCGGTGCCCTGCTGGTCGCCCTGCTGGTCTTGTTGCTGTCCCTGCTGGTTCTGATCCTGTTGCTGGCCCTGGTCCTGGTCCTGTTGCTGGCCTTGGTCCTGGTTCTGGCCCTGGTCCTGCTGCTGGCCCTGATCCTGGTTCTGGTCCTGATCCGGCTGCTGGGTCTGGCTCGCCTGAGGTGACTGGGTGGCCTCCGCCGGATCGCAGTGGTCGGCCAGAACCGGGCCGACACCGATGACGGCCGCGGACACCAGGCCGCTCGCCACCACCGCCAGGGTGGTCACGGCCGCGGCCATGCGTCTGGATCTCATGATGTGTGTCTCCTCTTTTCAACCGCCAGTGCGACGGGTGGAGCGGGTGAGGGCGTCGGGGGTTCGGGCAACTGGCTGTGGTCGACCAGGCCGGTGGACTCCAGGTAGCCCATGTGGCGCATCACGTAGTTGATGCCTTCCTGGGCGAACTTCCTGATCTCGGAGTTGCGCGTCCCGGACCGTACGCCCGCCACGACGGTGAAGACCTTGCCGTGCGCGGCACGCAACAGGTTCGCGAAGTCCTTGTCGAAGGCCGGTCCGCTTTCGGCCGCGAGCTGGGCCATCCAGCTCTGCTGGTCGGCGTTGGGCTCGTCGGGCAGGGCCACGCCGAGCTTCTTCGCGGTCTGGCGCGTGATCAGGTCGAGCTCCATGTGCTCTTCCATGATCAATTTGCCGACTTCCTTCACGCGCTGGGACTCGGCGCGGGTCTGGGCGTACTCGCCGACGGGCATCTCCCAGAGGCCCGCCTGGCGTACCTTGACCAGCAGATCGCGGTCGGCGGCCGTGAGCGGCCCCGATGAGGTCTGCGTCCACTGGGCGGCCGCGGGATCGATCGCCGGCGGCATGACCAGCGCGATCGTCGCGGCAGCGGCTACGACGAAGCCGCCGAGCATGAACATCTCGCCGCGCAAAAGCCTGTGCATGGTCGGAGGTACGCGGGCGTCTCGGTCCAGGTTCACGCATGGCCGGGAATAGTTAGAAATGACTGGAGTTATCGGAGTGGCTACCGCTTGGATAACGAAGGTGTAAAGATGTGCCCCGTGCTAGGTCACCTCGACGGCAGGTTCGAGAGTGCGGATGCCGAGGCGGAGCACCGCATCGCGGTGCTTTACCAGGAGTTCGGCGGCCCTCTGCTGCGCCACGTACGCAAATCAACAGGTAACGACCTTCAGTGGGCTGAAGACGTCGTGCAGGAGACGATTGTCAGGGCCTGGCGGAACTCGGCAAGACTGCAATGGGAACCAAGCCTCATATGGGCGTGGCTGCTGACAGTGGCCCGTCGCATAGTCATTGATGGTCGTCGGCGGAAGAGCGTCCGGCCGCAGGAGGTCGAGCCGCCTGAAGTCGACATGATGTCGGTGCCCGATGGATCGGAGCGAGCCTTATCGGCGATGGTCGTCGCGGACGCGCTGCGGTCCCTGTCCGAAGAACACCGCGAAGTCATTGAGCAGACCTACCTCCGAGACCGTACGATAAGCGAAGCGGCGGAGATTCTGGGGATCCCGCCGGGCACGGTGAAGTCCCGGCTCTACTACGGGATCCGGGCTCTCCGCGAGCTGCTGCGGGACAAGGGGGTAGCCGGCTGATGCATGACGGGGTGGCCGCCTACGTCCTCGGCGTCCTCGATGAGGAGGAGCACGAGGCCTTCGAACGCCACCTCGACACGTGTGAGCAGTGCCAGGCGGAGCTGATTGAGCTCGCCGAGCTGCCGGAGCAGCTCGATGAGCTCAAGAACGACCCCTCCTCGACTTCCGGTGACGATCCGCCCATGTCGATGTCACGTTGACGTCTGTCCCCTTTTCGGGTGGTATCGGGTAGGTAAGGCGTTGCGCCCGGCCCCGCGTGGCCGGGCGGTCAGGGGGAGGTGTTCGGTGGGCATCGACGGTGATGCTTCCGGTCCTCCGCGCCGGCAGTTCGGTGAGGAAGGCGGCCGGCTGTCGTACGGCGGCTACCTTCGTCTGCCCGAGCTCCTCGCCCAGCAGCAGCCGCAGTCGCGGGCCCCCGACGAGCTGCTCTTCATCACCATCCACCAGGTCTACGAGCTGTGGTTCAAGCTGCTGCTCCACGAGCTGGAGGGCGCTCGCGAGGCCATGTTCGCAGGAGAGCTGTGGAAGGCCAGGCACCTGTTCAAGCGGGTGCACGCGGTCGAGCGGGTGCTGATCGAGCAGGTCGAGGTCCTGGAGACGATGACGCCTCAGGACTTCATGGAGTTCCGCGCCAACCTGGCGCCCGCCAGCGGGTTCCAGTCGGTGCAGTTCCGCGAGCTGGAGTTCCTGTCAGGGCTGCGGGACGAGCGCTATCTCGGCTCGTTCCGGCATGCCTCCGACGAGGAACTGGCCAGGCTGCGCCGCAGGCTCGCCGAGCCCACGCTGTGGGATGCTTATCTGACAGCCCTCTCCCAGCGTGGCCTGCCGGTCTCGGACGACGAGATCATGACTTCGCTGCTGGCCGTGGCGAGAAACCGCGGGTCCTACGACGACCTGTGGCAACTGGCCGAAGACCTGCTGACGCACGACGAGACCGCCGCGTTGTGGCGGATGCGTCATGTCCAGATGGTCGAACGCCAGATCGGCACCAAGTCGGGCACAGGCGGCTCGACGGGTGCCCCCTACCTGCGCGGTAGGACACGCCTGCACTACTTCCCACTGCTGTGGGAACTTAGGGCCTGGCTATGAACACGTTGGCAAACCCTCACAAAGGAGTGAGAGCGAAATGCCGCTCGACGAGGCCAAGGATGAGCTGCTCCAGCGAGCCGCCGAGAGTTGCGCGGTGGGCAGTGACCATGTGAGCCCCGAGGAGGCCCTGTCCTTCCTGCGGTTCTACTATCGGCATGTCGCGCCGGAGGACCTGCTCGACCGCAACCCCGTTGACGTGTACGGTCCCGCGATGTCCCAGAGACAGCTCGCCGAGCTCCGCCCCCAGGGCAGGGCCGTGGTCAGGGCCTACACCCCGACGCTGGACGAGAACGGCTGGGACCCCGGCCACTCGGTGGTCGAGGTGGTCACCGACGACATGCCGTTCCTGGTCGACTCGGTCACGATGGAGCTCGACCGGCACGACCTCGGCGTGCACCTGGTGGTCCACCCCCAGATGCGGGTGCGCCGCGACATGACGGGCCGCATGCTCGGCCGCGGCCAGGAGGACGTGACCGGCCAGATGCTGGTCGAGTCGTGGATCCACATCGAGATCGACCGCCAGTCCGACGACGCGGCGCTCAAGGCGATCGAGGCCGACCTGCAGCGCGTGCTCACCGACGTGCGCCACTCGGTCGAGGACTTCAGGAAGATGCGCGCGCTGGCCGTGCAGACCGCCGAGGACCTGAGCATGAACCCGCCGCCGCTGGAGCCGGCCGAGGTCGAGGACAGCATCGACCTGCTGCGCTGGCTCGCCGACGGGCACTTCACCTTCCTCGGCTACCGCGAGTACCGCCTGGAGGACACCGACGAGGGCGAGACGCTGCGCGCGCTGCCCGGGGCCGCGCTGGGCATCCTGCGCGACGACAAGGTGGGCTCGGGGAGCTTCGCGGCGCTGCCCGCCGAGGTGCGGGCCAAGGCCCGCGAGAAGCAGCTCATGATCATCACCAAGGCCAACTCCAGGGCCACCGTGCACCGGGCCACCTACCTCGACTACATCGGGGTCAAGCTGTTCTCGCCGGAGGGCGAGGTGATCGGGGAGCGGCGCTTCCTCGGCCTGTTCACCCACGTGGCCTACAACGAGTCGATCTCCCGCATCCCGGTGCTGCGGCGCAAGCTGGCCGGCGTGCTGAACGAGGCCGGGCTGGCGCCCGACAGCCACGACGGCAAGGACCTGATCGAGATCCTGGAGACGTTCCCCCGCGACGAGCTGTTCCAGACCTCGGTCGACCAGCTCCTGCCGATCGCGATGGGCGTGCTGCGGCTGCGCGAGCGCAAGCAGGTCAAGCTGTTCCTGCGGCGCGACGACTACGGGCGCTACATCTCCTGCCTGATCTACCTCCCCCGCGACCGCTACACCACCAAGGTGCGGCTGAAGATGCAGGAGGTGCTGCTCAAGGCGCTCGGCGGCAGGTCGCTCGACTACAGCGCGATGATCGGCGAGTCGGTGCTGGCCCGCCTGCACGTGGTCGTCAGGGGCGAGCGGGGCAGGCAGCTCCCGCCGCCCAGCGTGGACGTGGAGGAGCTGGAGGCGCGGCTGGCCGCCCTCACCCGCTCCTGGGAGGACGACCTGGCCACCGCGCTGACCGAGATGACCTCCGAGGAGGAGGCCCCCACGCTCATCCGGCGCTACGCCTCCGCCTTCCCCGAGGGGTACAAGGCCGACTTCCCGCCCAAGGTGGCCGTGGTCGACCTGCGGCGGCTGGAGCAGATCGTCGAGGCGGGCGACGGCGAGCAGGTCGGGATCAACCTGTACGAGCCGTACGACGCCGCGGAGGGGGAGCGGCGGCTGAAGATCTACAAGGTCGGCTCGCCCATCTCGCTGTCCCAGGCGCTGCCGCTGATCCAGCGGCTCGGCGTGGAGGTCGTGGACGAGCGCCCCTACGAGATCGACCGCGACAACGACCCCGGCACCAAGAACGCCTGGATCTACGACTTCGGCCTGCGGTACACCCCGTCGGAGGAGGTCGACAGGAACGACTTCAAGCGGTTCTTCCAGGACGGCCTGGCCGCCCTGTGGACGGGGCGGGTGCAGGACGACGACTTCAACGCGCTGATCCTGCGGGCCGGGCTGACCTGGGAGCAGGTCGAGATCCTGCGGGTCTACGCCAAGTACCTGCGGCAGGCGGGGAGCACGTTCTCGCAGCCCTACATGGAGCGGGTGCTGTGCGACAACGTGCGCGTGGCGCGGCTGCTCGTCCGGCTGTTCGAGGCCAAGCTCGATCCGCGGCGGGGCGAGGACGTGCGGGTGGACCTCGTGGAGGCGCTCAACGAGGAGATCCTGCGGTCGCTGGACGAGGTGGCCTCGCTGGACGAGGACCGCATTCTCCGGGCGTACCTGGAGATGATTCAGGCGACATTGCGTACCAACTACTTCCAGACGGTGGATGGAGAGCGCAAACCGTACATATCTCTCAAAATCGATCCGCAGGCCGTCAGCGTGTTGCCGTTGCCGCGGCCGAAGTACGAGATATTCGTGTATTCGCCCCGGGTTGAGGGCGTGCATCTGCGCTTCGGGAAGGTGGCGCGCGGCGGGTTGCGGTGGTCGGACCGGATGGAGGACTTCCGCACGGAGATTCTCGGCCTGGTTAAGGCACAGATGGTGAAAAATACCGTTATTGTGCCGACTGGGTCCAAGGGTGGATTTGTCGTTAAGCGTCCGCCAAAGTCTGGTTCGCGGGAGGATCTGCTCGCCGAGGGCGTGGCCTGCTACCGGATGTTCATCTCCGGCCTGCTCGACGTCACCGACAACCTCGTGGACGGCAAGGTCGTGCCCCCGCCGGACGTGGTCAGGCACGACGGCGACGACACCTACCTCGTCGTCGCCGCCGACAAGGGCACCGCCACCTTCTCCGACATCGCCAACAGCGTGGCCAAGGAGTACGGCTTCTGGCTCGGCGACGCCTTCGCCTCCGGCGGCTCCATCGGCTACGACCACAAGGCCATGGGCATCACCGCCCGCGGCGCCTGGGAGTCGGTCGAGTACCACTTCCGGACCATGGGCGTGGACGTCCAGACCACCGACTTCACCGTGGCCGGCATCGGCGACATGTCGGGTGACGTGTTCGGCAACGGCATGCTGCTGTCGCAGCACATCCGGCTGGTCGCCGCGTTCGACCACCGGCACGTCTTCGTCGATCCCTCGCCCGACGCGGCCCGCTCCTTCGCCGAGCGGCGGCGGCTGTTCGAGCTGCCGCGCAGCTCCTGGGAGGACTACGACGCCAAGCTGATCTCCGCGGGCGGCGGCGTCTTCCCGCGCACGGCCAAGTCCATCCAGATCACGCCCCAGATGCGGGAGGCGCTGGGCATCCCGTCCGGCGTGGCCTCCATGGCGCCGAACGACCTCATCAGCGCCATCCTGCGGGCCCCGGTGGACCTGCTCTGGAACGGCGGCATCGGCACCTACGTCAAGGCGAGCTCCGAGTCCCACGCCGACGTGGGCGACAAGGCCAACGACGGGCTCCGGGTGAACGCCGCCGACCTGCGCTGCAAGGTCATCGGCGAGGGCGGCAACCTGGGCCTCACGCAGCTCGCCCGGATCGAGTTCGCGCTCAACGGCGGGCTGGTCAACACCGACTTCATCGACAACTCGGCCGGCGTGGACACCTCCGACCACGAGGTGAACATCAAGATCCTGCTCGACCAGGTCGTCCGCGACGGCGAGCTGACCGACAAGCAGCGCAACCAGGTCTTCACCTCGATGACCGACGAGGTGGCCGACCTCGTGCTGCGCGACAACTACGCGCAGAACGTGGTCCTCGACGCCGCCCGTACGCAGGCCGTCGAGATGCTCCACATCCACGCCCGCTACCTGCGCAAGCTGGAGCGGGACGGGCTGGTCAACCGGGAGCTGGAGTTCCTGCCCTCGGACAAGACGCTGGCCGAGCGGCGCCAGGCCAGGCTGGGGCTGACCGCGCCCGAGTTCTCCGTGCTGCTCGCCTACACCAAGCTGGTGGCCGACGCCGAGCTGCTCGGGTCCGACCTGCCCGACGACCCGTACCTCGCCTCGTGGCTGGTCTCCTACTTCCCGTCGGCGCTGCGGGAGCGGTTCCGCACGTACATGGACGAGCACCCGCTGCGGCGCGAGATCATCACCACCTGCGTGGTGAACGAGCTGGTCAACTCGGCGGGCACCACCTTCATGTTCCGCTTCGGCGAGGAGACCGGGGCCTCGACGCCCGACATCGTGCGGGCGTACCTGGTCGCGCGGGAGGTCTTCGACCTGCCCAGCTTCTACCGGGCCGTGGAGGGGCTGGACAACAAGGCCGACACGGGCACGCAGATCGCCATGTTGCTGGAGGCCCGCAAGCTGGTCGAGCGCGGCGCCCGGTGGCTGCTGGTCAACCGCCGCCCGCCGCTGGACCTGGCCGGGTCCGTGAGCTTCTTCGTCAAGGGGGTCAACGGGCTGCTCGCGCACATCCCGAAGCTGCTGACCGGGCCCGACCTGTCGGCCTACGAGGAGCGGCGTGACTCGTTCGTGGCCCGCGGCGTGCCGCTGGAGCTGGCCGAGCGGGTGGCCGGGATGGTGCCGGCGTACTCGACGCTGGACCTGGTGGAGATCTCGTCGCTGACGGGACGGCCGGTCAACGAGGTCGCCGAGGTCTACTTCGACCTGGCCGACCGGCTGCAGCTCGCCCGGCTGCGGGAGCGGATCATCGCGCTGCCCCGGGACAACCGGTGGAACTCGATCGCCCGGTCCGCGCTGCGCGACGACCTGTACGCGGCGCACGCCTCGCTCACCCGCGACGTGCTGGCCCACAGCAAGCCGGGGCTGCCTCCGGAGGAGCGGCTGGCGCGGTGGTCGGAGGCGAACTCCGCGGCGGTCTCCCGGGCGCGCCAGACGCTGTCGGAGATCTGGGAGAGCGACAACTTCGACCTGGCCACGCTCTCCGTCGCGCTGCGCGCGATCCGCACGCTCGTCGCCGCCAGCAACCTCCCCTACACGGAGGCCTGACCCACTTTCACGTGCCGCCGGGGCCGGCCGACCGCCGTCCCCGGCCGGCCGTCACGGCACGCACCGCCGGCCGAGGCGGGCCGACTACTGCCCGGAGGCGCGCGTCAGCACGCCGTCGTGGGCGATCACGGGCGCGGCGGACGGGGTGGTGAGGGGCGGGACGGCGGTGGCGTACTGGTGGGTCTCGATCAGCTTGAGCGTGCGCCGCAGCACCGGCGTGCTGATCGCCCACCGGGCCTGCTCCGGCACCGGGATGTAGTCGTCCTCCGCCGTCTTCGTCGTCGTGGACGTGGTGCGGGACAGGGAGTACTGGATCAGCGCCCCGCCGTCCTCGGTGCGCAGGGCGTAGACGGGGAAGTTGTCGGCGCTGAAGATCGAGTCGTAGCTGAAGCCCTCGTTCTTGGCCCGCTCCCGGTTGGCGGCGATCTGCTCGGCCACGTCCGTCGTGAGCGGGCCGGCCCCGAGCAGGCCCGCCGTGACCCCGGCCGTGCCCGTCTCGGCCACGCTGGCGTGCACGGGACCGATGAACTGCGGGCTGATCGTGACCGACTTGTCATCGGCGGCCACCACGGCCGCGTAGCCGTCGGCGTCGAGCTTGATCTTCGGCAGCTCCTGACCCGGCAGGAGCTCGGCCGCGGAGCTGAGACGCCAGTGGTCGGGCTTGGCGAAGGTCAGCAGCGTCTGCCGCCCGTCGCGCGTCACCAGCGCGCTGAACCAGGGCGCCCGCTCGTCCCGGGCGAACCTGGGCACGTACAGCGTCGGCGAGCCCCACTGGCGGCGCGGCGGCTTGGAGCCGGTGGACACGTAGCCGGCCTGGGTGATCGGCCACTGCCCGCCCGTGGTGATGTCCATCGCCTGCGTCAGCCTGCCCTCGTAGAGGCTCTCCCAGGTCGTGCCGCGCAGCGAGTTGTCGGTGAGGGTGAAGGCGGTGAACTCCTCGGCCGCCTCCGCCAGCGTCACCAGGGGCTCGTCGGCAGAGGGTGACGGGGGCGTGGCGACGGCGGCCGCGGGCGTGGTGGCCGGAGGCCGGGCATCGCCCGTGCAGGCGGTCACCGCGGCGAGCAGGCCGGCGGCGAGCGCCAGCATCCCACGCCGACCGTATGCACGCACCTCGCCATGTTATTCGGGCCCGCGAGGGTCGCGTACCCTTGGGAGACGTGGCAGGCATCGATCCGGCAGAAGAGATCAACGAGCTCCGGGGCACGCTCCGCAGCATCCAGGACGTGCTCGACCTCGACGCGATGCGCAAGCAGATCGCGGAGCTGGAGCAGCAGGTTGCCGCGCCTGACCTCTGGGACGACCCCGAGCAGGCCCAGAAGGTCACCAGCAAGCTCTCCCACCTCCAGGGCGAGCTCAACCGCGTGGAGGGCGTCGCGCGCCGTCTGGAGGACCTCACGGTCCTGTACGAGCTGGCGGCCGAGGAAGCCGACGACGACACGCGCGCCGAGGCCGACAAGGAGCTCGAGGGGCTGAAGTCCGACATCGGCGCCCTGGAGGTCCGCACGCTGCTCTCGGGCGAGTACGACGCGCGCGAGGCGCTCGTCACCATCAACTCCCAGGCCGGCGGCGTCGACGCGGCCGACTGGGCCGAGATGTTGCTGCGCATGTACCTGCGTTACGCCGAGCGCAAGGGTTACGCCACCGAGGTCTACGACACCTCCTACGCGGAGGAGGCCGGCATCAAGTCGGCCACGTTCACGATCAAGGCCCCCTACGCCTACGGCACGCTGCGCGGCGAGCACGGCACCCACCGGCTGGTCCGCATCAGCCCGTTCGACAACCAGGGGCGGCGGCAGACCTCGTTCGCCGGCGTCGACATCGTGCCGGTCGTCGAGCAGACCGACCACATCGACATCAACGAGGACGAGATCCGCGTCGACGTCTACCGCTCCAGCGGCCCCGGCGGCCAGGGCGTCAACACCACCGACTCGGCCGTGCGCATCACGCACCTGCCGAGCGGCATCGTGGTCTCCTGCCAGAACGAGCGCTCCCAGCTGCAGAACCGCGCGACGGCCATGAACGTCCTGCAGGCCAAGCTGCTGGAGCGCAAGCGGCAGGAGGAGGCGGAGAAGATGTCGGAGCTGCGCGGCGCCACGACCACGTCGTGGGGCACGCAGATCCGCAACTACGTGCTGCACCCGTACCAGATCGTGAAGGACCTGCGCACGGGCACGGAGGCGGGCAACCCGTCAGCGGTGCTCGACGGCGACCTCGACGAGTTCATCGAGTCGGAGATCCGCTGGATGCGGCGCCAGGAGTCAGGCGCCGAGTAGGCCGGGAGCCGGGCGGGTCAGGTGCCGAGCAGGTGCTGGGCCGCGAGGCTCAGCAGGAGCAGGGCGACGAGGAGCAGGGCGATGAGGGCGGGTGACAGCCCGGCGAAGCCGTGGTTGTGCATCCGCTCTCTGTTGGCGCGGCAGACGGGGCAGCGCCCCTCGACCACGGGGTGAGCGCACTGGGCGCATACGAGGTGTTCACAACTCATGACAGCCCCAAGTCTAGCCGCACAATCGTTTTGTTTCCGTTATGGACGTTCCATGCCAGTCTTCCCCCTAGACTGTCGTCTGGCCAATCGGAACGTCGATCATCAGTAAAGTCAACGCCCCCGATCGGCCGGTGGCGGGAAGTGGGCATGTGCCACCCTCGCTTCCGTCCTGACCCCTAGACTGGCATGCCGTGATGCTCTCGTGATCCATTTCGATAATGTCACCAAGGTCTACGCGAACCAGAACCGGCCCGCCCTCGACCACGTATCCGTTGACGTGGACAAGGGCGAGTTCGTGTTCCTCGTCGGTCCCTCGGGATCAGGCAAGTCGACGTTCCTGCGTCTGATCCTGAAGGAGGAGCGGCCCAACTCCGGCGCGATCCACGTCGCCGGCAAGGACCTGGCCCGCCTCTCCAACTTCAAGGTGCCGCACCTGCGCCGCCGCATCGGCTGCGTCTTCCAGGACTTCAGGCTGCTCCCCAACAAGAACGTCTACGAGAACGTGGCGTTCGCCCTCGAGGTCATCGGCAAGCCCCGCCGGTTCATCCGCAAGGTGGTGCCCGAGGTCGTCGAGCTGGTCGGCCTGGAGGGCAAGGCCCACCGCATGCCCGACGAGCTGTCCGGCGGCGAGCAGCAGCGCGTCGCCATGGCCCGCGCGTTCGTCAACAGGCCGATGATCCTGCTGGCCGACGAGCCCACGGGCAACATCGACCCCGCGACGAGCATCGGCATCATGAAGGTGCTCGACCGCATCAACAGGACTGGCACCACGGTCGTCATGGCCACGCACGACGCGGCCATCGTCGACTCCATGCGTAAGCGTGTCGTGGAGCTGGAGGACGGCAAGATCGTCCGTGACCAGTCGCGTGGCGTGTACGGCCAGGCGTACTGACAGGGAGCTGCAGACAAGACATGCGGGCGAATTTCATCTTCTCCGAGGTCTGGATCGGCCTCCGTCGCAACCTGACCATGACGATCGCGGTGGTCATCACCGTGGCGGTCAGCATGGCGCTGCTCGGCGTCGGCCTGATGATCAACAGTCAGGTCGGGCTGATGAAGGGCTACTGGGACGACAAGGTCGAAATCTCGGTCTTCCTCTGCAAGAAGGGGACGGCCATGCCGGCCTGCAACGGCAAGGCGATCTCGCCCGCGCAGACCAAGGCGCTCCAGGAGCACATCGAGAACACCCCCGGCGTCAAGGGAGTGGTGTTCGAGAACGAAGCCGCCGCGTACGAGAACTTCAAGCAGTCGTTCTCGTCCAACAAGGCCCTCGTCGACGCGACCAAGGTCGAGGACCTGCCCCAGTCGTTCAGGATCAGCCTGGAGAATCCCGACAACTACCAGCCCGTCATCGACGCCATGAAGGGCCAGCCCGGCGTGGCGCAGGTGATGGACCAGAAACAGCTCATCGCCCCGTTCTTCAACCTGCTCAACACGCTGGCGTTCGCCGCGCTCTCGGTGGCCGTCGTCCTGGTGCTGGCGGCTGCCCTGCTGATCGGCAACACGGTGCGGCTGTCGGCGTTCAACCGGCGCAGGGAGACGGGCATCATGCGGCTGGTCGGCGCCTCCAACCTCTACATCCAGCTCCCGTTCGTCATGGAAGGCGTCATCGCCGGCCTGGTGGGCGGGGTGTTCGCCGCGGTCATCCTGATCCTGGCGAAGGTGTTCCTGTTCGACGAGGTCGTCAACTTCTTCGGCACCGGGCTCGGCTGGAACGACCTGGCCCAGACGATCACGCTCACTATGATCATCGGTGTCGTGATCTGTATCCTGGCCTCGTTCGTGACGCTGCGCCGCTACCTCAGGGTGTAGCAGGGGTGCGCTTGGGTCGTGACCGCCCCGGTCGCCGGTAAAGTCGAAGCATGCCACGTGAGACCGGGCGGAAGGTCATCGCCCAGAACAAACGTGCTCGGCACGACTACCACGTCGAGGACACTTTCGAGGCGGGTCTCGTGCTGCAGGGCACCGAGGTGAAGTCGCTACGCGAGGGCCGCGCCTCGCTCGTCGACGGCTACGCCAGCATCGACGGCAACGAAGCGTGGCTGCTCAACGTCCACATTCCCGAATATTCGCAGGGCACGTGGACCAACCACGCGGCGCGCCGCAAGCGCAAGCTGCTGCTGCACCGCAAGGAGATCGAGAAGCTCGCCGCCAAGACGAAGGAGGGCGGGCTCACGATCGTGCCGCTGACGCTCTACTTCAAGGACGGCAGGGCCAAGGTCGAGATCGCCGTGGCCCGAGGCAAGAAGGACTGGGACAAGCGGCAGGCGCTGGCGGAGCAGCAGGCCAAGCGGGAGATGGCCCGGGCGATGCGGCACCGCAACCGATGAGAGTGTGACACCGCAACCGATGAGACGCGCCCGCCGCACCCTGGCCGCGACCGTCACCCTGGCGGTCGCGTGCACCACGCTGACCGGCTGCTTCGAGGAGCCGTCACCGCACGACGCGGTGCGTGACTTCCTCGTGGGCTGGCAGACGGAGGACTACGAGCTGGCCGCCGGCCGCACCGACGGCGACGTGGCGACGGTGCGCAAGGCACTGGCCGACGCCAAGCTGGAGCTCGACGCGGCCTCGTTCCGCTTCAAGATCATGAGTATCAGCGTGACCGGCGACGAGTCCAAGGCCGACTTCCGCGCCGAGGTCGACCTGGGGGAGAACAACCCCCTGTGGGGGTACGCAGGCGTGCTGCCGCTGCACCTGGTCGACGGCTCGTGGAAGGTGCGCTGGTCGCCCTCGGTGCTGCATCCGCAGCTCAAGGAGGGGCAGCGGTTCGCGGTCGACACCGAGCCGAAGCCGCGCCAGCCGATCGTCGACAGGGCGGGCGACCCGCTCCAGAGCGACACCGTGCTCTACGTCGCCGGCGTCTACCCCAACCAGCTCGGCGACCAGGCGGAAGAGGTGGTCACCAAGCTGGCTGAGGTCACCGGCTACGCCCAGGACCGGCTGCTGAGCAGGGTCAGGTCCTCGCCCCCGGAGAAGTTCGTCCAGCTCGTGACGTTCGGGCGCGCGCGTTTCCAGTCGATGCAGTCGAAGCTGGAGGCCATCGACGGGATCGAGATCGAGCCGCAGAAGCAGCCCGTCGATCCCGACGCGCCGCGCCAGATCGTGGGCAACGTCAGCGCGCTCACGCCCGAGACCGAGCAGAAGCTCGGCGGCCCGCAGCGGGCCGGCGACTCGGTGGGCAGGAACGGCCTGCAGCAGGCCTACCAGAACTACCTGACCGGCTCCACCGAGACCAAGGTGATCACCCTCGATCTCAAGACCGGCCGGAAGGTCGCCGAGCTCGAGGGGTGGCCCGGCCGGCAGAACGTCTCGGTCAAGACCACGATCGACCGGGCCACGCAGGCCGCGGCCGAGCAGGCGGTGGCCGACACCGGGACGAGCGCGCTGGTGGCGGTGCAGCGCGAGACCGGCGAGATCCTCGCCGTCAGTACCAAGGGCCTGCACCAGGAGCGCGACGCGCTGGCCGGCAAGTTCCCCGCCGGCACGGCGTTCTCGATCGTGGCCGCCGACGCGCTGCTGAAGAAGGACGTGAGCACCAAGCAGAAGCTGGCCTGCCCGCAGGAGCGCACGGTGGGCGGGGCCAAGTTCGTGCACGCCGGGCAGTCCACGGGCGTCACGACGTCGGCCACCTTCCAGGAGAACTTCGCCAAGGGCTGCGTGACCGCGCTGGCCTCGCTGGCCCGCCGCGTCACGGCCGACGACCTGGAGCGGAGCGCGAAGGCGTTCGGCGTGGGGCAGCCGTGGCGGCTGCCGCTCAAGTCGTTCAGCGGGACGCTGCCGGAGCTGTCCAGCGACGCCGACAAGGCCAAGGCGATCGCGGGCCAGAACGTCGAGATGAGCCCGCTCGGCATGGCCCTGGTGGCCGCGGCGGTGGGCTCGGGCACGTGGCGGCCGCCGGTGCTGGTCACCGACCCGAAGTCGCCCGACCCGTCGGCGGAGGCGACGCCGGTCACCCAGCCGGCCTCGGTGCCGATGGACCCCAAGGTCCGCACCGCGCTGATGACCATGATGCGTGCCGGCGCGGCCGGCACGCCCGCCCAGGCGGGCAAGGGCCCCGTCTACGGCGTCCGGGCATCGGCGGGCAACCAGCAGGGCTGGTTCGTCGGCTGGCAGGGCGATGTGGCCATCGCGGTGCTGACCAAGAACTACGACGCCGCGGCCGTGGCGGGCAGCTTCTTCGCGGGGCTGCGCAACCCATCGTGAAATTGTCGTGACGCGGAGCAACCATCCGGGCACCTGGTTGCGTCTTACTGAATGACTGGGCCCGCTCGGGGGGTTGCGGTTCCAGTCGCCGTGATGAGATCAGGACTTCATCTCGGGGGAAGTCCTGCCGTCCGGACCGGCTCGACCCTGCCGGTCGGCCCCCGGGAGCGCGTGCCGCTGTGCCACGCTCCCGGGGGTTTCGGCATGTGCGGCTGCACCAGGAATTAAGTTGGCGTTGGGGGTGTTGTCCCCTGTAGATTCATCAATGCGCGGGCCTCGTCCTGACGGGGCGCGTGTTGAAAACTGCACAGGGGGTGACTGGCTTCGACTTTGACCTTGCAAGCCAGGTGAAGCGGGCCGAGGACTGCGGACATAACCTCGTTAATCCTGTGACCGCGAACAACAAGTGCCAATTCCAAGAGCACTGTGGCTGCCAGGTCTGACCTGGCGCTCGCTGCCTAAGTAGCGAAACCACTGTCAGCCCGGGAGTGCCTTCGGCCCGGTGTCTGGCATCGTCAGAAGGCTCAACCGATCAACCCGGCCACGGGGGCGATCGGGAAACCAAACAGTGGCTGAGCCCGTCGGCGACTCGCCTGCGTGATCGCCGGGGCTGAGAAAAGCACAGCAGGCTGCGCCCGGAGAAGCCCTGACTTGGGGTTGAAGGACGCGGGTTCGATTCCCGCCACCTCCACCACTTCAGACCGCCTCCTACCTGCGGAAACATCGCAGGTAGGGGCGGTTTTTTGCGTTCCCCGGCCCTGTCTCCCGGGGAACCGCCGGTGAACCGTGGGCGAACTTTCAAGATCAACCCCAGGTGGCGCCGCGCCCTTCTGCTTGGATCTCTTTGGCCGAAATTTGCCATCGAGCATGACCGAAAGTGAGGGGCCCCATGGCGACCTCGGACGAGGCCGACTTCCTGGACCGGTTCGCCGAGCTGCGGGAGGTCGAGGCGGCGGCGAACGGCCTGGTCAAGGTGACGGTCGACGGCACCAGCGACCTGGTGGAGCTGGTGATCGACCCCAGGGCGATGCGGCTGCCGTCCGAAGAGCTGGCCGCCGCGATCAAGGAGGCGTTCGGGCGGGCCCGTGCCGCCGCCCAGGAGCGCGCGATGCAGGCCGTCCCCGACGTCCTGCGCCAGGAGACGCCGGAGCTGACCGCCCTGCTGAAGGAGATCGAAACCGACGCCCGCGGCAACATGAACGAGATCCTCCTGGCCGCCGGTGAGCTGACCGCACGGCTGGACCGGCTGATGCAGCAGGGCACGCAGCGATGAACGACCACCAGGGACGGCGATGAGCGACAACAGCAGCGGGATCCAGGTCGTCTACGGCAGCCGGACCGTGTCCGCGAGCCGGCTCAGGGAGCAGGCGGACGAGCTGGAGCGGGTGCTGGGCGGCGCGCTCGGCAGGGCCGGGTACGCGGGAGGCGGCGGGGCGGCGCCCGAGCGGCCCGGGGCGCAGTTCGACGTCGAGTTCGCGGGGCTGACCGAGCTGGTGCAGAGCGCGTTCGGAGCCACGGCGCGGACGTTGCGCGACCACGCCGCGAGAGCCGAGCTGTCGGAGCAGAACTACACACGTGCCGAGCAGGCAGGCGTCGAGTCGGCCGAGCGCGTACGGACCGGTCTGGAGGAGCTGTGAGCTGGGAACTGCCGCCGGGGCTGCGGGCGGTGCACGGTCTCGTCGCGTCCGACGCCCCGTGGCCGCGCGCCGACGAGACGCAGCGCCTCGACGGGGCGGGGTCGTGGATGGACCTCGCCTCCGCCTCGCAGGGCGGCCGGGTGGAGTCGGCCTCGGCCGTCTCCCAGGTACGGGCGTCCGGCAACCACAGCGGCGACATCTCCGTCTTCGAGAGCTCCTGGAGCGGCACCGAGGAGCGGATGGGCGACGGGGCCCTGGCCAACGCCCTGGTCGGCACCGGGACGACCGCGGTCGTGGTGTTCCGCACCGTGTGGAAGTACGTCGTCGTGATCGCCCTCATCGCGTTGCTGCTGGCCATCATCCGGGGCTTCGCGCTGGGCCCGGCGCTGGGCGCGCTGTTCGCCAGGATCCGGACCATGGGGACGCGCAAGGCGCTCCAGGTCACCCTGGCCCAGATCGAGCGGAACATCGGCGGGAACGCGGTCGCCGCCCTGCGGCTCGCGAGGGGCATGCTCGGCCGCCTCATGATCGTGCCCGGTTTCCAGACGGCCCTGGTGGCGGTCAACACGCTCTCCCTCGACCCCTTCGACGACAACTCCAAGGCCCGCGAGGCGGCCGAGCACGTGCTGAACCAGACGCCCGCGGGCCGGGCGGCGCTCGCGTACGCCAGGGAGCACGGGATCACGACCCTGTACCAGAACGGACCGAACGAGTACGGGTCGGGCTACAACCGGAACCTGAACGTCATCCACATCGGCGGCGCCGACTGGTCCACCCCCGAGGCCATGGCGGGGGAGTTCGTCCGCCAGGTCGAGATCGCCAAGAGCCGCTGGGACCCGAGCCCCCTCGGGATGGACATGGGCGAGTACGCCGACGCGCGGGGCCGCGAGGAGGAGGCGGCCAACCGGGCGGCGTACCGCATGGGCGCCCAGCTCGGCTACGAGGAGGACGCCCGCGCGACCTACGGCGAGAACGACTTCACGGGCTACGGCGCCGGCTACGGGGACCTGGCCCAGGAGCACGACGAAGGGCTGGAGCAGGCCATCCTCAACGGCCCGTTCAAGTTGTTCAACGACGGCCCTCTCGACTACACCCGCTGACGCCCGGGCCCCCACCGGTGAGGGGGCCCGGGTCAGCAGCCCCGCCAGAAGCGGAACCACCGCCGCGATGAGCGATCGTTCGCCAGCACTGAGTCACAGATCTGCCACTCTGTCACCAAACATTGCTCTACGTGTGCTTAGGTGTTGCTTTGACAATTCGTGTGTTCTAGGTGGGGTTAAAGGGTGTCAAGGTACGACTGGCGCCATTCGGCGTTCGCGCCGCTGGTGGGGCTGCTGGTGTCCGGGGTGCTGCTGGTGGCGGGGGCGGTGGGAGCGCTGCTGAGGTTCGTGGGCGCGACGACGGCCCCGGCGGCGGCCGAGCTCGTGGTCACGCTCGTCATCGCGGTGTTCCTGACCACCGTGCTGAGGATCGTCAGGGCAGTGCCCGACATCCGGCGGGAGAGCGCCGCGACGGCGCGGGCCGTGGCGAACATCGGGTCGGTGAAGCCGACCGAGGGCACGCTGGTGGCGCGGCGGCTCAAGCTGTTCAAGGAGGCGGCCGAGGCCGGCAGCGACTGCGAGGCCGTGCTGAGCGCCCGCTCCGCGCTGGACGAGGGCGAGATGACCAACAGGCATCACCTCGACCACGCGCTCATCTGGGCGCTGCCGGTCTTCGGGTTCATCGGCACCGCGCTGACCATGGCGGCGATGGTGGGCTCGTTCGGCAACGCGCTGGACGGGCGGGGCGACCCCAGCGTGCTGATCGCCGCGCTCAAGCAGTACGTGCTGCCCGAGCTGGCCTCCGCGTTCGGCGTCACGATGATCGCGCTGTTCCTGAGCGTGCTCGCGTTCGGCGCGATGGCGCTGGTCGAGCGGGCCGAGCGGGCCAACGTCGGGGCGGCGGACGAGGTGTTCCTGATCTACCTGGCGCGGCTGCCCGGCAAGGAGGCGGCGCCCGGCCTCCAGGGGCTCACCCGCGAGCTGGCCCAGGTGCAGGGGCTGACCAGGGAGCTGTCCCACATGCAGGGCCTCACGCAGGAGCTGGCCCACTCCCGGGGCAGGACCGAGGAGCTGGTGAAGGGGCTGGACGCGCTGCGCACCGCCGTGGACCGGCTGGCCGCCGCAGAGAGCCGGCCGCAGAAGTACACGCTGGTGAGGGAGCAGTGAGGAAGCGGGCTCCGAGGTCGTTCGCGCCGCCGCTCGACCTGCGCTTCATCGACCTGTTCATGGCCATCGTGCTGGCGCTGTCGTTCGTCGCGATCATGCTGACCGTGGTGACGCGGATGTTGCCGACGCAGGACGCCGCGCCGCCCGCCCGGGAGCAGAAGAGCGTCGCCCAGCTCGAACGGCAGCTCGCCGCCGCCGAGCGGGCCAGGCGGGAGGCCGAGGCGGAGCTGCGCACGACCCGGGAGCAGATCTCCGAGCAGACCGCCTTCGCCCTGCCCTGGTGGCTGATCGGCTTCTGCGCGCTGCTCGGCGTGCTGGCCGTGTTCATGAACTGGCGGGTGCGGCTGTGGAACAAGGGCAGCCTCCCGCCGCTGTGGAGCTGGGGGCTGGTCACGCTCGTGGTGGCCGTGGTCACGGTGGTGATCAGGTCGCTGAGCGACGGCCAGGGGTACCTGCTGCTGGCCGAGATCCCGTGGTGGGCCGCCGACGTCCTCTGCCTGGGGCTGCTGCTGGTCGCGCACGTGCTGATCTCCGACATCCGGGACCGGCACCTCACGCTGGGCAGGATCAAGGCGCGGGGCCGATAGTTCAGGAGAACGTCACTCCTGTCACATCTTTCCCGCATAACGTGACACGCGTCTCGATCATCCCCCGTAAGGAGATGCGATGTTGCGTCGAACCCTGGGCGTGCTGGCCGCCGCGGGCGCCCTGCTGCTGACGGCCGTCCCCGCCTCGGCGACGGCCGTCGAGCCCCTTCCCCGCGCCCACGCGCACAACGACTACGAGCACGAGCGCCCGCTCCTGGACGCCCTCGACCACGGGTTCACCAGCGTCGAGGCCGACATCTACCTGGTGGACGGCGAGCTGCGCGTCGGGCACGACCCCGAGGACCTGCGACCCGGCCGCACGCTGCAGTCGCTCTACCTCGACCCGCTGGCCGAGCGCGTCCGCCACGGCAGCGTCTACCCGCGCAGCCGCCGGCAGCTCCAGCTCCTGGTGGACATCAAGAACAACGGCGCCGCCACCTACACCGAGCTGGACCAGGTGCTGAGGAGCTACCGCACGATGCTCACCACCTACCACAAGGGCAGGGTCAAGCCCGGCGCGGTGACCGTGGTGATCAGCGGCGACCGCCCGCGCGACCTGATGGCCGCCCAGGAGCGGCGCTACGCCTTCTACGACGGCCGCATGGCCGACCTGGGCCAGGGCAACCCGGCCCTGATCCCGCTGATCAGCGACAACTGGACGAACCACTTCACCTGGACCGGCGCGGGCGAGATGCCCGCCGCCGAGCGGGACAAGCTGCACCGGATCATGGCCACCGCCCACCGCGACGGGCAGCGCGTCCGCTTCTGGGCCACGCCCGACACGGCAGGGGCGGCCAGGGACGCGCTCTGGCGGGAGCTGATCGCCGCGGACGTCGACCACATCAACACCGACGACCTGGCGGGGCTGGCGGCCTTCCTGCGCAGCGAGGACGGCAAGCGCGAAGCGGCATAAATCCCTTCGCGCCGGTCGCGAACCCCCGGTAAGGTCCGGAACCAGACTGGCCGCGGGACTTCGGTACGACTTCCGGAATCCGCCTGTACAGCGATACTTTCGCAGCTCGTGCCTCCATTCCCCGGCCAGTCGACGACCCCGGGGGAGCCGATGGAGACCTACGCCGACCTGATCGGGTGCGAGGACGTGCTGCTCTTCGCCAACGCGGCGATCACCTCGACCGGCCAGCGCGAGTTCCACAGCGCGGCCGGCGAGCAGCGGCTCTCCCTCGCCTTCCTGCACAGCTACATCCACGGCAACTATCCCGACCTGTACGCCGCCACGCTCGCGCTGGACGTCAACGACCACAACGCCGCCCTCATCATCGCCAACCTGCTCCGGCGCAAGGGCGGCCACCAGGGCGACGCCCGGCTGATCGCGTGGCGGCTGGCGCGGATGAGCCCGCCCCGCGTCTACCGGCTCTTCCAGGAGCTGCGGCGCGCGGGCGTCAACAACCGGCGCACCAGGGCGCTCGTCCGCGACTGGCTCGCCGCCCGGCCCGACCTGGCCTTCGACGCGGTCAAGTACCGCTCGGCGGTGAAGTCGGCCGCGCGGCACGCGCACCTGCGGCCGGAGGGCGAGCTGGGCGACTTCCTGTTCGCGCCGTTCAGCCGCGCCCGGTACGACACTCCCGTCCTGGAGGCGTGGCGGCGGGCCCACTACGACAAGAACGCCCTGTACGACCTGCCGTACACGGTCGCCGAGGGCTTCGCGGCCCGCCACGGCATCAGCCGGGCCGTCTTCCTGGAGCGGGTCGCGCCTCGGCTGACCCGGCTGGAGCGGCTGCGGCTGGCCGGGGCGGCCGAGCGCGACGGGGTGCGCAGCGAGGCGGACCTGGCCGCGATGCCGCTGGTCAGGCTGGCCTCGTACGTGCTGTCACTGGCCGCGGACGTGCGGACGCGGCGGCGCGCCGAGCTGGTCGCGGCGCTGCGCGCGTCGGCGGCGCGGGCGGCAGGGGCGCGGGCCGGCACCTGGGGCAGCGTGGCGGCGGTGCTGGACGACAGCTTCTCCGCCTTCGGCTCGCCGGTGAAGCGCCGCCGGCCGCTCGCGGTGGCGCTGGCCTGCCACTACCTGCTGGAGGCGCTGGCGGGCCCGTACCGCGCGCTGTGGCTGTCGCACCGCTCCGACCCGCTCCAGGTACGCCCGACGGGGCCCACGCCGCTGGGACGGCGGATCATCGACGCCCTCGAAGGGCGGCCCGGCCTGCTCGTCATCGTCTCCGACGGCTGGGACAACGCGCCACCGGGGCTGGCGGGCGGGGTGCTGCGCGTCTGGCGGCGCAAGCTCGACCCGGCGGGCGAGGTCGGCATCGTGCACCTGAACCCGGTCTACGACGCCGGGCAGTTCGAGGTGCGGCGGCTGTCCACGATGGTGCCGACGGCCGGCATCCGCGACGCCGAGGACCTGCCGGCGCTGGTGGAGCTGGCCAGGTTCGCGGAGGGGCGGACGGGGCTCGCGGAGCTGCGCGCGTATCTGGAGGACCGGGTGGCCCAGCGATGATCGATCTCACCGGGCTCGACACCCGGCCCGCGCAGACGTGGGGCGCGATGCGGCTGGTGCCGCTCGTGCGCCGCCGGCCCATCGAGGACCTGCGGCTGCACGCCAAGGTGTACGGCGACGAGGCCAGCGTGGTGTTCCTGCCGGACCGCACGCTCTACACCGCGTACGTGCCGCACGCCTTCGTCGCGTCCTGGACCGATGACGGCACCCCGGCGGCGGCGTACGGCACGCAGCTCGGGCAGCCGCTGCGGCAGGTGCGCGTCAGGACGCGGCGCAGGATGGCCCGCCGGGTGGATGTGCACCGGCTCCGGTTCCTGCCGCTGCACCTGGCCATGGAGGGCTTCCTCGCGCTGCACTTCGGCGGCCCCGAGATCGCGTGGGAGGAGTGGTCGCGCCAGGCGGTCGCGCACGGCCTGTCACCGCGGGCCGAGGACGCCTACACCGGGGCGGAGGTGCGCGGGCTCGACGACGCCCTCAAGGTGTTCGAGATCTACCCGGGGCAGTGCGGGCTGCTGCTGTACGCGGGGGACACGCTGGCCGGCGCGTTCGTGGTGCCGCACCCGGAGGACTACCGGGCGCTGCACCCGACCCTCGTCCGCGACCTGTACGGGGAGCTGATCTACGAGTACGCCCTCTTCCACCCCGCCAGGGACTTCCCCGCGGTGATCGACGAGAGCGCGGTCACCAGCCTGGCCGGCCTGCGCGCCGAGGCCGAGCGCCACGAGCGCGAATGGGCCGGCTTCCACGACTCGGTCATGGCGGCCGGGCTGCTGCGCGCTCCCGCGAAGGTGGAGACGGTCTACCGGATGGGCCGGTACACGCTGAGCCGGTTCCTGCCCTCGTTCGAGCGGAAGAGCGAGAACCACATCGGCGAGACGATCACCGATGAGGACGGGCGGCTGGCGTACCTGAAGACGTTCAGGCTGTCGGAGGCGCAGTGCCGGCGCGGCCACCTGCTGAGCGAGCTGGCCGCGCACGGCTGGAGCCTGGCCGCCACCGCCGCCACGCTCCGGATCAGCGTGCCCCTGCTTGCGGCGCGGCTGGAGCGGGCGGGGTTCGGGCATCTGCTGCGGCAGGACGTCATGGACGCCTTCCGCAAGCAGCTCAATGAGCGCACCCGGCGTACTCGTCGAGGCGGCGCAGCATCGCCACCAGCATGAGCGGGAACATCACCACGTGCGAGACCAGCATCAGCCCGTCGGCGTCCATGACCCCCGTCCACAGCAGGGGGAAGAGCGGGACGGCGGGCGCGAACATGATCGCGCACATCTCCAGCGTCGGGGCCCAGCCGTGGCCGCGGAACCGCATCCACGCGGCCATGCCGATCGACATGTTCAGCGCCATCGACAGGTACCACAGCTCCGGCTGCTCGGCGTGGGAGACGCCGAGGCCGACGGCTGACTGCAGCATGCCGAGCGCGAACATCCCGACGAACATCGCGATGATCATTTCGAGGTAGTGGAGGGCGAACCTGCCCCAGCGGCGTCCGGTCTTGGAGGGTGTCGTCGTCGTCATGCCCCGACTGTGTCCGGTACGGGCGCCGCGGGCCAAGGGCGGCGGCCCGGAAGGTCCGGAAACTTGGGTTCTGCGTCCTTCGGACCTACAGTCGGGGCCATGGACCGACGACGGGTCGTGATCGTGGCCTACGAGGCTTCGGAGCTGCTCGAGATCGCGAGCATCACCTCGACGCTGGAGAGCGCCAACTGGCACGGCGCGCTGCCGTACTACGAGTATCGCGTCGCCACCCCCGGCGGTCACCCCATCACCACGGCCACGGCGCTGACCCTGAGCGCCCAGCTCGTCCTGGAGCGGGTCACGGGCCCGCTCGACACGGTCGTGGTGGCGGGCGGGATCGGCCACGAGGACGCCGCCGCGAACCCGCTGATCGTCGGCCACGTCCGCCGGCTCGCCAAGGAGAGCCGCCGCGTCGCCTCCGTCTGCACCGGCTCGTACGTCCTCGCCGCCGCCGGCCTGCTCGACGGCCGGCGCGCCACCACGCACTGGCACCAGGCGGAGCGGATGGCCGAGCTCTACCCCGACGTCGTCGTGGACCCCGACCCGATCTTCATCAGGGACGGCAACGTCGCCACCTCCGCGGGCATCACCGCCGCCCTGGACCTCATGCTGGCCTTCGTGGAGGAGGACAACGGCACCGAGCTGGCCAGGACCGTCGCCAGGAACCTCGTCACCTACCTGCAGCGACCCGGCGACCAGGCGCAGATGAGCATGTTCGTCAGCGCCCCCTCGCCCGCCAACAGCCTGGTCAAGCGGACACTCGAACACATCTCGGCCCACCTGCGCGACGACCTGAGCACGGCCGCGCTGGCGGTCGAGGCGGGCGTCAGCGAGCGGCACCTGACCAGGCTCTTCCTCAAGCACCTCGGGCAGACGCCCGGCCGCTACGTCAGGCAGGCCCGCACCGAGGCCGCCGCCCACCTGCTCGCCTCCACCTCGCTGCCGATGGCGGCGGTGGCCGTGCGCTGCGGGTTCGGCACCGCGGAGACGCTGCGGCAGGCCTTCATCGACCGGTACGGCATCCCGCCCTCCCGCTACCGCCTGACGCAAGCGGTCGGTTGATCCTGGCTCTGGCTAATGTGTCTGCGATGAACGGTGACCGGGTCGTGGGCGGCTACACGCTGCGGCGCCTGCTCGGGCGGGGCGGCATGGGCGAGGTGCACCTCGCCGCCACGCCCACGGGCGGCCTGGCCGCGGTCAAGCTCATCCATCCCCACCTGGCCGGGGACCCGGTGTTCCGGCGGCGGTTCGAGCGCGAGGCGGCGGCGGCCCGGCGGGTGGCCAGGTTCTGCACCGCGCCCGTGCTGGACGCCGGGATCGACGGGGACGTGGCCTACCTCGTCACCGAGTACGTCAAGGGGCCCGACCTGGCGCAGGCCGTACGCGAGCAGGGGCCGCTGTCGGGGGCGAACCTGGAGGCGCTGGCGGTGGGCGTCGCCACCGCGCTGAGCGCCATCCACGGGGCCGGGGTGATCCACCGCGACCTCAAGCCCTCCAACGTGCTGCTGTCGCCGCTGGGGCCGCGCGTGATCGACTTCGGCGTCGCGCAGCTCGTCAACGACTCCATGGCCAGCCAGGCGATACTCGGGACGCCCGCGTTCATGGCGCCCGAGCAGGTGCGCGGGGAGCCCCTGACGCCCGCCGCCGACGTGTTCGCGTGGGGCGGGGTGATCGCGTTCGCGGGCACGGGGCGGCCGCCCTTCGGGAGCCCGCCCTCGGAGGCGCTCTACCGCCTCGTTCACCGGGAGCCGTGGCTGGACGGGCTCGACGAAGGCATCCGGGCGGTCGTGGAGCGGGCCCTGGCCAAGGACGTGCGGCTGCGGCCCACGGCTCAGGAGCTGCTGGCCGAGCTGGTGGGCGGCACGCGCCTGGCCACGGCCACCCAGGTGGTCGAACGCACCTGGACGGGGGCCGTCGCGGCCGCCGGGCGGCCTGAGGCCGTGGCTGCGGGGGCGGCTCCTTCCGGCCGGCGAGGAAGGCGGTGGCCGTGGAGGGCGGCGGCTCCTTCCGGCCGGCGGAGGAGGCGGTGGCCGTGGGTGGCGGCGGCCGGGAGCGGGGCGCTGGCCCTCGCCGTCGCCGCCGCGACCCTGCCCGGCCTGGCCCCCCGGTCCTGGCCGTACGAGGCCGGGTTCGCGGACGGATGGGCCGTCGGCGCGTCCGACGCCGGCGGCACCCGCCTGGACGGCGCCGCCTACGAGCTGACCGTCGAGCCGGGCTGGCGGCTGTGGAAGTCGGCCCCCGTCCGGGAACCGGAGAACGGGGTGATCGTCAGCGCGAAGGCCACCCTGGAGGAGGGCGAGGGGGAGTACGGTGTGTGGTGCCACGGCTCGGCGAGCTCCGGAGACCGTTACGAGTTCGGAGTGAGCGGCGCGGGCAAGGTCTCGATCGTCAAGCGCCGCACGGGCACCGGGGGCAAGACCCTGTACGGCCCGGCGGACGCACCGAGGACGGCTGCCAACCGCATCGTCGCGGAATGCGGCCAGAGCGGGAGCAAGGTGACCCTGCGGATGTGGCTGAACGAGAGCCTGGTCGCCGAGGTGTCCGACGCCGAGGAGCCGTACGGCCCCGCCGAGGCGGGCGTGCACGCGGCCTCGGGCGCCACCCGGCGGGCCCGCGTGAGCTTCGAGTCCTTCGCCGTCAGACCGGCGACCGGCACGTGAGCCCGAGGAGCCGGTGAACGTGCGCTTCGGCGTGCTCGGCCCGCTGCGCGTCGAGGGCGGCCAGGCCCCTGGACCGGCCAAGCACCGGACGTTGCTGGCCGCGCTGCTGCTGTCGGCGCGCGAGCAGGTGCCCGTCGAGCGGCTGCTGTCCGCCGTGTGGGACGACCGGCCGCCCGCGTCCGCCGAGGCGGTGCTCCGGGTGTACGTCAGCGGGCTGCGCAAGGTCGTCGGCGGCATCCGTACCGTGCCCGGAGGTTACCTGCTCGACGTGGAGCGGGACGACGTGGACTGCCACCGCTTCGAACGGCTGGTCGCCGGAGCCAGGCAGGCCCGGGAGGCCGGGCGGCTGGCGGAGGCGGCCGACGGGTTCAGGGCGGCGCTGGGGCTGTGGCGGGGGCCGGCCGCGCTGGCGGACGTCGAGTCGTCGGCGCTGCGGCGGGCGTACGGCGTGCCGCTGGAGGAGCTGCGGCTGGCGGCGCTGGAGGAGCGGGTGGAACTCGACCTGCGGCTGGGGCGGGGCGCCGAGGTGGTGGGCGAGCTGCGGGCGCTGGTCGGGGCCCATCCGCTGCGCGAACGGGCCTGGGTCCGCCTCATCGAGGCCCTGCACCAGGCGGGGCGCAGGTCGGAGGCGCTGAACGCGTACCAGGACGTGCGGCGGACCCTGGTGGAGGAGCTCGGCCTGGAGCCCGGGCCCGAGCTGGTGGCCGCCCACCAGCACGTCCTGAACGACACCGGCACGGGGAACCCGGCCCTGGTGGCGGATGAGCCGATCAACGAGCTGCCGCCCGACATCTCGGACTTCGCGGGGCGGCGGCCGGTGCTCGACTGGATCGCGCGGATGGCCGCCGAGCGCGCCTCGGCCCCCGTGCACCTGGTCCTGCACGGGCCGCCCGGCTGCGGCAAGTCGGCCGCCGCCGTGCACGCCGCCACCGCCCTCGACCTCCCGGACGGCCGCCTGTACGCCGCCCTCGGCGCCCGCCCGCCCGGCGCCGTGCTGGAGGACCTGCTGCGTTCCCTGGGCTGCCCGGACGGCGCGGTGCCGCCCGCGCTGGACGATCGGGTGCGGCTGTACCGCAGCACGACGGCCCGCAGGCGGCTGCTCGTCCTGCTGGACGACGCCGCCGACGAGTCCCAGGTCCGCCCGCTGCTCCCCACGGGCCCCGGCAGCCTCACCCTGGTGACGAGCCGGTCGCCGCTGGCCGGGCTGGAGGCGGCGCGGGCGTACGAGCTGGGCCTGCTCGACGAGGACGAGGCCGTGGCGCTGCTCGGCGGCGTGGCCGGCCCGGACCGGGTACGCGCGGAGCCCGAGGCCGCGCTGCGCATCGTCCGGCTCTGCGGCCACCTGCCCCTGGCCCTGCGCATCGCCGGGTCCCGGCTGGCCAGGAAGCCGGGCTGGACGCTCGGCCACCTGGCGGGGCGGCTCGGCGACGAGCGGCGCCGGCTCGACGAGCTCAGCGCCGGCGATCTCGCCGTACGGGGCAGCCTCGCCCTGGGGTACCGCGGGCTGCCGGACCCGGAGCGGCGGCTGCTGCGCCGGCTCGGCGCGCTGTCCGCGCCCGACTTCGCGCCCTGGGCGCTGGGCGCGGACCTGGAGCCGCTGGTGGAGGCGGGGCTGCTGCAGTCGCGCGGGCTGGACGAGGCGGGTCAGGAACGGTACGGGTGGCACGAGCTGACCCGGCTGTACGCGGCAGAACGCCTGGCCGAGGAGGACGGCGGCCCGGCCGGGGTGCTGGCGGCCATGGCGGGCGAGATCCTGGAGCGGACCCGCCAGGCCCGCGAAGCCCTCCTCCCGGCTGAACCCGGCACCGGCCGCACCGAGGTCCACCTGCCCGCAGGCGGCGGCCCCGCTTCGGGCACGCACCCCTCCTCAGGTCGCGGCGGGTGGTCGCGGCGGGGTGGCGACGGGCTGGAGACGGGGTGGTTGCGGCAGGAGGCGCGCTGGCTGAGTGCCGAGCGCCGGTTCCTGGTGGCGATGGTCGAGGACTTCTTCCGTGCCGGTCTGTACGAGGCCGCGTGGCGGCTGGCCTTCTACCTGACGCCGCTGTTCGAGCTGGGCGCGCACCACGACGACTGGCACGCGGCGACGGCGACCGGGCTCGACTCGGCCAGGGCGGCGGGCCACCGGCACGGCGAGGCGCTCCTGCTGCGCGGCCTGGCCGACCTGCACCGGGCGGAGGGGCGCATGGACGCGGCGGCCGCGGCGCTGAGGGCGGCCCAGCCCCTTGTGGACGGGCTGGAGCTGGCGCGGATCACTCTCCGGCTGGGCCTGGTCCAGGCCGCCGCGGCCGGCCACCGGCCGGAGGCTGGGGCGGCAGGCCGTGCGGGGAGCCGATCGCCGGTGGCCGGTGGGGGCGGTCGGCGGGCGTCGCAGGTGCTGGAGGCGGAGCGGGCGTTCGCGCGGGCGTTGCGGGTGTTCGAGGAGGCCGGTGACCGGCGGGGACGGGCCGAGGCGTTGCGGGCGCTCGGTTCCCTGCGCGGGGACGCCGGCGCGGTGGAGGAGAGCCTGGTCGCGTACCAGGAGCTGGGTGACCTGCGTGGCGAGGCGGAGGCGCTGCTCGACCTGGCCAGGCTGCACCTCACCGCCCGCCGCCACCACCCGGCCCGCGACTGCGTGGAGCGGCGGCTGGGGATCAACCGCCGCCTCGGCGACCGGCTCCTGGAGGCGGTGGCGCTGCTCGTCCTGGCCGAGATCGAGGAGGCGGAGGGCGTCCCGGCAGCCGCGGCGGAGGCGGCGCGGGCGGCGCTGGAGACGTTCACCGCGTACGGGGACCACAGGAGCGCCGCACGGGCCCGGCAGGCGCTGGCGCGGGCCGGGCTGGAGCCGGGCGGTTGAGACCCTGATGGGAGGTATGGGAGAGTTTGACGGCCTCGGTGCTGAACGGGTCAAGGCCGAGGACGGCAGGCTCGCGCGGGAGGCCGGCAGGCGGCGTGGTCGGCGGATACAGCGGACTATGCGGATCCTGAAGGTCGCCTCCCTAGGGTGAGGGCCACATCCCCGACTACGAAGGTGACCAGGTAATGCGAAAGACGTTCGCGCTGGCTGTCACGGCGGTCGCGCTGGCAGGGTGCGGCATGCTGCCGGGCCAGCAGGGCGGAGGCGGCGAGGAGCGGCAGTCGCAGGCCGCGGCGGAGGGGCAGCCCGCGTCCACGTCCGCGTCCACGGCTCCGACGGGGCAGGCGCCCGTGCAGAGCGCGCCGCCGCAGGACACCGAGGTGATCGCCAGTCGAGAGGTCAAGGTCGGCGCGGGCGACATGTACGGCAAGGCGCGGGTCGACATCACCGCGCTCAAGCGCCAGGGCCGCACCCTCAGCCTCAACTGGACGGTCACCGCGACCGAGGGCAAGGTCAACCTGCACAACGGCATGGGCGCGGGCCCGCTGGACTTCACGGTCTCGGCCGTCTCCCTGATCGACCCGGTCAACGCCAAGCGGTACCGGGTGGCCCGCAACGGCACCGGCCAGGGCGCGGAGTGCGTGTGCTCCGGCACGCAGGGGCAGTTCCTGGAGCCGGAGGAGGCCTCCACGCTGTACGCGGTGTTCGCGGCCCCGCCGGCGGACGTCACGAAGATCAACATCGAGATGCCGATGTTCGGCGTGTTCACCGATGTTCCTATCTCTTAGCGTCGTGCTGGCCCTCGCCCTGTCGCCGACCCCGGTCCCCAGCCCGCCCGCGAACGCCACCGGCGCCGTCGAGGACCTCGTCCTGCCCGTCGAGGACATCGTGGGCGAGGTCGAGTCCATGGACGGCACCGAGAGCGAGAGCAAGGTGGGGCGGCAGGTCACGGTGGCGGTGACCAGCGACGTGCTGTTCGCGCTGGACAAGTGGCAGCTCACCGCCAAGGCCAGGCAGCGGCTGGCCAAGGTGGCCGAGAAGGTCGAGGCCGAAGGGGCCGGCGGGGTGGTCAGGATCGAGGGGCACACCGACGACCAGGGCACCGACTCCTACAACATGACGCTGTCGCAGCGGCGGGCGCAGGCCGTCGAGAGCGTGATGCGGAAGCTGCTGACGGCGGCGGGCGTGACGCTGGAGGCACGCGGCCATGGCGAGAGCCGGCCCAAGGTGCCCAACGTGATCGACGGCAAGCCCGTGGAGCCCAACCGGGCCAGGAACCGGCGCGTCGAGATCGTCTTCACCGCCAAGCAGTGACCCCGGGGGCCCGCAGGCGGTGAGCGCACCCGCCAGATGACGCGGGCGGCCCGGGACCGGTCGTCGCCCACCTGCGAGTGGCGGGTCACCCGTGAGTGGCCGGTCGTCATTCACCCGCGGGTGGCCGATCGTCACTCGCCCGCGAGTTGCCCCAGGGTCACGGTGACCATCTGCGTCTGGCCGTTCGAGCGGATCACGCCCACCCGGGCGCGGTCGCCCGGCTTGAGCGTGGTGATGGTCTCGGCCAGGACGGCCATCGTCGGCGTTTCCTTGCCGTTGATCGAGACGATCACGTCACCCGCGCGGAGGCCGGCCTTCTCGGCGCCCCCGCCCCGCTCCACGCTGGCCACCCCGACCCCCGTCGGCTGGCCGTCGGAGCCGATGACCGTGCTGCCGCGGATGCCCAGGGCGGCGCGGTGGCTGTTGGTGACCTTGCCGTCCTTGACGATCTGCCGGGCGATGTCCGTGGCCGTGTTGCTCGGGATCGCGAAGCCGATGCCCGGCGCGGTGCCTCCGCCCAGGGCGGGGTCGGTGGCCGCGAGCGTCGGGATGCCGATCACGTGACCTGACAGGTCCACGAGGGCGCCGCCGCTGTTGCCCGGGTTGATCGCGGCGGAGGTCTGGATCGCGCCGGCGATGGTGGCGCCCGGCGAGTCGGGGTTCTGCGGCTCGGTGACCGTACGGCCGAGCGCGGAGACGATGCCGTTCGTGACGCTGCCGGACAGCCCCAGCGGGTTGCCCATGGCCAGCACGATCTGCCCCACCCGCAGCTTCGAGGAGTCGCCGAACCGCGCCGGCCTGAGCCCGTCGGGCCGGTCCACCTTGATCACGGCCAGGTCCCCGGCGGCGAACGATCTGACCAGCCTGGCCGATCGCGGCGGCCCGCCGGTGGCGATGGTGACGTTCATCTGCGTGGCCTGCCCGACCACGTGCGCGTTGGTGACGATGTGGCCCTTGGTGTCGAACACGATGCCGGACCCCAGCCCCACCTTGGTGTTGATCTGCACGATGGACGGCAGGACGTCCGAGATGACCTTCTCGTACGCCGCCTCCAGCGCCTGCGGCGACGTGGTGGGCGAGGCCGCCGGCGTGCTCGGCGCCGTGGGCGAGCCCGTGGGCGAGCCGGTGGGTGAGGCCGTGGGGGAGGACGGCGCGGACGGGCTGATGGTGCCTGTGGTGGTAGGGGGAGGCCCGCAGCCGGCGACCAGTACGGCTGCGGCGGCCAGTCCCGCGACGATCTCCCTCATGGGGAGATCCTGCCCAGCTCAGCTCGAAAGATACGCTTCCCGGACGTTTCGCCTGCTCAGCTTGCCCGTCGGCGTTCGGGGCAGCGACTCCCGGTACTCGATGAGCCGCGGATGCTTGAGCCTGGCCAGCCGGGGCGCGCAGTGCCGCAGCAGGTCGGCCGTGAGCTCCTCGCCGCCGGTGACGCCGGCCACCGGCTGGACGAGCGCCACCACCTTCTGCCCCCACTCGGGATCGGGCACGCCGATCACCGCCACGTCGGACACGGAGGGGTGCTCCAGCAGCGCCGCCTCGATCTCGGCCGGGTAGATGTTGACCCCGCCGGAGATGATCAGGTCGGTCCGCCGGTCCAGCAGGAACAGGTAGCCGTCCTCGTCGAGGTAGCCGATGTCGCCCGGGGTGTAGTCGCGCCCGCGCATGGCGGCCGCCGTCTTGTCCGGGTCGCCGTGGTACTCGAAGCGGTTGATGCCGCCGATGTAGACCAGCCCCGGCGAGCCCGGTGGCACCTCGTTGCCGTCCTCGTCCACGATCGTGAACGTCATCCCGTCCAGGGCCTTGCCGACCGTGCCCGGCTTGGCCAGCCACTCCTGCGAGGAGACCATGGTGGCCACCGCCGCCTCGGTGGAGCCGTAGTACTCCCAGAGCACCGGCCCGAGCCAGTCGATCATCGCCTGCTTGGTGGCCGGCGGGCACGGGGCGGCCCCGTGGTAGAGGTGGGTGAGGGACGACAGGTCGTACGACTCCCGGTCCGGCACCGCCAGCAGGCGGTGGAACATCGTGGGCACCATGAACGCGTTCGTCACCCGGTGCCGCTCGATCAGCTCCAGCGCGGCGGCGGCCTCGAACCGCTCGGGCGCCACGATCGAGTGCCCGAACTGCAGCGCCATCATGGCCTGCCCGTACGGCGCCGAGTGGTAGAGCTGCGAGCACACCAGGTGCACCCCGCCCATCGGCAGCCCGAAATGCCGCCAGCTCTTGCGCATCAGGATCGGGTACAGCTCCTCCGGCGTCAGGTCCAGCAGCCGCCGGCGCACGCCCTTCGGCCGTCCGGTGGTGCCCGAGGTGTAGAGCATCATGGACCCGGCCCGCCGGTGGCCGGGCGGGGTGGCGGGCTGATCCGCGACGAGCTCGTCCACCGTGAGGGCGTCCGGCGCGATCACCACCTTGGCCCCGCAGTCGCCCACGATGTAGTCGATCTCCTCGGCGGTGAAGTGCCAGTTGACAGGGACGAGGTAGGCCCCGATCTGGTACGTCGCCAGCATCATGGTCAGCGCGTCGGCCCCGTTCTTCAGGACGGTCACCACGCAGTCGCCCGGTGCGACTCCGCGCGAGGTCAGGCCGTTGGAGGCGCGGTTGACGCGGTCGAGCAACCGTCCGTAGGTGATGCCCTCGTCGCCGAGGAGGGCGGGGCGTTCAGGGTCGTTGGCGGCGATCTCGTAGAAACCCCTCATGTCCGCAGACCTTACAGAATTAGATTCTGCTGGGGGAATAGCGGAATTATCCCGCTCCTCCGTGACGTAACCTCAAGGCCATGGCGGACGACGGCGAGCGCAAGCGCACCTATGACTCACCCACCACCCCGTTCCGCAAGATCGTCCTGCCCGCGGAGGAGACGATCAGGATCTCGCGGCCGCCCGCGCCGGGGCCGTCCGGCCCGGTGAAGTCGCCGAACCAGGCCGAGGGCCAGCCGCCCGCCCAGCCCACCGATCAGCCGGCCGCGCAGCCCACCGACCAGCCGGCCGCTCAACCCGCCGATCAGCCGGCCGCTCAGAACGGCGGTGAGTCCACCGCACAGAAGGGCGGCCACTCGACTGATCAGAAGGGCGGCCAGTCGACTGATCAGGCCAATGGTCAGCCGACCGGTCAGGCTTCCGCGAAGGCGCCGGCGAAGGCGCCGAATCAGGCTCCCGGCCAGTCGCCCGGCAAGATGGTGGCCCCAGCGCCGAGCCAGGCCCCGAAGCGGCAGCCGCCGAGCGGGCCCTCCGCCCAGCCTCCGGGCCAGACCCCCATGGGCACGCCGACTCCGGGCCACGGTCCGGGGCCGGGCCAGAGCCAGGGGCCGGGCCAGGGTGCCGGCCAAGCCCCAGGGCCGGGCCAGGGGGCCGGCCAAGCCCCAGGGCCGGGCCAGCCACTGGGTGCAGGCCGGCCGCAAGCTGCAGGGCAGGCGCAGGGTGCGAATCAGGCACAGGGTGCAGGTCAGGCGCAGGGCGTGGGCCCGGGTCAGGGTGCAGGGTCGGGGCAGGGCATGGGCCCAGGCCAGGGTCAGGGCGTGGGCCCTGGGCAGGGGCCGGGTCCCGTTCACGGCCCGGGGCCGATGCAGGGCCCTGGTCAGGGCACGGGGCTGCGGCTGGGGCAGCCGCCGCAGCAGCAGTACATGCAGCCCCCGCCACCCGTGCCGCCGCTCCCCCCGGAGCCCAGGGTCCGCCGTTTCGGCGACATCCCGATGAAGGCGGTCTACCTGGTCGGCGCCATCCTCGGCACGGTCCTGGCCGTCCTGCTGGTGTTCGTCGTCTTCCGTGGCGACGTGCCCACCAACCAGCAGCCGGACGAGCAGGTCGTCCGGGTCGCGCCGGTGCCGTCCGTCTCGGCGACGCCGACGGTGTCGGCCAGCGCGACCCCGACCGAGACGCCGATCGTGCTGCCGCCGGTGCCCGACTCCAAGAAGTACGCCACGCTGTCCGGCAAGGCGTCCGCGGTGACCGGCACGATCACCGACAAGACCAGCGGCATCTCCTACCCGAGGCTGGCCTCGCCGTGGAAGGCCAAGTCGTTCCCGCCGTTCTCGATCGCGCAGCGCATCGGCAAGGTCGCCGTCCCGCACACGGTGATCGCCTCCGCCATGTACCCGGGCGAGTCGCCGGAGGAGAAGCCCAGCTCGAACGCCGACTACCGCGAGATCGCCACCCAGGCGGCCCGCTGGACGATCCGCACCCAGTACCCCGCGGGCGCCAAGCTCGACGAGTGGACCGCCTCGCAGAAGATCCCGGTCGGCAAGGGCTGGACGCTCGGCTACAAGGTCACCTACACCTTCGACGGCAAGGAGCAGGAGGCGCAGGCGATGGTGACGGTCATCGAGGTGGGCAAGACCAAGCCGGCGATGCTCATGGCCTCGATCCCCGAGACGAACAAGACCCGCTGGCGCGACCTGAACACGCTGGTCCAGCAGGTCCGTCCGCTCTAGCCGGCCGCCGCTCCCCGAAGGGAAAGGTGGCGAGGGAGAGCGGTATGCCAGAAGCATCCTCTAGAATATGATTCTGGGCATGACTCGGACCTGGCTGGAGGATGGACAATGGCGATCGGGTTGAGCGAGGAGCACGAGGCGCTGCGCGAGTCGGTGAGCGGCTGGGCGGAGCGGAACATCCCCTCGGAGCTGCTGCGCGCCGGGACCGAAGGGCGTCCCGCGTTCTGGCCTGGCCTCGCCGAGCAGGGGCTGCTCGGCCTGCACGTGCCCGAGGAGTACGGTGGCTCCGGCTACGGGCTCCTGGAGGCGGCGGTGGCCATCGAGGCGCTGGCCGAGCGCATGGCGCCGGGGCCGTTCGTGCCGACCGTGCTGGCCAGCGCCGTGATCAACGCCTCCAAGCGCCGCGAGCACCTGGAGTCGTTCGTGGACGGCACGCTGACCGCCGCCGTCGCGCTGACCGGTTCGCTGACCGGCACCCGCCGCGAGGACGGCTCCCTGGTCGTCTCCGGCACGGCCGAGCCCGTGCTCGGCGGCTCGCTGGCCGACTCGCTGGTGCTGCCGGTCGCCACGGCCGACGGCGAGGAGTGGGTGCTCGTCGACGCCTCCTCCGCCACCGTCACCGAGATCAAGTCGCTCGACCTGACCAGGCCGGTCGCCAAGGTCGAGCTGTCGGAGGTGGTCGTCCCCGCCGAGGGCATCCTGGACGGCGTCGAGACCTCCGACGTGCGCGACCTGGCCGCGATCCTGCTCGGTGCCGAGGCGGCGGGCGTGGCCTCGTGGTGCGTGACAGCCGCCGCCGAGTACGCCAAGGTACGCGTCCAGTTCGGCCGCCCGATCGGCCAGTTCCAGGGCATCAAGCACAAGCTGTCGCGCATGCTGGTCGCGCTGGAGCAGGCCCGCGCCACCGTGTGGGACGCCACCCGCGCCGAGGGCCAGGAGCTCCGGTTCGCCGCCGCCGTGGCCGGGGTCATGGCCCCCGACGCCGCCGTGCAGTGCGCCAAGGACGCCATCCAGACCTTCGGCGGCATCGGCTACACCTTCGAGCACGACGTGCACCTCTACTACCGCCGCGCGCTCACCCTGCGCGCCCTGCTCGGCTCGTCGGCCGAGTGGGCCGCGACCGTGACCGAGCTCTCCCTGCAGGGCGTCTCCCGCGAGATGGAGATCGACCTGCCCGAGGGCGCCGAGGCGCTGCGCGAGTCGATCCGCGCCGAGATCGCGGAGATCGCGAAGCTGGAGGGCAAGGAGCAGAAGCGGGCCCTGGCCAACCAGGGGTTCGTCATGTCGCACCTGCCCAAGCCGTGGGGCCGCGACGCCAAGCCGCTGGAGCAGGTGCTGATCGCGCAGGAGCTCAAGGCCGCCAAGGTGCGCCTGCCCGCCATGATCATCGGCGCCTGGGTGGTGCCGTCGATCGCCGCGTACGGCACGCCCGAGCAGCAGCAGCGCTTCCTGCCCAAGACGCTCAGCGGCGAGATGATCTGGTGCCAGCTCTTCTCGGAGCCCGGCGCCGGCTCCGACCTGGCCTCGCTGCAGATGAAGGCGGAGAAGGTCGAGGGCGGCTGGAAGCTCAACGGCCAGAAGATCTGGACGTCCGTCGCCCACGTGGCGGAGTGGGGCATCTGCATCGCCCGTAACTCCAGCGAGGGCTCCAAGCACGAGGGCATCACGTACTTCCTGGTCGACATGAAGGCCCCGGGCGTCACGGTCAGGCCGCTGACCGAGATGACCGGCGAGAACCTGTTCAACGAGGTCTTCCTCGACGACGTGTTCGTGCCGGACGACCTGGTCGTGGGCGAGGTCGGCGAGGGCTGGAAGGTGGCCCGCAACACGCTGTCCAACGAGCGCGTCTCGCTGTCGTCAGGCTCGGGCGGCACCGGCGCGTCCGTGCCCGACCTGCTCGGGCTGGTCGGGCGGCTCGGGCGGGAGCTGACGCCGGCCGAGGCGCAGACGGTGGCCGAGGTGGTCTGCGAGGGGCACTCGATCAACGCGCTGTCGCTGCGGGTCACGCTCAAGCAGCTCGCCGGGACCGAGCCGGGCGCGGACGCCTCCGTACGGAAGCTGCTGTCCACCTCGCACGCCCAGCACGTCTCCGAGACCGCGGTGGAGCTGCTCGGCGCCGCCGCCGTGACCGCCGCGGACATGAAGCTCGGCGACGCCGGCTACTGGAACCGGGCGGTGCTGGCCACCAGGGCGATGACCATCTACGGCGGCACCACCGAGGTGCAGCTCAACATCATCGGCGAGCGCATGCTGGGCCTGCCGAGGGACCCGGAGCCGGGCAAGTAGAAGATCACCCCGCGGGTCGCGGGGGAACGGCCGCGCCGTCCTCGTCGGGGACGGGGCGGCCGATCCTGATCTCCCCGACGCAGGCGTCCGGGCCGCCGGTCGTGCGGATGGCGAGCTCGCCGCCCTCGCCGGGGATCCGGGCGAACGTCCTGCCGAGGCCCTCGCCGGCGCGCACCTGCGTGACACCGAGCCCGAGCCGTACCGACAGGGTGGTCTCCGCGCCGTTCAGGTAGGTGATCTGCGCGGTGTACGCGCCGCCGGGGAGCCGCCCCGGCAGGCGGAAGCGGACCTCGCCCGGTCCGACCGGCACGCAGTTCCCGCGCTGCGGGATTCGCAGGCCCTGGATGGTGACCGGGCGCAGGCGGCCCCGCGCGTCGAACGTCATCGGGTGCTGCACGGGGCCGGAGAGCTCGCGCAGCCACGTCACCGGCCACGGGTCCGGCACCCCGAGGACCTTGGAGTGCAGGGCGTAGTCGTGGAAGAAGGCGGCGGCGGCGACCCCGGGCGGCACGTGCGTGTCGAGCACGGCCGTGCCCTCCGGCACGCGGGAGAGCGCCTGCCTGGCCGTTTCGACGTAGTGGCGGACGGTGCCGCCGAGCGGGCGATCGGCGTACGCGGCCACCGACCAGACCGAGCCCGCCGTGACGGCCGCGGCCAGCGGCGCCCAGGCCCACCTGAGCCGGGTGCGCGGGCGCAGCCAGGGCCGTTCCTCGCCGTCCAGCGGGATGAACGCCAGCCCGAGCACGAGGGCGACGACGGTCGCGGTGGCGGCCAGGTAACGCAGCTCGAACCCGAGGACGGCGGGCCCGAGCAGCTCGATCCGTCCCAGCAGCACCGGCACCACGTCGGCGAGCAGGAAGTAGCCGAGCAGCACCAGCCACGCCAGCCAGGCCCGCCGCCGCCACCGCACCGACACGGTCACCACGGCCGCCGCGACCACCAGCCCCGCCCAGACCAGCGGCTCCGGCGGGGCGGCCATCGCGTAGTCGTCCCCGATCGGCCGCCACTGCCACGGCCCGCCCAGCGCCGACGGGACCAGGCCGCGCGAGCCCAGCATCCAGAAGAACTCGCCCGCCACGCCGGCGTCCGGCAGGCCGGGCGTCTGCGTCGCGTTGTTGATCTGGACGGAGCTGTAGAGCCCGGTGAAGAAGACCCACGAGTACGCGGCCAGCAGCGCCGCGTACGGCAACCAGGCCCGCCACAGCCGCTTCCAGCCCGGCGTCAGCCAGCCGGCGGTGATCACCAGCATCAGCACCGGGATGAACGCGGCCTTGACGAAGAAGAGCAGCCCGAACAGCGTCCACGCGCAGGCCGCCACCACGTGCCGGATCCGGCCGTCACGCACGTACAGCACGTGCGAGGACAGCGCCATCGGCAGTGCCAGTTGCAGCGGCAGCGTCTCCAGCACCGCCGCCCACCACGACAGCGACGGGATCGTCATGGGCGTCAGCAGGTAGAACCCGAGCGGCACCAGGATCGCCGGCCGCGCCCCGAACAGCAGCCGCAGCAGCCGCAGCAGCGCCAGGCTCGCCCCCGCCTGCAGCGCGATCGTCATCGTGTGGGCCAGCACCTCGTTGTAGCCGCCGAGGCGGGCCATCGCCCAGGAGATGCCGAAGCCGCCCGGCAGCAGGTGGCCCACGTCCACCCACATCAGGTAGTCCCAGGTGAAACCGCTCTCCTGGCCCCTGATGATGTAGTGGAAGTCGTCCTGGCGGAAGTACGTCCGCCTGACCAGCTCGAACTTCCACACGAGCTGGACCGCCACCATCACGAGCCCGGTGGCGAGCACGGCGTCGCCGCCCCGTGATCGCAACCCCTGTACGGTCATGGCCCCCAGCCTCCCGTCCCGGCGAGAGTAACCACGTGCGCGTGATCAAGGGAATGGCCGTGGCTCGGTTGTGATGTCATTGCGGGATGCCGCACACCGCCCGAGCCGGGCTCGCCGCCGCCCTCCTCGGGCTGGCCCTCGGCTGCCTGGCGCTCGGGCCGGCCCTGGGGTGGGGGTTCACGCTGCTCCAGGACATGGTGTTCGTGCCGGACCCGGCGTTCTCGCGGTTCACGTTCGGGCTGGCGGGCGGCGCGGCGCGGGTGGTGCCGAGCGACGCCGTGGTGACCGCGCTGGCGCAGGTGCTGCCCGCCGAGCTGGTGCAGAAGGCGATCCTGCTGGTGATCTTCGTGCTGGGCTGCTCGGGGGCGGCGCTGCTGCTGCCGTCGCAGTCGCTGGGGCCGAGGCTGGTGGCGGGGGCGTTCTACGTGTGGAACCCGTACGTGGCCGAGCGGCTGCTGATCGGGCAGTGGGCGTTGCTGCTCGGGTACGCCGGGCTGCCCTGGGTGGTTCGAGCCGTCTGGTCGGGACGCAGGACGGCGCTGGCCGTGCTGCCGGCGGCGGTGGGCGGGTTCGCGGCGATGACGGTCACCGCTCTCACGGCGCTTCCCCTGGCGCGGCGGGACGTCCTGGTGCGGGTGGTGGCGGTGCTGGCGGTGTTCAGCCTGCCGTGGCTGATCCCGACGGCGCTGCGGCCTCGGGGCATCGAGGGCGATCCGGTGGGCGTGGAGGCCTTCGCGGCCAGGGCGGACACGCCGTTCGGGACCGTGGGGAGCCTGCTGTCGCTGGGCGGGATCTGGAACGCGTACGCGGTGCCGCCCGGGTACGAGACCGTGGTGGGGGCGGTGGCCAGGCTGGCGCTCACCCTCGTCGGGGTCGTGGCGTTCCTGCGCGCGGACGTGCCGTACAAGCGGAGGCTGGGCGCGGCGGCGGCGATCGGGCTCGGCGTGGCGTGCGCCGGGGTGAGCGAGCCCGGGCGGGCGGCGTTCGCGTGGGTCGTCGTGGAGGTGTGGGGCGGCTTCGCGGTGTTCAGGGACGCCCAGCAGTACGTGGCGCCGCTGGCGCTGGTGGCGGCGCTGGGGCTGGGGCTGCTGGCCGAGCGGGTGGCGCGGCACCGGGTGTGGGTGGGCGCGCTGGCGCTGGTGCCGGTGGCCGTGCTGCCGACCATGGCGTGGGGCTCGCTGGGGCGGCTCGGGGCCGTGTCGTACCCGGAGAGCTGGACGGTCGCGCGGGAGCTCATCCGGCGCGATCAGCAGCCGGGTGACGTGCTGGTGCTGCCGTTCGAGTCGTACCGGCAGTTCCCGTGGAACGGCGGGCGAGCGGTGCTGGACCCGGCGCAGCGCTTCTTCGCGGCGCCGGGCCGGCGGGTGGTCTCCAACGACGCCGTACGGGTGGGCGGGCTGGTCGTCAGGAGCGAGGATCCCCGCGTCCAGGCGCTAGAACACGTACTAGAAGGGCCCTCGCCGGATCTGCCCGGAGCGGGGTTTCGCTACGTGATTGTCGACGCGGGGACAGGGGAGGAGCGGCAGCGGTTCGGTACGTGGCTACGCAGTGCGAGGGTCCTGGTCGATACCCGTGACCTGCGGTTGTACCGATTCGATGGTCCTGTGGTGCGGGTTCCGTCCGAATAGGTACGCTGATCAGCGTCTTTGTTAAGATTTCGTCTAGCTACTTCCGAGTAGCAAGAATTGGTTCTAGGTTTAGGGACGCCCGCACCAATGCCCGCTCGAGGAGGAACCCCGTGATCAAGATCCTCTTAGCAGCGATGATCGGTGTCGCCGTTGCGGCCCTCGTGGCGACGGTCACCACCGTCACCTTCACCGGCGCCACCGCCACGCCGGTCAACCAGCCGCTCTACAACTACGGCGACCGGTAATCCGAGCCGAACATGCCACCCTCTCCACAAGGGGACGAGAGGGCGAGCCGGCCACCACTGCTTGAGATCGTCATTCCCGCCTACAACGAGGAACGACGACTCCCCGGGGGGCTCCTGCAGCTGTGCGCGAAGCTTGCCCGAATGCCGTTCCCCACCTCTGTCATCGTCGTGGACAACAACAGCACCGACCGCACGGCCGAGATCGTCAGGAGCCGGCCGCGCGGCCCCGTGCCCGTCCGCCTCGTCCAGTGCGCGATCCCCGGCAAGGGGGCCGCCGTACGCGCCGGGCTGCTCGGCACCAGCGCACCCTTCGTCGGCTTCTGTGACGCCGACATGGCCACCGACCTCGACGCCATCGACGTGGCGCTCGGGCTGCTGCTGTCCGGCGAGCGCGTGGTGATCGGCTCCAGGGCGCACCTCGGCTCGCACGTCGAAAACCGGCACAGCAAGATTCGGGAGCTGGGCGCTTTCGGCTTCCGCGCGCTGGCCGGCGCGCTCGTGCGCGGCGTGAGCGACACCCAGTGCGGCTTCAAGTTCTTCGACGGCGTGCTGGCCCGCGAGACCGCCGCGCGGCTGCGCACCCCGGGTTTCGCGTTCGACGTCGAGCTGCTCGCTCGCTGCGTGGAGCGGGGCTCGACGGTGCGGGAGATCCCCGTACGCTGGCGCGACATGCCGGGCTCGCGCTTCTCCCCGGCCAGGCACACCTTCGGCATCGTGCTGGAGCTCGGCCGGATCTGGCTGCGGCTGCGCGCCCGGCCGCGGCCCGCCGCCGCGCACCCGGCCTGGGAGCCGCCGCTCGACCCCGTCGGATATCCGTGAAGATCGCTGTCGTCAACTGGCGTGACCCCTGGCACCCCCAGGCCGGCGGTGCCGAGACGTTCGCCTGGGAGCTGGCCCGGCGCTTCGCGCGCGCGGGCCACCAGGTGTGCTTCGTCACGGCGCGGGCGCCGGGGCAGCGCCGGCACGACAGCGCAGAAGGCGTGCGCTTCGTGCGGATGGGCGGGGTCTTCTCCGTCTATCCGCTGGTGCTGGGCTGGCTGCTGCTGCGCAGGGGCCGCTTCGACGCCGTCCTCGACTGCCAGAACGGCATCCCGTTCTTCACTCCCTGGGTGGTACGGCGGCGCACCCGCGTGCTGTGCGTCGTGCACCACGTGCACGACCGGCAGTTCGGGGTGCACATGCCGGGGTGGCTGGCGGCGTTCGGGCGGTTCCTGGAGGGGCCCGTGTCGCGGTGGAGCTACCGGCGGCACGCGAGCGTGGCGGTGTCGCCGTCCACGCTGCGGGCCATGCGGGAGCGGCTCGGCTGGCGCGGCCCGGTGCACATCGTGCCGAACGGGGTGAGCATCGCTCAGCCCGTAGATATCGAGAAAAGTCCAGTTCCTCGGCTCGTCTGCCTCGGCCGGCTCGTCGCGCACAAGCGGGTGCACCTGCTGCTCGACGCCGTCGCCGAGCTGCGCGAGCGCCAGCCGGACCTGGTCGTGGACATCGTCGGCCGGGGCCCCGAGGAGGCGGCGCTGCGCGCCCGGCTGCCCGAGGGCGTGATCCTGCACGGCTACCTGCCGGAGGAGGACAAGGCGCGCCTCGTCGCGCAGGCGTGGCTGCACGTGAGCGCCTCGCAGGGCGAAGGGTGGGGGCTGAGCGTGCTGGAGGCCGCCGCGCTCGGCGTGCCGACGGTGGCCTTCGAGGTGGACGGCCTGCGCGACGCCGTACGGCCCGGCGAGACGGGCTGGCTGCTGCCCGAGGGCCCCGATGGCGGCGCGAGCCTGGCCAAGGGCATCGCCTCGGCACTCGACGAGCTGGACCACACTTATACCGTGAAATGTCGGGAATGGGCCGCGCGGTTCTCCTGGGACCGCAGTGCCGAACGCCTCATCGCGCTCATGCAGGGCGCCGACCCGGGACCCGGCTGGGAGGAGCGGTGAGCGAGGGGCCGGCCAGGAGCACGCAGGCCAGGCCCGGGACCCTGCTGCCGACCGACAAGCTGGTGGCCGGACGGCGCACGGGCGCGGGCCGGCCGGTGGGCGAGCCCGCCAGACGCCGGCTCTGGCTGCTGCTGTGCTGCGCCGGCTTCGCGCTGCTGGCGTTCACCACCAAGCCCGGCCACCTCATCTCCGACACCAAGATGGACCTGGCGCTCAACCCGGTCGGCTGGCTGGAGCGCGCAGCCCACCTGTGGGACCTGCAACACTTCGGCCAGCTCCAGAACCAGGTGGCGGGCTACATCTTCCCGATGGGCCCGTTCTTCGCGCTCGGCGACCTGGCGGGCGTCGCGCCGTGGGTGACGCAGCGGCTCTGGCTGACGCTGCTGATGTGCGTGGCCTTCCTCGGCGTGGAGCGGCTGGGCCGGCAGCTCGGCATCGGCACGCCGGGCACCAGGATCGTGGCCGCGCTGGCGTACGCGCTGGCCCCGCGCACGCTGTCGATCCTCGGCGAGATCTCGATCGAGTGGCTGCCCGCCGCGATGTTGCCGTGGATCCTCATCCCGCTGCTCACCGCCTCGGAGACCGGCCAGCGGGCCCGCGGGGCCATCAGGTCGGCGCTGGCCGTGGCGCTGTGCGGCGGCGTGAACGCGGTCGCCGTGCTGGCCGTGCTGGTCGCGCCCGTCCTGTACATCCTGACCCGGCCGCGCCCGGTGCCGCGCTGGCGGCTGCTCGGCTGGTGGTCGGGCGCCGTCGCGGTGGCCACCCTGTTCTGGTCGCTGCCGCTGCTGCTCGTGGGCCGCTACGCGTTCAACTTCCTGCCGTACACCGAGACCGCCGACACCACCACCGCCGTCACCTCGCTCACCAACGTGCTGCGCGGCGCCTCCGACTGGGTGCGTTACCTGCCGCTCAACGGCGTCTTCGAGCAGCCGCCCGGCTTCACGATCGCCACCTCGGCCACCATGGTCGTGGTCACCGGCCTGATCGCCGCGCTCGGCCTGGCCGGGCTGTCGCGCCGCGACCTGCCCGCCAAGGGGTTCGTGGTGGCGATGTTCCTGGTCGGCGTGGTCGCGATGGTCGCGGGGCACGCCGGCGCGCTGGAGCCGATCACGGCCGAGCCGGTGCGCTGGCTGCTCGACGGGCCGCTCGCGCCGCTGCGGAACCTGCGCAAGTTCGACCCCCTCGTCCGGCTCGCGCTCGCCTTCGGCCTGGCGCACCTGCTGGTCAGGGCCAGGATCCCGCTGCGCACGACCGCGGTGGCGGCCTTCGTCGCGCTCGTGCTGCCCGTCTTCAACCAGGGCCTGGCCGCGCCGGGCGACTTCCAGCAGGTGCCGTCCCACTGGCGGGAGGCGGCCGCCTGGCTCGACGACAACGCCGGTGACGACGGCGTGCTGGTCGTGCCGGGCGCCAAGTTCGGCGAGTACGTCTGGGGCCGCCCCATGGACGAGCCCCTGCAGGCCCTGTCCACCGCCCGCTGGACCACCAGGCAGATCACGCCGCCCGGCTCCGTGGGCCTGACCAGGCTGCTCGACGCCATCGACCAGCGGCTCACCGCCGGCCAGGGCTCGGCGGGGGTGACGGCGGTGCTGCGCCGGCTGGGCGTGCGCTACCTGCTCGTCAGGAACGACCTGAACAGGGCGAACCTCCAGGGCGCCTGGCCGTCCAGGATGTACGAGGCGCTGCGCGAGTCGCCGGGCATCAGGAAGGTGCGCTCGTTCGGCGACGTGGTCGGCGACCGGGAGACCGACGACGCGGTCAACCAGGTGGACGCGCCGTTCCCGGCGCTCGACCTGTACGAGGTGTCCGGCAGCGCGGACCTGGTCTCCGTGCAGCCCGCGGCCGACGCGCTGGCCGTGCGCGGCGGGCCCGACTCGCTGCTCGCCATGGGCGACCTCGGCCTGCTGGACGAGGGCCCCGTCCTGGTGAACGGCGACGCCGGCAAGCGCGAGGCGCCGACCGTGGTCAGCGACGCGCTGCGGCTTCGCGAGCGCTCGTTCGGCGAGATCAGGTCGAACTGGTCGCCCACGCTGACGGCCGACAGGAAGGCCGACTTCGGCGGCGTCAGGGAGCTGGACCTGCTGGAGGACGGCTGGCTGGACGGGACCGCGGTGGCCGAGTACGACGGCATCGCCGGCATCAGCGCCTCCTCCTCGGTCGCCGACCCGTACGCGATCGCCGCGATCAGCAGCCCCGGCAGCGGCCCGTGGGCGGCCATGGACGGCAACGTCGAGACCGGCTGGCAGAACGACGGCTCCACGGCTCCGCAGGGCCAGTGGCTGCGCGTGGATCTGGCCGGGCGGATGCGGCTGCCGTACCTGGACGTCATGTTCGCCCCCGACCTGCTGCTCGGCCAGGCGGTCAGGCGGATCGCCGTGGAGACCGAGGCGGGCAGCCTGGTCCAGGACGTCACCCGCAGCACGGACCCGCAGCGGCTGCGCGTGCCCGGAGGGCCGACGACCTGGGTGCGGCTCAAGGTCGTCGAGACCGCCAACGCCGGGTGGAGCTACGGCCAGCGAATCGGCATCGTCGAGCTGTCCATCCCCGGCGTCACGGCGGGCCGGACGATCAGGCTGCCGGGGCAGGGCGACGTCTACGTCATGGACCGGGGCCTCGACGCGCGGCCCGCGTGCACGCGCAACCCGTACCGGTGGGTCTGCAACGAGGTGGCGCTGGCCAGGAAGGGCGAGGAGACCGGGTTCGACCGGACCTTCAGCGCGGGGTCCGACGCGGCGGTGAACGTGCGGGGAACCGCCGTGCTGAAGGATCCCGAGCTGGTCGACCGCTTCACCCGGGTCCGTGCGGACCTGACCACCGTGACCGGCTCCTCCCAGCTCAGCGACGACGCCGTGGTCTCGCCCAGGTCGGCGTTCGACGCCGACGGCAGCACCACCTGGATCCCGGACGCCGACGACACCGAGCCCGCGCTGACCATCGCCTGGAAGGGCAAGCGGAAGATCTCCCGCATCCAGATCGGCCGCCCGAGCGACGACACGCAGCCGCTGGACGTGGTCGTGAGCGGCGACGGCGGCCAGGTGCGCGGCGGGCGGGTGGACGAGCGCGGCGAGCTCACCTTCAAGGCCATGTCCACCTCCCGGCTCAAGCTCCGCTTCACCCCCTTCTCCAAGCGGCTGCAGGTGACCGAGCTGGTGGTGCCCGGCGTCGACCCGGTGGGCCGGCCCGCCGACATCCCGCTCAGGCTGGCCTGCGGGCTCGGGCCCAGGATCGAGGTGAACGGCCGGGCCATCCCGACCAAGGTCGCCGGCACCCACGTCGACCTGCTCGAACAACGGCCCGTGCAGATCCTCGGCTGCTCCAGGGCGGAGCTGGCGCAGGGGGACAACCGGGTGCGGGTGGCGGGCTGGGACCCGTACACGATCGACTCGCTCGTGCTGGGCACGCCGCCCCGCCGGCCGGACGGCGTGGAGGGCTCGGCGGTGCGCGGCACCTGGACCACCACCACGCGCGAGGTCATGGTGAGCGCGCCGAAGGACTCCTTCCTCGTCGTCAACGAGAACTACAACGCCGGCTGGCGGGCCCAGCTCGGTGGCAAGACGCTCAAACCCGTACGGATCGACGGCTGGAAGCAGGGCTGGGAGCTGCCCGCGGGCACCCAGGGGACCGCCAGGCTCGAATACCTGCCCGACCGCCCCTACCGGCTCGCCCTGCTGCTCGGCCTGGCCGGGATCGCGCTGCTGGCGCTGCTCGCGCTGGCGCTGCGCGGGCCGCGCCCCGAGCACGTGCGCGAGACGGCCGCCGCCCCGGCGGCCCGGCTGTCACGGCCGCGGGCGCCGGTCGTGGTCGTGCTCGCGCTGGCGTTCGGCGGCTGGGTGGCGAGCTGGCAGGGCATGGTCGCGGTGCTGGCCGCCGTGCTCGTGACCCTGCTGCTGCGGGCCCGCGGGCTGCCCGCGCACTGGGCGGCGGCCGGGATCTTCGGCGCGGCCACGGCGTCGCTGGCGGCGGCCATGGTGCTGCGCGACCACGGATTCGACGTGGGGGCCCTCATGGACCAGGCGCCGCAGCTCGCCGCGGTCGCGGCCGTGGGCGTGCTGTTCGGGCAACTCGTCACGGAGCCGGCGCGGCCGGCAGCGGAGCCGGAGCTCCCGGCGGAAGAGCAGGTGCTGACCGGTGTCCGCTGAGCCTGAGCGCACTCGCCTCGATCAGGTGGTAGCTGCCGACGCTCAGCAGCATCGTGACCACGAACGAGACCACCGCCACGCTGGCGAAGTCGCCCTGGAACGGCTGCGCGCCGGTGAGCTTGAGCTGCAACGTGATCACGGGCGCGTGCCAGAGGAAGAAGCTGTAGGAGATGCGGCCCAGGTAGGCGCTGACGGGGTTGCCGAGCACCCGGTTCCGCAGCGAGCCGGGACAGGACGCCAGCGCGAACGGCGCCACCAGGAGCACCGCCACCGCCGCCTCCAGGCTGACCCGCCACAGCGACTGCGACAGGGTGGGCAGCGTGAGCGTGCGGGGGCCGGCCAGATCGGTGCTCAGCAGCGCGTACAGCAGGCCGGCCAGCACCAGGAGCTGCGGTGCCAGCGAGTCGATCACGCGGCTGTGCCCGATCCACACCGACAGCACCGCCATCGCCATGCCGCAGGCGAAGTAGACCAGGTGGTACGGCAGCAGCAGCGCGAGCTGCGGCTGCTCGAACAGCCGGGCGGCGGCCACGGTGGCCAGGCAGATCACCGGCAGCACCCCGATGCCGACCAGCAGCCGGACCGGCCGGTTGCCGCCGCGCGCGAAGCGGTGCAGCAGCCACGCCAGGATCGGCAGCAGCACGTAGAACGACATCTCGATGGGCAGCGTCCACATCTGGTAGAGGCCGTCGGGAGTGGGGTCGCCGGGGAAGAAGTTCTGCGCCAGCAGCATCCACTTCAGCCAGCCGGTCCAGTCGAAGGGGCTCCACGCCCACAGCGCCAGCGCGGTCACGAGCCAGTAGACCGGCATCACCCGCAGCATCCGGCGCCACAGGTAACGCAGCGGCCGCGGCCGTGGCGTATCCTCGATCACCGCGCGCGCCCACGGGCGGTACAGCAGCAGGCCCGACAGGAGGAAGAAGATGGGTACGGCGATGCCCAGGCGGCTCATCATCCAGGGGAGCATGCCCTCGCGGTACATGACGCCCGTGTTGCTCCCGACGTGCAGCAGCCAGACGCCGAGCGCGGCGATCGCGCGGATGCCGTCGAGCGCGGCGTCCCTGCCCTTCATCGCTGCTCCCACTTTCTCGCTTTCCTGACCGTACGACGCTTCGCCGGCCGGGGCCGGAACCACGATAGAACTTGTTTCTATCAATTTGGTTGCGGTGCCAGGGCCGCCGGTGACGGACATCACTCACTGTCATACTTTGTTGCTCGACGATCGCAGACAAACGACAACATGTTCTACAAAATGCGGAGGCCTCGATGGGTCGTATCTCCACGCTCGTCCTCATCGGGTTCGGGGCTTTCTTCATCGCGCTGGCGCCGCTGCTGAAATTCTGGGCGGCCGGTCAGATCATCTCGGCGCCGGCGGACCAGTTCGGCATCTCGCGGCTGGAGGCCAAGGGCGCGCAGTACTTCTCCATGCAGGACCTCAAGGTGCTGACCGGCGACCTCGACATCATCGTCACCACGCGCGGGGACGTGAAGGAGGCCAAGGACGACCACGTGGTCTGGGACGAGGCCACGGTGGTCAACGACGTGACCAACAGCCGCCCGCAGATCGACATCTCCGAGCGCCGCAGCGCCTTCAACAAGTACACGGGGCTCGCGGTGAACTGCTGCAGCAACAACGTGGAGAAGGCGCCGGTGACGCTGGAGGGGCAGATCTACAAGTTCCCCTTCGACGTGGAGAAGAAGACGTACAAGGTGTTCAACTCCACGGCGCAGAAGGCGTTCGACGCGGTCTTCGTCCGTGAGGACAACGTCAACGGGCTGCCCGTCTACGTCTTCGAGCAGACCGTGCCGCCGACCAAGACCGAGACCCGCACCGCCCCCGCCAACGTGCTCGGCATCACGGGCGAGACCGGGGACGTGCAGGTGGACCGCTGGTACGACGGCAAGACGACGTACTGGATCGAGCCGGTGACGGGCTCGCCCGTCCGGCAGGAGGTGCAGCGGCACGAGGTGCTCAAGACGCAGGACGGCGTCGAGCGCTCGGCGGCCTTCGTCGCCACCGCGAAGATGACCGACGCGACCGTGAACGACCTGGTCAAGAACGCGCAGAGCGGCAAGAGCACCATCAACCTGCTGCGCAACGTCATCCCGCTGGTCCTGCTCGTCGTGGGTGTCGTGCTCGTCGTGGCCGGGGTGCTGCTCGGCCGCCGCCCGGAGCGGGTCGAGTAAATAGCCACGCAATTTCGGGGCCCGTGAGAACGGGCCCTTTTTCATTGACAACAACCCTTAACTGGAACCAGTTATAGTCTAAGGTTACTCACCGGTACCAGACGAAAGGTTCTAGTCTAGAACGCGTTGCAGTTTGCCCGGCGGCGGACGTATTGTCGGGCCATGCGGACACGCGTCACGGACATGTTCGGAATCGAGCTCCCGATCTTCGCGTTCAGCCACTGCAGGGACGTGGTCGCCGCCGTCAGCCGGGCCGGCGGCATGGGAGTGCTGGGAGCGCTCTACTTCACGCCCGAGGAGCTCGAGACGGAGCTCAAGTGGATCGACGACCACGTGGACGGCAAGCCGTACGGGGTGGACGTCGTCATGCCGGCCTCCTACGAGGGCGCCGACTTCGCCCCCGAGGAGCTGGTCGGCCGCCTCCAGTCCATGATCCCGGAAGGCCACCGGGCGTTCGTCGAGAACCTGCTGGCCAAGCACGGGGTCCCGCCGCTGTCGGCCGATGCCGAGGCCGGTCGCGTCCTGCTCGGCTGGACGGACGCCACCGCCCGCCCGCAGGTCGAGGTCGCCCTGCGCCACCCCATCGCCCTCCTGGCCAACGCCCTCGGCCCGCCGCCCGCCGACGTGGTGGAGCTCGCGCACTCCCACGGCGTCAAGGTCGCCGCCCTCGCCTCGACCCCGCGCCACGCGCTCAAGCAGGTGGAGGTCGGCGTGGACGTGGTGGTCGCCCAGGGCACCGAGGCCGGCGGCCACACGGGTGAGATCTCCACCATGGTGCTCATCCCGCAGGTGGTGGACGCCGTGGACGTGCCCGTGCTGGCCGCGGGCGGCATCGGCAACGGCCGCCAGATGGCCGCCGGCATGGCGCTGGGGGCCGAGGGGGTGTGGACGGGCTCGATCTGGCTCGCGGTCGAGGAGGCCGACACGCCGGAGATGGCCAAACGCCGCATCCTGGAGGCGACCTCCCGCGACACCGTCCGCTCCCGAAGCTGGACGGGCAAGCCCGCCAGGCTGCTCAGGAACGAGTGGACCGAGGCGTGGGAGTCGGAGGAGTCGCCGGGGACGCTGCCGATGCCGATGCAGTTCATGCTGGTGTCGGACGCGCTGCGGCGCATCGGCCGCTCGGACGCCTCGGAACTGGCCACGTTCCCCGCCGGGCAGATCATCGGGGTGATGAACCAGGTGCGGCCGGCCAAGGACGTGGTGTTCGGGCTGGTGGAGGAGTACGGGGAGGCGCTGGAGCGGCTGGAGCGCATCACGGAGGAGTGACGGGTGGCCGGTGACGGAAGCGGGCCTCGTGGCGAACCGGTGAGGGGCGCGCTTCCGTCGTCCGGCCGTGGCGAGCGCGAGTGCCAGGCCTGCCGCCCGGATCAGTGGCCCTGGTAGTCCGGGGAACGCTTCTCGCGGAACGCCCGCGTGCCCTCCTTGGCGTCCTCCGAGCCGATCACCGGCCACCCCAGCTCGTCCGACACCTTGAGCGCCTCCACCTCGGGCATCCCCAGCGTGTCCCGGTACGTGCGCAGGATCGCCTGCACCGCCAGCGGCCCGGACGCGGCCACGTCCTCCGCCAGCTCGCGCGCCGCGGCCAGCGCCTGGCCGTCCGGCACCACGCGGTTGACCAGCCCCATCGACAGGGCCTCCGCCGCCGTGACGGCGCGGCCGGTGAGCAGGAGGTCCATGGCGTGGCAGTACGGGATCTGCCGGGGGAGCCGGACGGCGCTGCCGCCCATCGGGAACAGGGCGCGCTTGGCCTCGAACAGGCCCAGCGTGGCCGACTCCGCCACCACCCGCAGGTCGGTGCCCACCAGCAGCTCGGTGCCGCCGGCCACCGCGTAGCCCTCCACCGCGCAGATGATCGGTTTCGTCGGCAGGTCCTCGCGCAGCAGGCCCTTCCAGTGGAAGTTGGGGATCTGGGCCGCCCTGGCCTGCACCTGCGGGTCCGAGGACGGCCGGCCCATGGCCTTGAGGTCGGCGCCGGCGCAGAACGTGCCCTCGGCGCCCGTCAGGATCGCGACCCGGATGCCCGGCTCCTGCGACGCGTACGCCCACGCCGAGGCCAGGCCGACCAACATGTCCGAGGACAGCGCGTTGCGGGCCTCGGGCCGGTTCATGGTGACGGTCAGGACGTGGCCGTCGCGTTCGATCCGGCAGTGGGGGGTGCTGATCGGCAGGAGCTCCACGGACGCCTCCGGAGTGATTAGATCAAGCGCTTGCTACGAAGTTTGGCCCAGGATACGCTCCGACAAACGAGAACAGGTTCCTGTTTTGCTCACTCCCGCGCTGAGGAGATCAGATGGGCACGCTCGGCTTCTGGAGGCTCGCGCAGGCGGATCCCGAGTGGATCGCGGCGGTGGACCCCGATGGCACCCAGCACCGCGCGGGCGACCTGCTGGCCCGCTCGAACAGGCTCGTGCACGGGCTGCGCGAGCTCGGCCTCCGGCCCGGCGACGGCATCTGCGGCCTGGCCCCGAACGGCGCCGACGGGCTCGTCCTCTACCTGGCCGCCCTGCAGGCCGGCTGGTACTACACGCCGATCAACTGGCACCTGACCGGGCCCGAGATCGCCTACATCGTCGACGACAGCGAGGCCAAGGCGTTCTTCGTGCATCCCCGCTTCGCCCAGGAGGGTGCCAGGGGCGCGCAGGCCATCGCGCCCGAGCGCCGCTTCCTGCTGGGAGAGGGGGACGGGTTCAGGCCGGCGAGCGAGCTGACCGGCGGGCAGCCGGACACCACGCCCGCCGACCGCACCGCCGGCGCCACCATGCACTACACCTCGGGCACCACCGGCAAGCCCAAGGGTGTCAGAAGGCCGCTCAGCGGCCTCGACCCGGACGACTCCGCCGAGCTCATGACGTTCCTGCTCGGACTGTTCGGCATCACGCCCGGCCGCCCGAACGCCCACCTGGTCACCTCGCCCAGCTACCACACGGCCGTGACCCAGTTCGGCGGCACGGCCCTGCACATGGGGCACACCCTCGTCTACATGGACAGGTGGGACGCTGAGGAGATGCTCGCGCTCTGCGAACGCCACCGCGTCACGAACTCCCACATGGTCCCCACCCACTTCAAGCGCCTGCTCGCGCTGCCGGACCAGGTCAGGAAAAAGTACGACCTGTCCTCGCTGCGGTGGATGATCCACGCCGCCGCCCCCTGTCCCGTCCCGGTCAAATGGGCGATGCTCGAATGGTGGGGCGACTGCGTGTACGAGTACTACGCGGCCACCGAGGGCGGCGGCACCCTGGCCACGCCCGAGGACTGGAAGGCCCACCCCGGCACGGTGGGCAAGGCCTGGCCGATCAGCGAGCTGCTCATCACGGACGAGCAGGGCGAGCCCGTGCCGACCGGCACCCCCGGCACCATCTACATGAAGATGATGGGCGTCCAGTTCGAGTACAAGGGCGACCCCGCCAAGACCGCCGAGAACCGCCTCAAGGACCACTTCACCGTCGGCGACATCGGTTACCTCGACGAGGACGGCTTCCTCTACCTCTGCGACCGCAAGGCCGACATGATCATCTCGGGCGGGACGAACATCTACCCCGCCGAGATCGAGAACGAGCTCATGGTCCACCCGAAGGTGGCCGACGTGGCCGTGTTCGGCATCCCGGACGAGGAATGGGGCGAGCAGATCAAGGCCGTGGTCGAGCCCGCGCCGGGCGTGGAGCCGGGGCCGGAGCTGGCCGCCGAGCTGCTGGCCTCGCTGGAGGGCCGGCTGGCCAGGATGAAGTGGCCCAAGAGCATCGACTTCATCGCCGAGATGCCCCGCGAGCCGAACGGCAAGCTGCTCAAGCGCAAGCTCCGCGCCCCGTACTGGGAGGGACACGACCGTGCCATCTGACCCGCTGGTCGCCCAGCACGTCCTGGAGTTCCCCGGCGGCTACACGCGTACGACGGGGCCGGTCATCGGCCGGTTCCTCAGCGAGCTGCGCGCCCGCCGCATCGTCGGGGTGCGGACGGCGGAGGGCCGGGTGCTCGTCCCCCCTCTCGAGTACGACCCCGCGACCGGCGAGCCGGTGACCGGCGAGTACGTCGAGGTCGGCCCGGCCGGCACCATCACCACCTGGGCCTGGGTGGACGAGCCGCTCGACGCCCACCCGCTGGACCGCCCCTTCGCCTGGGCCCTGATCCACCTCGACGGCGCGGACAGCGCGCTCCTGCACGCCGTGGCCGCCGACAACCCCAAGGCCCTGGCGGCGGGCACCCGGGTCTGGCCGGTCTGGCGTGACCGGCCCACCGGCCACATCACCGACATCTCCCACTTCGCCCCCGAGGTCACGAAGATCGTGTCCAGCGTGCGCGCCGAGTACCGCCTCCAGGCCGGCGGCGCGCTCCGCGTCTTCCTGGAGGGCGTCGAGCGCGGCGTCCTGCTAGGCAGCCGCTGCGAGCAGTGCGAGAAGGTGTACGTGCCGCTCCGGCTGGCCTGCCCCGAATGCGGAAACACCCTCCCGGAAACGCTCGAACTCCCCGACACCGGCACGATCACCACCTTCGCCATCAACAACCTGCCCGACCCCCGGGCTCCCGAGGTGCCGTTCGTGTCGGCGTACATCCTGCTCGACGGAGCGGACATCCCCATGATCGCGCTCATCGGGGACGTGCCCGCACACGAGGTGCGCCAGGGCATGCGGGTCAGGGCGGTCTGGGTCCCCGAGAGCGAGCGCACGGCGTCCATGGCGAACATCCGCTGGTTCGCCCCCACCGGCGAGCCTGATGTGGAGCTGGCATGAGAGACGTGGCGATCGTCGCGTTCGCGCAGACGCGGCACACCGATCACGACACCGGCCTGAGCGAGCACGAGCTGATCCACCCCGTGATCAGCGAGGTCAAGGAGCTGACCGGGCTCAAGCGCTTCGGCTTCACCTGCTCGGGGAGCTGCGACTACCTGGCGGGGGCGCCGTTCTCGTTCGTGTCGGCGCTCGACGCGCTGGCCGCCTGGCCGCCGATCTCCGAGAGCCACGTCGAGATGGACGGCGCCTGGGCCCTGTACGAGGCGTGGGTGCGGCTCCAGCACGGCGACATCGACTCCGCCCTGGTCTACGGCTTCGGCAAGTCGTCGCTGGGCGACCTGCGGACGATCATGACGCTCCAGCTCGACCCGTACTACCTGGCCCCGCTCGGCCTCGACCAGCTCTCCTACGCCGCGCTCCAGGCCGCCGCGGTGGGCGCGGAGCGGCAGGAGCTGGGCGAGATCGTCCGGCGCAGCCTGGCCGACGGGCGGAGCAACCCGTACGCGTTCGACCTGCCCGAACCGGACGATTCCGAGGACTTCGCCGTACAACCGCTCAGGAAGGCGGACGTGCCGCCCATCACGGACGGCGCGGCGGCGATCGTGCTCGCGACCGGAGACCTGGCCGGAAGGCTCCACCCGAACCCCGCCTACATCAGGGGCATCGCGCACCGCACCGAGCCGCACTACCTCGGCATGCGCGACCTGGCCCGATCGGCCTCCGCGGCCGACGCCGGGCGCGCCGCCGGGGTCGGCAAGGGGCCCGTCGAGGTGGCCGAGCTGCACGCCCAGTTCCCGCACGAGGAGATCATCCTGCGCCAGGCCCTGGAGCTGGGCGGCGACACCGTGATCAACCCGTCGGGCGGCCCGCTGGCCGCCAACCCCGTCATGGCCACCGGCCTCATCCGCATCGGCGAGGCCGCGCGCCGCATCCACGACGGGACGGCGAGCCGCACGGTCGCGCACGCCGCGAGCGGCCCCTGCCTGCAGCAGAACCTCGTGACCGTCCTGGAGGCATGACCATGGGTAACCGGTGTGCGGTCATCGGCGTCGGGCAGACGCACTACACGACCAAGCGCAGGGACGTCTCGATCGCCGGCCTGGTACGGGAGGCGGCGCTGCGCGCGCTGCAGGACGCCGGGCTGACGTTCAAGGACATCGACGCCGTGGTGATCGGCAAGGCGCCCGACCTGTTCGAGGGCGTGATGATGCCGGAGGCGTACCTGGCGGACGCGCTCGGCGCGGCGGGCAAGCCGATGATGCGCGTGCACACCGCGGGCAGCGTCGGCGGTTCCACGGCGCTGGTGGGAGCGAGTCTCATCCAGGGCGGCGTGCACGAGCGGGTGCTGGTCGTCGCGTTCGAGAAGCAGTCGGAGTCCAACGCCACCTGGGCGCTGTCCACCCACCTGCCGTTCAGCGCGTCGCTGGTGGTGGGCGCGGGCGGCTACTTCGCGCCGCACATCCGCGAGTACATGCGCAGGTCCGGCGCCCCCGGCCACATCGGCACCCTGGTGGCGGTCAAGGACCGGCTGAACGCGCTGAAGAACCCGTACGCGCACCTCAAGATCCCCGGCATCGACCAGAAGATGGTCGAGTCCACGCCCATGCTCTGGGAGCCCATCCGCTACCTGGAGACCTGCCCGTCCAGCGACGGCGCCTGCGCGATCGTGCTGTCGTCGGAGTCGGCGGCCACCGGCACCCCCGCCTGGGTGCACGGCACCGCCATGCGCTCCGAGCCGATCTTCCGGGCCGGGCGCGACACGGTCAGCCCGCAGGCGGGCAAGGACTGCGCCGCCGACGTCTACCGGCAGGCCGGCATCGCCGACCCGCGGCGGCAGATCGACGTGGCCGAGGTGTACGTGCCGTTCTCCTGGTACGAGCCGATGTGGCTGGAGAACCTGGGGTTCGCGGCGGAAGGTGAGGGCTGGAAGCTCACCGAGTCGGGCGCCACCGCGCTCGACGGCGACACCCCGTGGAACGCCTCAGGCGGGGTGCTGTCGAGCAACCCGATCGGGGCGTCGGGACTGATCAGGTTCGCCGAGGCCGCGCTGCAGGTGCGCGGCATGGCGGGCGAGCACCAGGTGGACGGCGCCCGGACGGCGCTCGGCCACGCGTACGGCGGGGGAGCCCAGTTCTTCGCGATGTGGATCGTCGGACGGGAGAAACCCTGATGGAGTTCAACCACGCTGACCTGTTCGAAGGGCTCGCGGACACGATCGGGGAAAGGACGGCCGTCGTCTGCGGCCAGGAACGCCGCACCTACGCCGAGCTGGAGGCCGAGGCGAACCGGCTCGCCCACTACCTGCTCGACCTCGGGATCCAGCCCGGCCAGCACGTCGGCCTGCACCTCTACAACAGCATCGAGTACGTCACCGGCATGCTCGCCGCGCTCAAGATCCGGGCCGTCCCGATCAACGTGAACTACCGCTACGTCGAGGCCGAGCTGCTCTACCTCTACCGGGACTCCGACATCCGGGCGCTGATCTACGACGTCGCGTTCGAGCCCAGGGTGAGCGCCGTGCTGGACCGGGCGCCGCTGCTGGAGCACCTCATCGCCGCGGGCGGGCGGCCGGCGATCGGGCCGGCGGTGCCGTACGGGACGGCCCTCGAACGCGGCAAGCCGGAACGGGGCTTCGCGCCGCGCTCCGGCCAGGACGTGTACATCATCTACACCGGCGGCACCACCGGCATGCCCAAGGGCGCGATGTGGCACGTCGAGGACCTGTTCATGGGCTTCGGCGGCGGCAACCCCTACGGCGAGCCGCGCGCCACCCCGCAGGAGGTCATCGACGAGGCCGTCAAGGCCAACCCCATGGTGATGCTGGCCGCCTCGCCGCTCATGCACGGGGCCGCGCAGATGGCCATGTTCCTGACCTGGTGGATGGGCTCGACCGTCGTGTTCGTGCGCAAGTTCGACGCCGGCGCGGTGTGGCAGGCGGTCGGCCGGGAACGCGTGAACACCATCAGCATCACCGGCGACGCCATGGCCAGGCCGCTGGCCGAAGCCCTGGAGGGCGGCGAGTACGACGTCTCCTCGCTGTTCGCGATCAGCTCCACCGGGGCGATCCTGAGCGGCGCCGTCCGCGACCTCCTCCAGGAGCTGCTGCCGAACGTCATGATCATCGACAGCTTCGGCTCCACCGAGTCCGGCTACACCGCCTCGGGCCTGGCCGGCTCCTCACCCGAGAAGGGCCTGCGCTACCAGCCGAACTCCGTCGTCAAGCTGGCCGTGCTGGACGAGAAGGGCCAGGCGGTCGAGCCCGGCTCCGGTCAGCTCGGCACGGTCGCCAGGTCGGGGCGGGTGGCGTTCGGCTACTACAACGACCCCGCCAAGACCGCCCGCACGTTCCTCACGGACGAGACCGGCACCCGGTGGCTGCTCACCGGCGACCTCGCCACGGTGGACGCCGACGGCACCGTGAACGTCTTCGGGCGCGGCTCGCAGTGCATCAACACCGGCGGGGAGAAGGTGTTCCCCGAGGAGGTCGAGGCGGTGCTCAAGGGGCATCCGTCCGTGTTCGACGCGGTGGTGACCGGGGTGCCGGACGAGCGCTGGGGGAGCAGGGTGGCGGCCGTGATCGAGCCCCGGCCCGGGGTCGAGCTCACCTCCGCCGAGCTGGACGCGCACTGCAGGAAGCTGCTGTCGGGGTACAAGGTGCCGCGGACGTACGCGTTCGTCGCCCAGATGGTGCGCTCACCGGCGGGGAAGGCCGACTACCGGTGGGCCAGGGAGACGGCGGAGCAGGCGGAGGCGGAGACGGAGGCGGACGGCTGACCTGGTTGATCGACATCCGCTCCGGGTAGGGGCGAGCGGATGTTCGACGACTTCCAGAGCGGCATGATCGGCGTGGGCGAGACGGAGCTGTTCGTCCGGCACGGCGGCTCCGGCAGCCCACTGCTGCTCCTGCACGGTCACCCCCGCACGCACGCGACCTGGCACCGCGTGGCCCCGCTCCTCGCCTCGCACCACACGGTGGTCTGCCCGGACCTGCGCGGGTACGGACGCTCCGGCAAGCCGCGCACCACACCTGACCACGCGCCCTACTCCAAGCGCGCCATGGCCCGCGACATGGTGGCCCTCATGCGGGCCCTCGGACACGACCGCTTCGCCGTGGCGGGCCACGACCGCGGCTCGTACGTCGCCCACCGCCTCGCCGCCGACCACCCCGGCGCGGTCACGCACCTGGTGGTGATGGACGGCATCCCCATCGGCGAGGCGCTGGCCCGCGCCGACGCGAGGTTCGCCGCGGCGTGGTGGCACTGGTTCTTCCTCGGCCAGACCGCCAAGCCCGCCGAGCGGGTCATCAACGCCGACCCCGACGCGTGGTACCGGGGGACGGCCGAGCGGATGGGCCGGGAGAACCACGAGGACTACCGGCGGGCCATCCACGACCCGGCCACCGTCCACGCCATGTGCGAGGACTACCGCGCCGGCCTGACCGTGGACCGGGCCGCCGACGACGCCGACCGCGCCGCCGGCCGCCGCCTCACCTGCCCCACCCTGTTCCTCTGGGCGGCCCAGGACGACATGGAGGATCTCTACGGTGACCCGCTGGCGATCTGGCGCGGGTGGGCCGACGACGTGACGGGCCACGCGATCGACAGCGGGCACCACATGGCCGAGGAGGCCCCGGACGAGGTGGCGGCGGCTCTGCTGGGCTTCCTCCGTCGGTGACCGGGCTTCCGTCAGCTCAGGCGGCGCAGCTCGGCCTCCACCGCCTTCGCGTCGTGCGTCCTGCCGGTCTTCTCCAGCAGCTTCAGCCGGCCGAGCAGCACGTCACGCAGCAGGTCCGGCTCGGCCACCGGCAGCTCGCGCAGCAGGTCGGCGGAGACGCGCAGGGCGGCGTCGGCGGCGTCGTCCCTGCCCAGCTCCTGCTGGCAGAAGCCGAGCCGGGCGTGCGCCACCGCCCTGGTCAGCTCGTCCCGCGTCACCTGGGTGCTGCGGTGGAAGACGAGCCCGGCCTCCAGCGCCCGGCCCGCCTCCATCAGCGCGTCGCCCAGCATGAGCATCGCCCGCGACAGCAGCCCGCCCTGCATCGGGTTGCCCGGCGAGAACCGCTCCAGCGCCGCCACCGCCTCCCGCAGGGGCTGGATCGCCTCGGCCGCCAGGTCCCGCATCCGCAGCGCCGAGGCCAGCGTGAGGCAGGCGCCCGCGCGGCTGGTGTGCAGGGCCTGCGCGTTCATGCCCGTGGTCAGCAGCTCGTCGTAGATCGCGATGGCCTCGCGCGCCCGCGTCTCGGCCTCCGCGCCGCCGTCCAGCCGCAGCAGCGGCATCAGCTCCGAGCTCTGCGCCAGGGAGTCGGCCAGGATCGCCCGGTGCGTCAGGTCGTCCGGGGAGCGTCTGGCCAGCGGGATCAGGCTCTCGACGAGCGTGTTCGCGGCGGCCAGCTCGCCCAGCATCATGTGGCACCTGGCCAGGCGCTGGGTGGCCAGGGCGTGCTTCACGGTGCCCGGTTCGTGGCCGGTCGTGGCGATCTGCGCGTACTCGGCGGCCTCCTGCGGGCGTCCGGCGGCCAGGAGGTCGTCGGCGATCAGCGCGGCGGTCTCGGCCGTGGGCAGCGGCTCGCCCAGCTCCGTGAACAGGCGCAGGGCCTCCACCAGGTGCGCGGTCGCCTCCTGCGCCCGGCCGAACGTCCGCAGCACCCGCCCCTTGACCTGGATCGCCTGCGCCCGCACCCGTCGCGGATCGATCCCGGCCGGCACCTCGTGCCAGGCTTCCGCACCGCGCTCCCCTCGCTCCAGCTCCTCTCGCTCCAGCTCGGGGTGGCTCAGCCCGGGCCGGTCCAGCTCGGGGCGGTTTAGCCCGGCGCGGTCCACCCCGGGCCGGGCCAGCTCGGCGCGGTCCAGCTCGGCCAGTGACCAGGCGATGGCCTCCAGGGCCGCCTGCGGGCGGTCCAGGGCGGCCAGGGTGGAGCCGAGCTGCGCGTAGGTGACGGCGGCGACGGCCGGGTCCTCCAGCTCGTCGCAGAGGTCGGCGGCTCGCTCGCAGTGGGCCAGCGCCTCGACGGCGCGGCCCCGGTCGAGCAGCTCGGCCGCGTAGCGGTTCAGGGTTCCGGCGAGCAACCGGCCCAGGCGCTCACCGTCCAGGCCGGTCGCGCGGTCCTGGTGCTGGGTGAGCAGGTCGATGGCCTGTTCCAGCACGGCGAGCCCTGCCGGGCCCACAGGGAGCCCTGCCGGGCCGGCACTGTCCTGGATGCCGGGCAGGGCGCCGGGCGGAGCGGAGTACAGGGAGCCGCCCTGAGCGCCGTCCCGAGCGCCGTCCCGAGCGCCGTCCTGGGCGGCGGGCAGGGCAGTGAGCAGGGCAGTGGGCAGGGCGGCGAGCGTGGCCAGGGCCGAGGCGAGTGGCTCCCGGTAGGCGGGCGAGACGGGGGCGAGGCCGCGGTAGACGCGCACGGTCAGCTCGCCGATCCGGACGGCGCTCGCGGTGTCACCCGCCCGCGCCGCAGCGGCACCGAGCCTCGCCAGGCACCGGCCGAACCGGTCGTACGTCTCGGGCGCGCCGCTCAGCGGCACCTCTCGCTCCATCGCCTCCGTGAACGCCGTGAGCGGTCCCAGCAGCCCTGCCAGGCCCCCGGCGGGCTCCCCGGCGAGCCGGGCGCCGCCCTCGCCCGCGAACGTGGCCAGCTCGTCCACGACGGCATCGAGCACCGGCAGCCCCGGCAGCGGCCGGAGCCCCAGGATCTGGGCGTACAGGGCGGTCCCCGCGACCGGCCCCTCCTCCTCCACCCGCATCCTGGCCAGCCGCACCAGCGCCAGCAGATGCACCCCGGCAAGATCGGGCGGGACGCTCCCGAGCCGCGCCATCGCCGCGGTCCCCGCCGCCAGCCGGTCGCGGGCGGCGTCGCTCTCGTGCAGCTCCGCCAGGCACAGCCCGGCCAGCTCCAGGCAGGTCGCGGCGAGCAGCCGTTCCTGCTGCGTGGACGGGGACGGGACGAGGCCGAGCGCGCGGGTGACCGACCGGAGCGCTCCGTCCGGGTTCTGCCCGGCGAAGCGGATCCCGCCCTGGAGCCGGAGCGCGCCGGCCAGGGCCGCGGGGTGCTCGGCGTGCTCGGCCACGAGCCGCTCGTACAGCTCGACGACCCGGTCCGCGGCCTCCTCCGCGTCGGACGGGCAGGCGGCGTGCGACAGGGCGACGGTCTCCAGAACCATCAGCCGGGCCAGCTCCGTACGGAACTCCGCGCTCGCCTCGGCGTGCGGCTCGTACGACTCGATGGCCGTGAGCAGGTGCGGGATGGCCTCCTTGGGCCGTCCGAGCCCGACGAGGGAGCGCCCGAGGGCCGCGGCGACCATGCCGACGGCGATCGCGTGCGGCCCGTCGGGGGCGGCGTGCCGCTGGAGCAACTCGGCCGCCTGCACCGCCAGCGCGAACCCGTCCCCCGCCCGCCCCGCGTCCGCCCAGGCCCGGGCAAGCGTGGCCTGCGCGGACAGGTACGCATGAACCTGCTCGATCCCCGGCGTACCGGCGCTCTCGACGGCCTTCCTGCACTCGGCGAGCCGCCGCTCCGCCCGGCCCACGGCTTCCTCCCGGTCCACGGCCTCCTCCGGCTGGGCCATCGACGGTGACCACGGCGACCACGGCAACCACGGCTCCTGGGCGGGGCGGGCGGGCTGCCGGGCGGACTCCAGCCGGATGCGTGCCTCGTCGCGGTGGGCGAGGTAGGAGGAGGCGTCTTCGAGGCACAGCACGTCGTACAGCTCGGCGGCGATCTCCAGGTGCGCCAGGCCGTCCGCGGTCCTGCCCAGCTCGTCCAGGCAGAGGCCGAGCAGCCGCCTGCCCCTCGCCGTGGTGGCCGTGCGCCGCTCGGCCACCACGGCCATCGCCTCCTGCAGCGGGGCCAGCGCTTCCTCGGGGCGGTCGTCCATCAGCAGCAGCTCGCCGAGGTCGAGAAGCCGGTCGGCGAGGGCGGGGCGGTGCTCGTCCGGTTCGAGCGTGACGAGGGCGCGCAGGTTCCGTACGGCTTCAGCGGCGGAACGCGCGGCGGCGTCCAGGTCCTCCATGCGGGCGTGCAGCCTGGACAGCACGGCCGCGGCCGACGCCAGCATGGCGCGCAGCCCCGGCTCCTCGGCGGCCAGGGTCCGCAGGCGGGCGACGGCCTCGGCGGCCGGGGCGCGGGCCTCGGCCGGCCGGTCGTGCCGCTCCAGCCAGGTGGCGGCCAGGTGCAGGTGGTGAGCCACGTCCCTGCTGGTGGGGGCGGCGTTCCTGACGGCGGACACGGCGGCGGCGGCCAGACCCGCGGCCAGGTCGGGCAGCACGGCGGCGGCGCCGATGCCGTCGAACGAGGTCAGCGGCGCCGGCCGCGAGGTCTCGCCCGGGACGACGGTGACCGTGCCGGGCAGCACGGACAGAACCTCCCGCACCTGGGACGCGAACCCGGCGCTCCCGCCCGCCGTCTCGAACGCCTCCACCGCCTCGTCCAGCCGCCCGAGCTCCAGCAACGCGCAGGCGAGGTTGTAGTGAGCCCTGGCGGCGTGCTCCGCGTGGCGGGGATCCTCCTCCGCCAGGATCCGGTACCGGGCCGCCGCCTCCTGCGCGGGCTTGAACGCCCCGCCCGCCTCACCGCCGGCCAGCAGGCACGCCCCCAGTCCGAACAGCGCCTCCGCCCGCCCGGCCGCCTCCTCGTACGGGGGAGCGCCCGCGTACGTCTCCACGGCCTCGGCCGCCGCGACGACCGCCTCCCCGGTCTTGCCCACGGCCGCCAGCGCGGCCGACAGCCACGTCAACGCCCCGGCCAGCGCGAGCCGCCCACCGCCGCCGCGCCGATGCCGTACGGCCAGCTCGGCCAGCGTCACGTTGAGCGCCCGGCATCCCAGCCCGTCCTCCGGCCCGACCGACAGCCCGGCTTCCCGTCCCTCCGGCCTGACCGGCAGCCCGGCCTCTCGCTCCTCCGGCCTGACCGGCAGTCCCGCCTCTCGCTCCTCCGGCCTGACCGGCAGTCCCGCCTCCCGCACCGCTGGCCCGTCCGGCAGCCTGGCTTCCCGCCTCGTCGGCCAGCCGGGCAGCCCGGCCGCGGTCTCCGCGAGCTGCCGGTCGCCGGAGAACAGCATGAGTGCGGCGTTGAGCGCGTCGCCGAGCCCGCTGGTGGGGTTCGCCACGGCCTCGGAGACCAGCTTGCCCAGCCGGCTGGCGACGAGCGACCACAGCGCCTGCCTGACCGGTTCCCTGCCGGCCGACAGCCGCAGGGCGTCCAGCATGCGTACGAGATGGGGGACCGTGCGGCCCTCGTGGTCGTGCAGGGCCAGCACGAGCGCGCCCAGGTCTTCGGTCTCGGCCAGCAGCTCCTCGGCCACCAGATCGGGCCCGAGCGGGGCCGCCCGCCCACCGTGAGAGCCGGAAGAGCTCGGAAAGAGGCGGCCCAACCAGCGGGCCGCGGCGAGGACGCCAGGGTGGAGAGGCGGTGTGCGGTCCGAAGCGCCGGGGTGGGGAGGCGTGCGGTCCGGAGCGCTCGCGTGGAGAGGCGACGTGGGGGCGGGAGCGCCGGCGTCGCTCGGCGGGCCCGGGGCGCGGGCGCGGAGTCCCGGGACCGACGTCAGGAGAACGGGCAGTTCGGCCGGGGCCGGCGCGGTGAGCGTGAGGACCGCCACCGCCTGCCGGGCCGTCGCCTCGCTGAGACGTTCCTCGCCGTCCGGCCAGACGCGCGCCCACTGACCCCGCTCACGCGCCAGGAACCGCCCGACCAGCCCGCCACCGACCCCACCACCTGCGGCCCCGCCAGGAACCCGGCCCGCAGTCTCGCTCGCAACCTGCCTCGCGGCCCCGTCCGGAAGCCGGTCCGTTGCCCCGCCTGTCACCCCGTCCGGGAGCCGGCCTGTTGCCTCGCCCGCCACCCCGTCCGGCTCCCCGCCGGACTCCTCCTCCCCGTCGCGCAACCGCAGCAGCGCGGCCAGGTGGACGTGGAGCGGGAGGCCGTACTCCGGGTCGTCGAGACGCGGCGGGGAGGGGAGCGCGGCCCGGCTCGGCGCGAACGCCTTCATGGCCGCGAGCGCGTGCTCGGTCCGCTCGGCGAGCGTGAGTGGATGGGCGTTGAGCTGCACGGTCGTGGTGTTGAGCCGCCTGAGCCAGCCGCCCGCCGCCGTGTCCAGCCGCCGCCACCACTCGGCCTCGCCGGGCTCGCGGGCCAGCAGCAGGAGCCGTACGCGGGCGTTGTGGCCGTGCTTGGCCAGCCGTCGCACCAGCTCGCCGACCACCGGCGAGGACCGCTCGGGCCGGTCGACCACGACCAGAGTGGGCCTCAACGCCTCGAACGAGGCACGTTCGCCCGACAGCAGGGCAGTCACCGCGTCCAGGGGCAGGAACCCGGCATCCCACCCCGCTTCCACCAGCTCCACGCACAGCTCGCCCGCCAGCCGCGTCTTCCCCGTCCCGCCGCGCCCGCTCAGCACCGCGATCGACAACGGGACGGGCTCGGCGGCCCAGGCCCGCAGCGTGCCCAGCTCCTCGCTCCGCCCCAGGAACGGCACCACCGCGTGCCGAGCCATCAGCAGCACCCAGTCGGGGCAGTCCTCCGGCAGTCCCTCGCGCCCCGGCCCGAGCAGCGCGGGCAGGGCCACCGACCGGTCGCGCTCGGACACGGTCTCCAGCGGCCCCGGCGGCACGCCCGCCAGCTCGCGGAAGCGCGCGTCGCTCAGCAGCGCCGTCACGGGCACGGCCTCCAGACGGCGCCGCGCGTACCCGCCGGGGCCAGGGGTCGCCACGCCGATGAGCTGGCCGGCGGGCTCGGCGAGCAGCGCGGCTCCTGACATGCCGTGCCAGAGCGCGGGCGGCGTCGCGTCGAGCTCGGGCGAGAGCACGCTCACCGCCAGCGCCTTCGACACCGCGCCGGTCGGCGGGCTGACCAGGCCGGACAGCGTCTCCACATCCCGCAGCCCGCCCCGCTCCCCGCCACGTAGGCTGCCCAGCTCCCCGGCTCGCAGGTCGCTCAGCTCTCCGCCATGCAGCGGGCTCCGCTCCCCGACCTGCGGAAAGCCCCGGGCCACGCAGCGCACGCGATAGGAGCCGCCGCTCGCCACCCTGGCCCAGCGGTTGTGCTCGATCCCGGGCAATCCGGCCCAGGCCGCCTCCGACACCCGCAGCAGCACCACGTCCGCGCCGCCACGCCCGTGCCACACCGGCTCCGCCGCGAGCCACCGGCCGGACCACGGGGGCCGTACGTGACAGGGCACGCCGGGGTCCACCACCTGCCCGGAGGTCAGCACCAGGTCGGCACCGATCGCGTACCCGGAGCCGGTCACGCCGACGAGGTCGTCATGACCGGAAAAGACCTCGACGACCCGTTCGAGCCCGAGGCGGTGTGGTGGCGTGTCCATGGGTCCGCTACCTGTCAGCTACGTACGGAAGATAAGCCCCCGATCAGCGCCTGATCTCCTACTCACTATCGCATCAAGGACGGCAAATTTCCCGGCTTGTCAGGCCTTCTCGGTCGTGAGCCAGGCGGCCAGTCCGAGATACATGACACCGCTCCCGACGTCCAGCCGCCGCCGCGCGCGGGCCGAGTGCCGAAGGCGGCCGGCCAGGGCGGAGGCGAGCATCGCGTACGTGCCGTCCGACGCCATGCCGAGCAGCAGCCACACGAGGCCGAACACCAGGATCTGCGGCCCGACCGGCCCCACCGCGGGGTCGGTGAACTGGGGCAGGAACGCCAGGAAGAAGATCGCGGTCTTGGGGTTGAGCACGTTCACCACGAACCCCTCCCAGAACAGCCGCCGCTTCGACTGCACCTTCAGCTCGACGATCTCCTCGCCGCCGCCCTTCTGCATCAGCTTGCGGATGCCGAGCCAGAGCAGGTACGCCACACCCACGTACTTGACGATCGTGAACGCCGTGGCCGAGGCCGCCAGCAGCGCGCTGATGCCCAGCGCCGCGGCGGCGACGTGGACGATCGAGCCGGTGTGGATGCCGAGCACGGAGATCAGGCCGGCCGTGCGACCCTGGGAGACGCTTCTGGTGACGATGTAGAGCACGGCGGGGCCGGGCACGAGCAGCAGCCCGAGCGTGGCCGCACAGAAGACAGCGAGTGTCGAGATATCCGGCATGGGGCAATCGTAGGACCGGCGTCAACGGCATTACCGGCCCTCCGCGAACCCGCGGGCTCGGGCGTCAGAGGCTCTGCCGGAGGGCTGTGAGCAGGGCTTCGGTGGCGGGCGGGTAGGGCGGCTCGCCGTAGACCGCCGCGTACACGTGCCTCGTCGAGCCCGGCACCACCGCCACCTCCACGTCCGGATGCCGGTGCGCCGCCAGCGCCAGCCCGGGCAGCATGGTCAGCCCCAGCCCGGCCGCGACCAGCGCCTGCACGGCCACGATGTCGTCACTGGTGAACGCGATCCGCGGCTCGAAGCCCGCCTTGTCGCAGACGTCCAGCAGGTGGCTGCGGCACCGGTCGCACCCGGCGATCCAGGCGGACTCGGCATGGTCGGTCAGCTCGCCGGGCGCCGTGCCCGACACGAGGTAGCTGGGATCGTCGAGGAGGTGGACCATGTGGATGCCGCTGTCCTCGGGCGCGGTGTCGTCGTACCGGAACATGACCGCCACGTCCACCCGCCCGGCCCGCAGCAGCCGCAGCGCCTCCGGCGGCTCGGTCTCGGTGAGCTGCAGGCGCAGCCCGGGATGCGCGCCGGCCAGCAGGCCGGCGGCCTTCGGGATGAACGTCCCCAGCGCGGAGGGGAAGGCGGCCAGCCGCACCCGCCCGGAGCGCAGCCCGACGTGTGCCGCCAGCTCCTCGGCGGTGGCGTCGAGCCGGCCGATGATGTCGGCGGCCCGCTCGGCCAGCAGCCGGCCCGCCTCGGTGAGCCGGATGCCGCGCCCGGCGCGCTGGATGAGCTTGGCCCCGGTCTCGGCCTCCAGCCGGGCCAGATGGTGGCTGACGGAGGGCTGCGAGTAGTGCAGCTCCTTGGCCGCCGCGGTCAGCGAGCCCCTGCGGGCGACGGCCACGAGCACCCGCAGGCGCGCGACATCCAGCATTCATCAATCATATCTATTGATCGACCAGAAGACTTCTGTTGGACCTATCGGTGGAAATGCAGGACCGTGGGAGGGGAAGGCAAATTACTGATTTTTCCTAGGGGAATCCCATGGATATCGCCGCCACCACAGTCACCAGGCCGGGTCTCGAGCCGATAGTCTCGGGGGTGTCGCGGATCGTCGACCGCCGGCTCGACGGGCACGCGACCGCGCTGGCCGTCGCCGCACTGCTCCGCGAGCGCCTTCCCGGGCTCGACATCCTCACGCCGCAGGAGCGCGCGGGCTCGCCCGAGCGGTACGTCTCCCACATCCTCCACGCCGAGGAACGCTTCTCGGTCGTCGGCGTCGTCTGGCGGCCGGGCCAGGACACGGTGATCCACGACCACGTGTCGTGGTGCACGTTCGGCATCCTCAGCGGCATCGAGGGCGAGACGCTCTACCGCGACATGGGCGACCACCTGGTGCGGATCGGGCGGGCCGAGAACCGGCCGGGCGAGGTCAGCGGGTTCGCGCCGCCCGGCGACATCCACAAGGTGCGCAACACCAGCTCGGAGACGGGGGTGTCGCTGCACGTGTACGGGGCCGACGTGAGCAGGCTCGGCAGCAGCGTGCGGCGGACGTACGACCTGCCGGTCCGATGAGTTCCGCGCGCCCCGCGGGTCTGTCCCTCCGACAGCCGATGCAAGGGAGCGACCATGGAACCCACGACGGAGCTGGACGCCCGTTTCAGCGCCGAGAACGCCGCCGCCACCCCGTGGGCCGAGGCCCGCGAGCAGCTGGAGAACGCTGAGACGTACTGGCTGAGCACCGTGCGCGCCGACGGCCGCCCGCACGTCACCACGCTGCTGGCCGTCTGGCAGGACGGCGCGCTGCACTTCTGCACGGGGGCGGAGGAGCAGAAGGCCAGGAACCTGGAGACCAACCCCAACTGCGTGCTCACCACGGGTGCCAGTGCCCTGCATGAGGGCCTGGACCTGATGGTGGAGGGCGCGGCCGAACGCGTCACGGACCAGGGCACGCTCAAGCGGCTGGCCGACGCGTGGGAGGCCAAGTACACCAGCGAGTGGCACTTCGACGTGGGCGACGGGGTGTTCGTCAACGTCGCAGGGGGAGAGGCCCTGGTGTTCGCGGTGGCTCCGGCCAAGGTGCTGGGCTTCCGCAAGGGCGACTACGCCCAGACCAGGTGGCGGTTCCGCTGAAGCCGCCGACGGGGGCTTCCCCGGCCTCCGGGTGCGACGCCGCCCGTTGGCCACGGGTACCCCGGGCTGTCCATGAGGGCCGCGCGGAGCGGCGGCTGACGCGACCCGGCCTGCTCCGGTCCGTCCGGGGAGCCGTTTCGACGTGGCGCGCACGGGTACGCACGGCGTAGTTGTTGCAGCTCATCGCGGGGGTGTGAGCGGTGTTGACGGTGGTTCGGCGTGCGTCGCGGACACGGAGAGGGCCCGATGGCGGCCCGTACCGGCGACTCCGCTGAGGGCCGTGGCGGCAGGCCCGGGCCACGTCGGCAGCCGGGCTCCTCCGGCGTGCGTCCGTAAGGCCGCGGGGAGTCCGGGATGAGAGCCGCGGCACAGGGGATCGTCTGGGTCGGCGTGTTCCTGGGAGTCTGCGTGGCGCCGCTGGCGTTCGCGTTGATGGGCGTGAGCCGTCCGGGGCAGGGCTTCTGGACCGACTTCTCGGTGGCCCTCGGGTTCGTCGGACTGGCCCTGATGGGCATCGAGTTCGCCCTCGTCGCACGGGTTCGTGCCGTGGCGGAGCCGTTCGGCACCGACGCGGTGATCCAGTTCCACCGGGAGATCGGTTACGTCGGCCTGGCGTTCGTCCTGACGCATACGGCGCTGTCGGGTCCGGGCGTGTTCGCCGCCTTCCCCCTGACCGAGCTGCCGTGGAGAGCCCGGTTCGCCGTGCTCGCGGTGCTGGCTCTGCTGGTGCTGATGGTGACTTCGGTGTGGCGACGACGCCTGCGGCTGTCCTACGAGGTGTGGCAGGTCCTGCACACGGTGATGGCGACGCTCGCGGTCACGGCGGCGTTGGTTCACGTGCTGCTGGTCAACCACTACGTCGACAGCCTGTGGAAGCAGGTGCTGTGGGCGGTCATGTCGGCGGCGTTCGTGGGGCTGCTCCTCTGGATCCGGGTCGTGCGGCCACTGCGGTTGTGGCGACGTCCGTGGGTGGTCGAGCAGGTGGTCCCCGAACGTGGCCGGACCACCGTGCTCGTGCTGCGCCCGCGCGGGCACGAGGGGCTGCGCTTCCAGCCGGGACAGTTCGCCTGGATCACTGTCGGCAGGTCGCCGTTCTCGGTGACCTCGCACCCCTTCTCGTTCTCCTCCAGCGCCGAGGCGGACGGCACGGTCGCCATCGCCATCAAGGCGCTCGGCGACTTCACCTCCAGCGTCAGCGCCGTGAGGCCGGGCACCACCGTTTATGTCGACGGCCCGCACGGGGTGTTCTCCATCGACCAGTACGAGGGCGCCGGGTTCTGCCTGATCGCCGGCGGAGTCGGCATCGTCCCGGCGCTGAGCATGCTCCGGACCCTCGCCGATCGCGGCGACGCGCGGCCGGTCGTCCTGTTCTCCGCCCACCGCGATTTGGACAGCATCCCGTTCCGCGAGGAGATCGACGAACTCACCGGCCGGCTGAACCTGCGGGTCGTGCACGTGCTCGAACAACCGCCGCCCGGCTGGACGGGAGAGAGCGGCTACATCGACGCCGGCACGCTGCGCAGGCACCTGCCGTCCGCCAACCCGCGTTTCCAGTTCTTCATCTGCGGGCCGAACCCGATGCTCGACGCGATGGAGGCCGCCATCCCGGAGATCGGCATACCCGCCGACCGCATCCACACCGAACGCTTCGCATGGGTCTGAGCCGCCCGATCCGGAGGAAGCCGTGCGCCACGCCTACATGACCCGGATGACGGTCGTCGCCGGCCTGATCCTGGTGCTCGCCTGCCTGGCCTTCGCGGCCATCCAGAACTGACCGAGGAGGACCGCCCGATCTGCCCACCCTGGCCGCGGGGGACCGGCGCCAGGCCGAACGGCTGCTGTCACTCGTGAACCGGGGCTCATGAGCGGGGGACGTCGCCCGGCTTGTCCTCGATCCCGGACCTGAGCACCGACAGGCCCACGGCCCCGCCGTCGGCGTCCACCACCTTCACCCCCACGTAGTGGTGGTCGTCCGGATCCTGCTTGCCGTCATGACAGCAGTGATTGCCGCGGGCCGGGCGGCGGTTCCATGAATTTCCGATCAGGACGGTGGCCACCCGCTGAGCCGATCCCTGCGGCGGCCGATCTTGCGGCCCCGTAGGGTGTTGGGGCCACCGTGCCCGGACAAGGAGAGCGTCGTGAACGAAGGAGCCTGGTCGCTGCCGTCGCCCTGGCGGGAGGCGCGCGTCGCGGTCGTGGTGCCGACGTACAACGAGGCAGGCAACCTCGGCGAGCTGACGGAGCGGATCTTCGCGCTGGACCTGCCCAACCTCCGGCTGGTCATCGCCGACGACGACTCGCCCGACGGCACCGGCGCGCTCGCCGACGACCTCGCCAAGCACGCGAACGAGGAGCGCCCCGGTCGCATGGTGGTGCTGCACCGCAAGGTGAAGGAGGGCATCGGGCGCGCCCACATCGCCGGGATGCAGGAGGCGCTCGGGCGCGGCGACGAGTACGTGGTGCAGATGGACGGCGACCTGAGCCACCGTCCCGAGTACATCCCGCACCTGCTCGGCACGATCCTCGCCACGCAGGCCGGGGTGGTGATCGGCAGCCGGTACGTCGTGGGCGGCTCCCTGTCCACGCAGTGGGGCTGGCACCGGCGGCTGCTGAGCCGGTTCGCCGGCCTCTACGTCAACACGATCCTCCACCTGTCCGTACGCGATCCCACGGGCGGCTTCAAGATCTGGCACCGGGACGTGCTCGAAGGCATCGACCTGAACGCGATCCGCAGCGACGGCTACAGCTTCCAGGTCGAGATGAACTACCGGTGCAAGCGGCTGGGGCGGGCGATCGTCGAGATGCCGATCCATTTCGAGGAGCGCAACGCGGGCTCCAGCAAGATCAGCTTCGCGGTGCAGGTGGAGTCGATGCTCACGCCGTTCGCCCTCCGGTTCGGCAGGCAACGGCGGCGGTGACGGATCGCTGGGATTCAGCGGCTCACCGTCGTCTCCTGCCGCACCCGCGACAGCTTCTCGGGGTTGCGCACGATGTAGAGCCGGGTGACCAGCCCGTCGTCGATCTGGCCTGCACGACCCCGCTGCCACCGGCCACTTCGTGACATCCCCGGCCGGTGGCGTACCTCACAGGACCGCGCTGTCACAAGCACCGGGCGGCCGGCATCTCCATGGCGTCAGAACGCCGCGCGAACGATCCGCGTGGCGCACGAGTCCAGCAGCGAGGACGATGTCATGGAACCGCGCTTCAACCTGTTCGCCAACGAGGTCGGCACCAAGATCCTCAAGCGGATCTACAACGTCAGCACGGCGATCGAGCAGTCGTCGCTGCCCAAGACCACGCAGCACCTGGTGATGATCCGCGCCAGCCAGATCAACGGCTGCGGCTTCTGCCTCGACGCCCACACCAAGGACGCCGCGGCCGACGGCGAGAGCTCGGTCCGGCTCAACCTGGTCGCCGTCTGGCGCGAGACCACCGTGTTCACGGAGGCCGAGCGGGCCGCGCTGGCGCTCACCGAGGAGGGCACCCGGCTCGCCGACGCCCACCTCGGCGTGTCCGACGAGACCTGGGACCAGGCCCGCAAGCACTACGACGACGACCAGATCGCCGGGCTGATCGGCCTGATCGCCATGATCAACGCGGCCAACCGGCTCAACGTGATCACGCGTAACCAGGGAGGCTCCTACGAGCCCGGCATGTTCAGCGGAGCGTCGAGCTGAGCCGGCGGCGCGATCCCGGCCCAGGGTCATCCCGATCCGGGGCCGGGGCGGGCGCCGGCGGCCCGCCCCGGTAACCCCGCGAACAGCCGTGGTTACACGCCGAGGGCTGACGGGAGGCTGAGCTCCTGGAGGAACAGGGCCTCCGTGGTGGCCACCCTGCGCAGTTCCTCCAGGTCCACGCGCTCGTTGGGCGCGTGGATCGCCGCCTCCTCGTCCTCCGCCCCGAACAGCAGGATCTCGGCCGCGGGGAACTGCCGGAGCAGCGTGTTGACCAGCGGGATCGAGCCGCCGGCGCCGACGTCGCGCGGGGGGCGGCCGAAGGCGCGCTCCATGGCGCGGTTGAGCGCGGCGCGGGCCTTGCCGCCCGAGTCCGCCTGGTAGCCGGAGCCGACCGTGAAGTCGCCGAACGACACCTGCACGCCCCACGGCGCCACCTGGCGCAGGAACTCCACGACCGCGTTGACCGTCGTCTTCGGGTCGCCGGCCGGAGGGACGCGGACGGTGACGCGGGCGCGTGCCGCGGGCTGGACCGCGTTGACCGCGCCCGAGACCGTGGGCACGTCCAGGCCGGTGACGGTGATGGCGTACGAGGACCACAGCCGGTCCGCGAGCGAGCCGGAGCCGACCAGCGACACCCCTTCGAGCACCCCGGCGGTGCGCCTGAACTCCTCCTCCGACGGCCCCTGGCCGAGGAACGAGCCTCGGGGCAGGCCGGGGACGCGGATGTCGCCGTTGTCGTCGTGCAGCGAGGTCAGCATGCGCATGAGCGCGGCCAGCGCGTCGGGGGCGGCGCCGCCGAAGGAGCCGCTGTGCACGGCCTCCTTCAGGGTGCGGACCTCGATGGTGAAGGCGGCCATGCCGCGCAGCGACGTGGTGACGGACGGGTCGCCGACGCGCGGGTTGCCCGTGTCGGCCACCACGATGGCGTCGGCGCGCAGCAGGTCGGGGTTGCGCTCGACGAACGCCTCCAGCCGGTCGCCGGCGTACTCCTCCTGGCCCTCGATGATGACCTTGATGCCCACGGGGAACCGGCCCTGGAAGGTACGCAGGGCGGTGATGTGGGAGATGATGCCCGACTTGTCGTCGGCGGTGCCGCGCCCGTACAGGCGGCCGTCGATGAGCGTCGGCTCGAACGGCGGCGTACGCCACGCGGCCGGGTCCCCCGCCGGCTGCACGTCGTAGTGGGCGTACAGGAGCACCGTGGGCATGCCGGGAGGCGCGGGGGCCTCGCCGAAGACGGCCGGGAAGCTGCCCTCGACGGCCACCTGCTGCACTCGCGGCAGGCCGGTGGAGCGCAGCAGCTCCTCGGTCATGGCGGCGGCGGCGAACACGGGCTCTTCCGGGTGCCCGGGGAAGGCCACGGAGGGGATGGCGGCGAGCCGCTTCAGCTCCTCTACGGCCTGTGGCATCGCGGCGGCGACGGCGCTCTCGATCTGGTCTGGAGTCACGGAGGGTCCCCCGGGGTCGTTCTTCACCTATTCACAGCGATTCGTCCATTGGATCACAACCGGCCCTGTGCTGCGGAAACGAGATGCTGGGGCGGCCTTGACCCGCGCGCTAATCTACCTGCGGATTTCGTTGTTGTTACATACCGCTTCTGCGGATCCCGATTTTCTTGCATAGTGCTGCGACCGATTCGCTTGGCAAACTCGCAGGTGAAGCGTCACACTGTGGCTAGTTCAGACACGAGGGAAGATAACCATGACGCAGCCGGAACACGACGTCCTGAAGGCCGCGCAGGACAACCTGTGGTTGCACTTCACCAGGCACAGCGCGTACCAGCAGTCCGAGATCCCGACCATCGTGCGCGGTGAGGGGTCCTACGTCTACGACATCCACGGCAAGCGCTACCTCGACGGTCTGGCCGGCCTGTTCGTGGTCCAGGTGGGCCACGGGCGGCAGGAGCTGGCCGAGGCCGCCGCCAAGCAGGCCCAGGAACTGGCGTTCTTCCCGCTGTGGTCCTACGCTCACCCCAAGGCGGCAGAGCTGGCCCAGCGCCTGGCCGCCCACACCCCCGGCGAACTGAACCGCGTCTTCTTCACCACGGGCGGCGGCGAGGCGGTCGAGACCGCCTGGAAGCTGGCCAAGCAGTACTACAAGCTCATCGGCAAGCCGCTCAAGCACAAGGTCATCAGCCGCCAGATCGCCTACCACGGCACCCCGCAGGGCGCTCTGTCGATCACCGGCATCCCGGCCTTCAAGCAGATGTTCGAGCCGCTGGTGCCGGGCTCCGTCCGGGTCCCCAACACCAACCACTACCGCGCCGACGAGATCACCGGCGTCAAGGGCATGACGCCCGAGGAGTACGGCTTCTGGGCCGCCGAGCGGGTGGCCCGCGCCATCGAGATGGAGGGCCCCGACACCGTGGCCGCCGTCTTCGCCGAGCCCGTCCAGAACGCGGGCGGCTGCTTCCCGCCGCCCCCCGGCTACTTCCAGCGGCTGCGCGAGATCTGCGACGAGTACGACGTCCTGCTCGTCTCCGACGAGGTCATCTGCGCCTTCGGCCGGCTGGGCACCATGTTCGGCGGCCAGAAGTTCGACTACGTGCCGGACATCATCACCTGTGCCAAGGGCATGACCAGCGGTTACTCGCCGATCGGGGCGATGATCGCGCACGAGCGGCTGTTCGAGCCGTTCAAGGGGGGCGACACGATGTTCGCCCACGGTTACACGTTCGGCGGTCACCCCGTCTCCGCCGCCGTGGCGCTGGCCAACCTCGACATCTTCGAGCGCGAGGACCTCCTCGGCCACGTGACGGCGAACGAGCCGCGCTTCAAGCAGACCCTCGACGACCTGCGCGACCTGCCGATCGTCGGCGACGTGCGGGGCTCCGGCTACTTCTGGGGCATCGAGCTGGTCAAGGACAAGGCCACCAAGGAGACGTTCTCCGCCGACGAGTCGGAGCGGCTGCTGCGCGGGTTCCTGTCGAAGGCGCTGTTCGACGCCGGCCTCTACTGCCGCGCGGACGACCGCGGCGACCCCGTCATCCAGCTCGCCCCACCGCTGATCGCCGGGCAGAAGGAGTTCGACGAGATCGGAGAGATCCTCCGCGGCGTGCTCGCCGAAGCCTGGGCTCAGCTCTGACACCCCTCAATCCGGTACGACGGAGTGCCGGTTCCCGAAAGGATCCACCGCCATGAAGATCGGCGTTCCAGCCGAGGTCAAGAACCACGAGTATCGCGTCGCCGTCACCCCGGCAGGCGTGCACGAGCTGGTGCGCAACGGGCACGACGTCACCGTACAGCGGGGCGCGGGCCTGGGCTCGCAGATCACGGACGAGGAGTACCTCGCGGCCGGCGCCAAGATCCTCGACAGCGCCGACGTCGTCTGGGCCGAGGCCGACATGGTGCTCAAGGTGAAGGAGCCGATCGCCGAGGAGTACCACCGGCTGCGCGAGGGGCTGGTGCTGTTCACGTACCTGCACCTGGCCGCATCCCGGCCCTGCACCGACGCGCTGCTCAGCGCGAGGACCACCGGCATCGCCTACGAGACCGTCCAGGTGGGCAACGCGCTGCCGCTGCTCGCCCCCATGTCCGAGGTGGCCGGCCGCCTGGCGCCGCAGGTGGGCGCGTACAACCTGATGCGCTTCAACGGCGGGCGGGGCATCCTGCCCGGCGGCGTGCCGGGCGTGGCCCCCGCCAAGGTGGTCGTGATCGGCGGCGGCGTCTCCGGCCTGAACGCGGCGCAGATCGCCGTCGGCATGGGCGCCGACGTCACCGTCCTGGACACCAACATCGACCGCCTGCGCTCCATCGACGCCGTCTACCAGGGGCGGCTCAAGACGCTGGTGTCCACCGCGTACGCGATCGAGCAGGAGGTCCTGCAGGCCGACCTGGTCATCGGCGCGGTGCTGATCCCCGGCGCCAAGGCGCCGACGCTCGTCTCCAACGACCTGGTCGCGCGCATGAAGCCGGGCTCGGTGCTCGTCGACATCGCCATCGACCAGGGCGGCTGCTTCGAGGACTCGCGCCCGACCACGCACGCCGAGCCGACGTACAAGGTGCACGAGTCGGTCTTCTACTGCGTGGCGAACATGCCGGGCTCCGTGGCCAACACCTCCACGTACGCCCTGACCAACGCGACCCTCCCGTACGCGGTGAAGCTGGCCAACCTGGGCTGGCGGGACGCGGTCAAGAGCGACGCCGGCCTGGCGGGCGGGCTCAACACGCACGGCGGCAAGCTCACGAACGAGCCGGTCGCCCAGGCGCTGGGCCTGCCGTACACGCCGGTCGCCGAGGTGGTGTGATGGGGTGAGGGGCACGGCACGGTCGTGCCCCTCACCTGAGGCCACCTGAGGAGGAGCGATGACGCTCGGCATCAGCCAGGTCACCGTCTACGTCGAGGACCAGCAGCGCGCGGCGGACTTCTGGAGCCGCAAGATGGGCTTCGAGATCGTGCGCGACATGCCGTACGGCGAGCACCGCTGGATCGAGGTCGAGCCGCCCGCCGGCGGCACCCGCCTGGTCATCGCCAAGGCCGATCCCAAGTGGCCGGCGCTGGTGGAGGGCCTGCCCAACTACGTGATGTTCCACGCCGACGACATCGTCAAGACGCACCAGGAGCTGGCGGCGCGCGGCGTCGAGTTCACCCAGCCGCCGAACCGGCAGCCGTGGGGCTGGTCGGCCGTCTTCAAGGACGACGACGGCCACCTGTTCCACCTGGGGCAGCGCTAGTCAGCGGATGCCGAGCCGCCAGCGCAGGTCGCGGGCCGTCACCAGGACGTGCTGGAGCTCGCCGGGGCTGGGCCACGGCGCGCTGCCGGGCCGCACCAGGGCCCCGCGCACCGACGCCAGGTGCTCGACCGCGCTGGCGTGCGCCCCGCTCCGCTCCACCAGCCACGCCAGCACGTCCGAATGATCGTGCAGGGGCCGGGTCACCAGGTCCCACGTGGCCAGCACCTCGGCGAGGTCGGCCACCTCGAGCTGGACCCCGTCCCGCCGCCCGGTGGCCGCCGCGGCCAGCTCGGCGCGGGCGGTCAGCTCGGGTTCTGCGGGCCGGGCCCAGGAGGGCGGCGGCGGGTCGGCCAGCCACTCCTGCGCCTCCCCGTGCTCCCCTGCCACCGACAGCAGCCCGCCCAGCTCGACGGCGGCCCTGTGGTGCCCGGCCCGCGCCGCCTGCCTGAACCAGTGCTGCCCGCCCGCCAGGTCGCCGAACTCGGCGATGAGCAGCAGCCCGTAGTTGAAGGCCGACTCGGCGTCGCCGCCGGCCGCCGCCCGCCCGAACCAGTGGCTGGCCGCCGCGGTGTCGTCCAGCTCCACGCAGACGAACCCGGCCATCCGCTGGTCGTAGGCCCGGCCGGCGTTCGCGGCCTGCTCGAACCAGGCCCGCGCGGCCCGCAGGTCGCCCCTGGACAGCGCCACGCCGCCGAGCCGCGAGGCGGCGCCGGGATGCTCGCTCCTGGCGGCCAGCCGGTAGTACGCCTCGGCGCCCTCGGGGTCGCGGCTGGCGTGCAGGTAGAGGCCCAGGCAGTACGCGGAGTCGGCGTGCCCGCCCCTGGCGGCGCACTCCCACCAGTGCACGGCCTCGGCGTCCTGGCCCGCGCAGTACGCCAGGAACCCCAGGTCGTGCGCGGAGGCCGCGTCACCGCCCTCGGCCGCCCTGCGGTGCCACTCGCGGGCCACGCCGAGCTCGCCCGCGTCCTCGCACATCAGCGCCAGCCGGCGGGCGGCCGTCCTGGACCCGGCCGCGGCCGCGCTCTCGAACCAGACCCTGGCCGCCCCGACGTCGCCGCGCTGCTCCAGCAGCAGCAGGGCCAGGTTCGTGGCGGCCTCGGCGTCGCCGGCGCCGGCGGCGGCCTCGTACCAGGTGACGGCGTCCTCAAGGCTGCCGTGTTTCTCGTGCCAGATGCCCAGGTTGTAGGCGCTGTCGACGTTGCCGCCCGCGGCGGCGCGCTCCCACCAGTGGCGGGCGGCCGCGCGGTCGCCGTGCTGGGCGAAGAGCTTGCCGAGCCGGTGCGCGGCCTGGACGTCGCCCGCCTGCGCGGCGGCCATCAGCTCGGGCTCGTCTCCCACGCGCGGCGCCGGTACGGACGGCACCGCCACCTCTCCTAGCCAGGACATGGCGACAGACTGACACGTGATCGCCCGATCGCGAACCGTAATCGCCGAAGCCTCTAGGAGAAGTGGATGAAGCCCGCGTACATGCCCATGCCGCAGACGTACCGCAGGGAGCCCGCGGGCTGCGGCGGCAGCCGTACGGTGGCGGGGAGCGCCACGTCGCGCCCGCCGATCGAGACGGTGCCGGTGCACCCCCGGTCCACCAGCTCGAAGACCACCTCGACGGGCACCCCGGCCCGCGCCGTCACGATGGCGGGCCGGTAACCGTCGCGCGTGGCCCACACGGTGACCGTCTCCGCTCCCGGCCCCGCCGCGGCGGGCGTTCCGGCCTGGGCGAGCCAGCCCCCGAGGCTGACGCCGGTCCCGGCGGTCCAGAGGCCGGCGCCCACGGCCACGATCGCGGCCCACCGGGCCAGCCGGGTCCGGGAGACCCGCCGCAGCACGTACCCGAGCAGCGCGAACGCCGGCGCGGTGCCGACCACGAACCCCGCCATGGCCGCCGCGCCCGCCAGCGGTGAGCCGCTGGAGACGGCGACCATCTCGACGCCGAGCGTCACGCCGCAGGGCACCAGGATGGTGGCGGCGCCCAGCAGCGGCGCCTTGAACCGGGACGGAGCAGGCGGTTCGGGCGCCGAGCAGCCCGTACGCCGCATGAGCCGGATCGCGAAGCCGACGACCGTGACCCCGGCCACGACGAGCAGCACCGCCCTGGCCTGCGGCGGCAGGCTGACGGCCGAGCCGAGCAGCCCGAGCAGCGCCCCCGCCGCGGTGTACGAGGCCAGCCGCCCCGCCAGGAACCAGCCCACCAGAGAAGGGTCGCGCCCCCCGCGGCCGTCGGCCAGGCCCATCAGCAGCCCGCCCTGTGCCGCCGTGCACGTGGCGGTCCCCGCGAGCAGCCCGGCGGCCACCCCGCCGGCCAGCAGGGTGAGGGTCTGCACGGTCAGCGGGCGGACGCCAGGTCGTCGAGCGAGCCGCTCCTGGCGGCCTCGACGATGGAGCCGAACTGGTCGAGGCTCATCTCCACGCGCTGCCCGAAGTCGTCCACGATGACGACCTGGCGCTCGGCGGGAGCCGTCTCGTCGACGAACAGCTCGGGACATCCGCAACTGCACTGGCCGCAGAACTTGGCGATGGACCGCATCCTCGTCCTCACTCTCTCTCGGGCCGGTTACTCGCAAGGTAACGCGACCCCTTGGATGCGGCCAGTGACAGTTGTCGCACTGATAGTGATGTTTAGGATGAACCGCCCCTGAGCACAGACATCCTTTCGAAGTACTCGTCGTCGGTCATCTCGCCGCGAGCGTAGCGCTCGGCGAGGATCCGCTCGGCGGACGCGGTCGGCGAGGCCGCCGAGGCGGCGGACGCGGTCGGCGAGGCGGCGGCGTGCGCCCGGCGCGGCCCCCACCAGCCCCTCCGCCAGCTCACCACGGCCAGCGCGATGAAGCCGGCCCAGAGCAGGGCCCAGACGATCGGGAAGATCGGGGCGACGCCGCCGGCGGCGCCCCAGTGCGGGCCCGCCATGATCAGAGTGTTCATGTCTCCTCCTTGACGTGTGCCTCCAGGGTCGCCGGAGGAGCCGCGCGGCGAATCGGACGGCGGGCTCTGCTCGCGCTGCTCCCGAGGGAGTGCTTCAGGCGGGCCCGCCGTACGACAGCGGGGGTAGGGCGCCGCCCGTCAGGCCAGGCAGAACTCGTTGCCCTCGGGGTCGATCAGCACGACCCAGTCGTCATGCGTCTGCAGCAGCTCGGCCCCCAGGTCCACCAGCCGGTCGATCTCCGAGTCGACGTCGTCGGCCCGCAGGTCGAGGTGGAGCCGGTTCTTGACGATCTTGCGTTCCGGCACCCGCTGGAACCACAGCCGCACGGGCCCGCCCTCGACGAGCACCGTCGGGTCGTCCTCCGGGTCCTCGACGCCCAGCTCGCGCAGCCGGGCAAGCTCGGCCTCGTCGTACGGCGCCACGGCGTACCCGTCGAGCGCCGCCGCCCAGAACCGGGCCAGCGAGGCCGGATGCCGGCAGTCGACCACCACGTCATGCAGTCGGGCCATCGGGTTTCCTCGCCTCGATCAGGAACCGGGCGGAGTGGGCCACGAACGGCCCCTCCGCCTCGATCCGCTCGTGCAACGAGCGCAGCTTGTCAGGGAAACGCTCGACCGAGAAGCCCGGCACGATCCAGATCACCTTCCGCAGGAAGTAGATCACCGCGCCGATGTCGCGGAACTCCATCCGCAACCGCTCGGACCGCAGGTCCACGACCTCCAGCCCGGCGGCCTCGGCCTCGGCCTGGGCGTGCGCGGGTTCGCGGTGACCGCCCTCGTGCGGCCCGAGGAAGTACTCGGACAGCTCGTGGACGCTCCACGGGCCGACCTGCTGCGAGAAGTAGGAGCCGCCGGGCCGCAGCACGCGGGCGATCTCCGCCCACCACGTCGCCACGGGATGGCGGCTGCTCACCAGGTCGAAGACCGCGCCGGCGAACGGCAGGCGCGGCTCCTCGTCGTCGTGCACCACCCACGCGCCGCGCGGGCGCAGCCGGGAGGCGGCCAGCCGAAGGTTGGGCGGCCACGACTCGGTGGCGACGGTCATCGGGGGCAGGGTGGGCAGGCCGGCGAGGATCTCGCCGCCGCCGGTCTGGATGTCGAGCGCGGCCCGCGCCCGCGCCATGCGCTCACCCAGGAGCCGGGAGTAACCCCAGGACGGCCGCTCCTCGGTGGCCCGGCCGTCGAGCCAGGAGAAGTCCCAGCCGGCCACGGAAACGGTGTCGGCCTCGCGGACCAGGTCGTCGTACGTGCGCCGCATCCTCCGACCTTGTCAGCGGCCGGGCCAGGAGATCAACCACATTTCGTCAGGCGATGCGGTGGCGCACGGCCGCGCGGTCGATGCCGAGCTGGTCGATGAGCTGCGCGACGGGGTCGGGCCGCTTGCGCGCCAGCAGGTTGAGCGTCAGGTGCCGGGGCACCTCGGCGTCCCTGGTCCTCGCCTTCGTGGCCCTGATGGCGTCGTTGAGCACGGCCCTGGCGCTGGAGGTGAGCGCGGTGGCGGGGACCGCCGGGTGTTTGCGCGGCGTGTCGGGCGGCTCGCCCACCTCGAGCCCCAGCATGCGCAGCGCGGCCCGGTCGAGCTCCTCCAACGCCGCGCGGGCGGCCTCCAGCCCGACGCCGAGCGCCCGGGCCGACTCGTCGTGGTGCAGGAGGCCGAGCAGCATGTGCTCGGTGCCCAGCCGCCGGTCACCGCGCAGCCTGGCCTCCTCGAACGCGGCCTTGACGATCACCGTCACCGGGCTCTTCTGCCTGCCGAACATCGTCATCCCCCTCACTTGCCGTACTTGGCGTGCACCGACTGTCGCGACATGCCGAGCGCGTCGCCGATCTGCTCCCAGGTCCAGCCCTGCTCCCTGGCCAGCGCCACGGACACCGCCTCGACCTGCTCGGCCAGCCGGTGCAGCGCCCCGACCGCGCGGAGCCCCATCGCGGGGTCGTTGGCGCGGATCCGCTCGGTCAGCTCTGTAACGTCCACGTTGTCAGGCTAGATTGACAACGCGGATTCTGTCAATCTAGCCTGACAGACATGGAGGATGTGCTGATCGTGGGGGCGGGCCCCGTCGGGCTGATGCTCGCGTGCGAGCTGAGCCTGGCCGGCGTGCGCCCCGTCGTGCTGGAGAAGAGGGCCGAGCCGAGCGAGCTGCCCAAGGCCAACGGGCTGGGCGGGCAGATCGTCGACTTGCTCGACCACCGGGGGCTGCTGGAGCGTTTCAGCGAGGGCAGCCCGTTCGCGGGCCGGGCCGCCGGCTTCCCGTTCGCCGGGGTGCCGCTGAGCTTCGAGGGGATCGACGACATGCCGCTGCGGCTGCTGCTCATCCAGCAGCCCCGGCTGGAGCGGCTGCTGGCCGAGCGGGCGCGCGAGCTCGGCGTCGAGATCAGGCGCGGCTGCGAGGTGCGCTCGCTGGCGCAGGACGAGGAAGGGGTGACGCTCGGCGTCGCGGACACGCGGATCCGCGCCCGGTACGCCGTCGGCTGCGACGGCGCGCGCAGCCGCGTACGGGAGTGGGCCGGGATCGGCTTCCCCGGCACCACGGACGAGGAGGGGCTGCTGGTCGGCCACTTCAAGGCCGACGTCAAGGTCTTCGAGAGCCTGGAGTCGGACGGCCTCCAGCCGGGCTGGAACCGCACGCCGCACGGCCGCGTGCTGCTCACCTCCCTGCAGGACGGCGTGCTCATCGCCGGCGTACACGAGCCGGCCGTGCTGCCCGACGGCCCCGTCACCCTGGACGACTTCCGCGCGGCCGTGCGCCGCGTGCTGGGCAGGGACCTCCCGCTCGGCGAGCCGATCTGGCTGTCCAGCACGGTCGCCCAGGCCCGGCTGGCCGAACGGTACCGGGCCGGGCGGGTGTTCGTGGCGGGGGACGCCGCCCACCTGTTCCCGGCGGGCGGCTCGGCGCTCAACGTGGGCATGACGGACGCGGCCAACCTCGCCTGGAAGCTGGCCGGCGTGCTGCTGGGGCGCGTGCCGGACGAGCTGCTCGACACGTACGACGCCGAGCGCCGGCCGGTCGGGGCGCGCACGCTCATGCAGACGCGCGCGCAGGCGGCGATCGACCGCGTCGAGGGCGAGGACGGGCTGGCGCTGCGCGAGCTGCTCGGCGAGGTGTTCGCCTTCCCGGAGCCGGCGCGGCACCTGGCCCGGCTGCTGCAGGACTCCGGCGTCGCGTACGGGCCGCCGGAACGTCCGGCTGACGGCGTGTCCGGGGTGCCGGAGCATCCGCTGGCCGGGCGGTTCGTGCCCGATCTGGAGCTGGCGGGCGGAGGCCGGGTGGCCGAGCTGATGCGCGCGGCCCGCCCCGTCCTGCTCGACTTCGGCCTCGGCGCGGACCTCGGGGCGGACCTCGACGGCGGCTGGATCGACGTGGTGCGCGCCCGCTGCGACGACCCGCCCGCCGGCGCGCTGCTGATCCGCCCCGACGGCTACGTGGCCTGGGCGGGCGCCGACGGGCTGGCCGAGGCGGCCGAGCGGTGGTTCGGGGCGGGCGTCACAGCCAGCCGGGCTTGACCAGGCCCGACTCGTAGGCGATGACGACGAGCTGGGCGCGGTCGCGGGCGTGCAGCTTCATCATGGCCCGGCTCACGTGCGTCTTCGCGGTCGCCGGGGACATGAACAGCTTGGCCGCGATCTCGTCGTTCGTCATCCCGGTGCCGACCAGGGCGAGCACCTCGCGTTCGCGCTCGGTGAGCTGGTCGAGGCCGTCGGCGGCGACCGGCTCCTTGGCGCGGGAGGCGTACTCGGCGATCAGCCGCCGGGTCACGCTGGGCGACAGCAGCGCCTCGCCGGCCGCCACCACCCGCACCGCCTGGATCAGCTCGGCCGGCTCGGTGTCCTTGACCAGGAAGCCGCTGGCGCCGCCGCGCAGCGCCTCGAAGACGTACTCGTCCAGCTCGAACGTCGTCAGGATGATGATGTGCGGCCCCGGCGGCATCTGGCGGGTGGCGGTGAGGCCGTCGGTGCCCGGCATGCGGATGTCCATGAGCACGACGTCCGGCTGATGCTCGCCCGCCAGCCGGACGGCCTGCGCGCCGTCGGACGCCTCGGCCACCACGGTCATGTCAGGCTGGGCGTCGAGCAGCGCCTTGAAGCCCGCGCGGACCAGCGCTTGGTCGTCCGCCAGCAGAACCTTGATCATGACGTCTCCTCGGGTAGGGGCAGCCGGGCCTCGACCTCGAAGCCGGTGCCGGAAGGTCCGGCGACCAGCGTGCCGCCGAGCGCGGAGGCCCGCTCGCGCATGCCGGGGATGCCGTTGCCGCTGCCCGACTCGGACAGCGCGCCGGTGGTGCCGGAGCCGGAGTCGCTGACCCGCAGGATCAGCTCCTGCTCGCCGTACTCCAGCCGCACGTCCACCGCCGCGCCGGGCGCGTGCCTGGCGGCGTTCGTGAGCGACTCCTGGACGATCCGGTACGCCGCCCGCTCCACCTGCGGGGGAAGCGGCCGGGAACCGACGCGCTTGAGCGTCACGTCCACCCCGCAGCGCTCGATCAGCTCGTCGAGCCGGTCGAGCCCGGCCGTGGGGGAGCGGGGCGCGCCCTCGCGCAGCACGTTCAGCACCGAGCGCATCTCGCCGAGCACCTCCTTGGAGGCCGTCTTGATCGTGGCCAGGGCGGTCCTGGCCTGCTCGGGGTTGGCGTCGATGAGGTGCAGCGCGGTCGAGGCCTGCACGTGGATGAGCGAGATGTTGTGCGCCAGCACGTCGTGCAGCTCCTGCGCCATCGTCAGCCGCTCCTCGCTGGCCTGCCGCCTGGCCTCCTCCTCGGCGGTGCGCTCCCGCTCGGCCCTGCGCTCCCTGACGGTCCTGACCAGCTCGGCCACGACCATGAGCAACATGATGGAGGTCAGGATCCACACGCTGTGGAACAGGTCGCGGTTGCCGACCATCCAGGCGTAGGTGAGGAACGACAGCAGCGTCATCCCGGCCATCACCCAGGCCATCAGCCTCCTGCCGCGCAGCACCAGGAGGACCAGCAGGACGCCGGGGCTGATGAAGGTGGGGCCGTAGGCATACCCGCCGATCAGGAACAGGTCGCAGGCGGCCAGCGCGGCGGCGGTCGTGAGCAGCGGGAAGCGGCGGTGCAGCAGCACCGCGAGCGGGCCGATCAGCAGCAGCACGTACGCGTAGGGGTCGAGCGCCTCCCGATCCAGCCGCTGCCCCCAGGAGGCGCCCTTGGCGATCACCATCTGGGCGACCGCCACGATCAGGGCGAGATAGGGGTCGAACCCGTTCTTCCTGCGCACGCCACCCACGCTAGATCACCCCTCCTGACCAGCACATCATCCCTATGTGTGAGGAGGCCCTACCACGCGGGGCGTACCTGGGCCATGGTGGGACCATGCGCCGTGCGATCATTCCCGCAGCAGCAGTCCTCGTCTCGCTCGTGCCCGCGCCCGCCGCGCTCGCACAGCAGACTCATACACAGCAGGCCCATACACAGAAGGTCCCCGTCGCCGAAGGGTACGGCGGCGCGGTGGCCACCGTCGACCTCGACGCCAGCAAGGCCGCCATCTCCGTGCTGAGGAAGGGCGGCAACGCCATGGACGCCGCGGTCGCGGCGGGCGCGGTGCTGGGCGTCACGGAGCCGTACTCGGCCGGGCTGGCCGGCGGCGGCTTCATGGTCTACTACGACGCCAGGCGGCGCGAGGTGTTCACGATCGACGGCCGCGAGACCGCCCCGCGGGCCATGACCGCCACCTCGCTGGAGGGCATCCCGTTCGAGGAGGCCGTGACCAGCGGCCTGTCGGCGGGCGTGCCGGGCACGGTCGCGAACTGGGACCTGGCCCTGCGCAGGTTCGGCACGATCTCCCTCAAGCAGGCGCTCCAGCCGGCGATCGAGGTGGCCTCCAAGGGCTTCGTGGTGGACCAGACGTTCTACGACCAGACCGCCGCCAACGCCGGCCGCTTCAAGGACATCGCCTCCACGGCCCAGCTCTACCTCCCGAACGGCGCCCCGCCGCCCGTCGGCTCGATCTTCAGGAACCCCGAGCTCGCCGACACCTACCGCGAGCTGGGCAAGCGGGGCCCCGGCTGGCTGTACGGCGGCCGGCTCGGCCAGGAGGTCGTGGCCACGGTCAAGAACCCGCCGGTCACCCCGGGCAGCACCCGCAACGTCCGGCCGGGCCTGATGGAGCTGTCCGACCTGCGGGCCTACCGTGCCATCATGCGCGAGCCCACCAAGGTCTCCTACAAGGGCATGGACGTGTACGGCATGGCCCCGCCCTCCTCCGGCGGCTCCACGGTCGGCGAGGCGCTGAACATCCTGGAGGCGCTGCCGCAGGTCGGCCTGCACGAGTACCTGGAGGCGTCCAGGCTGGCCTTCGCCGATCGCGGCAAGTACGTCGGCGACATCCCCGGCGTGCCGCTGCGCGAGCTGCTGTCCGACGGCTTCGCCAAGGAGCGGGCCTGCCTGGTCGGCGGCGCCGCCATGCCGCATCCGGCCGCGCCCGGCGAGCCCGACGGCTCGTACGAGGGCTGCGCTCCGCCCACCGGCGCCGCCACCCCGGTCGCCCAGGAGGGCCCCGAGACCACGCACCTGGTCGTGGCCGACCGCTGGGGCAACGTGATCGCCTACAACCTGACCATCGAGTCCACCGGCGGCAACGGCATCGTGGTGCCGGGCCGTGGCGTGCTGCTCAACAACGAGCTGACCGACTTCACCTTCGGCCCCGCCCCCGGCGACCCGAACCTGCCGGGCCCCGGCAAGCGGCCGCGCTCGTCGATGGCGCCGACGCTGGTGTTCGACCACGGCAGGCCGGTGCTGGCGGCCGGTTCACCCGGCGGATCCACGATCATCACGACCGTGCTGCAGATCCTGATCAACCGGTACGAGTTCGGCATGAGCCTGCCCGACGCGCTCGCCGCGCCGCGCGCCACCCAGCGCAACACCGCGCAGACGCAGGCCGAGCAGGCGTTCCTGGACCGGCACCGCGCCGAGCTGGAGGCCAGGGGGCACAGCTTCGCGCTGAACCCGGAGATCGGGGCCGCCACGGCGCTGGAGTTCCTGAGCAGGAACCGGATCCAGGCCGTGGCCGAGCCGTCCCGCCGCGGGGGCGGCAGCGCGTTGGTGGTCGCCCCTAGTAGATGAGCTCGTAGGCGCCGGGCTTCACCCTCCGGGTACGCGCCCAGTACTCGAAGGTGAAGCCCGGCCAGATCGTCCGGTTCACCCCGTGCTCGTCCAGGTACCAGGAGCGGCAGCCGCCCGCGTTCCAGACCAGCGGGTCGAGCCGGGCCCGCAGCCGGTCGTTGAACGCCCGCTGCGCCTGCGGCCGCACGTCCACGGCCACGGCCTGGGTGCGGGAGAGCAGGCGCAGGCACTCGACGACGTAGCGCGCCTGCGACTCGATCATGAAGACGACCGAGTTGTGGCCGAGCCCGGTGTTGGGGCCGAGGAGGAAGAACAGGTTGGGGAAGCCCGCGGTGGTGATGCCGAGGTAGGCCTCGATCCCGTCGCGCCAGGCCTCCTGGAGCTTCAGGCCGCCCCTGCCGATGATCCGCTGCTCGGTGAGCGCGTCGGTCACCCTGAAGCCGGTGCCGTAGACGATCGCGTCGGCCTCGTGCTCCGTCCCCGCCACGAGGGAGTGCTCGCGGATCTCGGTGATCCCGTCGGTGACGAGCGAGACGTTCTGCCTGGTCAGGGCCGGATAGTAGTCGCTGGAGACGAGGATGCGCTTGCAGCCGATGAGGTAGTCGGGGGTGAGCGCGCGGCGCAGCTCCGGGTCGGGCACCTGGGCGCGCAGGTGCCGGAGCGCGAGCTGCTCGTGGGCCTTCATCAGGCGGGGGTCCACGGCGAAGCCCAGCGCCCTGGTCTCCAGGGCCCAGTAGATGCCGGCGCGCAGGGTTCTGGCCGCGCCGGGCAGGCGCAGGAGCCGCCGGGCGGCGGAGGGGAAGGCGAAGTCCGGCTTGGGGTGCAGCCAGGGGGCCGTGCGCTGGAAGACGGTGACGTGGCGGGCGGTGCGGGCGAGCTGGGGGACGAACTGGACGGCGGAGGCGCCGGTGCCGACGACGGCCACGCGCTTGCCGGTCAGGTCCACGGAGTGGTCCCATTCGGCGGAGTGGAAGGCGGGGCCGGCGAACGATTCGCGCCCGGGTATTTCCGGAAATTTCGGGATGTGGAGGGCGCCGATCGCGGAGATCACCGCCTTCGGGCGCAGGGTGTCGCCGTCCTCCGTGGTGACCGTCCAGGCCCGGGCGGCGTCGTCGTACTCCATCGAGACGACGTGCTTGCCGTACCGGATGTGCGGGGTGATGCCGTACCTCGCGGCGCAGGCACGCAGGTATGCCTGGATCTCCTCCTGCGGCGCGAACATCCGCGACCAGTCCGGGTTCAGCTCGAACGAGTACGAGTACATGTGCGACGGCACGTCGCACGCGCAGCCGGGATAGCTGTTGTCGCGCCAGGTGCCGCCCAGCTCCCCGGCCTTCTCCAGGATGACGAAGTCGTGGTGACCGGCCTGTTTGAGCTTGATGGCCATGCAGATCCCGGCGAATCCGGATCCGACGATCACGATCCCTGGCTCACCCACGGGCTCCTCCCGGTCTTATTGGACACTAAGTCCAATGTATCCGTTGCCGGGAACGACGAAAACCCGCCACGGCCCCCGCGGCGGGTGAAGCAGTCGGCTGTCTTACTGGAGCAGCAGGAAGGCGGCGACGCCGATGATCACGATGGCGGCGACGACCGCGATGATGGGCACGAGGGGCGACTTCTTCGGCTTGGCCGAGGCCTCCTGCTCGCGCGCGTTGGCGAACGCGCGGAAGGCCTGGGTGTTGCCCGCCGGGTCAATGTGCTGGTCAGACATGGGCAGCAGCCTAGCGTGCTCGCCTGCGACGTTTGCGTCTTTTGGCGGGATCCATAGCGATGGGCTGATTAGGGGACCACCCCACCGGCCGGATAGCTTTGAAGCATGCTCAGGACCCTGTTCTCCGCGCGCCTCATGGGGCTGCACCTGCTCACGATCGGGGTCCTCGTGGCGTTCATCCTGCTCGGCCGCTGGCAGCTCGGCGTCTTCCAGGATTCAGGAAAGCCGCGCGTCTCCACGGACCCCGAGCCCGTCGCGGTCGCCACGCTCGCCAGGCCCGGCGCTCAGCTCGACGGTGAGTTCGTGGGCCGCAGGGTCACGGCCGAGGGCGTCTACGAGGCCGATCGCCAGCTCCTGGTCGCCGACCGGCGGGCCGACGTCGACGCCCCCGGCGGCAGGGCCTCGCACGGCGACGGCTACTGGGTGCTCACCCCGATCAGGCTCGACGACGGCACGCTCGTGCCGGTCGTGCGCGGCTGGGCGGCCGAGGCCGACGACCCGGGCGTCGCGGCCGTGCCGGAGGGCCGGGTCACGGTGTCCGGGCGGCTGCGGCCGCAGCAGGGCACCGACAGCGTGCAGCGGCGCGCCGAGGGCCTGCCCGCCGGCCAGGTGCAGACGGTGTCCACAGGCGAGCTGGTCAACCTGTGGAGCGGGCAGCAGGTCCGCACCGGCTACCTCGTCGCGCAGCCGGCCTCGGGCTCGTTGACGCAGGTCAAGGTGGATCCGCCGGTGGTCGGCGGCACGCTGACGTGGCGTAACCTGGCTTACGCCGCCAACTGGTGGATCTTCGCTGGATTCGCCGTCTTCATGTGGTTCCACTTCGTGCGCGACGCCGTGCGAAGCGACCGGGACCGCGGCAAGTCGTCCCCTGAGATGGTTCTGGAAGGTTAACGGTGGAATCGGCTCTCAAGCCCTTCCGGGCGCTCGCGTACGTGGTCGGGGTCATGCTGCTCGTGCTCTGCGTGGGCATGGTCCTGAGGTACGGCTTCGGTGAGCCGTCCCTGTCGCAGACGATCGCCCCCATCCACGGCGGGCTCTACATGATCTACCTGATCGCGGTCATGAACCTGGGCATGAAGGCGCGCTGGTCGTGGCCGTACATGGCGGGCATCATGCTGGGCGGCACGGTCCCGTTCCTGTCCTTCTACGTGGAGAGAAGGGTGACCCAGCGCGTGCAGGCCGCGCTGGCCGCGGCGGAGGCCTGAGGCCCCCGCCGCGAGGGCGAGCAGGGCTCAGTGGCCGATGCCGCGCCTGCGGGCCCTCTTGAGCCGCTCACGCTGCGACGGGTCGAGCATCAGGTAACCGACCACCGGGGCGGCGATCACGCCGAGGACGACCAGCAGGGTGACCCAACCGGGCAAGATGATCCACGAGAGCAGGACCGCGACGCCTGCGCCAATCGCGTACTTCTGTATTGGCGACATCCTCAACATCCTCCGAACGCGGAGCGCGCGCCCCGCCTCTCCCACATTGTGCGTCGCCTGTCCAACGTGTGAACCCGCCACGAGGTTCCATGTCGCGATGTATCGCAATTGTTGTGCGGGTCGTCAAGCCCGCTCGCCGGCGACGGCGAGCAGCTCCCGGCGCAGCTCGTCCACGGTGGGGCGGTGCGCCGGGTCGCCCGACAGCAGCCTGAACAGCACGGGAGCCAGCGCCCCCGCCCTGGTCAGCGGGGCTCCCGGCGCGGGCGGCGAGCCCTCGACCGCGGCGAAGAGCGTGGCACCGAGCGACCACAGATCCGCGGCCCGGGTCGCGGCGCCCTCCGGAGCCGTGTAGGCCGGGAGCGTTCCCGACCTCAGCAGCGGCGTCAGCCGGGCCTGCCCCGAGCCGTCGACGAGCACGTTCCCCGGCTGCACCCCGCCGTGGAAGGCGCCGCCCGCCACCAGCCGGTCGAGCACGGCCAGCCCGATCGCGGCCACCCGCGCGGGCGGCAGCGGGCCCGACGCCTCCACCACCGCGTCCAGCGGCAGGTCCACGGCCAGCCGCTCGAGCGTCTCGCGCACCACCTCCACCGGCGGCGGCCCCGCCGGATGCAGCATCGCCCTGATCAGCGACCTGAACGGGTCGGCGCCCGCGGCCGGTACCTGACCCGGCGGCCGGCCCTCGACCGCGAAGTGCAGCGTGGCGGCCAGCGACCACAGGTCGGCCGAGGGCAGCGTGCTGAGACTGGGGGCGCCGAACCCGGCCAGCACCGCCCGCCCGGTCGCGGTGAGCAGCACGTTCCCGGGATCGACCCGGCCGTGCACGATCCCCGCCCCGTGCGCGGCGGCCAGCGCCGACAGGACGCAGACGCCGGCCCTGGCCGCCTGCGGGACCGGCAGCGGGCGGCGCGAGCGCACGGCCTGCTCCAGCGACACCCCGGAGACGAACTCCATGACCAGCCACGGCACGCCGCTCTCGATCAGCACGTCGAGCACCCGCACGATCGACGGGTGCCGCAGCCCGGTGGCCCTGCGCGCCTCGAACAGGGCGGAATCGCGCAGTTCCGGCGGCACCCGCAGCTCCCTGACCGCGACGTCGCGGTGCTCCGCCTCGTCGAAGGCCAGGCGCACGGACCCGGCGCCCAGCGGGTTCAGCAGCCGGTAGCGACCGCTCAGCTTCCTGGTCTCACCCATGGGACACGCACGCCGACATCATGCCGAGCCGCCCGCCAGCCAGCTCTCGTGCGCCTCGTACACCTTGCGCCAGAGCTTGTCCTTCTCCCCGTCGCTCACGTCGTCGAGCGGCAGCAGGAAGACGTCCGCCAGCGCCGCGTAGTAGTCGCGCGCCGTGCCCAGCGTGACCGAGTGCGCGCCCCTGCCCAGGCGCGTCAGGGACAGCCCGCGCAGGCTGTCCACGCCGTACGCGTCCCGCCGCTGCACCGTCGCCACCCGCACGAACCCCGACGTGGGGGATGTGGTCAGCTCCACATGCTTGTCGGCGAACGCCGACATCTCCACCGGGGCCATCCCGAAGTCCATGCCTTCGAACGAGCCACTCGGATCGTGGTCGAACCGCCACCCGCCGGGTGCCACCTCCGACGGCCGCAGCACGTACGTGAAGGGGCCCTGCCGGTACGTGCCCGCGACCAGAGGCAGCGGCTCGTGCAGCGCGTCGCCGAGCCCCAGGTCAGCCAGCCACTCGCCGCCCGGGTTGCCGTCGGAGGGCAGGCCGCGCACGGTGAGCACCAGGTGGTTGCCGGTGACGCCGGGATCCTTGCCGCGGCCCTGCACGCCGCCGTAGTGGCGGGTCACGTCGAAGCCGAGGGCCAGGGCGAGCTGCGAGAACGCGCCGTTCAGGTGGTAGCAGTAGCCGCCGCGGCCCCCGATGATGCGCTCGGCGGACTCCACGGGATCGACCGTCGTGGCGCGGCCGAGCCAGATCTCCAGCGCCTCGTACGAGACCCTCTCGACGTGCGCGGCGTGCAGCGCGCGCAGCGTCTCTGCGCTGATGGGGGCGTTGAGCAGGCCGGGCAGGCCGAGCCGGCGGAGGTATGCGGCGGTGTTCACCTGCCAAGTCTGCACGGTATGTGCACGAATTTGGGAGTGTCGTCTGCACAGCGTGCTTCTAGGCTGCGTACGTGGCAGAGCAGCGACGCATCCTCGTGGTCGAGGACGACGTGACGATCGCGCTGGCCGTACGCAACCGCCTGGCGGCCGAAGGCTTCGACGTCAGGGTGGCGGGCGACGGGCAGGACGCCCTCGTCCAGTACGGCAACGCGGAACCGGACCTGGTGATCCTCGACCGGCTGTTGCCCGGGCTCGACGGACTGGAAGTGTGCCGCAGGATGCAGGCCGCCAGGCCGGTGCCCGTGCTCATGCTGACCGCGCTCGGCGACGAGACGGACGTGCTCGTCGGGCTCGGCGTCGGGGCCGACGACTACCTCGCCAAGCCGTTCAGCATGCGCGAGCTGGTGGCCAGGATCCACGCGCTGCTGCGGCGGGTGGAGCGGGCGGCCCAGCTCGCCGCCGAGGACACGGTGATCAGGGTGGGCGAGGTCGAGATCGACACCGCCGCCCGCCGCGTGTTCGTGCGCGGGGCCGAGGCGCAGCTCACCAGAACCGAGTTCGACCTGCTGCGCCGCCTGGCCGAGCGGCCGGGGCAGGTCTTCGAGCGCGACCGCCTGCTGTCCGACGTCTGGGGCTTCTCCGAGGCGGCGGCCACCAGGACCGTGGACAGCCACGTCCGGGCACTGCGCCGCAAGCTGGGCTCCGACGTCGTACGCACCGTGCACGGCGTCGGCTACGCCCTGGTGAGGCGATGAACCCCCTGGACTTCCTCGGCCGGATCAAGGTCAAGCTCGGCATCGTGATCGTGCTGGCCGTGGGCACCGCGTTCGTGGTGAACGAGGTCGGCATCAACTCCGGCTTCTCCCGCGAGGTGCGGATCGCGGTCGCCGTCATCCTGGCGCTGATCATGGTGCAGGTGCTGGCCATGGGCATGACCAAGCCGCTGCGCCAGATGGCCCGCGCCGCCCAGACCATCGCCAAGGGCAGCTACACGCTGCGCGTCAGCGCCACCTCGCGGGACGAGGTGGGCGAGCTGGCCAGGGCGTTCAACGCGATGGCGGCCGACCTCGGCGAGGTGGACCGGCAGCGGCGCGAGCTCGTCGCGAACGTCAGCCACGAGCTGCGCACCCCCATCACCGGCCTGCGCGCCGTCCTGGAGAACGTCGTGGACGGCGTCTCCGCGCCCGACCCCGTCACCATGCGCACCGCGCTCGCCCAGACCGAGCGGCTCGGCCGCCTGGTCGCCCAGCTCCTCGACCTGTCGCGGCTCGACTCCGGCGCGCGCCTCATCGAGGCCGAGGCCGTCGAGTTGGCGCCGCTCATCGAGCAGGCGGTCCGCGAGGCGTCGCTGGCGCGCGAGGACGTGCTGATCCGGCGGTCGGTCCCCGGCGACCTGGTGGTCCGCGCCGACCCCGACCTGCTGGCCCAGGTCCTGGCGAACCTGCTCGACAACGCGGTACGCCACAGCCCTGCCGAGGGGGTGGTGACCATCGGCGGCGCGGCGGAGGGATCCGGGGTGCGGATCGTCGTCTCCGACCAGGGGCCCGGCATTCCCTCCTCCGCCCGGGGGCGGGTCTTCGAGCGCTTCTCCCGGCTGGACTCGGGGCGCGCGGCGGACGCGGGGGGCGCCGGGCTGGGGCTGGCCATCGTGAAGGAGATCGTCGAGCTGCACGGGGGATCCATTCGGATCGACGACTGTGCCGGGTGCCGGATGGTCGTCGACTTACCAGGAAGGATGACGATGGGGGACATGCCGCTGGAGGTCGGGCGCGGGACGGGGGACGACGGGCGGCCGGAGCGCGTGGTCGCGGACGACGCGCGCGGCGCGGGCGGTTCCGCGGACGTCGCGCCCGGGCTCGCGGCGGGGGCCTTGCCCGTCCTCGGGGCCGGCGCGACCGGCACCGCTCCGGACCCGGGCCCGGACGCGGGCCCGGCGGTGGGCCCGGCGGTGGGCCCGGCGGTGGGCTCGGTGATGGGCGGCACTGCGGGGGACCGCCTTGCGGTGGGTGGCACTGCGGTGGGCGGTAACCCGGTGACGGGTGGCGCGCCCGCCGAGACCCTCGCGGCGCAGGCGGCGTCCGGTGACGCGGCCGTGGCCGCGCGGGCGCCCGGCGAGGGCGCGGCGGGATCTCCCGCCGGGGAGGACGTCGCGGCCGGCCCGGGCGTTCCGGCCGACGCGGCGGCCGTCGCGGCGCAGGCGCCCTCCGCCGATGCGGCTGTCGCCGGTGCGGCGCCTGGCAAGAGCGGCGCGGCCCATCTGGCGGCCGGCGAGAGCGTCCCGGCCATCACAGCGACCGGCGCCGTGACGAGCGGGGGGACCGCCATCGGTGCCGGCGCGAGTGGCGCCGCGTTGGGTGGCGTCGGTGCGGCGGGCCCGGTGGCGGGTGGTGCCGGGGTGGTCGGCCAGGGAGCGGGCGGTATCGGTGTGGGTGTGCCGGGACCGGCCGGGGCCGGGGCAGGCGGGCCGGGGGCGGGGATGTACGTGCCGCCCCAGCCGCCGAGCCCCGGCAGCAACCTGGCCAGGATGCTCGGGGGTGCGGTCATCGGGCTCCTGGTCGGGTTCATGGTGGGCATGTTCGCCGCCGTGCTCGTCAGCGTGACCCTGGGCGACGGGATGGCGCTGCTGACGTTCGTCGGCTGCACCGCGGTCCTGGGAGCCGTGGGCGCGGCCATGGGCGCAGGTTCCGGACGCAGGGCGGCGGCCGCGGCGTACCAGGCGACGGTGCCGTACCGGAGCCAGTCGGGGCCGGTCCCGCCCTACGTGCCGCCCCCGCTGTTCCCCAGGCCCGAGCTGCCCGACCCGCCCGGATGGCTGCTGCCGGCCGCGGCGGGGGCCGGCGTGTTCGCCGCGGTGGCGCTGCCCGAGGCGCAGGTGGGGCTCGGGATCGTGCTGGTCGCGATGGTGGTGGGCGCGGCGGCGCTGCCGGCCGTGCTGCGGCGGATGACGCCGTGGACGGTGGCGTTCGGCGCGACGGCGTACTGGCTGATCTCGATGGCGGCGGTGCGCGACGCCGACTGGCTGGTCGGGATCCTGCTCGTGGCGGGGGCCGGGCTGGGCGCGCTGGCCGTCTCCGGCGCGGGCGCCGGCTGGCTGGGCGTGATCAGGGGCGGCATTTCCGTGCTGCTCGCGCTCGGCCCCGTGCCGTGGTTCCTGGCGAAGCCGCTCAAGCGGCTGACGGCCAGGCGGCGGGTGTTGCCGATGGTGATCGCGCTGGGCATCACGGCGGTGCTGCTGATGGTGTTCGGGCTGCTGTTCGCCTCGGCGGACGCGGTGTTCGCCTCGTACGTGGAGCGGCTGACCACCACCCCCGACTGGGCCGAGTCGGCGCCGGTACGGATCTTCCTGTTCGCGCTGTTCGCGGTGCTGCTGGCCGCGGTCGTGCTGGTCGCGCTGCGGCCCGTGGTCGACCCCGTGGGGCCGGAGACGAGGTTCAGGGTCAGCACGAGCATCTGGGCGCTGCCGCTGTCCGCGGTGAACCTGCTGTTCGCCGCGTTCGTGGCGGTGCAGATCACGGCGCTGTTCGGCGGGAACACCCTGGTGCTGAGGACGGCCGGGCTGACCTACGCCGAGTACGCCAGGCAGGGCTTCTTCCAGCTCGTGGTGGTCAGCGTGTTCGTGCTGGCCATCGTGGCGGTGGCGGCCGGGCTGCTCAGGGTGGAGCGGCGCGAGCGCTGGCTGCTGGCCGTCCTGCTCGGCGTGCTGTGCGGGCTGACGATGGTGGTGCTCGCCTCGGCCCTGCACCGCATGAACCTCTACACCGACGCCTACGGCCTGTCCCGGCTGCGGCTGTCCGTGCAGGCCACGGTGTGGTGGCTGGGGGCGCTGTTCGCGCTGGTGCTGCTGGCGGGCGCGGCGCGGCTCATGGGCCGCGGCTCCGGCTGGCTGCCCCGGACGATCGTGCTGGTCACCGGGCTCAGCCTGGGCGCGTTCGCGCTCGTCAACCCCGATCTGCGCGTCGCGCAGACGCAGGTGGAGGTGCGCGGCCCGGCGAAGATGGACTCCGACTACCTCGGTGACCTGGGCGCGGAGGCGGTGCCCGCCCTCGACCGGCTGCCGGAGCCGCAGCGCAGCTGCGTGCTGTCGGCCGTGGTGGAGGCCAACGGGCTGGACCGCCCCGACCCGTGGAACGGCTGGAACCTGGCCCGCTCGCAGGCCCGCGACGTGCTGGCCGAGCGGCCCGTGCGCGAGCAGGGCGCCTGCGGCCCCAGGGCGGTCGTTCCCGTCCCTGATTAAATCCAGGAGTGACCTTCGACATAGTGATCAGCGGTGGGCGGGTGCTCGACGGCACGGGCGCCCCGCCGTACCGGGCGGACGTGGGGATCTCGGGCGACCGGGTCGCGGCGGTCGGCAGGCTCGGCGGCGCGCGGGCGGGCACGGTGATCGACGCGACGGGCCGGTTCGTCGCCCCGGGCTTCGTGGACTGCCACGCGCACGGTGACGCGGCCGTGTTCGACGCCGGCGTGCAGCGGGCGGCGCTGCGGCAGGGGGTCACGACGTTCGTGCTGGGGCAGGACGGGCTGTCGTTCGCGCCCGGATCCGCCGCGACCGTGGCCTACGCCTCGCGGTACTTCGCGGCGGTCAACGGTGCCCTGGTGGACGGGCCGCTGACCGTCGCCGACCTGCTCTCCGGCTACGACAGGGCGGTGGCGCTGAACACCGCGTACCTGCTGCCCCACGGCACCATCCGCTACGACGTCATGGGCCCCTCGCCCGATCGGGCCGGGCCCGGCGACCTGGCGGGCATGCTGCGCCGCGTGGAGCGCGGGCTGTCCGAGGGCGCGGTCGGGCTGTCGACCGGGCTGGAGTACCTGCCGGGCCGCTACGCCGACGCGGAGGAGCTGGCCGCCCTGTGCGCGCCGCTCGGCGGCCTGCCGTACGTCACGCACATGCGGGCCTACGGCGAGCGGGCCGGCGTGGGGATGGCCGAGGTGGTGGAGATCGCCGGGCGCTCGGGCGCGGCCGTGCACGTCTCGCACCTGCACGGGCCGGCGGGCGTGCTGCTGCCGCTGGTCGAGGAGGCCCTGGGCAAGGGGGTGGACCTCACCTTCGACACCTACCCCTACCTGCGCGGCAACACGATCCTGGCGATGGTCGCGCTGCCGCCGTCCGTGCCGGGCGCCGACCAGGACGCCGCGCTGGAGATGATCGCCTCGGACGCGCTGGAGGAGTGGTGGCCGGCCCAGAGCGCGCTCTGGCCCCGGCTGACGATCTCGCACGCGCCCGGCCTGGAGTGGGCCGAAGGGCTGACGATGGTGGCCGCGGCCGAGCGGGCCGGGGCCGAGCCGGCCGCCCTCTGCCGCCGCCTCCTGACGGAGACGCGGCTGGAGGCGGGGGTCGTCATCGCCCGCCCCGACGAGGGGCCGCAGGGCGAGGAGTCCGTACGCCGGATGCTCCGCCACCCCTCGCAGACCGGCGGCTCCGACGGCATCTACGTGGGCGGCCATCCGCATCCGCGCGGGTTCGGCGCGTTCGCCAGGTTCCTGGGCAGGCACGTCAGGGAGCTGGGCGACTGGACGTGGGAGCAGGCCGCGGTGCACCTGGCCGCGCATCCCGCCAGGCGCTTCGGGCTGGCGGACCGGGGGCTGCTGCGGCGCGGGTTCGCCGCGGACGTGGTGGTGTTCGACCCGGCCACGGTGGGCGACCTGGCCACCTATCCCGCGCCGCGCACGCTCGCGGAAGGGATCGACGACGTGCTCGTGTCCGGCGTGCGCGTGCTGGCCGGCGGCGAGCTCACGGGTGCCACGCCGGGACGCGCGCTGCGGCCCTCGTGAGCGATAAGGTCGGAGCCGGAATCAGAGGGGGTGTTGTGCCGGCGATCCTCGGCCAGTCGGTCTTCGACGGCGGGCTCGAATTTCCCGCCATGGTGGTGCACCGAGACGCGCTGGAGCACAACGTCTCGACGATGGCGGGCTTCGTCCGCGACCACGGCATGGAGCTGGCGCCCCATGCCAAGACGCACATGTCCGCCGAGATCGCCGCGATGCAGCTCGCGGCCGGCGCGTGGGGGCTCACGGTCGCCACGCCCCGCCAGGCGGCGACGGTCAGGGCGTTCGGGGTGGACCGGATCCTGGTGGCGAACCAGGTCGTCGATCCCTCCGGCCTCACCTGGGCCGCCCACGAGCTGGAGCGGGATCCGGGCTTCGAGCTCCTCAGCTTCGCCGACTCCACGGCGGGGATCGACATCCTCGCCGCGCACGCCGGCTCCCGGCCGTTCAGGGTGCTGGTGGAGCTGGGGCACGAGGGCGGGCGGGCCGGCTGCCGGACCCTCGGCGAGCTGCTGGAGGTGGCCTCGTACGCGCAGTCGACGCCCGGCGTCGAGCTGGCGGGGGTGGCCGGGTACGAGGGCGGGCTGCGCTCGGGCGACGAGGTGCGCAAGTACCTGGCGGCGCTGCAGGAGGCCGTGGAGCACGTCCGCGTCAGGAACCCCGTCCTCACCGTGGGCGGCAGCCAGTGGTTCGACGTGATCGGCCGCGAGCTGGTCGCCACCCAGGCCAGGATCCTGCTGCGCAGCGGCGCCTACGTCACCCACGACGACGGCTACTACCGCGAGCGCACGCCGTTCAACCGCATCGACGGCGAGCTGCGCCCGGCCTTGGAGGTGTGGGCGCACGTGCTGTCGGTGCCCGAGCCGGGGCTGGCCATCGTGGGCATGGGCAAGCGTGACGCGCCGTACGACGAAGGGCTGCCGATCCCGCGCCGCGGCGGCGTCACGATCGTGAAGATGCAGGACCAGCACACCGTGGTCCGCGCCACTGGGCTCAAGCCCGGTGACCTGCTGGCGTTCGGCATCTCCCATCCCTGCACGGCGTTCGACAAGTGGCGAGTTCTGCCGCTGGTGGACCGGGACTACCGTGTCGTTGGCACGATAAGCACGAATTTCTAGGAGATTCAGTGAAAAAGGAGCTCCGGACCACGGAGGGCGCCGCCCCCATCGGCGCCTACTCGCAGGGACTCGTCGTGGGCGACTTCGTCTACACCTCCGGCGCGGGCCCGCTCGACCCCCAGAGCGGCGAGGTCGTCGGCGACGACGTGGCCGCCCAGACGCACCAGACCATGCGCAACCTCGGCGCCATCCTGGCCGCCCACGGGCTCGGCTTCGACGACGTGGTCAAGGCCACGGTCCACCTGCAGCACCTCAAGCGCGACTTCGCCGCGTTCAACGAGGTGTACAAGTCGTACTTCAACCAGCCCTACCCCGTGCGCACCACGGTGGGGTCCGACCTGATGGACATCCTGGTGGAGATCGACTTCGTCGCGCACAAGAGCGCTTGAGGTGCGGCTGTGGACAGTTCGGTGTACGTCTTCGTCGAGGACCTGCGCGGCGAGGGCGTCGAGCGGGTGCTCGACAGGATCAGCGGTTACGGCGTGTCCGGCATCACCGTCGGCGCAGTGCACCACGCCTCCCGCGACGTCACCCCGCACGGGCTGTCCCGGCTGACGCTGCGCCACGACGGGGCGCACTTCACCCCGCCGGCGGAGCTGTTCGACGGGCTCCGGCTGGCTCCCGTGCCCGGCTACGCGGACGCCTTCGACGGTCTTCGCGAGGCCTGCGCGAAACGGTCCATGAAGCTCCACGGCTGGACCGTCTTCCTGCGCAACGCCACGCTCGGCACCGAACATCCCGACGTGACCGTACGCGACTGCTTCGGCGACCGCGGCTCGCTCACCGACCTGTGCCCCGCCCACCCCGACGTGCGTGACTACGCCGTCGCGCTGGCCAGGGCGGTGGCCAGGCTCGGGGTCGACAGCGTGGTGGCCGAGTCGCTGCACTTCAGGCCGCTCAAGCCGCAGCGCTCGTTCGTGCCGCTGGGGCCGATGGACGCCTACCTGTTCGCGCTGTGCTTCTGCGACTACTGCATGCGCCGGGCCACCGACCTGGGCGTGAACGCCGAGGTGGCGCGCGAGGAGTGCGCGCGGATCGTGGGCGGCGTCTTCGACGGCGACCCGCCGGCGCAGGGCGAGGTCACCAGGGCGGCGCTGACCGCGTACGCGGGGCCGGACGTCGTGGCCTACGCCCGCGCCCGCTCCGAGACGGTGACGACGCTGGTGTCCGAGGTGGCCTCGGCGGTCGCCGGCGAGGGCTCGAAGCTGGTGTTCATCGACTCGACGGGGGCGGTCAAGGGCTACACCGACGGGCTGCCCACGCCCGGGCTGGCCGCGCACGACGCCTGGCAGCTCGGGGTGGACCTGGTGGCGCTGGGGGACCTCGTGCCCGCGTTCGGGGTGCTGGCCTACGCGCGTGACGCGGCGCGGGTGGCCGACGACGTGGGGGCCTACCTGCGGTCGGTGGGCAAGGACCGCGAGGTGCGGGCCGTGCTGCGGCCGGGCTACCCCGACAGCGACTCCACCGACCGGCTGGTGGCCAAGGCGCGGGGGGCCAAGGCGGCCGGGGCGCTGGCGGTGGACTTCTACGCGTACGGGCTGGTGCCGCACCCCGTCCTCGACCGCATCCCGGCCGCGCTGTCGCTCTAGCCGCTCAGGACAGGTTCTTCTGCCTGACCTGCCAAGGGCCGGAGCAGAGCCCGCAGTCCGGGCCCACGAAGGCGGCCCTGGCCGCGGCGTCGCCCTTGAGCTGCCACTTCAGCCAGAGCGCCCCGACCCGGCCGAACTCGCCGCCGTTGGGCTGGGAGTAGGTGCCGAAGTGCCCCACGTCCAGGTTGCCCATGAACGCGGGCAGCCCGGCGGGCAGGCGGTTCCAGTCGTCGAGCGCGTTCTCGTAGGCGATGTCGCTGGGGCCGCCGATGAAGTAGCCGATGGGCGCGTGCAGGCGGGCGAGCTGGGCCTTGTCCAGGGCGCTCATGATGCCGCTGTTCCAGATACCAGTTGTCGTGACGCGCGGGTCGTCCGACACCTCGTATGCTTCCAGCCCGCCGCAGGACTGGCCCATCACGGCGATCTTCGTGGTGTCGATCCGGCCGCGGAACCTGCTGGCGAGGCGGCCGTTCTCGGCGATCGCCCAGTCGATCGCGTCGATCAGCATGTCCGCGTCGGTGGAGCCGGTGCCGCCCGGGCGGCCGTTGGCGATGACCAGGAAGCCGTGGGAGGCCAGCTCCTTGAGGAAGTTCTCGAACCAGGTGCCGTCGGCGCGGCAGGCCCCGTTGCCCCAGGCCACGATGGGCAGGAGCACGCCTGCGGGCAGGGTCGCCGGCCGGTAGACCGTGTGGCGGGGCAGGCGCAGGGTGGTCTCGTAGTCGGCCGGATAGGGTCCGGAGCCTCCCGGGGCCGCGTGCGCGGGAGCGGCCGGCACGGTCAGGATCGCGCCGGCCATCACGATCCCGGCCCCGGCCGCGGTGAGGCGTCGGATGAGCTGCCCGAGCTTCATGAATCCTCCTGGGGGTCGCTCGACTCGGTGCCGCGACCTTCGCACAGGGGGTGACCGGGATCAATGGATCACGAGCATGACTGGTGATATTACCGATGCCGAGCGTCATGGAAACGGTCGGATATCAGCGGAGCTGTGGGGGCCCTGGCCGGTGGCGGGTCAGACGCCGTCGAGGAGGGCCGAGACCGCGTCGGTGGCGAAGTCGTCGTCCACCCGCGACCCGCGGAAGACCGCCCGCATCCACACGGCGCCCGCCAGCAGGTCCACGATCAGCATCGGGTCCACCGTGGCCTTCAGCTCGCCCCTGCTCACCGCGCGCTCGAAGATCTCCCGCTCCCTGGCGAACCGGTCGGCGAAGAAGCGCCGCGCGTCCAGCTCGGGATGGCGTACGGCGGCGCCGAGCGCGGCCACCGCGATGTCGCTGCCAGGAGGCTCGGTGAGCAGCCGCCTGACCCCCTCGACCAGCGCCACCAGGTCGCCGCGCAGGCTCCCCGTGTCGGGAGCGTCGAAGCCGAGCACGTCGGACTCGATCAGGGCCGCCCCCAGCAGCGCCGCCTTCGACGGCCACCACCGGTAGATCGTCGTCTTGTTGACGCCCGAACGCTCGGCGACCCCCTCCACGGTCAGCCCGTCGTAGCCCTTCTCGGCGACCAGCCGCAACGTCGCATCGAAGATCTCCTGCTGCTTCCTCGGCGCCATGCGGCTCATTGTCTCCCGGTGAACGCCGTGAGCACGCCGAGCCCGAGATAGACGACGCCGCTCACGTACCGGAGGCCGCCGGCCGCGCGGTTCAGGCGGCGGCCCAGGGCGCCGGCGGTGAGCGCGTACACGATGTCGGAGATCAGCCCCAGGAGCAGCAGCGTGCAGCCGAACAGCACCACCTGCAGCGCGGGCGAGCCCGACTCCGGGCGCACGAACTGCGGCAGGAGCGCCAGGAAGAACAGCAGGGTCTTGGGGTTGAACACGTTGACCAGCACGCCTTCGAGGAACACCTTGCGCAGCGGCTGCGGCTCCGGCCGCCCCGCCTCGGCCTGCTTGCCGGTGAACGCGCGGATCCCCAGGTACACGAGGTAGGCGACCCCCGCCCACTTGATCACCGTGTAGAGCGTGGCGGACTGGGCGATCACGTACGACAGGCCCGCGGCGGCGGCCGCGATGTGCATCAGCGTGCCGATCTCCACGCCGAGCGCGCTGACCAGGCCCGCCGCCCGGCCCTGGGAGAGCCCTCTGGCGGTGATGTAGAGGTGGTTCGGCCCGGGGATGAGCACCAGGACAGCCGAGGTTGTCAGGAAGAGGGCGAACGTGGTGGGAGATATCACGAAAGAGCAGCGTAGGATGGTCTTGGTATGTCGAAGAGGGCCAATTCCCTGCCAGTTTCCCGGACCAATGGGTTGTCACCGGGCTCTGGCATAGTTTCAGGCGTGAACGGTCTTCTCGTCGGGCGATCCGCGGAGCTGGCAGGGCTGGTGCGGGTGCTGGCCGCCGCCGGCGACGGCATGGCCGGGGTGGCGCTCGTCGGCGGTGACGCCGGGATCGGCAAGACCCGGCTGATCACCGAGCTGGCCGCCGAGGCCCGCGAGCGCGGGTTCAACGTGCTGGTCGGGCAGTGCGCCGAGCTCGGCGACGCGCTGCCGTACCTTCCGCTGGCCGACGCCCTGCGCGGCGCGGAGCCGGCCGTGCGCGAGGCGGCCGCCGGCCACCCGATGCTGGGCCAGCTCCTGCCGGGCACGGAGAGCGCGCCCTCGACCGGGCTCACCCAGCAGCGGCTGTTCGGCTCGCTGCTCGGGCTGCTCGCCGACGTGCAGCCGGTGCTGTTCGTGATCGAGGATCTCCACTGGGCCGACCGGTCCACCCGCGACCTGCTGGTCTTCCTCAGCCGCATGGTGCAGAGCGAGCGGGTCTGCGTCGTCGGCACCTACCGCACCGACGACCTGCACCGCCGCCATCCGCTGCGGTCCGTGCTGGCCGAGCTCAAGCGCCTGCCCACCGTGATGAGCCTGGAGCTGGGGCCGCTGCACCCGGGAGAGATGTCCGACTACGTCGCCACCCTGGGCGAGGTGGACGCCCAGGGGCTCGGCCTCATCGTCTCCCGCGCCGACGGCAACCCGTTCTACGCGGAGGAGCTGTTCGCGGCCATCGCCGAGGGCGACAGCCTGCCCGACGGGCTGGCGAGCCTGCTCATGTCGAGGGTCGAGGTGCTGTCGGAGGCCGGGCAGCGGGTGCTGCGGGCCGCCGCCGTGGCCGGGCGCCGCGTCGAGGACGAGCTGCTGCGCGAGGTGGCGGGGCTGCCGCTGGCCGAGTTCGAGGAGGCGGTCAGGGAGATCGTCTCGCGCGGGCTGCTCAAGGTGCGGGGGCACGGCTACGCCTTCCGCCACGCGCTGTTGCAGGAGGCCGTCTACACCGACCTGCTGCCCGGCGAGCGCACCAGGCTGCACGCCGCCTTCGCCCGCCTGCTCACCTCGCCCGCCGAGCTGGCCCACCACTACCTGGCCGGCCACGACCTGGCCGGGGCGCTGGCGGCCTCCGCCGAGGCGGGCAGGCAGGCCGAGCGGGTCGGCGCGCCCGCCGAGGCCCACAGCCACTACGACCGCGCGCTCGGCCTGTGGGACCGGGTGGACGACGCCGAGCGGCTGGCCGGGGAGAGCCGCGTGGAGCTGGCCTTCCGCAGTGCCGTCATGGCCGCCGACAGCGGCGACAAGCACCGGGCCGTGGTGCAGCTCCGCGTGCTGCCGCAGACGTCCGAGGTGAGCGAGCGGCTCGCCTACTACCTGTACGAGTCGGACGACCCTGACGGCGCGATCGCGGCGGCCGAGCGCGCGGTGGAGAGCGCCGGCGACCAGGCGACGCTCGCCCGCGCCATGGCCACCCACGCCCGCACGCTGCTGTGGAGCCCGCGGCATCACGAGGTCGAGGCCCTGGCCACCAGGGCGCTGGAGACCGCCCGCGCGGCCGGGGCCAGAGACGCCGAGGTGGGCGCCATGCTCACGCTCGCCACGCTCGTCGAGCTGCGCGGCGATCTGCACCGGGCCCACGAGCTGGTCGACGCGGCCATGTCCGAGCCCACCGGCGACCTGGCCATGGACCTGCGGGCCCGCTTCCACCACGCCCGCATCCACTACGAGCAGGGGCTGCTCGCGCACGCCGCCGAGGTGGCCGACGACGGCATCCGCATGGCGTCCGAGACCGGGCTCAAGTGGAGCACCTACGGCACCGACCTGCGGTTCCTGCGCTTCCTCATCCACTACGTGGCGGGCGAGTGGGATCAGGCGGAGGCGGTGGCGAGCGGCTTCGGCGCCCGGGTCGGCACGGTGCCGGAGGCGATCCTGTCGTCGTTCGCGCTGTTCATCGAGGTGGCGCGGGGCCTGCCCGCGGTCGAGTCCCGGCTGAGCTGGCTGCGGCCCTTCTGGTCCGACCCGCTGGCCTCCTACATGTCGAGAGGTCTGGCGGCCGAGCACGCGCTGTGGCACGGCGACCCCGCCACCGCCCTCGACCACGTACGTGCGGTCCTCGCGGGGCAGATGGACGGCGAGTCCGGCAACGTCCGGATGGCCGCCATCGGGCTGTGGGCGCTGGCCGAGCTCGGCACCACCGAGGGTGCCGACGAGCTGCGCGCCCACGCGCGCCTGGCCGTCGAGGCCGGCCCCACGGGCGACGGCGGCCACCTGGGGCCCGAGGGGCAGGCGTGGGCGCTGCGCGTGGAGGCCGAGTGGCACCGCGTGCACGGGCGGCTCGACGTGGCGTCGTGGCGCCGGGTGGTGGAGGCGTTCGGCTACGGGTTCGTGTACGAGGCCGCCCGTGCCCGGTGGCGCCTGGCCGAGGCGCTCCTGGCGGCGGGCGAGCGGGACGCGGCGCAGACGGAGTGGGAGCTGGCCAGGGAGGTGGCGGGCAAGCTGCGCGCCGTGCCCCTGGAGAACGCGCTGCTCGACTTCGGCCGCCGCGCCCGCTTCGGCGGCACCTCCGGCTCCGGCGGTCACGGAGACGGCGGGCTGACGGCGCGGGAGGTCGAGGTGCTGCGGCTGGTGGCGGAGGGGCTGACCAACCGGGAGATCGCGGAGCGGCTGTTCATCGCGCAGAAGACGGTGAGCGTGCACGTGTCCAACATCCTCGGCAAGCTCGACGTCTCCACCCGCACCCAGGCAGCGGCCGCCGCCCGCCGGCTGGGGCTGCTGGGCTAGCCGCCGGCGGCGGGCGGGGCGGACGAAGGTCAGCCGGAGGCGCCTTCGGCCACGATCGAGGCCACGTCGAACTTCTGCTTCAGGTAGCCGAACTCGAGCATGAGGTCCGCCACCCGCTGCACCCGTGCCGGGTCCACGGCCGTGGAGAAGCCGCCGAGCTTCATCGTCGAGGCAGTGGCCTGGTCGATCTTGGTGTACTTCTGCAGCGCGGCGGTGACCTCGGCGGAATCCGAGCGGGCCAGCTCGGCCGCCTTGCGCAGGGCCCGCTGGAAGGCGGCGACGGCCTTCGGGTGCTGCTGGGCGAAGGTCTCCGTGACCAGGTAACCGGCGATCGGGAAGTCGGCCAGCGGCCCGGTGAACAGGTCGCTGAGGGTGACCGCGCCGAGCGTCTTCGCCGCGGCCTGGTGGAACGGCTCGGGCAGGAGCGCGACGTCCACCTGGCCGCTCTCCAGCGCCCCGGCCATCTCCGGGAACGGCCGCTCGACGAACTTGACGTCCTCCGGCCGCAGCCCGGCGGGCTTGAGCAGGGCGCTCACGGAGAGGGTGGAGATGTTGTTGAGGGTGTTCACGCCGATCGTCCTGCCCCTGAGGTCGGCGATCTCGGTGATCGGCGAGTCCTTCTTCGTCATGAGCAGGAAGTTGCCGGGCTGGGCGGCGTACGCGTCGCCGACGACCTTGATCTTGACGGTGCCGCTGGCCGAGGCGAGCAGGGCGGAGACGTAGTTGCTGTGCAGGATGTCGATCTTGCCGGAGACCAGGTCGGGCATCGCCGCCGCTCCGCCCGAGATCAGCTCCGTCTGGACGGTGAGCCCTTCAGCGGCGAAATACCCCTTGTCGATGGCGAGCTGAATGGGCGCCACCTCCGGGAGCGGCAACATCCCGATCCTGATTTCGGTCTTTTCCGGGCCGTTGGATGGCGGGGCCGAATCGCCTCCTCCGCCACAAGCGGTGATGAGTAATGCCGCGATACAGAGGACGGACAAACGCCGGAAACCTAACATGAACGCTCCTCATGGAGTAAATGCGTCCGATAAGGCCGATCTGCGAGCTTAACTCGTAGCGCGTGCCAGATTCGCTACATTTTTGCGTCATGCCAGGTGAGCACCCTTTTCTCTAGGAGCAGAAAGGCCTGGTTCAGCACATAGCCGAGAATTCCGAGCAGGACGATCGCTCCCCACACGCCCGGCAGGTCGAACGCCCGCTGCGCGGCCCGGAGCTGGAACCCGATGCCCTCGGTGCTGAAGAACTCGGCGATGACCATGAGGATCAGCGCCAGCGACAGGCTGAGCCGCAGCCCCGCGAAGATCTTGGGCGCCGCCGACGGCAGGACGATCCGCAGCAGCCGCTGCCCGCGCGTGAGCCCGAACACCCGCGCTGTCTCCAGATGCAGCGGCTCGATGCTGCGCGCCCCGTCGGCCGCGTTGAACAGCACCGGCCACACGATCCCGAACGTGATCGTGGCGATCTGCATGCGCGTGCCCGTCGAGAACAGCGCCAGGAACATCGGCAGCAGCGCCGGCGCGGGCAGCGCCCGGCCGAACTGGATGATCGGGTCGAGGAAGCGGTAGAGCAGCGGGGAGCGCCCGATCGCCACGCCGATCACCACCCCGCCCACCCCGGCCAGCACCCATCCCGCCAGCAGCCGCCCGAGGCTCTGCGGGAAGTTGGCCAGGGCGGTGTCGTTCAGCCAGAGCCGGGCCGGGGAGCCGGTGAACCACAGATCGCGCATGTGGACGACGATGACCGACGGGGGCGGGAAGAACGGGTGCTCCATGGCCCGCGTGGCGAGCTCCCACACCAGGAGCACGACCGGCACCACCCACAGCCTGGCCAGCCGGGCCGGCACGTGCCGGATCACGGTCATGTGGCCGTTCCCGGGTGCCAGTGGAACAGGCGCCGCTCGACCCGGACGAACGCGCCGTTCGTGGCGATGCCGAGCAGCCCGGCCCAGACGGTGGCGGCCACGGTCAGCGTGAGCCCGTCAGGGCTGCTGCCGGCCAGGATGATGAACGCGCCGATCCCGTCGGAGCCGCCCGCGAGCAGCTCCGTGCTGATGGCCAGGATGAGCGCGATCGTGGCGGCGACCCGCACCCCGGTCGCGATGAACGGGGCCGTGCTCGGCAACGAGACCCGCAGCAGCACCGCCGTCCGGCCGAACCCGAACGCCCGCAGGGTCTCCTTGGCCAGGGGATCGACCTCTCTCAGGCCGTACATGGTGTTGATCAGGATCGGCCACGTGGACGCGTACATGATCATCGCGATCTTCATGTCCAGCCGCTCGGTGAACACGAACGCCGCGAGCGGGATGAGCGCCACGGACGGGATCGGCCGCAGGAACTCGATCACCGGCCGCAGCGCCCGCTCCACCGCCGGCACGCTGCCGAGCAGCAGCCCGGCCGGCACGGCGAACGCCACGGTCAGCGACAACCCCAGCGCCCACGCCGCGAAGGTGGCGCCGACGTCCAGCAGGAATTCCTGGTCGGCCGCCAGCCCCGCCGCGGTCACCAGCACGGTGGAGGCGAGCGGGAATTGCACGGTGGAAACGAGCCCGAGCCGGCCGGCCGCCTCCGCGAGCAGGAGCAGACCGGCCACACCGAGAAACCCGCAGAATAACGCGCTGTCGAAGGGGCGGGAAAACAGCCGGGGGATCAAAAGATCGCCCCGGTGAGGAGAAACGCCATGAAGCTCTCCATATTCCTCCGAGACGGCGAATATGGAGCCAGCGTAACGATCAATTACGGGGATCGGCGAGCGAGGCCCGCAGCAGCAGGTCGGGATCGCCGAAGTTGCCGGACTTCAGCAGCAACGCCGGCCCGGACGGGGTGAAGATCCACGGGACGCCGCGCGCCGCCTCGGCCCCGATCACGCCGCCGGGCACGCCGAGCGCGCTCACGACCGCGCCGGACGTCTCGCCGCCCGCCGTGACCAGCCGGGTGACGCCCCGCTCCACCAGCCCCCGGGCGATGCGGCCGATGGCCGTCTCCAGGATCGCGGCCGACCGCTCGACACCCAGGGCCTCCTGGACGCGGCGCAGCTTCGCAGGCTCCAGCGACGAGTAGATCAAGGGGGCGCCGGTGTCCCGGCGCAGCGAGTCGTACCAGGCCAGAGCGCCGCTGGCGAGCGAGTCGGCGTCCTGGTCGGCCAGCGCGTCCAGCCGGTAGGCCGGCATGCCCGCCTCGATCATGGCGTGGACCTGCTGGAGCGTACGGGCCGAGCAACTGCCCGCCAGCACGGCGGCCGGCCCGGAAGGCTCGGGCGCCGGCGCCTGGCCGTGCCCGGCCCCCGCACGGGCCGCGGCCAGCCCGCCCGCGAGCCCCGCCGCCCCCGCCACCAGCGGCGCGCCGGCCAGCGCGCGACCGGCCGTCATCAGGTCGTCGTCCTCCAGCGCGTCCACGAACGCGTACCGCACCCCCTGCTCGCGCAGCTCGGCCAGCCGCCGCTCGATCCCCTGCCCGCGTACGTGAGGCAGCGTCACGACCCCCGACCGGTACGCGCTCTGGGCCTCCAGCAGGCGCGGCAGGTAGGAGTCGGTCATCGGGGTGAGCGGGTGGTGGCGCATGTGGGACTCACCGAGCAGCACGTCCCCGACGAAGAGGTAGCCGTTGTACTGGGTGCGGCCGTGCTCGGGCGAGCTCGGCGTCATGGGGACGATGGGCGCCTCCATGGCGTCGGCCAGCGCGTCCAGCACCGGGCCGATGTTGCCGTCGGGGGTGGAGTCGAAGGTGGAGCAGTACTTGAAGTAGACCTGCTCGGCGGCGCCGTGCGCGCGCAGCCAGCGCAGCGCCCGCAGGGAACGGGCCACCGCGTCGGCCTTGTGGACCGTGCGGGTCTTGAGCGCGATCACGACGGCGTCGTGCTCGGGGGCCTCGGCGCCCTGGCGCGGGAGCCCGAAGTACAGCAGGGTGCGGATGCCCCGGCGGCGCAGCGCCACGGCCACGTCGGTCGCGCCGGTGAAGTCGTCCGCGATGGCGCCGATCATCTGTGCCCCGCTGAGCTGGTCTCGATGCTGTCGTGGTGCGAGTCGAACATGATGCCGACGTTATCGGCGTCAGGTCACAGGCGTTTCGCGCCCCCTGTGACGGTTCAGCTCGTGATGGTCTGGTCGCGCAGCTCGAAGTAGCTGGTGTGGTCGGTCTGCAGGTAGGCGTGGAAGTTCGGGGCCTTGGCGCCGGCGGACTTGTCGGCGGTGACGATGGTGACGACCACGTAGTTCTTGGACGCCCCCGAGAGGATCTTGCCGTAGGTGTAGCGGGTGAGCGCCTTGTCCTGGCGCCACTTGACGGCCTCCGACGTCAGCTTCGCCAGCCGGTCGGCCGTGGTCTTGGCGGCCCGGTCGCTGGGGAAGGACATCAGGATCTGGACGGCCTTGAGATGGCCGCTGTAGGCGGAGTAGGCGAGCTGCACGGCCCGCTGGCACTTGTTCTTGACCAGCACGCCCTGGCCGTCCACCGGGGTGCACGAGCTGTAGGTCCAGCCGCCGACCTTGTCGGCCTTGAACTTGATGCCGCCCAGGGCGAAGTTCCAGTCGTCGAACTCCTGGTGGGTGATCGGCGAGCCGGGCTGGGCCTGCTTGGAGGTCGCGGGGGTGTCGTCGGGGGTCGCGGAGGGGTCGGGCGCGGGTTCGTCCGACGTGTCCGGGGTGGCCGACGGTACGGGCGCGGAGGTGGTCGGGGCGCTGCTGGGCATGGCGATCTTGGGGGCCGGGCCGGGGGAGCTCAGGTACGCGTACGCGGCCCAGCCGCCGCCGCCCAGGAGCAGCACGGCCAGGCCGGTCACCAGGCCGATGATGAGCGCGTTGTTGCTCTTGGCCGGGGGCCTGGGGGCGTGGCCGGGCGCGCCGTATGGCGGTTGGTTACCGTACGGGGGCTGGTTCCCGTAAGGCGGTTGGTTTCCAGGTGGCGGCTGGTTGCCGTGCGATGCCGCACCGGGCCCCTGGCCATGCGGTGGCCGGCCGGGGCCTGGCTGCTGCGGGGCATGGTGCGGCTGCTGCGGCCCGTAACCCTGGGCAGCAGGGCCGTAACCCTGGGACGGGCCGTAACCTTGGGCGGGACCGGGACCCTGGGCGGGACCGGGACCCTGGGCGGGACCGGGACCCTGGGCGGGACCGGGACCCTGGGCGGGACCGGGACCCTGGGCGGGGCCGTGGGCCGGGGGAGGGCCGTAGCCTCCTTGCGACGCCCCCGGGCCCTGTCCGCCGCCCCACGGTCCAGGCTGGTGGGGCTGCGGTTGCGGAGGCGGCTGCGGAGGGTATGCCATGCCCCCATTGTGGTGCAGCCCCTTACCTTCTGCCCCAATTACCCCACCAATCGCCACATCGGACGCGTCGCAGCCCGCGATCCTTTGGTCGCTCACAGCCAGACCAAGGTCGGATGCCCGCCCAGGCCCGCCGTCCGTAGCTTCGGCCTCATGACAGAAGTGCGCACGCCGCCCGCCAGCCGGGTCCACGAGGTCGACGTGGTGCGCGGGTTCGCCCTCGCGGGCATCCTGGTGGCCAACATCGGCTACTTCGCCGACCCCGGCCACGCCGTCAACGGCACCACGCCCATCCCCGACGGCCCGGTGGCCTCGGTCATCACCGCCCTCGTGCTGACCAAGTTCTACATCATCTTCTCGTTCCTGTTCGGCTACTCCTTCACGCTCCAGATGCGCTCGGCGGAGCGGGCCGGCGCGAGCGTGCGGGCCAGGACGTTGCGCCGGTGCCTGGGGCTGTTCGTGATCGGCGTGGCGCACGGCATCCTGCTGTGGATCGGGGACATCCTCACCCTGTACGCGGTGCTCGGCCTGCTCCTGCTCGCGATGCGCGGCATGCGGCCGAGGACCGCCGTGGTGACCGGGTCCGTCATCGTGGGCGTGCTGACCCTGCTGTGGGCGGGCCTCGCGGCGCTGTCCACCCTCGACCCGGCGGCCGGGCAGGCCCCGCCGGTCGACACGGCGGCGGCGGCCCGCACCATCGCCCTGGCCACGGGCAGCCCGCTCGACGTGCTCACCCTGCAACTGGAGCTCTACCCGCCGCTCGCCGCGATGATCTGGGCCTTCCAGGGGCCGATGGCGCTGGCCATGCTCCTGTTCGGGCTGGCGGCGGGCAAGACCAGGCTGCTGGAGGAGACCGGGCGGTGGTGGCACCTGGCGACGCGGATCCAGTGGATCGGGTTCGGCCTCGGCCTGCCGGGCGGGATCCTGCTCGCGGTGACGGCCGGCCGGCCCGGCGCGTGGGAGCTGGCCGGCCTGGCGACGAGCACGGTCACCTCGGTGCTGCTGGCCGCCGCGTACGTGGTGACCCTGCTGCGCGTGACCCGCCGCTTCCCCGCCACCGGGCGCGCGCTGGCCCCCGCGGGGCGGGTGGCGGCCTCCAACTACCTCGGGCAGTCGGTGCTCTGCTGCCTGGTCTTCACCGGGTACGGCCTGGCGCTGGCGGGCAGGCTGTCGCCGCTCGCCGTGATGGGCGTGGCCCTGGTGATCTACACGGTCCTGCTGGGGTTGAGCGCCTGGTGGCTGCGCACGCACCGGTACGGTCCCGTCGAGTACGTGCTGCGCCGCGTCACCAACGGCGGCTAAGCGGCGGTGGCGCAGCGGCGGTACCGGCCGGGCGCCACGCCGTACTCCCGCTTGAAGGCGTTGCCGAAGGCGAACTCCGACGTGTACCCCACCCGCTCGGCCACCTCCGACACCGGCGCGTCGGACTCGCGCAGCATGCGGGCCGCGCTCGCCAGCCGCCACCAGGTCAGGTACGCCAGCGGCGACTGCCCGACCAGCGCCGTGAAGCGGCGCGCGAAGCCGGCCCGCGACAGGCCAGCGTGCGCGCCCAGCGACTCGACCGTCCAGCGGCGGCCGGGCTCGCTGTGGATGGCGTTGAGCGCGCGGCCGATGGCGGGGTCGGCCAGCGCGCCCGCCCACCCGGACAGCGTGCACGGCTCGTCGGCGTTGTCGAACCAGGCCCGCAGGATGTACAGCTGCAACGCGTCGAGCAGGGACGACACGACGGTGTGCGCGCCGAGACGCGGGTTGTCGATCTCGCCGGCCAGCAGCTCGACGGCGGCCCTCAGCTCCGGGTTGCAGCCGAGCGTCGCGGGCAGGTGGATCACGGCGGGCAGCGAGCCCAGGATGGGGTGGACGCGATCGGGGTCGGTACGGTAACCACAGGACAGGATGACCGTCTCGGCCCCGGTGCCGTCGAAGCCGGCCGAGGCGAACAGCTCGGAGTGCAGCGCGCAGTCCGACTCGGCCAGCGGCCGCGCGGGATCGTCGGCCAGCCCGAACGCGTCGCCGTGCGGCAGGAACACCACGTCGCCCACGCTGAGCCCGATGGGCTCGCCGCCCGCCGGGATGAGCCAGCAGGACCCGCGCAGCACCACGTGGAAACCCGCGGACCCGGGCAGCGCGGGGAACGACTGCCCCCACGGGGCGCGCCAGGAGACGCGGGTGGAGGCCGGACGGCCCGTCCGCATGAACGCGACCACGTCGCTCAGCACATCCATGAGCGATGAGTCTAACGCCTGAGACGATGACGTATAAATCTGGGACAGCAGCGCATTCAGTATCTCAGCATCTCCTCCTACGGTGTTTCGAGTAACCGAACCCCCGAGAGGGAGCACTGACATGCTGAAGGTAGGCATCATCCTGGGCAGCACCCGTCCTGGGCGCGTCGGCGAAGTGGTGGCGAACTGGGTCCGCGATCTGGCGGTCAAGCGGGGCGACGCCGAGTACGAGATCGTCGATCTGAAGGACTACGACCTGGGCAACCTGGACGAGCCCGAGCACCCCGCCACGGGCATCTACCAGCACGAGCACACCAGGCGCTGGTCGGCCAGGATCGGGCCCCTGGACGCGTTCGTGATCGTGACCCCCGAGTACAACAACTCCTACCCGGGCGCGCTCAAGAACGCCCTCGACTTCCTCCACGTGGAATGGAAGAACAAGGCGGCCGGGTTCGTCGGCTACGGCGTGGACGGCGCGCCCCGGGCGATCTCGCACCTGCGGGACGTCCTCGGCCTGCTCAGCGTGGCCACCGTGTCGAACCAGGTCGGCCTGTCGATCCACACCGACTTCACCGACGGCTTCAACCCCGCCGGCCACCACGAGGACCGGCTCAATGCCGTCCTCGACCAGCTCAACGCCTGGGGCTCGGCCCTGCGCCCGCTGCGGGCGTGAGCCGCGTACGAGGGCTCACGCCCCCTGCTCACGCGATCTGCGTACGAGGGCTCACGCCCCCTGCTCACGCGGTCTGCGCGACGATGGCGCTGATCGTCCGGGCGGTGGCGAAGTCGGCGGCGAGCCGGTTCTTGGTGACCGCGAACGCCACGCCGGTGGCGGTGTCGGCGCAGGCGTAGCTGCCGCCGCTGCCCGCCCAGCCGAACACGGTCGGCGTGTCGCCGGGATCGGTGCCCAGTCGGCCGACGGCGTACCCGTTCGACAGCACCGCGCGGTTGCCGAACACCCGGTCCACGTCGTCCACGACCGGGGTGCTCAGCTCGCGCAGCCGCTGCGCGGAGACCAGCCGGACACCGTCCACCGGGCCGAGCAGGGCGGCGTACATGCGGGCCGCGGCCCGGGCGGTGAACTGGCCCGCCGCCGGGATCGCCGCGGACAGCACGTCCGGCCGGTTCCCGAACGCGGCCGTCGGCCGCACCCCGCGCGGCGCCACCGCGAGGGAGGGCGAGCCGTCGGGCGCCTCGGCGTAGCCGGGAACGTCCTCGAGCCGGGCGAGCCGGCCCAGCTGGGCCCGCGGCACGCCGAGGAACAGCTCACCCGCCACCTTCAGCGGCGCCGCCACCTCCTCCGCGAACGCCCTGGGGACGGGCACGCCGGTGACCCGCCGCACGACCTCGCCCACGACGTAGCCGAAGGTGTAGGAGTGATAGCCGGTCCCGGTGCCCGGCTCCCACCACGGCCGGGCGCCGGCGACCAGCGCGCACATCCGGCTCCAGTCGCACAGGTCCTCCGGGGTGACGTCGGCCGGCAGCCCCGGCACGCCCGTCGCGTGCGTCAGCGCGTCCCGCACCGTGGCCGCGCCCTTGCCGTGGGCGGCGAACTCCGGCCAGATCTCGGCGATCGGCGTGTCGTAACCGAGCGCGCCGCGTTCGGCGAGCACGTGCACGAGGGCGGCCGTCATGCCCTTGCCCGCCGAGAAGACGTGGAACGGGGTGTCGGGGGTCACCGGCCGCCCGGTGCGCGGGTCGGCCTGCCCGGCGACGACGTCGGCGACCTGCTCGCCGTGCCGGTAGACGGCGATCTGCAGCCCGCGCTCGGCCCCGGAGCGGACGAGCTCGTCGGCCGTGTCCTGGAGCCGTCGTTGCAAGGCGTTCACGAGGGCCTCCTGGGCGGCGTCAGGCGCCGGCCTCGGTACGGTGGACGAGGTCGGCGATGCGGGCGGCAAGCTGCGGCCACAACGCCCTGGGCAGGTGGTGCCCCATGCCGTCGATGACGACCAGCTCGGCCCCCGGGATCGCCTCCGCCGTGGCCCTGCCCCCGCTGACGTCGCACATCAGGTCGGCGGCCCCGTGGATCACCAGCGTCGGCACGCGTACGGAACGCAGCCGCGCCGTCCGGTCCCCCGAGGCGAGGACCGCGACGCTCTGCCGCGTCACCCCCGCCGGGTCGTAGGCCCGGTCGTAGGCGAGCGCGGCACGCTCGCGCAGCTCGGCCTCGCCGGACGGGTAGCCGGGCGACCCGACGAGCAGGAACGCTCTGACCCAGTGCTCGATCACGTCCTCCCGCGCGGCCGGCGGCGGCCCCGTCATCCGGGACAGCGCCTCGAGGTCGGGCCCGCCGACGCCCGGCGCTCCCGTCGTGCTCATCATCGACGTCAGGGACCGGACCCGGGCGGGATGCTCGATCGCGACCTGCTGGGCGATCATCCCGCCCATCGAGGCGCCGACGAGGTGCGCGCTGTCCAGCCCGAGCGCGTCGAGCAGCCCGACGGTGTCGGCCGCCAGGTCGGACAGGGTGTAGGAGGCCGAGGACGCGTCACCGGCCAGCGCTGCCCGCAGGTCGGGCTCCGGCGCGTCGTGGAAGTGGGTCGACAGGCCGGTGTCGCGGTTGTCGAACCTGATCACCTGGCAGCCGCGGGCGACCAGCTCGGCGCAGAACCCCTCGGGCCAGTGGATGAGCTGCCCGCCGGCGCCCATCACCAGCACCACGGGCGGCGCCTGCGGGTCGCCGAGCCGCTCGTACGCCACCTCGATCTTGGCAGGGCCGACGTCGAGCGCCTTTTCCTCGCTCATCATGGCGCCACCTCCTCGTCCGATCATCGTATTTCGCGGGGGCGGCCGCGCGGGCATCATGGATTCCGCCACAAACGAAAATGCGGGGACGATGGTTCAGAGCTCGCGGGCGGCCCAAGCCCTGGCGGATGAGGCCACCGGGCTCGCTGCGCCACTCGGCCAGCGGCACCAGCCCCGGCTCGATGAGCTCGCCGGAGTGCGACGCGTAACCCGCATTCCGGGGGTGCCGAAACAGTTGGCTACCGCGAGCGCCTCTCCCAGGTCCGTTTCTCGGCCGAGTGGCTGCGGCCGTGGCGCGCGGGGAAGCTGCCCTGCGCCCGCCCCGACGCCGCCGCCGCGCGCCTGGCCGCCTTCCTGAGACGATCATGTCCAGCCGACGAGGAGGAGCAGCAAGCATGATCCACGCACTGCCGGTCACCCTGGACGACGTCCACGACGCCGCCGCGCGCATCAAGGGCGTCGCCCACCGCACGCCCGTCCTGCGCTCGCGCACCCTCGACTCCCTGGTGGGCGCCGAGGTCTTCGTCAAGTGCGAGAACTTCCAGCGCATCGGGGCGTTCAAGTTCCGCGGGGCCTACAACGCCGTCTCCCGGCTCACCCCGGACCAGCTGGCCAGGGGCATCGCCGCGTACTCCTCCGGCAACCACGCCCAGGCGGCCGCCCTGGCCGCACGCGAGCTGGGCGGCAGCGCGGTGATCGTCATGCCCGAGGACACCCCGCGCTCCAAGCTGGAGGCCACCGCCGGGTACGGCGCCGAGGTCGTCACCTACGACCGTTACACCGGCGACCGGGTGGCCATCGGGGAGGCACTGGCGGCCGAGCGCGGCCTGACGCTGATCCCCCCGTACGAGCACCCGCACGTCATCGCCGGCCAGGGCACCGCCGCGCTGGAGCTCGTCGAGGACGTCGAGGACCTCGACGCGCTGCTCGTCCCGGTCGGCGGCGGCGGCCTCATCGCCGGCTGCGCCACGGCCGCCAAGGGCCTGCTGCCGCGGATCCGGATGATCGGCGTGGAGCCGGAGGCGGGCGACGACACCAAGCGGTCGCTGGAGGCGGGGGAGCGGGTGTCGATCCCCGTCCCGCGCACGATCGCCGACGGGCAGGCCGCCGAGATCCCGGGCGAGCTGACGTTCTCCATCAACAGGCACCTGGTGGACGACATCGCCCTGGTGGGCGAGGACGACATCCGCGCGGCCATGCGCTTCGCCTTCGAACGCATGAAGATCGTCATCGAGCCCAGCGGCGCCACCCCGCTGGCGGCGCTGCTGTCCGGACGGGTCACCGGCCTGCCGCGCAGGGTCGGCGTGATCGTCTCGGGCGGGAACATCGACGCCCGCCGCTTCGCCGAGCTGTGCGGCCCGTGAGCCTCAGAACTGCCGCCGGCGGACCAGCCACAGGCACAGCCCCATGAGCCCCAGGGCCAGAGCGGTGTAGATGCCGGTCTCGTACCACTGCAGCGGCCAGAACCGGCTGGAGGGGTGGTAGGTGACGTCCTGCCGGTAACCCAGCCGGTTGAGCTCGTCGAGGCAGGTGTCCCTGCTCCGCTCCGGAGGCCCGTCCGGCTGGGCATGGAGGCTGCAGGGGCCCGAGGCCGCGGCCACGGGGACGTGGGTGCCGTCCTCCGGCGCCAGGCCGGGGACGCCGAGGACGCCGGCGCCCGGCGGGCCGGTGATCCGGCTGGACAGCGTCCAGGCGCCGGGGTCGCCGGGCACCCGCGTGTCCACGGCCACGGCCAGCGCGCCGTCATGGCCTCTGAGCAGCTGGTCCACGTTTCCCGGTGAGAGCTCGAAGGTGGCGCGGGACGGAGGCAGCAGGTGGGGCCTGACCAGGAGCGGCATGGCGATCTGGACGGAGGTGAACAGCACCAGGGTGACGGCCATCGCGGGCTGGGGATGGCGCACGAGCATCCCCGCGGTCACCCCGAGGGCGAACGCGAAGGCCGCGTACCCGATGGGGGCGACCCCGCGCCCGCCGAACACCAGCGGCCCCATCAGCGGGAAGTCCGCGGCGGCCCGGTCGAGCGAGGTGGCCCACCAGCTCACCGCGAGGCTGCCCAGCCCGCCGGCCACCGCGGCGGCCCCGCCGAGGAGCGCGAGCTTGACGGCCAGCCAGCGCGTACGGGTGATGCTCTGGCTCCACACCAGCAGGTGCGTGCCCGCCTCCAGCTCGCGCGTGATCAGCGGCGCCCCCCAGAAGAGCCCGATGAGGGCCGGCAGGACCAGGGCGGCGGCGGTGACGCCGAGGAACGGGGTCTGGTGCTCGTCGAAGAACCGGTCGAGGAAACGCTCGCAGTCCCCGCCCTGCGCGCACGCGGCGATGCCCTGCGCGTACTGCTCGGCCAGCGCGGTGCGGGACACGGCCAGGACGGCGGCGAGCACGCCGAGCGCGGCGGCCGTCAGCGCGGCGGTGGCGCGGAACTGCCGCCAGGCCAGCCAGATCACCGCACCACCGCCAGCGCGGGGCGGCTGCGGCGGGCGGCGGGGGCGGCCTGCTCCATGTACGCGAGGACGAGGTCTTCCATGGTGAGCCGGCCGACCGTCCAGGCCGGGTCGAGGATCGGCCCGCCGGCGCGGACGATGAACGTGCTCTGCCGGTCGGTGTGCCGGGCGGAGACGACGTGCTGGTCCGCGGGGAGGCGGTCGGGGTCGCGGCGCGGGCCGGTGAGCCGGTGGTGGGTGGCCAGCAACTCGTCCACCTCTCCCGCCAGGCGGACCTGCGAGTCGACGAGCACGATCAGGTAGTCACAGGTGCGTTCGAGGTCGGAGACCAGGTGCGAGGAGAGCAGCACGCTCAGCTCGTGCTCGGCGGTGGCCTCCATCAGGCCCCGCAGGAACTCGCGGCGGGCCAGCGGGTCGAGCGCGGCCACCGGCTCGTCCAGGACCAGCAGTTCGGGCCGCTTGGCCAGGCCCACGGTGAGGGCGAGCTGGGCGCGCTCGCCGCCCGACAGCCGGCCCGCGCGGCGGCCGGGGTCGAGGCCGATCCGCTCGATCCGCTCGCGCGCCAGCGCGGCGTCCCAGCCGGGGTTGAGCCGGGCGCCCAGCCGCAGGTGCTCGGCCACGGTCAGGCCGGTGTAGGTGGGGGTGTCCTGGGCGACGAAGCCGACCCTGGCCAGTTGCGCCTGGCCGCCGGGCGGTCCGCCGAGCACGGTGATCCGGCCCGACGTCGGGGCGAGCTGGCCGCAGGCGAGCTTCAGCAGCGTGGTCTTCCCGGCCCCGTTGGGCCCGACCAGGCCGACGACGTGCCCGGCGGGCAGTTCGATCGTGCAGTCTCGTAACGCCCAGTGGCGGCCGTACTTCTTGCCCAGGTCCTGGGCCTGCAGGACAGCGGTCACGCGATGTCCTCCTGCGCCGTGTTCCGGAACGTGGTCATGAACAGGGCCTCGATGCTCTCGTCGTCGAGCCCGGCGCCGCGGGCCTTGGCCAGCCAGCGCCGCAGCTCCTGCCGCAGCGGGCCGTGCGCGGCGAGCGTGGCGTCGGTCAGCGTCGCCGTGACGAACGTCCCGACACCGGGCCGGGCGGCGACGAGCTTCTCGTGTTCGAGCTCCCGGTACGCCTTCAGCACGGTGTTGGGGTTGATCGCGAGCTGGGCCACCACCTCCTTGACCGTCGGCAACCGGTCGCCCTCACGCAGCAGGCCCAGCCGCAGCGCGTGCCGTACCTGCCGGACGAGCTGCTGGTACGGCGAGACACCCGACCCGCTGTCCAGATGGAACTCGATCACCGGTTTCTCCATTGAGCTAGTGTCCTAGGTCTTTCTAGGCATGTCACCATACGGTGCGGGTAAAGAACCGCTCCGGAGAAGCCGGGAATGGTGGTGTTCGCAGCCGCTCACTCCGCCTTGGTCAGGTGGTCGAGGAGCGCCTGGCTGATCTCGCCGAGCTGCCGGAACTGCTCGGGGGTGAGCGCGTCGATCAGGTGCGCCCGTACGCTCTCGACGTGGCGCGGGGCCGCCACCCGTAGCGCGGCCAGGCCCTCGTCCGTGAGCACGGCGAGCCACCCGCGCCGGTCTCCCTCGTAGTGCTCCCTGCGCACCCAGCCGCTCTGTTCGAGCTTGTTGACCGCGTGGGAGATGCGGCTGGGCTTGGAGCGGGTCCAGCGCGCCAGCTCGCTCATGCGCAGAGTGCGCTGGGGCGCCTCGGAGAGCAGGACCAGCAGCTCGTAGTAGGTCGGCGGCATGCCGGCCTCGCTCTGCAGATCGCGGTCGAGCCGGTCGATCAGCAGGCGGCTGGCCTGCGCGAATGCCCGCCAGCTGCGTTGTTCGTCGTCGTTCAGCCACCTCGTCACGCCCAGCATCCTACTCAACTGTTGCGCGCTGAAATAAATCTATGTACTGTCGTGCTGGATCTTCCAGTACTGAACTAAATGTGTTCTTGAAGGAGCAGACATGTACCCCAGTGAGCTCGGTGGCGCCTACACCATCGACCCCGCGCACAGCCGCTTCGGTTTCGTCGCCCGCCACGCCATGGTGACCAAGGTCCGTGGCAGCTTTCCCGTCGTGGAGGCCACCGCCACGCTGGACGCCGCGGACCCGGCCGCCTCCAGCGTCCGTGTGGTCCTGGACGCGGCCAGGGTCGACACCGGCAACGGCCAGCGTGACGAGCACCTGCGCACGGGTGACTTCCTCGACGTCGCCACGCACCCGCACATCACGTTCACCAGCACCGGGATCAAGCACGTGGGCGGTGACGGCTTCGAGGTGACCGGCGACCTGACCATCCGCGGCGTCACCCGGGAGATCACCATCCCGCTCGAGTACACCGGATCCGCCACCGACGTCATGGGGCTCAAGCGGGTCGGCTTCGAGGGCGGCACCGTGATCAACCGCAAGGACTTCGGGGTCAGCTTCAACGCCGTCCTGGAGTCCGGCGGGGTGATGGTGTCGGAGAAGATCACGCTCGAGTTCGACCTGTCCGCCGTCAAGGCCGGCTGATGAGACGCGCGTGGCCGGCCACGGGTCGCGGCCGGCCATCGCGGATCAGCGGGCGGCCGTCCGGCGGCGGCTCACGCGGGGCAGGGTGAGTACAGCGGCCGCGTGCCGGTCGGGTAGGCCGACGGGTCGGTGAAGCGGCAGCCGTAGGCGGGGTCGGCCACGGTGGCGGGGCGGCTCACGTCGTCGCCCTGGGGCCGCTTGCCGGTGCGCTCCCAGCGTACGAGGTCGTCCCAGGCCGTGCCCGCCTCGGCGGCGCTGAACTCGCAGTGCCCCGCCGCGCGGATCGCGCGCTGCACCAGCAGCGCGGACCGGCCGTGCCGGGCCACGTCGGCGCGGTAGTGCTGCTCCATCGAGAACGGCACGAAGTTGTCGCCCAGGTTGTGCAGCGACAACACGGGCACGCCGATCCGGCCGGACACGCCGGGGACCTCCGTCAGCCGCTCCGTACGGCGCGCCACCGGATCGGCGGGATCGACCCGCTGCACGCTCGCGTTGACGTTCACCGGCGCCGCCGGGTGGTAGGCGGTGCCGCGGTTGGTCGCCACCCTGCCCGGCTCCCGCGCGAGCGTGCCGCCCTCGTCCGGCCCCGCCAGCCCGAACAGGAAGTCCTGCCAGTACGCGAACGCCGCCGACGCCCCCGGCCGCTGCCCGCCGCCGAGGTTCACCACGATGGAGCGGAACTGCCTGCCCAGCTCGTTGCCGGGCTCGGCCGCGCCCGTCAGGCCGAGCCGTTCCTTGATCCTCGGCACGACCGAGGTCGCGTAGTCCGCCGGGATCGGGTACGCGGGCAGGTCGGCCAGGTCCTGCGCGACGAGCTGGTAGTCGAGGAAGAAGTCGAACAGCTCGTGGTCGCCGAGCACCCCGCACATGGGCAGCGCGGCGTCGTACACGCCGGGGTACTGCTCGATGGAGCGGACGGTGACGTGACCGCCCATGGACACGCCGGCGAGGAACGTCCGGTGCGGCCGCCCCACCTCCCGGGTGAAGCGCGTGACGAGGGCGCGGGTGCTGAGCACGCCCGCCCGCACGTCGTAGCCGTTGGCGTAGTAGGAGGAGGCGGCCCAGGCGTACCCCTGCTCCAGCAGCCGCTGCCGCAGGCCGTAGGCGGGCGGCTCCACGGTGAGGACCGTCGTGTCGCCGCGGTAGCCGTGAGCCCACATCACCAGCTCGCCGTTCCAGCGCGGCGGCACCTCGATGTCGAAGGCCGCGTGCTCGTGCACCCCTTGCAGGACCCGGCTGGGCTTGCCGTGCACGGTGGCCGGGGGCAGGGGCGGGTTGTCGATCGTGTAGCCCGGCAGGGGCTGGTCGTCGGGGACGTCGGGGGTCGTTCCCGCGGCGGGCGTGGCCGATAACGCGCACAGCACGGCGGCGAGAACGACCGGGAGGAGGGTGCGCATCGGCCGTCACCTTTTCCGGAATGGGGGACTCCATCCCATGAGACACCAGTTGCCGGTTCCGCTCCAGCGATGGGAGCCGGGTTATTGCTGAGATCTATGGGCTTTGACGGGTTGTTTGGGTTTAAGGAGGTAACTGAGAGTATCTGCATGGGTACGTCTGCTTCCGTCTAGGCGCTCGCCCAGCCGGGGGACGCCGGATTCTGGCCGATCTATCCAGGAACGGAAACGAGCACGTGAACACTTCAATTCGGCAATCGCGGGCCCCGCGCCAGGGGCGCCTCGCGGCACTCGTTCTGACCGGCGCGGTCGCCGGTGTCATGTTCCTTCCTCTGGGCATGGGGGTGGCCAGCGCGAGCGCCGGCTCCCCCGCCGTCGAGGCCGGAGGCCCGCCCTCCGAGCCGGTACGGCACGTCACCAAGACGAGGTACGTGCCCAGGGAGAAGCCCATCCTGCACAACCCGCGCTACCACATGCCGCGGATCGACGTCATCGTCGACAACGACAACTACTCGCGTAACGAGCGGCGTCACGAGCACGGCAGGCACGAGCCGGTCAGGCGCCCGCCGGTGAAGCAAGAGCCGGTCAAGGAGGAGCCGGTCAAGGAGGAGCCGGTCAAGGAGGAGCCGGTCAAGGACGACAACGACCAGTGGTGGTGGCCGAACCTGGACTGATCCCGGTCCAGGCTCGTGCGCCCGTCGCTGGTGTGGTGACCTTGGGGCCGCTTCCTGTCGGGGAAGGAGGAGGCGGCCCCTCAGCACGGCGGGTCGTCCGACGCACGCGCGACGATGTACGTTTCATCGGCCCCGCCGGGCCGCTGCCGCAACCTTCCAGGTCAGTGGGCGGAAACGGCCCGGTGACGCTGCTCGGGACGGCGGCGTGGTTCCGGTGATCGCGACCTAGCGGATAGCGTCCGATCTCGACGAAGCCTCGCCGCTGGAGCCGTGAAATGCCAGGAAAACGCTGGGCAGTCCCCGTGCTGCTCGCCTTGTCCCTGCCACTGCTAGCCCCCCTGAGCGCCCCACCGGCCGCCGCCGCGGCGTCCGCCGCCGTGCCGCCGCTGGAAGAGATCAACGCCACCACCACCCAGGTCGCCTTCGGCTTACGCCGCCCCACCGCCATCGCGGCCCCCGACGACGGGACGGACCGGCTGTTCATCACCGAGAAGCGCGGCACCGTGCGCGTCTACCACCCGGACACCGGCCTCGAACAGTCGCCGATCATCGACGTCACCGCGTCCGTGGACGAGTCCGGCAACGAGCGGGGGCTGCTCGGCATCGCCCTCGCCCCCGACTTCGCCCAGAGCCAGGACGTGTACCTGGCCTACACCGCGCTGCCGGACGGCGCCGTCACCCTGGCCCGGTACCGGCTGGACGAGGCGCGCCTGGAGCCCCTGCTCTCCCAGGAGCACGCCGAGTACAGCAACCACAACGGCGGCCAGATCACCTTCGGCACCGACGGCAACCTCTACATGAGCATCGGCGACGGCGGAGCCGCGGGCGACCCCTTCGACAGCGGGCAGCGCCTGGACACCCTGCTGGGCAAGATCCTGCGCGTCGACGTGCGCAGGAGCTGCGGCGAGCTGGCCTACTGCATCCCGGCCGGCAACCCGTTCGCCGGGGTCGCGGGGGCGCGGGCCGAGATCTGGATGTACGGCGGCCGCAACCCCTGGCGCTTCTCCGTCGACCGCGCGGACGGCTCCATGTGGATCGGCGACGTCGGCCAGGGCCGGTGGGAGGAGATCAACCACGTCAAGGCCGGGCGGCAGGCCGGCGCGAACCTGGGCTGGTCCTGCTACGAGGGGCTGGAGGTGTTCGACGAGACGCAGTGCAGCTCCGGCGCCACGTACACCAAGCCCGTCTTCACCTACTCCCCGCACACCGGCGGCTGCGCGGTCATCGGCGGGCAGGTCTACCGCGGCAAGCAGTTCGCCGACCTGGTCGGCGGCACCTACATCGCCGCCGACTACTGCTACATGACCGTGTGGGCACTGCGCGAGAACGGCGCCGGCGGCTACACCGCGGCCGAGCTCGGCCAGATGCCGACGCAGGTCACCGCGTTCGGCGCCACGCCGGACGGCGAGCTCTACGTCGTCAACGACCTGCCGGGCGGCCTGCACCGCGTCTCCTTCGAGCGGGCCGCGCCGACCTGCCGGATCGCCTACACCACGCGGGCCTGGGGCACCGGCATGACCGTCGACCTCACGATCACCAACACCGGCACGGCCCCGATCAGCGGCTGGACGCTGCGCTTCCCGCTCGCCAGGGGGCAGAGCGTCGTCTCGGACTGGAACACCGACCTCACCCAGAGCGGTGACATGGTCAACGCCGTCAACGCCACCCACAACGGCTCCGTCGCCCCCGGCCAGAGCGTCACGATGGGCTATCTCGTCAGCCACACGGGCGACGCGTCCCTGCCGAGCCGCTTCACGCTCAACAGGGACACCTGCGCCGTCACCCGCTGAGCGGCGGTTTCGGACGACGGGGCGCCGCCTGGCGTCAGCCTTCGTCCGCGGGGAGGGTGAAGAGGCGGACGTACACCGGGCGGGCGTCCGGCGGGGCCTCGTCGGCCGGGCGGCTGTAGCGCAGCAGCAGGGCGATGTACTCCTCGTAGAACGCGTCCAGGTCCTGCCGGGTCATGCGGGCCAGCCCGCGCGAGCCCTTGGCCCAGCCGGGGTCGGCCCGGTAGGCGGCGGGGAAGCGCTCGAACAGGGCGCGGTCCTCCTCGTAGCCGATCCGGTGGAACTCCTCCAGCACCGCCCGGTCCTCGGGAGCGACCTGGTCGGGGGTGGGCAGGCGCAGGTCCCTCGGGATCCGCGCGCGGCGCCACCAGCGTTCCCGGCCCGTCGAGCGCTCGGGGATCTCCTCGATGAAGCCGTACTTCTCGAGCTGGCGCAGGTGGTAGCTGGTCGTGCCGGTCTTGGCGCCGAGCAGCTCGCCGAGGGTGGTGGAGGTGGCTGGGCCGTGCACGTTCAGGTGGGTCAGCATGCGGCGGCGCATTGGGTGCGCCAGCGCCTTGAGCCGGTCGGGGTCATCGAGCAGGTGCGGCTCGTCATCCTTCATGAGGAGCAGGCTAGTCCTCCAGAACGATATCTGCAGACATCCCTTTGCCGAGAACTCTCTGCAGACTAGTGTCGGCAGTATGAGGAAGATCTTCGCGGCGGTCGTCGCCCTGTTAGTCGCGCTCGCCATGCCGGCCTACGCCACCGCGCGGCCGGCGCCGCCGGGGCTGCCGGGCGACCTGACGTCCACCGAGGTGAGTTTCCGCGGCGCGGGGGACCTGGAGCTGCGCGGCAGCGTGATCAGCCCGGCCGGCGCCCCGGACGGGCGGCCGGGGGTCGTGCTGGTGCACGGCGCGGGCACCGGCACACCCCGGGAGAAGCTGCTGGCCGAGGCCGTGGCCTTCGCCCGGCAGGGCATGTCCGTGCTCGTCTACGACAAGCGCTCGGTCGGGTACTCGCTGTTCGAGCGGTCGTACGCGCAGCTCGCCGAGGACGCCCTGGGCGCCGTCGAGACGCTGCGGCGGCAGCCCGGCGTCGATCCGGGCAAGGTCGGCATCTGGGGGCTCAGCGAGGGCGGGTGGGTGGCGCCGATCGCCGCCACCCGCTCCTCCGGCATCGCCTTCGTCATCCTCGTCGGCGCCAACGCGCTCCAACCGCTCCGGCAGCAGGCCTGGGCGGTGGCGGCCGGGCTGCGCAAGGCGGGTGTCGGCGGATCGCTGGTGGACCGGGCCGAGCCCAACCTGTACCGGGTGATCGCGGACGGCGGGCTGTTCCCGGAGCCGTACCACGACCCGGAGCCCGTCCTGGCGAAGGTGCGGCAGCCCGTGCTCGGCATCTGGGGCGTGCACGACCTGCTCACACCTCCCAGGGAGACGCCGCCGATCCTCGCCGGGGCCCTGGAAGAGGGCGGCAACCGCCGCTACGCGTTCCGGTTCTTCGCCGGGGCCGACCACGCCGCCCACCTGACGCCCGACGGCGGGGTCACCCGGCTGCCCCAGCTGGCTCCCGGCTACGCCGAGCTGGTCGGGACGTGGGTGCGCGAGGCGACCTCAGGGCGCGCGCCCGTGGCCCAGGTGTCGGGGCCGGCCCCCGTGCAGGCGAGCGACAGCTTCGGGGTGCCGCCCACCGCCTGGTGGGAGTCGGCCGCCGTGCAGCTCGCGGCGCTGGTGCTGCTCCTGGTGGCGTTCGGCGGGTATCCCGTGGTGGCGCTGGTCCGGCGGATCAGGCGGCGCGGGGCCGGCACGCCGGTCAGGGCGGCACGGCTGGCGAGCGCGGGCGGGCTGGTGGCGCCGCTGGGCGGGTTCGCGTACCTGTTCCACGTGGTCATGACGGGCGGGAAGCTGGCCGCGCCCGGGCCCATGGCGGGCGACAGGCCGATCCTCTGGCTCGCGCTCCAGGCGGTCGCGGTCGTGACCGTCGCCGCCACCGCGGTCACGGCGGCGCGGTGGCGGCGAGCGGCCCCGCGAGGCGAGCGGGTGCGGCTGGGACTGCTGATCGCGGGCGGCGTGGTGTTCCTGCCCTGGGCCCTGTACTGGGGCCTGCTGCTGCCCTAAGCGCTCTGACCGGCGAGAAGTCCGGTCCGGGCGCGCGAGCGGAAGGTACGGCGGTAGGCGTCCGGAGGCACGCCGACCGTGCGGTTGAAGTGCCGGCGCAGGGTCGTGGCGGTGCCCATGCCCGTGGCCGCGGCGATGCTGTCGACGCTGTCGTCGGTGGCCTCCAGCAGCTCCTGGGCGTGGCGGATCCGCTGGATCAGCAACCACTGCAGCGGGGTGGTGCCGGTCACCGACCTGAAGTGGCGGCCCAGGTTGCGCGAGCTCATCCGCGCCTGGCGGGCCAGGTCGTCCACGGTCAGCGGATGGTCCAGCCGCTCCATCACCCAGGGGAACAGCTCGGCCAGCGGATGGTTGCCAGGGGCGGGCACCGGGGTGGTGACGAACTGGGACTGGCCGCCGTCCCGGTGCGGCGGCACGACCAGGCGGCGGGCGACCGCGTTGGTGACCGAGGAGCCGTGGTCGAGGCGGACCAGGTGCAGGCACAGGTCCATGGCGGCGGCCTTGCCCGCGGAGGTGAGCACGCTGCCGTTGTCCACGTACAGGACGTCCGGGTCCACCTCCACCAGGGGATGGCGGGCGGCCAGCTCCCGGGTGTGCGCCCAGTGCGTGGTCGCGCGCCTGCCGTCCAGCAGGCCGGCCGCGGCCAGCACGAACGCGCCCGTGCACAGGGAGGCCACGCGCGCGCCCGCCTCGTGCGCCGCGCGCACCGCGTCGACCAGGTCGGCGGGCGGGTCCACGTCCACGTCGGCCCAGCCCGGGACGATCACCGTGCCGGCCCGCGCGAGATGGTCGAGGCCGTGGTCGGGCTCCAGCTGGAACCGGCCGGCACGCACGGCGCCCGGCCCGCAGACCACGAAGTCGTACCAGGGATCGGCCAGGTGGGTCAGGTCGGACCCGAAGACCTCGTACGCCAGGGACAGCTCGAAGTGCAGCATGCCGTCGGTGACGGCCAGCGCGACTGTGTGCATGTCCGGAATTGTACGGCTAATGGCGTTCCGGACACTCGTGCGGGGACGGTGGTCCCTGCCAGGATGTTCGCAACAGGATCATCCGAGAACGGGGGAGAACCCATGGGATCAGGGCAGACGGTCGCGGTGTTCGGCGCATACGGGCACACCGGGCGTTTCGTGGTGGCGGAGCTGCGCGAGCGCGGGTTCGTCCCGGTCCTGTCCGGGCGGGACGCCGACAAGCTCAAGGCGCTGGCCTACGAGACCGGGCTGGAGGCGCGGCCGGCGTCGGTCGACGACCCGGCCTCGCTCGACCGCGCGCTGGCCGGAGCGGCGGCCGTGATCAACTGCGCCGGGCCCTTCGCCACGACCGGCGGCCCCGTGATCGAGGCGGCGCTGCGCGCCGGGATCCCCTACCTGGACGTGGCGGCCGAGATCGAGGCCAACGCCGACACGTTCGCGCACTTCGGCGAGCGCGCCCGCGCCGCGGGAGCGGTGATCGTGCCCGCGATGGCCTTCTACGGCGGCCTCGGCGACCTGCTGGCCACCGCCGCGATGGGCGACTGGACGTCGGCCGACGAGGCGCACATCGCGTACGCGCTGAGCAACTGGCACCCCACCGCCGGGACTCGGGCCTCGGGCGTGATCTCGCGGGAGCGGCGGGACGGCCGGCGCGTCCGGTACGCGAACGGCCGGCTGGAGTACCGCGACGACCAGGCACCGACGCTGGAGTGGCCCTTCCCCGAGCCGGTCGGGCCCCGGGCCGTCATCGGGGAGTTCACGATGGCGGACGTCGTCACCGTCCCCAGCCACCTGTCGATCCCCGAGGTGCGCACGTACATGACGGTCGAGGCGGCCAAGGACGTCGTGGCCCCGGACGCCCCGGCGCCCGCCCCGGCCGACGAGTCGGGGCGGTCGGCGCAGACGTTCCTCGTGGACGTGGTCGTGCGCTCGGGCGGCAAGGAGCGGCGCGCCGTGGCCACGGGGCAGGACATCTACGCCATCACCGCGCCGCTCGTGGTGGAGGCCGTCGAGCGCGTCCTCACGGGGCGGACCAGGGCGGTCGGCGTCGCCTCCGCCGGTGAGATCTTCGACGCGCCCGACTTCCTCCGCGCGCTGTCCGCGCACCTCTCGGTGGATCTGCGCCCGTAGCCGCGCTCAGGGGCGCCGCCCGCCGGCTTCCGTCCCGCCGGAGCCGGGGTCGACGTGCCCGCCGGGCGGCAGCCACGCCCTGGCCTTCCGGTGGTCGACGAGCATCATCGAGGCGCGGTCCCGGTCCACCAGGGCGGCGTACACGACGAGGTGCCACGGTGGTGTGGCCGGCTTGGCCACCCGGAACAGCGGCGCGCCCGAGTCCACCCAGCCCAGCGTCCACCGGCGGTCGGCGGCCTCCCGGTCGTCGTGCGGGGAGATCCCCTCGACCAGGGCGCGGATCAGCGTCCGGGGCTGATCGGCGAGTGGCATCGGATCAGTCCCGGCCGGGTTTGTACGCCAGGAAGAACCCCTGCGGGCCCGACCGCGGCCGCTCGCTCGCGTCGGGCTCGCGGATCAGCCGGGCGTCCACGACCAGCCCGGCCTCGCCCAGCAGCTCGGCGATCTGCTCGGGAGGATTCCAGTAGACGTCGAGCGACAACTCGTGACCGTAACCCCTGCTCAGGTGGCGACGCTGGTCACCCACCTTGAACGCGATCAGCAGGTGACCACCCGGAGCCAGCACCCGATGGGCCTCGGCGAACACCGTCGGCAGCAGCTCCGGCGGCGTGTGCACGGTGGAGTACCACAGCACCGCGCCGCCGACGGCCTCGTCCGCCAGGTCCAGAGCGGTCATCGACCCCACGTCGAACCGCAGCCCCGGGTGGCTCCGGCGGGCGACGGCGATCATCTCCGGCGACAGGTCGACGCCGAAGGCGTTCACCCCCAGAGCCCGCAGGTGCGCCGTGACGCGGCCGGGACCGCAGCCGAGATCGGCGACCTCCCCGGCGTCCCGCACGAGCTCGGCGAACGCCGCCAGCATGGCGCGGTCCAGCGGCTTGGTGTCCAGCTCGTCACGGAGAAGCTCGGCGTAGTCGGCGGCGACGGTGTCGTAGGCCACCCGGGTCTCATGGAGGTAGGCAGATTCGGTCACGGCCAAGGACGATAGCCCCGCCGACTGACAGCCGCGGCTAACTCGTGACGACCCGTTCGTCCTGGCGGCCCAGGAAGAAGTAGACGCCGCGGTCCGTCTGCATGGCGGTGTGGAACTTCCTGGCCTTGGGCTTGGCCGACTCGTTGGTGGTGACGACCGTGACGACCACGTAGTTCAGGTACGCGCCCGAGTAGATCGCGCCGTAGGCGTACCTGCTGTGAGCGCTGCCCCTGCGCCAGGCCACCTTCCTGTCGGCGCTGTTCTTGAGCTGGTTCGCGGTCTTCTTGGCGTCGCCGGTCCCGGGGAACTGCAGCACGATCTGCACCGCCCTGAGGTTCCCGCCGTAGGCGGTGTAGGCGAGCTGGATGGCGCTCTCGCAGTTGTTGTCGGCCATCACGCCCTCGGCGTCCAGCGGGTCGCACGAGTCGTACGTCCAGCCGCCGACCTTGCGCGCCGCGTACTTCTCGCCCTTCAAGGAGTAGTTCCAGTTGCCGAACTCGGTGTGGTCGAGCGGTCCCTTCGAGTTGTCGCTGGGCGTGCTGGACGGCTCGGGGGACTCGGTCGGCGTGGGCGACGCCGCCGGGGACGACGGTGCTGGGGACGACGGCGCGGGGGACGACGGTGGTGCGGACGTCGGCGGGGTGCTCGGCTGGGCGATGGGGGTGGCCGTGGGGCCGCCTGAGGAGTTGAGGTAGGCGTAGGCGCCGAAGGCGCCGCCCCCGAGCAGGAGGAGCGCCGACAGGGCGACGATCACGCCGATGAGCACGGGGTTGTTGCGGTTGCCCGGCGGAGGGCCATAGGGCGGCGGCGGGCCGCCCTGGTTGCCGTACTGGCCGGGTGGCGGGCCGCCCTGGTTGCCGTACTGGCCGGGTGGCGGGCCGCCCTGGTTGCCGTACTGGCCGGGTGTCGGGCCTGCCTGGTTGCCGTACTGGCCGGGGGGTGGCCCGGCCTGGTTGCCGTACGGGCCCTGGCCCTGCCCGTGATCGGGCTGGCTCTGGGGTGGCCCGTAGCCGGGCCGGCCCTGTCCGGGGGCCTGAGGGGGGCCGTAGCCGGGGGCACCCTGGGCTGGTGGCGGCGGCCCGTACCCTTGGTGCCCCTGAGGCCCCCAGGGCCCTTGGGGAGGGGGCTGCGGAGGGTATGCCATCACCCCATTGTGGGACACACCACCACCACATACCCCAACCGCCCCACAATTACGATCTCACGCACACCGCCAGACGGCCGCGGCCGGCGAGGCGTTCTGGCCGCGCGTCGTACCGCCGATGGTGTCGTCGTCCCCGATCGTCGTGACGGAGGTGGCATCGCCGAGCTGGCCCACCAGCGTTCCGAACCGCCAGACCTGGAACGGCGTGGACGTCAGGGAGCTGACGATGAGCCCGTTCCTGTTGATGTGCGCCGCCAGCGCGCTCTGGGGCAGCACGTGCGGCTGCCCGTTCCGGTCCCAGTACGCCGGCCGGTTCGGCTCGGAGCCCAGCCGGAGCGACCCGGCCACCAGCCCGTCGGCGATGACCCGGGCGTATCCGTGCTGCATGTCCGGCGCCTCCGGCAGGCGGGTGAGCCGGCCGTCGCGCCACAGGTGCGGCCACGGATAGGTCGAGTCCGTCCCCACCAGCAAGGTGCCGTCGTGGTCCACGTCGATCACCTGCATGCCCGCGGGCATGTCCGGCACCGGCTCGACGACGCCGGGCCGGTCGTGCGGCCAGCGCACCACCACGACCACGGTGCTCGTGCCCTGCCAGACCGTGGCGTGACCGTAGACGTCGCCGCTCTCGGTGATCCCGATGGCCCTGCTGCTCGTCTCCGCGCCGGGCAGCGGGGGCAGGATCTCCCGCCTGCCGTCGCGGATGCGGAAGGAGATCGCGGACGCTCCCCACAGGCCCGTCACGGACGTTCCCGCGATGGTCCCGCTGCGGTTCTGGCCCACGACCCGGTCGGTGCCATGGCCGGTTGACCCGTAGTCGATGACCCGGCCGTCCTTCCAGTAGACGATCCGCCAGCCGGTGTCGGGGAAGTAGGCCCTGCCGGAGTAGCCGCCGTTGTGGTCGGTGGCGTCGACCTGGTGCTGCGTCGCGCCGGCGGGCGCCTGGAGCGCCTGCATCCGCCAGGTGCACGCCGATCGTGCCGCCGCTGCCTGGGGCGCGACGGCGAACGCGGCGACGACCAGCATCGCCGCCATCACGAGTCTGCCTGTCATGACAACAGTCGATCGTGATCGGCCGGGGCGGGCATCTCCCTGAGTGCTCAGGAGCCGAACGCGCGCCGGTAGCTGTTGGGGCTCACGCCGGTCATCCTCTTGAAGCGGTCGCGGAAGGCGGTGGGCGAGCCGAAGCCGACCTGGGCGCCGATGCGCTCGACCGGGTGCCGGGTGGTCTCGAGGAGATGCTGGGCCTGCCGGATGCGGGCGCGGTGCAGCCACTGCAGCGGGGTGGTGCCGGTCTGCTCGCGGAAGCGGCGGATCAGCGTGCGCGTGCTCATGCCGGCGTGGGCGGCGATGCCGTCGAGGGTCAGGCTGCCGGCGAGGTTGTCCTGCAGCCAGGCGAGCAGCGGCTCCAGCTCCGAGCCGCGCGGGACGGCCGGGTGGTCGTGGACGATGAACTGGGCCTGCCCGCCCTCCCGCTCCAGCGGCATGACGGACAGGCGGGCGGCGTCGGCGGCGACGGCCGAGCCGTAGTCGCGGCGGATCAGGTGCAGGCACAGGTCGAGCCCGGCGGCGGCGCCGGCCGAGGTGAGGAACTGGCCGTTGTCCACGTACAGGACGTCGGGGGCGACCTCCAGCCGCGGATGGGCGGCGGCCAGCCGCTCGGCCAGGATCCAGTGGGTGGTCACCCGCCGGCCGTCCAGCAGCCCGGTGGCGGCCAGCGGGAAGGCGCCCGAGCAGATGGAGGCGATGCGGGCGCCGTTCGCGGCCGCCGCGCGCAGGGCGTCGCGGACGGCACCGGGCAGCGGCGCGAACGGGTCCGAGGTGCCCGGCACGATGATCGTGTCCGCTCCCTCCAGCTCGTCCAGCCCCCAGGGCACGCCTATCGTGAACGCGCCCGCGCTGACCTCGGACCGCTCGCCGCACACCCGGGTCCGGTAGCCGGGACGCCCGCCGGGCAGCCGCGTGCGGGTGAAGGCCTCGATCGGGACGGACAGGTCGAACGGGATCACCTGGTCGAGCGCCAGTACGGCGACGGTGTGCATGGCCGCAACCTACCTGGCCGCCCGCCCGCCCTCTCCGGCGGTCATCGGCCGGCCCGCCGTCCGGCCAGCGACGCCACCCGGTACTGCAACGCCGGCGCCGGCCCGAACCCGAGCATGGCCAGGACGCGCGGCGCGAACGCGGACCGGGCCTGATCGCGCAGCCCTGGCGGCCCCACCGGCGGGTGGCACCGGCCACCGAGCTCCGCGGGAGACAGCCACGAGGACAGGGGGTGGTGCGCCCGTCACCCCATGATGACCGTGAGCTCGAACCTGCCCTGGTGCGGGATGCGGAGCGCGTGGAAGCGGCGGGAGCCGTCGCGGAAGTAGCGCACGGTGCCGGCCGCGACGGTCGCCTGCGAGGGGACGCCCCAGCGGAAGCGGATCGTGGTGCGGCCCCAGCGCACGTCGAAGCCGTCGGCGGTGGCGGTGGTCGAGCCGCCGAACGCGGCACGCGTGCCGTCGGTGAAGGTGAGGACGTCGTCGGGCCGCAGTACGAGGGGGATCTGCTCGGTGGCGGCGGCGTTCGCCGTGACCGTGCGCCGGACCGTCCGGCGGGTGATCAGCACGTCCGTGGTGACGTTCGCGTTGCCGTACCGGATGCCGAAGGCGGCGGGCGCCGGGCCGCCGGTCCACTCGCCGCCACCGGGGGCGCCGCGGAAGTAGGTGGCGGGCAGGGGGCCACCCGAGTCGGGGACCTGGCCGGGGAAGACGGTGGACCAGCAGGCGTGGTTGTTGTCGTTGAGCCCGCAGATGATCGTGCCGGCCTCGGGATGCCACAGGAAGGTCAGCCCCGTGCGGGCGCGGGAGGCGCGGTCGCCGAAGTAGCCGCCCAGGTACAGGCCGGGCTTGCGGACGTACAGGAAGTCCTGGCCGCGGTCGCTGCGCAGCTCGACGAAGTCGGACGAGCGCAGGTAGGGCAGGTCCGCGATGGCGGCGGCCCGCTGCCGCCTGCTGGGGAAGCGCTCGCCGAGCAGGCCGTGGGTGAGGATGCGCGGGGAGGTGTCCTGCTTGGCGAGCGGCGTCACCGGCTCGGCGGACGCGGCCCAGGCGGCGCGGGCCTGGGCCAGGTCCTCGCGGGCGGTCATGAACGCCGACAGCAGCGGCACCTGGCGGGTGAAGGTCCAGTTGAGCGCGGTCCTGTCGGGGTCGGGCCTGACCTCGTCGTACCAGCGGGTGCTGGTACGGGTGGAGGGGGCGACGTTGACCAGGTATCCGGCGCCGTCCGGCTCGCGCAGCAGGTTGTAGGACAGGAAGCCGGTGAACGCGCGGGCCATGTCCACCAGGTGCGGGTCGGGGTTGTGGTGGTAGGCGTCGGCCAGCTCGGGGAGCATGACCTCGAAGTTGTAGTTCATGTCGTGGCCGCCCTCCTCGTGGAAGAAGCCGGCGGAGCTCAGGCCGGTCGTGGCGATCCTGGCGAAAGCCTCGGTCAGGCGGGCGGAGAGCGCGGGGTCGGGGTCGAGCCGGAGCGCGACCGAGGACCCGGCCAGGCCCGAGGCGGTCTGGTTCGACCAGGTGAGGCGCTCCTGCCAGACGGTCGGGTTGCCGGCGTCGAGGAACCACGTCATGGCCGTCCGCAGCGCGGCGGTGAGCTGTGCCTGCCGTGCGGGCAGGGCCCCGCTCGCGCGCAGGATGCTCAGGGTCTTGGCCAGGTAGCCGATGCCGAACCCGGTGGGCGCCAGGCCGTGCTGGCCCCGGCTGTACTCGGGGAAGGAGCCGTCGGCGTGCTGCAGCGACAGGTAGTGGCCGAGCGCCGCGTCGAGCGCGGCCAGCAGCCCCGCGTCCCCCGCGTACGGGTTCCACGCGCGGGCGTTGGCGTGGAACCAGGCCAGCGTGAAGACGTGCTCCTGCACGCGGGCGTTGTACGGCGCCGCCGGGTTGCGCCACCAGCCGCCGGCGAAGAAGCCGCTGTCGTCCATGTCGTTGACCATGGGCGCGAGGGTGGCCAGGTACGGCGCGAAGCGCTGCTCGTGGGGGGCGAACAACCCGCGGTCCACGGGCGGCACGGAGGGGATGCCGGCGTGGGCGGTGCCGGGCGCGAGCACGGGGACGGCCGGGAGCAGGGCCGCGGCGCGGAGGAGGGTGCGGCGAGAGAGCATGGTCAGCCTTTCAGACCGGTGTGCGCGAGCCCCTCGATGAACTGCCGCTGGGCCAGCACGAAGACGACCAGGATGGGCAGGGCGGTCATCGTGGCGGCGGACAGCTGCACGTTCCACAGGGGCGAGCCGTAGGCGTCGACGAACTGGGTGAGCGCCTGCGGCAGGGTGAACTTCGACGGGGTCGACAGGAACACGATGGGTTCGAGGTAGAGGTTCCACGAGTGCAGGAACGTGAAGATGGCGACGGCGCCGAGCGCGGGCCTGGCCAGCGGCAGCGCGACGCGGTAGAAGGTGCCGAAGCGGCCGAGCCCGTCGACCCTGGCGGCCTCCTCCAGCTCGCCGGGCAGCGTGATGAAGAACTGCCGCATGATGAACGTCGCCAGCACGCTGGGCGCGCCCAGGATCGGCACCAGGATCAGCGGCCAGTGCGTGTCGGTCAGCCCCGCCGCGTGGAACATCTGGAACAGCGGGACGATCGTCACCTCGCTGGGGATGAGCAGGCCGACGAGCACGACCAGGAAGAGCACGTTCTGGCCGGGGAAGCGGATGCGGGCGAACGCGTAGCCGGCCATCGCGGCCACCGCCATCGTGCCGGCGGTCACCACCGCCGCGATGTAGAGGCTGTTGAGGTACTGCTGCCCGAACGGCTGCAGCTCGAAGACCCGGCCGTAGGTGGAGAAGTCGAACCTCGACGGCAGCAGCGCGGGCGGGAAGGCGAAGATGTCGCTGATCGGCTTCACCGACGAGGTGACCATCCACCAGGTCGGGAAGACGAACGGCACGCACAGCACGCACAGCAGCGCGTACAGCGCGAGCTTGACCCTACGACTCATGGAAGACCCACTTCCGGCGCAGCCGCCACTGCAGCAGCGTCAGCGCCGCGACGATCAGGAACAGCAGGACCGACAGGGTGGCGCCGTAGCCGAGGTGCCGGAACTGGAAGGCCTGCTGGTACAGGTAGTAGACGAGGACCGTGGTGGACATGCCGGGCCCGCCCTGGGTGAGCACGGCGATCTGGGCGAACACCTGCAGCGACCCGACCACGGTGATGATCGAGGTGAGCAGGATGGTGGGGCTGATCAGCGGCACCGTGATGCGCAGGAACCGGGTCCTGGCGCCGGCGCCGTCGAGCTGCGCGGCCTCGTAGAGCTGGCGCGGCACCCCCTGGAGCGCCGCCAGGAACAGGACCATGTTGAGCCCGACGTTCTTGACGACCTGGACCACGATGACCGACAGCAGGGCCGTGCCCTCGCCGCGCAGCCAGTTGGGCCCTTCCACGCCCGCCACGCCGAGCAGCCCGTTGACGCCGCCGTCCTGCTGGAGCAGGAACTGCCACACGATCGTCCAGGCGACCAGCGACACCAGCACCGGCGAGAAGAACAGCGTGCGGAAGAACGTGGTGCCGCCCAGCCGCTGGTTCAGCAGGACGGCCAGGGTGAGCGCGAGGGCGAGGTTGAGCACGACCAGGCCGGCCGAGAAGAGCGCGGTGCTGGTCAGCACCTGCCCCATGTTCGGGTCGGCGAGCAGCTTGGCGTAGTTCTCGCCGCCGACGTAGTCGAACGTGCCCGCCAGCACGTTCCACTCCTGGAGGCTGTAGTGGACGACCAGGCCGAGCGGCAGCAGGACGAACAGCGCGCTGCCCGCGAGCTGCGGCGAGATCAGCAGGTAGCCGACGAGGGCGTCGCGGCGGGGGATGGTCCAGAAGGGGCGGGGCCGGGTGGCGGCGCGCACCGCCACCCGGTCACGCAGGTTCGTCGCCGCCACGTCATCCCCCCAGCAGCGGCTGGATCTTCGCGCACACGCCGTCCAGCACCGCCTTGACGTCGGCGTCCGGCTTCCACAGCGGGTCGAGGGCGGCCCTGGCGGTCTGGGCGAGCTCGGCCTGCCCGGTGTGGCTGGGCTTGACCACGCCCTTCTCGATGCCGTCGATCACGACCTCCTGGAGCTGGTCGCCGTTCAGCATGGGGCTGGTCTTGGCCATGGTGCCGGCGGTCAGCAGCGAGCCGCGCGCGGGCGGGAAGTACGCGGCGAGCTTGGCGGAGTTGGCGGCGTTGGCGAAGTAGGCCAGGAAGTCGGTGGCCTGCTCGGCCCTCGGCGACTTCTTCAGCACCCCGATCCCGGCCTGGCCGATGACCGCGTACTCGCCCTTCGGCCCGGCGGGCAGCGGCACCAGGTCCCACTTGAAGGTCGCGTCCTCCAGCATGGCGGCGCGCGAGATCTGGGCCACGGCCATCGCGGTGTCCCCGGAGAAGAAGTCGACGGCGGTGCCGGGGCCGGGCATCGACTTGTCGGTGAAGATCGCCTTGTGCATGAACGTCATGGCCTCGACCATCTCGGGCGCGTTGAACTGGCAGGTGCCGCCGTCGTCGCTCCACGCCTTGGCGCCCCAGCCCTGCCAGACGGTGGCGAGGTTGTCCCAGGCCTTGTAGTCGAAGTTGAGGATGGTCAGGCCGTTCTTCCCCTTCGCCGCGACGGCCTTGTTGATCTCGCTGGCGTGCTCCCAGTCCCACTGGCCGGCCTCCATCAGGTCCCTCGGCGCCTTCTGGCCCGCGGCCTTGACCAGGTCGGTGTTGACGAAGACGCCGAAGGGCGAGGTGGAGAACGGGTAGGCGTACAGCTCCCCGTCGCGCTCCCACAGGCGGGTGGCGGCCGGGACCAGCTCGCCGGCGTTCTCGATCTTGCTCTTGAGCGGGACGAGAGCGCCCGAGCCGACGAAGTCGGGCGCGGAGTTCTCCATGATCCACGCCAGGTCGGGCGGGTTGCCGCCGGCGATCTGCGTGGTCAGCGTGGTCGTGTAGTTCTCGAACGGGATCGGGTCGAAGGTGATCGCGCCGACCTGCGGGTGGGACTTGCGGTACTCGGCGGCGATCTCGTTGAACAGCTTCAGGTGGGCCTCGTTGGAGGTCCAGATCGACATGCGCAACGGCTGCGGGCCCTGCGCGGCCGTCCCGGCGTCGCCGCCGCAGGCGGTGACGGCGAGGAGGGCGGTCAGCGAGAGTGCCGCCAGCTTCCCGGATGCTTTCATGGGGGGTTTCTCCTTCTGGCGTCGATGACGGCGTCACCAAGTCGACGACGGCGTCAGTAACCGGTGACGTCGGGCCAGCGCAGCTCCACGCCGTCGCGGACGAGCCGATGCTGGTAGTCGGCCAGCAACCGCCCGTCCGCCTGCACGGCGTGCGGCGTGGTCGCGTGGTCCAGGCAGAAGGCGGCGAGCGCGCCGGCCGCCTCGCCGACGTTCCACTCCACCGGGTGCAGGCGGTAGGCGCCGTTGGTGATGTGGGTGGTGCCGATGTTCTTGCAGGCGGGCAGCAGATTGGCCGTCCGCTGCGGGATCAGCGCCCCGAGAGGGATCTCGAACGGGGAGCAGGCGACGTCGATGTAGTTGTCGCCGCCGGTCGAGGGGTGCAGGTCGATGCGGTACATGCCCACGCCCACGGAGTCGTGATAGGAGACGGCGCCCTTGTCGCCGCGTACCGCCACGGACAGGTCCTGCTCGGTGACGGTGGTCAGGGCCCGGACGCGCCGGGACTCGCGGATGTAGGGGGCCTGGGCGAGCCCGTCGGCGCCGCCCGTGACGTCGCCGCGCAGCCGCAGGCCGGGGTAGCCGGTGCCGCCGTCGTGGCGGGGCGCCTCGGTCTGCAGCCAGTACAGCACCGACAGGGACAGCTCGCGGGCCGCCTGGAGGTGCCGGTCGGCGTCCGGCACGTCGATGACCGGCCCCTCCAGGTAGTCGATCATCGGCCAGTTGACGAGCGTGATGTCGCTGCCGTACGCGCCGGGCAGGAAGTTGTCCCGGGCGGCGATCCTGCGGAACGTCCACAGGTTGCCGTCGCCCGGGTTGACCCGCTGGTCGGCCTCCACCAGCCGGGGGTCGTCGCCCGGGTTCGGGGTGAAGGAACGCTCCACGATCTCCAGCGTCCGCGGGCTCGGGCAGCGCCACGACAGCAGCCGGTCGCCCCAGAAGGGCGGCTGGTAGGCGCGCCAGAAGTCGTACGAGGCGGGCCTGTCGATCGTGTGGTCGCCGTCCACGTGGTCGATCGCGAAGCAGACGGACACGGCCTGCATGTTCATCGGCTGCGCGGTCGAGGGGGCGCTCGGCTCGCCGGTCTCGTCCTGGGACTCGAAGCCGGTCACGTACTCGGTCCCGGTCAGGGGCAGCAGCTCGCCGGTCTCGGTGGCGTCCAGCACGTACGCCGCCACGGCCGTGATCTCCCCGCCCCCGTCGCGGTGCGCGAGCCGCACGGCCGTGACGCGGTCGCCGTCCACCTCGGCCCCGACCGGCCGGTACGGCTGCAGCACGCGCAGCCTCCCCGCCCCCCGGTACGGGGCCAGCATGGCCTCGATGACCGCGACGGCGACCCGGGGCTCGTGGCACAGCTTGCTGACGTGCCCGGCGCCCGGGTTGAGCTCGCGCCACGCCCGCGCCCGCTCGGTCAGCGGGTAGTGCTCGCGGTAGTAGCGCCGGATGCCGTCGCGCAGCGCGCGATAGCTCGCCGTGACGCCGAACCGCTCCACCCAGGTGTGCTCGTCCGGCGGCACCGCCTGGCTGGTGAGCTGGCCGCCCAGCCAGTCGTACTCCTCGGTGAGCACCACCGAGCGGCCCGCCCGCAGCAGGGCGAGCGCGGCGGCCACGCCGCCCAGCCCGCCGCCGACGACGAGCGCGTCTGCCGATATCTCAACCACGTGGGGATTGCCTCTCCTCGACTACGGGTCAGGGGGTGCCAAGGCCGAGCCCTGGACTACGGATCAGGTGGCGCCCTGGACTACGGGCGGGGTGGTGCCAGCGTCGAGCCCTCGACCAGCTCGCACGCCAGCAGTTCCTGCGGGGTGCCGCCGTGCTCCAGCACCTGGGTGAGCAGCTCGACGGCCCTGCGCCCCATCTCCCGCCGGGGGATGCGGAACCCCGCGAAGTCGATGTCGGTGGACACCGGCCTGGTGGGCGCGCCCAGCGCGACGATGGACAGGTCGCGCGGCACGTCCAGGCCGCGGGCGCGGGCGACCTCGGCGATGGCCGCGCCGTCCGCCAGCTCCTCGGCGAACACCACGGTGACCTCGGACGCGGGGCCGGAGCCGAACAGCTCGTCCGCGCCCGCCAGGTGCACGCCTTCGGCCCCTGCCTCGGCCACGCCCTCGGTGAAGCCGCGCAACCGGTCGGCGTAGGACTCCGCGCCCTGCCCGGACCCGACGTAGGCCATCCGCCGGTGCCCGAGCGCCGCCGCCCGCCGGACCAGCGCGCGCACCGCCGGCGGGTAGTCCGCGCCGACGTACGGCACCGGCCCGCCGGCGTCGTCGCGGCGCCCGACCGAGACGAACGGGATGCCCTCCGACAGCAGCCTGGACAGGTCGTCCCGGTGGATCGTCCGGCCGAGCAGGACGCATCCGTCCGCCAGCCGGATCCGGCTCTCCGCGCTGAAGATGCGCCGCCGCTCGCCCTGCTCCACCTTGGCGCTGGTGAACAGCAGCAGGTCGCAGCCCGCCTCCTCCGCGCACTCCTCGATCCCGACCAGGAACGGGTGGTAGAAGTCGGCGCTCTCGGCGGGGAAGACGGCCTCGTAGGTGAACACGCCGTAGATGCGGTTGCGCCGCTCGACGAGCCGCCGCGCCGCCGGGTCGGCCACGTAGCCGGTCTCCCTGATCACCTGGAGCACCCGCTCGCGGGTCTCGGGCGAGATCCGCACCTCGCCCTCGGCCCTCCCGTTGAGCACCAGGGACACCGTCGTCTGGCTCACACCCGCCATGCGCGCGATGTCCTGCTGCGTCAGCCGCCGACCTGAAGGAGCCACAGTACGTATCACCCGTTCCGCTGATAATGCGTATTAGTCCGGTCATTGTGGAACCGGGCACAGTGGGGCGTCAAGGGGTAATCGCTGAAGTAATAGGTATTAGCGGTCTTGGCGCTGGAAACGGGCGGTCTCGCCGTTGACAGGCGTAACAACCAAGCGCATGCTTGGGCGCATGGCCGGATCAGCGAGATCGACCAGCAGTCACGACCCCGGAGGCCCCAGCCGCCGTACGCTGCTGCGCGGCGCCGCCGTCGCCGGAGGCGCGCTGGTGACGGGCGCCGCGCTGGGCGGCTCGCCCGCCCGCGCCGAGACCGAGTACGACGTCGTGGTGGTCGGCGCGGGCGCCGCAGGGATGACCGCGGCACTGGCGGCGGCCAAGCGCGGGCTGCGCACCGTCGTGATCGACAAGGCGCCGACGTTCGGCGGATCGGCCGCCCGCTCGGGCGCGGGCATCTGGATCCCGAACAACGAGGTCATCCTCGCCGCCGGGGTGCAGGACACCCCCGCCAAGGCCGCCGCCTACCTCGCCCGCGTCGTCGGCGACACCGTGCCGATCGAGCGGCAGCGGGCGTTCCTGGCCGCGGGGCCGGCCATGATCTCGTTCGTGATGCGGAACAGCCCGCTGCGCTTCCGGTTCATGGAGGGCTACTCCGACTACTATCCGGAGCTGCCCGGCGGCATGCCCGGCGGGCGCTCCATCGAGCCCGCCCAGCTCGACGGCAACCTCCTCGGCGCCGAGCTGGCCCGCCTGAACGGCCCGTACATCCCCACCCCCGCCGGCATGGTGGTCCACAGCGCCGACTACAAGTGGCTCACGCTCGCCGCCGTCAACCCCAAGGGCCTGGAGGTGAGCGCCGCGTGCCTGCTGCGCGGCACCGAGGCCGCGCTGCGCGGCGAGAAGCCGCTGACCATGGGCCAGTCGCTGGCCGCCGGGCTGCGGGCCGGGCTGGCCGCCGCCGGCGTGCCGGTGCTGCTGAACACCCCGCTGCTCGACCTGAGCCGCGAAGCAGGACGGGTCACGGGCGTCATCACGCCGTCCGGCGCGATCAGGGCCCGGCGCGGCGTGATCATCGGGTCGGGCGGGTTCGAGCACAGCGCGGCCATGCGCGCGGAGTTCCAGCGCCAGCCCATCGGCACGAGCTGGACCGTCGGCGCCAGGGCGAACACCGGCGACGGCATCGAGGCCGGCGAGCGGGCCGGCGCCGCGCTCGACCTGATGGACGACGCCTGGTGGGGCCCGGCCATCCCGCTGCCCGACGAGCCCTACTTCTGCCTGGCCGAGCGCACGCTGCCCGGCAGCGTCCTGGTCAACGGCCACGGCGTGCGCTTCGTCAACGAGGGCGCCCCCTACAGCGACGTCGTCCACGTCATGTACGACCGCAACAGCGCCGCCACCCCGCACATCCCCGCCTGGCTGATCGTCGACCAGCACTACCGCAACAAGTACCTGTTCAAGGACGTCGCGCCGCTGCTGCCGCTGCCCGGCGCCTGGTTCGACAGCGGGGCCGCGTACAAGGCGTGGACCATCGAGCAACTGGCCCAGCGGATCGGAGTGCCCCAGGCCGCGCTGCGCGGCACGATCAACCGGTTCAACGGGTTCGCGACGACCGGCAAGGACCTCGACTTCCACCGCGGCGACAGCGCCTACGACCGCTACTACGCCGACCCCCTGGTCAAGCCGAACCCCTGCCTGGCCCCGCTGTGGCTGCCGCCCTTCTACGCGTTCAAGATCATCCCGGGGGACCTCGGCACCAAGGGCGGGATGCGCACGGACGCCCGCGCGCGCGTGCTGCGCGCCGACGGCTCGGTCATCCCCGGCCTGTACGCCGCCGGCAACGCCAGCGCGGCCGTCATGGGCCACAGCTACGCCGGCTCCGGCTCGACCATCGGCCCCGCCATGACCTTCGGCTACGTGGCCGCCAACGACATCGCCGGCATGCTCTGAAGCCGCCGATCGCCGGACGCGTCAGGTCCAGGTCGCCGAATCCGGATCGACGCCCCGCGCGCGGGCGTTGGCGTCGATGATGTCACGGAGCCAGAGGGTCAGGCCCGGCTCGATCGCGTCGTAGTAGGCCGTGAAGCCGGGATCGGCGGCGTGCGTCCTGCCCAGGCAGACCTGCATCGCATGGGTGCAGTCGAAGTACGCGCCGATGGAGGCCCTGTGCCGCTCGGCCAGGGCGTTGGCCTCGGCGCTGCCCGGCCTGACGCCGGCGCGCTTGGCTGCCGCCAGGTCGTTCTCGAGCCTGGCGAGGTTGTCGGCGATCCGCTGCCAGTCCTCGGGGGACATGCCCGCGGCGCGCTCGGCGTACTGCGCCCATTGAGCCGTGTCGCCCCACCGGTCACGTGCGCCCGCGAGCGATGACGGCTCCCAGCGCTGCCCGAAGATCGCGACCTGCTCCTCCGGGGAGAGCAGGATGCCGGCGCTCGCGGCATCGATCATGCGATCGACCGCGTCGACCATCGCCTGCAACCGGGAGATGCGCTCGACGAGCTGGGCGCGCTGCTGTCTCAGCGGCACGGCCATGTCGACCGTCGGAGCGTCGAGCAGCTCGCCGATGTCGTCGAGGGGCAGGCCGAGCTCGCGGTAGATGAGCACCCGGTGGATGCGGGCGACGTCGGCCGCCGAGTAGAGCCGGTAGCCGCCGGAGGTGCGCCCGGACGGGCGGACGAGCCCGATCGCGTCCCAGTGATGCAGGGTGCGGACGGTGACTCCCACGTGCGACGCGGCGGCCCCGACGGTCAGCCCGCCGGCGCCCGCGGCATCGTCCATCACGGTGTCGGTCACGCCATCGAGTCTGACATGCGCGGACCGGTGCCCGCCCTCGCGCCCGGCGCCCGGCCCGCGCGGCGGGCACGGCCGCCACGGCGTCAGCCACTGCGCGATCTTCAACCGGAGGGAGGAGGGCACGCCCGACTTCGACGCGATCGACCCCATCCTCGGCAAGGCGACCGGCACCGTGACGACCTGGCCCACCACGGACCACTCCCCGCGGTACTCCTGATCCCCCGGGCCCAGTGGCGGGCATCACGGAGCCATGCGCGAGACGCGTCAGTCGCTCCATTTCGGCTGGCGCTTGCTCAAGAACGCGGACATGCCCTCGCGAGCCGCGGCGGACTGCGAGGACTCGGCCATGACCCTGGTGGCGAGCTGGTAGGCCTCCGCCTCGGGCAGGGACAGCTGCTGGTGGAGGGTGCGCTTGCCGAGCGCCTTGGAGGCCCGGCTGCCGCGAGTGGCCCGGCCGAGCAGGTCGATGACGGCGGCGTCGAGATCCGCGGCGGGTACCACCCGGTTGACCAGCCCCCATTCAAGCGCTTGCGCGGCGGAGATGGTGTCACCGGTGTAGGCCAGCTCGGCGGCGCGCTTGCGGCCGATGTTGCGGGCGATGGCCACCATCGGGGTGTGGCAGAACCAGCCGCCCTTGCCTCCGGGCGCGGCGAAGCCGGCGGAGTCGGCGGCGACGGCGAGGTCACAGGTGGCGACCAGCTGGCAGCCTGCCGCGGTGGCCAGGCCGTGGACCCGGGCGATGACCGGTTGCGGCACCGATTCGATCAGCTCCATGAGGCGGAGACAGGTGTCAAGGAGGGTGCGCACCCCGTCCACGTCGGCTTCGGCGACGTCGGCGAAGTCATGACCGGCGCTGAAGACGGGACCTGCCCCGGCCAGGATGATCCCTGAGGCGTCGCTGTCGCCGGCGGCGCTGAAGGCGTTGATCAGATCGCGCAGATGGGCCAGCGACAGGGCGTTGCGTCGCTGCGGCCGGTTCATCGTGATCGTCACGAAGTCGACGTCGCGGTCGACCAGTACATGATCGAGGTTCATGGGCGGGCTCCTGATGATTCCGCAGGCCGCGTGACCGCCATCGGCCACGTGCACATTGTTCCCGCCTCGGGGGGCGGCAGCCCTTCGACAGGGTGCCGATGGCGGCCTGGTCGTCCCGGGACCGGCAGCGCCCTTCTTCCCCATGGTGGAGCGGGACGAGTCGGGCGCTGCGGCTGGCGGCCGATCTGGCCGATGCCGGGCATCTGGTCCGGTGGGTGGACGCGAGCGATCACGCCCAGCTCACCGTCCTGCTGTTGCGGGCCGCCCAGGACGACCTCGACGTACCGGACGGGGTGGTCAAGGAGACGCTGGCGGGCAGACGCAACGCTCGCGATGGGTTCTGGACCGCGGTGCCGGCGGACGACACTGGACGGCAGGCTCCGCGTCCTGGGCCACACCCATCCGGAGCCCCTCCGCAGTCAGCGTGACCTGGACGAGCCGGCCGGATGACGGGCGCGCCCTTCTCCTCGGCTGGGACGAGCCAGGTCGGAGCTAGTCGCACCCACCGCGACGGTAGGGGACGTACGGGATGTAGCGCCGCCATTCGGCCTCCGTCAGCGACCGCCCCGCTCTCGCGCAGACGGCGTCCGCGGCGCGTGCGGGGTCGGTCGGATAGTCCAGCAGGTCCCGCCCGCCGCTGGTCGCGTGCAGCGTGCCGTCGGAGTCGAAGGCCAGCGACCCGGCGCCGGCAGGGCCGGCGAACGGCGGGCCGACCTGCTGGCCGGTCGTGGTGTCCCACAACCGGATCTCGCCGAACGTGGCCGAGGCCAGCAGGTCCCCGCCGGGGGAGAACACGATCGCGGAAGCGTCACCGCCCGCGATGCTCGCCGGGGCTCCGGCGCGCACGTCACGTACGAGGGCACGGCGCCTTCCCGTCGCGGTGTCCCAGATGCCGACCTGCCCCTCTTCGCCGACGGCGACGAGCCGGCGGTCGGCGCTGAGCGCCACGACGTTTCCGGTGAACGGGCCGGCCCCGGCTAAGGCCGTCCGCTTCCCGGAGGTCAGGTCGACGATCTCGGCGCCCGAGGTGAGGACGCGGTCGTTGGCCACGAACGCGAGCACCCGCCTGTCCTCGATCGGGAAGGTCTCCGTCATGCTCCGTTTCGCGACGTCCCATGCTCTTGTGTGCTCCGTGCCGTCCTGGCCGACGGCGATCGCCAGCGTCTTGCCGTCCGGGCTGAACGCCTGGACGTGGTCGATGAGGTGGCTCGGGTCGTGCAGATCCGGGAGCCGGCGCCGGGAGGCCACGTCCCACAGGCTCGTCCGCGTGGGTTCGGGTCCGACGCTGATCGCGATGGTGCGCCCGTCCGGGCTGAACAACATCCAGGCGCCCGTGACGGCAGCGGGCTCGCCCAAGCCCTCGAGCTGCCCCAGCAGGCGGCGTTTCCGCACGTCCCACAGCTGTACGGCCGCCGTGCCGCGGTCGAGCAGGGCGGCGACGCGGCCGTCCGGGCTCAGCGCGTGCCCCGCGATCGCCGTCTGCGCCGGCATGGTCGCGTCGCCCAGGGACGGGGGCCGGGTGTAGGCGGAGACGTCGAGGGAGGTGACCGTCATGGGGTTGTCCGCGCGCAGATAGCGCAGTGTCCGGCCGTCCCGGTCGAAGCTCAGGGTGTGCACGTCCTGGCGCCCCAGGGGGAAGGTGGCCAGGGCGATCTGGTCGCCGATCCTCCACAGCGTGATTCCGTCCGGATCGACAACGGCCAGACAGCGGCCGTCCGGGCTGTACGCCACCAGGCCGGGCCCGTAGGAGTTGCGCCACAGGGCGCCCGGCCTCGTCAGCGGCGGGCCGGCGGCCTTGCCTGACGCCACATCCCAGAGCAGCACCTCGGTCGGCCGGACGATCGCCAGGGTGCGGCCGTCCGGCGAGAAGCGCACGGCGATGACGTCCTGGCCCTTCCGCGCGGTGGGCGCGCGAAGCCGCTCGCCGCGGGACAGGTCCCAGATCTCGCCCGGTCCCTCCTGGCGGAACAGGGCCGCGAAGCGGTCGTCCGGGCTGATCGCCACCGACTCGAACGAGCCGCGTTCCAGGAGAGGTTCGCGACCGCCCACCCGCCACAGCTGGGTACGCTCGCCCGCGGTGGTCGCCGCGTAGACCCGGTTCCCGTCGCCGAAGTCGGCGCCCGTGAGGCGGGTGTCGAGGCCGCCGGCAGGCCGTCCGGACGTCATGTCCCACAGCCGGACCCCGTCGCCTTCGACGTCCCCGGCGAGCGCCGCCAGCCGGCCGTCCCGGCTCAGGGAGATCTCGCCGTCCTCGCCGGGCATCGTGACGGCGACCGTGCGGGCCCTGCTGCGGGTGGCGACGTCCCACACGGCCACCTGCCGGTCGTCCCACGTGTAGAAGGTGCGGCCGTCGGAGCCGAACCGGCCGTACCCGAGCGCGTGGACGTCCAGGGCGGGCTGGGCCAGCGAGCCGTACAGGGCCGTGCGCGCCTCGGGCGCCGGGGCGATGTTCCAGGCGGCGGCGCTCAGCAGCATCGCGACCACCGGGTCCTCGGCGCGCAGGGTCTCGGCGCGGGCGGCGACGGCCCGGGCGGCGGCCTCGTCACGCTGCTGGGCGAGGTCCAGGCTCTGCCGGACGGCGATCGCCCCGGCGCCGAGGGCCAGCACGAGCAGGACGCTCAGGCTGGACGTCACCAGGCGGCGGACGCGGCCCCGGCGGCGGGCGACCGCTGTGCCGGCCTCCAGGAACGAGCGTTCCTGGGGGTTCAGGGTCAGGTGCCGGCGGCCCGTGGCGGCCCAGCGCAGCGCCGACTCCAGCGTCCTGCCCTGGAAGGGATCGCCCTGCCCCTCCTGCCAGCGCCGTGCCGCGACCGCGATCTCGCGATGGACGGCCAGGCCGGGACGCTCGGCTTCCACCCAGTCGCGCAGGCGTGGCCACGCCCGCAGCAGCGCCGGCCGGGAGATCATCACGTACTCGCCGCCGGAGGTCACCAGACTGGCCTCCGCGAACGCCGCCAGCACGTCGTCGCCGCCGGCCGGAAGCTCGGCTCGGGCCACTCGCCGCACCGTGTCCTCGCTGTCGGGACCGGCGGCGACCATACGCAGGAAGATCTCGGGTACCAGCTCCTGGGCGGCAGGCGTCAGGGCCGCGTACACCTCCTCGGCGCGCGCCCCGATCGAGGGATCGTCGGAACCGGCGCGAACCTCCGACGCCTTCTCGACCCCGGCGACCAGCGGATCGGGCACGGCCCCCAGCAGCCCCATCAGCAGCTCCCGGGCGGCCGGCCGGTCGGCGGGCTCCTTCCCGAGGGCCGCCTCCACCAGGGAACGCAGCGGGTCGGCGAGGTCGCTCAGATCCGGTTCGGCCGTGAGCACGCTGTACATCACCGCGCCCAGGTTCTCCGCGTGGAAGGGGTCGCGTCCGGTGGCCGCGAACAGGACGATCGCTCCCCAGGCGAACACGTCGGCCGGGGTGCCCGCCCGCCGCCCGGTGAGGATCTCGGGCGCCATGTACGTGGGCGTACCGGCCACGACGCCCGTGGAGGTCAGCGACATCTCGGCGGTCCTGGCGATGCCGAAGTCGATCACCCGTGGGCCGTCCGGGCCGAGCAGCACGTTGTCAGGCTTCAGATCGCGGTGGATGACCTCGGCCTCGTGGATCGCGGTGAGCGCGGTGGCGACGCCGACGGCGAGCCGGTGAAGGTCGGCGCCGCCGAGCGGGCCGCGTTCCGCGACGAACCGGCGCAGGCTCGGGCCTTCGACGTATTCGCTGACGATGTACGGCCTGGCTGCCCCCAGATCGTGGCCGAGCACCTGGGCAGTGCAGAACGAGGCGACCCGCTCGGCGGCGGCCAGCTCCCGGGTGAGCCCGTGCCGCAGCTCGACCCCGTAGAGAATCTTGACGGCGACCCGCCGCCCGGAATCGTCGTACGCCTCGTAGACGACTCCCTGCCCGCCCGACCCCAGCCGCCCCGCCAGCAAGTAGTCGCCCAGGCGCGCCGGATCACCCGGAAGTAGTTCGGCCGAACCACCCATGTCCCGATCCCCCGTCTCTTCCGATCCCCATGCCGTTAGTCGAGACGGGGAGCGAGTTTGTTCGGCGTCCGTGGATCACGCCGGTGGGGCGGGGAGGTGCAGCGGCGAGGGTCGGCCTCCGCGAGAGCCGCCGCGAGCAGTCCCATGGCCTCCCGGCGGTGTGAGTTCGGCGGTGGTGATCATCGGCCGGCGGGGGAGCCCTGCGAAGTCGTGGCTCCCTGCTGGCCCTTTATACCGGCCGGGGGTATGTTCGGAGAGGAGAAGACGACGTGCGGGAGGCGCGCAGTATGAGTGACGCATCCGAGATGTCCGGTATGGCGCAGGTCGAAGGGTTCGCGGCCGATGGATACGACAAGGTACGCGAGGTCTTCCAGAAGCTGGTTCATGACGGCCGGGAGACAGGTGCCGGGGTGTCGGTCTGGCGCGACGGGCGAGAGGTCGTCCGGCTGAGCGGGGGATGGGCCGACTCCTCGCGGCGCCGCCCCTGGCGCGCCGACACCCTCGTCCAGCCGTACTCGCTGTCGAAGTCCTTCGTGACGCTCGCCGCCCTGGTGGCGGTGCGCGATGGCGCACTGGCACTCGATGAGCCGGTGGCCAGGCGCTGGCCCGAGTACGGGGTCGGCGGCAAGGACCGGACGACGTTGCGCCAGGTCCTCACGCACCGGGCAGGACAGCCGCGGTTCCCGGCGGAGGCGGCCGGCCTGGATCTGCTGGACGACGCCGGGCTGCGCGGGAGCCTGGCGAAGGCGGCGCCGGAGTACGTTCCGGGAACGTCGCTCGGGGAGCACGCGCTGACCTACGGGCACCTGGTGGACGGCATCCTGCGCGCGGGTGCCGGCACCACGCTGGGGGAGCTGTTCAACGAGGTCGTACGGCCCGCGCTGGGGCTGGACGCGTGGTTCGGGGTGCCGGACGACCTGCTGGGACGGGTCGCCGACCTGGAGTACGCCGACCCGGACTGGCCCCGCCGGTTGCACGCCGCGCCGTGGCTCCAGATCCCGGACGGGACCCTGGACGTCGAGCGGGCGAACTCCAGAGCCTGGCGGCAGGCGGTCTTCGGCGCGGTCAACCTCCACACGACCGCCGCGGCCATGGCCCGGTTCTTCTCCGAGCTGACCGCCGAGGACGGCCCCGTGCGCGCCCTGCTGGGGCCGGAGCTGCACGCCGAACTGCTCGCCCCGCAGGTCACGGAGTTCGACGAGGTCTTCGGGACCAGGATCACCTGGACGCTGGGCTTCGTCCGAGACCATGGCAAGATCGCCAAGGGTGGCATCGGCGGCTCGGCCGCCTGGTGGTCGCGCAGGCATCACCACGGCTGTGCCTACCTGACCCGCCGGCTGGACGATCACTCCAGGGCCGCGGAGATCGCCGCCGCCCTGGGCGACGACCTGACGGTCGTGGGCGAGGACTGACCGGGATCCGCTGGTGGAACGCCGGCGGCGGGTTCGCGGGCGGCCGATCCAGGGCTGCCCGGGCCGCCGGCCGATCCCCGGACATGCCGGCGTCGCTCACCCGCGCCAGGCTCGGACGTCATCAGGCCGTTGGCCACCTTGGAACCGCCGTATCCGCCGCCCGGCACCACGACGCTGGGACGCACGCCGGCCTTGCTCTCCGTGTTCGTCATCGACGCGGCACTAGCCTGTGCATAGATGCTAGCAAAATAAAAGCGACGACTCTTCTACTAGTATGGGTGTATGGCAAGAGCAGACACGCGGAACGCCATGGACGACTGCGATCGCGGCGACGCCGCGCTGACACGCGCCTTCACCCTCCTCGGCAAGCGCTGGAGCGGCCTGGTGCTGGGCAGCCTCCGAGCCGGGCCCGCCGGGTTCCGCGAGCTGTCGCGGGCGATCGGCGGAGTCAGCGACTCGGTGCTGTCCGACCGGCTGTCGGAGCTGACCAAGGCGGGCCTGATCGCGCGCACCGTGGACGAAGGGCCGCCGGTGACCGTCACGTACGAGCTGACCGAGAGTGGCAAGGCGCTCATGCCCGCGCTTCACGAGCTGTCCCAGTGGGCCGAGGACCACCTGCCCACCGCGCCCGCGTAGCCGCTGGCAGCCCTGCGCGGCAAGGTCCCTGTGTTCTGTGCGCCGCGTGCCCCGGCTGCGGCGCGGTCGGGCACGGGTGTGGCGTAGCCGGCGCCGCTCGGAGGTGAAGCCGAGCAGCGCCGACCATATCGCCAGGGTGACCAGTTCGGCGTCACTGACGCTTGGGTTGCAGACCGGTCCGGGGCCGCTCGGGAGCCAGATCCGGGGGGTGCGATCAGCGCTCCTGTGCGCTGGACGAGGGTGTCAGGGTGTGCCGAACCAGCCGGTGAGTGCTTCTCGCAGTGCGGGCGTGGCGGTGTCGGCGGGTTCGTCGAGGCCGGCGGCCCAGGCGATGTGGGCGTCCGGGCGGATCAGCAGGGCGTCGGCCGGTCGGTCGTCGGTCTTGGCGGTGTGGACGTCGACGCGAGGCTGCCAGTCCCGGGCGGTCTCGCTCAGGTCCGGGCGGGCGGTGAGGTTGAGCAGGACGGGCCGGGCGGGGTGCATGAGGTGGGCGATGCTGGTGATGCCCTGGTCGGTGTGCAGGGTGAGGTCGGGGGCGAAGGTGCCGGCCAGCGGGTGGGGGTGGGTGCCGGGCATCGGGTAGCGGATGTCGGTTCCGGCGAGGAGTGCTCCCATGCGGCGCAGTGGCTGTTCGTCGGTGAGCAGTTCGGTGAACACTTCGCGGAGCGCTTCGGCGGCCGGGTCGTGTCCGCGGCGCAGGGCGACTTGGGCGCGGGTGTGCAGCAGGGTGCGGGCGCCGGCGTGGTGGCGTTCGGCGTGGTAGGTGTCCAGCAGGCCGGCCGGGGCCGTGCCGTGGAGGTCGGCGGCCAGCTTCCAGGCCAGGTTGACCGCGTCCAGCATGCCGGCGTTGAGTGCCACTCCGGTGGCCGGGAACAGGTGCGCCGCGTCGCCGGCCAGCAGGATGCGCCCGTGGCGGTAGCGTTCGGCCTGGCGGGCCTTGAAGGTGAAGCGGGACAGCCGGGTCGATCCGGCCAGGGGCAGGTGGGCGCCGAGCACGCGGTGGATGCTGTCCTGCAGTTCGGTGAGGGTCATGGGGACGTCGTCGTCGTATTCGGTGGTCTCGTCCTCGATGGTGTAGAGGGAGACGGATTGGGAGCCGGGTGAGGAGCCGATGCCGAGCAGGCCGTGGTCGGTGCGGGTGAATCCGGCGCGGATGGTGCCGGAGCCGGGGACGTCGAGATCGCCGTTGCCGAGCACGGTGACCGTGTCGGGCAGGGTGGCCTGGGCCAGCCGGTTGACCTCGGGATAGGTGGTGCCGGGGAACGGGATGCCGGCCCAGTCGCGGATGCGGCTGCGGGCGCCGTCGCATCCCACGAGGTAGCGGGCGCTCACCTGGTACGGGCCGTCCGGGCCCCGCACGTCCACCCGCACCGCGGCCTCGTCCTGGCTCACTCCGGCCGCCTCGTGCCCGCGGCGGATCTCGGCGTCGAGCTCTCGGGGTCGACCTGGCGCAGGTAGTCGGCGATGGGGGCCAGGGCGGGCAGCAGGGATCCGCCGGCCGCGGGGATGTCGATGCCGGCGAAGCGCACCGGCGCCTCGGCTGTGGCGTTGTGCCGGCGTATCCAGCGCAACGGCTCGTCGACTCCCACGGGGATCGCCGCGGCGAGATGAGCCGACAGGTCATCCTCTGTTCCCTCTCCCTGGGCCCAGGCGTCCAGGGAGAAGGCTTCGCTGAAGCCGTACTCGAAGGCCAGGACGGTGAAACCACAACGTTCGGCCAGGAACCGCAGGATGCGCTGGCGCATGAGTGAGAACTCGGTGATGAAGTGGGAGTTCTCCCCGATCGCGACGACGCGCGCGTCGCCGATGATGTCGCGTAGCGGCTCGAGGTCATCGAGCGGTGCCGCAGGGTCGAGGTGGGTGAGCGGGACGGCATGGCCGCGGAGCCAGCCGGCGAAGGGATTGGGGTGGGGCGAAGCAGGCATGCTGATAGCTCGATTCCCGGGGGCTGGAACTGTGAAGGGCTGGAGGCGAGCGGATCACCGGCTCCGGGGCGCGGGCGCGCGTTCTCCAGATGGTCGATGCTGCCGGACATGATCGTGCGGACGTGTTCGGTGATGTGCTGGAGCGGCCAGTCCCACCACGCCACGGCGAGGAGGCGGGCGATGTCGGCGTCGCTGTAGCGGCGGCGGATGAGCCGGGCCGGGTTGCCGCCGACGATGCCGTAGTCGGGCACGTCGTCGACGACCACGGCCCCGGAGGCGACGATCGCTCCGTGCCCGATGCGGACGCCGGGCATCACCAGGGACCGGTAGCCGAACCAGACGTCGTTGCCCACCATGGTGTCACCCCGCCCGGGCAGGCCGGTGATGAGGTCGAAGTGCTCGGCCCAGGAGCCGCCCATGATCGGGAAAGGGAACGTCGAGGGGCCGTCCATGCGATGGTTGGCGCCGTTCATGATGAACCGTACGCCCTCGCCGAGCGCGCAGAACTTCCCGATGATCAGCTTTTCCGGCCCATGGTGGTAGAGCACGTTGCGGGCTTCGAAGGCGGTCGGATCGTCCGGATCGTCGTAGTAGGAGAACTCCCCGACTTCGATCAGCGGTGAGGTGATCAGCGGTTTCAGCAGCACCAGACGCGGCTGTCCGGGCATGGGATGCACCACGGTCGGATCGGTGGGAACAGCGGGGGTCACGAATCTCCCCTTTCTGAAGGCTGTCTCACGGGTGGCGCGAGTCCACCCACGTATGTCTCTTCAGCCCGATAACGGGACTGGTCGTCCCGTATGGCATTGCCCAGAGCGTGCCGGAATCATTCCTTCGTTGTCAAACCAAACGTCCTGTCCCGTTATGATGGAATCATGAACGCCCGCCGCCGCTCCGACGACCGGACCGCAACGATCATGCAGGCCGCCCTGGACCTGGCCCTCGAGGCCGGCTACGCCAAGCTCAGCATGGAGGCGGTCGCCGCCCGGGCCGGCGTCGGCAAGGACACCATCTACCGCCGATGGCCCTCCAAGGCCCTGCTGTTCCTCGACGCGGTTCTCAGCTCGAGAACCACAGGCCTGGAGCATCCCTACACCGACGACATCATGGCCGACCTGCGCGAGGTCATGCACCGGGCCGTCGACCTGCTGGCCCGGCCGCCGTGGGGACCGCTGTACCGAGACCTGATCGGAGAGGCGCAGCACAGCCCCGAAGTCGCCGCCGCCCTCATCGAACGCTTCATCCGGCCACAGACGGCCGACACCCTGGCCCGCCTCAAGGCCGCCCAGGAGCAAGGGCAGCTCGCCCCCGATGTCGACCTGGACCTGGCCTTCGAGATCCTGTCAGGACCGCTGTACTACAGGCTGCTCATCACCCACGAGCCGCTGACGCCCGCCTACCTCGACCGCGTGCTCCAAGCAGTCTTCGCCGGCATGGGCCCTCGGTCATGACCCGCTCGCCGCTGGGCCTGGCCGAGCATCTGCACGCGCTCGCTCGCCCGTGACGCGCCCCCGTGATCACATGGGTGATCACGGGGGCGCTTTCGTCTTGGCTGCTTCGCCGGCAGGTCCCGCTACGGAGAGCCGGGGCAGCCGTGTCAGCGATCAGCGACTCGTCTGCCGCGTTGCGTTCTGAGGTGTCAGCCGCGGGAGGCGGTGACCTCGTCGGCGGGCGCGCCGGTGCGGGTGCGCAGGGTTGCCGCGGCGATCAGGGCGCCGGCGAGGGCGATGGCGGCGGCTCCGATGAAGGCGGCGGAGAAGCCGTTGGTGAGGGCGGGCAGGTCGCCGAGCTGGTCGGCGCCGTTGGCCGAGGCCACGGCGGTCATCGCGGCCAGGCCGAGCGCGGAGCCGACCTGGTAGCTGGTGTTGACGATGCCTGAGGCCAGGCCGCCTTCCTCGGGGCGGGCGGAGGAGATGGCGGTGCCGAGGGAGGGGATGAAGGCCAGTGACATGCCGAGGGCGGCGAGCAGGCTGGCGGGCAGGACGTCGGTGGTGAAGCTGCCGTCCGGGCTGATCAGGGACAGCCAGGCCATCCCGGCGGTGAGCAGGAGCAGGCCGGTGACCGTGGTCGGCTTGGGGCCGAAGCGGCCGATGGCTCGCGGCGCCAGGACGATCATGCCGATCATGATGAGGACGGTCATCGGGACCAGGGCGGCGCCGCTGGGGAAGGCGCTGTAGCCGAGGGCCTGCTGCAGGTAGAGGTTGAGGAAGAACCACATGGGGATCCAGGCGCCGCCCAGCAGGAGCTGGGTGAGGTTGGCGGCGGCCAGGTTCGGGGTGCGGAAGATGGACAGGCGCATCAGCGGTTCGCGGCGGCGGGCCTGGACGGTGACGAACGCGGCCAGCAGCAGTACGGCGACGGCGAGTGTGATCCAGGTCTGGGTGGAGCCCCAGCCGGTCTCGGGTGCGCGGACGATGGCGTAGACGGCGGCGCCGAGGCCGAGGGTGACGGTCAGGGTGCCGAGCACGTCGATGGAGCCGCGTGTTGCGGGGGCGGCGGGCATCAGGGGGCCGGTGGCCGCGAGCGCGATGAGTGCGATGGGGATGTTGATGTAGAAGACCCAGGGCCAGCTGAGGTATTCGGTGATGACGCCGCCGAGGAAGACGCCGGCGGTGCCGCCGGCGGGGGCGGCGGCGCCGTACAGGGCCAGGGCTTTGGTCAGTTCCCTGGGGTCGTGGCCGAACAGCATCATCAGCAGGGTGAGGGCGGACGGGGCGATCAGCGCGGCGCCGATGCCTTGGACGGCGCGGCCGGTCAGCTCGACCCACACTTCGGGTGCGATGCCGGCCAGCAGGGAGCCGGCGAGCAGGATGAGCCAGCCGGCGCTGAAGAGGCGGCGGGCGCCGAGCAGGTCGGACAGGCGGCCGCCCAGCAGGAGGAGGCCGCCGAAGGCGACGACGTAGGCGTTGAAGACCCAGGACAGGTTTTCCTGGGAGAAGCCGAGGTCCTGCTGGATGCGGGGCAGTGCCACGCCGATGATCGACGTGTCCATGATCACGATGAACTGGGCTGTGGCGATCAGGGCCAGGGCGGTCCAGCGCCGGGGGGATGGTGTGGACATGGGGATTCTCCAGTCTTCATGTACCCCTAGGGGGTATGTGCGAGGGCTAATAAATACCACCGGGGGGTATCTGTCAAGCCCGCGGGATCAACGTCCTGTTTCCGGGTGCCGCCGCAGCACCGCCAGCACGATCAGTGCCGCAGGGCCGGCCAGCCCGAAGCCGACGGCCATCCCGGCACCTACGCCGACCAGTTCCTGGAGCCGGCCCAAGGCGACGTACAGCGCGCCCGCCAGGGCGGCCGACACTCCCAGGACCATGCCGGCCGCGCTTGCCGGCGCGCCGGGCGCGAGGTCCTGTGCGAGGACCACGGTGATCGGGCTGCCCACGTACAGGAGGGCGCCCGCCAGGATGGTCGCGATGAAGTAGGGGACGCCGCCCGGCTCCAGGCTCAGGGCCGCGATCAGCGGGACGGGCGCGATGCCCAGGGAGCCCGCCAGCACCGACCGGCGGCCGAGACGGGGCGCCAGCACACCGCCGAGCAGGGATCCGAGCCCCGCGGCCAGCGAGAACGCCGCCAGCGTCCAGCCGATGAGCCCGTCGTCGGTCGGCAGGCCGTGCTCGTTCACCAGCCAGATGGGGACCGAGCTGGTGAAGGTGACGAAGGCCAGGCTCGCCAGGCCGGCCGCGAGCGTCAGCCCGCCGACGGGGCCGCGCAGCAGGCGTAGCCGGAAGAGCGCCCGCAGCGGCCTGCGGCCATGGGACTCCCAGTCGGGCAGCAGGGCGAACATCAGGGCGGCGACCGCGATGCCCGGCACCATCAGCCACGGGGTGGCATCGACGCCGAAGGCCGAGACGATGGAGAGAATCAGCACCGGCCCGAGAGCGAACCCGATCATCCCGCCGGCGGTGAACAGGCCCACGCCGAGGGTTCGGTTCGGTACGGTCGGGCCGCCGGCTACCGCGGTGCCCACGGGATGCAGCGCCGCCGACCCCATGCCGCCGATGATCAGGAGGGCGAAGACCGCCACCAGGGCGGGCGCGACGCCGATCAGGCTCAGGAACAGCGAGGCCAGCAGCACGCCCACTGCTCCGACCAGGCGCAGGCTGCGATCCTCTGCCACCGCGCCGAAGAACGGCTGGGTGACCGAGGACGAGATCGAGTAGACGGCCACGATGAGGGCCAGCAGAACGGGCCCCAGATCGAAACGGGCCTGCAAGGTCGGCAGCAGGGCTCCGAGCATCGCGGTGATCGCGTCGTTGACGAAGTGAACGGCGGCCAGGAAGACGGCCAGCGACGTCCCGCCGAGGATGCCTGGCCTGCGGATCGCGTGGGGCATGTCGAACTCCTCAAGTCTCACCGGGCGGCCGATGGGCCGCCGTCGGTTGTCAGGAATACCATAGGGGGGTATGGTGTTGTCACGAGCGGTTGACCTAGGAGAGGGGTGGACATGGCCGGATATACCGGTACGAAGCAGGATCATGCGATGCGCCTGCGCCGCGTGGAGGGGCAGGTCCGCGGCCTGCAGCGGATGGTCGAAGAGGACAAGTACTGCATCGACATCCTGACGCAGGTGTCGGCGGCGACCAGCGCGCTGAAGTCGTTCTCCCTGTCGCTGCTCGAGGAGCACCTGGCCCACTGTGTCGCCGAGGCCACGCAGAAGGGCGGGCCGGAGGCGGAGGCCAAGGTCAAGGAGGCCTCCGACGCCATCGCACGACTTGTTCGTTCCTGACTGACCCACGGATTGAAGGAGAGACTGATATGAGCACCGCCACCTACACCGTCAAGGGCATGACCTGCGGTCACTGCGTCAGCTCGGTCAAGGAGGAGGTCGGCGAGGTGGCCGGTGTCACCGGCGTCGAGGTGGACCTGGCGACCGGCCTGCTGACCGTGGACAGTGACGGCCCCGTCGACGCGGCGAAGATCGTCGCCGCCGTCGAGGAGGCCGGTTACGAAGTGGCGAACCAGTGAACACCGCGACGAAGCTCGGCTCGTACGTCCTGGGGCTGGCCGTCGTCTTCGGCGGCGCCCTGGGTGTGGGCAAGGCGGTCGGCCCGGTCGGGGCACCTCCGGCCGAGGACCACGCCGCCATGGCCATGCCCACGGCGAGCGCGAGCGCGGGACACGGAGAACACGCCACCGCCCAGGCGAAGGACGATACCCCCGGGGGGCTCCAGGTGTCCGAGAACGGCTACACCCTCAACCCGCTCACCGCGACGATCAAGCCCGGTGAGCCTGCCGACTTCCGCTTCACCGTGACCGGCCCCGACGGCAGGCCGGTCACCGGCTTCCAGGTCGAGCACGACAAGAAGCTGCACCTCATCGTCGCCTCCCGCGATCTGAAGACTTTCCAGCACGTGCACCCGGAGATGGCGCCCGACGGCGTCTGGTCGGTCAAGCTGACACTGCCCAAGGCCGGCCCGTACCGCGCCTTCGCCGACTTCACGGCGACAGGCGGCAGCGCTCTGACCCTGGGCGCCGACCTGTCCGTGGCCGGCGACTACCAGCCGGAGGCGCTCCCTGAGGAGAGCCGCACGGTGAAGGTCGACGGCTACGAGGTCACCCTCGACGGCGACCTGACGCCCGGGCAGTCCAGCAAGCTCACCCTCAAGGTGAGCAAGGACGGCAAGCCGGTCACCGACCTGCAGCCCTACCTCGGCGCCTACGGCCATCTGGTGGCCCTGCGCGCCAGGGACCTGGCCTACCTGCACGTCCACCCGGACGGGGAGCCCGGCGACGGCAGGACCAAGGCCGGCCCCGAGATCGTCTTCCACGCCGAGGTGCCCAGCACCGGCGACTACCGGCTGTTCCTCGACTTCCAGCACGAGGGCGAGGTCCGTACCGCCGACTTCACGCTGGGCGCGGGCGAGCGACCGCAGCTCCCGACGCCGACACCCTCGCCGACGCCGACCGGGCACGGCGACGACGGCCACAGCCACTGAGCGAGAGGAAGGAGAACGGTGATGTCCCAGGTCACCGATGACCGGCAGCACGCGGTCGAACTCTCGATCGGCGGCATGACGTGCGCGTCGTGCGCGAACCGTATCGAGCGCAAGCTGAACAAGCTGGACGGCGTGACCGCCACGGTCAACTACGCCACCGAGAAGGCCAAGGTCACCTTCCCCGAAGGCGTCGCCCCGGAGCAGCTGATCGCGGAGGTGGAGAAGGCCGGCTACACCGCGGCCCTGCCCGCCCCGCCCCGAGCCGAGAGGGCCGAGCAGGAGCCGCAGGACGAGCTCCAGCCGCTGCGCAACCGTCTCATCACCTCCGTGGTGCTGGCCGTGCCCGTGATCGCGATGGCGATGATCCCGCCGCTGCAGTTCACGAACTGGCAGTGGTTGTCGCTGGTGCTGGCGGCGCCGGTGGTGGTGTACGCGGGCTGGCCGTTCCACAAGGCGGCCTGGACCAACCTGCGGCACGGCGCGGCCACCATGGACACGCTGATCTCGCTCGGCACGATCGCCGCGCTGGGCTGGTCGGTGTGGGCGCTGTTCTTCGGGACGGCGGGCACTCCGGGGATGACGCACCCGTTCGCGTTCACGATCGAGCGCACCGACGGCTCCGGCAACATCTACCTGGAGGCCGCGGCAGGCGTCACGGCGTTCATCCTGGCCGGCCGGTACTTCGAGGCGCGGTCCAAGCGGCGGGCCGGGGCGGCGCTGCGGGCGCTGATGGAGCTGGGCGCCAAGGACGTCGAGCTGGCCGACGGCCGGCGCGTCCCGGTCGAGCAGCTCAAGAGCGGGGACCGGTTCGTCGTCCGGCCGGGCGAGAAGATCGCCACCGACGGGGTCATCGAGGAGGGCACCTCGGCGGTGGACGCCTCGATGCTGACCGGTGAGTCGGTGCCGGTGGAGGTGCGGCCGGGTGATCCGGTGACCGGGGCGACGGTGAACGCGGGCGGGCGGCTGATCGTGCGGGCCTCCCGGGTCGGCGCGGACACGCAGCTCGCTCAGATGGCCAGGCTGGTGGAGGAGGCGCAGACCGGCAAGGCGCAGGTGCAGCGGCTGGCCGATCGTATCTCCGGCATCTTCGTGCCGATCGTGATCGCCCTGGCCCTCGGCACGCTGGGCTTCTGGCTGGGCACCGGCGACGGGGTGGGGGCGGCGTTCACCGCGGCGGTGGCGGTGCTGATCATCGCCTGCCCGTGCGCGCTGGGGCTGGCCACGCCGACGGCGTTGCTGGTGGGCACCGGGCGGGGCGCCCAGCTCGGCATCCTGATCAAGGGGCCGGAGGTGCTGGAGTCCACCCGCCGGATCGACACGGTCGTGCTGGACAAGACCGGCACCGTCACCGAGGGCAAGATGACCCTGACCGCCGTCCACGTGGCCGAGGGCGAGAACGAGGAAGAGGTGCTGCGCCTAGCCGGCGCACTGGAGCACGCCTCCGAGCACCCCATCGCCCAGGCCGTCGCCAAGGGTGCCGCCGCCCGCGTCGGCGACCTCCCGGCGGCCGAGGACTTCGCCAACGTCGAAGGGCTGGGCGTCCAGGGCATCGTGGACGGCCACGCCGTGCTGGTCGGCCGCCCCCGGCTGCTGCAGGAGTGGTCCCAGCACCTGCCCGCCGATCTGGAGCGGGACCTGCACGAGGCCCAGGCCGCCGGCCGCACCGCGGTGGCGGTCGGCTGGGACGGCAAGGCCCGCGCCGTGCTCGTCGTGGCCGACGTGGTCAAGCCCACCAGCAAGGAAGCCATCGCCCAGCTCCGGGCCCTCGGCTTGACGCCAGTGCTGCTGACCGGCGACAACGAGGCCGTGGCCAGGACCGTCGCCGCCGAGGTGGGCATCGACGAGGTGATCGCCGAGGTGCTGCCCGCCGACAAGGTGGACGTGGTCAAGAAGCTGCAGTCCGAGGGCAAGGTGGTGGCGATGGTGGGCGACGGCGTCAACGACGCCGCCGCGCTGGCCCAGGCGGATCTGGGGCTGGCCATGGGCACCGGCACCGACGCCGCCATCGAAGCCTCCGACCTGACCCTGGTACGCGGCGACCTGCGGGTGGCGGCCGACGCCATCCGGCTCTCGCGCCGCACGCTGTCAACGATCAAGGGCAACCTGTTCTGGGCCTTCGCCTACAACGTGGCCGCCCTGCCGCTGGCCGCCCTCGGCCTGCTCAACCCGATGATCGCGGGAGCGGCGATGGCGTTCTCCAGCGTCTTCGTCGTCACCAACAGCCTCCGGCTGCGCCGCTTCAAGTAACACGAGCGGGATGGCTCCGCGTCGAACGGCGTGGAGCCATCCCTCGACGCCGGCCAGTGCGATCGGTCACGAGGTCCCAGATCGCGGAGAGGGCCGGCATCGGCCGTGCGACGCCGTACAAGTACCTCCCTGACGTCGAAACGATCCTGCTCGCCTGGCACGAACGGCAGATCACAGGCCACCTCGAACACCTGGCACTGGTACGGGATCAGGCCGGCGAGCCCGCCGCCCGGCTACGGGCCGTACTGGGGGGCATACGCGCACATCTCGGGGCGATCTCGCGGGCACGGGGGTGGCGCGCTCGTGGCGTTCCTGCACCGCGACGAGCAGGTGGGCCGCGCCCAGCAGCAGCTTCACGGCATGTTGCGAGACCTGCCGGCGGAAGGCGCCTTCCGCGCAGACGTGGTCCCTGACGAACTCGCGGCCTCTTGCTTGCACGCGGTCACGGCGGCCAGGGAGTTGCCGTCCGAGGATGCCGCCCACCGCTCGGTCATGGTGATCTTGGATGCGGTCCCACATACCGCTGAGGGGTAAGGTCATGGGCGGTGGCGCCGATGGAGGGGCGGAAATGGCCGGATACAGCCATGGCAAGAAGAACCACATCACCCGGTTGCGCCGTGTCGAGGGGCAGATCCGTGGCCTGCAGCGCATGGTCGAGGAGGACACGTACTGCGTCGACATCCTGACTCAGATATCCGCTGCCACCAGCGCGCTGAAGTCGTTCTCCCTGGCCCTGCTGGAGGAGCACCTCGCCCACTGCGTCGCCGAAGCGACCCGGCAGGGTGGCCCGGAGGCCGAGGCGAAGGTCAAGGAGGCCAGCGACGCCATCGCGAGGCTGGTGCGTTCCTGACCTGCGTTTCGTCACGTAGGTAGCAGGCGTGGCCGGGTACCGCTGGGCCAGGCGGAGCGTGGGCTACCTCGGTTGCCGGCGGCCGATCTTCTCGGAGACGAGGATGACGCCGATCCGCTCGTAGAAGCGTTGTGCGGCTACGTCGGCCTCGGCCACTTCCCGACGGATCACTTTGCCGTCGGCGAGTAGGCGGTGGTGAAGGTCTTGCCGCCGTCCTTGGACTCCAGCACCGTGCCGTCCTCCAGGGCTGCCAGCAGGTGCTGCCGGTCCACGGCGGCGAAGGCTGCAGCCTGTGCGGGGAGCCTTCCGGCGGCCGACCACGTCTCGCCGGAGTCCTGGCTGATGTGTACCCGGCCATCGGCTCCGGCGCCCACGAGCACTTCGCCTGGCAGGACGTCGACGTGGCTGAGCGGGGGAGCCTTCGTGAGGTCGTCGTAGTTCAGCCCGCCGTCCTCACTGACCTTCAGCCCGTCGGGGGTGGTGGCGTAGATGCGGGACGCCTGCTCGGCGCTCGCTCCGAGGTCGATCACCTTCTCCTCGGTGCCCTTCGTCCAGGTGGCGCCGCCGTCGATGCTGCGCCAGACCTTCGAGGTCTGGCTGTCGTAGGCGTACAGGTTGTCGCCGGCGGGCTGGATGGAATGGAAGTCGGCCGAACCGCCTTCCGAGACGGTCTTCCAGGTGAGCCCGGAATCCGTCGACTTGATGAGGCCGAGATGCGGCGGTCGTTCGGGGGAGACGTCCTCTGCCGAGGGGTGCCCGCTCGCCAGGAACGTCTTCGGGCCCATGATGGTGAAGCCCATGTGGTCCTGGTCGCGGTCGGCGACCCGGGTGGCGGCCGTGGGCGAGGTGATCCTGAACAGCCCGTGGTGGCCCGCCACGTAGAGGGCTCCATCGGCCGGGTCGACGCCGAGTCCGTGCACATGTCCGATGCCCAGGTCCGCAGTGGCCGTGCCGCCCGGCTCCTGTGCCGCTTGGCCGCAGGCGGTCAGCGTGACGCCCAGTGCGATTCCGGCCACACCCATGCGCAGCCGCTGTCCCGCGAACTTCATGTCGCGAGTCTACAACTTACTACTATCGTCCGTCGTAGTAGCTAGAGGGTCAGGAAGGAATGACAGTGATGGGCGAGGAACGCGGCCACGCCCGGTGCCGCCGCCAGCGTGGCAGGCCCCACGAGCAGCGCGGCAACCGCAACCAGCCCGGCGATGCGCTCCCGCCGGCCGAGCGGCGCCTGCGGATGCAGCATCCGGCGGACACGCGTCAGTGCCGTCTCACCGCCCGCGCCCAGTGCGAACGACGGCACCTTCCCCGTCGCGAGCCCGACCAGCGCGGTCGCGATGTGGATGCGCTGGTGGCGGCGTGCCGCGACGTCGTCGGCCAGCAGCTCGACCAGGCGCGCGACCTCCACGCGGGCCTGCTCGAACAGGGGCACGCGAGGGAATGCCCGAGCCAGGGCCTCGGCGGCGGCGAGCACCAGGTGATGCCGCCCCCGCAGGTGCGCCTGTTCGTGGGCGAGCACGGCGGCCACCTGTTCGGGGGCGAGCGAGCGCAGCGCGCCGGTGGTGATGACCGCATGGCCCTTCCTGCCGGGCAGGCAGTACACCAGACGCTCGTCGTAGTCCACCACGAGCGCGTCGAGGTCGCCGTCGTGTTTGCCGAGAAGCGACAGCGCTTCGGCGTGCCGCCGACGTTCGCGGCGCGCACGGAGCAGGACGGCGGCGCCCGTGCAGGCGACTCTGATCAGGAGGAGCCCGGCGATGGCGATGCTCGCGCGGGTGCCGGCCGAGTTCAGGGCCGCTTCGTCGTGGAGCAGCGCGGCGCAGGCCTCGAACAGGTCGGCCAGGCCGTGCCCCACCACGGAGGCGGGCACGGCGACGGCGAACGCCGACAACAGCGCCGAGGCGATCACCGACGTTCCGGCCGCCTGCCACATGGCGATCGCCAGTCGCGGCGCGCGGTCGGCCCAGGAGGCCCGCTTGAGCACCTTCGGCAGCGCCAGCGCCGCGAAGAGGCCGTACAGGGCCAGGACGATCGCCACGATCATGAGCTGCGTCCCCGCGGCGGATACACCTGGAGCGCCGCCTCCAAGGCGCTGGCCTCCTCCGGGGTCAGGCGCTCGAGGAAGTGGACCAGCGTGGCCGCCCTGTTGCCGCTCGAGGCCAGGGACGCGCGCATCACATCGGCGGTGTAGGCCTCCTTGGACGACACCGCCTCGTAGATGTAGGCGCGCCCTACCGGCTGGCGCTTGAGCAGGCCCTTGGTGTGCAGCTTGTCCATCACGGTCATGACCGTCGTGTAGGCGAGGGTGCGCTCCTGCTGCAGATGCTCCAGGACATCTCTGACCGAGGCCGGACGCTTGACGGCCCACATGTGATCCATGATCGTGGACTCGAGCTCCCCTAGGCCACGCACCATCTGATCGTCCCTCCACCCGCGGTCTGCCCAAATGCTACCGGTGATCGTAGATGCGTGGCCAGGAGTGCCTGCTGGTCACGCCAGGGAACTCAGGCCATCGCCGGCCGCGATGGCGCGCTTGATACGGATCAGGTCCTTGGGCGCGTTCACCGCGGCCGCGCCGACGAGCGCGCCGTCCTTGGCGAAGGCGACGGCGAAACGTCCCTCGCCCGGGTCCCCGGTCACGATGCGGCTCTCGTCCGCGAGATGCGGCAGGCCGGCGGTCTGGACGCGCGCGCCGTGCACGTGGGTGGCGAAGGAGGGCAGGTCGGCGAAGGGCTTGGCGTTCTCCGGCCCGGCCAGCAGGTTGAGCGCCGCGGCGGCACCCTGGTCGTTGGCGTTCGACCAGTGCTCGATGCGGACCAGCGTGCCCCCGTACAGGTTGTGCGGCCAGCGCGCGACGTCGCCGGCGGCGACCACGTCCTGCGCGCCCGAGGCGAACAGGCGCTCGTCGCACACCACCCCGTCGTTCACCGTCAGGCCGCTGCCGTCCAGCCAGTCGGTGTTCGGCACCACGCCCATGCCGGCGATGACCAGGTCGGCGGGCAGTGTGCGGCCGTCGCTCAGGCGCACCGCCGTCACCCTGCCGTTGCCGTCGAACCCGGTCACGCGGCTCTCGCTGACGAGTTCGACGCCGTTGTCCCGGTGATGGCCGGCCAGCCAGCGTGCGGCTTCGGTGCCCAGGACGTTCCGCATCGGGTACGGGGATGCGTCCACGAGCGTGACGCCCAGCTCGAGGGCGCGAGCGGTCGAGGCGACCTCGCCCCCGATGAAGCCGCCGCCGATGACGACGACGTTGCCGGGCCTCGCGGCCAGCTCCGCGCGCAGCGCCAGGGAGTCCTCGACGGTGCGCAGGGTGTACACGCCCTCGGGGGCGTCGGGCAGCCGTCGCGGGCGTGCGCCGGTGGCGATGATCAGGCCGTCGTAGTGCACCTCCGAGCCGTCGTCCAGGATCAGTCGCCGCTTCGAGGTGTCCAGCCGTACGGCATGGCGGCCCTTGAGCCATCGGTCGCCGAGCTCCTCGGCACCGGGAAGCGTGACCTCGTCGTCGCCCCTCAGCATGCTCTTGGACAGCGGGGGGCGGTTGTAGGGCAGGTGCTTCTCGGCCCCCACCAGGGTGATCGTGCCGTCGAATCCTTCACGCCGCAGCGCCTGGAACGCGCGGAGACCTGCCAGCGAGGCTCCGGCGATGGCGATGCTGGTTCCTGGTGGGTACTACGAGTCGCGTTAGTACACTGGCAAGTGTCGTGACGTGCCGAAGGTCTGCGAGGGGTGGTGGGATCTATGTGGCAGCGTCGTGCAGTGCACGCGCTGCGGGCCGTCCTGCTCGTGGCCCTCGCCCTGGGCGTCTGCGGCATGCACACCCTCGGACACCTGGACGGCCGGCACGGCGGCTCTTCTGCCGCACATGACATGCAGGCCGCTCCAGCTGCCGTTGCCGTGGTTCCCGCGGGCATGGAGGCCTTCGTCCCCGACGGCAAGATGCCCGGGTTCGACCCCACAGACGTCTGCCTGGCCGTGCTCATGACGTTCGTGGTCCTGTTGCTGATCGCGACCTGGGCCAGAGCGGGGCGGCGTGGCGATGGCGAGGGCGAGACGTGGACGTCCGCCGGCCAGGTCGCCAGACCTCCGCCGAAGCACACCTCCCGGCGCCTGGCGATTCTCTCGATGTTGCGCATATAGGCCGACGGCTCACGCGGGACAGGCTCCCGGCCTGCCCGCGAACAGGCCCGAACCTTCCACACGATCGAGAGAACGTACAGCAATGCGCATCAACCGCAAGATGTCCGTCGCCGTCGCCGCAGGAGCACTCGCGCTGGTGGCCGCCTGTGGCGGCAACGGCGACGCCATGGCCGGACACGAAGGAATGGGCGCCGGCAGCGTGCCTGCCACCACCGCCGGCGCGCAGCCCTCGGCCACGTTCAACGACGCGGACGTCATGTTCGCCCAGATGATGATCCCGCACCACGAGCAGGCGGTCGAGATGGCCGAGCTGGCGCCTGAGCGCGCGGCCGACCCGGAGATCAAGGAGCTCGCGGCGAAGATCAAGGCCGCCCAGGACCCGGAGATCCAGACCATGAAGGGCTGGCTGACCGGGTGGGGCAAGGCCGCGCCGGAGGGCGGCATGGGCCATGACATGCCCGGCGTCATGTCCGAGGAGGACATGACGAAGCTCAAGGCGGCCAAGGGGGCGCAGTTCGACAAGCTGTTCGCGCAGCAGATGATCGCCCACCACAACGGCGCCATCGAGATGGCCCGCACCGAGCAGTCGAGCGGCACGAACCCGGAGGCGAAGGAACTGGCCAAGACCATCGAAGCCACGCAGCAGGCCGAGGTGGAGCAACTGCAGAAGATCCTCGACCGGCTCTGAGCGCCAGGCGTGTCCGGGCGTGATGGACGCCCGGACACGCCTTCGCTCACGGTCTCCCATGTGCTTACGAAAGCAACTTGTCCGGGGTGATGGGGAGGGTTCGGACGCGCGTGCCGGTGGCGTGGTAGATCGCGTTGGCGATGGCTGCCGCCACCCCGACAATGCCCAGTTCGCCGATGCCCTTGGCGCCGAGAGGGGTCTGGCGGTCGGGCCGGTCCACGAAGCGCACGTCGATGCCGGGCACGTCGGCGTGGGTGGGGATGTGCTGTTCGGCGAGGCTGGCGTTGACGATGCGGCCGCCGTCGAAGGCGCCGGCCCAGCGGGTGACGCGGACCTCGGCGGTGTCCTCGTCGGCCCGCACCTCCGCGAAGTGCGCGCCGTACGTGCTGGTGGTCCGTTTGAGGGTTTGGTACGGCGGTGCTGACTTGCCGGTCACCTCGACGTGGTCGCGGCCTGCCAGTTCCAGGATCTGCTGGTATGTCGCTCCGCGGCCGTCCTTGGTGAAGAGTCCCTCGTCGCGCGTCTCGATGTCGTCGGCCCGGAGCCCCGCGAGCGGCGTGTCTCTGGCGAGCTTGAGGAGTTCACGTACGAGCCGGTCGCACGCGTTCCGGATGGCCGAGGCGAGGGTGGTGGTGGCCGCCGAGGCGCCGGCGCGGCTCAGGCGTCCTTCAGCGGGCACTCACAGAGTCGTGCGACCGGTCGCGCAGCCGCGTTGCTCGTCCGCCACCTGCCGGGGCTGCCGGCCGGCGTGCGCCACATCGAGCAACTGGTGGACCCGATCGTCTTCCTGACCGAACTGGCCGCCGACGGTTCGTCCTCGACGTGGACGGGTGAACCGCGCGGGAGGCGGTCCCGTCGCTCGCCGGTCAGCCGGGGTCGAGCCAGCCGAGTCGTGCCGCCCGTACGCCTGCCTGGAACCGGCTGCTCGCTCCCAGTGTCGTCGTCAGCTCGCCGACCAGACGGGTGACGGTCCGCGTCGAAACGCCCATGCTGCGCGCGATGGCGGAGTCCTTCGCACCGGCTGCCAGCATGCGTAGAACTGCGAGCTGCTGCTCGGTGAGCGAGACGCCATCAGTTGACCGTGGTACGTCCTCGGGCTCGGAGGCCGTCGTCCAGCAGTAGTCGTAGATCGCCGCCAAGGATTTCACCACGCTGCCGCCGCGAATCAGCACGGCGCCGGCCTGCAGGGACTCCGGATCGGCCTGTACGACGGCGATGTGGCGATCGTAGACGAGCATGCGCGTGGGGATCACGGGTGTGACCCGCACCTCGATGCCGCACCTTCGCCATTCACCCATGAATTCACGGATCAGCGGGTTGGACAGGGCGATCTGCGCGTGCAGGGCGCGCAGCCGTACACCGTTGCGGGCGGTGGTCTCGCTGCGGGCGAGGCCGGCCTCCAGCGACTGGCGTGTCCACGGTGCGACCGGGTGCATGCCGAGCACTTCGTGCTCGGCCTGTTCGGCCAGCTCATCAATGCGCTCGGACAGATGCTCGCGGCGGTCGGGCCAGGGGAAGAACTCGACATGCGCGCGGCTGTCTGCCGGCCCGGACAGGCCGAGATAACGCTTGGCCAGCGAAGCCGTCCTGACGTGCTGCTCCACCAGGCTGTCGAGCAGCCGATGGCTGCTCTGCAGGCTCCGGTTGAGCGCGGTGGCGACGTCGGCGGCGGTCTGCGTTTCAGGATTCAGCAGCTGGAGCCGGACGAGTTCGGAGCGAGCCCGGTCGATGTCCGCCGCCGCCAGGCGCATCTGCTCGGCGGCCTCGGGCAACGACTCCCCTCGGTGCCGCATGCGGGCGTACAAGGAACGCGCCACACTGTCATCCGCGGCAGGCGGCTCCCCGTCCACCACCGAACTCCCTTCCTGGCGCTGGCTCGACGCTGAACAGTGACATATTCAGCCCTGTGTGGCAAAGGTTCCGGTTTCCGCCATGTCGTGATCCGGAAGCGTCTGATACCTCCACGCTGGCCTTTTCGTGCAGCACGATCTGTTCTGACGCGGCGGAGTACCTCGCCGTGAAGCAGAAGGAGGGATCCCTTGATCACTGTTGCCTACAGCCTCGTCGCCTATCGCATCACCGGCCTGTCCCCGGAGACGTGCGATCACTGCGTGGCCGCCATCAAGTCGGAGCTCATCCAGGTGCCGGGAGTCGTCGGCGTGGAGGTCGATCCGGCCGAGGGGCGGGTCAGCATCCTGACTGATGGTCCTGTCGGCGAGGAACGGGTCCGCGTGGCCGTGGAAGCGGCCGGTTGCGCCGTCGCGGGCTCCTGAGAATCTGGGCACCGGGGTCCGCCGGCGCCGATATGGCGGACCCCGGCCGTTCTGGCGGACCACACCCCAGCCGCCGGCTCTGGCGCTCCTGACCCCGCGCCATGGCCACGGCACCGGACACTTCAACGCCGACTCCATCAGGCAGGCCGTCTTCTCGTCCATGCCGGAGTCAAGTGCGCCCGGCCGGCAGCGTGATCAACGGGCTTCGGTGGCGCCGAAGGCGAGCCATCCCCGGTCGGGGAAGCCGGCGGCCTCGGCCACCGCGGCGGAGGCCAGGTTGGCGGGGGAGTGCAGGTAGGTGGGCAGGGCGCCCTCGTCCAGCACTCGCCGGGCCGCCTGGGCGACCAGCCGGCGGGCCAGGCCCCGGCCCCGGGCCGGGGGAGCGGTCACCACGGCCAGCTCGTGCCCGTAGGCGTCGTGCCGCTTGATCCCCACCCCGGCCAGGTGCTCGCCGGTCGCGGGGTCCGTTGCCACCAGGACGTCCCCGCCGAACGGCAGCAGCCATCCCGGTACGCCGGGGGCGTCCGCGGCCATCCAGGTGCCGGCGTCGGGGAGGGGCTCGGGGCGGGTGGTCCACCGGTAGACGGCGGTGAACCAGCCGCGCTCGGGGAAGCCCACCATGGCGGGGATCCGCGGCCCCAGCACGGCGAGGTCCTTGTCCTCGGCGTACTGCTCCGCCACGGCCGTGGCGGCGTGTGGCGGGACCGACAACACACCTGCCTCCGGGCTGGACACCCCGATCGCGGGATGGAACTTGCCGTCCCAGCCGGGATGATCTCGCTCGTCCGCGCCGATGATGTCCAGCTCGGTCACCGCGGGCCAGCCGCCGAGCCAGTGGGACAAATGGTCAACGAGCAGTCGCTCCATGCCTTCCTCCATTATACGGTAGGGGGGTATAGTACACGGGGAGTCCGGAGGAGGACATATGCGACGTCTCGTCCCGCTTGAGCCCGCCGACGCACCGGGCAAGTCCAAGGAACTGCTGAACGACATCCTCGACAGAAGAGGCAGCGTGGGGGAGATGGTCGCCACCATGGCGCACTCGCCGGCGCTGCTCGAGGGCTACCTGAACTTCTCGCGTGCCATGAAGCGGGTCAAGCTGCCCCGTGCCCTCAGCGAGAAGGTCTCCCTCGCCGTCCAGGAGTGGATCGGATGCGGCACCTGCCTGCAGGCGCACGTCGAGGCCGGACGCGCGGCCGGGCTCAGCGAGGCCGACATCGCGCTGGCCCGGCAGGGCACGTCCACCGACGCCAGGGAGGCGGCCCTGATCGCCGTGGCCGTACGGGTGCTGGCGGAGCCGTCCTCCCTCACCGACGCGGATGTCGCCGACCTCCGGGCGCATGGCTGGAGCGACCGCATCATCGCGGAGATCGTCGGCGTGGTCACCCTCAACCTGCTGACCGGAGCCTTCAACCTCCTGTCCGGCCTGCAACCAGCGAACTGAGCGGTGGCACGACGCCCTGCGTTCACTGTCTGGGGAATCGCCGGAACGCCGTGTGGTCCGGGGCACGTCTGGCGCGTGGCTCATCGGCTGTCGTCGGAGCACAACCGTACGACGGCGTCGGCGACCTGCTCCGCGCTGCCCCACGGCGCCACGGCCATGACGTCGATCCGGATGCCGGAGGAGGACCGCGCCGGCCCTCGTCCGGCCGTGGATCCCGCGCGTACTACGCCTTGACCGGCGTCGATTCGCCCCGACCGTCGCGATGTAGCTACGCTGCTGCCCTCTTCTCGCAGGCCGGCTCGCCAAGGCCATCCTTATCCTTCGGCTCCGCGAGGCAAGTTGGAAAGCACTCAATGGTCGATGGATCAGAATATTGTCCGAGCAGATCGCCATAAAACAGCGCACTGTTATCCTGGATGGCAGAAACGCGAAACAGGCAGCGATTGACGACATCAAATGCATCGTCGACAAGAACGGCTGAAGACAATGTCATCTGGTACCCGTAATCACTGGACTCCTGCCAGCCCTCCTGAGGATGGCATCGCAGCCCAGCGCGTGCGCGAGTGGATCGATGCTGGCGAGGGCGGCCTGGACGCCGTAGGGCTCAACCTCTCCGGCGCCGACCTCTCCCACGGCGACTTCTCCGAATCATGGTTTACCGGCGCAAAGCTGGTGAATCTGCGGCTGAGAGGAGCGGAGTTGTACCGCTCGGACGCCCAAGGTGCCGACTTCAGCGGAGCGGACCTGACGGAATGCTCGTTGGTGCGAGTCAACCTTGATGACGCGGTCATGCGAGGGGCTATCCTTGATGGAGCGAACATGGTGAAGGCGTCTCTTTGTGGTGTTGACGCATCAGGGGCAAGTTGTCGCGGAACGCAGTTCATGGGTTCTTCGTTGCTGGAGGTAGATCTTCGTTCCGCAGATCTCAGTGATGCTGTGTTCCAAGAAAATTCATTCATGGTCACCTTGGATCAAAACACCAAGCTCGTTGGTGCATCTGGGTCCGTTTTCGGGCCTGTGGTGATCGTTGAAAATGGGATTTCCCGCGAGCTCTCCGGTGCTGCGCTCGAAGAATGGCTCACACTCAAAGGTGGGTCGCTGCGTGTCATGACGAATGATTGGTAGGTCATTCCGTCCCCGAGTCGACAAGGACGGCATGCTCACCCGGCGGCCCGAATGGTTCTTCGACGAGTGGGAGAACTCGCACGACGAGCTGCTGAACTGACGGCGACGTGTTTGGTGCCGATCGCGCCACCAGCGATCGCGGTCGCCGAGGTCGCCGGGCTGGCGGACACCTGGTGGCGCGGCGCCGACTCGGTCGCGTCCGAGATGCGGTGTAAAAGTGAACGAGCGTAGGTTGCCGTGCTGAACCGACCAAAGTTCGCACAACGCAAGGACCTCCGCTCGTGGCACGCACACTACCGCCCGTCCAAGCCATCCGCGCCGAGATCGACGCCCTGTTCACCGAAGGCCGTGACCTGGTCGAGGTCATCGAGGACGTCGCCCGGCTCGGCGCCCGCCTGATCATCCAGACCGCCGTCGAAGCCGAGGTGGACGCCTTCCTCGGCCGCGCCCGCTACCAGCGCGCCTCCACCATCACCGGTACCGGCGGCAGCGACCAGGACAGCACGCTGCGGCCCGGCTACCGCAACGGGCACTGCCCGACCACCGTCAAGACCACCTCAGGGCCGATCACCATCGCCCGCCCGAAGCTGCGCGGCACCACCGACAAGTTCGCCTCCCGCCTGTTCGGCACCACACCTTCCAATCCGACGGATCCGTGGTCGCCAAGGGCATCGTGAGCAGCGGTACCTCCACCCTGTTCGACTGCTATGTGACCTTCACCGACATCACTACGGTTCGAGACTCGTACGGTGGCGACGTCATGAAGCGCAAGTAAGCGAGGGCAGGCTTGATGACCATGCTCAGGGCCGGGCTGGCGAGCAGAGCACTGGCAGTGGCCGGCGTCCTACTGGTTGCGGCGGGATGCAGTACGTCAGAGTGGCGCGAGGTCAAAAATGTGACACTTTCGCCCGACGGACAGACGCTGACTGTGCAGGTCATGTTTAGCCGCCCGCCCTCGAACCCCGAACCGTGCGAGCGCGTGACCGACACCCTGGTAGAAGAATCCGTCGACGGTCGTCATCGGCGTTCTCGTAGAGGAGGATATCTGCGATCGCCCGTGGCCTTGGGAAGAACCGACGTACAGCATGCTGACCGCGTATGGGCATTCGGTGCAACTCCGGTTGCGGGAACCGCTGGGCAACCGGACCGTAGTAAATACCGCGACCGATAAACCCGTCGCGGTCAGCCCGCAGTCGGGGTAGGAACGCGACGGTTGTGTGTGTGTGTGACAGGCCCGTAGTTCGCTGCGGGCCTGTCAACGCTCCGGCCTTCTCGCATTGCGCCATGAACCGGCGCGGAGGCGGTTGGAGTCCTCGCGCCTCGACCTCCTGTGGGATCTAAGATCAGCGGCGTGCAGCGCCTTCCCCTCTTTGACCTTGACCGAACGCTTATTGACCTCGATGCCGCGTTCCGCCGGTGGGCCGAAGAGTTCACAGAGCGACAGCGCTTAGATCCAGATCCGCCCTTCGGGCGTGCTCGCGTGGATGAGAATCGGTGAGTGTGCCGCCCGCTGACGTCGGTTCCCCTTGGCTCGTGGAGACCGTCGCTTATATTGACACTGGAGCGCTCACCTTCGGGTGTCCCCCGGTTGCGTTGTGAACGCGAGTGTCAGCGTCTTAGTGGTCCAGTTCGTAAGTCATTCGAGGGTTCACGCGGTTGCTTGCAGTGCGGCAGGCTGGTTGCCGCAGCCAGCGGGCTGCTGGGAATGGTGCTCTTTCTGTTCGTGTCGCTCGATCCGGACCATCAGGTCCTCGAGGTCGGCCGGAGTGAACTTCCATGTGAAGGGCCGGGCGGTCTAGTTGTAACGACGCTCGAAGGCGATCAGTCGGTCTTCGACCTGGTCAAGACCGGTGAAGTCGTTGGGTGTGACAACTTTGCGCTGCACGATGGAGAAGAAGATCTCTATTTGGTTCAGCCAGGACGCGTGCACGGGGGTGTGGACCATCACCGCGTTGGGGAACCGCGCGGTGAGCCGGTCGGCGGCCGCCTTGCCACGATGGGAGGAACCGTTGTCCACGACCCAGAACACCCGCCGGGCGGAGGCATATGGTTCCTGCGTCATGACCTGCTCGACCAGGTCCATGAACGGGATGATGCCCGTTTCGGGCGAGCAGCGCCCGAACACGCGGGCCTGGTGGACGTCGTAGGCGGCCTGGTAGGCCAGCGCGCCGCCGCAGTCGTATTCGTGATTGACGCGCATCATCCGGGCGGTGCCGGGCGGCAGGGTGGGGTGACAGCGGCAGCGGGCCTGGATCGAGGTCTTCTCATCAGAGGAGATCACATACTCGTTGCCGGCGAGAGGTTGCCCGTTCCAGATGCGCTGGTAGAGGCCGAGTACACGGGCGGCCTTGGTGGCGAAGTCGGGGTCGCGGATGAACACCCGGGAGGCGTGCTGCCAGGGCTTGAGTACGTCGGCGGCCAGGATCCGGCGGATGGTCGAGGCGGACATCACCTCGGTGATGCCGCGGCCGACCGCTTCGCGGGCCAGGTCGGTGCTGCTCCGTCGGGACAGCGGCATCCCGGTCTCGGCCGGCAACTGGCAGGCCGACGCCGTGACCTCGGCCCGCTGTACAGGGGTGAAGCGGGGCGGCCGGCCCGTCCGTGGCCGGTCCTTGAGCCCGTCGATGCCGTGATCGGCGTAGCGGCCACGCCACCGGCGGACGGTATCGAGGTGGACCCGCTGTCGCAGGGCGATGCGGGCGTTGGAGTAGCCATGTGCGGTGTCCAGCACGATCCGGACGCGGACGACCTGCTGGTAGGGGGCCGTGTGAGAATGCGCCAGCTTCTTGAACCGCCGTCGTTCGGAGGCGGTCAAGACGATCTGGCGAGCGCGAGGGACGGGCACGCGGAACACTTACCATGATCTTTCGGGGGCGTTGCTACTGTGCGCGATCTCCACCGTTGCGGGCATGATCGACACGCCGGGCGGCAAGATGGGGCTCATGCCTGCCATCCCGGAGTCGACCAAGACCTCCCTGACCCAGCGGCTGCGCCAGCGCGCCCGTGATTGCTGGCCTCAACTGGCAGGACTGCACGTCCGCTACCACGGCCGGTTCGCCTACGTCGAAGGCGAACTCGCCGACGGTCACCGCCTGCCCCTCATCCGGCTCCGTTACGGCGGATCGGCCTCCATCTGGGGGTTCGGGCTCTACCTCGCCAGCAGCGGCAAGTACGAAAACCAGATCCTGCCCACCGGCATGTCCGCCGGCACGCCCCAAGAAGCCCTCGACTGTGCCTGCGATCTCTACCTCAGCCACTAACCCCCGAAGGACTTACGGGCAGGACCAGTTAGCCACAAGCGGACCAGCATCGAGCTGTAGGCGATCGGCGTCTGGAGGGCCGACAGGTCCGCCATGAGCCATGAACTCGATCGAGTCTTGGAGCTACAGCTGACATGGGCACCTCCGGCCTTCGATGCCTGGGTCGCGGCTTCGATCATGGCCCACGACTGGCCCACAACCCGTGAGCGTCAACGAGAACGGGCGGGGCTCCGTGAGACTGGAGACCCGCCCGTTCGTACGATGTTCGCCCTGGTCAGCGGCCCAAACCGCCGGTCAAGATCGTGTGCCCCCTGCAGGATTCGAACCTGCGCACCCGGCTCCGGAGGCCGGTGCTCTATCCCCTGAGCTAAGGGGGCTCAACGAGTGTTAAGGCTACCAGCATCTGACCACCACTCGGCACCAGATAAAGCCTCGTGAACACTTCCAGCGAAACCACCCGTCACCAGGCCGCTACACGTTAGCTTTGCGCCCGTGGGTGAGGTTCTTGGGAAAGTACTGGTCGTAGACGACGACGAGGTCATCCGGCAGCTCATCGCGGTGAACCTGAACCTGGAGGGGTTCGAGGTCGTGACCGCCACGGACGGGCAGGATTGTCTGGAGCGGGTGCTCGACGTCATGCCGGATGTCATCACGCTTGACGTGATGATGCCGTTCCTGGACGGGTGGACGACGGCGCAGCGGTTGCGGGCGGAGGAGGCCACCAGTCACATCAAGGTCGTGCTGATCACGGCGAGGGCGCAGGATGACGACAAGGTCCGGGGGCGGGGGATCGGGGTGGACGCGTATCTCACCAAGCCGTTCGATCCTGCTGAGTTGATCCAGGTCGTGCGGGATCTGGCGGGGAGCGGGTCCCGGGACTGAGGTTGAGGTCTGAGGGGGGCGGGACCAGGCGGGACCTGTAGGTCGGGCTCGCGCCTCCTGGCCGGCCCTTGCCGGCTCCTGGGTGGCCTGGGGTCGGCGGCTCCTGGCTGTGAAGTTGTGCCCTGAGGTCTCGAGGGGGGCCGGTGACGAGCTGACGCTCTCGTCGCACTCCGGACCTCGGCGTCGCGGCGCATGTGGTGGGGAGGCGCGGGAGCGGCTGGAGAAGGCCGTACGGCTCCGCAGGGGGATCGGGTTCCTGGCGGGGGTGGTGGCGAACCTGGTTGGATTGGCTCAAATCGCTCTCGACGAAGGGCGGCGCGACGATGCGGTGGCGCTGCTCGACGAGGCGGGGGCGGTGACGGACGGTTGTGGCGCCGAGGGCGTCATGCGTTCGGTTGAGGGGGCTCGTACGCGGCTGTGAGCGGGGCTTGGTGCCCTGCCACCGGCACTCTCGCGTACGCCGCGGCCGGCGGTCGTCGGCGTGAGCAGCCAGACTTCAAGGTCAGAGCCAGGAAAGGGTTGAGAACGTGCGTAGCTCGATATTTCGGAATCTGGATCCTCAGCAGTTGCCTCCGGGGTTCGCGCTGGAGAACGGCAAGATGTTGCGGGTCCAGTTGCCCCACGAGGTGCTGGCCAAGCAGGGGTCCATGGTCGCCTTCCAGGGGCAGATGGACTTCGACTACGAGGGCTCCGGCGGGCTCGGGAAGATGTTCAAGAAGGCGATGACGGGCGAGGGCGCCTCGCTGATGCGGGTACGCGGTGAGGGCCTGCTCTACCTGGCCGACAACGCCGACGACATCCACCTGTTCTACCTGGAGAACGAGGGGATCACGGTCAACGGGCGCAACCTGCTGGCCTTCCAGCCGCAGCTCTCCTGGGACATCCAGCGGGTCCAGGGGGCCGGGGTGGCTGCCGGCGGGCTGTTCAACACCACGGTGACGGGCACGGGGTGGGTGGCCGTGACCACGCACGGCACGCCGGTGCTGCTGGACGTGGCGCGCATGCCGACGTTCGCGGACGGGCAGTCCGCGGTGTGCTGGAGTGCGGGGCTGCAGGTCGGGGTCAACCGGACGATGAAGGTGGGGGCGTTGATCGGCCGCGGGAGCGGGGAGGCCATGCAGCTCGCGTTCAGGGGGCAGGGGTTCGTCCTGGTGCAGGCCAGTGAAGGGGTGCCTGTGGTGCAGGCCTCCCGATAGAGAAGGTAGACAGGTAATTAGCTCATTGCCATAATGGCGGCGTGCTGGACGTCGATCTGGTCAAAGCGCTCGCCAATGACAAGAGGCTGCTGATCCTGGAGTGGTTGCGCGAGCCCGAGCGGCACTTCCGGCCGCAGCGCGACGGAGATCTCGTCCGTGACGGCGTGTGCTCGCTGTTCATCGCCGAGAAGCTGGGTGTGAGCCAGCCGACATGCGGCGAGCATCTCAAGGTGCTCGCCAAGGCGGGCCTGATCCGTGGCCGGAAGATCAAGCAGTGGGTGTTCTACCAGCGTGACGAAGGCCGGATCGCCGCGGCGAAGGAGTTGTTGAGCAGTGACTGGTGAGCCGTACGCCGCCTACGAGCGCCTGATCGCCGACATGGACGCCGCGGGAGCGCGTTACCGGCTGATCGACCACGCGCCCGAGGGACGGACCGAGCTGGTCAGCGCGCTGCGCGGGCACGACGTCTCGCAGGCCGCCAAGTGCCTGATCGTGATGGTGAAGATCGGCAAGAAGCAGACCCGGTACGTGCTGGCCGTCGTGCCCGGCGACGCCCGGCTCGATCTGCAGGCCGTCAAGGCGCTGCTGGGCGGCACGTACGTGGCCTTCGCCGGCACGGAGAAGGCCGAGGAGCTGGCGGGCAGCGTGAGCGGGACCGTGCTGCCGTTCAGCTACGATCCCCGGCTCGAGCTGGTCGCCGATCCTTCCCTGCTGGACCACCCCGAGCTGTACTTCAACGCCGCCAGGCTCGACCGCTCCGTGGCGCTGGCCACCGACGACTACGTACGGCTGGCAGTGCCCCGCCTGGCGCCCGTGACGAGCGACGAAGCCCTCGTCACGGGCGACGAGCCCCCCGTCACGGGCAACAAGCCCCCCGTTACGAGCAGCTAGGCGTGGGGGCGGTGTTCGTGCCGTTCCAGGAGCCCAGGAAGCCGAACGTGGTCGATGCCCCGGGCGCGAGCAGGCCGTTCCACGAGGCGTTGCGCACGGTCACCGAGGACCCGCTCGCGCTCAGCGTGCCGCCCCAGAGCTGGGTGATCTGCTGACCGCCCGCGTACGTCCACGCCACGGTCCACGCGGACCTGGACGTGGTCCCGGTGTTGGTGACGGTGACCTCGCCCTGGAAGCCGCCCTGCCACTGCCCGGTGGTCTGGTACGTGGCCGTGCACCCACCGGGGGGCGGAGGCGTGGTGGTGGTGACGGTGGGCGTGGCGGTGCCGCCGCCGGCCAGGGCGTCCACCAGCGCCGGGTACCACTTGTCGGACATCTTCTGGTCACCCGAGGCGTTCGGGTGCACCCCGTCGTAGGTGTCGGTGCTCGTGCTGAAGCCCGTCCACTGGTCCACCACGACGATCGGCGACTGGGGGGTGGTGGTCGCGGCGGCCCAGGCGGGGATGGCGTTGTTGAAGTTCACGGTGCGCTGGGCGCACTCGGCGCAGGAGGACGGGTTCATCGGGATGATCTTGGCGACGAGGATCTTCATGTTCGGGTTGCTGGAACGCATCTGGTTCACCAGCGTGGTGAAGGAGCCGAGGATCGTCGCCGGCGCGATGTTGCTCCACACGTCGTTGGTGCCGAAGTGCATCAGCACGATGTCGGGCCGGGTGGCGGAGAGCCAGCCGGGCAGCAGGTTCTGGGCGGCCACGTTGGTCGCGAGGTAGCCGCCGTGTCCCTCGTTGTCGCCGTCGTGGGCCACCCCGCAACCCTGCGGCGGGAGGGTGCCGACGAAGTCGATGTTCGTGTGGCCGGCGCTCTGGAGGCGGTTCCAGAGCAGGGCCCGCCAGCAGCCGGGGGATCCGGTGATCGAGTCGCCCAGGGGCATGATCCTGATGGGGGCGGCGCTGGCCGTGGCCGTCGCGGTGGCGAATAACACCGCCGCGGCCAGAGCCGCCAGCGCGGCCAGCACGGAGCCGGTCTTGCTGCGCATCGTGTGCTCTCCCGTCGTAAGCCTGCGCAGATCGTAGGAGCGGCGGCTCGGCGCCGGGAAGCGCGACGATCATGGCGCGGTGCTGACCTGGGAGTACGGATGTAACTTTCAGCGGCGTACCACCGCGAGCGGGCACGGCGCGTGGTGCAGCAGGGCCTGGCTGATCGAGCCGATGAGCATCCCCGCGAGCTGCCCGTGCCCTCGCGACCCGACCACCAGCAGGTCGGCGCGCATGGAGGCCTCCTTGAGCACCTCCACCGGATGCCCGTGCACGACCTCCGCGATCACGTGCACGCCCGGATGCCGCTCCCGGTGCCCGGCCAGCGATTCCTTCAGCGCACGCAGCGTGTCCTGCTCGCTCTCGCGGGAGGCCGGCTCGAAGCCGCCGGGATGGGGCCAGGCCCAGGCCCGTACGGCCCGCAGCCGCGTGCCGCGCAGCTCGGCCTCGGCGAAGGCGAACTCCAGCGCCCGCGTGGCACCGGGTGAGCCGTCGGCCCCGGCCACGATCTCACCGCGCGGGAACGGGGGCGGCTCGTGGATCAGGACGACGTCCGTACGGGCGTGCGCCGCCACCCCGTACGCGACAGATCCGACCAGCAGCCCCCGCACTCCGCCGATCCCCCGGCTGCCCACCACCAGCAGCTTGGCCTCCTGGGACGCCTTGACCAGCGCCGAGCGGGGGTCGCCCGGCAGCAACACGCGCTCCATGCGCACCTGCGGCCACACGCGGCGTGCGCGGTCGCAGGCGGCCGTGAGCACGGTCTCGGCGCCGTCGCGCATCCACTGGGCCACCTCGGCGTAGTGGACGGCGCCCTCGCACACCCACTTCGGCACGGCGTGCGCCACGGTCAGCGGCTCCTGCCGCAGCTCGGCCTCGGCGGCGGCCCAGCCGGCGGCCTCCAGCCCGGTACGGGAGCCGTCCACACCTACGATGATCATGACAGTGCGTAACACTCCACCTCGGCACGGCGGAACGGCAGCCCCTGTGCCTCGGAGTCGCGGGCGCACCTGCGCTCGGACTTGCTGAGCTTGAGCGTGCCGCAGACGGTCACGCCGGAGTACGTCCGGCAGTCGAGCGCCGGGTCGGCTCTGCCGACGCGGTACATGCGCTCGACCGCGGCACGGCACTTCGCCTTTCCTGTGTCGGAGTAGCGGCACTGGGCGATCAGAGTGTCGTACTGTTCCTGGCTGACTTCGTGCTGATCCATGCCGTCCCCGGCGGCTGCGGTGGCGCCGGACGCGGCCATCACGACGAGTAGTCCTGCGACAGCGGCGAATCTCTTCATGTTTCCCCTGATGGGGACCGTACCGCTCACGGCGATCGCCAAACCTCCGCGGCGAGGTTTCAGGCGGGTCGGGGCGTGGGTACGATCACCGCCGTCCAACGCGGGAGCCCGGTGGGGACCGGGCTGAGAGGACGGCTGACAGCCGCCGACCGCCAGAACCTGCTCCGGATAATGCCGGCGAAGGGAGTTTGCGCGATGACGAGCGCGCGCTTTTCCAAGGTCTACACCGGTGAGCTGCGGGTGCCGATGCGCCAGGTGCACCTGTCGAACGGCACGTCGGTGACCCTGTACGACACCTCGGGCCCGTACACCGACCCCGCCTACGAGCCGGACCTGCGGCGCGGCCTGCCGCGCCTGCGCGAGCGGTGGATCCGCGAGCGCGAGGAGGCGGGGCAGCCGGTCACGCAGGTCGGGTGCGCCCGGCGCGGGCTGGTGACCAGGGAGATGGAGTTCGTGGCCGTGCGCGAGGGCGTCACCCCCGAGTTCGTACGCGAGGAGGTCGCCGCGGGCCGGGCCATCATCCCCGCGAACGTCAACCATCCCGAGTCCGAGCCGATGATCATCGGCCGCAACTTCCTGGTGAAGATCAACGCCAACATCGGCAACTCCGCCGTCACCTCCTCCATCGAGGAGGAGGTCGAGAAGATGACCTGGGCCACGCGCTGGGGCGCCGACACGATCATGGACCTGTCCACCGGCGCCGACATCCACGAGACCCGCGAGTGGATCCTGCGCAACTCGCCCGTCCCGGTCGGCACCGTGCCCATCTACCAGGCGCTGGAGAAGGTCAAGGGCCGGCCGGAGCTGCTGTCGTGGGAGGTCTACCGCGACACGCTGATCGAGCAGTGCGAGCAGGGCGTCGACTACGTGACCGTGCACGCGGGGGTGCGGCTGGCGCACGTGCCGCTGACCGCCGGGCGCAAGACCGGCATCGTCTCGCGCGGCGGCTCCATCATGGCCGCCTGGTGCCTGGCGCACCACCGCGAGAGCTTCCTGTACGAGAACTTCGCCGAGATGTGCGAGATCCTGGCCCGCTACGACGTGTCGTACTCGCTGGGCGACGGCCTGCGTCCCGGCTCGATCGCGGACGCCAACGACGAGGCCCAGTTCGCCGAGCTGCGCACGCTGGGCGAGCTGTCGGGGATCGCCCGCGAGCACGACGTCCAGGTGATGATCGAGGGGCCGGGCCACGTGCCCATGCACAAGATCAAGGAGAACGTCGACCTGCAGCGCGAGCTCTGCGACGACGCCCCGTTCTACACGCTCGGCCCGCTCGTGACGGACATCGCGCCCGGCTACGACCACATCACCTCGGGCATCGGGGCCGCCATGATCGGCTGGTACGGCACGGCCATGCTCTGCTACGTCACCCCCAAGGAGCACCTCGGCCTGCCGGACAAGGACGACGTCAAGACCGGCGTGATCACGTACAAGATCGCCGCCCACGCCGCGGACCTGGCCAAGGGCCACCCGCAGGCCCAGGCGTGGGACGACGCGCTGTCGGACGCGCGGTTCGAGTTCCGCTGGGAGGACCAGTTCGACCTGTCGCTGGACCCCGAGACGGCGCGCTCGTTCCACGACGAGACGCTGCCGGCCGCGCCCGCCAAGACCGCGCACTTCTGCTCGATGTGCGGGCCCAAGTTCTGCTCGATGCGGATCAGCCACGAGATCAGGCAGGCGGGGTACGCGGAGAAGGCGGCCGAGTTCCGCCGGCTCGGCGGCAACATCTACGTGGAGTGACCCTTTGTCCAATGTCCGGAACCGCAGTATGGCCGGTCTTCGCAACCGGGCCACCGTCGGCGGCGACGGCAAGGGGCACAAGACAGGGACGCGGGCCGGGCCTAACCCGGCAGCGTCTCGCCGCCGATCGGGGCCAGCACCTCGCCCGTGTAGTACGACGACAGCCGGTTGGAGGCGAAGAAGACGTACGAAGGGGCGATCTCGTCCGGATCGGCGGCCCGCCCCATCGGCACCTGCTTGCCGAACTTCTCCACCTTCTCCTCCGGCATGGTCGCCGGGATCAGCGGCGTCCACACCGGTCCCGGCGCGACGGCGTTCACCCGGATGCCGCGCTCGACCAGGTTCTGCGCCATGGAGTAGGTGAAGGCGTTGATGGCGCCCTTGGTGGCGGCGTAGTCGATCAGCGACTTGTTGCCGCGCAGGCCGTTGATCGACGAGGTGTTCACGATGGCCGCGCCCTCGCGCAGATGCGGGAGCGCGGCCTTCGTGACGCGGTAGTAGCTGTGGATGTTGACCGCGAACGTGTGCTCCCACTGCTCGTCGTCCAGCTCCTCCAGGCCGCTCACGGGCTCCTGGTAGGCCACGTTGTTCACCAGCACGTCCAGGCCGCCCAGCTCGGACACCGCCTGCTCCACCACCGAGGCGCAGTGGGCGCGGTCGCCCAGGTCGCCGGGCAGCAGCACGCAGCGCCGCCCGGCCTCCTCGACCAGCTTGCGGGTGTGCGCGGCGTCCTCATGCTCGCTCAGGTACGCGATCGCGACGTCCGCGCCCTCCTTGGCGAACGCCATCGCGACCGCCCTGCCGATGCCCGAGTCGCCGCCGGTGATCAGTGCCTTCTTGCCGCTGAGCAGGTCACGGCCCACGTAGTCGCGCATCTCGTCGCGCGGCTCCGGCGCCATCTCGCCGGTGTGGCCCGGATAGGGCTGTTTCTGGGGTGGTGGTGTTTGCGACATGTCCAGCGGCCTGCCCTTGATCGGGTATGCCTAACGCCAGCTATTTCACGAATCCCTGTGACCTGAGCCAGTCGCGGGCCACCAGCACGGGCACGTCGCCGTCCACGTCCACCTGGGCGTTGAGGGCGCGCATCACGTCGTCGGTCAGCCTCGCGCTGATCGGCGCGAAGATCCGGGCGATCTCCGGATGCGCGTCGGCGACCGGGCGGCGCAGGGTCACCGCCGCGTTGTACAGCGGGAAGAAGTGCCTGTCGTCCTCCAGCAGGACCAGGTCGAGGGCCTTGATCCGGCCGTCGGTCGTGGTGACCATGCCGAGCGTGCACTGGCCGCTGGCGACCGAGTTGTACAGGACGCCGACCGACAGCCTGCGCACGTTCCCCCTCGGGACCTCCTCGCCGTAGGTCAGGCCGTAACCCCTGAGCATGCCGAGGAAGCCGTCGTCGCGGCCGAAGGTCTCGTGGTCGACGCAGAACGTGCGCTGCGCCACGGGGACCTTCGTCATGTCCGAGATCTTCCTCAGCCCGTACCTCTCGGCCGTGGCCCGGGTGACGCCGATCGTGTAGCTGTTGTTCAGCGGGGCCGGGGGCAGCCAGACGATGCCGTTCTCGCGCAGGTCCAGGTCGCGTACGGCCTCGTACTGCCGCGTACGATCCGGGATCGGCTTCGCCTGGCCGAGGTAGGTGATCCAGCCGGTGCCGGTGTACTCCCACATCAGGTCGGCGTCGCCCCTGGTCAGCGAGGCGCGCGCGTTCACGCTGCCCTGCACGTTCGTCTGGTCGGCCACGTCCGCGCCGGCGGCGGTGAGGGCGAGCACCGCGATCTTGCCGAGCACGAGCTGCTCCGTGAACTCCTTCGACGTCACCCGGATCCGCGCGCCTTCGAGGCCGGGCACCGGCCGGATGCTGCCCGGCTCGACCGGCGGCACGAACGACGACGCCGGTCGCAGCCCGCACGCCGTGACCGCGACGAGCAGCAGCACCGCCATGAGCACCCTCACGAGAGCCCCTTCGGCGACAGGTAACGCTGCGCGAGCCCGGCCAGCCAGTCGATGAACAGCGCCAGCACCGCGATCAGCACGCACCCCGTGACCAGCACCAGGTTGCGCTGCGTGCTCACCCCCGCGGTGATCAGATCGCCGAGCCCGCCGGAGCCGATGAACGCCGCGATGCCCGCCGTGCCCACGTTCAGCACCAGCGTGGTGCGCACCCCCGACAGGATCACCGGCACCGCCATCGGCAGCTCCACCTTGAACAGCACCCCGGCCGCCGACATGCCGATGCCCCGCCCCGCGTCCACCAGCCGCGGGTCCACCTGCTCGATGCCCACCATCGTGTTGCGCAGGGTGGGCAGCAGGCTGTAGGCGAACAACGCGACCACCGCCGTCCAGAACCCGATACTGAACAGCACTGCCAGCAGCACCACCAGGCCGACCGCCGGGGTGGCCTGGCCCAGGTTCACCAGGGACAGCACCACGGGCGTCGCCCTGCGCAGCGCCCGCCTGGTGAGCAGCACGCCCAGCGGCAGCGCCACCACCAGCACCAGCACCGTCGAGAAGAACACCAGCTGGATGTGCTCCCAGGTGCGCCTGAGGAGGAACGTCAGGTTCAGCGAGCCCCGCTCGATGCTGTCGAGCGGCACCATCTGCGTGTAGACGACCATCGCGACGCCGACGACCAGGTAGCACAGCGGCGGCAGGAGCACGTGCCACGACCGCCCGATCCGCGGCTCGGGGGTGGTGGCCTCCCTGGCCGCCGCGCTCTCGACCGTCACGGGGCCTCGCCCCTGCGCAGGCGGCGCTCCCGCTCGCGGGCCTTGATGCTCTGGATCGCGTTCTGCACCGTCGCCAGCGACAGCGCCCCCGCGTACGCCCTGCGCCTGCCGAGCACGGGCAGGAAGTCGGTGTCGGCGTTGAGCAGCGTCTCCAGGGCGTCCTGCAGGGTCATGCGGTGGCCGATCGAGCCGGTGATGGGCTCGCCGGCCGTGCCGACCGGGCCGTGGACGCCTTCGAGGTCGCTCAGGGCGACCCACCTGAGCGGGCGGCGCATGCCGTCGAGGACCAGCGCGTAGCCGCGGCCGTCGAGCTCGACCTCGCGCACCAGGTCGCGCGCGTCCATGTCCTCCGTCGCGTACGGCACCTGGTCCAGCTCGATGTCGCCCACCTGGGTCAGGCGCAGCAGCCGCATCGAGGAGCCGCCGCCGAGGAACTGCTCGACGTACTCGCTGGCCGGGTTGGTGAGGATCTCGGCCGGTCTGGCGTACTGCACGACGTGGCCGGGGCGCTGCATGATCGCGATGTGGTCGCCGATCTTGAGCGCCTCGTCCACGTCGTGGGTGACGAACACGATCGTCTTGGCCAGCTCCTCCTGCAGGCGCAGCAGCTCGTCCTGGATGCGCTCGCGGCTGATGGGGTCGAGCGCGCCGAACGGCTCGTCCATGAGCAGCACGGGCGGGTCGGCGGCCAGCGCCCTGGCCACGCCGACGCGCTGCTGCTGGCCGCCGGAGAGCCGGCGCGGGTAGTTGTCGCGGAACAGCCCCGGCTCCAGGCCCACCAGGGTGAGCAGCTCGTCCACGCGCTCGGCGATGCGCCTGCGGTCCCAGCCGAGCATCTTCGGCACCTGGGCGACGTTGGCGGCCACCGTCATGTGCGGGAACAGGCCGGCCTGCTGGATCACGTACCCGATGTGCCTGCGCAGGCGGTCGGGGTCGATGTCGCGGGAGTTCTGGCCGCCGATGAGGATGTCGCCAGAGGTCGGCTCGATCAGGCGGTTGATCATGCGCATGGTGGTCGTCTTGCCGCAGCCCGAGGGGCCGAGCAGGACCACGATCTCGCCTGCCGGGATGTTCAGGTCCAGCTCCTGCACGGCCGGCTCGCCGCCGCCGGGGAACGCCTTGGTGACCTTCCGCAGCTCGATCGGCACGCCGCCGGTGGCCGCCTGGTCAGGCACGGACGACCCCCGTCCCCGGCGTGGTGAACCGGCCGAGCAGGACGAAGAAGCCGTCGAAGAGGAGCGCGAGGATCGCCACGCCGATCGTGCCGGTCAGGGCGGAGTTGACCGCGTTCGCGCCGCCCAGCCTGGCCAGGCCCGAGAAGATCTGCTCGCCGAGGCCGGGGCCGGAGACGTACGCGGCCACGGCGCCGATGCCCATCGCGAGCTGCGTGGCGACCCGGATGCCGGTCAGGATCACCGGCCAGGCCAGCGGGAGCTCCACCCTGGTGAGCGACCTGCGGCGGCTCATGCCGATGCCGCGGGCGGCGTCGACCAGCGCCGGGTCCACGCCGCGCAGGCCGACGACGGTGTTGCGGATGATCGGCAGCAGCGCGTACAGCACGATCGCGGTCACGCTCGGCGCCACGCCGAGGCCGAGCGAGGGGATCAGCAGGCCGAGCATGGCCAGCGACGGGATCGTGAACACCACTCCGGCGGCCGACGTGGCGAAGGCCGACGGCCTGGGGCGGCGGTAGGTGGCCACGCCGATGAGCACGCCGAGGACGGCCGCGACCAGCACGCACTGGGCGACCATGCTGGCGTGCTGCACGGTCTCGAAGACGATGAGGTCCCATCGATCCTCGACGTACTCCCACAGGTTCATCCCCGGAAACTTAACCGGCCTTGTCAAACCTCAAACGCCACAGGAGTCACACGGGGCTTGCCGCCGGAGGCGCTCAGGGCTGCAGGGAGGCGACGAACTGGGACATGCCGGTCAGCCAGCGGTCCGGGTCCTCGGCCTTGCGGCGGGCGTACTCGGCGACCTCCGGGTGCGGGAAGATGTGGAAACGCTCGGCGGCCAGGCCGTCGATGACCGCCGTCGCCACGTCCGCGGGGTCCAGGATGGTGCCCGACGCGCGTACCGCCCTGGCCGTCAGGTGGTCGGTGTCGATGCCGTGCTCCAGCATCGCGGTCTGCACGCCCTGCGGGCACAGGACACTGACCTTGACGCCCTGGGAGGCGTAGTGGATGGCCACCCACTCGGCGAACGCGACCGCCGCCGCCTTCGTCACCGCGTACGGGGCGTCGCCGGGGCAGCTGATCAGGCCCGCGGCCGAGCACGTGTTGAGCAGGTAGCCGCCGCCCCTGGCCACCATGGAGGGCACGACGGCGCGGGCGGCGTACACGTGGGCCATCACGTTGACCGCGTACAGGCGGCTCCACTCCTGCTCGGGGGCGTCCAGGCCGTGGCCGCCGATGATGCCGGCGTTGGAGCAGAACAGGTCCACCGGGCCGAACGGGGTGTCGGCGAGCGCGGCCACCTCCGGCTCCGAGGAGACGTCCACGCGCACGGGGACGGCCCGCGAGCCGATCTCCTTGGCCACCGCGGCGGCGCCCGCCTCGTCGAGGTCCGCCACGACCACGCCGGACGCGCCCTCGGCGGCGAACCTGAGCGCGAGCGCGCGGCCGATCCCGCTCGCGGCCCCCGTGACGACGACGACCTTGTCCCGTACCAGCATGAGTGCTCTCCCTCCAGCCACCACCGAACCGGACCGGCGACCCGCACCCGTGCTCGCCCGGCCCGGGGACCGGCACGGTCGCGCGGGCGCTCGCGACTGCCCGCGCGGTCGCCTCGCACGAGCGGGCCGTGCCCGCCACCCGCATGCACAGAACATGATTCTACTGCCGGAGTGGGCCGAGGCCCAGATGAGAGGTTTCTCATCTGGGCCTCAGCGTGGTCTCCTCGAAGGGCGTCAGAGTGAGCGCATGAAACATCGGGGAACGGTGATCCTCCTCGCCCTGCTGGTGGCGGCGGCCGGGGTCGTGTCGGTGGGGCTGGTGCAGGCGGCCGACGAGGAGCTGGACCTGGGCGGGCCCGTCGTGGTCTCGCCGTCGTCCTCGCCCGGCACCGGCAGCGCGTCCAGGTCCGTACGGAGCGAGGATGAGGGGAGCGTGCCCGACCCCGCACGAACAGGGCAGGCGGGCGCGTCCGAGCCCGCGCGGGCGGGAGAGGCGTCACCCGGGGCGAGCCCGGGGGCCGTCAAGAGCGGGGAGCCGGTCCGCAGCGAGCGGCCGACGCCGCGCAAGACGAAGGCCGAGCCGGTCAAGCCGCCCTCCCCGAGGCCGGGTGGCGGCGATGATGGTGACGACGATGATGGTGGTGGCGACGATGACGGCGACGACTGATGGGGAGGTCACATGCGGCTGAGCGCCCGTGCCCGGATCGTGGGCTGGATGCTCGTCGTCGTCGGTATCGCCCTGACAGTCGCCGTCTCCGTGACCTGGTCCACCCTGCTGACCCGCCTCGACCACCGGATGGACCTCGAGCTGGGCAACGAGGTCGAGAAGCTCCGGCGGTACGCGGCCACCGCGTACGACCTCCAGACGGGGCGGCCCCTGACCGACGTCGAAGACCTGATGATCGGGTACCTCCAGCTCAACGCGCCCGACCGGTGGGAGACCTTCTTCAGCATCCTCGACGGCAAGGCCCACAGGATCACCGCGCTGCCGCCCCCCGTGCGCCTCGACACCGACGAGAAGCTCCTCGCCCGGATGGCCACGGCGACCCGGGTCGAACGTCACGAGATGGAGACCAGCAAGGGAACGGTCCACTATGCGGTGATCCCGGTGAGCGTGGCCGGAGACTCCCGGCGCGGGCACTTCGTCGTGGCGCACTTCTACGATCTCAACCGCGACGACATCGTCGACGCGGTGGGTGCGCTCGGGCTGTCCGCGCTGGCGGCGATGGGGCTGGCGGGGGCGGCCGGTTGGTTCGTCGCGGGGCAGGTGCTGGCGCCGGTGCGGCTCGTCCGCCAGACGGCCGAGCAGATCAGCGACTCCAGCGACCTGACCCGCCGCCTGGACGTGCCGGGCGACGACGACGTGGCGGCGCTCGCCTCGACGTTCAACCACATGCTCGACCGGCTCGAACACGCCTTCGTGGTGCAGCGCCACTTCATGGACGACGCCGGTCACGAGCTGCGGACACCGATCACGGTCATCCGCGGCCACCTGGAGCTGATGAGCGACGACCCCGACGATCGCGCCGAGACCCTCGCCCTGGTCACCGACGAGCTCGACCGGATGAACCGCATCGTCGACGACCTGCTCACCCTGGCGAAGGCGGAGCAGCCGGGGTTCCTGGCGCTGGACAACGTCGAGCTGGCCGATCTGACGGTCAGCGTGGTCGCCAAGGCCCGGGCGCTGGGCGATCGCCAGTGGCGGGTCGACGAGGTGGCCGAGGCGCGGCTGCCCGCCGACCGGCATCGCCTCACGCAGGCGCTCATGCAGCTCGTGGCGAACGCCGTGCGCCACACCGCCGACGGTGACCTGATCGCCGTCGGCTCCGCCGTGCGTGACGGGCGCGTCGAGCTGTGGGTACGCGACAGCGGCCCGGGGGTCGCGCCGGCCGAACGGGAGCGGATCTTCGGGCGGTTCGTCCGCGGTGCCGGGCGCACCGGGGCGCACGACGGGGCCGGCCTCGGTCTGGCCATCGTCAGGTCCATCGCCCAGGCCCATGGAGGCACTGTGAAGGTGACAGAGGCTCCCGGGGGAGGGGCCTGTTTTGTCATGTCTCTTCCGCTATGGGAGCTGTGGAGGCTGAGTTGAACCGGATTCTGATCGCCGAGGACGAGGCCAGGATCGCCTCATTCGTGGAGAAGGGGTTGCGGGCCAACGGCTTCGTGACCGCCGTGGTGGGAGACGGGGTCGCGGCGTACGATCTGGCCAGCGCGGGCGGGTTCGACCTGCTCATCCTGGACATCGGGTTGCCGTTGAGCGACGGGTTTACGGTGTTGCGGCGGTTGCGCGAGTCCATGGTGACCATCCCTGTGATCATCTTGACCGCGCGTGACAGCGTGAGCGACACGGTGGCGGGGCTGGAGGGCGGCGCCGACGACTACATCGCCAAGCCCTTCGCCTTCGAGGAGCTCCTGGCCAGGGTGCGGTTGCGGCTGCGGGCCGACCGTACGCCCGAGGTGACCGTGTTGCGGGTGTCCGACCTGTCGCTCGATCTGCGGACGAGGCGGGTGTACGTCGGGGACCGGGCGGTGGACCTGTCGACCAGGGAGTTCGCCCTGGCGGAGATCTTCTGCCGCCATCCCGACCAGGTGCTGACGCGCGAGCAGTTGCTCAGCCACGTGTGGGGTTTCGACTTCGATCCCGGGTCGAACGTGGTGGACGTCTACGTCCGCTACCTGCGCCGCAAGATCGGCGCCGACCGCATCGAGACCGTCCGGGGCACGGGCTACCGCATGAGAGTCGCCTAATCGTCAGCTCACCACCGCTTCACCCCCCACCACCAAGCTGTTCATCAGGAACACTGCGGAAGGAGCGGTTGTGATAACAGGACTGGCGATGGACCTCGGGGCGATCGTGCTGCTCGCCTACGGCCTCTACTTCCGCCGCCACCATCGGCGCGACCTGCTGTTCGCCTACATCGCGCTGAACGTGGGCATCTTCGCGGTCGTGTCGCTGCTGCTGGTCCAGCGGGTCGACATCGCCGTCGGTTTCGGGCTGTTCGGCGTGCTGTCCATCATCCGGCTGCGGTCGAGCGAGATCACGCAGCAGGAGATCGCCTACTACTTCGTCGCGATCGTGCTGGGCCTGGTCAACGGCATCGCCGGCGCCTGGCCGCTGACGGCGCTCCTGCTGAACGGGGTGCTGCTGGCGGTGATGTACATCGCCGACCACCCCGGCCTCCTCGGGCGGACCCGCCACCAGGTCGTGACGCTGGACGTGGTGCACGCCGACCCCGAGGCGTTGCGGGTGGACCTGGAGAGCCGGTTGCGGGCGCGGGTGCTGCAGTGCGAGGTCACGCAGGTGGACTACGTACGGGACGTGACGGTGGTGGACGTGCGGTTCATGGCCCCCAACGCGAGGGTCGGTGTGCGGTGACGCGGGAGCCGGGACGGGTTGTCCGTCTCCCGGCCGGACACGCCTGCAGTCACCTGGGCGAGGACGGCGGGAGCGTGCGGGGATCGGCGGAGATGGGCGGCGGCTCCGCGCACGTGGCGACGCGATCCAGGGCGGACGCGCGCACGTGGTTCCCGCCGGCGGCGGGCGGATGGACGGGGAGGGGTGCGCATGGCTGAGCCGTACGCGGATGCGTTGCTCGCGGGGGTCGCCGCCACGATGCCGGCGGTCGGGCTGGAGGAGGTGCCGGAGCTGATGAGCCGGGTCGACTGCAAGTACATCGTCACCGCCTCCACCATGGCGCGGCTCGCGGCGGAGCTGGGCGACCGCTTCCTCGCGTTGCGGATCGAGGGGCGGCGGCAGTTCCGTTACACCTCCACCTACTTCGACACCCCCGGCCTGCTCACCTACCACCAGCATCGGCAGGATCGGCGGCGCAGGTTCAAGCTCCGCACGCGTACCTATCTCGACGGGGGCGGCCAGTGGCTGGAGCTCAAGCTCAGCGGCGCGCGGGGCAGCACCGACAAGCACCGCATCCCCTACGACGGGGTGCCGAGCCACACGCTCACGAATCAGGCGCTGGAGTTCGTCCATGACACGCTGCTCAGCGAGCTGCGCCTGATCGCGCCCGAGACGCTGGAGCCGGTGCTGGCCACCGACTACAAGCGGGTGACGCTCATCGACCGCTCCGGCACGGCACGGCTGACCTGCGACACGGGGCTGGTGTGCCGTGACGGGCAGCGCAGCAGTCCGGCGCGTGGTGACCTGGTGCTGCTGGAGTCGAAGTCGGTGGACGGGAAGGCGCTGATCGACAAGGTGCTGCGCGGGTTGGGGGTGCGGCCGGTGACGGTGAGCAAGTACTGCCTCGCGGTCGCCGCGCTCCGGGAGCTGCCCGCCAACCGGTGGCATCCGGTGTTGCAGCGCTACCTCGTGCATCGGCCCGGGCCTCGGCGCCCGGCCTCCCGGGGGCACTCGTCCGGACAGTCAGCCGGGCCCTCGTCCAGGTCGTCGCACGCGGCCTCGGCGGGCTCCTGGTCCGGGCCGTCGGCAGAGTCCTGACGGGCCTTCAGCAGGGTCTCGCCTCGGCTGCGGCCGGGGGCGGGAGGTCGCCTCCTCGGAGCGGCGGCGGAACGTCGAGGCGGCTGGCATAGTGATCGGCCATGGACGTCGCCGGGTGGCAGCTGATCGATGAGTCCGTCCGGGACGAGATCGCGGAGGAGGTTCACACCGCCGTGGCCGCCGGGCGTCACGGCTTCGAGCGGGTGGTCCGAGGCGTGATCGAGACCTGGATGGACGAGGTCGAGGACCAGGACCTGCTGGACGAGGCGATCAGGGGCGTCGTGGCCGAGGAGTTCGCCGGGCATCTCGCCGCCCAGGACGGCTGGCCCGCTGTCACGGACAACGATCGGTTGAGCCTGGCCATGGGGGAGCTCGCGATGGCGGGGATCCTGGCCAGGGAGCACCACACCTGCTGCATGAGCTGCGGGATCGCCGAGATCGGCAGGGAGATCAGCGGGCTTTCCGGGGTGCGGGGCTACGTCTTCTACCACGAGCAGGACGTCGAGAGGGCTGTGGCGGGCGGCGGCATCCATCTCGCGTTCGGGCCCAGCGAGCTCGGTGGTGGGAGAAAGCGTGGTCGGGGCGGTGGGATCGGGGGCGAGATCGTCGAGGTGCTGCGGCGCCGGGGGCTGCACGTCGAGTGGAGCGGGGACGACGGGCAGCGGATCCACGTCCGGGTGAACTGGCAGCGGCGGCGCTTCGGGCGGCTGGCGGAGCATCCGGGAACGGCCGGTGGCGGCGAGCCCGGGCAGGGGCTGCTGGTCACCTTCTGCGACCCCTCCTGGGCCGCTGGGGACGAGCCGGTCGTCATGTCGGCGCAGGAGAGCCGGGATCTGCTGCTCCGGCTGACTCCGCGTGATGGCGCCTTCGCCTCCTACGAGGGGGCGTCGGGGAGTGTCCTGCAGTTCGCGTGGGAGGGCGGGACCCGGCTCTGGGCGGAGACGCCGGATGCGGCGGCAGGGTGCTCCCACGGGCGGCATGTGACCCTCGACGAGGGGCTGGCGATGATCGCGGTGCTGGTGGAGGAGGGGCGGATCGGGCTGCGGGACTTGGGGGAGCTGGAGGAGGTTTCCTGGTCCTGGCGCGTTTCGCCGCGAATCCGGCGGGCCGGCGGTGCCGCGAAGCCCGAGCCGCCGGGGCCTTTCGCGACGGTGGGGCGATTGACACGCTTTATGGCTAACCGCTATCTATAGGATAACCGTTAGGGGAGGGTGTAAGCGCAGTGCTGGCGATGCTCGCCGAGAAACCGTCGCACGGGTGGCAGCGGGTGACCGGGCCGTGAGTGACAGCAGCTCCGGGCCGGAGCCGGCCGGCCGCAGCCAGAGCGCCGAGGGGCGGTCCGGTGCGGCCGCACGACCTGGTGCGGAAGCCGACGCCGAAGCCGACGCGGGACCCGTCCGAGGACGTCGGCGACGACCCGGCCTGCGCCGCCGACCCCGCCTGCGCCGGCCCGGACGACGGCGACGCGGGCGACGGCCCGCCAGGGGACGGTGGCGACGAGACGGCGGACGACGGCGGCGATCCCGATGACAGCACCACCATCGACGAGGGCACCCAGCCCTTCGGGGACGGCTAGGCTCGCCGGCGCGACATCATGCGGTCGAGCAGGACGGGCACTGTCGTGAGGGCCGCCAGGCCCGCGCCCAGCCACGGGATGGCGCCGACCCCGCCCGCGCCGACCCCGCCCGCGCCGACCCCGCCCGCGCCGGCCCCGCCCATCCCGTCGCCACCGGCGCCGGCGTCGAGCACGAGGGCGGCGAAGGCGGGGACGAGGCTGATGCCGAGCTGGAAGGCGGAGACGGTGGTGGCGCCGGCCAGCGTGGGCGCCTGGCCCGCGATGGCGAACACCCGCCCGTAGATCGCCGGATTCAGCACGAATCCGGCGACACCCAACAGCAGCACGAGGGGGACGACGGCCACCGCGTGCCTGGCGAAGGCCCCGAGCAGCACGGAGCCGGCCAGGATCCCCAGGGCGCCGGCCAGGAGCGCGTGGGTGGGCAGCCGGTCGGCGATCCTGCCTCCGATGGACAGCCCGATGAAGGCGCCGGCGCCGAACAGCGTCAGGACCGCGGGGATCCAGACCCCGGGCATGCGGGTGACGTCGGTGAGGAGCGCGGCCAGGTAGTTGAAGGTGATCATGTAGGCGGCGGTGCTGAGGAGGGTGGCGGCGTACACGATCCACAGCTGGGGACGCCGCATGGTGCGCAGCTCGTCCCGGATGCCGGCGCCGCCGCGCGCGCGGGAGGCGGGCAGCGCCACGAACGTCAGGAGCGCGCCGGCGACGGTGAGGGCGGCCACGGCCCAGAAGCCGCCACGCCATCCGGTGAAGTAGCTGATCAGCGTGCCGGCCGGGCCGCCGGCCACCATCGCGAGGCTGAGGCCGCTGACGACGACGCCCGAGGCGCGCGCCGCGCGGTCGGGCGGGACCAGGCTGATCGCGGTGACCGCCGCGACCGCCCAGAACCCCGCATAGGCGAGGCCGGACAGGAATCGGGTCACCAGCAGCACCGCGTAGCTGTCGGTCAGGACGCCGGCCACCACGCACGCGGCGAAGGCCGCCTGCGTGGCCACCAGCGTCGCCCGCCGCCGCCAGCGGTGCGTCGCGATGGCCAGGGGCGGGCCGCCGACGACCACGGCGGCGGCGAACGCCGAGATCAGCCCCCCGGCGGAGGACAGCGTGATCCGCAGGTCGCCGGCGATGGCCGGCAGCACGCCGGCGAGCAGGAACTCCGCGCTGCCCATCGCGAACAGGCTCAGCGACAGCAGGTAGACCCCCAGGGGCAGCCTGCCCCGCCGCGCGACCTGTACGGTGCCGGCGCTCATCGGCTCTCACCGTCCAGGACGCGTCGCTCGACGGAACGCCGCACGTCCTCCTCCGTCAGGTCGCCGTTGATGGCGAAGGCGGCGGCCGACCCCATCCCCGCCGCGGTGACGACCTGGGCGCGTGGGTCGACGACGTTGCCGGCCGCCCAGACGCCGGACACGCTGGTACGGCCGGTGCGGTCGGTGACGGTCCAGCCGCTGTCGTCCCTGGCGCAGCCGAGGCCGGTCAGCAGCTCGTCCTGCGGCACCATGCGCGGGAAGAGGAAGACGGCGGCGCGGGGGATGGCGCGGCCGTCGGCGAGCTCGATGCCGCGCAGCCGGTCGTCCTCGACGGCGAGGCGGGCGATCGTGCCCTCGACGACGCGTACGCCGTGGCACTCCAGGCGTGCCCGGTCCTCCGCCGCCAGGTCCAGCGTGTGCCGCAGGAACAGCACGTCGTCGCTCCACTGCCGCAGCAGCAGGGCCTGGTGCACCGCTCCCGGGTGCGTGCCGAGCACGGCGAGGGGCTGGTCGCGTACCTCGTAGCCGTGGCAGTAGGGGCAGTGCAGCACGTCCTGGCCCCACCGCTCGCGGATCCCGGGGATGCCGGGCAGCTCGTCGCGCAGGCCGGTCGCCACAAGGATGCGGCGGGCGTCGAGCACCTGGCCGTCCGCGAGCCGGACGGTGAAACCGTGGTCGATCCGCTCGACCCGGCTCCGGACGAGCCGCACGCCGTACCGGAAGATCTCGGCGCGTCCGAGCTCCAGCAGCTCGGACGGGGGCAGCCCGTCGCGGGACAGGAAACCGTGCATGTGACGGGCCGGCGCGTTGCGCGGCTCCCCGGCGTCGATCACAACGACCCTGCGCCGCGCGCGTCCCAGGAGCAGGGCCGCGTTCAGCCCGGCCGCCCCGGCACCCACGATCACCACATCATGCCTGTTCATCGCCTTGTCCACAGCGATCACCTCCGGCGCCGATGGTGCGGCCGCGGGTGCTTGAATGACAACTATCGTTGCCATTTCCGCAACAGTAGAGAGGACCTGACGGTTATGAGCACCACGCTGGAGGAGACGCTGGCCCAGGTCGGCCCGCGGCTCAGGCGCATCCGTACGCAGCGTGAGGTGAGCCTTTCAGCGCTGTCCGAGGCCACCGGCATCTCCAAGAGCACGCTCTCGCGGCTGGAGTCGGGCCACCGCCGCCCCAGCCTGGAGCTCCTCCTGCCGATCGCGCAGGCGCACCAGGTGCCGCTCGACGAGCTGGTCGGCGCGCCGGACGTCGGCGACCCGCGCATCCGCTGCAAGCCCCTGGTCCGCAACGGCCGGACCGTGATCCCCCTGACCACCCAGCCGGGGCCGCTGCAGGCGTGGAAGTCGATCATTCCCGCCGAGCAGAACCAGCCGCGGCCGATCACGCACGAGGGCTACGAGTGGATGTACGTGCTCTCGGGCCGCGTGCGGCTCGTCGTGGCGGACCACGACCTGGTCCTGGGGCCGGGCGAGGCCGCGGAATTCGACACCCGCCTGCCGCACTGGTTCGGCCCCGCCGGGAACTCGCCGGTGGAGGTGCTCAATCTCTTCGGCCGCCAGGGGGAGCGCGTGCACGTACGGGCCAAGCCTCGACCGCGTGCGGGGAAATGATGGGATCAGAGCAGAATCGCCCGTGCTGACCTGGGGAAACTAAACTCAAGGGCTTCCTGGTGATAGGCAGGGATTGTGCTTGAACGCATTCATGAGATACCGGGCGTCATGTTGAGTGCGGATGAGTATCTCGACGACTTCTGGCCGAATTTCCATCAGATCGATGACGTGTTCTGGAAGCTCGAACGGCGGCAGAGCTTCCGGGGCCGGCCGAGCTGGGTCGCGACGGTGGAGGGCGACTGGGACCGGTCGCTCAAGCTGCTCGACGACGGGGCCGGGGCGGCCGGGGGGCGCGAACGCCCGGCCAAACGGTTCCGGCGGCGGCGGATCAGGATCGTCGAGCAGCCGGTCACGCCGTACCTGCAGTGGGAGATGCACCTGCTGGCGGTGCGGGACGCCGCCGTCGAGCAGGTGCGGGTGCTCGACTCGGGGGAGGTGGCCGAGATCGAGGTCGGGCGGCGGTTGCCGGAGCTGGTCGTGCTCGGGACGGTGGCGATGTACGAGGTGACGTACGACGAGTCGGGGACGCACAGCGGGGCACGGCGGATCGACGACCGGGAAGTGATCGCGGCCTGCCAGGGGGAGCTGGACAAGCTGTTCGAGCGGGGGGAGGAGTTCCGGCCGTACTACGAGCGCGAGATCTTGCCGCTGCCCGCCCCCCGGGTGTCCGTCTGACGAGGGCCACGCTTTTACTTGCCTGGCGGGAAAGTGAAGTGTTAGCTTTCCTGGTAGGAAAGTCAAACCGTGGAGGATCAGCGTGAACCACACCGATGACGCACAGGCCCGGCTCGCGGAGATCGCCAAGCGTCGCAGCCAGGTCATCGACGGCGCGTCCCGCGGCCGGCACCGCGGCTGGGACGCCGCCGGCATGATCGCGATGATCGCCGGGTTCGGGGCACTCGACCTTCCCGTGGCCTCGGGCCTGTCGCTGGGCCTGCTCGGCGTCGCCATGGTCGCCGCCCTGGTCTGCTTCACCCGTGCCGGCCGGCACAGCAGGGCGGTCATGCACCCGTCGCAGCTGACCGGCCGGTTCTGGGCCGTGCTCGGGGGTTGCGCGCTCGCCGCCGGTGCCCTCACCTTCGCCGGGATGTGGCTGGTCGGCCGGAGCGACCTGCCGCTGCGTAACACCCTGATCGGCGTGCTGCTCGTGGTCCTCGTCGTGGCCGGCGAGCCGCTGTACCGGGCGTTGGTGCGGCGGGCGGCGGCATGACGGTCCCCGCGGGCTTCGACGAGCTGATCCATCCGCCCACCCGGCTGGGGCTGGTGGCGCTCCTCGCGGCGGCGCAGTGGGCCGAGTTCAGCTTCCTCAAGGAGAGCCTCGAGCTCACCGACTCGGCGCTGTCCAAGCAGGTCTCGACCCTCGCCGAGGCCGGGTACGCCGAGGTCCGCAAGGAGGGCGCCGGCCGCCGGCGCCGCACCCTGGTCATGCTGACGCCGCTTGGCCGGGCGGCCTTCGACGGCCATGTCGCCGCCCTGCGGCAACTCGTCGACCGCGCCTCCACGCCGGGCCTTCGGCAAGAGGCCCAGCAAGGCGACGGCAGTACAGTCGGCGCGTAGGCGCGTAGGCGCGTAGGCGGCGCAGCGCGGCCTGCACCGCCACCGGCGCCGACGGCGGACGGACTGCCCGCGCCCGGGGCGGCCGGACTGCCCGCGCCGAAACCGCCCGTGCCGAAACCGCCCGTGCCGAAACCGCCCGCGCCGGGGGCGGCCGAGCCGCCCCCGGGCATGGCAGGTTCCGGTGGTCAGATGGGCAGGCCGCCGGTGGCGGAGCTGGTGGAGCCGGTCGCCTGGTAGGCGGCGATGGTGCGCTCGGCGATGCGCATCTGGTGGATCTCGTCGGCGCCGTCAGCGAAGCGGGCCCAGCGGGCGTGCTGGAACATGTTCGCCAGCGGTGTGTCCGTCGAGTAGCCGAGGGCCCCGTGCACCTGGATCGCGCGGTCGATGATCCGGTTGAGGCTGTTGGCCACGAAGTGCTTGGCCATCGACACCTCCGTACGGAAGTCCTCGCCCTTGTCGATCTTGCTGGCGGCGTGCAGGACCATCAGCTTGCACTGGTACAGCTCCATGGCCGAGTCGGCGATCAGCCACTGGATGCCCTGCTTCTCGGCCAGCAGGGAGCCGTGGCTGTAACGCTTGAGCGCACGGTCGACCATCATGTCCAGCGCCGTCTCCGCCTGCGAGATCCAGCGCATGCAGTGGGCCAGGCGGGCCGGGCCGAGGCGGTACTGGCCCAGCCGGTGACCGTTGCCGCGGCCGCCGAGGATCGCGCTGCCGGGCACGCGCAGGTCCTTGATGACGATCTCGCTGTGGCCGGTGGAGCCGTGCATGGTCTCCACCTCGCGCACGTCGTTCCAGCCCGGGTTGGGCAGGTCCACCAGGAAGGCGGTGTTGGCGCCGCGGGAGCCCTCCGGCACGTCCTGCTCGGTCCTGGCGACGAGGATGGCGAAGTTGGCCCGGCGGGCGTTGGAGATGAACCACTTGTGGCCGTTGATGACCCACTCGTCGCCGTCCTGGACGGCGTGCGTGCGGATCAGCGTGGGGTCCGACCCGGCCACCTCCGGCTCGGTCATGGCGAAGCAGGACATCTTCACGCCGTCGAGCAGCGGGCGCAGGTACTTCTCCTTCTGCTCGTCGGTGGCCCAGTGCAGCAGGGTGTGCATGTTGCCCTCGTCCGGGGCCTGGCAGTTGAACACCCACGGCCCGATGCGGGTCTTGGCCGCCTCCGACTGCACCATCGCCAGCTCCACATGGCCCAGGCCCATGCCGCCCCACTCCTTCGGCATGTGGGGCAGCCACAGGCCCTCCGCCTTGGCCAGGGAACGGAGGTGGAAGATCGTGCGGAGGTACTCGTCGCGGTCGCCCTCCTTCAGGTCCTCCATGGCGGGCATGACCGTGCCCTGGATGAAGGCGCGGACCCGCTTGCGGATCTCCTCGTGCTCGGGGGCGAGGGTGAAATCGATGGCCATGTCGTTCATTACTCCTTGACAGGTAGGGCGGGGTAGTGACAGGCGAGCCAGTGGTCGTCGCCGATCTGCCTGATCCGTGGCTCCTCCTCCGCGCATCTCGCCGCCGCGCGCGGGCACCGCGTACGGAAGCGGCACCCGGAGGGCGGGTCGACGGGCGACGGGGGTTCGCCGCTGATCAACGTGTCGGCGGGCGGCAGGTCGAGGCCGCCGCCCGGGATGGAGGCGATCAGGGCCCGGGTGTACGGGTGCGCCGGGCGGCTGATCAGGTCGGCGCTCGGCGCCAGCTCGCACACCTTGCCCAGGTACATCACCATGATGCGGTCGCTGACGTTCTTCACCACGGCCAGGTCGTGGGCGATGAAGACGAGGGTGAGCCGGTAGCGGGCCTTGAGGTCCTCCAGCAGGCCGAGGATCTGGGCCTGCACCGAGACGTCCAGCGCCGACACCGGCTCGTCGCAGATCACCACCTCCGGGTCGAGGATCAGGGCCCTGGCGATGGAGATGCGCTGGCACTGCCCGCCGGAGAACTCGTGCGGCCGGCGCTCGGCCGCCGTCTCCGGGTCGAGGCCGACCGCCTCCAGGACCTCGTCCACGCGGTCGCCCGGGAGGTGCCACACGCGAGGGCCCTCGCCGACGATGTCGCGGACGCGGCGGCGGGGGTTGAGCGAGGAGATGGGGTCCTGGAAGATCATCTGGAGGCGCCGGCGGGTCATCCGCAGGGCCTCGCCGCGCAGGGCGGTCAGCTCCAGGCCGTCCAGCCGGACCGAGCCCGAGCGGGGCGGCGGGAGCTGGACGAGCGCGCGGGCGGCGCTGGACTTGCCGCAGCCCGACTCGCCGACGATGCCGAGCGTCTCGCCGCGCGCCAGGTCGAAGCTCACTCCGGCGACCGCACTCACGGTACGGCCCCGCCCCGCGGGGAACTCCACGACCAGATCCTCCACCCGCAGCAGCACCTCGTCACGGGGGCGCAGGTGCGCGTTTCCGCTACCGGCCACGGCTCTCAACTCCTGACGGCGGGGTGACGGCGGTCCCGAGGCCGGCGGGCGGGTTCTCGGCTCCGGCGCGCTCAGGCTCGGGAGCGGTGCCCTCGCGCGGGTACCAGCAGGCGTACCGGTGGTGGTGCGGGCCGTCCTCGAACAGGGGCGGCGCCTCCAGCTCGCACCGCTCCTGCGCGTACGGGCACCGCGCCCGGAACGCGCACCCCGCGGGCAGGTGCGCCAGGTCCGGCGGCCGGCCGGGGATGACGCGCAGCCGGTGGTGCACCGGGTCGGTGAGCCGGGGCGCGGCCTGGAGCAGCGACTCGGTGTACGGCATCCGCGGCCGCGCGAACACCTCCCCGGCCGGCCCCCGCTCCACCACCTTCCCGGCGTACATGACGATCACCTCGTCCGCCCACTGGGCGACCACCGACAGGTCGTGGCTGACCAGCACCACGGCCATGTCGCGCTCCTCGCGCAGCCGGTGCAGCAGCCGCAGCACCTGGTCCTGGATGGTCACGTCGAGCGCGGTGGTGGGCTCGTCGGCGAACAGCACGTCGGGCCGGCACGACAGGGCCATCGCGATCGTCACCCGCTGCCGCATCCCGCCGGAGAGCTGGTGCGGGTAGCGGCGCAGCGTGCGTGCGGGGTCGGGGATGCCGACGGAGGCGAGCAGGGCGGCGGCCTCGGCGCGGGCCTGCTTGCGGCTCATGCGCAGGTGCACCCGCAGCGGCTCCATCACCTGGGTGCCGATCGTGCGGACGGGGTTCAGCGCGGTCATCGGGTCCTGGAACACGGTGCCGAGCCGCCGGCCGAGCACGGCGCGCATCTCGGCGGGGCTGTGGGTGGTCAGGTCGTCGCCCGACAGGTACACGTGGCCGCCGCGGACCGAGGTGCCGGGCAGCAGGCCCAGGATGGAGCGGATCAGCATGGACTTGCCCGACCCCGACTCGCCGACGATGGCCAGGGTGCGGCCCCGGTCGAGGGTGAAGGAGACGCCGTCCACGGCCCTGACGACGCCGCGCGGCGTGACGAAGTGCGTGCGCAGCTCCTCGGCCTGCAGCAGGGTGTCGCGGATGGCGTGGGTGGCGGTCGGCATCGTGGTGGCGGCGGCCTGGCGTACCGGCTCCAGGCCGATCTCGCGCACGTCGGTCATCGCCCGCAGCCGGTCGCCCACCAGGTTGAACGAAAGCACGGTCAGGAACATGACGATCGAGGGGGCCAGCACGACGTGCGGCGCGGTCTCCATGAGCGTGCGGCCCTCGTTGATCAGCCCGCCCCAGGTGGGGGTGGGCGCCTGGACGGACAGGCCGAGGAAGGCCAGGCTGCCCTCCGCGACCACGACCACGGCCATCCCGATGAAGGCGTACGAAGCGGCGGGGACCGCCACGTTCGGCATGATCTCCCGCCACAGGATGCGCCGGTCGCGGGTGCCGAGCACGCGCGCGGCCAGCACGAACTCGCGCTCGGCGAAGGTGAGGGTGGCGCCCCTGATGAGGCGGACCCAGGAGGGCACGCCGAGCACGCCGAGGACGATCAGCACGTTGCGCAGGTTCGCCCCGGCGAAGGCCACCACGGCCAGCGCGAACACCAGCGCGGGGAACGCCTGTGCCACGTCGTTGACCGCCATGATGACCGCGTCCGCGGCCCGCCGCCGGTAGCCGGCCAGGATGCCGAGCGGGGCGCCGATGCCCAGGCCGAGGAGCACGGCGCCGATGCCGACGCCGAGCGAGACGCGGGCGCCGTACACGACCCGGCTGAGCACGTCGCGGCCGAGCCCGTCGGTGCCGAAGGGGTGCGCGGCGCTGGGCCCCGACTGCGGCGGCCCGGCGAGCGTCTCGTCGTAGCGGGCGAACGGCAGGAAGTCGGCCAGCAGGGCGGCGAGCAGCACCAGCCCGATCCAGCCGGCGGCCAGCCAGACCCCGAGACCCAGCCGCCTACGCACGACGGATCCTCGGGTCGACGGCGGCGTACACCAGGTCCACCGCGAAGTTGACGATCACGTAGCCGACCGAGATCAGCACGACGCCTCCCTGCACCGTCAGGTAGTCGCGGGAAAAGATGGAGTCGACGATGAGCCGCCCGACGCCGGGCAGGCCGAACAGGGTCTCGATGATCACGGTGCCGCCGATGAGCGCGCCCAGGTTGAGGCCGATGGCGGTGATCAGGGTGATCGCGGAGGGGCGCAGCGCGTGCCGCCACAGGATGCGGCGCGGTGACAGGCCGCGGGCGCGCGCCAGCGTGATGTAGTCCTCCTGGAGGGTGGCGATCAGGTCGGCGCGCAGCAGCCGCGCGTACACGGCGAACTGCCCGCAGCCCAGCGTGATCGCGGGCAGCACCACGGAGGTGAGGTTCCAGCCCACGTCGACCGAGAGGGACGTCCAGCCGGTCGCGGGCAGCACCTGCCAGGTGACCGCGAACAGCAGGATCAGCAGCACCCCGAGCACGAACACGGGCGTGGACAGCAGCGCGAAGCTGAGCGCGGTGAGCATCTGGTCCAGGGCGCGCCCGGCGCGGCGGGCCGCGGCCACGCCCACCGGGACCGCCAGGCCCAGCGCCACGATCTGCGCGGCGACCAGCAGCTCCAGCGTGACGGGCAGCCGCTCGGCCAGCTCGGCGCCGACGGGCATCCGGGTGATGTAGGAGGTGCCGAAGTCGCCGGCGGCCAGGCCGCCGAGCCAGTCGAGGTAGCGCACCAGCAGCGGCTGGTCGAGCCCGAGCTCCTGGCGGAGCTGCGCGCGGGACTCCTCGGTCGCCGACAGGCCCAGGATCTGCGTGACCGGGTCACCGGGCAGCAGGTTGAGCAGGACGAACGACAGGAAGGTCACCACGACCAGCACCACCAGGAGCCGGACCAGCCGGTGGAGGACGATCACCGCTCGCTGACCCAGAGCTGGCCGAACGGGTGGTACGGGATGGGCGAGCCGGTCAGCGGGAGCCCCTTCTCGCCGTCGGGCAGCACGTGCTCGCCGATGCCGCGCACCTTGGTCCTGGCGATGATCGCGCCGGTGTTGAGGTGGTCGATGAACACGTAGGGCACCTGGTCGCGCAGCCGCTGCTGCACGGTCGCGTACGCCTGCTTGCGCGTGGCCTCGTCCGGGCTCATCCGGCCCGCGTCCAGGGCGGAGCTCAGCTTGTCGTCCTTGAGCCTGGTCATGTTGAGCGAGATGGAGCCGACGGGCTTGGCGTAGGACTGGTGCATCCAGACGTACTCGCCGTCGGGGTCCTGGGCGGAGAACTGGGTCCACACGGTGGCCGAGAATTGGCCGGTGATGGCGCGGTTGATCAGGTCGGCCTGGTCGGCCTGCTTGATCGACACCTCGATGCCGGCCTTGCGCCACATGTCCTGGGCCAGCTCGACGCCCTGCATGGTGTTCGGGTCGGGGGTGGAGATCAGCTCGAAGCTGATCGGGCCCTTCTCCGCCTCGACCTCCTTGACCAGGGCGGTGGCCTTGGCCAGGTCGTAGGCGGGGTAGCCGCCGGGGGTGTACCACGGGGAGTCCTTGGACCAGGGGCCGTCGGCGGGTTCGGTCATGCCGCCGCGCAGGGTCTTGATGACCGTCTCGCGGTCCATGGCGTGGGCCATGGCCCGGCGCACCCGTACGTCGTCGAGCGGGGCCACGGCGGTGTTGAGCAGGAACATGTACTCGGCCACGGCCATGCCCTGCGCCCGGTGCACGGTGTAGGTGTCCTTCATGGCGCCGAACTTGGTCAGGTCCTCGTCGCGGGAGGTGCCGATGGCGTCCACGCCGCCCGCTTCGAGGGTCTGGGCTCGGGTCTGGGTGTCGGGCAGGATCCGGAACTCGATCTCGTCCAGGTACGGCAGGCCCTGCCGCCAGTAGCGCGGGTTGCGGGTGACGACCATGCGGTTGTCCGGCACGTACTCCTTGAAGACGAACGGCCCGGTGCCGACCGGCTTGAGGCTGGCCGTCCTGGGGTCGGTGAGCGAGGCCGGCGGGACGATCATGCCGGTCTGCGTGGCCAGGTAGTAGGGGAAGGCCACCCACGGCAGGTGCAGGTTGACCTTGACCGTCATCGGGCCGGTGAGCTCGAACGACTTGATCGGGATGAACGTCGCCGCGGTCAGCGGTGACTTCTTCTGGGCTTCCAGGTTGGCCTTGACGATGTCACCGGTCAGGGAGATCCCGTCGGAGAACGAGATGCCGGACCTGACCTTGATCGTCCATTCGTCGTACTTCTTGTTCGGGGTGAGCGACTCGGCCAGGTACGGCTTCCAGTCGCCGTTGGCGTCCACGCTCACCAGCGGCTCGATGATCGTGCCGGTCATGCTGTAGCTCTGCGCCGCGAATTGGTCGGTGATGGGGTTGAACCCGTTGGCGTCCGCGCTGAGCGCGTAGACCAGGCGCCCGCCCTGGGCGGGGCCGGTCGCGGCCGGCCCGCTGGACGGGGACTGCGGTTCAACCGGTCGCTGGCCGCTGCACGCCAGCATCACCGACGCGGCCAGCAACAGCGTGGCCGGCGTCCTCCAGCGTTTCATTCACGCCTCCTCCCGGCAGATCCCCCGAGAGCAATTTCACCGATAGTACTATCGGTGAAATTCCGCACAAGTGGCGCGAGACAATCGTTACGGGAGGGGAGGGACTCATGACGGGCACGCCGCTCACGAGGAGCGAGGCGAAGGATCTGACCAGGCGCAAGCTCATCCGCGCCGCCCTGTCGATCCTCGACGAGGAGGGCGAGGCGGGGCTGAGCACGGTCAAGGTGGCCAAGGCCGCGGGCATCGCGCAGTCCAGCTTCTACGTGCACTTCAAGGACATGCAGGAGCTGCTGCGGGTGCTCGCCGAGGAGGGCGGCGAGCGGTTGCGCGCCTCGATGCGCGAGGCGCGGCGCAGGGCCCGCGAGCACCCCGGCGACCTCGACCTGCACCGCGAGACGTTCCGCATCCCGCTGGAGTCGATCTGCCGGCACCCCGAGCTGCTGCGCATCCAGATCAGGGCGCGGCACGACCCCTCCTCCTCGCTGCGCGACTTCGCCACGGAGACGGCGGCGGCCTACCGCGAGCACCACGCCGCCGACCTGGCCGCCCTCGGCTACACGGCCGACAACGAGCGCGACAGGCGGCGGCTGGAGATGATCGCCGACGGCATCAACGCGGCCACCAACGCGCTGGCCATGGGGCACCTGGAGGGGCGCTACCCCGACCTGGACGAGGCCGCCGACATCCTGACGGCCCTGTCGCGCGGCGCGCTGCGGCTGCTGCGGGCGACCTCGAACAGGCCGCTCACCGAGCCTCCCGGACAGCCGGGCGATCCGGTCAGCGAGCCTCCCGGACGATCCTGACCGCGCCGGCGGGGACCGTCAGTGAGCCGTCCACCGGGGCGCCGTCCAGCGTCGTGCCCTTGGCCTCCACGACCGCGCCGGCGTACGAGTGGTTGACGGCGAACAGGAAGGAGCGGCCGTCGGGGTGCGAGCGGCGGACCAGCTCGACGCCGCCCGTCGAGACAGTGGGGACGCCCGCCTCCGCGCAGACCGCCGACAGCACGCGGGCCAGCGCGGGGCCGGTGGGCAGCGTCGTGACGTAGTGCGCCGCGCCCCGCCCGTGCTCGTTGCGCGTCCAGGCCGGGGCCGCCGGCCGCGTACGAGCCGGGTGCCGGCGCGGGACCGCCGGTCGCGTACGAGCCGGGTGCCGGCGCGGGGCCGCGCTGGTGGAGTGCTCCATGAGCAGCCACGGCCTGTCCCGCTTCAGCGAGCGGGTCAGGTCGGCGGCGAAGGCCAGGTCGATGTGCGGGAGGTGTCGCAGTAGCAGCGCGAGTTGCGGGCGCCGTACTCGTTGTGCACGTGCCACATCGCCGGCGCCGGATGGCCGCCGTAGCGGCGGCCGAGCTGCTCGGCGACGGCCAGCGCCTTGTCGAGGTAGGCCGGGGAGCTGGGGCAGAACGCCTGCCGGCTGCCGCGCCACAGCCGGCGCCCGTCGGCGTCCACGGGCAGCGCCTCGGGGTAGCGCTGCCCGAACCACGGAGGCGGGGAGGCGTGGACAGGTAGACCTTGATCCCGGCGTCGCCCAGCAGGCCCATGACGCGGTCGAGCCAGCCGAACTCGTAGCGGCCCTCCACCGGTTCCAGCAGGGACCAGGAGAAGATGCCCAGGCTGACACCGTTGACGCCGGTTTCGCCCATGAGCCGGACATCCTCGGCCCAGGTCTCCTCCCGCCACCGATGCCGGAACCTCCGAGGACCTCTACCGCAGTAGCTCGCCGGCGACGGCGGCCGCCGCTGGCGCGTCCAGCCGGCCGTCGAGCACCGCCGTGACGACCCGCCTCGTCAGCGTGGTCTCCACGGTGAGCGGCCGGTCCCACGCCAGGGCCTGGCCGACCCCCGGGTACTCCTCGACCCGGACGAACCAGGGGTCGCCGTCCGCCTGGGCGAAGACGAGCGTCCAGTCCTGGCCCTCGGGGGTGGTGCCCGACATGGCGAGCCACGGGGCGGTGCTGCCGTGCACGGCCTGCTCGTCCCCCGGAAGGGTGGTCCGTTCCACGGAGGTGCCCGGCGCGCGCCAGAAGAAGCCGCCGTAGCCCGCGCCCGCCCGGCCCTTGGTGGCCGAGCTGTTGATCTCCAGCGGCGCGCCGGTCAGGTTCGTGAGGGTGAACGCGAAGTCCAGCGCCCAGCCCTGCCCGAGCGGTCGCGCGGTCACGGTCCGCTCCTCGCGCGCCACCAGGCGGCCGCCCGGCCCGGTCCACTCCAGGTGCTCGGTGAAGCCGCCGTCGTCCAGGCGGGTGAACGCCACGTGCCGCTGCGTGCCGTGGTCGTCCAGCCAGGTCGGCCCCTGGTCCTTGACGTACGTGCGCCCGCCCCAGAAGTTCACCCCGCCGAGGTCGGAGATCGCCACCCCGACGCCGAGGTGGTGCACGTGGTCCTCGGGCCGGACCTGGGTGACCTCCACGCCGCCGAGGGTCCGCACCGCGTGCAGGTAGGGGCGGGGCGAGTCGGTGGCGGGCAGGTCGGGGCGGAGCTCGTAGGCGGCCACCGGCCGGTCCGACACCAGCAGCTCCACCCGCGTCCACGGCGCGTCGAGCTCGGAGTAGAGCGCCAGCTCCGCCGCGCTGCGCCGGACCAGGTCGGCCACGCCGGGCAGCAACCGGCCCACGACCTCGCCCTCGGCGTCCCGCTCCAGGAGCTGGTGCCGCTCGGGGATGGGCATCGGCTCGGGAGCCAGCCGGATCGCGTCCAGCACCTGCGTGAACCGCTCGGTGCTCGCGAGCGGCACCAGCAGCTCGGCGCCCGTGCGGACGTGGTCGATGAGGTTCTCCAGCAACTCCACCCGGTCGTGCACGGTCGTCGTGACCGAGCCGTCCGGCAGCTCCACCTTGAGCCGGTCATGCGTGTACATCAGCGTCGCCCGGCCCGCGTCCCCCTGCACCACCAGGTGGGCCTCGCCGCGCAGCGCCTTGCCCGGCGGCGGCGCCACGTAGGGCGCGCACAGCGTCGCCGCCATCGTGATCGTGAACCCGTCCGCCAGCCGCACGCGCACGCAGGAGGTGTCGTCCGACTCGATCGGGTGGGCGCGATACAGCTCGGTCTCGATCTCCGCGATCGGGCTGTCGTGCAGGGCCAGCGCGGTGGCGATGGCGTGCGCGAACGGGTTCGTCAGCGCGCCGTCCATCACGTCCACGCCGTTCAGGCGGCGCCGGCCGGCCCAGGGGGCACGGGTGAAGTAGGCCGACGGGCGGTGCCAGGCGCCCCAGCCGCCGATGCCGCGCACCCGGCCGAGCCGCCCGCTCGCGATCAGCGCGCGCAGCGCCGGGACGGCCGCGGAGCCGAGCGACTGGAACCCCACCTGGCAGGCCAGCCCGGTCTCGGCCACCACCTCGGCGATCCTGCGCTGCTCCGCGGGGCTGGGCGCGGGCGGCTTCTCCAGCAGCACGTGCGAGCCCGCCCGCAGCGCGGCGATCGCGAGGTCGGCGTGGGTGTTGATCGGCGTGCAGACGATCGTGATCTCCGCGCCGGTCTTGGCGATCAGCTCGCCCAGGTCCGACGACTGCAGCGGCGCGCCGAAGTCCACCTCGACCGGCCGCAGGTCGCAGATCCCCGCCAGCTCGACCACGCCGCGGCCAGCCAGCTCGCGCAGGACGCCGAGGTGGTGCGTCCCGTGGCCCGTGGCGCCGGCCAGGACCACCTTCACCGGCGCCATCACGACCACCTCAGCCCGAGCCCGGCGTGCCCGCCCGCGCGCAGCACGCCACCGGAGATCTCCACCGGGTACGGCTCCGCCAGCAGCCCCAGCCGGGCGAAGGAGGCGTCCTCCACGTCCTCGGCCATGACCGGCAGCGGCAGGGCCAGCGCGAGCTGCCCGGACACCTCGCCCAGCAGGTGCGGGTAGACCGGCACGTCGTACGTCCTGGCCAGCTCCACGATCCGCAGGAACGGCGTGATGCCGCCGACCCGCACCACGTTCGGCTGCACCACGTCGCAGGCCCCGGCCGCCAGCAGGTCGCGGAAGCCGTAGGCGGTGTAGACGTTCTCGCCGACCGCGACCGGCACGTCGATGGAGCGGCGCAGCTCCACGTGCGCGGCCACGTCGTCGGCGGGCAGCGGCTCCTCGATCCAGTGCAGGTCGAACTCGCGCAGCGCGGCCAGCGCCCGCCGGGCCCTGTGCAGGTCCCAGCGCTGGTTGGCGTCGATCATCAGCAGCCGGTCGGGGCCGATCACCTCGCGGACCGCGGCCACCCGCGCCACGTCCTCGGCCAGGTCGGGCCGGCCGACCTTGATCTTGACGCCCCGGTAGCCGGCCGCGACCCAGCGCCCGGCCTGCGCGACCAGCTCGTCGAGGGGGTAGTGCAGGTTGACGCCGCTGCCGTAGACCGGCACCTCGTCGCGCCGCCTGCCCAGCACGTCGGGCAGCGCGTCGCCGCCGCAGCGCAGGTCCCACAGCGCCAGGTCGATCCCGGCCAGCGCGATCGTGGTGATCCCGCCGGGGCCGGCCTCGCGCAGGTGCCGCCACAGGCGGTCCCACACCACCTCGGGGTGCGCGGGCAGCCCGATCAGCGCCTCGCGCAGGTCGTGGTCGAGCAGCGCCTTGACGGCGTGCGCGCCGATCTGCGGCGTCCACGAGAAGCCGGTGCCGGTGCGCCCGTCCTTCAGCGTGACGTGGGTGACGATGACGTGGTTGTACGGCACGTCCTCGCCCCACGGGCGCGGCAGCGGCGCCGTGCGCAGCTCCGTACGAAGGTCCGCGATGGTCATGGCGCGACCAGTTCGAGACCGGTCTTGATCAACGCCTCCAGCTCGGCGAGGTGCTCGTCGGTCACCTCGACCAGCGGCGGGCGGACGGTGCCGACGTCCAGGCCGCGCAGCCGTACGCCGGCCTTGACCAGCGCGACCGGGTAGCCGGGCACCTTGCCGCGCAGCCGGACGAGCGGCGCGTAGAACTCGGTGAGCAGCCGCTCGTCGCCGTTGAGGTAGGCCAGCGCGATCTCGGGCGCGAACGCGAACACGGCGCTGGAGTACAGCTCCACGCCGATGCCCCGGTAGGCGGGCATGGTCAGCTCGGCGGTCGGCAGCCCGTTGAAGAACAGGAAGTCCGGGTGCGTCTCGCGCACCGCCAGCACGGTGCGCTGCATGCGGTCGATGTCGCCCAGGCCGTCCTTGAGCCCGATCACCCCGGGGATGCCGGCCAGCTCCACCACGGCGTCCGGCTCCAGCACGACCGAGCCGCGCTGGTAGACGATCACCGGCAGCACCTCGGCGACCGCCCGCACGTACGCCGCGAAGCCGTGCCCCGGCCCCTGGGCCAGGTACGGCGGCATGAGCAGCAGCCCGTCGGCGCCCGCCTCGCGCGCGGCCCGCGCCTGGTTCAGCGCCGCGCCGAGCGGCCCGCCCGCGCCCGCGAACACCGGCACCCGGCCGGCCACGACCTCCGCCGCGACCCGCGTGGCCCGCGCGTGCTCGGACTCGGACAGGGCCGAGAACTCGCCGGTGCCGCACGCCACGAAGACGCCGCCCGGCCCGTGCTCCATGCCCTGCCGGACGTGCTCGGCCAGCACCTGCTCGGCGAGCGTGCCGTCGGCGTCGAAGGGGGTCACGGGAAAGAACAGCACACCGCTGAGGTTCATTCGGCTTCTTCCTTGAGTTCGGTACGCCAGCTGCGCTTGGGCCGCCAGCCGAGCAGGCGCTCTGCCTTGGCGGTCGAGAAGGCGGGGGTGGTGCCGGTCAGGCCGGCCGCGTACGCCTCGGTGCCGGGCACGACCTGGGGGAGCAGGTCGGCGAGCGGCTTCCTGGCCAGCGCGTCGGCCGCGCCGGCGAAGAACACCTCGCCGTTCGGCAGGTCGGGCAGCGCCTCGGCGAGCACGGTGATCATCTCGGCGGCGTCGCGGGAGTCGATGTAGTTGAACAGCGACACCCCGCCCAGCTCCGGCCGGTCGAGCCGCTCGCGCACCGTGTGGCCCGACTGCGTGGGCGCGCCCGCCCACTCCTCGGGCGGGATCACGAAGCACGGCCGGACGGCGGCCAGCTTCGTCCTGCCCGCCCTGGCGTACGCCTTCATCGTCTCCTCGGCCGTCACCTTGGACAGGTTGTAGGCGTTCCACGGGCGTACCGGGTGCTCCTCGTCGATCGGCAGGTACGCCGGCGTCCAGCCGCCCGGCGCGCCGTACCCCATGACGGTGGGGCTGCTGGCCACCACCACGCCCGCCACGCCCAGGGCCACCGACGCCGAGCACACGTTGTACGCGAGCTGCGTGTTGACCTTGAAGATCACCGATTCCGGGACGCTGAACGGGGTGGCGATGGCGGCCAGGTGGATCACCGACTCGGGCCTGAACCTGGACAGGACCTCGAACGTCTCACCGGTGTCGGTGAGGTCGGCCGGCAGCGTGACCGCTGCCTCCGGCGGGGTTCCTGGGGCGCGGTCGACGCCGATGACCTCGTGCCCGGCCGCCGCGAGCGTGCTGACCACGCTGCGGCCGAGGCGTCCTGCGCTTCCGGTGACGAGGACTCTGCTCACCGTGTGGGGCTCCTTCAAGACTGCAAACAGTTGCACTAAACCTTCATGTCCGGAAGGGTGAGGCGTCAAGAGGCGATTTCGTCACCGCCCGTCTAGCTGGGGGTTCCTAGAGGCTTCCGTTTCGGGGACGTGCGGCAAGCGCTTTCATCGTACTCATGGGTTCTGCAAGCGGTTGCGTTAGGGTGTGCGACTGTGACAGTGACGATTCGTGATGTGGCCAGGGCCTCCGGCGTGCATGTCTCGACGGTGTCCCGGACGTTCTCCGCGCCGCACATGGTGAACGCCGCCACCCGTACCAGGGTGCTCACCGTGGCCGAGGAGCTCGGCTACCGGCCCAACCGGGCGGCCAGGGCGCTCACGACCGGGCGTACCCACAATCTGGGCCTCATTGTGGCCGACATCGCCAACCCGTTCTTCCCTCCGCTGATCAAGGCGGCGCACTCGGCGGCCCGCCAGCGCGACTACCACCTGTTCGTGGCCGACACCGACGAGGAGCCGGCGGCCGAGGAGGAGCTGATCCAGGCCTTCTCCAAGCAGGTGGACGGCGTGGTGCTGTGCAGCCCCCGCTCGTCGAACAAGGCGCTGGAGCGGCTGGCCGAGCGCGTGCCGTTCGTGGTGATCAACCGGCGGCTGCGCGGCGCGGCCACCGTCCTGATGGACGTCGGGCACGGGGCCAGGCTGGCCGTTGAGCACCTGGCGGGGCTGGGGCACGAGCGGGTCGCGCTGGTGTCGGGCCCCGCCGGGTCGTGGACGAGCGCGGAGATCCGCACGGCGGCCGAGCAGGTGCCGGGCGTCGAGCTCGTCGTCATCGGCCCGAACGCGCCCACCGAGCGCGGCGGGTTCGCCGCTGCCGTCCGGGTGCGCGACTCCGGGGTGACCGGCGTGCTGGCCTACAACGACCTGGTGGCCATCGGGCTCATCGAGGGGCTGGGCGACCTCGGCCTGAGCGTGCCCGAGGACATGAGCGTGGTCGGGATAGACGACATAGTGCCGGGACGGCTGAACCGCCCGAAGCTCACCACCGTGGCCATGCCGACGGCCGCTGCCGGGCGGCTCGCGGTGGACCTGCTCATCCAGGAGGTGAGCGCCACCACCTCGCTGGAGACCCGCCTCGTGATCAGGGACTCCACCGCAGCTCCACGGTAGTTCCGTGATGGCTCTGCGTCTGCAAACGGTTGTACTAAACCGGATCGTAATTCATCAGACTTATTGGGCGGACACCCTTGCTAGCTGGGAAAACGTCGTGGCGATATATCGGTAACGGCTATGTAACGCCTGCAAAGGGTTGACGTAACTTTCCCGCCAGCTATAGGAAAGCGCTATCCATTCACTTCTCGCCGGAAGGTCCGTGATGACTGAAGTTTCGGTGGCGGTGAAACCTGCGCGGGCCGTGAAGCAACCCCCGCGCGGCGGTCATCGCTCCACGAAACGGTCCCGCCGGGAGGCACGGGCCGCGTACCTCTTCCTGGCCCCATGGTTCGTCGGGCTGCTCGTCATCACGATCGGTCCGATCTTCGCCTCCCTCTATCTGTCGTTCACCGACTACAGCCTCCTGGAGGAGGCCAAGTGGATCGGGTTCGACAACTACATCAAGATGTTCACCGAGGACCCGAGGTTCATGAACTCGCTGTGGGTGACCACGGTCTACGTGATCGTCTCGGTCCCGATGCAGCTCGCCTTCGCCCTCGCCCTCGCCCTGGTGCTCGACCGCGGCCTGCGCGGCCTGTCCTTCTACCGCTCGATCTTCTACCTGCCCTCGCTGCTCGGCGGCAGCGTCGCGATCGCGATCCTGTGGCGCAAGGTCTTCGGCGCCGACGGCCTGGTCAACGCGGTGCTCGCGATGTTCGGCATCGAGGGGCCCGGGTGGGTGGGTCACCCGGACTACGCGCTGGGCACGCTGATCCTCCTGCACGTGTGGACGTTCGGCGCGCCGATGATCATCTTCCTGGCAGGCCTCCGCCAGATCCCGAGCAGCTACTACGAGGCGGCCTCCGTGGACGGCGCCGGCAAGTGGCGGCAGTTCCGGTCGATCACGCTGCCGCTGCTGACGCCGATCATCTTCTTCAACCTCGTGCTGGAGCTCATCAAGTCGTTCCAGTCGTTCACGCAGGCGTTCATCGTCAGCGGCGGCAAGGGCGGACCCGCCGACTCCACGCTGTTCTACACGCTCTACCTCTACCTCGAGGGCTTCAAGAACTACGACATGGGCTACGCCGCCGCGATGGCGTGGGTCCTGCTGATCATCATCGCCGCCCTCACCGGGGTGAACTTCCTCGCTTCCAAGTATTGGGTCTTCTATGGCGACACCAAGTAGGCCGGTTCCGGTCCTGTTCCGCCCGTTCAGGGGCGGGCGGGTGGCCAAGCACATCCTGCTGATCGGCTTCGGCCTGGTCATGCTCTATCCGCTGCTGTGGATGATCTCCAGCTCGCTCAAGCCGGAGGAGATCATCTTCCGCGAGCCGGGCCTGTGGCCCAGCGAGGTCACGCTGGAGAACTACACCGAGGGCTGGTACGCGCTCAAGCACCCCTTCGGCTACTACCTGTGGAACTCCGCGGTCATCACCGGCATCTCGGTGGTGGCGAACCTGGTGGCCTGCTCGCTGGCCGCCTACGCCTTCGCCCGGCTGAGCTTCCCGCTCAAGTCGTTCTGGTTCGCGATCATGCTGGGCACGATCATGCTGCCGCACCACGTGACGATCGTGCCGCAGTACATCATGTTCTCCGAGCTCGACCTGATCAACACGATCTGGCCGCTGGTCATGCCGAAGATCCTGGCCACCGACGCGTTCTTCATCTTCCTCATGGTGCAGTTCATCCGCACCCTGCCCCGCGAGCTGGACGAGGCGGCGGAGATCGACGGCGCCGGCTACTGGCGGATCTTCATCAGGGTCGTCATGCCGCTGTGCATGCCGGCGCTGGCCACGACCGCCATCTTCACGTTCATCTGGACGTGGAACGACTTCCTCAGCCAGCTCCTGTACCTCAACAACCCCGACAACTTCACCGTACCGGTAGCGTTGCGCACGTTCCTGGACGCCAGCAGCGATTCGTCGTGGGGCCCGATGTTCGCCATGTCGATCATCGCGCTCGGCCCCATCTTCGGGTTCTTCCTGGCCGGCCAGAAATACCTGATCCGTGGTGTCGCCACCACGGGCTTGAAGTAGATCCTCCACCCCCCAACAGTGAACACCCATAGGAGGTAGAGCCGTGAGCTCTGGCAAGAAGATGTGGTCGGCGGCACTGCTCGCCACCGCTGTGCTGGCGGTCACCGCGGCCTGCGGCAGTGGCAGCGGCGGCGGAGAGACCGCCGACGGCAAGATCAAGCTGCGCTTCTCCTACTGGGGCAGTGACGCGCGGCAGAAGATGACCGAAGAGGCGATCAAGAAGTTCGAGGCCAAGAACCCGACCATCGACGTCGAGGGCGAGTTCTCGGACTGGGCCAGCTACTACGAGACGCTGTCCACCAAGGTCGCGGGCAGCGACGCGCCGGACGTCATGAGCCTGGAGATCCGCGGCCTGCGCGAGTACGCCGACCGCGGCACGCTCGCCGACGTCACCGGCAAGGTCAACACCGCCGACATCGACGCCAAGGTGCTGGCCACCGGCGCCATCGACGGCAAGCAGTACGCCATCCCCACCGGCATCAACGCCTTCTCCCTGATCGTCAACAAGGCCCTGGTCGAGCAGTCCAAGGCCACGCTCCCCGACGACAAGACGTGGACCTGGGAGGAGTACGTCGAGCTGGCCAACAAGATCACCGCCGGCAGCGGCGGCAAGATCACCGGAACGCAGCTCAGCTGGAACCCCGCCTACCTGCAGATCTACGCCACGCAGAAGGGCGAGCAGTTCTACAACGGCAACAAGCTCGGCGTGACCCCCGAGACCATCAAGGAATGGTGGTCGGTCATGCAGAACCTGATCAAGGGCAAGGGCGCGCCGGACGCCGCCAAGAGCGCCGAGATCGGCGCGACCAGCATCGACCAGTCGCTGCTCGGCACCAACACCGGCGCCATGGGCATGTGGTGGAGCAACCAGCTCGGCGCGGCCAGCAAGGCGTCAGGCCAGGAGCTGGACCTGCTGGTCATGCCGAAGATCAAGGGCGCCACCGCGGGCGGCATGTTCACGCAGCCGGCCATGTTCTACAGCGCCTCCTCCAAGACCGAGCACGCCGCCGAGGCCGCGAAGTTCATCGACTTCATGATCAACGACCCGGAGGCGGGCGCGATCATCCTCAGCGACCGCGGTCTGCCCGCCAGCTCCAAGGTGCTCGCCGCGGTCCGCGACAAGCTCCCCCCGGCGGACCAGAAGACGCTGGCCTTCCTCGACGAGAACAAGGACGCGCTGACCGACCCGCCGGCCGCCCCGCCGAAGGGCTCCAGCGCCACGGAGGACATCATCACGCGTTACTCCGAGGAGGTCATGTTCGGCCGCATGACCCCCGACGACGCGGCGCAGAAGCTGATCACCGAGGTCAACGCCTCCATCGCGGGCTGACCAGGTCGTAAGGAGAGGCATGAGGTACGCGTTCGTCGGGCTCGGGCACCGCGCGCAGATGTACGTCGACGCGCTGCTCGGGGAGTGGCGCGACACCGGCACCATCGTCGCCCTGTGCGACACCAACCGGACCCGCATGGACTACTACGTCGAGCGGATCGGCCGGCAGGTGCCGTGCTTCGCCCCCGATGAGTTCGGCAAGGTGCTCGAGCTCGCCGACGCGGTCATCGTCACCACCGTCGACGCCACGCACGCGAGATACGTGTGCGCGGCGCTCGACGCGGGCCTCGACGTCATCGTGGAGAAGCCGCTCACGACCGACGCCGACGGCTGCGCGGCCATCGCGGCCGCCGCGGAGCGTGCCACCGGCAAGCTGATCGTCACGTTCAACTACCGGTACTCGCCCCGCAACTCCGCCGTGCGCCGCCTCCTCCAGCAGGGCGCGATCGGCGAGGTCACCTCGGTGCACTTCGAGTGGATGCTCGACACCATCCACGGCGCCGACTACTTCCGCCGCTGGCACCGCGAGCGGGCCAGCTCGGGCGGGCTGCTCGTGCACAAGTCCACCCACCACTTCGACCTGGTCAACTGGTGGCTGGGCGCGGCGCCCGAGCTCGTCTTCGCCCAGACCGACCTGCGCTTCTACGGCGCCGAGAACGCCAGGAAGCGGGGCCTGACCGGCCGCCCCGAGCGCGCCCACGGCGCACCGGGGCTCGGCACGGACCCGTTCCTGCTGGACATCTCCAGGGACGAGCGGCTCAAGCGGCTCTACCTGGACGCCGAGCACGAGGACGGCTACGTCCGCGACCAGGACGTCTTCGGCGAGGGCATCGACATCGACGACAACATGTCGGTCATGGTGCGCTACACCGATCGCGCGGTCCTGACGTACTCGCTGCACGCCCACGCCCCCTGGGAGGGGTACCGGGTGGCCTTCAACGGCACGGCGGGGCGGCTGGAGCTGGACGTGGTGGAGCGGGAGTGGACGCCCCCGCACGCCGCCATCGACCCCAGCGCGGCCTCCAAGGAGCACGCGACCGGCTCGTCGGAGCGGCTCCTGCTGCGCCGGCACTGGAGCGAGCCGGAGGAGGTGCCCATCGAGTCAGGGGCCGGTGGGCACGGCGGCGGCGACCGCCTGCTGCTGAACGACGTCTTCCGCGGCCCCGGCGACGACCCGCTGGCCAGGCAGGCCGGCTGGCGCGACGGCATCCGCAGCGTGCTGACCGGCCACGCGGCCGGCGTCTCCGCCCGTACAGGGGCTCCCGTGCGCCTGACCGACGACGGCACGCGTGTTCTCTGAGCTGGCCGGGATCGCCGCCGCGCAGCGCGGGCTCTACCCGGTCCTGCCCGGGCCCGAGCTGCGCGCGGCGGCCAGGGAGGCCATCGGGGTGCTCGACCTGGCCGCCGCGGACGTGCGCGTCGAGCGGACCTGGACCGACGGCGGCCTGTACGGCGAGGAACTGTCGTGGTCGGTCGGGTTCGGGCCGCGCACGCGGGCGTACCTGCTCAAGCCCCGCGACGCTCACGGGCCGCTGCCCGGGGTGGTGGCGCTGCACTGCCACGCCGGGATGAAGTACGCCGGCAAGGAGAAGATCGCCGACGGCCCCGAGGAGCCGTCGCCCGAGGTGCGGCGGCTGCGGGACGGCATCTACGGCGGCAGGGCCTTCGCGAACGCGCTGGCCCTGCGCGGATTCGTGGTGCTCGCGCACGACGTGTTCGCCTGGGGCAGCCGCCGCTTCCCCCTGGAGACGGCTGAGGGGCCGCCCGGCGCGGCGCAGCGTGGGGACGCGCCGGATGCGCCCCTCAGCGACGCCGACCGGTATGACCTGCTGGCCAGGGAGCACGAGCACGTCGTGGCCAAGCACTGCGCCGCGCTCGGCACCTCGTTCACGGGCGTCGTCGCCGGCGAGGACCTGGCCGCGGCGGCCTACCTGCGCTCGCGCCCCGACGTCGGCGCGGTCGGCTGCGCCGGCCTGTCCGGCGGCGGCCTGCGGGCGGCGCTGCTCGGCGCGTTCGACCCGGACGTGCGCGCGGTCGTCGTCGCCGCGATGGCCTCCTCCTACCGGGACATGCTCGGCGGGTACGTCGAGCGGCACACCTGGATGCTCTGGCCGCCTGGCCTGCCGCGGCTGGGCGACTATCCGGACCTGATCGCCGCCCGCGCCCCCGAACCGCTCATGGTCCAGTACGCGATGCGCGACGAGTTGTTCCCCGAGGCGGGCATGCTCCGCGCCGACGCCATCATCGCCGAGCGGTACCGCGGCGCCCCCGAGAGCTACGCGGCCGTGTTCGCCGAGGTGCCGCACAGCTTCGACGTGCCCATGCAGGAGCGCGCCTTCGACTGGCTGGCGGCTCACCTCAAGGTCTAGCCGCCGCCCGTTTCCTGCCACGGGCGGCGGCCACGGCCGTCAGTCGCCCTGCTTCCAGGTGGCGATCAGCTTGTCGTAGTCGAGCGTCTCCGGCTTGCCGCGCTCGTCGGCCAGCTTCGGCGCCGGGGCGCCCGGCTGGTCGTACCAGTACTGGGCGTCACGCTCCTGGTTCAGCTTGGGCGCGCACTGGCCGCCGTACCCCTCCCGCTGCTGCGAGAGCCGCTCCAGCCGCGACAGGATCTCGTCCTGCTGCCTGGCCAGGTTGTCCATCGACTGCTGCGGCGTGGTCTCGCCGGTCACGGCGGTGGCCACGTTCTGCCACCAGAGCTGGGCCAGCTTCGGGTAGTCGGGCACGTTCGTGCCGGTCGGCGTCCACTGCTTGCGGGCCGGCGAGTTGTAGAACTCGATCAGGCCGCCGTACTTCTCGGCGTTGTCGGCGAAGTACCGGCTCTTGACGTCGGAGTCGCGGATGAACGTCAGCCCGACGATCGACTTCTTCAGCGACACCGTCTTCGACGTCACGAACTGCGCGTACAGCCAGGCGGCCGCCCTGCGGTCCTGCGGCGTGCTCTTCAGCAGCGTCCACGAGCCGGCGTCCTGGTAGCCCAGCTTGTTGCCGGTCTTCCAGTACGAGCCGTGCGGGCTCGGCGCGATGCGCCACTTGGGCGTGCCGTCGCTGTTGACGACCGGCAGGCCCTGCTTGGTCATGTCGGCCGTGAACGAGGTGTACCAGAAGATCTGCTGGGCGATGTTGCCCTGCGCCGGCACCGGGCCGGCCTCGCTGAAGTTCATGCCCGCCGCCTCGCGGGGCGCGTACTTCTTCAGCCAGTCCACGTACTTCGTCAGCGCGTAGACCGCGGCAGGGCCGTTGGTGTCGCCGCCTCGGGTGACCGACGAGCCGACCGGGCGGCAGTTCTCCACCCTGATGCCCCAGTCGTCCACCGGCAGGCCGTTGGGGATGCCGGGGTCGCCGTTGCCGGCCATCGACAGCCAGGCGTCGGTGAAGCGCCAGCCCAGGGACGGGTCCTTGCGGCCGTAGTCCATGTGGCCGTAGACCTTCTTGCCGTCGATGGTGCCGTTGCCGTTGACCTTGCTGGTGAAGAAGTCGGCGATGTCCTCGTAGGCCGCCCAGTTGACCGGGACGCCGAGGTCGTAGCCGTACGCGTCCTTGAACTGCTTCTTGATCTCCGGGTCGGTGAACCAGTCGTAGCGGAACCAGTAGAGGTTGGCGAACTGCTGGTCGGGGAGCTGGTAGACCTTCTTGTCCGGGCCGGTGGTGAAGCTGATGCCGATGAAGTCGTTCAGGTCGAGGGTGGGCGAGGTGACGTTCCTGCCCTCGCCGGCCATGTAGTCCGACAGCGGCACCACGTAGTCGCCGCGCGAGTGGGTGCCGATGAGGTCGGAGTCGTTGACGTAGGCGTCGTAGATGTTCTGGTTGCCCTGGATCTGGGTCTGGAGCTTCTCGACGACGTCGCCCTCCTGGATCAGGTCGTGCTTGATCCTGATCCCGGTGATCTCGGTGAACGCCTTGGCGAGCTGCCGCGACTCGTACTCGTGCGTGGTGATCGTCTCGGAGACCACGTTGATCTGCATGCCCCGGTACGGCGCCGCGGCCTTGATGAACCAGTCCATCTCGGCGAGCTGCTGCTCCTTGCTCAGCGTGCTCGGGGTGAACTCCTGCGACACCCACCTCTGGGCCGCGGCCTTGCCGTCGGCCTCCTTGAAGTCGCTCGCCGGCTTCTGCGCGCCCTGCGTGCATCCGGCCGCTATGAGGGCGACCGCGGCCAGACCGGCGGCCACGGATCTGCGTGTCCGATGCCTCATCGCCTGCTCCTCTTCTGTTAGCCCCATATGCCGATCACGACCGCCACCAGCAGCGCGCAGCCGAGCGCGAGCCACATGGACAGGTCGGTGATTGCGATCCAGCCGGCCAGCACGACGGCGGCGCTGATCAGGCCGATGTAGAGCCGGTCGCCGCGGTCGGTCTCGATGCGCAGGAAACCGCGCCTGGCCACGGGCGGGGAGATGCGCGCCCAGACCGCCATGACGACCAGCAGGAGGGCCAGCCCGGCGAACACCAGGGCGGTGGGGACGGTCCAGACCATCCATTCGAGCATCGCTAGACCCTCCCCAGCGCGAAGCCCTTGGCGATGTAGTTGCGCACGAACCAGATGACGACGGCGCCGGGCACGATGGTGAGCACGCCCGCGGTGGCCAGCAGGCCCCAGTCCACGCCGGCCGCGCTCACGGTCCGCGTCATCGTGGCGGCGATCGGCTTGGCGTCCACCGAGGTGATCGTCCTGGCGATCAGCAGCTCGACCCAGCTGAACATGAAGCAGAAGAACAGCGTCACGCCGATCGCCGAGCGGATCATCGGCAGGAAGATCCTGATGAAGAACCGCGGCAGCGAATAACCGTCGATCGCCGCGGTCTCGTCTATTTCCCGCGGAATTCCGGACATGAATCCTTCGAGGATCCACACCGCGAGCGGGACGTTGAACAGCATGTGCGCGATGGCCACGCCGAGATGCGTGTCGAACAGGCCGACGCTCTGGTAAATCTGGAAGAACGGCAGCAGGAAAACCGCCGGCGGGGCCATGCGATTGGTCAGCAGCCAGAAGAACAGGTGCTTGTCGCCGGCGAAACGGAACCGCGAGAACGCGTACGCCGCGGGCAGCGCCACGATCAGCGACATCACGGCGTTCAGCGAGGTGTAGACGATGGAGTTCAGATAGCTCGAATACCACGCCGAGTCGCTGAAGAATGTGGCGTAGTTGTCGAACGTCACCCGCTGCGGCACGAGCGAGAAACTGCCGAGGATGTCCTCGTTCGGCCGGATCGACATGCCGAACATCCACAGCAGCGGCAGCATCAGCGTGGCCACGTACAACCAGAAGACCGTGCGCGCCCACGGGAGCCGCCGCCCGTTGACCCTCGCCATCCCGCTCACCTCCCCGACCTGGTGAGCACGGTGAAGAAGACGTAGCAGAAGACCTGCACGATGAGGAAGTAGAGCAGCGAGAACGCCGCCGCCGGCCCCACGTCGAACTGGCCGACCGCGATCTTCGACAGCAGGATGCTGAGGAACGAGGTCGCGTTGCCGGGCCCGCCGCCGGTCACCACGAACGGCTCGGTGTAGATCATGAAGCTGTCCATGAACCTGAGCAGGATCGCGATCGTCAGCACCCCGCGCAGCCGGGGGAGCTGGATGTGCCGGAAGGTGGCCCACGCCGAGGCTGCGTCGATCTGCGCGGCCTGGAAGTACGGCTCGGGGATCGAGCGCAGCCCCGCGTACGCCAGCAGCGCCACCAGCGGCGTCCAGTGCCACACGTCCATCACCAGGACCGTGATCCAGGCGTCCGTGGAGTCCAGCGTGTAGTTGAAGTTGATGCCGAGCACGTTGTTGACCGTCCAGCCGCCCAGGCCGATGTCGCCGCGGGCGAAGATCTGCCAGATCGTGCCCACCACGTTCCACGGGATGAGCAGCGGCAGCGCGACCAGCACCAGCGCCACCGACACCCACACGCCCCTGCGCGGCATCACCACGGCCAGCGCCACGCCCAGCGGGATCTCCAGCAGCAGCACCTGCGCCGAGAACAGCAGCGTGCGCACCAGCGCCGCGCGCACCTCGGGGTCGCGGGAGATCGTCTGGAACCACTCCAGGCCGACGAAGACCCGGTCGACGGGGCTGAAGACGTCCTGCACGGAGAAGTTGACCACGGTCATCAGCGGGATCACCGCGGTGAACGCCACCGACACCACGACCGGCAGGACCAGCCACCAGGCCCGGTTGTCCTTGCGTTTCAGCGCGGCGCGCGGCGCCTCCTCCCCGGCCGGTGCGGCCGGCGCCTCCGTGGCGACGACCTCGCCGCCCACCTGGCTGCCTGCGACGGTCACGCCTGCCCCCTTCCGTCCAGCGGCGCGAGGGAGCCGCATCTGACCTGGTCGCGGAAGAGGAACGTGCGGTCGGCGGGGAAGTGCAGGTACTCGACCGCGTCCGGCCGGTAGGAGCGGCCCGCCTCGGTCTTGGCGATCACCCGGTGCCCGCCGACCGCGGCGTGGACCAGGTCGTAGGCGCCCATGCGGTCGATCCCGGTCACCCGGGCGGGCACGCCGGGGGAGCCGCTCGCCGGGGTGATCCGCACGAACTCGGGCCGCACCCCGATCCGCACGGGGCCCGGCGGCAGCGGCTCCTTGACCGTGCCCACGTCCTCCTGCCCGACGCGGACGACGTCGCCGACGATCTCGGCGGGCAGCATGTTCATCCCGGGCGAGCCGATGAAGTGGCCGACGAACTCGTGCGCCGGCGACAGGAACAGCTCCGACGGCTCGCCGGCCTGCACGATCGCCCCCTCGTTGAGCACCACCACCTCGTCGGCGAACGTCAGCGCCTCCGTCTGGTCGTGGGTGACGTAGACCAGCGTGTGGCCGGTGTCGCGGTGGATCTCCTTGAGCTTGCTGCGCAGCGTCCACTTCAGCGCCGGGTCCACCACGGTCAGCGGCTCGTCGAGCAGGACGGCGGCGACCTGGGAGCGGACCAGGCCGCGGCCCAGGCTGACGATCTGCTGGTGGCCCGCGTCCAGCCTGCGTGACCTGCGGCCCAGCACCTGGTCCAGGCCGAGGAGCCGGGAGACCTCGCGGACCCGCCGGTCCACCTCCTGCTTGGGCACCTTCCTGTTCCTGAGGGGGAAGGCGAGGTTGTCGTAGACCGACATCTCCTCGTACAGGACGGGGAACTGGAAGACCTGCGCGATGTTGCGGCCCGCGGTGGGCACGCCGGTGACGTCGCGGTCGTCGAAGAAGACGCGGCCCTCGGTGGGCGTGATCAGGCCGGAGATGATGTTCAGCAGCGTCGTCTTGCCGCAGCCGCTGGGGCCCAGCAGCGCGTACGCCCGCGAGCCGCGCCAGGTCCACGTCATCGGCTTGACCGCCCACGTCCGGCCGCCGTCGTAGCTGTGGCCCACGCCCTCCAGCCGGATGTCAGCCATGCAGGTCCACCTCCGCCGCGCTGGTGGCGAGCAGGCGGCCCCCCGACCCGCCCGCCTCGTCGAAGACGAAGACGTGCGCGGGGTCCACGTACGCGACCGTGGACTCGCCGGGCGTGAAGAGCTGGGTGCCCGGCAGGTGGGCGACCAGGTGGCGGCCGCCCTGCAGGAGGAGGTGCAGGAACGTCGCGCTGCCCGTCACCTCCGCCAGCCTGATCTCGGCCGGCAGTTCCAGCGCGCCGGGGCCGTTACGCTCGATCGTCACCTGGTGGGGGCGGATGCCGAGCATGACCGTGCGGCCGGTGGAGTGGGCGCGGGGGGCCGGGAAGGACGTGCCGAGCACCTCTATCCGGCCGTCGCGGACCACGCCGGGCAGCAGGTTGAGCGGCGGGTCGCTGAGCGTGGCCGCCACGGCGAGGGTGGGCGGGTGCGCGTACATGGCGGCGACGTCGCCGACCTGCTGCACCCGGCCCTCGCCCAGCACCACGGTCGGCGCGGCGAACGTCAGCGCCTCGTTCGGGTCGGCGGTGGAGTAGAGCACCACGCCGGAGGAGCCGGCGAACATCGCCTTCAGGTCGGCGCGCAACTGCTCGCGCAGCTTGAAGTCCAGGTTGGCGAGGGGCTCGTCGAGCAGCAGCACGTCCACGGGGCGGGCCAGGGCGCGGGCGATGGCGGTGCGCTGCTGCTGCCCGCCCGACAGCTCGGACGGCCGGCGGTCCAGCAGGCCGGCGATGCCCATGAGCTCGGCCACCTCGCGCACCCGCCGGTCCAGGCCGTCACGGCGGAAGCGGGGGTCGAGGCGCAGCGGGGAGGCGATGTTCTCGTAGACGGTGAGCGCGGGATAATTGATGAATTGCTGATAGACGAAAGCGACCGAACGTTTTCGCACCGAGATTTTCGTGACATCTTCCCCGTTGACCAGCACCCGCCCTGAATCGGGCGTCAGCAGACCGGCGACGACACGCATCAACGTCGTCTTTCCGGCCGTCATCGGGCCGATGAGGGTGGTCAATCCGTCGGATAATTCGAGGTTTATGTCGTCGAGCCAGGTCTCTGCGCGCTGCCGTACGGAGATGCCGTCGAGAATCACCGTCACTGTGCCCGGTCCTCTCTGCTTCCCTCCCTTCTAACATGATCTGTATGGGCCTGCAAAGAGGGCTTGTGAGGCATTTGTTGACGATGGTGCGTCTGTTGTCAGCGCATTTCTGTAGCCCCTGGTCAGGGGAGGATCGAGTCGACGTACCCGCCGTCCACCCGCACCGCCGCACCCGTCGTCGCGGAGGCGAAGGGAGAGCTGAGATAGACCACCAGGTTCGCGATCTCCTCGGGCTCGATCAGGCGCTGGAGCAGTGACTGCGGGCGGTGCAGCCGCATGAACTCCCGCTGCGCCTCCTCCCACGGCAGCTCCCGGTCCACGAGCTGGTAGACGAACTCCTCCACACCCCCGGTGTGCGTCGGCCCCGCGATCACCGAGTTGACCGTGACGCCGCTGCCCGCCGCCTCCTTGGCGAACCCGCGCGAGACCGCCAGCAGCGCCGTCTTCGACATGCCGTAGTGGATCATCTCGTGCGGGATGACGATGGCCGAGTCGCTGGCGATGTACTGGATCCGGCCCCAGCCGCGCTCCCGCATCCCCGGCAGGTACGCGCGCGTCAGCCGGACCGCGGCCAGCACGTTGACCTCGAAGTAGCGCCGCCACTCGCCGTCGTCGATCTCCAGCGCCGGCCTGGCGCCGAAGATGCCCAGGTTGTTCACCAGGATGTCCACGTGCGGGAGCAGGTGCGCGACCCGCGCGCAGCCCTCCTCCGTCGAGACGTCGCCGGGCGCCGCGACGAGGTCGTAGTGCAGCCGCTCGCCGGCGACCCGCTCGGCCTCGATGCGCTCGTCGTCCATCCGCTCGATGGCCGCGGCCACCGAGCCCTCGCCACGGCCGTTGACGCCCACCCGGGCCCCCGCCCGCGCCAGCCCGGTGGCGATGGCCGCTCCGATTCCCTGGGTCGAGCCGGTGACCAGCGCGGTCCTGCCGCTGAGATCGATACGCATGATGTCATTCTCCGCGATCAGATCGTGACGGTCCGCGCCGGGGTCGCCGCGTAGTCTGGAGGCCGGGCGTGGAAGGGGTGTGAGTGCACCGGGTCCTGTGGCTGATCGTGGCGGCCGCCTTCGTGGCGGGACTGGTCATTCCTGACGATCCCGTGCCGGAGGAGTGCCCGCCGCGCGACACCAGGGTCGTGGCGCCCTACGCGGTCACCGGCTACTGGGTGATGCCGCGCGCCGACCGGTGCGTCACGCAGCGCATGGTCGAGGCGATCCACGCGATCGGCGGCGACACGCTGATCACGTTCGGGCCCCGGTTCAACGCGCGGCAGGACCCCGACTTCCCCGGCTGCCTCGTGGACGGCAAGCCCTGCGCCGAGGTGCCCGGCGTGCGCGTCCGCCAGGTGTACACGTACCTGACCAGCGAGGAGTTCGGGCAGGGCATGCTGCGCTGCCCCGGCATCGACCGGCGGATCGGGAGCGGCGGGCGCACCTTCTACCGGCTGACGCTGGCCGAGTCGTGCGCCGCCGCCGAGCACGACCTCGTGCTCGCCGCCACCGACGGCGACGGGCTGGGCAACCTGATGCGGGAGGCGAGCGCGTACGGCATGACGGTCTTCCCCGGCCTGCCCGCCGCCTCGCAGCGCGAGGACAAGCCGTGGGAGCCCGACGCCGCCCACACCGCCGCGCTCAACGCGTTCACCGCCCGCGTGCTGGCCGACTACCGGGCGCGCTTCGCGGGGCTGTCCGCGTTCGGCGGGGTGTACCAGTCGTTCGAGCTGGCCATGCGGGCGCGGGCCGAGCAGGACCCGATCATCTCCCTGTACGCCGCCCAGCACGCCGTGGTCGCCTCCGCGCTGCCGGGCAAGAAGATCGTGGTCAGCCCGTACATCGACGCGCGGCGGGGCCGCGGCTTCCCGCCGTCGCAGGTCGAGGAGGGGCTGGCCGACATCGCGGGCACGCGGGCCGGCGCGCCCATGGCGGTCGCCGTGCAGGACGGGCGCGGCACCGGCAAGGTGCCGGTGCACGGGCCGCGGGAGGGCGGGGCCAAGGTGGCGCCGCGGCTGGTGCCCGTCGTGGGCGAGGTGTCCAACGCGCAGGCGTACTACGGGCCCACCAGCGCGTACGTGGAGGCCGCCGCCCGGCGGGTGCCCGGCGGGGTCGAGCTGTGGGTGAACGTCGAAGGTTTCGAGCCCACGCCGGTCGAGGGCGAGTGCGGGCGGGCCGACCCGCTGCCGCCCCGCGGGCGCACCACGAAGGCCCGGCTCGACCAGCAGGTGATGGCGTCGGGGCCGCACCCCGTCAAGATCATCTCGTACGGGTGGGACCCCTTCTTCACCTGCCAGGCCCGCCACGACACGCCGTCGCTGGCCGACGACATCGCGGCCGGATGGCAGCAGCCGATCATCGTCGGCGCGCGGCCGGAGGAGCGGGGCGGGCGGCCGGGCGTGCTCGTCGAGGGCTACCACCTGCGGGGCGGCACGCTGCGGTTCGAGCCGGGCGGGGCCGTGGTGGCGCAGGAGTCGTACACCCGGGGGCGGCTCGAATCCGCCTGGGTCCCCTACGCCTGGCCGTGGACGTCCGTCACGGCCACGAACGCGGCCGGCCACTCCAGCACGAGCGGCTACCCGATCCGCGCGGAGCGTTGAACGGCGGCCACCCGGTTTCTGTCGGTGCCCGCCGCTACTTTCCGATCATCCCCCCGATCGATGGAGGTTGGTCGATGTACCGACAGGGCGACATCCTGATCGTGCCCGTCCCCGAGGAGTCCGTTCCCGGCGGGTTGCGGCCCGAGCCGCGCGACGCGCGCGGGCGGCTCGTGCTGGCGCACGGCGAGGCCACCGGGCACTGCCATGCCATCCCCGGCCCCGGCACGCTGTCGCGCGGCTTCCTGCACCTGCCCGAGGGCGGCATGCTCGTGCACGAGGAGCACGACGCGATCTCGCTGCCGAAGGGCTGGTACCGCGTGGTGCGGCAGCGTGAGTACGTGCCGGGCTCCTACCGGGTGGTGGCCGACTGATGACGACCTTGACGTGGGAGCGGGTCACCGTCGCGACCGGGCCCGGCGAGGGCGCCGAGGCGGCCGTGCGGCAGGCGTACCGGGAGGCGGGGCTGGCCGAGCCCGAGCGGGTGCTGGTGCTGCCGTCGCCCCTGGCCGGAGCGGTCGTGGCGGCGTGGCTGACCGGTGACGAGACGCTTCGGGCAAAGCTGGAGCAGGCCAGGCCCGCCGATCCGGAGCGGCGGCACACCGGCCTGCCGGGCTTGCGGGCGGATCCGGCGGTGCGGGCCGTGCTGGAGGCCGGCGACCCCGGCCGGCCGGTGCGCGACGCCGTCCGCACCGCGCCGTGGGAGCGGGCCAGGGCGGCCGCCTACGCCGAGCTGGGGCCCGCCGGCTGGGCGCGGCTCTGGGCCGAGACGGGCGGGCGGCTGTGGCCGCAGGCCGAGCGGCTGGTCGGCGACCTGCGCCGCGCCATCGCCGACCGGGGCGCCGCCCTCGACACGGCCCTAGGCACGGACACAGACCTGGAGGCCGAGCGGTTCGGCGAGAGCCTGCGGCACGTGACGCTCGACGCCGTGCTCGGGCAGCACGACGCGCCCTGGCTGTCGGCGTTCGACGGGCTCGACGGGCTCAAGCGGGTGGCGGAGCGGGCGGGCTGGTGGTGGCCGTACGAGCGGCTCGCCATCGTCACCGAGCGGCCCGTCGAGCTGCACCTCGACGACCTCGGCCGGCTGCACCGCGCCGACGGCGCCGCCCTGGCCTACGCCGACGGTTTCGCCCTGCACGCCTGGCACGGCATGCCCGTCCCGCCCGGCTTCGGGGCCGCGATGACCGGGCTCACCCCCGAGCGCATCCGCTCGGAGGCCAACGCCGAGCTGCGCCGCGCCATGCTGGAGCACTTCGGCCTCGACCGCTACCTGGCCGAGTCGGGCGCGCAGCCGGTGCAGTCCGACGAGACCGGCGTGTTGTGGCGGATCGAGCTGCCCGACGACGAGCCGCTGGCCATGGTGGAGGTGGTCAACTCCACGCCCGAGCCCGACGGCACCCGCCGCACCTACTTCCTGCGGGTGCCGCCGTGGGTGCGGCGGGCGCGGGAGGGGGTGGCGTGGACGTTCGGCATCGCCGAGGACGACTACCGGCCGCGGCGCGAGACCTGACGTCACACCGCACCGGGCAGGACGATCTCGAAGAAGTCCTGCGCCGTGTACGTGGTGAGCTTCCTGGCCCGGCCGGTCTCGACGTTCACGGCGTAGGCGGTCAGCGTCCGGTAAGGCTGGTCGAGTTGCTCGGCCTCCTCGTCGGGCCCCTCGTGGTAGGCCTCCACGTCGCAGGGGACGGACTCGGCCAGCGCCGTCACCTCCTCCGGCCCGAGCCACGTGCGCAGGGAGAGGCTGGTGACGCCCGCGTCCAGGCCCTGCACGATGACGGACCTGAGCTTCACGCCGGTGCGGGCGTCCAGCACGGCCAGGTTGCCCAGGCGGGGGCAGGGGAAGTCGCGGGCGAAGTACCTCTCGACGGCCGCGATGCTGCGCCCGTCGGGGGCGAGCGGGCTGAATTCGTAGTCCTGCGGCAGCGTGACCGAGGTGCCGCCGCCCGAGGCCGTCCACAACCTCGGGATGGTGCGCAGCATCGATCTGGGCGCGTACTGGGAGAGCGTGAGGGTGCCGCCGTCCGGTGACAGGCCGGCGGGAACCCAGCCGTTGGGCAGCTCGCGGACGGCCCCCGCTCGCAGGTCGAAGATCAGCCCCGGGTCCTTGAACTGCGGGTTCTTCATGAAGGTGAGGTAGCGGCCGTCGTCGGAGAGCATCAGGCGGGTCCTGCTGTACAGCCACTCCTTCGGCACCTTCGCGGGGGCGGTGGTGCGCCTGCCCGACGCCAGGTCGCGGAGCACGAACGTCTCCTCCTCGGCGCCGTAGTAGGCGATCTTGCCGCCGTCGCGGCTGATCGCCAGCGGGCTGTCACGCAGGCCGGTCCGGCCAGGCACGAGGCCGGGCAGCGCGTCGGGCACGCGATACGTCCTGCCGTCACGCGTGACCAGCCGCCACTCCCCGTCCCGGCAGTCCTCGGGCGCCCGCCCGCTCGCCGGCCTGCAGTACGTCCTGACCGCGTGACTCAGCGGCCCCACCCCCTTCGCCGGCAGGTCGCTCACCGAGGCGGCGTCGTCGGGCCCGGGCGGCAGCAGCCGCGCGGCCACCGTCACGCCCAGCGCCGTGACCACCACCATGGCCGCCGCGACCAGCGAGATCGCCGTACGCCGCCGGCGGTCACGGATCATGATCGTGCGCTCGGCCAGATCCACCTGGGGAGAGTCCTCGGCCAGGTCGACGAGCACGTCCCGCAGCCAGGTCATCGCTGTCCCTCCCGGACGTCGGTCTCCAACTCGGCGAGCCGCGGCGCCAGCTCGGGCGCCAGCTCGCGTAACCGGGCCAGCGCGTAGTGGGCCTGGCTCTTCACCGTCCCGACCGAGCAGCCCAGCAGCTCGGCGGTCTCGCGTTCCGTGCGGTCCTCGTAGTAACGCAGCACGATCACCGCCCGCTGCCGGGGCGGCAGCCGCATCAGCGCCTGCCGCATCACGACCCGGACGATCGTGGCGTCCTCGCTCGAGTACGGCCGCTCGGGCGGCGCGGCAGTGGACAGCTCGGCCCCCGCCCTGCGCGGCCGCCGCCACGAGATGTACTGGTTCACCAGCGCCTTGCGCGCGTACGCCTCCGGGCGCTCCACGCGCGACAGCCGGGACCAGCGCCGCAGCACCTTCAGCAGCACGCTCTGCAGCAGGTCCTCGGCCAGGTGCGGGTCGCCCGTGAGCAGGTACGCGGTACGCATCAGCGCCTGCTGATGCCCCGCGACGAACTCGCGGAAGCTGTCATTGCGGTCCAAGACGGCTCCTCTCACCCGTACCGACGCCGGTCACGGGTCGAAAGGTTCGGCGGGCTCGCCGGATCCGTCGTCGCCGAACGATGAGGACCTCAGCGGGGGACGCGTTCCAGGACGCCGCCGGCGAAGACGTCGTAGAGGCCCAGCGGCTCCAGGTGCACGTAGCCGATGTGGCAGTCGCAGGAGGCCGCCGGGCAGGGGCGGGGGCGCAGGGCGGGGCGGTAGGAGCCGTCGTAGAGGTTGCCCAGGACCTCGGGGACGAAGTGGCAGCGGCGGACCGTGCCGTCACCGTTCACCGAGATCACGCTGTCGCCCGTGCGGCAGGGCAGGCCCGCGCTGGCGTGCGGGAAGCGGCTGTAGGAGAAGAGAGGGTCGATGGCCGCCCAGTCGGCGGCCTCGGCGTCGGTGTAGAGGCGGCCCTCCTCGGCGTTGACCCACACGTACGTCTCCGGCGGCAGGTCGGCCCGCAGCCGCCGCGCGTGCGGCAGGTGGGCGGGGTCGCCGACGATGCCGACGCTGTGCCGGACCGGGAGCGAGCGGACCTTGGCCAGGAACCGCTCGTACGGGACCTGCGTCGGGTGGTAGGTCACCCACAGCGCGGCCCGCTCCGACGCCTCGGAGAGCCAGTCCGTACGGCAGCTCAGGTTCGTCTGGATCGCCACCTTCGCCACGTGCGGCAGCCGGGAGAGCTCCACGAGTGCCCGCCGGTACCACGACCTGACCAGCCCCTCGCCCCACGGCGTGAACAGGATCGAGACCTCGAAGTCCCGCCCCGCCACCCAGGCCGTGAACCGCTCCAGCGCGGCCCGGTCGGCGCGGAGCTGCTCGGGCGCGTCGCGGCGTTTGGCGAACGGGCAGTAGGCGCAGTCGTAGTCGCAGCTCGCCAGGGGGCCGCGGTAGAGGATGGTCAGCATGCCTGGTATCCGTCCATGAGCGCCCGGACCCGCGGCGAGAACAGGGCGGGGCCGATCGCGTCCGAGTACGCCAGCCCCTCCGGAGTGAGCGCGACCGTCGAGTCCGTGATCGTGAGCCACTGCGCGAAGGAGTCCAGGGGGAAGTCGTCCAGGACGTCGGTGCCGAACCGGCCGGCGTACAGGCTGCGTGACATGCCCTCGGCCCGCAGGAGCGACTGGATCAGGTGCCGCCGCCTGCGCTCGCCGGGGGAGAGCGCGAAGCCCACGTTCGCGGTGCCGAAGCCGGTCTCGGCCACGTAGTCGTCGATGATCGAGCGCACGTGCCGGGCGCCGACGGCGTAGTCGAAGGAGTAGTGCAGGGCGCTCGTGTACGACCGGGCGCCGCAGCCCAGCCCGACCATGCCGTCGGTCTGGCAGCAGTATCCGGTGGAGCCGGGCGTGCCCGGCAGGCGGAACATGCGCATCGACACCTGCTCGTACCCGGCCGCCAGCAGATGGTCGCGCCCCGCCCGGTAGAGCTCCAGCCGCTGGTCGTCCCAGGCCCGGCCCTGCTTGCCGAGCCCGGTCAGCGGCCGGACGTACAGCGGGTAGAGGTACAGCTCCTCGGGCCGCCAGCCGAGCGCCGTGTCCAGCGAGTACAGCCACGACCGCGGCGTCTGGCCGTCGATGCCGTAGATCAGGTCGATGTTCAGCACCGGCACGCCCGACGCCCTGATCGTGTCCAGCGCCGCGTCCACCTCGGCGCGCTTCTGCGGGCGGACGGCGGAGCGGGCCTCCTCGGGCACGAAGCTCTGCACGCCGATCGAGATCCGCGACGTGCCCCGCTCGGCCAGCACGGACAGGCGGTCGGGCGTGGCGGTGGCGGGGGAGGTCTCCACCGACAGCGGGATCCGCGCCAGGTCCACGCCCATCGTGCGCTCGGTGAGGTCGAACAGGCGGGTCAGCTCGCGGGCACTGAGGTACGTCGGCGTGCCGCCGCCGAACGCCGCCGTGGCGAAGCCGGTCTCCTGCAACGCCTCGCGCACCTGCTCGGCCTGCCGTTCGAGGGCGTCGAGGTAGGCGGTGACCAGCTCCTCGGGGGCGCCGGTGCGGGTGAACAGGTTGCAGAAGCCGCAGCGCATCTCGCAGAACGGGATGTGCACGTACAGGGCGCCGGGCCGTTCCCCGGACCAGACCTCCTTCAGGCGCGGGCGCGGGTCGAGCGGCCGGTACGCGGTCTTGTGCGGGTAGGCGTAGACGTAACTCTCATACGGCCGCATGGCTCTCCAGGACGAAATGGGTGTAGGGGACCGTCCAGACCACCTCGTGGCCGATCCGGTGGCCGACGTGACCGTCCTCGCCGTACGCCGTGCCGTGGTCGGAGCAGACGATGGCCAGGCAGGGCCGGCGGCGGCGCATGAGCGAGTAGAGCCGACCGATGTGCCGGTCCACGTAGCGCAGGGCGGCGGCGTGGCTGTCCAGGCAGTCGCCGGTGGCTCCCGGCAGGTAGAAGTGGTTGGGCTGGTGCAGGGCCGAGACGTTGACGAAGAGGAGGACCGGGCCGGGCACGCGCGCCAGCACCTCGGCGGCGCGGTCGATCTGGTGCTCCAGCGAGGCGGGGTCCGTCACGCCGAACTCCGGCTCCCAGTGGCTCTCGGCGAACAGGCCGGGCAGCGCCGACCCGAGAGGCGTCCGCTTGTTGAAGAACCCGACGCCGCCGATGCACACCGTGTGGTAGCCCGCCCGTGCCAGCCCCGCAGGCAGGTCGGGCGCGTCGAACACCCACGTGCCCGCCGCCGTCGTCTCGCTGCCCGGGAACGTGGCCGCGAACAGCCGGGGATGCGGGCCCGGGGTGGCGGGCGTGGGAAGGAAGCCGGCGAAGATGGCGGCGTGGGCGGCGTAGGTGAAGCTGCCGGGGCTGTGCCGCCGCTCCCAGCGGGCGCCCGGGGGGAGGAGGTTCGGCAGCAGCCCGGCCTCGGCCTGGGCGGCGGCCACGTCGTAGCGCAGCGTGTCGAGCGTGACGAGGAGAATGTCGTGGCTGCCCACGATCTCGTTCATGTCCACGAGGTCAGCACCGCCTCGACCTGTTCGGCGTACGTGTCTCGCCCATGTCCCGAAAAATCCCCCAATCCCGGCAGCAGGTCCCCGAACGCGTTGACCTCCGCCACCGCCACCGACCGCCAGTCCGACCCGACCATCACGTCCACCCCCGTGCTCAGGCTGCGCGGGAAGCACCCGGCCGCCCGCGCGGACACCTCCAGCACCCGCTCCCACAGCCCGGCCCGCCCCCGCACCGCCTCCAGGTCGCCGCGCGACCCGCCGAGATGCAGGTTCGTCATCGGGCTGCGGCTGGTCCGCACGACGGCGTGCGTGGGCCGGCCCGCCACGGTCACCACCCGCAGGTCGAACGCCCGCCCGCCGCTCGCCGCCTTGGGGAACCACTGCTCGACGTGCAGCCCGTCGGGCGCCAGGAAGTCCACCAGCCGCCGCGCCTCCGCCTCGTCGGTCACGGCCCTGACCCGCAGCGAGTTGCACCACGTCCCGCCGGTCCAGGTGGCCGAGGTGACGGCGTGGACCCGCCCCGCGTGGGCCTGGAAGGCGATCACGCCGGAGGCCGAGGAGCCGTGGGCCGGCTTGACGAACACGCGGGCCCACCCGCGGGCCGCCATCCCGTCCCGCAGCTCCTCGTACGAGCCCGCCGGGAACCCCTCGGGCACCGGCACCCCGGCCGCCGAGAGCGCCGCGTGGCAGCGCCGCTTGTCGAACATCACCCCGATCTCGCCGACGTCCCCCAGCAGCCGAACGCCGGGGATCGCCGCGACCCGTTCCAGCCCCGCGGTGAAGGCCCGGTACCAGGCGGCGCCCCCGCCGACCCGCGCCGGCTCGCCCGGCCCGCGCAGCAGCGCGTCGGCCTGCGCGTCCTCGCCGGGCGAGTCGATCCGCAGCAGCGCCCCCTCGGGCGCGCCCAGCTCCCGCCCTGCCAGCACGTCCCGCCAGGCGATCACGTACGGCTCCGCGAGGCCGCGGGCCACCACGGCGTCGCGGAAGAGCGTGACCCGGCGATCTCCCGGCGTCCCGACGACGGCGAACCGCACCGTCACGCGGTCACCGCCACGCACATGCGGGACAGCCGTGTCACCCGGTCACCGCGACGCACGACCCGGGACAGCCGTGTCACCCGGTCACCGCGACGCACGATCCGGGACAGCCGCGTCACTCGGTCACCGCCACGTACATCCAGCCGTCGTCCTCGGCGCGCTGCTGCTCGTCCAGATCGACGGCCACTTCGGGCAGCGCGTCCAGCACGCGCGGCACCATGGCGTCGCTGAGGAAGTGGTGGCGCAGGTCGAGCACGCGCAGGTGGGTCAGCGGCTGGCCGCTGAGCAGCGCCTCCGCGCCCCGGTCGGTGAGCGCCCCCATGCCCAGGCTCAGCTCCTCCAGCCGGCCGACCACGGGCGCGGCCGCCACGGCCGCGGCCACGTCGTCCTGCCGCTCGCTGTCACGCAGGCCGAGCCGTTTGAGCGCGGGCAGGCCCGTGCCCGACAGGATGCCGTCCAGGTCGGCGGCGGTCGTGTCACCGCCGTACCGCTCGACGCCGAGCCACAGCTCCAGGTGCTCCAGCGCGGGGAACGTGCTCGCGCCCACCGCCCGCACCACCGCTCCCGGCAGCCCGCCGGACTCGAAGCGCAGCACCTTGAGCCGTTCGTGTGTGACAGGCCGCAGCTCCAGGCCCTGCGACCCGCGCACCTCCAGCCGCTCCAGCCTCGGGTACGCCTCCAGCAGCGGCGTGATGTCGCCGTGCCGGATCCAGGAGATCTCCCAGTGCTCACGCTCGATGTAACCGAGGAACACCGAGCGCAGCCCGGTCAGCCGCCGGGCGTGCTGCGCCAGCAGCCGCGGCGCGTTGGCGGCGCCGTGGCCCGTGACGGCGAGGGCCGTCACCTGGGCGGGGTTCACCCGGCGCAGCAGGCGGTCCAGCTCGTCGGCCAGGGCCGTGTCGTCCCTGTCGTCTTCGAAGCCGAAGCCGGTCTCGTCCGTCACCAGCCAGGCGACCTGGTCGGGCCGGCTGGGGACGCCGTCGTCGAGCTCCCTGACGGGCAGGCCCGCGAAGCGCTCGCGGTGCATGCCGGCCAGGTCGAAGCGGTAGACGGCATCCTCGGGGAGGAACGTCTCCCCGGGATCGCGGGGATCGGCCGGCGTCTCCTCGTAACTCTCGTCCTCGTCCTCGTCGGAGGAGTCGTAAAGGTTGTTCATGTCACTCGCTCACCGCGACGTAACGCCAGTCCTCCTCGCGGCTGCGCCGGTCGTCGAGCCGGACCTCGACGCCCGGCAGCGCCGCCGGCAGGCGCTCCGCCATCGTGTCGCTCAAGTAGTTGTGGTGCAGGTCTAGCCGGCGCAGGTGGTTCAGCGGCTGGCCGCTGAGCAGCGCCTCGGCGCCGTCGTTCCCGAGCGAGCCCATCGACAGGCTCAGCGCCTCCAGCCGGGCCACGACGGGCGCGGCGGCCACGGCGGCGGCCAGCTCGTCGGCGTACGGGCAGTTCTGCAGGCCCAGGTAGCGCAGCGCGGGCAGGCGCTCGCCGCTCAGGATGCCGGCGACGTCGGCCGCCGTGGAGTCACCGCCGTACTCGTCGACGCCGAACCAGAGCTCCAGGTGCTCCAGCGCGGGCAGGTCGCTGTCGCCGACCCCGCGCACGACCTCGGCGGGCAGGCCGCCGGTCTCGAACCTGAGCACGCGCAGCGACTCGTGCCGCACGGGCGGGAACGCCAGCCCCGACCCGCCTCGCACCTCCAGGCGCTCCAGCTTCGGGTACGCCTCCAGCAGCGGCGTGACGTCGGACTGCTGGATCCAGGAGATCTCCGACTGCTCCGGCGACATCGCTCCGACGAACACCGAGCGCAGCTCGGGAAGGCGGTCGGCGCTCGCGGCGAGCCGCTCGATGATCGGCGCGTTGCTGGTTTCGTAGCTCGACTCCCACTCGCCGATCACGATCGCCTTGACCTTCGCGGTGTCGACATTGTCGAGGAACCAGTCGAAAGTTTCGGTGATCTCGGCGGGGAGGTCGTCGTTGAACTCGCTGGCCTCCAGCTTCCAGGCGACGGCTCCGGCGTCCTCCGGGAGGGGCTCGTCCTCGTGCTCACCGGAAAGGACGCAGAACACGGGCATCCCCGCGTAGGTCTTGTAGTAGGTGTCGTAATGGCTGGGTTGCGCGTCGATGGTCACGGACGGTCCTAGTGTCGGGGGGATCCAGCGAAGCCTGTCCTACCAGATCCACCCGACATTTCCCGCGTCCAGGCGGCCGAGCCCGCCTGCCCGCCGGCACCCGGCAAGCGTCCGGGACGGCGGGTTCAGCCCTTGAGGTTGTCGGCCAGCAGGTCGAGCAGGGGCTCGCGGCGTACGCACCGCTCCAGCAGGAACGAGTCGGCCAGCACGAGCAGCTCGTCGTCGCCGAGCCCGCGGAACAGCCCGGCGTACTCGGGCAGCAGCGCCTGCGCCAGCAGGATGTGCCTGATCAGGTCGTCGGTCTGGTAGCGCGCGCCCCAGGGGTAGGGGTGCCACTCGGGGAACTCCGTCTCGACCAGCGCGTGCAGCGGGGCCAGCGCCTCGGCCGACTCCTCCATCGTCGAGCCCCAGCGGTCCACGCCGAGCCGCCGCTTCTTGGCGATGAAGCCGCCGAACCGCTCCAGGTACGGCTCCGAGACGTGGACCAGCCCCTGCAACCCCACGTCCTTGTACGTCCAGAGCGACCAGCCCGCGTCCTGCTCGTCGTAGATCGCGAGCTGGTCGCGCAGGATCTGGTAGCGCTGCCGGTCCACGGCCGGGTCCCCGGTGTAGACGGGCCCGAACTCGCCCACCCACAGCGGCGTGCCCGTCTCGCGCTGGAAGCGGGAGCGTTTGGCGAAGGTGCGCTCCAGCTCGGCCCGGTCGCACCACTCGCCGCGGGTGTACCCCGGGTAGGGGCCGCCGTGGGCGAACCCGGCCAGCGCGTAATCGTGCATGACGAAGACGGTGTTCTCATACACCTCCCGAAATATCGAGAAGTCGGTGGAGTAGGTGTTGCCGTCCAGGAACAGGACGTGCCGCGGGTCGGCGGCCCTGATCGCCTTGACCAGCCGGTCGTAGAACGGGCCGATCACCTTGCCCGACACGTCGCCGGGCTCGTTGACCGGGTTGTAGCCGGCCACCCAGGGATGGTCGCGGTAGTGGTCGGCGATGACCTCCCACAGGTGTACCGCCCGGTCCTGGAAGTGCCGGTGCTGCCAGAACGCGGCCACGTGGGTGGGGTTGTCGGAGTGCCAGTGCTGGTTCTGGGCGCCGGGCAGCGCGTGCAGGTCGATCACGCTGTAGACGCCGTGCTCGCCCAGCAGGTCGATCACCCGGTCCAGGTGGCGGAAGCCGCGCTGGTCGATCTCCATCGGGCGCTCGTCGGACTCCCAGTGGCGGTAGTTGACCGGGATGCGCACGCAGTTCATGCCCAGCCCGGCCAGCAGCGCGGCGTCCTGCTGGGTGAAGAACGAGGTCAGCAGCCGGTCGAAGAACAGCTCGGCCCGGTCGTCGCCGAGCACGGAGCGCACCGCGTACCGCATGGAGCTCTCGTCGGCCGGGAAGCCGGTGATGAAGTTCTCCATGTTCATCCAGCCCCCGAGACCCACCCCCCGTAGCCGTACCGGCGCGTCGTCGTCCGTCACGAGATGGGTTCCGGACACGTGCAGCATGGAGTCACCCCTTCGTCGCACCCGCGGTGAGCCCACCGACCAGGTGACGTTCCGCTATGGCGTAGAACCCGAGCGCGGGCACCATGGCCAGGATGAGGTAGGCCAGGATGCGGGCGGTGTCGGAGGCGTACTGGCCCTGGAACTGCTGGATGCCCAGCGGCAGCGTCCAGCTCGTCTCCTCGCTGAACACCACCAGCGGGAGCATGAAGTTGTTCCAGCTCCCCACGATGGCCAGCACCGAGACGGTGGCGATGGCGGGCCTGGCCATCGGCAGCAGGATTCGCCAGAAGAAGCCGAACGGCGAGCACCCGTCGATCGTGGCCGCCTCCTCGATCTCGCCCGGGATGCTGCGGAAGAAGCCGCGCAGGATGATGATCGTCAGCGGCAGCCCGAAGGCGGCCTGCGTGAGGATCACCCCGAGCGGGTTGTCCAGCAGCCCGAACGTGCGCAGCAGCACGAAGATGGGCAGGATCGCCACCGCGAACGGGAACATCAGCCCCGCGGTGAACAGCGTGAAGTACAGCTCCCTGCCGCGGAAGGCGAAGCGGGCGAAGACGAACGCCGCCAGCGCCGACAGCGCGACCGTCACCACGGTCGTGGTGACGGCGATGAACGTGCTGTTCCACATCTGCCGCCAGAACGAGCCGGAGCCCAGCACGTCGGTGTAGTTCGCGGTGATCCACTCGCCGGGCAGGCCGAACGGGTTCTCGGACAGCTCGCTGTTGTCCTTGAAGCCGCCGAGCAGCGCGTAGAAGACCGGGATGACCATGAACACGCCGACGATGATCGCGATCACGTGCAGGGGCAGCGTGTTGCGCCGCCGCTTGAGCGGCTTCTTGTGGCTCATGGCCGTCCCCCTTGGGAGGTCATCGCGCCCTCCAGGTCGCGGCGCATCACGAGCCGCTGGTAGACGAGGGCGAAGACGAGACTGAGCGCGAACATCACGACGCTGATCGCGCTGGCGTAGCCGACCTGGGAGCGCTTGAAGCCCCAGTCCATCATGGTGACGGCCATCGTCTCCGAGGCGTGCGAGGGTCCGCCGCCGGTGAGGATCCAGACCAGGTCGAACAGCTGGATGGTGTAGATGACGGACAGGAAGATGCTGATCCGGATCGTCGGGCCGAGCAGCGGCAGCGTGACGTGCCTGAACGTCTTCCAGCCCGTCGCGCCGTCGATCTGGGCGGCCTCGATGAGCTCGTTCGGGATGTTCTGCCGTCCCGCCAGATAGATCATCATGTGGAAGCCGAAGTACTTCCAGGTCATGACCAGGAAGAGCGACGGCATCACGGTGTCGGGGTTCGCCAGCCACTCCGACTCCCAGCCGAACACCGACAGGACCTGGTTCGCCATGCCCGAGTCAGGAGAGAGGATCAGCGAGAACAGCACGCCCGTGATGACCTCGGACAACACGTACGGCGCGAAGAACAGCACGCGGTAGAGCGCCCGCCCGCGCATGCGCTGGTTCAGCAGCATGGCGATGGCCAGCGAGAACGGCAGCTGCACGCAGGTCGACAGCAGGACCAGCACCAGCAGGTGCCACAGGTCCTGGGCGAAGATCTCGCTGCTGAACAGCCGGGTGAAGTTGTCCAGGCCGATGAAGTTGGTGGGCAGGCCGCCGAAGCCGTTCCATCGGAACACGCTCGCGTACAGGGCCACCAGCATCGGGGCCACGACCAGCATGAAGAAGAGCACCAGCGCGGGCAGCAGGAACAGGGTGATCGTCACCCAGCGGCCGCGGCGCCGGGCGGCAGGCGCGGGGGCCGGAAGCTTGAGAGCCTCCGGCCCTTTCGTGAGCGTCGTCATCCGGCTTCGCTCTTGGCCACTTCGGTGATGTCCGCGCCGACCTCTTCAGGCGTCTTCGTACCGGCGATCAGCTCGGCCACGCTGTCGTTGACCTGCTGGCCGACGGCCGGCGGGTAGGCCTGGTCCAGGTAGAGCTGGTAGCCGCTGGCACCGGCCAGCAGCGTCGCCACCTGCTTGAGGTTCGGGTCCTTGACCGCGCTCTCCTCGCCCTTGAGCACCGGCAGCACGCCGCCGGACTCCACGGCCTTGGAGTGGTTGCCCATCTCGGTCATGAACTTGACGAAGTCCACGGCCTCCTTGGGCGCGTCCGCGCCGACGGTCAGCCCGCCGCCACCGCCGAACGCGTCGCCGATCGAGCCCTTGCCGCCCTCGACCGCCGGGAACGGGAAGAAGCCGAGGTCCTCGCCGAGGCCCTTGCCCGAGTCCTGCTGCACGCTCGGCGCCCACTGGCCCATCAGCTCCATGGCCGCCTTGCCGTTGCTCACGGTGGCGGACTGGCCGTCAGGGGTGGAGTACGCGGCGCCCAGGAAGCCCTTCTGGAACGGCTGCAGGTCCGCCAGCGCCTTCACCTGCTGGCCGGCGGCCACGAAGTCGGGCTTGGTGAAGTCGTGGTCGACGGCCGCCTGCTTGAGCGCGTCCAGACCGGCGATGCGCAGGGCGAGGTAGGCCCAGTAGTAGTGGCCGGGCCACTTCTCCTTGCCCGCCAGGGCGATCGGGGTGACGCCCGCGGCCTTCAGCTTCTTGACGTCCTCCAGGAACGCCGACCAGGTGGCGGGCGGCTCCGTGATGCCTGCCTTTTCGAAAAGTTTCTTGTTGTACCAGAAACCCACCAGCCCGATGTCGGTCGGCAGGCCGTACGTCTTGCCGTCCAGCTGGTACGCGCTGAGCGCCGCGGGCGTGAAGGTCGGCAGCACGTCGGCGACGTCGGCGGAGATGTCCTTGACCAGGCCGGCGTCGATCTGCTGCTTGAGCACGCCGCCGCCCCACGAGGCGAAGACGTCGGGCGCGTTGCCCGATTGCGTGATCGTGGTCAGCTTGGCCTTGTACGCCTCGTTCTCCAGGACCGTGGCCTTGATCGTGACGTGCGGGTTCTTGGCCTCGAACTCCTTGGCGCGTTGCGCCCAGAGCGACTTGAGCGGCTCGGCGGTCGAGAGGTGCCACCACTCCAGCGTCACCTTCGCGGGCGCGCCGCCCGTGCCCTGCTGAGGCGCTGCCTCCCCGCCACCGCCGCCGCAGCCGGCCAGGAGCACCGCGGCGGCGACCAACACGACAGTGCGTTTCATAGGGGTCCCTTCCTCAGCGAATAGTCGAAAGTTTCGTGAACCCCCCGATAATTTCTTTGGCGTGATCGTAGGTAAACGCCATGTAAAGCGTCAACACCTCGGCCGGGAGCGATCCCAAACCGAAACTTTCGGATACACTCCCGATTTGTGTCAGCGAAGAGGCGGGTGACGATCGCACTGATCGCGGAGGAGGCCGGGGTCTCCATACCGACGGTCTCGAAGGTCATCAACGGGCGTCCGGAGGTCGCTCCGGCGACCCGCCACAGGGTCGAACGGCTGCTGCAGGAGCATGGCTACCAGCGGCGCATCAGCCAGGACGACACCCCGGCCGGCCTGGTGGACCTGGTCTTCGCGGAGATCGAGTCGCCCTGGGCCATGGAGATCGTCCGAGGGGCGGAGAGCGCGGCCCACGAGGCCGGCGCCAGCGTCGTCATCTCGGTCCTGCACACGCACGCGGGCCCCGGCCGCGACTGGCTGGAACGCCTGGCGGCCCGCCGCACGGACGGCGTGGTGATAGTCGCCTCGCGGCTCTCGACCGGCATCCAGGCCCAGCTCAGCGCGCGCTCCCTGCCGTTCGCGGTGGTGGACCCCGAGGGCGAGCCCGCACCGGGCGTGATCTCGGTCGGCGCCACCAACTGGAACGGCGGCCTGGCGGCCACCCGGCACCTGCTGGAGCTCGGGCACCGCCGCATCGGCATGATCAGCGGCCCCGCCGACATGCTGTGCAGCCAGGCGCGCATAGACGGCTACCGGGCGGCCCTGGAAACGGCAGGCCTCCCGGTCGTCCCCGAGCTGATCAGGCGCGGCACGTTCCTCGTGGAGTCGGGCCACGACCAGGGCCACGCCCTCCTCTCCCTCCCCGAGCCGCCCACGGCGATCTTCGCGGGGAGCGACCTGATGGCGTTCGGCGTCTTCGAGGCGGCCAGGCAACGCGGCCTGCGCGTACCCGAGGACCTGAGCGTGGTCGGCTTCGACGACCTGCCGCTGGCCAAGTCGGCCTGGCCCCCGCTGACCACCGTCCGCCAGCCGCTGCAGGAGATGGCGGCGCTGGCCACGCGAACGGTGCTGGCGATGGGCCACGGAGAGGTGCCGGAGACGAAGCGGGTGGAACTGGCCACGGAACTCATCGTCAGGGACAGCACGGCCCGCTACGAGTAGGTTGGCCAGCCGCGCCCACCCGTTGCCCGTTCACGGGGCGAGCCGTCCGCGACCCACACCGAAAGGGCTTCGGAAGGGGCGCTTCGCGTGGCAAGGACAGGGGGAATCGCATGGACCAGGACGAACGGCTCCAGCACAGCTCATCATTCGGCGCAGCGGCCGCCGCATACGCCGAGCACCGCCCCGACTACGCACACGCCGCCGTGCACTGGGCGCTCGCCCCCGCACCCGGCCCGCGAGTGCTCGACCTCGGCGCTGGAACCGGCAAGCTGACCGCCACGCTGGTCGAGCTGGGCGCCGACGTCACCGCGGTCGAGCCCGACCCGGCGATGCTGGTCGAGCTGCGCCGCGAGCTGCCGGCTGTGCGCGCCCTGCCGGGTAGTGCCGAGGCGATCCCCCTGCCGGACGCGTCCGTCGACGCCGTGCTGGCCGGCAACGCCATGCACTGGTTCGACATAGCCGTCGCGGGCCCCGAGATGGCCAGGGTCCTCGCCCCCGGCGGCATTCTCGCCGGCCTGTGGAACCTGCTCGACGACAGCGTCGGCTGGGTGGCCGGGCTCGCGCGGGTCAGCGGGAGCGCGGCTGTCGGCCCGCGCGACACGCCCGCCGCTTGGCGCGCCGAGACGGCCGGCATGCACCTGCCCAGGACGGGCGAGGCCGCCCGGTTCGGCTCTCCGGAGCAGGCGGAGTTCCCGCACGGGCAGCTCCGCACCGCCGGCTCCCTCGTCGCGACGCTCGCCACTCGGGCGGGGATGCTGGTCATGCCCGACCAGGAACGAGCGGCCGCGCTCGGCCGGATCCGCGCCTTCCTCGCGAGCCGGCCCGAGACCGCCGGCGGCGAGTTCACCCTTCCCATGCTGACGGGCGTGCTCCGGGTCCGGCGGCTGTGAACCTGCCGGCCGTCCGTACCTCTTCCGGGCCGTGCCGGGCGAGGCCACTGCCTAGTGGCCGATCTTGTCCAGCTCGGCGAGGTCCTCATCGGAGAGCGAGAGCCCCGCGCCGGCGACGTTCTCGCGCAGGTGCGCCACCGACGACGTGCCGGGGATGAGCAGGATGTTCGGCGACCGGTGCAGCAACCAGGCGAGGGCGACGGACATCGGCGTCGCGTCCAACCGGGCGGCCACCGTCGAGAGCGCCGAGGACTGGAGCGGGCTGAAGCCGCCGAGCGGGAAGAAGGGCACGTAGGCGATCCCCTGCTCGGCGAGCTGGTCGACCAGCTCGTCGTCGTGCCGGTGGGCGAGGTTGTACATGTTCTGCACGCACACGATCGGCGCGATCGCCTGCGCCTCGGCGACCTGCTCCGCCGTCGCGTTGCTCACTCCGAGGTGCCGGATCAGACCCTGCCGCTGGAGCTCGGCGAGGGTCTCGAACGGCTCGGCGAGCGAGCCTGGCCGCGGCCCCTGGGCGTCGCCGAGCCGGAGGTTGACCAGGTCGAGCACCTCGAGGCCGAGGGCTTCCAGGTTCTCGTGCACGGAACGGCGAACGTCTTCCGGCCGCCGGGCCGGGGGCCAGCCGCCGTGCTGGTCACGGGTCGCGCCGACCTTGGTCACGATGTGCAGCGATTCCGGGTACGGGTGCAGCGCTTCCCGGATGAGCAGGTTGGTGACGCGCGGTCCGTAGGCGTCGCTGGTGTCGATATGGGTGATTCCGAGGCCGGCGACCTCGCGGAGGACGGCGAGTGCGCTGTCGCGGTCGGCCGGCGGTCCCATCACCCCGGGGCCGGCGAGCTGCATGGCACCGTAGCCGAACCGGGTGACGGTCAGGTCGCCCAGGGCCCAGGTGCCGCCGGGAAGCGAAGCGGGGATCGTGCTCATACCTCTGCCTTTACGTGTTGAGCTGGGTGGTGCTTGTCGGTTCGTTGCTCCAGTATGGAGAGGTAACTTCCTGACAGGAAGCAGGCACTTCGAAGTGCGTAACACACCGGCGGGTTGGAGGAGCGGTCGATGGCGACGACGACGGCGGCCCAGAAGAGGGCCCAGGACAAGGCGGCATATGACGCTTTCATGGCGGCATGTCCAAGCCGCAAGCTGCTCGACCGGATCTCCAACAAATGGGTCACCCTGATCCTGGCCGCGCTCGGCAGCGCCGGCTCGCCTCTGCAGGGCGCGGGCTGCGTGGGTGAGCCCCGGTCGATGCGTTACTCCGAGCTGTCCCGCTTGCTGGCCGGCGTCAGCCAGAAGATGCTCACGCAGACGCTGCGCTCCCTGGAACGTGACGGTCTCATCACGCGCACCGTGACGCCGACCGTACCCGTCACGGTCACGTACGAGCTGACCGACCTCGGGATCTCCCTGCACCACATGATGCGCGGTCTCAAGGGCTGGGCCGAGACGCACATGGACGATGTGCTCGCCAACCGCGAGACGTACGATTCCCGCGTCGCCTGAACAGGTCAGTGGAAGTAGGACCTGCGCGAGTCCACACCGGTCCGGCTGGCGATGCAGCGGTAGAACCGCACCCCGTCCTCGAACTGGGACTGCGACGGCGGCATCACGTCCGCCTTCCACTGCGCGGCGGCGAAGCTCCGCGCCGTGCCGGTCCTGGTGGCTAGCAGGACCGTGCGGCTGCAGACCTTCTTCACGGCCGGGTGCCTGGCGAGGTCCTGCTGCACGTACGTCTCGGCGTCCTTCGGGATGGGCGCGACCGCGAACGTCTCCCACGAGTGGGACTCCTCGCAGCCCAGCCGCCTGGCCTTCGTGTCGCCCACGATGATGACCAGGCCGCCCCAGCACTCCGCCTCCCGCACGCACGCCGCACCGGCCCCCTTGACCTTCGCGGCGGGGCAGTTCTCGGTGTACGTGTCCAGGCCCGCGAACACGCTGGGCTCCTTCTCCGGAGTCGTGGCGGCGGTGCTCGGCGCGGCGGCGGTCTCCTGCTCGCCCTTGGCGGGCGGCTGGATGACCTGGGTGTAGACGAACACGCCCGCACCGGCCACGATCACCAGCGACAGGGCCGCGATGATCCCCACCAGGACCTTGTTGATGCCGTGGGGTGCCGCCGGGGGCCTGGTGACCGGCTCGTGCGGCGGGTTGGTGGGCTGCGGGGGCACCGGGGCGAAGGGCGCCGAGTGGCGTCCCGATGCCGGGGCGGGGGCCGAGTGGTGCGCCGGCGCCGGGGGCGGCGGTGTGGGGGCGAGCGCGTGGCGGCCTGCGGGGGTGGACGGCGGGAGCGGGACGGCGGCCAGCTCGTCGCGCAGGGCCGCCGCGCTGGGGGTGCGCTGCCGGGGGTCGCCGGCCAGGGCGCGGCGGAGGACGGCCGTCAGCTCCGGGGGCACGCCGGGGATGTCCGGGACGGGCAGGCGGTGCAGGGCGAGGATCATCGCCAGGTTGGGGACGCCGCTCTCCGGGAACCGGGGCGGGCGGCCGGACAGCAGCGCGTAGACGGTGGCGGCGAGCGCGTACACGTCGCCCACGGGTGACGGCTCGGCCAGCTCGAACGCCTCGGGCGGGGCGTAGGAGGGGGTGAGCGACTCGCGGGTGACCGAGGCGTCGGGGCCGGACGCGGGCATGGTGGCCAGGCCGAAGTCCGACAGCGCCACCTGGCCGTACCGGTTGAGCAGGATGTTGGCCGGTTTCACGTCGCGGTGCAGCACGCCTTGCGCGTGTGCGGCGGCGAGCGCGTCGGCGATGCGGACGCCGACGTCCCTGGCGTCGGCGGGGGAGAGCGTCCGCCCGGCCAGCGAGCCGCCGGGGCACAGCTCCAGCACCATGAACGGCCGCCCGTCCGGCAGCAGCCCCGCGTCGTAGACGGGCACCACGTGCGGATGGCCGGACAGCGCGCCGGCCGCCGTCACCTCGCGCAGGAAGCGGCGCCTGTCGCGTTCGGACAGCAGCACCCGGTTGTCGACCTTGAGCGCCACCTCACGGCCGACGGCCGATTGCAGGGCGAGGTAGACCACCCCGAAGCCGCCCTGGCCGAGTACGCCCTTGATCTCGTAGCCCGGGACCGATAATTCCGACACGCGCGGAAGCGTACACGTGTGCGGTCAGGGGGGCAGGCAGGAGTTCGGGGAGAAGCTCGCGCAGGCGGGCGGCGTCCGCACGGGGTCCGTGGTGGCTGCCGGGCAGCATCGCGACCTCGGTGCGCAGGAGCGCGCGTTATTTGCGTAGCTGGGGGATGAGCCGGTCGGCCAGTTCCTCCAGCGCGGCCACGGTCTCGCGGACCCGCTGCGGGTCGTCCGTGCCCAGCGCCGTGGCGAGCGCGTCGTCGATGGGGGTGTCGCGTACCCGCGTCACCTGCTCCGACACCTCGGGCGCCTCCCGGATGATCGTGCGGCGGCGGTCTCGCGGGTCGGTCTCCGCGATCACGGCGCCCACGGTGCGCAACCGCCCGATGGCCGCGGACACGGCGCTCTGCGGCAGCCCCGTACGGGCGGCGATCTCGCCCACCGTCGTCTCCGGATGGGCGCGCAGGTCGCTCACGACGATCAGGACGGTGCGGGCGCTCGTGGACTGGTCGCCCATCCCCTCGGACGGCATCGCCTCCTCGCCGATCTTCATCAGCGCCCGGCCCAGCAGGAACAGTTCGACCCCATTCACGCTACGCAACATACCCGCAGGGCTCGATAGGGTCGGGTGGCGTGACGACGGAGTTGGAGCGCCTTGCCGCGCGGCTGCGCGAGTTCGCGCGGGTCAGGGAGTGGGAGCAGTTCCACACCCCGAAGAACCTGGCGATGGCGCTGGCGGGCGAGGTCGGGGAGCTGGTGGCGGAGTTCCAGTGGCTCACGGCGGAGCAGTCGCGCAGCCCCGATCCGGAAACCCTGGCCAGGATGCGTACCGAGCTGGGCGACGTCACCCTCTACCTCGTCCGGCTGGCCGACGTCCTGGGCGTTGACCTGCTGGAGGCGGCGCGGGCCAAGCTCGACGACAACGACCGCCGCTACGACGCCGACCTCTACCGCGGCTCCGCCAGGAAGGCCCCGCCGTCCTGACGCTCACCGCGGCGTGATCCGGAGCCCCGGCGACTTGCCGCGAGGAAGAGCAGCGTGCGCGTCTCCGCTGGACCGCACCGGCTCGCTTCTCGCCATCCGCCGTCCTGCCGTTTGTCGGACGCTTCTCGTAGGGTGACGTGCATGCGATTTGGGGTGCTTGGGCCGTTGGCCGTCTGGACGGACGCCGGGGAGACCGTCACCATTCCCGGTCTCAAGGTCCGGGCGCTCCTCGTGGACCTGCTCGTCCACGAGGGTCATCCGGTGTCGGTCGACCGGCTGGTCGACGACCTGTGGGGTGCGGAGCCGCCGGCCAACCCGGCGGGCGCGCTGCAGGTGCGCGTCTCGCAGCTGCGCAAGGCGTTCGAGGACGCCGAGCCCGGCGGCAAGAACCTCGTCGTCTCCCGCGCCCCCGGCTACCTGCTGCGCGCCGACGAGGGCGCCGTGGACGCCGTGCGCTTCGCCGACCTGCTGGCCAGGGCCGAGGCCACCGACAGCCCCAGGACCAAGGCCGGGCTGCTGGCCGACGCGCTGGCGCTGTGGCGGGGGCCCGCGTACGCGGACTTCGCCGACGAGGAGTACACCAGGTCGGCCGTCCACCGCCTGGAGGAGCAGCGGCTGTCGGCGCTGGAGCAGCACGCCGAGGCGCGGCTGGAGCTGGGCGAGCACGGGCTGCTCGTGGGCGAGCTGGGCGACCTGGTCGACCGCCACCCGCTCAGGGAGCGGCTGCGCGCCGTCCACATGCGGGCCCTGTACCGCGCGGGGCGGCAGAGCGAGGCGCTGGCCAGCTTCGGCGAGCTGCGCGAGCGGCTGGCCGACGAGCTCGGCCTCGACCCGGGGCCCGAGCTGGTCGCCTTGCACCAGGCGATCCTCGGGCAGGATCCGGCGCTGAGCGTGCCCGCCGACCGTCCCGTGACGAACCTGCCCGCCTCCGTCAGCAAGCTGATCGGCCGCGACGAGGCGCTGACCGAGGTGTGCGGGCTGGTCGAGGAGGAGCGCCTGGTCACGCTCACCGGCAGCGGCGGCGTCGGCAAGACCCGGCTGGCGCTGGAGGCCGCGAACCGCCTGCTCGACACGTTCGCGGACGGCGCCTGGCTGGTCGCGCTCGACCAGGGCCCCCGCTCGCCGGCGGAGGCCGTCATGGCGGCCCTGGACATCAGGGAGGAGGCCGGGGTCCCCGTCGCTCCGGGCGGCGGCAGGCCCGACGCCGCCGGTGTCGACGCCGCCCTGGCGGCGCGGCTGGCGTCCGTGCTCAGGCCGCGGCGGATGCTGCTCGTGCTGGACAACTGCGAGCACGTCGTCGAGCAGGTCGCCGAGCTGGCCGAGGTGCTGCTGCGCAGCTGCCCCGACCTGCGCATCCTGGCGACGAGCCGGGAGCCGCTGGCCGTCGCGGGCGAGGTGTTGTGGAGCGTGCCGCCGCTCGACGTGCCCGCCGGCGCCGACCTGGCCGTCATGGCCCGCTCCGACGCCGTGCGGCTCTTCGTGACCAGGGCCGCCGCCTCGGCCCGCGGGTTCCGGCTGGAGGCCGGCAACGCGCAGGCCGTCGCGCAGCTCTGCAGGCGGCTCGACGGCATCCCGCTGGCGCTGGAGCTGGCCGCGACGAGGGTGCGCGCGCTCGGCGTGCAGGGCGTGGTGGCCCGGCTGGACGACAGGTTCCGGCTGCTGGCCTCGGGGCAGCGGGGAGCGCCGGCCCGCCAGCAGACGCTCACCGCCGTGATCGACTGGAGCTGGGACCTGCTGCCGGAGGAGGAGCGCGTCGTCCTGCGCCGCCTGGCCGTGCACGTCGACGGCTGCACGCTGGAGGCCGCCGAATCCGTCTGCGCCGACGGGGAACCCGCCGCCGCGCCGGACGTGCTGGACCTGCTGGCCAGGCTCGTGGACCGGTCACTGGTGGTGGTCGTGGACGCTCCCACCGGCGTCCGGTACCGCCTGCTGGAGTCGGTGTCGGAGTACTGCCGGGCCAGGATGTCCGACGCGGGCGAGCTCGACGCCGTGCACCACGCGCACCTGCGCCACTACCTGGACCTCGCCGTACGGGCAGAACCCGCCCTGTACGGGCCGGAGCAGCGAGACTGGCTGCTGCGCCTGGACGCGGAGGCCGCCAACATGCGGGCGGCACTCGACACGGCGGCGGCCCGCGGCGACGCGCACAGCGCGGCCCGGCTGGTGAACGCGCTGGCCTGGTACTGGTTCCTGCGCGGCAGGCTGGCCGAGGGCAGGCGGGCCATGGCGCAGGCGCTGGCCGTTCCGAAGCAGGACGACGACCCGGCGCGGGACAGGGCGGCGGCCTGGGAGGCCGGGTTCGCCCTCTGCCTCGGCGAGCAGCCCGGCTGGCAGCCCGTCCTCGACGCGGTCGAGGACCCGGGGGAGCGCGCCAGGGCCAGGCTCTTCGTCGGGCTGCACGTCGACGACATGCCGGCCGGGCAGGAGCAGACGGAGCTGGCGCTGGCCACGTTCAGGGAGATCGGCGACCGGTGGGGCATCGCCGCCGCGCTCACCAGGCAGGCCATGGACGCCTTCACGGTGCGCGACCAGGAGGCGATCGAGCGGATCGCGGGCGAGAGCGCCCGCCTGTTCACCGAGCTGGGAGACCGGTGGGGGTTGCTGCGCGCCACCGAGTGGCTGGCCTCGCTGGCCGAGATGCGGCGCGACGCCGAGCAGGCGAACCGCCTGTTCGGCGAGGGGCTGCGGATGGCCGAGGAGCTGGGGCTGTGGCCCGAGGTCGCCACGCACACGGCCTGGCTGGGCTGGGTGGCCCTGGAGAGCGCCCAGTACGAGCGCGCCATCGAGCTGTGCGGGAACGCGCTGAAGCAGGCGAACGCCCAGGGGTACAGCAAGGGCCAGACCATGGCCGAGATGGGCCTGGCCTACGCCGCGCGCAGGGCAGGCCGGCTCGACCTGGCGGAGCGGCACCTGCACCACCTGCTCGAAGGGCTGTCCCGCGACCCCGACGGCGAGCCCGCGCTGCACCTGCCCGACACCCTCATCGAGCTGGGCTGGCTCACCGAGCTGCGCGGCGACCTGGCCGGGGCCATGGCGCTGCACGCGGAGGCCCTGGCGTTCGCCTGGAAGATCGGCGACCCCAGGACGACGATCGGCGCCGTGGAGGGCGCGGCCGCCGCCGCAGGGCCCACCGGGAAGTCGGCCCTGCTGCTGGGCCTGGCGGCGGCCGCCAGGGAGGGGTACCAGCTTCCGCCGAACGCGGCCGAGCTGGAGGACATCGAGCGGGTAACCGTGCGGACACGGGAGGCGCTCGGCGAGGAGGCGTTCGCGGCCGCGTTCGCGCAGGGCGGCACCTACAAGCTGGACGACGCCCAGGACCTGCTCTGATCGTGCACGTGGGCGGCCAGGCGGTCGAAGAACTCGATCCAGCCCGCCTTGGCCCCCTCGGCGTGCTCCTGGTCGGTGTTGACCCCGTACTGGTGGAACCGCATCTCGGTCCTGCCGCCGGCGTCGGTCAGCGTGACCGTCACGATTGACGCCGGTCCGTCACCCGGGTCGTCGGGGTCGCCGGTGGTGAACACCAGCCGCTCCGGCGCCGCCACCTCCCGGTACGTCCCGTCCAGCGTCACCTCGAACCCCTCCTCGCCCACCAGCGTGGCCCGCCAGACCCCGCCCGGCCAGGCGTCGAGCGTGATCCGGCCCACCGGCGTGGCCAGCGTCTCCGGCCCGAACCAGCGGGAGAACCGCTCGGGGTCGGTCCACGCCGCCCACACCTGCTCGCGGGGCGCGTCGAAGAATCGGGTGAGCTCGTACTCGGCGGTCTGGGTCATCGTGCTGCCCTCCTTGGTGTCCATGACTCCACGGTGACCGGCCGGGCTTACGATCCCCTTCTCGCGGCCTTTAGGCGGTGGCAGTCTGGGACTCATGAGGATCATTCGCGCCGCCAAGGTGCTCACCGGGCGTCCAGGAGAAGTGATCGCGGACGGCGAGGTCCTCATCGACGGGGCGAAGATCGTCTCCGTGGGGCCGCGCGGCAGCGCGGGGGCGGCGGAGGAGGTGCTCGACCTGCCCGGCCACACGGTGCTGCCCGGGATGGTGGACGCGCACGTGCACCTGGGGTTCGACGACAAGGTCGATCCGGTGACCAGGCGCAGCCCGGAGAGCGACCACCACCTGCTGCTGCGGATGGCCGAGAACGCCCGCAAGCTCGTCTCCGCCGGCGTCACCACCGCCCGCGACCTGGGCGGGCGCGGCTTCCTCGACGTGGTGCTGCGCGACGCCATCGAGGAGGGGCTGGCCGTCGGCCCGCACCTCGTGGTCGCCACCCGCCCGATCACGATCACCGGCGGCCACTGCTGGTACATGGGCGGCGAGGCCGACGACGAGCCCGCCATCCGCCGCGTGGCCAGGGAGAACCTGCGCGCGGGCGCCGACTGCCTCAAGGTGATGGCCTCGGGCGGCCTGATGACGCCGAGCGCGCCGCCGAGCTGGGTGCCGCAGTACAACACGGAGCAGCTCCGCGTGGTCGTCCACGAGGCCGCCACGCGCGGCAGGCACGTCGCGGCGCACGCCCACGCGCACGCCTCCATCCGGAGCTGCGTCGAGGCCGGCGTCGCCACCATCGAGCACTGCACGTTCTTCACGCCGTCGGGCCACCAGTACGACCCCAGGCTCGCCGACTTCGTCGCGGCCAGCGGCACGTACGTGTGCCCGACCGTGCACGGGGTGCACGAGCGGATCGCCGAGGTGCACGGGCAGGCGATGGTCGACGCCTGGCTGGCCGGCGTCGCCGCGATGCGGGACGCGGGCATGCGGCTGATCGCGGGCACCGACGCGGGGTTCGCGGTGGGCGGCATCGCGAACCGTACGGATGGGTACGTCGGAGGTCTGGAGACGTTCGCGTCGGTGGGCTACGGCAACGCGGAGGTCATCGAGCTGGCCACCGTGCTGGCCGCCGACGCCTGCGGGGTGGGCGAGATCGCCGGCAGCCTGGACCCCGGCAAGCGGGCCGACCTCGTCGCGGTCGCGGGCGACCCGCTCGAACGCATCTCCGACCTGCGCAACGTCGCGCTCGTGCTGGTGTCCGGCCGCTCGGTCGGGCAGGCGGGCGTGGACACCGTGACCTCGTCCGTGGGCTGAACGTCTCTGGAGGGAGATCTCATGCTGCCCTGGTCCGCCGAACTGGCCGGCCGCCTGGACCACCACGTCGTCCACAGCGACCTGCTGCGGGGCAACCCGCTGGGGGATCCGCACGAACGGCCGCTCGTGGTGTACGTGCCGCCCGGGTACGACGACTCGCCCGGCCGCCGCTACCCGTCCCTGTACGTGCTGCTCGGCTACACCGGGCACGTCGGCATGTGGTTCAACCGGGCGCCGTTCCGCCAGCCGTACCCGGAGCTGGCCGACGCCATGTTCGCCGCCGGCGACGCGCCACCCGCCATCGTCGTGTACGTGGACGCGTGGACCTCGCTCGGCGGCAGCCAGTACCTCGACTCGCCCGCCACCGGCCGGTACCACTCGTACCTGCGCGACGAGATCGTCCCCTTCGTGGACGGCCGCTACCGCACCTTGGCGGACCGCGACCACCGGGCTGTCACCGGCAAGTCGAGCGGCGGCTACGGGGCCATGGTGACCGCCATGCTGGCCCCCGACGTGTTCGGCGCGCTGGCCACGCACGCGGGGGACGCGCTGTTCGAGGTCTCCTACCGGCCCCAGTTCCCCGCGCTGGCGCGCCGGCTGCGCGACATGTACGACGGCTCGTACGACAAGTTCCTGGCGGACTTCCGCGGCCGCCTGGCCGGAACCAAGGAGGGGGATCTCGAGCTGCTGGAGATGTACGCCTACGCGGCCGCGTACTCCGGCGACGGCATCGTGCGCCTGCCGTTCGACGACACCGGCGCGGTCGTGCCGGAGGTGTGGGAGCGGTGGCTCGCCCTCGACCCGGTCGTGATGGCCGGGGAGCCGCGCCACGCTGAGGCGCTGCGCTCGATGCGGGCGATCTGGGTGGACGCGGGCAACCGCGACGAGTACCACCTCGACTTCGGCGCCGTGGCCTTCCGCCGGGCGCTGGAGGCGGCCGGGGTGCCGGAGGAACGGGTGCACTTCGAGCTGTTCGAGGCCGGCCACGGGGGCATCGAGTACCGCTACCCGCTCGCCCTCGCCTGGCTCTCCCACCGCCTCACGTAGCTCCCGGGGTCGTGAGCCGGGCCGCAGCCGCCGGCCGCGCATACCAGCGGCATACCGCTGCGCCCAACAATGGCGATCACGACCTACGGGAGGAACACCATGAAGATCCTGCGTAACCTGGCCGTCGTCGCCGCGATGGGCATGGCCGCGTCGATCGCCGCGACGCCCGCCATGGCGTCCGCCGAAGGGTACCTCGTCACCAGTTGCAGCAGCGGCGGCTACGGCATCGAGCTCAAGGTCCGGTACCTGACGAGCGCGACGAACCACGCGTTCACCGAGGTGTCCTGGCGGATCAGCGGCAACGTCGGCGGCAACAACACCGTCCGCGTCTACTTCGTGCAGGACGCCCAGCCGGACGTCGTGTTCAAGGCATTCAACTACACGGGCGGCAGGACGGGCACGCGGAAAATCTCGGTGACCAGGCCGAAGCCGCACCAGGTGTTCGTGAAGCTCGGTGCCCGTTTCGACACGAGTGCCTCCTCCGACCCGGGCTGCACGTCCCAGACCCGCGGCATTTAGCGGCGGCGCCGAACCTTCTCCGGGTTAGTCACGACAAGGTCCCGGAAACGCGTACAGCAGGAGAACGGGAGCTGGACGCCGGCGCATTCGGCCTGGTCAGCAGCTAAGCCGGGTCTTGCTGAAGGGGCGACGGGCGGCGATCGACATACTCCCGGCATACCGCCGCTCCCTACGGTCGGTTCCGTGGAACGACCACGTGCGGACAAATGCCGATGAAGCCGCGTGAACGAGGCGCCGGCGGAACCGAGCAACTGCTCGGAATGCACCGGTTCCATGAATTCCGCTTTCATCTGGCCCGGCCCGGAACTGAATCGCGTGAGAAACCAGGAGGAATCGTGTCGCCATCCACGCTGTTACGATCCGTCATCACCACGGCACTCGTCGCCGCCTTCAGCATCGCCGGCACGGCGAGCGGCCACGCGGCGACGGCCGCTCCCGATCTCCAGCTCCCCTTCCCCTGCGGCCAGCAGTGGCGCCTGGACACCTGGGCCCACGCCCCCGCACTCGACATGGTGAAGGAGCCCGACCAGCACGGCACCGAGGGCGCCACCCTGATCGCCCCCGCCGCGGGGAGGGTGAACCAGTCCTACCGACACGGCAGCGCCGGCAACATGATCCAGATCGACCACGGCGGCGGCTACCACACCACCTACATCCACCTGCAGTCCCGAGCGGTATCGGTCGGCGAGAGGGTGCAGCGGGGGACGGTGATCGGCAGGGTCGGCAAGGACGGGGCGACCGCGAACGGCCACCCGCACCTGCACTTCGAGCTCGGCTACGACTCCGACGGCAACGGGTCGGCCTCCTGGGGGTTCGAGGGCGCCGAGCGGATCAGGCCGACCTTCGACGGCGTCGCCTACGGCCAGTCGGACGGCCAGACCTGGCGTGACGTCACCAGCCGCAACTGCTCCGCGCCCGCCCCCGAGGGGCTGGCGTCGGTGTACGGGGTGCTCGCGGACGGGCGGTTGACGTACACGGCGATCGACGGGGCGTCGGGTGAGCGTACGCATGGTGCGGTGACCTCTGCCGCGGCGCTGGGGTTCACGCCCAAGGCGATGGCGACGCTGAACTTCAACACGTTGCTGGTGACGAGTGATGATCCGGACGGGAAGTTGTATCGGGTCGACATCCGTACGAATCGGGAGGCTCTGATCTTCGAGCCGCCGGTGTATCTCGGTAAGGGGTACACGCATGATCTGCTGGCCCATGACGGCCGGAGTCATCTGTACGGGATCGCCGATGGGGTGTTGCGTCGTTACACGGTGACCGCGGCCAAGCCGGTGCTGGCTGACATCACGGGTAACACGCTGATCGGGAGCGGTTTCACGTTGAAGACGCTCACCGCGACGGGGCCGGACTGGTTGCTGGGTACTACCGCTGGGGGGCAGCTGATCTCCTACCGGGTCGCGGGTGCCGGTAGCTGGCAGCGTCATCAGTTGCGGGACAGTACCTGGCAGGGCTTCGATCATCTGCTCTCCCCGGGTGGGGGTGTCTACTACGGTCACCACCCGGCGGGTTCCCTGCACCGCTACTTCGATGCCGACCCCTACGACGGCCGGGCCGACGACCTGTCCGGTCAGGGCACCGTGGACGCCAGCGGCTGGACGCAGACCCTCCTGTCCGCCCAGCCCGCCACCGTCACCTGAGAACACCTGACAGACACGGGTCCCCGGGCCCCGGCGCAGGCCGGGGCCCGAAGCGCGTCGTGGCCCGGTCGTGGCCCGCCGGGGTAGCACGGGCACGGCGACCGGCGGCCTCACCATCGCGGCGCCCCTGCCACATCGTGCCTGCCCAGGACACTAGGCTGCCGCTATGGATCTGAAAGAGCAGGTACGCGAGCTGCGCCTGCAGGGCAAGTCGCCCAAGGAGATCGCCCGCGCGCTCAAGGTCTCGCCGTCGGTCGTGGCGCCGCTCGTCCGCGCCATCGCCGCCGAGACCGCCGAGTCCGCCGAGGCCGCGGGCCCGGGCGAGGCCGAGGTGGCCGGGTGCTGGATCAACGTGGGCTGGAGCGAGGGGCTCGGCATCGACCCGGCGCGCGGCTGGGTGGACGAGGCCCCCGCCTCCGGCGTGGGCGGCACGGTGTGCGTGCTCGTCGCCCGCCGGCACAACTGGGACCGGCTGTCCGTCTGCGGCTACCTGGCCGACGTCTACTGCATGGGCGTCAAGAGCGTCATCGGCCCCGACGTGCTCGACGACCGTGACCTGGTGCGGTTCCGCGAGTACTTCTTCGGCGAGTACCCGGCCTGGCAGGAGGCTCCGATCGAGCTGGCCAGGCACCTGGTGTTCGGCTCCGTCGACTACGCGCGCACGCTCGGGTTCGAGCCGCACGACCTGTTCGCGCTCGGCTCCGACCTGCTCGGCAAGTGGGAGGAGCAGTCGGCCGTCACGTTCGGCCGCGACGGCAAGCCGTTCTACGTGCAGGGGCCGGAGGACGACCCCGCCAGGGTGCTGCGCACGCTGCGGCGCACGCTGTCGGACGACGAGTTCGGGTACGTCACCTCAGGCCAGTGACCCTCAGCGTGAGGTTGAGGCGGCCCGAGGCCAGCCCGGTGGCGGGATCGCCGGTGCCCGGGTAGACCTTCGGCACGCCGTGGTAGGCGAAGCGGGACGGCCCGCCGAACACGAACAGGTCGCCCGAGGCGAGCTGCACGTCGGTGTACGGCCGCCCGCGCGTCTCGGTGTTGCCGAAGCGGAACAGGCAGGTGTCGCCGATGCTCAGGGACACCACCGGGGCGTCGGACCGCTCGTCCTTGTCCTGGTGCATGCCCATCCTGGCCTGGCCGTCGTAGAAGTTGATCAGCGCGGTGTCGGGTTCGTACGCCACGCTGTGCCCGTAGGCGTCCGCCAGGGCGCGCCGACCCAGGTCGGCCAGCCATCCGGGCAGCTCCGCCACCTGACGGCCGTTCACGTCGTGGGCGATGCGCGTGTACCTGTACGGCTGCCAGTGCCACCCCAGGCACACCGTCCGCACCGACATGACGCCGCCGCCCGGCAGCACGGTGTGCCGGATCGGCACCGGGCCCCGCGCCCACTCGCGGCACTCCCGGACGAGATGGCGCTGCTCGTCGAGCGTCAGCCAGCCGGGCACGTGCACCGCGCCCGGCGCGATCTCCCTCATCGGCAGCGGGATCATGACGGCTCCCGAGACAGTGTGATGGTCATGACTCCTCCCAGGACGGCGGAGTCCGGAAAAATCACGTTACGGCCGATCCGCTCTTCCATCGCGGTCGGCGCCGCGCATCCCTTCCAGGATCCCAGGCGGACGCGATCGCCACGACCCGCCATCGGCGCTGATCAGGGTCATTTCGCGTCGTGGAAGACGAGGCCGAGCGTGTGCCGCAGCCCGGACCGTACGGTGCTCACCCCGTGCCGCACGGGGGAGGCCGACCAGCCGCGCGACGACCGGACGGGACGGTCCCGGGTGGTGAAGATCAGCCCGTGCCCCTGCGGCAGCAGCGTCACCGTCCCCCGCGACTGCGCCCGGGGCCGCTGCTCCACCAGCAGGAACTCGCCGCCGGTGTAGTCCTCGCCCGGCCGGTCGAGCCCGATCACCACCTGCAGCGGGAACACCAGGTCGCCGTACAGGTCGCGATGCAGCGCGTTCCAGTCGTGCTCCCGGTAGCGCAGCAGGATGGGCGTCGGGCGGGTCTGGCCGGCCCGGTGACACATGTCGAGCCACTCGCCGAAGTCGTCCGGCCAGGGTGCGGGCTGCCCCAGCCGGGCCGCCCAGTCCCTGGCGATCGGCAGCAGCCGGGGGTAGAACGCCGCCCGCAGCCGCTCCACCAGGGGTGGGAGCGGGTGGTCGAAGTACCGGTACTGCCCGGCCCCGAACCGGTAGCGCTCCATGTCGATGGTGGCGCGGAAGAACCCGGCCTCGTCGTACAGGGCGGAGATCTCCGCGCACTCCTCGGGCGTGAGGAGCTGCGGCGTCAGCGCGCACCCGTACGCGTCCAGCCCGGCCGCCAGCTCCTTCCAGTCGGCGGCCGCCACGTTCGCGGCCGGCACGTTCCTCTCGCGGGCCTTCTCCTCGGCCCTCTCGCCGGTCCTGTCACCGGCCCTCTCGCCGGTCCTGTCACCGGTCCTGTCGCCGGCCTTCACGCGGGTCTTCTCCTCGGCGTTCACAGCGTGCTCCAGAGCTGGGGCTGCAGGACGCCTTCGAGCGTGAGCAGCGCGTGCTTGCGTTCGAGGCCGCCGGCGTACCCCGTCAGGGCGCCGTCGGCGGCGACGACGCGGTGGCAGGGCAGCAGCACGAGCAGCGGGTTCGCGCCGACCGCCGCGCCCACGGCGCGGATCCGGTCCGCGGGTGCGCCGACGCGCGCGGCGAGCGCGCCGTAGCTGATCGTGGTGCCGTACGGGAGCTCGGCCAGCTCCGCCCACACCCGCTCCTGGAACGCGGTGCCGCGCGGGCCGAGCGGCAGGTCGAAGGAGGTGCGCTCGCCCGCGAAGTACTCGCCGAGCTGCCGCTCCGCCTCGGCGAACGCGGCCGGCTCCCGCCCTCGCCCTGACCGCGCTCCGGCCCCCGAGGCGGCCACGCCGAACGACACGCGGGTCAGTGCCGTGCCGTCCCCGGCGAGCAGGATCTCGCCCAGCGGGCTGTCGATCGTGGTGTAGATGTCCATACTCTCTTCAACACCGGCGAGCGCCGGAAGGTCGGCGGTTTTCGGACGTCGCGGCCGTCGTCCTCCGTGGCGTACGCTCACCTCACTTTCGAGCTAGGAGTGAGCATGGCGGAAGCACGCGAGCACACCTTCACCGGCACGAGGGGCCGCAACACGGTCCGCGAATGGCCCCATGAGCGGCCGCGATACCTCGCGATCCTCGTCCACGGGTACGGCGAGCACATCGGCCGCTACGAGTACGTGGCCGACCGGCTGGTCCGCCACGGCGCCGCCGTCTACGGCCTCGACCACATGGGGCACGGCAAGTCCGAAGGTGACAGGGTGCTCGTCGAGGACTTCGAGGACGTGGTCACCGACGTGCACTCCGTCGAGGAGCACGCCAGGGCCGAGCACCCCGGCGTGCCCGTCGTGCTGATCGGCCACTCGATGGGCGGCATGATCGCGGCCCGCTACGCCCAGCGGTACGCCTCCGGCCTGACCGCGCTCGTCCTGTCGGGGCCGGTGATCGGGGAGTGGGCGGTCGTGCCCGGGTTGCTGGCGTTCGAGGAGCCGCCGGACGTGCCGATCGACCCGGGCACGCTCTCCCGCGACCCGTCGGTGGGCGCCGCGTACGCCGCCGACCCGCTGGTGTGGCACGGGCCGTTCAAGCGCGCGACGCTGGAGGCGTTCGCGACGATCCTGGACACCATCGCCAAGGGCGGCACGTTCGGCGCGCTGCCCACGCTGTGGGTGCACGGGGACGACGACCAGCTCGTGCCGCTGCCCGGCAGCCGCGCCGGCATCGCGGCGGTCAGGGGCAGCGACCTGACGGAGAGGATCTATCCGGGGGCTCGGCACGAGGTGTTCAACGAGACCAACAAGGACGAGGTCCTGGACGACGTCACGTCCTTCATCGATCGCGCCCTGCCTGCCGCGTGATCCACCGCCTGCACGCGCGTCATGGATCATGCACCCGGCCCCCGGCGTGATCCACTGCCCGCTCGCGCGTCGTGGATCACGCACTCGGCCCCCGGTGTGACGCACCGCCCGCTCGCGCGTCGTGGATCACGCACTCTGCCCGTGGCGAGATCTACCGCCCGCTCGCGCGTCGTAGGTCACCGGCCCTGCCCGCAGCGTGATCCTCTGCCCGCTCGCGCGCGGGTAGGTCATCCGCCCTGCCCGGGCGTGACGTGGCGCTCGTCTGTGGGCCGTAGGTGTCCGGAACCTGCTCTCGCTCAGATCCCGATCACGCCGTCTCCTTAGGCCGACATCCCGTGCCGGCCACCACGAGGCGGCGGTGGCCGTCCTGGTTCGCGGCGAGCGTCGTGTCAACGATGCCGGGAAACGCCGCGCCAGTCCGGCCCGCTGCCCCCGGCGGGCGGGACGTCAGCGGACGGGCAGCCAGACGTGACCCGACCCCCGGCTGCGGGACAGCTCGACCTTCCAGCAGCCCGGCTTCGGGAACACGAACCCGGTGCCCCACTCCTGCCCAGGCCGCCGCCAGCTCGACCCCCCGTGCTCCTCGGGACCCCAGACCCGCTCGGCGGCGGTCCCGTCGGGATGGGCGGCCCGGATCCGCAGCGGCCCTTCTCCGGTCGTCCGCCATACGATCTTGACCTCGTCGCCCGCCCTGAGAGGCGTCGCCCGTACGAACAGCAGCCCCCAGAGCTCAGCGTCCCGCGCCGTCCCGCGCACCTCGGGAAAGCCCTCCCCCTCGAACACCGACGTGCCGTTGCACCCGGCACCGGTAGCACTCGGACGCGGGCTCGCCTCCTCACCGGCAGCCACGCTCGTACGCGCACCACCGGCCGGGGCGGACGCACTGCTGCCGACCGGCGCGGAGGCACCGCCGACGGCCGGTGCGGAGGCACCGCCACCTACCGATGCTCCGCCCGCACACCCGCCGCCCGCCACCATCACCACAGCCGCCACCGACGCCGCCCCGGCCCACGCTCTCATCAACCGCATCGAACCTCCTCGCCCTCATTACCCGAGCCACGAGCGGAAGGTTCCACGCCTCCTACCGGCCCCCGAAAACGGGCAATGTGAGCGATGACGGACGCCCGGCGTCATGGAAGATCTCGAACCGCGTCGGCCGCGTCCGCACCGCCTCACCCACCGGCTCGCCGGTCCCGTGGTTGCGGGCGAAGCGCGGGAACGCCCCACCCGCCACCTGCACCCGCAGCCGGTGCCCGCGCAGGAACCGGTACCCCGTCGGATGCAGCTCCACCTCGGCCTTCACCACGCCCTCGCTCCCGGCGGGCAGCCGCAGGATGCCGTCGGTGACGTTGCGCGACACGCCGGCAGGGTCCACGTCGCACAGCCGGACGAACACGTCGCCGTGCCCCGTGTCGGTCCGCACGTACACGGTCGCCGAGACGGGGCCGATCAGGTCGAGATCGCGGGGGAGCGGCGCGCCCGTGTAGACGAGCACGTCGGGGCGGGCCTCGATGGCGCGGTTGTCGCGCTGCTTCGACTCGCGCATGTCCAGGAGCGGCCCGCCCACCGAGCGGGTGGGGCGCGCGGGATCGTAGGTGAACACGTCCGGGGCGCCCTCGCCGGGCGCGCTCCAGCCGAGCCTGCCGTACGGCAGCAGGTGCAGCGGCGTCGGCGCCGACTGCGGGGGCGGCCACTGCTCGAAGTCCAGCCAGCGGCCGGCCCGCTGCAGGTAGAGCCGCACGGGGGAGCGCTGGAGCTGGGCGGTGTCGCCGAGCAGGTGAGCCGACAGCCACGACACCTCCTCGGACAGCAGCGCCCGCATCGCACCGAGGTCGTGCCCCCACGGGCCGATGAGGATGCGGCTGCGCCTCCCGGCCTCGCGCAGCGCGGCGTGGTCGCGCAGCTGCGCGGGCAGCAGCAGGTCCCACCAGCCGGTGACCATGCTGGTCGGCGTCGTCATCTTGACCGCGGCGGCGCTGTGGTCGACGTCCGTCCAGAAGGCGTCGCCCGCCGCGGCGTGCGCGGCGGCCTCCCGCAGGAACGGCACCTGCTTCCCGATCGCGGCCACGTCCGACCTGCCGATCGGCACGTGCGCCATGGCCCGCCGCACCCGCCTCTCCCTGCGCGGACTGGGCAGCAGCCCGCCCAGCGGCGCCTCCTCCTGCGTGCCGATGAGCGCCGCCCAGGTCAGCAGGTTGTGCAGGGCAAACACGCCGCCCGGATAGAACGTCGTCCTGAACTCGCTGGCCGTCACCCCCAGGCACATGGCCTCCAGCGGCGGATCCAGGTAGGGCCCGACCGCCCACTGCGTGAACCCGAGATAGCTCGCCCCGGCCATCGCCAGCCGCCCGTCGCACCACGGCTGCTCCCGCAGCCAGACGGCCGTGGCCAGGCCGTCCTCCTTCTCCTGATGAAAGGCCGAGAACCGGCCGCCCGAGCCGAACGTGCCCCTGGCGTCCTGCACCACGACCTGCATGCCGCGCCGCGCCAGCACCCGGGCCGTCCCTCTGGCGTCCAGCTTGTGCCTCCCGTACGGCGTGCGGATCAGCACCACCGGCAGCGGCTCCGACCCGCGCGGCCGGTAGCGGTCGGCGTGCAACACGACCCCGTCGGGCATCGGAACGCGCAGGTCGCGGGCGATCTCGAGGTCGGGAGTGGTGGCCTCGGGCAGGCCGAGAAGTCGATCGAACAGGCTGCTGAGCATCCCCATGGCAGATCCTTCCGCTCCGCCCCAGCGTACGACTCACCTTCCGGACGAACAGCGCCCTCGCGTCCTCTCCGGCCGAGCGTCTCCCGGGAGGCGATGACTTTTCACCTCCCCCTGGGTCTGCATTCACGAGGAGGCGACATGAGCGACCAGAAACGTGCACTGACAGCAGGCGTGGCGCTGCTGGAACGGGCGATCGACTACGCGCTCGGCAGCTTGCGCATCGTGACCCCCGCGGCACTCTGCCGCCCCACCCCCTGCGCGGCCTGGAACCTCCATCAGTTGCTCCATCACCTGGACGACTCCCTCCAAGCCCTGCACGAGGCCGCCGCCGGCCACATCCGCACCGGCCCCGAGCTCGTGAACCCCGCCCCGCACGCTCGCGCCGCGGCCCCCGTCCCGCACGTTCGCGCCGCGGACCCCGCCACGCGGGCTCGCGCCGCCGACCCGGCCGTGGGCGCCCGCGCCGTGAACGCGCCTCCGCGGGACGCCCCCAGCGGCCTGGCCGCGGGGCTGCTCGGCCCTGCCGGCACTCCGCCCGCATGCGACCCCGCCGGCGGGCCGGCCGCCGGGTGCGGAACGGGTGCCGCCGCCGCGGGTGGTCCGCCGTCGGTGCCGGCGCTGTGGACCCGCAACCCGGCCCTCGTGCTCAGGGACAGCGCCACGGAGGTGCTCGGCCGGTGGATCGCCGCGACCAGCGCCGACCTCGTCACCATCCACGACCGCCACCTGACCAGCCCGATGGTGGCCGCGGCCGGTGCCATCGAGATCACCGCGCACGCCTGGGACGTGGCCAGGGCCTGCGGCGAGCATCACCCGATCCCGCCGCTCCTGGCGGAGGAGCTGCTGGACCTGGCCCACCTGTTCGTCACCCGCGCCGACCGCCCCGCGAGGTTCGCCCGCCCGGTGACCGTGCCCATGTCCGCGCCGGCTCAGGATCACCTCCTCGCCCACCTCGGCCGCCACCCCACCTGGCCCGAACACAACTGAACGACCGCCCGCACTCACATCCGCCGCCGCCACGCCGTACGATCACCCTGTACGGCAATGCCAGACCACACATCGCGGCACCACACTTGGCGGAACCCGCGACGTCATGCCCGATACGGTGAGAAGATCGGTAATAACCGATCTGTCACGCCGGGACGACCCACGCAGACCACACCGTGCCAGGGGGACGGGAACCTTCCGGCCGATCCGCGAGGCGGCACGCACGCGGTTGCCGCGGACAGGCCGATCAACGTGGTGGCGACGACCGTTCTTCGTGCGGCCGTCGCCATCACCCCCGCCACCGACCCTTCCGGGCTCGCCATCACCACGCCGCCTTTCGCAGTCGCGGGTGGCTCAGCATGACGGCTGGCGGGGCCGCGATGAACCAGCTTGTTGTCGGCGTCGTCCGCTCAAGCGTGAGATCTCCCGCGAGTAGCAGGCAGCGCGGACCACGGCAGGCGCCGTAGGGAGCGCAGACCACGGTGGGTGTCGCAGGCCCGAGTGGACTACGGCCTTCCGGAGCGCGCGGGAAGGGCGTCAGAGGAGGGTCTGCTCGCCCTCCTCCGGCTCCTCCGGCCGCTCCTGTGACGCGTCGTCCCCATGGAGCGTGCGCAGCACCTGCTCCCCGTACTTGGCCAGCTTGTTCTCCCCGACGCCGTTCACCTTGCTCAGCTCCGCCAGCGTGGTGGGCGCCAGGGTGGCGATCTCGCGCAGGGTCGCGTCGTGGAAGATGACGTAGGCGGGCACGCCCTGCTCCTTGGCCGTGGCGCCGCGCCACGAGCGCAGGCGTTCGAAGAGGTCGGCGGCCTCGGCGGGCAGCTCCACCGCGGGCTGGGCGGACTTGGCGCCGGAGCTGGTCCTGGCGCGGGCCGGGCGGTGGGCGTCGCGGCGCAGGTGTACCTCGCGCTGGCCGCGCAGCACCGCCGCGCTGTCGTCCGTCAGCACCAGCGCGCCGTAGTCGGACTCCACCGCGAGCAGGCCCTGGGCCAGGAGCTGGCGCACCACGCCGTGCCACTCCGCGTTGCCCAGATCGGTGCCCACCCCGAACACCTTCAGGCTCTCGTGCCCGTGCTGCAGCACCTTGGCGGTCTTCTTGCCGAGCAGGATGTCGACCACCTGCCCCACGCCGAACTTCTGGCGCCGCTCCCTGAGCAGCCGCAGCACCGTGGACAGCACCTTCTGCGCCGCGATCGTGCCGTCCCAGGACTCGGGAGGCGTCTGGCAGGTGTCGCAGTTGCCGCACGGCTGCGACCCCTTCTGCCCGAAGTAGTCGAGCAGCATCATCCGGCGGCAGCCCACGGTCTCGCACAGCGCCAGCATCGCGTCGAGGTGGAGCACCTGGCGGCGGCGATGGGCGTCGTCGCCCTCCATCGCCATGCGGCGGTGCTGCACGACGTCCTGCAGCCCGTACGCCATCCACGCGGTCGCGGGCAGCCCGTCACGCCCCGCCCGCCCGGTCTCCTGGTAGTAGCCCTCCAGGGACTTGGGCAGGTCGAGATGGGCCACGAAGCGCACGTCGGGCTTGTCGATGCCCATGCCGAAGGCGATCGTGGCCACCACGATCAGCCCGTCCTCGCGCAGGAAGCGGGCCTGGTGGAGGGCGCGGGTGCGGGCGTCGAGCCCCGCGTGGTACGGCACCGCCGCGATGCCGTTGTCGACCAGGAACTCGGCGATCTTCTCCACCGAGGAGCGCGACAGGCAGTAGACGATGCCGGACTCGTCGGGGTGCTCGGTGCGCAGGAACTCCAGGAGCTGCCGCTTGGGCTCGCTCTTGGACGTGATGCGGTAGTGGATGTTGGGCCGGTCGAAGCTGGCCACGAAGTGGCGGGCCTGCTCGAGGCCGAGCCGGGAGGAGATCTCGGCATGCGTGGACGGCGTGGCGGTGGCCGTCAGCGCGATGCGCGGCACGTCGGGCCACAGCTCGCGCAGCCTGGACAGCTCCAGGTAGTCGGGGCGGAAGTCGTGACCCCACTGGGCCACGCAGTGCGCCTCGTCGATGGCGAACACCGCGATGTCACCCTTGGCCAGCAGGCGCAGCGTGGCGTCCACGCGCAGCCGCTCGGGCGCGAGGTAGAGCAGGTCGAGCTCCCCGGACAGGAACTCCGACTCCACGAGCTGCCGCTCGTCGAAGCCCTGCGTCGAGTTGAGGAACCCCGCCCGCACGCCGAGCGCCCGCAGCGCGTCGACCTGGTCCTGCATCAGCGCGATCAGGGGCGAGATGACCACCCCCACGCCTTTGCGCACCAGGGCGGGGATCTGGTAGCAGAGCGACTTGCCGCCGCCGGTGGGCATCAGGACGAGCGCGTCACCGCCGGCCACGACGTGGTCGATGATCTCTTGCTGACCCGCCCGGAACGAGTCGTAGCCGAACACGCGGTTCAGAACCTCGGTGGGGGTATCCATGCGGCTACCTTACGTGTTCGGGGATGTGCGGATCGTCAGTTCCGCCGATGGCGGAGAGAGGCAGCGCCGGCGCTTGCCCGCGTGCCTTCGGCGATCGATCGTAGCCGCCCCGACCGACAGTCGCCCGCCGCAACCTCGCCACCCGAACACCCGCAGCCCCGCCCAAGGAGGTCGTCACGACCCCTGGGCTGCCGCCGGTCGCGACCTGTCGTACACCACCAGCGACAGCGCCCCCAGCACGCAGGCCGCCGCCACCACCCCCATCACCGCCGGATACCCCGCCACCTGCGCGATCCCGGCCGCCACCAGCGGCGCCACGGCCTTGGCCACCGTGATCGGCAACGCGAGCGCCCCGCTCAACGACGCGTACGCGGCCGTCCCGTACCGATCGGCGAGCAGCGCGGGCCGCGCGATCGTGCCCACCCCGAAGCCCAGCCCGAACAGCACCACGGCCACCACCGCCCCGACGGCCCCGCGCCCGACCATCGGCAGCAGCACGGCCGCCAGCCCCTGCAGCCCGAACATGGCCGCCGTGATCAGCGACACCGGCCACCGCGCCTGCAACCCGGTGGTCACCAGCCGCCCCGTCACCGACAGCACCCCGAGCAGCCCGGCCACGCCGGCCGCGAACACGGGCGGATGCCCGAGCGTGATCAGGTACGTGACCAGCAGCACCCCCATGACCGCCACGGCGCCCGTCTGCGTCAGGAACGCCGCCGCCAGCAGCCAGAACGGCCGTTCGCGCAGTGCCGCCCCCACGATCTCCCGCCGGTCCACGTGGGCGGGCGCGGCCCGGCCCCGTACGGCCAGCCCGTGCAGGGGCACGGCGGTCAGCGCGTACCCGGCGGACAGGATGACCAGCGCCTGCCGCCACCCGTACAGCTCCACCAGGAGCCCTGTCAGCGGCAGGAAGATGCTGGAGGCGAACCCGGCCACCACCGTCACCGCCAGCAGCGCCCGTGCCCGCCGGGCCGCGTCGAACCAGGCCACGATCACCGCGAACGCCGCCTCGTACAGCACCATGGCCGACGCCACGCCCAGCACCCCGCACACGAGGTAGAGCTGCACCACCGAGCGCACCTGCGACCAGGCCAGCACCGCCAGCGCGCCCAGCACGGACCCGGCCGTCATCAGCCCCCGCCCGCCGTGCCGGTCCAGCCAGCGTCCGACGAGCGGCGCGACGAGCCCCGACACCAGCACGGACAGCGTGATCGCCCCGGTGAGCTGCGCGACCCCGGCCTGGAGCTCGCGCGACATGGGCGGGATGAACACGGAGAACGCGTAATAGAGAATGCCGTATCCGGCGGTCTGAGTGATCGCGAGTGCGCCGATCATTCGCGCGGGCGCTTTCGGTCCTGCGGTGGCGATCACGCTGTGATTTGTTCCCGTTCATCTGCCGTAAATACGGTGATAAAGGTCACTTCGCCACCGAATAATTCCCGCGAATTCCCGCCTTGCCGTCATAACGTCGGGTCATGACTCTTTCGTACGTGGTGACCGGCGGCGGGCGCGGCATCGGCAGGGCCGTGGTCGAGCGGCTCCTCGGAGACCGGAACGTCGTGGTGGTCATCGAGCACGACAAGGACGCCCTCGACTGGGCGGGCCCCCGGGTCGTCCCGGTGATCGGCGACGCGGCGGACGAGGAGGTCGCCGCCTGGGCCGCCGACCTGGCCCAGGAGTCGGGCACCCTGGCCGGCTGGGTCAACAACGCCGCCGTGTTCCGGGACGCCTCCGTGCACTCCTCCCCGATCTCCGAGGTCAGAGCGCTGATCGCGGCCAACCTCGACCTGGCCGTGGTGGGCTGTGCCACCGCCGTGCGCCACTTCCTGGAGGCCGGCACCCCGGGCGCCATCGTGAACGTCACCTCGCACCAGGCCTCCAGGGCCGTGCCCGGCAGCCTTCCCTACTCCACGGCGAAGGCCGCGACGGAGGGGCTGACCAGGGCGCTCGCGGTCGAGTACGGCAGGCAGGGCATCCGGGTCAACGCCGTGGCGCCCGGCTCGGTGGCCACGGAGCGGTACGAGAGGCAGCGCACGCCGGAGATGGAGGCGGAGCTGGCCAGGCTGCATCCGCTGGGCCGGGTCGCCACCCCGGCGGAGGTGGCCTCCGTGGTGGCGCACCTGCTCTCCCCGGACGCCGCCTTCGTCAACGGCGCCACGATCCCGGTGGACGGTGGGCGTACCGTGCTCGGACTGGATCCGGAAGCCAGGGAATGAAAACCGTTGTCGCCTGGTTGCAGGGGCCATGAAGAAGAACCTGCACCCCCAGTACCGTCCGGTCGTCTTCCGCGACCCGAGCGTCGGCTTCGCCTTCCTCACCCGCTCGACCCTGTCCAGCGACAGGACGATCGAGTGGGAGGACGGCAGGACGTACCCGGTCGTGGACGTGGACGTCTCGTCCGCCAGCCACCCCTTCTACACGGGCCGTGGCCGCATCCTCGACACCGCCGGCCGCGTCGAGCGCTTCAACCAGCGTTATGGCAGGGCATGATGTGAGGCATGTTCGGCTCGCCCCTGTCCGCCCGGCTTGAGCGTTCCAGCCGGATCCTCGTCGCCGGCGCGGGCGGGGGCTCCGACGTGTACGCCGGGTTACCCCTCGCGTTCTCCTTGCAGGAAGCGGGCAAGGAGGTGCACCTGGCGAACCTGTCGTTCAGCCATCTCGACGCCCTCGACCTGGACGCCTGGCTGTGCGAGGACGTCGCGGAGATCCACCCGGACACCGAGGCCCGCGACTGGTACTTCCCCGAGGGCTGCCTGTCCCGCTGGCTGGCGGCGCACGGCCGGCCGTCCACCGTGTACGCCTTCCCCAAGATCGGGGTCCGGCCGCTGCGCGCCGCGTACGCCAAGCTCGCCGAGCACCTCGGCCTGGACGCGGTGGTCCTGGTGGACGGCGGCACCGACATCCTCATGCGCGGTGACGAGGCCGGCCTCGGCACCCCGGCCGACGACATGACGAGCCTGGCCGCCGTGCACGCGCTCGACGTGCCGGAGAAGGCGGTGGTCTGCCTGGGCTTCGGCGTGGACGCCTACCACGGCGTGAACCACGTACAGGTGCTGGAGAACCTGGCGGCGCTCGAACGCGACGGCGCCTACCTCGGCGCGTTCTCCGTCTCCCGGTCCACGAAGGCGGGCGCGCTCTACCTCGACGCCGTAGCGCACGCCCAGGGCTCTACCTGGACCGCCTCCAGGACACCGTGCTCATGCGCCAGGTCGTCTCCGTCATCGAGGCGTTCCGCGACGAGGTGACGCCCCGGCCGCCGAAGGCGTTCCCGCACTAGGCAGCGCTAGAGGCCCATGGTGTCGGCGAGCGAGTCGATCTCGGCCGCCAGCAACGCCGTCCCGACCCCGGCGAACGGGCCCCGCAGCTCCACGCTGAGCACCCCCTGCAACCTGGTCCACACCAGGACGGCCCCGGTCAGCGCCGCCACCGGGTCACCTTCCCGCACGTGCGCCCACGCGGGCAGCCCGTCCAGCGCGGGCGCCGATCGCGCCTGCGCGAACACCGGCAGGAACGGCCCGAGCACCTCCTCGACGCCCGCCAGGGTGGGCGCCGAGGACACGAGCAGGAACAGGCCGGGACGCGCCACGGCCCAGCCGTGGAACGCCCGTGCCAGCGCGTGCAGCCGCTCCCGCGGCCCGCCCTCCGGCAGGGCTCCGGCGCGTACGGCCGCCGCCAGCTCGCCCAGCCCGTCCTGGACCAGCTCGGCGATCAGCTCGTCGCGGCTCGCGAAGTACTTGTAGAGGGCGGGCCCCGTCATGCCCAGGCGCCTGGCCACCGCCGTCAGGCTCAGCGGCTCGCCCTCGCCGATCCGGGCGAGCGCGGCCTGCTTGATCTCCCTCCTGACCTGTTCCCGGTAACGCTGCCGCGGTGTCGACATGCCCTCATCATCCACAGTTCCGATGCCACCACAGTGCGTGATCACCAAGCGCGGGTCAACACCCCGGCTTGCGGGCGCCTACCGGTGGGTAAGAAACGGTCGACGGCGTGAGAGCAGTGGTGGTGCGATGAGTCTCTCCGGAAGGGAACGCCGTATTCTCGCCGAGATCGAGCGCGCCCTCGAACGGGACGACCCCGAGCTGGCCAGGCGCGTCGCGGCCATCAACAGGATCGAGGCAGGCGGCGAGCCGCTGCCCCCGCAGCCCTACGGCGACCGGTTGCGCATGTGGGCGCTGGCCCGCGTCTGGGTGCTGTTCTGGGCGGCCGCGGTGGTGATCGTGCTACTGCTGCTTGCCGTGCTGACCACCTGAGCGGTGGTGCCGCAGCACCAGCAGGCTGATGGCGGCGCACACGGCCACCAGGGCGGCGATGGCGGCCTCCCAGCGCCACACCTCCTCGCCGGTACGCATGGCCAGGACGGTGCAGAACACCGCCGCCACGATCCCGAACACCAGGGCGACGAGCGACAGGACGCGCCGGGCACGCAGCGGGCTGCGGGCCGTCACCGGCTCGGTCCCCTCGCGGTTACGCAGCCACATGACCTCCTCCTCAGGCCAGGCACCTCAGTGCCGAGGCGATGCGCGGGTCGAGGTGGTGCGAGGCGGGCAGCCGGCCCACCGTGGCCTCGACGAACTCCGGGTACGACAGGTTGGCGGTGACCCCGTCCACGGCGGCGAAGATCTCGTCGGCCGTCTGCTCCACCTGCACCTTGGCGTCCTGCTCCGCCAGCACGAACCGGCCGACCGCCACCCGCCACAGGGTCCGGTCGTCGACCTCGCCCTCGGCGACGGGCGCGCCCACGTCGTCGGCGTGGGTGGCGTACTCGGAGTCGTAGTGGAAGGCCTGCTGCCCGACGGGGTACGGCCCGGCCATCGTGTCGAGCATGGCGTGGCGGCCCAGCGCCCGCATGCGCTCGCGCGTCTCGCCGTTCTTCGTGCGCCACTCCGCCAGGACCTCTTCCACGGGCAGGGCCCCGCGCTCGCGCACGCACCACTCGTTGAAGTCGTTGTAGCCGCCGATGCCCGCGTCGGCCAGCCGGCCCATCAGGTCCTCCACGGTCCCGTCGAGGCAGGCGTGGTTGTACAGCTCCTCGCCCGCCAGGTGCGCCAGCACGTCGCGGACCGACCAGCCCTCGCACCGGGACGGCCGCCGCCAGCCGGCGTCGTCCAGGCCGGAGAAGTACCGGTCGAGCCTGGCGGCCTCGGCGTCGAAGATGTCGAACGGGTCGAAGTCTTTGAGCAGGTCATGGGCCATACCCGGACGCTACCCCTCAGGTCTTGACTTTATCGCCGATGGCGGACCTGACCCTGCTGTACTCGTCGGCGCAGGCCGGCGCGCGCCCGGCCGGCACCCAGCCGCCCTTGGCGATCTTGCCGTACCTGCCCGGGTCGGCGCCGTAGAGCAGGCAGGCGAACGTGGCCGACTCCGCCATGCCTGACAGGTGGTCGAGGCCGGCGTGCCCGGCGAGCAGGTGGCGGGCCTCGGCGGCGGCCACCACCCGTCCGGGGTCGTCGGCCGTCAGCGTCAGCGCGGCGAACCGGTCGGCCTGCCCCTCGTCGTCGGTCATGCCGTTGAGCGTGGTCAGCGCGTGGCCGAGCTGGTGGTGGAAGAGCACGGACAGGGCGCCGCGCATGCGCGCCCTGGTGGCCTTCTCGCCCGTCTCCTCGGTCTGGGAGATGCCCTTGATCGTGCGGTTCACCTGCTCCACCAGCGAGTAGCAGATCGTGATCTCGCGCTTGCCGTGGTCCCAGCCGGCCTTGGGCGCGTCGCAGTCGCGGGCGACGACGGTGACCCGCTCGGGCAGCCGGACCTCGGTCCTCAGCGCGTCGCTGTCCTTCAGCAGCCGCTGGGCCCGCTCGGCGCGGGGTGAGTCGGGGCGCTCGTACCGTACGGACAGCTCCGCGGAGGGGGCCGCTCCCAGCGTGCTCGTCATGCTCAGGACGAGGGCGATCACGGGATGCGGCATGCGTGGGCTCCTTCGGGGGTTCGATCAACGCAATGGGACTTCCCATGCGACGAATGCGTGATCGCTAAACCTGCCGGAGGCGAAAAAGCCGGAGGCCCAGCCCCGAAGGGCTGGGCCTCAGCGTGGTGATTCAGTAACTGGTGGAACTACCGGCGCCAGGAGTAGACGCGCACGTAGTCCGAGCGGCTCTTGGCGCCCTCGAGCTCGTCGTCACCGCTGTACACGGCACGGAACGTGCCGCTCTTGTAGGCCTTCGTCGTGGCGTAGAACTTGCCGCCGCGACCGGTCCAGTCGGAGGCGACCCACTTCCAGCCACTGCGGTAGTTGGCCTTGTAGTAGATGTTGACCTTCTCGCCGCGGACACCCTCCCAGCCGTCGTCGTCCACCAGGAGACGGCCGGAGAAGTGGATCGACTTGCCCTTGCGGACCTTGTACGGGTCGGCGCTGAAGCGCGAGATCGTGGTCTCGAGCTTGCCCTTCTCGACCTCGACCGAGAAGAACGCGTCGTCCTTGGCGATCTCCTTGCCGTCCTTGTCGAAGGCCACGGCGGTGGCCTTCCACTTGCCGGCGTAGTCGTTCTCGTTGAACCCGATGGCCCAACGCCAGCCCTCGAGGTCCTTGATGTCCTTGGTACGCATCGTGCGGAAGTTGTTCTCCGCGGGGGCGACGCTGAGCTCGACCTTCTGGACGTCGGAGCTGGCGCCGACGTCGAAGTACGCCGTCGTCTCGGAGCCCTTCTTGACCACGACCGGGTTCGGGCTGATGTCGCGGATCACGAGCTGAGTGTCTGCCTTGGTGGCGGCGGAGGCGATTCCCGCGCCCGACACCAGCATGGCACCGCCGATGGTGGCGGAAAGGATACCTACTGCGATCTTCCTCATGAGGGTGCTGATTCCTCTCCCCGTATTGACTTCGGAGCCGGTTTCGGGGTGACCGGCTCCCTCTACTACTTTGAGGCACGATCAAGGGAAAAGGTTGGCTAAAGTTACAGAAAATATTTGATCACGGTCATAACCAGGGCTTATGCGGAAAAATCGGTTTTGGGTTGACTTGACCGGCTACAGTCTGGCGCATGACGGACGTCTACACGCTGGGCGAGCCGCTGGGGGTGGTCTCCAGCGGCCGGGTCCGCCACGAGAACGAGGCCAGGCTGGACGTCTGCGGGCCCGAGTTCACGCTGGCCATCGCCCTGGCCCGGCTCGGGCACCGCTGCGCGTACCTGGGCAAGGTGGCCGATGACGAGCTGGGCGCCAGGGCCCTGACCGTCCTGCGGGGCGAGGGCGTGGACGTGGCGGACATGCGCGTGGCCGAGGGCGCCCGCACGGGGCTGCTCCTGCGGGAGTCGCGCGTCGGCCGCGAGCTCGCCGTGACGCACTACCGCGCCGGCTCCGCCGGCGCGCTGCTCGCGCCGGGCAACGTGCCCATCGACCGGATCGCTGCCTCCCGGATGCTGCACGTCACCGGTCTCACGGCAGCCCTGGGCCGGGACGCGCAGGACGCCGTGCGCGCCGCCATCACCGCTGCCAGGAACGCCGAGGTGGCGATCTCGTTCTCCGTCGAGTACGTCCCCGAGCTGTGGCCCTCGGTGCGCGAGGCCGAGGAGGTGCTCGGCGAGCTGGCCTGCCAGGCGCACCTGCTCTTCCTCCGCCAGGACGAGCTCGACCTGGTCAAGCCCGCCCTCACCCCCGAGCGGGAGGTCGTGGTGGACCGCGGGGCGAAGGGCGCCAGCGTGCGGGCCGACCGCATGCGCTACGACGTGCAGGGCTGGGAGGTCCCCGTGGTGGACACCGCGGGAGCGGGGGAGGCGTTCGCGGCCGGGTACATCAGCGCCGCGCTCGACGGTCTCCTTCCCCAGGAACGCCTGCACCGCGGGGCGCTGCTGAGCGCCGCCGCGGTGACCAGCGTGAGCGACTGGCAGGGGTTGCCCACCAGGGCCGAGCTCTAGTTGATGTTCAGCGTGAACGTCGAGGTCGTGTTCTTGACGTTCTGATGGTTGTTGCTGAACCGCAGGTTGTTGAAGGTGGCCGAGCCGATCGCCGGGCCCTGGCCGGGCTCGGGCAGCTCGTTCACCCAGATGCCGAACCCTGACTTGGCGTCGAAGGCGTCACCGCTCTTCTGCGCCCCGCTGATCGACACGTTCGTGAAGACCGTGTCCTTGATCGGGTTCAGCGGCGTCGAGGGGTTCGAGTAGCCGGTCTGGAACATGATCCCGCTGTACGTCGGGTCCACGATGTCCAGATTGCTGACCCGGATTCCCTGGAACACCTTCGAGGAGGAGAACAGCCACATCGCCGGGAACGTCTGCTGCCCCCAGAAGTGCCCGCCGGCCCGGACCAGCGAGATGTTGTCGAAGGTCGTGGGCGGGCTGGCGCCGAAGCCGTGCATCGGGATCCCGAAGTCCAGCGAGCTGATCGTGACGCCCGAGTACACCAGGGTGTCGGCCACGTAGATGTTCCTGAAGGTGTTGCCGTAGCCGCCGTACACGGCCAGGCCCGCGGCCCGCCAGGTCAGCAGCGAGGTCAGGTTCTCGTAGACGTTGCCGAACTGCTCGCCCGAGTTGTTGTCGATGGCCGAGAACAGCGCGAAGCTGTCGTCGCCCGTGGACCTGGTCTCGATGTTGGTGACGTGGTTGCCGGTGCTGCCGTTGGTCATGTTCAGGCCGTCGGCGAACACGTTGCGGATCCGCGCGTTCCTGATCGTCAGGTTGTCCGTGTTGGAGCCCCACAACATGCAGATCTGGTGCTCGATCCAGACGTCGTCGATCGTCATGCCGGACACGTTGTTGAAGTCGAACACCTTGCCCGGACCGTCGATGCGCTCGACGTAGTTGCCGAAGTAGGCGAAGCCCGCGAACGTCGAGCCGTTGGCCGTGGCCTCGGCGCGGAAGCCGATGTCGGTGTTCGACTGGCCGGACGGCGCGTGGAACCTGGTGAACCACGGGCCCGCCCCGACGACCTTGACCGTCTTGCCGTACACCTGGAACTTGCCGTTGGTCTGGTAGTCGCCGGGCGGCAGGTAGACGCCGGTCAGGTTGGCGTCCATGCGGGCCTTGTCCAGCGCGTTCTGCACGTCCTGATGGGTGAACCCGGCCGGTACGGCGTACTTCGCCGGGTCCGGGTTCGCGACCTGGGTGGCCAGCTCGAAGTCCACGAAGTCGATCGCGTAGTTCAGCGAGTTGGCCGCGTCCTTCTGCAGCCTGATCTTGCTGCCCTTCGGGACGGTGGTGCCGAGCAGCAGGTTCGCCTCGTCGTAGATGTGCCTGGGCGGGCCGGAGCCGGGGTTGTTGTTCGGGCTCGCCTCCGGGCCGTACAGCCAGGCGTAGCGCGAGGTCAGGTTGACGGCCTTGAGGAAGGAGCCGTTGACGTAGACGTTCAGCGTCGAGTTGAGCCCGCCGCCGCCCGGCGCGTCCGGCATCGAGAAGCGGGTGACCAGGGTGTTGGTGTCGGCCCTGGTGGTGAACTCGACGTACGCGCCGGTCTGGTTGAGCGTGACCGCGCGCCGTCCCGACGCCTCGCCGGCGATCGTGCCGATGTCCCTGCTGGGGCCGACGCGGGCCGCGCCGCCGCCGATGGTGGCGTCCTCGGCCTCGTAGGTGTCGTACGGCATGTTCGCGCCGCGACCCACGAACAGCGGCAGCGTGCTGGTGTTGTTGGCCCGCTTGACCGGCAGCTCGTTGGCGTCGTCGGCGAGCACCGTCCTGACCGTGTACTTGCCGTTGGCCGCCGTCCACGTGCCCAGGGTCACCGGGCTCGTGGTGGCCCCGGCGGCGATCGCGCCGCTGGTGGAGCCGGTCAGCGTCCTGACGACGGCGCCGGAGTCGTCGGTGACGGTCAGCGTGATGCCGTGCGCGCCGCCGCTGGAGGCCACGGTGCCCTGGTTCCTGATCGCGACGGAGAACGTCACCGGGGCGCCCGCGGCCGGGTTGCCCGGCGTCCAGGCGACGGGGGAGGCGATCAGGTCGGCCGTGTCGACGGGCCTCACGGTGAGCGTGCCGGTCGTGCTGTTGTTGGCCTCGTTCTGCTCGGCGACCTGGCCGCTCTCGTCCACCTTGGCCGAGAGCTGGTACGTGCCCGCGTCCCTGGCCCCGATGTTCGCCGACACGGTGGCGGACGCCCCGGCGGCCAGCGCGCCCACGCCGGCGCTGCCCACCTTGGTGGTGCCCGCGTAGAAGTTGACCGAGGTGGCGGCGGAGGCGGCGGTGCCGGCGTTCCTGACCGTGGCCGACAGCGTCACCGCGTCGGTCTCGACCGGGGCCGCCGGTGAGGAGGTCAGGCCCGACACGGTCAGGTCGGGGTTGGGCGCGGGGGTGCCGAAGATCTGGAACTCGGCGACCTGCCCGCTGGGGGCGCCGGAGTTGGCGGTGAACTGCAGCCGCACGTCGGCGGCCCTGCCGGTGACCGGGATGGTCACGGTGTTGCCCGTGGCCGGGTCGAACGTGTAGGTGGCCTGGGCGACCAGGGTGGTGAAGGAGCCGGCGGACTGCTCGCGGCCGAGGACCTGGAGGGTCTGGGTGCGGCGGCCCCAGGCGCCGTCGGGGTTGAGCCTGACCACGACGGACGACAGGTCGGCGTTGGCGCCGAGCTGGGCGGTCAGGGTGGCCGGGTAGGCGGCGCCCTCCCAGTACGTCTGCAGGTTGTCGTCGTTGGCGTTGGCGGCGGCGTAGGTGTGGGTGTGGCCGGACTCGGTCATGGTCTTGCCGAGGGCCAGGTTGGGGCCGCCGGGGCCGGGGCCGGGATCGTCCTGGGCGCTGCCCCAGACTTCCAGCTCCGAGAGCTGGCCGGCGGGCCAGCCGGAGTTGGCCGTGATGTGCACGCGGACGTGGCGCGCGGTGGTGCCTGCGGGCAGGGTGATGGTGGCGGCCGGGCTGATGGTGTGGGTGGCCGGGGCGGCGATGGTGGTGAAGCTGGAGCCGTTCGTGCTGCCCTGGACGCTCAGCGTCTGGGTGCGGCCGGGCCAGCCGGCGGGCAGCTTGAGCACCACCCTGGTCACGCTCGCGGCGGCGCCGAGGTCGACCTGGATCCACTGCGGGAAGGCGTTGCTGGCCGATTCCCAGTAGGTGGCCTGGTTGCCGTCGGTGACGTTGGCGGCGCGGTAGACGTCGGCGAAGCTGCTGGCGGTCGCGGCCTTGCCGGCGGCGAGGTTGGTGTCGGCCGCGGCGTGCGCGGGCGGCGCGGCGAGGAATCCGATGAGTAACGCAAGGGCGGCTAACAGTGCTCTCATGGGGGTGGCCCTTCGGGTAAGGCGGATGGCCGAACCATAAGATGTCGCGCAGATGGCCGCAATATTTCGACTGCATTTCGCAAACAGTTGACTGACTCTGAGCGTGTGCCGTCGTCTCCTGTCGCTGGTCAGAGGCCGGTAACCGGCAGGAAGCCCGGTGTGGACGCGGTGCAAGCCACGACGTTCGATGGACGTAAGCCGTTGCAAGCGCTTGCGTGGAAGGCCGTATAGTTTGCGCATGACGCGACGACTCGCAGAGGTGGCCAAGAAGGTCGGGGTGAGCGAGGCGACCGTGAGCCGCGTGCTCAACGGCAAGCCCGGGGTGTCCGACGCGACCCGCGAGGCCGTGCTGACGGCGCTCGACGTGCTCGGCTACGAACGGCCCACCCAGCTCCGCGGCGACCGCGCCCGGCTGGTCGGCCTCGTCCTCCCGGAGCTGCAGAACCCGATCTTCCCCGCCTTCGCGGAAGTGGTCGGCGGCGCGCTGGCCCAGCAGGGCTTCACCTCCGTGCTGTGCACCCGCACGGTCGGCGGCGTCTCCGAGGCCGACTACGTCGACCTCCTGCTCCAGCAGCAGGTCAGCGGCGTGGTCTTCGCCGGCGGCCTGTACGCCCAGGCCGACGCCTCCCACGGCCACTACGAGCTGCTGCACGAGCGCAAACTCCCCACGGTCCTGGTCAACGCCGCGGTCCAGCACCTGGACTTCCCGCAGGTGTCGTGCGACGACGTGGTGGCCGCCGAGATGGCCGTCGCCCACCTGCGCGCGCTCGGCCACGAGCGGATCGGCATGGTGCTCGGGCCCAAGGACCACATGCCGTCGCGGCGCAAGCTCGAGACTTTCCAGGCCTCGGGCGGGGACACCGAGCTGGTGGAGCACACGATGTTCTCCCTGGAAGGCGGGCACGCCGCCGCCGCCCGCCTGGTCAAGCGGGGCGTCACGGGCGTCATCTGCGCCAGCGACCTGCTCGCCCTGGGCACCGTACGCGCCGCCCGCCGCGCCGGCCTCGCCGTCCCGGCAGACATCTCGGTCATCGGCTTCGACGACTCGGCCCTGATGAACTGCACGGAGCCGCCGCTCACCACGGTCCGCCAGCCCATCGACGCGATGGGCCGGGCGGCGGTGGACCTGCTGGTTGCCCAGATCGACAAGGCGGTCGTGCCGGCGGACGAGCTCCTGTTCGAACCGGAACTCGTCGTCCGCGCCTCCACCACCCGCGCCCGCCCCTGACCCTGGGCACCACGCGGCCGTGGGACTTGCACGGGGTGCGGGCCCGCTGGCGGGCGAAGGCGTTACCCCACCTGGTCACGGCACAGCACGGCACAGCACGGCACAGCACGGCACAGCACGGCACAGCACGGCACAGCACGGCACAGCACGGCACAGCACGGCACGGCGCCGGCCGAACGATGGGCGCCCAGGTCGGCGGGATGGTGCGCTGCGGCGATCGGCGCAAGGTGTGCGGCGCCTGGCCCGGCGTGGCGGCACGTGGCCCGACCGGTGCCGCCGGGCGCCATGCCGCCGCCGTCCGCCGCCCGCCGTGCGCCCCGCGTTGCGCAGCGTTGCGCAGGTGTGGGGCGCGCTCGCCGTCCCGCATGCCGGTGGCGGGAGCCCGCCGGTGACCGCCTCGAGCGCCGGGGTTCCGTTGGGTGGCGAGCCCGTCGCCACCCCGCCCCCGAAGGTCGCCTGACCCCGGACGGCGCCACGAGCGGCCCTTCCCTCTCGGCGTAACGCAGTCGTTATCTTGCAATATGAAGTCGAAATCTTGCGAACATACGTCACGGATCCTATGGTGTGGGCACCTCGCATCAGAAGGGTCAGACCATGCAGAGATCCACCGGACTCTTGCTCGTATCCGCGCTAGCCCTGTCCACCGCCGCCTGCGGTTCAGGGAGCGAGCCCGCCACGCCCACCGCCGGCGGCGCCAAGGCCGTGTCGATCACGGTGGCCTGCCAGCCCGCCAAGTCCGCGCCGAAGGAACGGCAGGCCTGGGACGATGACGTGGCCACGTTCATGAAGGCGCACCCCGGCGTGACGGTCAAGAGCACGGACCAGCAGCCGTGCTTCGACCCCAAGACGTTCGGCCCCAAGCTGGCGGGCGGCCAGATGGAGACGGCGTTCGTGGTGCCCGTGACGAACTACAACGACGTGATCTCCAAGGGCCAGGCCCTCGACATCACCCCGTACACCAGCGCGATCAAGAACTGGAACGACCTGCGCCCCGACCACAAGGAGCTGGTCACCAAGGACGGCAAGGTCTACGGCGTCCCGAACGTGCACTACAGCGTCGGCCTGGTCTACAACCGCGCCCTGTTCACCAAGGCCGGGCTGAACCCCGACGCCCCGCCCAAGACGTGGGCCGAGGTCCGCGAGGCGGCGAAGAAGATCGCCGGGCTCGGCCCCGGCTACGTCGGCTACGGCGAGTACTCCGGCGGCAACACCGGCGGCTGGCACTTCACCCAGGCCATCTACGGCCGCGGCGGCGACATCCTGACCCCCGACAACAAGAAGGCCGCGTTCAACTCGCCCGAGGGCAAGGCCGTGCTGCAGACCCTGCACGACATGCGCTGGGTGGACAACAGCATGGGCACCAAGCTCCTGGTCGGCTGGGAGTCGCTGATGGTCGCCATGGGCAGCGGCAAGGTCGGCATGATGCTCGGCGCGCCCGACGTGGTCACCGACGTGGTCAACAAGTTCAAGGGCAACGTCGCCGACTACGGCATCACCGGCTTCCCCGAGGCCAAGGCGTCGCTGAGCGGCGGCGAGGCGTTCATGATCAACCCGAAGGCCACGCCCGAGGAGGCCAAGGCCGCGCTGGAGTGGATCGACTTCCGCTTCAACACGGTCGGCAAGGGCCGCTTCGACTTCGCCCGCGGCAAGAGCCTCGGCAACCCCGTCGGCGTCCCGGACAACGCCGTCTACGGCGACTCGCCCACCGGCCAGGCCATCCAGGCCGACCGGGTGAAGAACGCCTCGCTGCCGGTCTCGAACTACGAGACCTACGTCCAGGCCGCCGGCACGATCCCGCCGAAGGCCGAGCCGCTGCACGCCCAGGAGCTGTACGCGATCCTCGACGTGGCCATGTCGGGCGTGCTGAGCCGCAAGGACGCCAGCATCGACCAGCTCCTCGCCGACGCGGAGACGAAGGCCAACTCGGTGCTGGCGGCCAAGGGCTGACCCTATGCAGATCTTGAGGCGCAATCTGACGGCCTACGGGTTCTTGTGCGCGGCGCTGGCGTGTTTCACGGTGTTCGCCTGGTATCCGATGGTCAGGGAGTTCATTCTGAGCTTCCAGAAGACCGACCTGATCAACGAGCCGATCTGGGTGGGCCTGGACAATTTCGTGACGGCGTTCCAGGACCCGGCCTTCGGTGAGGCGTGGCTGAACACGCTGGAGTTCACGTTCCTCGCACTGGTGTGCGGCTATGCCGTGCCGTTCGTCGTCGCGCTCGTGCTGAACGAGCTGCGCCACGCCCGGGCCTACCTGCGGTTCGTGGTCTACCTGCCGGTCATGCTGCCGCCGATCGTGGCGGTGCTGCTGTTCAGGTGGTTCTACGACCCGGGGCCCGGGCTGTTCAACCAGGTGCTCGACGTGTTCGGCCTGCCGCCGCTGGCCTGGCTGGACAGCTCCTCGACCGCGCTGATCTCCCTGGTCATCGTCTCGACCTGGATGAACATGGGCAGCGCGACGCTGATCTACCTGGCCGCGCTGCAGAACATCCCGCCGGAGCTGTACGAGGCCGCGGAGCTCGACGGGGCCGGCATCTGGAAGCGCATCAGGCACGTCACCATCCCGCAGACGCGGCTGATCCTGCTGCTCATGCTGATGCTGCAGATCGTGGCCACCATGCAGGTGTTCATCGAGCCGTACATGCTGACCGGCGGCGGCCCGGAGAACTCCACCGTCACGGTCGCGTACCTGATGTTCCAGAACGCGTTCACCCTGCAGGACTACGGCTCGGCGGGGGCGCTCGGCATGATGCTGATGATCGTGCTGCTCGTGTTCGCCGCCTTCCAGCTCCGCCTGACGAGGGAGGACAAGGCGTGATCTCCGTCGGAGCCCAGGCGACGCCCCGGGGCAAGCGGGGCAGGAAGCGGTCGCCGAGGCCGATCGAGGTGCAGTTCCGTACGATCGTCTCGCCGCACCAGCTCAACAGCAGGTGGGGCCGGCGCATCTACTGGCTCGTGCTGACAGCGGTGCTCGTGCTGTTCACGACGGCGTTCGTCTTCCCGCTCTACTGGATGGTCACCGGCGCGCTGAAGACGCCGGAGGAGCTGGCGCAGATGCCGCCCACGTTCTTCCCGGCCGATCCGACGCCGGACGCCTTCTTCGAGGCGTGGGACCTGTTCGACATCGGCACGCTGCTGCTGAACACCGGCTACTACTCGCTGGGCGGCTGGATCGTGTGCATGGCCGTGGACGTGTCGGCGGCGTACGCGCTGTCGAAGCTGCGGCCGATGTTCGGCAACGTCATCCTCGGCATGATGCTGGCCACGCTGATGATCCCGGCGATGGTCGTGCTCATCCCGCTGTACGTGACGGTCGTGGACCTGGGCCTGCTCAACAACCCGTGGGCGCTGTGGCTGCCCGCGGCGGCCAACGGGTTCAACATCTTCCTGCTCAAGCGTTTCTTCGACTCGATTCCCCGTGAACTGATCGAGGCCGCGCAGATCGACGGGGCGGGCGCGGTGCGGATCCTGCGTTCGGTGGTCCTGCCCATCTCCCGGCCCATCCTGGGCGTGGTGTCGATCTTCACGATCGTCACCTCGTTCAAGGACTTCGTCTGGCCGCTGCTCGTCATGACCGACAGCGACAAGATGACGATCAGCGTGGGCCTGTCGCAGACGGCCGGGGCCGTCACCCAGAACCAGGTCATGGGCGGCCTGCTGATCACCAGCATCCCCATGATCATTGTTTTCTTCATCTTTCAACGGCACATCATGGCGGGACTCACCGCCGGAAGCATCAAGGGATGAGCGCATGTCGCAAACGTGGTGGCGGGGGGCCGCGATCTACCAGGTCTACCTGCGTAGTTTCGCCGACGGGAACGGCGACGGCGCCGGCGATCTCGCCGGCCTGCGCTTCCGCCTGCCGTACTTGAAGGATCTGGGGATCGACGCCATCTGGCTCAACCCGTGGTATCCGTCGCCGATGGCCGACGGCGGCTACGACGTGGCCGACTACCGCGACATCGAGCCGGTCTTCGGGACGCTGGAAGAGGCCGAGCGGTTCATCGAGGAGGCGCACCAGCTCGACATCAAGGTCATCATCGACGTCGTGCCGAACCACAGCTCCACCGAGAGCGCCTGGTTCAAGGAGGCGCTGGCGAACCCGGCGGCCCGCGACCGGTTCTGGTTCGCCGACGAGCCGCTGAACGACTGGCAGTCCATCTTCGGCGGCTCGGCCTGGACGCAGGTGCCCGACGGGCAGTGGTACCTGCACCTGTTCGCCCCGGAGCAGCCGGACTTCAACTGGAACAACCCGGAGGTCCACCAGGAGTTCGAGGACGTGCTGCGCTTCTGGTTCGACCGGGGCGTGGACGGCGTGCGCATCGACTCCGCCGCACTGCTGATCAAGTCAGACACCGCCTACGAAGACCTCGACGAGGTCCACGACGTCTACCGCCGGTGGCGCGAGGTGGCCGACGAGTACGACGAGCGCATCCTGATCGGGGAGGTCTGGCTCCCCGACCAGGAGCGTTTCGCCCGGTACCTGCGCCCCGACGAGCTGCACACGGCCTTCAACTTCGACTTCCTGTCCTGCGCCTGGGATCCCGCCGACCTGCGCAGGTCGATCGAGCTGACGCTGGCCACGCACACCCCCATCGGCGCCCCGCCGACGTGGGTGCTGTCCAACCACGACGTGACCAGGCCCGTCACCCGGTACGGCCGCGCCGACACCTCCTTCGCCCACGGCGGCGCCCTGCACGGCACCCCGACGGACCTGGAGCTGGGCTACCGCCGGGCCCGCGCCGCGGCGCTGCTGGCCATGGCGCTGCCCGGCTCCGTCTACGTCTACCAGGGCGAGGAGCTGGGCCTGCCGGAGGTGGAGGACCTGCCGGACGAGGTGCGCCAGGACCCGATGTACGCCCGCTCCGGCGGCACGAACCCGGGCCGCGACGGCTGCCGCATCCCGCTGCCGTGGTCGGGCGACGAGCCGCCGTTCGGCTTCGGCACGGGCACGCCGTGGCTGCCGCAGCCGGAGGGCTGGCGCAAGCTGACGGCCGAGGCGCAGCGTACGGACCTGGGGTCGATGCTGAACCTCTACCGCACGGCGCTGGGCATCCGGCGGCGGCTGCTCGGGGACGGCACGCTGACCTGGCTGCCGCTGGGCGAGCAGGTGCTGGCCTTCACCCGCGACTCCGGCCTGACCTGCGTCACGAACCTGGGCCCGGACGCGGTCCCGCTGCCGCCGGGCAAGGTCCTGCTGGCCAGCGGGCCGGTCGTGGACGGCCTGCTGCCGTCCGACACCACGGCCTGGCTTTCCCCGGAGAGCTGACGACCCGGCGCAGTACCTCGGACCACCCCTACGCCGTGTCCGCCGGGCGGCGGCTCGGACATCGCCGCCCGGCTGCCGGCGTGGGGGGAGGGCCCACCTGCTACGAGCGCCCGTTCGCCAACCGGTCGCGAGAGCGTGATCAGCCGTTCACGGCGTCAACGTCACCACGTATCGCCGCAGCCCTCCCTCCGCCCCCTCGAACACCGCTCCGAGCCGCTCGGCCAGCCGCTGGGAGGTCACGTTGCCGTCGTCGGTCTCGATGAGGACCTCCTTCAGCCGGGCCCGCCTCCCCGCCGCGAGCACCGCCTGAGCCGCCTCGGCCGCCAGCCCGGCGCCCCAGTACCCGGGATCCAGGCTGTAGAGGATCTCGACCCGCTCCTCGCCACGCCGCCGCAGCCCGCACACCCCGATGAGCACGTCCTGAAGGAAGACCTGCCACAGGCCGTACCCGCGCCGCGCGAAGTCGGCCTCGCTGTCGCGCAGCAGCGTCTCGGCCAGCCGGGGATCGACCTCCCTGTCGTCGAACAGGTAGCGCCTGACCTGAGGGTCGTTCCAGTGCCGCACGAGCGCGCCGAGATCGCGCAGCCCGGCGGGACGCAGCTCCAGCCGTTTCGTGGACATCGCCGTCATGCCTCCACAGAACACCTCGCCGGAGGCGCGGAGAAGGGCCGGTTACGATCGCGGGATGGCACGCCTGCGCAGGACGCCCCCGCACGAGCTGGACCCGGAGGCCCGGGCGCTCTACGACAAGATCACCTCAGGGCCGCGTGGCCGGTTCATGGTCGACGAGGAGGGCGGGCTCACCGGGCCGTTCAACGCGATGCTGCTCAGCCCGCCCCTCGGCGGCCCGCTCCAGGAGTTGGGCGCCGCCGTCCGTTACCGCTCCACGCTCACCGGCCGGGCGCGGGAGCTGGCGATCCTGGTCGTGGCCGGGCACCACGACAGCGCGTTCGAGCGGGCCGCCCACGAGCCGATCGCCCGCGAGCTGGGCTTCACCGAGGAGCAGCTCCAGGCGTTGCGCGACGGCACGCCCCTGGCGCTCGCCGACCCGGCCGAGGCGGCGGTGCTGCGCGTGGCCAGGGCCCTGGTGGCGAAGGGGGACCTGGACGAGGAGGAGTACGCGGTGCTGGGGGAGCGGGAGCTGTTCGAGCTGACCACGCTGGTCGGCTACTACTCCACCCTCGCCCTCCAGCTCCGCGTCTTCCGCGTGTGAACCGGCGGTGGGGTCGGGGCCGACGGGCTAGGCCGACTCCCTGATCACCAGCTCCGTGGGCAGGATGATCGGATCGGTCGGCCCGCCCTCGAACAGGTTGAGCAGCAGCCTGACCATGGCCGCCGCCTGCTCGACGACCGGGTGCCGGAGCGTCGTCAGCGGCGGCTCGGTGTACTTCGCCGCCTCGATGTCGTCGAAGCCCACCAACGCCACGTCGTCGGGCACCCGCCGCCCGGCCTGCCGCAGCGACTGCAACGCGCCGACCGCCATCAGGTCGTTGGCCACGAACACGGCGTCCAGCGCCGGATCGTCGCCGAGGAGCTGGCGCATCGCGATCGCACCCGACTCGCGGGTGAAGTCGCCCACCGCCACGATCGAGCGGCGGTCGGAGTCGCGCAGCACGTTGCGGTAGCCGGCCAGGCGGTCCTGGCCGGCGATCATGTCCTGCGGCCCGGCGATGGTGGCGATCCTGCGCCGCCCCGTCTCCACCAGGTGCCGCACCCCGGCCTCGGCCCCGCCGACGTTGTCGTTGTCGACGAACGGGATGTCCACCGGCACGGCGGGCCGCCCGTAGGAGACGACCGGCACGCGCAGCCGCGACAGCGCGGACGGCAGCGGGTCGGCGCCGTGCATGGACAGCAGCATCACGCCGTCGACGTGGCCGCCGGCGATGTAACGCTCCACCCTGGCGTGACTCTTGGCCGAGGACGCCAGCATCAGCACGACCTGCTTGTTGATCGCCTCCAGCTCCACCGAGGCGGACCTGATCGCCGTGGAGAACAGCGGGTCCTCGGAGAACACCCGCGTCCCCGGCTCGCTCACGACCAGGGCCACGGAGTCGGTGCGCTGGGTGACCAGGCTGCGCGCGGCGGAGTTGGGCACGTACCCCAGCTCGTCGATCGCGCGCAGCACGGCGTCGCGGATGTGCGGCGCCACCGTCGTCTGCCCGTTGACCACCCGGGAGGCGGTGGCGCGCGAAACGCCCGCGCGGGCGGCGACCGCCTCAAGGGTCGGGCGCCTCATGTCTGCACCAGGAGGGAGAGCACGTCAAAGAATCTACAGGCCGTTTCTGCCGATCACGTCCCGGTACCACAGCGCGCTGTCCTTGGGCACGCGCTCCAGCGTCGCGTAGTCCACGTGCACGATGCCGAAGCGCCGCCGGTAACCCTCGGCCCACTCGAAGTTGTCCAGCAGCGACCACACCAGGTAACCCCGCAGGTCCGCGCCCGCCTCGATGGCCCGGTGCACCTCGCGCAGATGCCCGTCCAGGTACGCCACCCGCTCGTCGTCGTGCACCCGGCCGTCCTGCACGACGTCGTCGAAGGCCGCGCCGTTCTCGGTCACCATGAGGCCGACCTGCGGGTAGTCCTGGGAGAGCCGGACGAGCAGCCTCGACAGCCCGTCCGGCACGATGGGCCAGCCCATCGCGGTCGTGGGCGCGTCCGCCGTGGCGAACCTGACGTTCTCCGAGCCCGGCCAGGCGGCGTCGGCCGGCAGCCCGGGGCCCGACTCCACCACGCACGGGTTGTAGTAGTTGACGCCGATCAGGTCGATCGGGGCGTTGATCAGCTCCAGGTCGCCGTCGTGGATGTGGTCCGTCCCGCCGTTGCGGGCCGCCGCGTCCAGCACCTCCTCGGGGTAGGTCCCGTACACGGCCGGGTCGAGGAACTGCCTGGTCAGCAGCGTGTGGATGCGGTGCACCGCGGCCGCGTCCGCCTCGCTGGGCACCGCCGACGGGTCGTTGACCTGGGCGGGGGTGAGCACGGGGGAGGAGTTGACGACCAGCATGATGCGCCGCGCGCCGGCCTCGCGCAGCCGCCGGGCCGCCAGCCCGTGGCCGAGCAGCAGGTGGTGGGCCGAGCGCATGGCGTCGGCCGGGCGGCGGCGGCCCGGCGCGTGCACGCCGTTGCCGTAGCCGAGGAAGGCGGCCACCCAGGGCTCGTTCAGCGTGGCCCAGTCGGCGACGCGGTCCCCGAGCCTGGCGTGGACGGCCTCGGCGTAGTCGGCGAAGCGGTAGGCGGTGTCCCGGTTCGTCCAGCCGCCGCGGTCTTCGAGGGCTTGGGGGAGATCCCAGTGATAAAGCGTGACATAAGGCGAAATTCCGGCGGCCAGGAGTTCATCCACGAGCTTGTCGTAGAACGCCAGGCCGCGGGGGTTGACCGAGCCCTCGCCGTCCGGCTGGATGCGCGGCCAGGCCACCGAGAACCGGTAGGCCGCCAGCCGCAGCTCGCGCATCAGCCCGATGTCGTCACGGAAGCGGTGATAGTGATCGCAGGCCACGTCGCCGGTGTCGCCGTCGGCCACGTTCCCGGGGGTGTGGGAGAAGGTGTCCCAGATCGACTGGCCCCGCCCGTCCTCCTTGACCGCCCCCTCGATCTGGTACGAGGCCGTGGCGGCGCCCCAGACGAAGTCCTCGGGAAAGATCATCCCTTAACAGCTCCTTGCATGATTCCACCGATGATTTGCTTGCCGAACAGGGCGAAGACGGCCACGAGCGGCAGGGTCCCGATCGCCGTTCCCGCCAGGCCGAGCACGTAGTCGTTGACGTACCCGCTGGCCAGGGTCGACAGCGCCACCTGGACGGTCGGATTGTCCGGGTTGAGCACGACCAGCGGCCAGAAGTAGTCGTTCCAGGCCGACATGAACGTCAGCATGCCCAGCACCGCCGCCGCCGGACGCGCGGCCGGCAGCACGACGTGCCAGAACAGCCCCCACGTCGAGCAGCCGTCCACCCGCCCGGCCTCCAGCAGCTCGGTGGGCAGGGCGCGCGAGAGGTACTGCGTCATGAAGAACACGCCGAACGCGTTGACCAGCGCCGGCACGATCAGCGCGTAGTTGGTGCCGGTCCACTCCAGCTTCACCATGAGCATGTAGAGCGGGATGATGCCGAGCTGCGCGGGGACCATCATGGTCGCGACCGTGATCACGAGCATGATGTTCCTGCCCCTGAACTTCAGCTTGGCGAAGGCGAACCCGGCCAGCGTCGAGAAGAACATCACCGCGATCGAGATCGACCCCGCCACGATGAACGAGTTGGCCAGCGCGAGCCCGAAGGGCACGGTGTCGAAGACCCGGGAGACGTTGGCGAAGAAGTTCCCGCCCGGGATCAGCGGGGGCGGCACCTCGGCCAGCGCGGAGTTGTGCCTGGAGGCCACCACGACGCTGTAGTACAGCGGGAACGCCGAGAAGAAGGCCACCGCGGTCAGGGTGAGGTAACGCAGTCTCACACCAGACCTCCCTTCACCTTGCGGGTGATCAGGAAGTTGATCCCGGCGACGACCACCACGGCCACGAACATCAGCCACGACGCCGCCGAGGCGTAGCCGAAGTCGAACGTCGAGTTCGCGAAGCCCTGCTCGTAGACGAACAGCGCCAGCGTCTGGAACTGGCGGTCGGGGCCGCCCGTGGCGATGCCGCCACCGCCGCCGCTGCTCTGCCCGAACAGCATGGGCTCGGCGATGATCTGCATGGCGCCGATCGTGGAGACGATGACCACGAAGATGATGGTCGGGCGGATCATCGGGATCGTGATCCGGCGGAGCTGGGTGAAGTTGCTCGCGCCGTCCAGGGTCGCGGCCTCGTACAGCTCGCGCGGGACGGCCTGCATGGCGGCCAGGAAGATCAGCGCGTTGTAACCGGTCCAGCGCCACATGATCATCACTGACAGCGCCACGTGCGAGGTGGCCGTGCCCGCCGCCCAGTCGATGTGGCCGACCCCGAACCAGGACAGCATCCAGTTGATCAGCCCGAAGTCCCGGCCGAAGAGCTGGCTGAAGATCACCACGACCGCGACCACGCTCGTGACGTTCGGCAGCAGCAGGGAGATCCTGAACAGCGTCTGGAACCGCAGCCGCCGGTTGAGCAGGTGCGCCAGCCAGATGGCCAGCGCGAGCTGCGGCACGGTCGACAACACGCCGATGGACAGGGTGTTGAAGGTGGCGTTCCAGAAGTACGCGTCGGTGAGCAGCGTCGAGTAGTTGCCGAGCCCGACGAACTCCTGCGTCTCGGACAGCAGCGTCCACTCGTGCAGGCTCACCCAGGCCGTGTAGACCAGCGGGAACAGGCCGAAGGCGCAGAACAGCAGGAAGAACGGGGCCACGTAGGCGTACGGCGACACCCTCACGTCGAGGGTGTGCCGCACGCTGCGCCTACGCCGTCGCGTGACCGCGAGGGGAAGGGTGCTCATTTGATCTTCTTGACGTCCTCGAGCACCTGTGCCCACGCCTCGTCCGGCGTCTGCTTGCCCTGCTCGACGCGCCCGAGGCCGTTGCCGATGGCCGTGCGCACGTCGGCCTCCTTCGGGCCGAGGTGCTGCGGCTTGAGCGCCTTGGCGGCGTCGGAGTAGATCTTGCCGATCGGGGCGTCGCCGAAGAACGGCTTGGTGAAGTTCTGGATGGACGGGTCGTCGTACAGGGCCGGGATGGACGGGAACGTGCCCTCCTCCTTGAAGACCTTGGCCTGGTTCTCCTTGGAGGTGAGGAAGTCGATCAGCTCGGCCGCCTCCTTGGGGTGCTTGCTCTGCTTGGGCACCATCAGGTGCGAGCCGCCGCTGTTGCCGGAGCCGCCGGGCACGTTCGCGATGTCCCACTTGCCGGCCGAGTCCTTGGCCTGCTCCTGGATGAAGCCGGTCATCCAGGCCGGGCAGATGATCGTGGCGAACGAGCCCTTGGCGAAGCCGGTGTTCCACGGCGGCGAGAAGGCGGCCAGCTTGGCGGTCAGGCCGCCGGCGGTGAGCTGGTTCGACAGGTCCCAGGCCTTCTTCACGTCGGGGTTGGACTCGACGATGATGTTGTCCTGGGCGTCGTACAGGCCGACGGGCGCCTGGTTGACCATGGCGCGGAAGATCTCGCCGGGGGAGTCCACGAACTTGGCGCCGGCCACGTTCGCCGCGGCGAACTTCTTGCCCGTCTCGATGTACTGCTCCCACGTCGGCCAGAGCGCCGACACCTGCTCGCGCTCCTCGGGCAGCCCGGCCTTCTTGAACAGGTCCTTGCGGTAGCACATGGCCAGGCCGCCCACGTCGGTGCCGAGGCCGAGGACCTGCGCGCCGTCCTTGCTCAGGCCCTGCTGCCACTTCCAGTCGAGGTAGTCCGGCTGGCGCTTGTCGAGCCCGTACTGCTTGAGGTCCACGAACTTGCCCGGCTGGGCGGTGAACGTGCTGATGTAGCCCACCTCGACCGCTGCGACGTCCCCCGCGCCCGCGTTCGTGGCCAGCCGCTTGACCAGGTTGCTGTGGTGGTCGTTGAACTGCGTGACGTTCTCGACGATCTCGATGTTCGGGTGGGTCTTCTTGTATTCCGCGTAGAGCGGTTTGAAGCCGAAGTCGCCGAACAGGTCGACCGTCAGCTTGATCTTCTCTCCGGGCTTGGCGCTCGACTCGGTGGCGGTGTCGCCGCCGCCTCCTCCGCCGCCGCACGCCGTCGCCAGGGCGAGGACGGACGCGGTGAGCAACGGCAGGCCGAACCGCCGGATGCGAGGGGCCATGGGAAACCCTCCTGGGTCATGCTTGAGGAACAGGGCGAGAGAGCGCTCTCTCAAGAGAGTCCCGGTGCTCACACGCTGCTGTCAACGAAGGTTAAATAACGATCCGTGTTACCAGAGAGAGCGCGTTCTTCACCGGCCACCCCTCGGGGAGCTCGCCAGACGGTTAGGTTAGGCTTCCCTAATTGAAATAAGGTTTACCTAACTTGGAGTTGATGTGGCATCCCTCATCCGCGCCGGCCTCGCGGCGCTCCTGGCGGCCGTCAGCCTCGCCGCGTGCGGGTCCGGCGGCGAGGAGGCCGCCGGGACCTCGGCGCAGAGCGGTCCGACACGTACGGTGCGGCACGAGGCCGGCACGACCGAGGTGCCCGCCACGCCGAAGCGCATCGTGTCCACCAGCGTCACGATGACCGGCCAGCTGCTCGCGATCGGCGCCCCCGTCGTGTCCTCCCAGGCGACCCCTCCCGGCCCCATCACCGACGCCAACGGCTTCTTCAAGCAGTGGTCCGAGGCGGCCACCAAGGCCGGCGTGACCGTGCTGTACCAGGGTTACGAGGCCGACATCGAGAAGGTCATCGCGGCCAAGCCCGACCTCATCGTCGGCAGCGCCTCCGGCGCCGACAGCACCGCCAAGGTCTACGACCAGCTCAAGGCCGTCGCGCCGACCATCCTGTTCCGGCACGACAACGTGACCTGGCAGGAGCTGAGCACCAAGCTCGGCCAGGCGCTCGGCCTGGAGGCGAACGCCGCCAAGGTCGTCGCCGGCTACGACCAGCGCGTCGCCGAGGTCAAGGCCAAGATCAAGGTCCCCGCCGGGGAAGCCGTCATCCTGCGCGACAACAACACCGACATCCCGGTCTTCACCGAGGCCTCCGCCCAGGGCGGCCTGCTCACCGCGCTCGGCTTCAAGCTGCACCCGGTCGACGCGGCGCTGGCCGCCGAGTCCACCAAGGAGGGCGGCGGCCGCAAGGACATCGTGAACATCTCCCAGGAGAACGTCATCAAGGCGTTCGGCGACAGCTCGCTCTTCTTCGCCGGCCACAGCGCCGAGCAGATCGCCGCCACCGAGGCCAAGGCCCTGTGGAAGGACCTGCCCGCCGTCACCGGCAATCGGGTCCACGACCTGGGCATCGACGCCTTCCGCATCGACTACTACAGCGCCTCCAACATCCTCGGCCGGATCGAGCAGCAGTTCTCCTGATGCGCGATCTCCCGCCGCGGGTCCCCAGGCCCGCACCTCCGCAGACCATGCGCACTCCCGCGCCCGGCGTGGACGCCTCGCCGCTGGTGACCGAGGTGGACGCCGGCCACCGCGCCGTGACGTTCCAGTGGCGCGGCGCGGCCTCGGAGGTGCGGGTGCTGGCCAACAAGCTGACCCATGACACCGATGCCGCGCTGATGGAGCGCACCGGCGACCGCTGGCACCGCACGTACGTGGTGCCGGCCGGCTGGCGCGCCTCGTACCGGCTGTCCGTGGACGGCGCCGTCGTCACCGACCCGCTCAACCCGCGGGTCTGGCGCGGCTTCTCGGTCGCCGAGACCGCCCCGCCGTCGCCCTGGCTCGCCCCGCGCGCCGAGCCGGGGCACGAGCTCACCCGCCATCCGAACGGCTGGCGGTACGACCCGGCACGCCCGCCGCGCGCCACCCTGGTGATCCTGGACGGCGAGCACTGGGTGGACGACCTGCCGGTCATGCTCGACAACCTCATCGAGGCGGGGGCGCTGCCCCCGGTCACGGCCTGGCTGGTGGAGTCGGGGCCCGACCGGGCGCGGCTGCTCACCTGCGATCCGGAGTTCGTGGACGCGCTGCCGTACGAAGGGGCGACGGTGATCGCCGGGCAGAGCTTCGGCGGGCTGGCGGCCGTCTACGCCGCCCACCGCCGGCCCGACCGGTTCGTGGCGGCGGTGTCGCAGTCGGGCTCGTTCTGGTGGCCCAACGGCCCGGAGCCGGAATGGCTCACGGGCGAGCTGGCCAGGACGGCGCCGCCCACGGTCCACCTCCAGGTCGGCACCGACGAATGGGCCCTGACGGGGCCGACGGCACGGCTGCGCGAGCGGCTGGGGGAGACGAGCACGTTCCGCGAGTACGCGGGCGGCCACGACCGCTACTGCTGGCGCAACGAGCTCGCCGACGCCCTCATCACCGCCTTCGCCGCCCTGCCCCGCTAACGGCGCCACTCCCGATACAGCAGCCAGGCCAGGTACAACCCGCCGAGCCCCCCGGTCAGCACCCCCACGGGAAGCTGGCCGGGCGTGGGCAGCCGCTGCGCCACCAGGTCGGCGGCCCCCAGCAACAGCGCCCCCATGGCGGCCGACGACGCGATCCCCGGGCCGGGCGCCCGCGTGACCCGCCTGGCGAGCTGTGGCGCCGCCAGCGCGACGAACCCGACCGGCCCCGCGCTCGACACGGCCACACCCGACAGCCCGACCGCGATCAGCAGCAGCACCAGCCGCAGCCTCTCCACCCGCAACCCCAGGGCTCCCGCCGCGGCGTCCCCCATCTCCATCAGCGCCGCCGACCGGCTCAACCCCAGCGCGACCGGCAGCCCCGCCACGACGGCCAGCGCCACGGGCCAGACCCGTTCCCAGCTCGCCCCCGCCAGGCTGCCGATCAGCCACACCTTGGCGCCCTGCGACTCGTACAGGTCGGCCCGGGTCAGCAGGTACGCGATCAGCGAGTGCAGCATCGCCGTCACCCCCACGCCGACCAGCACCAGCCGCGTCCCCTTGACGCCCCGCCTGAACGACAGCGCGTACACCAGCAGCCCCGCCGCCAGCCCGCACACCAGGGCCCCCAGCGAGACCCCGCTCTCGGAGCCCAGGACGAGGATCATCAGCACGGCTCCGGCGGCGGCCCCGGCGTTCACGCCGATGACGTCCGGGCTGCCCAGCGGGTTGCGCGACAGGCTCTGCACCACCGCCCCGCCGACGCCCAGCGCCGCGCCCACGAACAGGGCCAGCAGCACCCGGGGCGCCCGCAACGTGTAGACGACCAGCTCGGTGGCGGCGTCGCCGTACCCGAAGAGCGTCCGCAGCGCGTCGCCCGTGGACAGGGCCGAGCCGGTGCTCAGCGCGACCAGGGCCAGCGCGGCGCTCGCCGCGAGCAGGCACCCCATCACCACGCAGGCCCGCACGTGGACGCGCAGCGCCAGCCCCGAGATCCGCAGCGTCCTCACGCCGCCACCGCCTTCCGCCGCCGCAGCAGGTAGATGAAGATCGGCCCGCCCACGAACGCGGTCACGATGCCGCTCTCCAGCTCTCCCGGCCGGACGACCACCCGCCCCAGCACGTCGGCGGCCAGCAGCAGCGCGGGGGCGAGCACCGCCGAGTACGCCAGCACCCAGCGGTGGTCGGGCCCGGTGAAGGCGCGTACGGCGTGCGGCGCCATCAGCCCGATGAACCCGATCGGCCCGGCAGCCGCCGTCGCCGCCCCGCACAGCAGCGTGATCGCCACCCCGGCCAGCAGCCGGGTACGCCCCAGCCGCACGCCCAGCGCCTGCCCGGTCTGCTCGCCCAGCGCGATCACGTTCAGCCCGCGCCCGAGGCCCAGCGCCAGCAGCGAACCCACCAGCACGAACGGCGCCACCTGCGCCACCACGTCCAGCGAGCGCCCGGCCAGCGCCCCGACGTCCCAGAACCGCCACTGGTCGAACACGCCGGAGTCCAGCGCCAGCACCCCGTTGATCGCGGCCACCAGCGAGGCGCTGATCGCGGATCCCGCCAGCACGAGGCGGGTGGGGTGGTGGGCGCCGAGCGCGTACACGGCCACGGCCGCCACCAGCGCGCCCGCCATCGAGAACCACACCCACGTGGTCATGTCGTGCGCCCCGAAGAACAGGATCGAGCAGACGACGGCCAGCGAGGCGCCCGAGTTCACGCCGAGCAGCCCGGGGTCGGCCAGCGGGTTGCGGGTCAGCCCCTGCATGAGCGCGCCCGCCAGGCCCAGCGCCAGGCCGACGCAGAGGCCGAGCAGCGTGCGGGGCAGCCGGAGGTCGTGGATCACGGCGGCCGTCTCCCCGCCGTCGGGGTGCCAGAACTGCTGCCACACCTCGCCGATGGGTATCGCCTGCGCGCCGACCGCCAGGCTCAACGCCGCCATGGCCACCAGCACCGCCAGGGACAGCCCGAGTCCCGTCCACCGCATGCACCTTCTCCTTATTAGGCAAGGCTTACCTTAGCGGTGGCTTCCGTCGGCGAAGTCAGGTGGTCAGGACGCGTCCGGCCATCCGCGCGTACATGCGGCCCGGGCTCGGCGCCTCGGCCAGGAAGCCGGGCAACATCGGCAGGTCCACGGCGAACGGGTCGAGCCGCCCGTACAGCTCGTCGGCGTCGGCGGGCCGGTCGTCCGGCTGCTTCTCCAGCAGTTGCGCCAGCAGCGCGCTCAGCGGCTCCGGCAGCCCCGGGATCCGCGGCGGACGCTCCTTGACCTGCTTCTCGAAGACCACGTAGTCGGTCGGGCCGGTGAAGAGCTGCCGCCCGCTCAGCATCTCGTGCAGAACGCACCCGAGCGCGTACAGATCGCTGCGCGGCTCGGCGACGCCGTGCTGGATCTGCTCGGGAGCCATGTACGCCGGAGTGCCCAGGATCTGCCCGATCCTGGTGAACGTGGTGACGTCCGACTCCCGCAGCATGGCCAGCCCGAAGTCCAGCACCTTCACGCTGCCGTCCGGGCAGAGCATGAGGTTGGTCGGCTTGAGGTCGCGATGGCAGATGGCCAGGGCGTGCGCCGCCGACAGCACCGCGCACGCCTGCGCCGCGATCGCCGCGGCCCACGGCACCGGCAGCGGCCCGTGCTCGTGCACCACGTCGGCCACCGTGACGCCCTCGATGAACTGCATCACCTGGTAGAGCCGCTGCTCGTGGGTGCCGAAGTCGTACAGGACGGGAGCCCCCGGATGCTCCAGCCGGGCCAGGATGCGCGCCTCGCGGATGAACCTGCGCTCCAGCTCCTGATCGGGCCCGCTGGGCAGCCGCAGCAGCTTCACCGCGACCCGCCGGTCGAGGTGGCGGTCGTGACCCGCGTAGACGGCGCCCATGCCGCCTTGCCCAAGAGGGAGGTCGTCGAGCTCATAGCGGTCACCGATGACCATCAACGCCCCTCCCGCAGCCTTTCGGGGAAAAACTACACCGTCAGGACTGCGGGTGCAGGTGGCCGTCGGCGAGGCCGTCGAGGCCCAGCCGGATCAGCGTCTGCCCCAGCGTCGAGGTCTCACGGATGGCGTCCTCCAGCACGGCGAGTTGCCTGAACGCCTCGCCGTACGCCTTCTGCTCCTTCAGCGACAGCCGCGGCAGGCGGGTGCGCCGCACGTCGAACCTGCTGGAGCCGGTCGTCACCCGCCCGCCCGCGGCCCGCAGGAAGCCGGCCAGGAAGTCGGGGTCGAGCCTGCGCGCATCCACGCGGTACAGCGTCAGGTGCGGCCCCAGCACGGCGCCGCCGCCGTCCTCCACCACCCGTACGGCCGAGTAGGAGGCCACCACGTCGCCGGGGTGGATCGGCACGAGCCCCTGCTGAACGGTGGTCAGGCCGGACGGGGCGCCGCCGCTGAGCACGTCGTCGGAGGTCAGGACCGGCACGTCGCCGCCGTCGGCGGACATCTTGGGCGGGGCCTGGGACGTGGTCACCAGCCCCTCCTTGATCAGGTCGCCCAGCGTGGTCGCGGGCTGGTCGAGCGGCTGCTCCAGCACCTTCAGGTCCGGCGGCACGGCCGCCGCCGCGAGGAAACGGTCGCGGGCCTCGGCGAACGCCCGGCCCACGTCGTCGCGCCGCTGGTGCCGGGCCGGGGTCATGTCGACCTCGTCGGCCAGCAGGTCGATGATGCGTACGGTCTGGTCGGAACGGTCCTCCAGGTACGCCTGCCAGGCCGGCTCGACCACCGACAGGTCGGCCGTGGCGTCCAGGATGAGCACCTCGGACGGCGGTCGCTCACCGGCCGCCGGGCGGCGCAGCAGCCACAGGTCGGAGCCGGGCAGCGCGACGACCGCCCGCAGCGCTCCCGCGCGCAGCAGGTTGGCGCGGATGCGGCGGCCCGCCTTGCGGCTGGCGGCGGCCGGCGGCATGAGGATGGCGACCAGGCCGCGCGGCTTGACGTGGGTGAGGCAGTGCTGCACCCAGGCCAGCTCGGGCTCGCCGCGCGGCGGCAGCCCGTACTCCCAGCGCGGGTCGCCGGTCAGCTCCTCGTAGCCCCAGGCCCGCTCGTTGAACGGCGGGTCGCACACCACGGCGTCGGCCCGCTCGCCCGCGAAGCCGTCGTGCCGCATGGTGTCGCCGGCCACGATCCTGGCCTCGACGCCGCGCAGCAGCAGCCTGGCGGCGGTGATCGCGGCGGAGGTCTCGCTCAGCTCCTGCCCGAGCACCCGCGCCGGGGCGAGGCCGCGCGGCGGGCTGGCGCCGTCCTCTCCGTTCGAGGCACGCGGTGGGTTGGCGCCGTCCTCTCCGCTCGAGGCACGCGGTGGGTTGGCGCCGCTCTCCCCGCTCGTGGTCCGCGCCGGATCGGCGTCGCCCTCTCCGTTCGTGGTCCGCGCCGAGGTGACGCCGCTCTCCCCGGCCGGTGTCCGCGCCGCGGAGCCGGGGGCGAGCAGCAGGGTGCCGACGCCGCAGGCCGGGTCGAGCACGGTCGCGCCGCCGGCGCTCACGAGCCGCACCATCAGCGCGGCGACGTCCTCCCGGGTGACCGAGAGCTGCCGGGAGTGGGCTTCGAGGTAACGCTCGCAGAGGAACTCGTACGCGGCCGACACGCCGTGCTGCTCGCCCAGCTCGCGGACGAGCTCGGCCAGCTCGGGATCGAGCCCGCCGCCGGCGCTCTCCTCCCGGCTCGCCCCGGCCACCAGGGCTCCGGCCTGGCCGGCCCCGGTCAGCAGGACTCCGGCCTGGGCCACCAGCTCGCCCAGCCGCAAATCACCTGCGGCTTTCAGGCGTTGCCAGACCCGATCTCCCAGCGATACCTGGTAGGACTTCCCATAGCGCCGCAGCCAGGACTCGACCTGCCGCAGCGAGAACAGCGGCTGGTTGGCGGTGCCGCCGATGGGCTGGGGGAAGTCGTCGTGGCGACGGCGCCAGTTGCTCACCGCGGCACGCCCGACACCCGCGAGCCGGGCGATGTCCCCGGCGTTCACGGTCGGGTCGTGGCTCATGCAGCCCACAGTAGTTCACAAGAGTCTTCAGCGCATCTGCTTGTGAAGTCTTTCAACCAATGATTTACTGCAGGGTATGAAGCACAACATCCGCTATGCCGCCGGATCAGACGTGGGCCGTCGCAGGGAGCAGAACGAGGATTCTGGCTACGCGAGCGGCCGGTTGCTCGTGGTGGCTGACGGGATGGGTGGACACGCGGCCGGCGAGCTGGCGAGCTCGGCGGCGATCGCCGTCATGCGCGAGCTGGATGCCACGCTTCCCGAGACGGGCTCGGACCTTGAGGCGGCCCTGGAGGGCGCCGTGCACGAGGCGGCTCGCAGGCTGGTCGAGCTGGCCGACATCGACCCCGCCCGCAGGGGCATGGGGACCACGGTGACCGCCATGCTGTGGGATGGCTACCACTTCGCCCTGGCTCATCTCGGTGACTCCCGCGGATACTTGCTTCGCGATGGTGCGCTCTACCAGATGACCAAGGATCACACACTTGTGCAGTCGATGGTGGACGAAGGCCGGATAACGGAGGATCAAGCCGCGGTGCACCCCCGCCGTTCGATGGTGCTGCGGGTGCTGGGCAGCGAGGGCAGGGCCGAGCCTGACATGGCGCTGCGCGAAGCCGAGCCTGATGATCGCTACCTCCTCTGCTCCGACGGGCTCACGACCGTGCTCGGGCCCGAGATGCTGCACGAAGTGCTGACCACGGTGGCAGACCCTGCGGCGTGCGTCCAGCGGCTCATCGATCTGGCGAACGAGGGAGGCTCGCCGGACAACGTGACCGTGATCGTGGCCGACGTGGTCGCGCCGGGCATGGGCGACGAGGGCATCTACCGGGTGGGCGCGGGCTCCTAACGAGAGTAGTAGCCAGTCCCATCGGTCACAGAAGCCACAAAGCCATAATTTCGGCTCACAACCAGACACTTTCCGGTTGATACGCGCAATTCCGCGATGGCGCTACTACAGTCCATCGTGATTTGTCGGTTTTCTGGGAGGAGTCACCCTGGACCCGATCGCGGATGAGCTGCTGAAAACGGTGCGGCAGGAACTCGGCTACAAGGAGAAGAGCGGCCAGTTCACCAAGTTCGGTCAGTGGTACGCGGATCGCGTCCAAGACACCCAGTACCGCGACGCGCCATGGTGCGACATGTTCCTCGCCTGGGCCGCGGACAGGTCCGGCCTCACCGACTACGTCGGCGAGTTCGCCTGGACGCCTTCCCACGCGGCCTGGTTCATCCAGCAGAACGCCTGGAGCAGGAAGCCCGAGCCCGGAGCGCTGGTCTTCTTCGACTGGCGCGGCGGCAAGAGCTACAAGGGCATCGATCACGTCGGGGTCGTGGAACGCGTCGAGGGCAAGAAGATCCACACCATCGAGGCGAACGTCGACCGCGTCTGGCTCAAGCGCAAGACCAGGGAGACGGACAAGGTCGTCGGGTACGGCATCCCGCGCATGGTCAAGGACAACCTGGAGCGGCTGGACGAGATCCGGTCGACCGAGCGGCCCTTCGTGTCGCCGCCCCGTTCCGAGACCGGGCACGGGTCGCCGCTGGACGTGCTGGGCACGCCGCCCGCGTTATTGGCCGCGATGGTCCTCATGACCATCGTCCTCTCGCTCCGCGTCACCGGCCGCCGCCGCGGCACCCACCGCCGCCTGCCGTGGCTGCCCTGGCGCGGCAACCCGGCCGGCCCTCCCGCGAGGCCGGGGGTCCCGTCGCCCAGGAACCCGTTCGCGGGCGAGAAGGAGGCCGGCGATGAGGCGCCCCTGCTGGTGAAGGCCCGCGGCAAGGCCGCGGTCTCCGGGAAGCCGTATGGTGGCAACGCCGCGGACTCCCAGCGGGCGCAGGAGCATGGCGACGCGCCGCTCGCGGATCCGGCGAAGGCGCAGGCCAAGCCCCGCCCGGCCACATCCGCCGCGTCCGGCGCGCAGACCGGCCGCACCGCGAAGGCGCGGGTCCCGGCGGGCGCCGGTCGCCCCACCCCGAAGCCGCACCCCACTCCGAAGCGGCGCAAGCCCTACGACCCGACCTGAGCGCCGCTAGGCGGTCAGGTCGATGACGGCCTTGACGTCGTTCTCGTCGGGCTGGAAGGCCTCCAGGGCGCGGGACAGCGGGATCCGGCGCGTGATCAACCGCTCCAGCCACCCCCGGTCCGCCGCCGCCAGCGCCGCGGCCGCGTCGCGGTAGTGGCGGAGGTTGGCGTTGACGGTGCCGAAGATGACGTCGTTCTCCAGGACGATGTCCCGGTTGATCACCCCGGCGTCCACCCGGTGCGCACGCCCTCCGGGAGCGAGCCCGCACAGGCACACGATCCCCGCCGCGGCAGTGGTGATCATGGAGTCGATGACGAGCTGCCCCGCCCCGGTGCACTCGATGATGACGTCCGGCTTGGCCCGGGCGAACGGCTCCAGGGACGAGGCCGAGTGGTAGGTCCCGCCGAGCGCCTCGACCAGGTCCGACTTGTGCCCGCGCGGGGCCCGGTCGAGCACGTGCACCTCCATGCCCCGCTGCCGTCCGAGCAGCGCGGCCAGCAGCCCGATCGGCCCCGCGCCCGTGACGAGCAGCGTGTGCGGCTCGAACCAGGTGCGCGAGCCGATCCGTTCGATCTGCTCCCACGCCTTGGCCACCACCGACGCGGGCTCGACCAGCACCCCGACGTCCGCCAGCGAGGGGTCCAGGCGCACGGCGTAGGCGGCCTCGACGGTCCACGTCTGGCTGCCGTACCCGTCGATCTCCTTGATGCCGCGCTCGGTGTAGCGGCCGTTGCGGCACATGTCGAACTCGCCGTGCCCGCACGCCCCGCACGGCTCCGGGTCGGGCCGGCGGACCACGCCCACCACCAGGTCCCCTGGCGAGAACGCGGAGCCGTCCGGCGACTCCAGCACCCGGCCGAGCGATTCGTGCCCGATGACCATGCGTTCCCTGCCCGGCGGCGGCCAGCCGTACTCGGCCTGCTCCAGCTCCCTGTCCGTCCCGCAGATGCCCAGGGCCAGCCCCTGGACGAGCAGCTCGCCCCGCCCCGGCTCCGGGTCGGGCACCTCCTCCACGTCGAGCGTGCCCTTCTGACCTGGCACGAACGTCAGCGCGCGCATCGGCGTCACCCCCTCGAAGGGCCCTCTACCCCGGACGCCCTTGGGAAATAGTAGGACGTCCTAGTATCTTCGGAAGGAGAGGCCTCCACGAAGGAGTGATCAGGCGTGCACGTCCCGGCCCACCCCGTACGCTTCGTGACCGCCGCTGCCCTGTTCGACGGGCACGACGCGGCGATCAACATCATGCGGCGCATCCTCCAGTCCCAGGGGGCCGAGGTCATCCACCTCGGGCACAACCGATCGGTGGACGAGATCGTCACCGCGGCCATCCAGGAGGACGTCCAGGGCGTGGCGATCAGCTCCTACCAGGGCGGCCACGTGGAGTTCTTCTCCTACCTGGTGGAGCTGCTGCGCGAGCGCGGCGCCGGGCACGTCAAGGTGTACGGCGGCGGCGGGGGCGTGATCGTCCCGGAGGAGATCGAGCTGCTGCACTCGCGCGGCGTCACCCGCATCTTCTCGCCCGAGGACGGCCAGCGGTACGGCCTGCCCGGCATGATCAACAAGCTGATCGAGGACTGCGACGTCGAGCTGGGCGACCCGCCGCCGGTGGAGGCCGTGGTCTCCGGCGACCAGGCGGCGCTGGCCCGCGCGATCACCCTCATCGAGTCGGGCCGCGCCCCCGAGGGCCTGGCCGAGGGCCTGCGCGCGGCGGGGAAGCAGGCCCCCGTGCTCGGCATCACCGGTACGGGCGGCTCCGGCAAGTCCTCCCTCACCGACGAGCTGGTCCGCAGGTTCCGCGTCGACAACGACGACAAGCTGCGGATAGCGATCATCGCCATCGACCCCACCCGCAGGCGGGGCGGCGGCGCGCTGCTCGGCGACCGCATCAGGATGAACAGCCTCAGCCCCCAGACCTACTTCCGCTCCCTGGCCACCAGGGGCGCGGCCAACGAGGTGCCCGCCTGCCTCGACGACGTGATCGCCGCCTGCCGGGCCGCCGGCTACGACCTGGTGATCGTGGAGACGCCGGGCATCGGCCAGGGCGACGCGGGCATCGTGCCGCACGTGGACGTGCCGATCTACGTGATGACGCCGGAGTTCGGCGCGGCCTCCCAGCTTGAGAAGATCGACATGCTCGACTTCGCCGAGGCCGTGGTGATCAACAAGTACGAGCGGCGCGGCGCCGAGGACGCCCTGCGCGACGTGCGCCGCCAGCTCGTACGCAACCGCGAGGCGTTCGGCGCCTCACCCGACGACATGCCGGTCTTCGGCACCATCGCCGCCCGCTACAACGACGCCGGCGTCACCGCCCTCTACCACCACCTCAAGCCGCTGCTCCCGATCGGCGACGGCGGCCCCGGCCTGCTCGCCCCGGTGGAGGGCCGCACGTCCCAGGTGTCGGCCGCGATCGTCCCGCCCGCCAGGTCCCGCTACCTGGCCGACATCGCCGAGACCGTGCGCGGGTACCACGCCGAGACGCTCGCGCAGGCCGAGGTGGCGCGCCGCCGCCAGCAGCTCGCCGCCGTCCGCGACCTGCTGAACGAGGACGGCGCGCGGGAGAGCGAGCGGGTGGAGCGGGAGCTGTCGGAGGAGAGCCGCGCGCTGCTCGACGGCTGGCCCGCCGTCAAGGCGCGGTACTCCGCCGACGAGCTGGTCGTGAAGGTGCGCGACCGCGAGATCCACACGCCGCTCTGGCGCGAGACGCTCTCCGGCAACCGCATCCCCCGGGTGGCGCTGCCCCGCTACAGCGACCACGGCGACCTGCTGCGCTTCCTCAGGAGCGAGAACCTGCCGGGCATGTTCCCGTTCACCGCCGGGGTGTTCCCGTTCAAGCGCGACGACGAGGACCCGACCCGGATGTTCGCCGGGGAGGGTGACCCGTTCCGCACGAACAGGCGGTTCAAGCTGCTGTCGGAGGGGCAGCCCGCAACCCGGCTGTCCACGGCGTTCGACTCGGTGACGCTGTACGGCCACGACCCCGACATGCGGCCCGACATTTACGGAAAAGTCGGCACTTCGGGGGTGTCCATCGCGACCCTCGACGACATGAAGGTGCTCTACGACGGCTTCGACCTCGCGGCACCCAACACGTCCGTGTCGATGACCATCAACGGCCCGGCCCCGACCATCCTGGCCTTCTACCTCAACGCCGCCATCGACCAGGCCAGAGACCGCTTCCGCGCCGAACACGGCCGCGACCCCGACGAGGCCGAGGACCGCGACCTGCGCGCCCGCACGCTCGCCACCGTCAGGGGCACCGTGCAGGCCGACATCCTCAAGGAGGACCAGGGGCAGAACACCTGCATCTTCTCCACCGAGTTCTCCCTGCGGATGATGGCCGACATCCAGGCGTGGTTCGTCGAGAACGGCGTCAGGAACTTCTACTCGGTCTCCATCAGCGGCTACCACATCGCCGAGGCCGGGGCGAACCCGATCAGCCAGCTCGCCTTCACGCTGGCCAACGGCTTCACGTACGTGGAGGCGTACCTGGCCAGAGGCATGAAGATCGACGACTTCGCGCCGAACCTGTCGTTCTTCTTCTCCAACGGCATGGACCCCGAATACAGCGTGCTCGGCCGGGTGGCCCGCCGCATCTGGGCGGTGGCGATGCGCGAGCGCTACGGCGCCGGCGAGCGCTCGCAGAAGCTGAAGTACCACGTCCAGACCTCGGGCCGCTCCCTGCACGCCCAGGAGATGAACTTCAACGACATCCGCACCACACTCCAGGCCCTGATCGCCATCTACGACAACTGCAACAGCCTGCACACCAACGCCTTCGACGAGGCCGTGACCACCCCGTCGGCCGACTCGGTGCGCCGCGCCATGGCCATCCAGCTCATCATCAACCGCGAGTGGGGCCTGGCCAGGAACGAGAACCCGCTGCAGGGCGCGTTCATCGTCGAGGAGCTGACGGACCTGGTGGAGGAGGCGGTGCTGAGCGAGTTCGAGCGGCTGTCGGACCGGGGCGGCGTGCTCGGCGCCATGGAGACCGGCTACCAGCGCGGCAAGATCCAGGACGAGTCCATGCTGTACGAGATGCGCAAGCACGACGGCTCGCTGCCCATCGTCGGCGTGAACACGTTCACCAAGGACACCGACGAGCCGGAGCCGCACAAGCTGGAGCTGGCCAGGGGCACCGAGGAGGAGAAGCAGTCGCAGCTACGGCGGCTGCGCGACTTCCACGAGCGCAACCGCTCCGAGGCGCCCGCCCAGCTCGCCCGGCTCCGCGAGGCCGCCATGTCCGACGGCAACGCGTTCGCGGTGCTGATGGAGGCGGCCCGCCACTGCTCGCTGGGCCAGATCACCGACGCGCTGTTCGAGGCGGGCGGCCAGTACAGACGCAACGTGTGACCGACGCCCGGGTCGTCCGTGCCCTGCCCGGCGTCAAGGGCGCGGCGCTCCAGCCGGACCTGTCGCTGCCGCACGCTCCAGCGGCGGCTGCGGACGCGCGTCCGGCTCGGCCGGCGCGCGGCCCGCCACGACTGGGCCCGGCAGGGGACGCCGATAGGATCACGATGCTGGGAGAACATCGTTATCAGGAGGCTTTCCATGTCCGTCACCTTCAAGGGCAATCCCATCACCGTGGCCGGCACCTTCCCGAAGCCCGGCGACAGCGCTCCCGCGTTCCGCCTCGTGGGCGCCGACCTGGCCGAGCGCACGCTGGCGGACTTCGGGCAGCAGACCAAGGTCCTCAACATCTTCCCGAGCCTCGACACCGGCGTGTGCGCGGCGTCCGTGCGCCGCTTCAACGAGGTCGCCGCCGAGCACCCCGACGTGGCGGTGCTGTGCATCTCGGCGGACCTGCCCTTCGCCCAGAAGCGGTTCTGCGGCGCCGAGGGCCTGGAGAACGTGACCACGCTCTCGCTCATGCGGGGCCGCGAGTTCCTGAACGACTACGGCGTCTCCCAGGAGTCGGGGCCGCTGGCCGGCCTGGCCGCGCGCGCGGTGGTCGTGCTCGACGGCGACAACAAGGTGGTGTACTCCGAGCTCGTGCCGGAGATCACGCAGGAGCCCGACTACGACGGCGCGCTGGCCGCCCTCAAGTAAGCCCCGCGCGGGGCGCCTCGCCCGAGCGCCCCACCAGCTCCGCCAGCTCGGCCCGCACGGCCGCCGCCAGGTCGAGCAGGTGCTCGTCGCTCGTCGCGGTGTGCTGCAGATCCAGGATGACCTCGTGCACGCCTGCCTGCGCCGCGGTGGCCAGGTAGGCGGAGATCTCGGCGACGGTGCCGCTCCTGGGCGGCGTGCCGCCCTCGGTGATCAGCGGGTTGGAGCGCAGGATCATGCGCAGGCCGGCGGGGTCGCGGCCGGCCTGCTCCGCGGTGCGGCACACGGTCTGCCACATCGACGTGAGCACGGGGACCGGCAGCGCCGCCGTCAGCCAGCCGTCGCCCCTGCGCCCGATGCGGCGCAGCGCCGCCTCGGAGAAGCCCGCCAGGTAGAGCGGCGGGCGCCGGGCCGGTTTAGGCTCGATGTGGCTGGGCGCGATCGTCCACAGCTCGTGCTCGTAGGACACCGGGTCGGTGGTCCAGATCGCCTCCAGCGCGTCGAGCGTCGCCTCGTAGCGCCGGGCCCGGCCCTGCCACGGCACGCCGGCGGCGGCGTACTCGTCGGAGGACCAGCCCAGCCCGAGACCGGCGTCGAGCCGCCCGCCGCTGAGGTGGTCGATCGTGGTGAGCGATCGCGCCAGGACGGCCGGGGCGTACCAGCAGGCGTTGAGCGCGCTGGTGCCCAGCCGCACGGTGGAGGTCGCCGACGCGGCCACCGACAGCACCGCGAACGGGTCGAGGAACACCCGGTGCGCCTCGGGGATCCGCCCGTCGCCGGCCGGGTAGCGGTCCTTCGGCGTCAGCGGCGTCAGCAGCCGGTCGCCGGCCCACAGGCTGTGCAGGCCCATCGACTCGGCCTCGCGCGCCACCCGCAGCACGCTGGACAGCCGCGCGAACCTGCCGTACTGCGGCACCGCCAGCCCGATCTCCATGGCCTCAGCCCTTCCTGCCCACGCCGCCCAGGGCCAGCGACGACTGCGGGCTGTCGCCGAAGTCGATCAGATCGGCCTGCTCGGGACGCCACTCGGGCAGCCAGACCAGGCCCGGGTCCACCAGCTCGAAGCCCTGGAACAGCCCCGCGATCCGCTCCCGCCCGCGCAGCGTGAGCGGCGTGTCGGCGGTGCGGTAGACCTCGGTGGCCCGCTCGACGGCCGCCGCCCTGGCGTCGCTGGTGCCGTGGGACAGGACCAGGTAGCTGCCCGGGGCCAGCGCGTCGCGCAGCGTCGCGACGATCTCCTCGGGCTCGTCCGGATCCTCGACGTGGTGCATGACCGCCGACAGCAGCACGCCCACGGGCCGGTCGAAGTCGAGCGCCCGCAGCACCTCGGGGTCCTTCAGCAGCGCCTCGGGCTCGCGCAGGTCGCCCTCGACCACGGTCGTGTCGCCCTGGCCGGCCAGCAGCGCCCTGGCGTGCACGAGTACCACGGGATCGCGATCGACGTAGACCACCCGCGCCGCGGGAGCCACCTCGTGCACGTTGCCGGGCGCGGGCAGGCCCGTGCCGATGTCGAGGAACTGGTCGACGCCGGCCCCGGCGAGGAAGCGCACCGCCCGGCCGAGGAACGCGCGGTTGGCCCGCGCCGCGGCCCGCAGCTCGGGAGCCACCTCGAGGATCCGCTCCGCCGCCGCGCGATCGGCGGGGAAGTGGTCCTTGCCGCCGAGAAGGTAGTCGTAGAGCCTGGCCACGCTGGGTGTTTTCGGATCGAAGCCGAGCGACTCGCGCTGCAACCGTCGTCCCCCGATCACGAGTTAACGATCTTTGCCTGGAGTCTACGGCTCCGCGCCGACAAACGATCATCAGATCCGCAGATCTAGGCTTGCTGATGTGGATGATGACACCGGTGCGGCCGTGAAGATTCCCGTGACCGTGAGGCGGATCGTCTCCCTGGTGCCCTCGCTGACCGAGTCGGTGGCGGCGAGCCTGCCCGGCGCGCTGGTCGGGGCGACCGACTGGTGCTCGCACCCGGCGGATCTCGACGTGGCCAGGGTCAGGGGCACCAAGAACCCCGACCTGAACGCGATCAGGCGGCTCGCCCCCGACGTGGTGCTGGCCAACGCCGAGGAGAACCGGCCACCCGACATCGAGGCGCTGCGCGAGACGGGCGTGGCGGTGTGGGTGACGAGGATCGAGACGGTGGAGGAGGCGTTCGCGTCGCTGGAGCGCATGTTCGCGGTCGCCTGCCGTACGGAGCCGCCCGGGTGGCTGGCGCGGGCGCGGCAGGCGTGGCGGGCGCCCTTCGACGGGCCGAGGCGGACGGCGATCGTGCCGATCTGGCGCCGGCCGTGGATGGTGGTGGGGCGCGACACGTTCACCGGCGACGTGCTCCGGCGCCTCGGCGTGGACAACCTGTACGCCGACCACCCCGAGCGCTACCCCAGGATCCCGCTGCCCGAGCTGGTGGAACGGCGGCCCGAGCTCGTGGTGCTGCCCGACGAGCCCTACGCGTTCAGCGAGACCGACGGCCCCGAGTCCTTCCCCGGTCTCAGGTGCGTGCCGGTCAGCGGACGCCTGCTCACCTGGTACGGCCCCTCGCTCGTCGAGGCGCCCGCCCTGCTGCGCCGCGCCCTCAGTTGACCAGGTTCGCCTTCTCGGCCAGGGCCGCGTCCACGGAGGCGGGGGAGAGCACGTGCTCCATGACGATCACCGCCATCCCGACGATCCCCGCCCGGTCGCCCAGCGAGCTCGTGACGATCTCCAGGTTGCGCGTCGTGTACGGCAGGCTGCGCCGGTAGACGATCTCCCTGATGCCCGTCAGGTAGTGCTCCCTGGTCTCCGCCATGTCCCCGGCCAGCACCAGCACGCCCGGGTTGAGCAGGCTGACCGCCGTGGCCAGCACCACGCCGAGCGTGCGCCCGGCCTCCTGGACGCGGGCGATGGCCTCGGGGTCGCCGGCCTGCACCAGCCGGACCACGTCGCGGCTGGAGGCCACGTCCAGGTCGGTGGCCACGGCGTGGCCGCTGGCCAGCGAGGCCACGCAGCCGCGCGAGCCGCAGGTGCAGACCCGGTCGTCGGTCTCGCGCAGCCGGACGTGCCCGATGTTCCCGGCGGCCTCCTCGACGCCGCGGTAGATCTGCCCGTCGAGGATGATGCCGGTGCCGATCCCGGTGGACACCTTGATGAGGACCAGCGAGTCGGTGTCGCGCCAGGACGACCACCACTGGCCCAGCGCCATCGCGTTGGCGTCGTTCTCCACGAGGATCGGCACGTCGAAGGTGGACCTGATCGCCTCGCGCACCGGATGGTCGTCCCACCCGGGCATCAGGAACGACCTGATCACCCGCCCGGTGGCGGGGTCGACCGAGCCGGGCAGGTCGAGGCCGATCCCGCACACCTCGCCCGCCGGCCGCCCCACCCTGTCCAGCATCCGCTGGAACGCCTCACGCACCCACGACAGCACGGCGTCGGGGCCGAGCTCGATGCGCATCTCGGTGTGCTCCTCGGCCATCGGCCGGGCGGCCAGGTCGGTGAGCGCCACCCTGGCGTGGTGGGCGCCCAGGTCGGCCACCAGCATCAGGCGCCTGGTGGCGTCCACGTCGAGCACCGAGGGCGGTCGCCCGCCCCCGGAGGCGCCGACGCCGGACTCGTGGATGTAGCCGGCGTCGATGAGCCGGTCGACCCGGTCGGTGATCGTCGACCGGGACAGGCCGGTGAACTCGATCAGTTCCTTGCGCGTCCGGCAGGAGCCATCGCGGATGAGCTGGAGGATCTGCCCTGCCGTCAGCATCGTCTATCCCTTCTCCGCTCCTGCGGTGAGGCCCTCCGTCAGCAGCCGCTCGCTGGCGAAGAACACGATCACGATGGGCAGCGTGAGCACCACCGATCCTGCCATCAGAACCGTCGTCGGGATCTCTATGCTCCCCGCGAGCTGAGAGAGCCCCAGGGAAACCGTCCAGCTCTCCCTCCTCTCCACCAGGAAGAGCAGGGCGAACAGGAACTCGTTCCAAGCGATCATGAACGCGTAGAGGCCGGTGGCCATCAGCGCGGGCTTGGACAGCGGCAGCACCACGCGCCAGATGGTCGACAGCCTCGTGCACCCGTCGATCGCCGCCGCTTCCTCCACGCTTTGCGGCACGGTCTCGAAGTAGTTGCGGAGCATGTATACCGTGACAGGCACGGTTTGCGCGATATACACGAGGATCAGTCCGATCAGGGACCCCCGCAGCCCGATCATGGTGAAGAGCACGAACAGCGGGATGGCCAGCACGATCGCCGGGAACAGGTACACCGCCAGGAAGAGGAAGTGCACCTGGCGCCGGCCGAAGAAGCGCAGCCGCGCGACCGCGTACGCGCCGGGGATCGAGATCAGCAGCGTGACCGCCACCGAGGAGACGGCGATGATCGCGCTGTTGCCGAGGAAGGTCAGGAAGCCCTGCCGGGTCAGCACGTTCACGTACGTGTCCAGGGTGAAGCTGCGCGGCCAGAGCGAGCCCGGCTCCAGGATGAGCTCCTGGATGTCGCGTACCGACAGCATCACCATGTAGAAGAACGGGAACGCGGTGATCAGGAAGAGGAACGCGATCACCAGCGGCTTGAGCACCCTGAGCAGGCCCCGCTCGAACCTATCTCTGGTCATCGCGCTCACCTCCCGCGAAGAACCGCAGGTAGACGACCAGGAAGACCACCAGGAAGACGGCCAGCACGATGGCCTGCGCCGCGGAGGCGCCGATGTCGTCGCGCGAGGTCAGGAAGTTGTAGACGCGCACGCTGACGACCTCGGTGCCGGCCCCGCCGCCGGTCAGCAGGTAGACGTCGTCGAACTTGGTGAAGGTGAACACGAACCGCAGCACCGACAGCAGCGCGATGATCCGCCAGAGCTGCGGCATGATCACGTACCGGAAGCGCTGGGTGGGCGTGGCGCCGTCGACCACCGCGGCCTCGTCCAGCTCGGCGGGCAGCGCCTGCAGCCGGGCCAGGATGAACAGGAAGGCGAACGGGAAGTACCGCCACGCCTCGAACGCGATCACCGTGAGCAGCGCCACGGGCACCTGGAGGCCCAGGAACTCGCCCCTGGCCTGGGTGAGGAAGGCGATCGGCTCGCTCAGCCAGGTGTTGACGATGCCGTACTGCGGGTTGAGCATCGTCTCCCACAGGAACGCCACGGCCACCACCGGAGCCACGTACGGGATCAGGATCGAGGCCCGCACCAGGGTCCGCCCCTTGAACCTGTCACGCAGCGCCAGCGCCGTCACCAGCCCGATCGCGATCGACAACGCCGTCCCCGCGACGGTGTAGACGAGCGTGTTGACCAGTGACGACCAGAAGCCCGGCTCGGACATGACGTAGCCGAAGTTCTCCAGCGTGTAGTGCCCGAAGACGCCCACGCGCCGGATGTTGATCAGCCTCGCGTCCTGGAACGCCAGCATGATCGCCCACAGCAGCGGCACCACCACCACGACCAGCGTGATGATCAGCGTGGGCGAGATGAGCGCCAGCCCGGCCCGGCCCTCCTGCTCGCGCAGCGTCCGCCCGCGCCGTGCGGGCCCGCGGTGCTGCGGCGCCTGCGGCTTGCTCGCGGTCGCCGTCACTGCCGGATCCCGCGTTTGATCGATTCCACGTCCGCCTTGGCCTGGGCCGCGGCGGCCTGCGGGGTCAGCGAGCCGTCGACGACCGAGCTCAGCGCCTTGGGCACGGGCAGCTCGCCCATCGTGGCGCCGACCAGCTTGCCCTGGCCCTGCGGGATGCCCCACCGGGCGAAGGTGTCAGGGCTCTTGCGCAGCGCCTCCAGCACGTCGGCCGGGTAGACGTCGGCCAGCGGCTTCTTGGAGTCGACGCCGGCGGGCAGCTTGTTCCACTTGTCCTCGAAGCCCTTGCGGGTGGGGAACTTGCCCTCCGGCGCCATCCCGATCCAGCGCTCGTACCCCTCGTTCATCATGTAGGAGACGAACTTGCTCGCCGGCTCCGTGGCGGCGTCGCGGGTGATCGCCCAGGAGACGATCTCGCCGTACTGCGCGGGCGCGCTCCCGTCGGGCCCCTTCAGCGCCGTGACCACCCCGGTGTTCCTGGCCAGCCACTCGGGGTCCTCGCGGCACTCCTGGCAGCTCGGCAGCGCGTCCTTGCGCAGCCCGGCCATCTCGTCGAGGATGAACGACGACCAGATCATCATGGCCGCCTTGCCGGAGAAGTACGTGGCCCTGGTCGAGTCGACGTCCTGCTTGCCCTTGACCGAGTAGTTCTTCGCCAGGTTCGCGTAGAACTCGAAGGCCCGCGCGCACTGCGGCGAGTCGAGGGCGACGTTTCCCGCGTTGTCGACGAGCTGGCATCCGTTCGCCTGCGCGATGTGCTCGAAGCTCTGCGCGGTGAACGAGTCCTTCGGCGCGATCGCCAGCGTGATGCCCGCGACCCCGCCCGTGTTCAGCTTGGCCGCCGCCGCCTGCAGCGCCTCGTACGTGTCAGGCGGCTGCAGCCCCGCCTTCTCGAACAGGTCCTTGCGGTACAGGATGAGCTGCGCCCACCCGTCGCTGGGCACCGCGAGCAGCTTCCCGCCGGAGGTGTCGAGCTCCAGCGCGCGCGGTGAGAACGTGTCGCGGCCGAGCTGGTCGACGATCTTGCCCGGCGTCTCGGTGTCGAGCAGCTCGTTGGTCTCCATCTCGCGGATGGAGGCCAGCGGCAGCGCCCCGATCACGTCGGGCAGGTCGTCCGCCGCGGCGGCCGCGGTGAGGGTCTGGCTGAACTGGTCCTCGGCGACGCCGACCAGCTTCACCTTGATCCCGGTCTTCTGGGTGAACTCAGTGACGATCTTGTTCTGCACGGCCATCCGGTCCTCGAGGTTCTCCTCGGTCCAGACGGTGATCTCGTTGCTCGTTGACGACTGCTCGCCACCGCCGTCCCCGCAGGCCGTCAGGGAGGCGGCGGCGAGCAGGGCGACAGAGAGGACGGCGGTTACCTTCGTCGGCATGGCACGCTCCTCTGGTTGGGGATATGCCGCCCTTACCCGTGGACAAGAGGCCGCAACGTGCGGTAGGCGATACCGAGACCGGTCTGTACCCTCTCCGTGCTGCCGCTCCACACGGCATCCTCATGCTCCACAGAGACCACTCCGTCGTATCCGCCCTCGTAGAGCGCGTCGATCACGCTCGTCCAGTCGATCTGCCCGAGCCCCGGTACGCGGAAGCGGTACCACCCTTTTTCCCCGCTTACCGGGCCGTAGAAGCCGAAACGGTCGATCTTGCCGGGAAGGAACTGCGTGTCCTTGGCCTGGACGTGCGCGATGTTCTCGACGTACGGGGTCAGTGCCGTTACCGGATCGATGCCGAGCGCCACGAGGTGGGAAGGGTCGTAGTTGAGCTTGAGGCCCAACGAGAACATCCATTCCCATAGTTCGGGCGAGTAGGCCAAATTGCCCGGATAACCATCGGGATGCCAGCTTTTCATCACGCAGTTCTCGATGACGATCTCGACGCCGTGCCGCCGGGCGTGCTCGACGAGCGGGCCGAAGACGTCGGTCGCCCGTGCCAGGTTCTCCCGTACAGGCAGCCCGGGATCGCGGCCCACGAACGTGCCGACCGTGGGGCAGCCGAGCGCGGCGGCGGCCTCGATACACCGTCTGACGTGCGTGTTCACTTCCTTCCCTGTCGTAGGGTGGAGATTGTTCTCGTAGTAGGCGATCGAGGAAAGCGTCAGTCCGGTCTCCGCGAAGATCCGCCGGACCCGTTCGCATTCGGCGTCGTCGAAACGATCCACTCTGATGTGATTTCGGTCATCCGGTTCCGGCCAGCCGGCCACCTCCAGAGCCTCGAAGCCCTGGGTAGCGGCCCAGTGAGCAATGTCGGTAAGGTCGCTTTCCGGAAGACACGCTGTCAGAAACCCCAATTTCATCTGTCACCTCCGACGGAAGTCGTAGACTTAAGCGTGTTACGAGCGCAACTATCGTGTGCAAGGTAGCGCTAAATCTTCGACTTTTGTTTGATCAATAAGCGTAAGTGTGGGGAATGCGCGTCATCACCTTCGAAGAGCCAGGCCATGTCCGCGTCAGCCTGGAGTCGCCCGCCGAGCTTGAGCCGGGCACAGTGCGAGTTCGCACTCTCTATTCAGGAGTCTCAGCGGGCACCGAGCTGACCGCCTACCGCGGAACCAACCCCTATCTCACCCGCAAGTGGGACATCGAGCGTCGGCTCTTCGTAGAGGGCCAGACGCATGCCTACCCACTCAGCGGCTGGGGCTATCAGGAAGTCGGCGAGGTGGTGGAGGCCGCGCCCGATGTGGCCGACCCGCCGGTCGGCAGCCTGGTGTGGGGCATCTGGGGCCACCGCGCCGAGGCCGTCGTCCCGGCGGACAAGCTCGTCGGCCACGTCCTGCCGCCCGGCGCCGACGCCCTGACCGGCGTCTTCGCCCGGGTGGGCGCCATCGCGCTCAACGCCGTGCACGCCGCCGACGTGCACCTGGGCGACCAGATCGCGATCTTCGGCCAGGGCGTCATCGGGCTGCTCGCCACCCGGCTGGCCGTGCTCAGCGGGGCCCGCGTGGTCGCCGCCGACGCCATCCCCGACCGGCTGGAGCTGGCCAGGAAGTTCGGCGCGGCCGAGACGTTCGACGTGGCCTCCGGGTCGGTCGCCGAGTTCATGCGCAAGCGCGTGGTGGGCGCCGACACCGTCATCGAGCTCAGCGGCAGCCACCTCGGCCTGCACGAGGCGATCAGGACCGTCCGCAAGGGCGGCCGGGTGGTGGCCGCAGGTTTCTACCAGGGCGACGGCATCGGGCTGCGGCTCGGCGAGGAGTTCCACCACAACCAGGTCCAGCTCGTCTCCTCCCAGATCGGCGGCGTCGCCTCGTGGCTGGCGCACCGGTGGGACGTCGAGCGGCTGCAGCGCACGTTCATGGAGCTCGTGCACCGCGGAGAGGTCGACGCCCGCGAGCTCGTCACCCACGTCATGCCCGTCGACCGGGCTGCCGAGGCCTTCGACCTGCTCGACAAGCACCAGTCCGAGGTCCTCCAGCTCGTCTTCCAATTTGAGGAGTAAACAGTGAAGCTCGCCGTACAGGAGCAGCTTCTGCCCGGTCGCTCGCTGCAGGAGAAGTTCGCGTTCGCCCTCGATGCCGGCTTCGACGCCATCGAGCTGCGCGGCAAGGGCGACTTCCACTTCGCGGGCCGCCTGACGGAGCTCAAGCGGGCACGGGCCGACGGCGTGGAGATGCCGACGGTGTGCGTGGACATGCCGCACTTCATCGGCGACTTCGACCCCGCCAAGCGCAAGGACGCCATCCAGCAGCTCCGCTCCCAGCTCACGGTCATCGCCGAGCTGGGCGGCATCGGCGTCATGACGCCCGCCTCCTGGGGGCAGTTCTCCCGCCGACTGCCGCCGTTCGAGCCGCCGCGCAGCCCCGAGGAGGACCGCGAGGTGCTGGCCGAGGCGCTGGGCATCCTCGGCGAGCACGCGCACCGCAACGGCGTGCTGATCATGCTGGAGCCGCTCAACCGGTACGAGAACCACATGGTCAACACGCTGGCCGAGGCCGTCTCCTACTGCGCCATGGACTCCATCAGGATCGTCGGCGACACCTACCACATGAACATCGAGGAGGACGACCCCTGCCGCGCGCTGATCGACGCGGCCCCGTACATCGCGCACATGCAGATCAGCGAGTCGAACAGGAACCAGCCGGGCACCGGGCACCTCGACTGGGGCGCGCAGCTCGCCACGCTCGACGCCGTCGGCTTCGACGGTTACCTCGCCCTGGAATGCCGGCTCCGCGGCGAGCCCGAGATCGTTCTTCCCCAAACCGCAGCATTCGTGAGGAAGTATCTATGATCCTCCGCGACGCCGTGCGCGTCCTGGTCAGCAACTGGGACGGCAGTTACACGGTTCCCTCCCGTCGCCTCTACCCCCACCAGTGGAGCTGGGACTCCGCGTTCATCGCGATCGGCAACGCCCGCTGGTCGCCCCGCAGGGCCAGGACGGAGCTGCTGAGCCTGTTCGGGGCCCAGTGGTACGACGGCCGGGTGCCGCACATCGTCTTCAACCCGCGGGTGCCGGAGGACGCCTACTTCCCCAGCTCCGACTTCTGGCGGACGTCCGCGCCCTCCGGGGCGCGGACCTCCGGCATCGTCCAGCCCCCGGTGCACGCGCTGGCCGCCTGGAAGACGCACCAGGCCGAGCCCGACCCGGCGTTCCTGCGCCGGATCTATCCCCGGCTGGTCGCGCAGCAGGAGTTCCTGCGTCAGCAGCGCCGCTCCGCCGAGGGGCTGATCTCGATCGTGCACCCCTGGGAGTCGGGCATGGACAACAGCCCGGCCTGGGACCTGCCGCTGGCGGCCGTGCAGGCGAGCGCGACCGGGTTCGTCCGCAGGGACCTGCAGACGGTCAGCGCCGACGAGCGGCCCACCGACCGCGACTACGTCCAGTACGTCGAGCTCGCCCAGGCCTACCGCGAGTCCGGCTACCGCGAGCCTGGCGCGTTCCAGGTCGAGGATCCGCTGTTCAACGCCGCCTACGGCGTGGCGGAGTCGACGCTGGCCACCATCGCCGCGGAGCTCGGCCTGGACCCGGAGCCGCACCGGCGCGAGGCCGAGGCGATCACCAAGGCCATGGTGACGCACCTCTTCGACGGCAAGCTCTTCCAGGCGCGCGACGTGCACAGCGGCGCCCTGATCCACTCCAGCAGCGTGGCGGGGCTGACGCCGCTCATGCTGCCGGGCCTGCCGCCCGAGGTCGCCGACGCGCTGATCGGGACGGCGATCTCCCGGTTCGGGCTGACCGACATGCCGCTGCCCAGCTACGCCCTGGACGCGCCCGAGTTCGACCCGGCCCGCTACTGGCGCGGCCCGAGCTGGGTCAACGTGAGCTGGCTGGTCTGGCAGGGGCTGCGGGAGCGCCGCCCCGACCTGGCCAGGATGCTCGCGGACGCGATGATGCGGGCGGTGAGCCTGTCGGGCTTCCGCGAGTACTTCAACCCGCTCACGCTGCGCGGTCACGGCTGCCGGGACTTCAGCTGGTCAGCCGCCCTCATCCTGGACATCGTCGCGGAGCACAGCCTGAACGGTCTGAAGCCGGCGCGCCGCGAGTCCGGTCAGGAGCCGGGGCGCATCAGAAAAGCCGACGACATCAGTGATCACGTGCTCGCGTAGCGGGCCGCCGTGCTGCCTGAGCAGGGTGATGGTCTCGTGCGAGAGCCGCTCCCTGTCCCAGGCGTGGGCCAGGCCGCGCGGCACCCGGCCGATCTGGGCGCAGCGCAGGGTCAGCCCGTTGTGGTGGAACTCCTCGCCGAGCCGGACCTCGTCGGCGCCGTCGGTGTAGAAGGCCAGGTCCACCAGCGTGCCCTGGGGGCGCAGGAGCCGTAGCCCGAGCGCCAGCGCCCTGGGCCGGCCACGGCACTGGAAGACCACGTCCGCGCCGCGGTCGTTCGGGGCGTGCCGCCAGCGGCGCTTGAGCACGACGGCCGGGTCGTCGTCGGCGGCCAGCACCTCGGCGCCGAGCGCCGCGGCGATCTCCAGCCTGGCCGGGGTCTCGTCCACGACGACGACCTCGGCCGCGCCGCCGGAGATGGCGAACAGGGCCGTCAGCAGCCCGACCACGCCCGCGCCCACCACCACGACGCGCCGCCCGCGCACGCCGTCGCCGAGGTCGCGCACGGCCGGGCCGTGCAGGTCGTGCGCCGCGTGCAGCAGGCCGTTGGCGCAGATGGGGCCCATGTGGGCGACGTAGATGCCGAGCAGGGGATCGAGGTCGCCCGGCAGCTCCACGAACCGGTCCGTCATCGGGTCGGCCACGTACGCCGTGCGGTGCCCGTAACACATCGCGACCAGCGCGCCCTCGCGCACGGCCCGCGTCCGCGTCTCGGCCACCCTGCCGACCTGCATGTACCCGATGCCGCGCACCGGGTACGCCACCGACGGCGAGCCCTCCAGGAACAACCCGAGCGAGGGGTCCCACGTCGAGGTGAGGTAGGGGTTGGTGCCCTTGACGAAGGTCAGCTCGGTGCCGGCCGAGACCCCGCTGTAGACGGTCTCCACCAGGAACCCGCCCTCGGGCACGTCGGGCAGCTTCTCCTCGACCAGGCAGACCTCGCCCGGCTCGTCGATGCTGAGAACGTTACTGGTCATCATCGAGCGTCACCGGCCTCCGTTCGACGGCGGATCGGGCGAGTGCGAGCGCCAGGCGGTGGGTCCGCAGCGCCTCCTCGTACGGTACGCGGACATCGGCCTGCTTGCCCTGCACGGTGTTGATGAACTCGCGGTCCACCCGCACCTTGGCCTGGCCGTCGTCCTCGATCACGCGCTGGCCGTCCACGAGGAGCCTGGTCTCGCTGAGCTCCAGCGCGATCCCGTCGGCGCACACCTCCAGCCCCACCCGGTGCTTGTGGGCGAGCAGGCAGGAGGTGGCCAGCAGCCCGGCGGCCCCGCCGGAGAAGCGCAGCACCGCGGCCGTGGCCCGGTCCACCTCGCCGTCCACGGCGTTCTCCGCGGGCACCACGTGCACCATGGACACCTCGCCCACCAGCAGCCGGGCCAGGTCCAGGACGTGGACCGCCTGTTCCACGATCTGGCCGCCGGACATGTTCGGGTCCAGCCACCACGCGACCGGCGGCACCTTGTCCAGCCAGTGGCCGAGCGCAAGCTGCACCGGACGGCCGGAGAGCAGGTCGCGGGCCTGCTGGACGATGTCCAGGTAACGCCAGTGGTGGCCGACGGCCGAGGGCAGAGATCTCCGCGCGATTTCGGACGCGATGGATTCTGCGGTTTTGAGGTCTAGCGAAAGGGGTTTTTCCACGAAAATCGGGAGATTGCACGACAGAACATCTTGTTCCGGGTTACCGTGCGCGAAAGGAGGCACACAGACGTAGACAGCGTCAAGACCGCCGGCGCTGAGCAGGTCGGCATGGCCGCCGTAGGCGGGGGAGCCGTGCTTCGAGGCCAGCGCCTCGGCCCTGCGGGAATCGGTGTCGGCGATCCCAGCGATCGTGACATCGGGGAATCCGGACAGGACGTCAGCATGACGAGCGGCGACATTTCCGGCACCTATGATGCCGACACGGGTCATTGGGGACACAACCCGGCATATGCCACGTCTAGGCCGAATCAAACAAACATGTTCAAGTGCCTATAGACCGGGCAGAAGTCGTGACCTCATGAGATCGGGGCTGATGCATGGAGACAGATATGCGAGCCTTGGCCAGGGTCCAGGAGTGGTACGGCCCGCACTCGAGCACCGCAGCAGAGTGGCCGGTGGACGCCTTAATGATGGCCAAGGGAGACACCACGGTCAGCGTGGTCCTTCCCGCACGTGACGAGGAGAGCACGGTGGGCGACATCGTCGCCGCGATCCGCCGCGACCTCGTCGAGCACACGCCACTCGTCGACGAAGTCCTCGTCGTCGACTCCAACTCGACCGACGCCACCGCCCAGCGGGCCCGCGAGGCGGGCGCCCGCGTGGTGGCGCAGGGCGAGGTTCTCTCCCACCTCCCACCCCTCACAGGCAAGGGCGAGGCCCTGTGGAAAGGGCTTGCCGCCTCCAAGGGGGACATCGTCGTCTACATCGACAGCGACCTGCGCAGCTTCGGCGCGCACTACGTGTCGGGCCTGGTCGGCCCGCTGCTGGCCGACGCCGACACCCACTTCGTCAAGGCAACCTACGAACGGCCGTACATCGGCTCGGACGGTGTCGCCCAGCAGGGCGGCGGCGGGCGCGTGACCGAGCTGGTGGCCAGGCCGCTGCTCAATATGTTCTGGCCAGAACTGGCCGGCTTCGCCCAGCCGCTCGGCGGCGAGTACGCCGCCCGGCGCGAGGTGCTCGAACAGGTGCCCTTCGTCACCGAGTACGGCGTGGAGTTCGGGCTCCTCGTCGACCTGCTCCACCTCGTCGGGCTGGACGCCATGGCCCAGGTGGACCTGGGGCACCGCACGCACACGCACCAGTCGATCCCCGCGCTCGGCCGCATGGCCGGGCAGATCATGCTCACCGCCTGGTCGCGCCTGGAACGGCAGGGCCGCGTGCTCGCGTCGGAGCCTCCGGCGCACACGCTCCTGCAGTTCGGGCTCGACGGGCACGCCGACCTGGTGGACGTGGCCGTGGCGGAGCGACCTCCGCTCGCCTCCCTCGTACTGGAGGAGGATCTGGCATGAAAGTCCTGGTGAACGCGGGGCCGTGGCTCACGGTTCCGCCCGCCGGCTACGGCGGGATCGAGAACGTGGTGGCCACGCTGGTGCCGGCGCTGCGCTCGCGCGGCGTGCAGGTGGTGCTGGCCTCCGTAGGGTCCAGCACGCTCGAGGTGGACGAGCTGATCAGCGTGTACGAGGACGAGCAGTTCACCGAGCTGCAGAAACCGTACAACCAGGTCATGGGCATCACCCACGCCCACCTGGCCCGGGTGGTGTCCGAGCTGCGCCGGCGCGACGACATCGACCTCGTGCACGACCACGTCGAGGTGGTGGGCCCCGCGGTGCTCTCGGCGCTCGGCGGCCCGCCCGTCCTCCACACCCTTCACTGGGACCTGCACAAACATCCCGCCTTCTACGGCGCGTTCCCGGCCTCGATCGCGGTCAACGGCGTCTCGGAGTCGCAGGTCGCCCGCGCCCCCGAAGCCCTGCGCGCCGCCTCGCTCGGCGCCGTCCACCTCGCCACCCCGCTCGCCGACCACGCCCCGCGCGCGGACCAGGGCGAGCACCTGGTGGTGATGGGCCGCATCTGCGGGCTCAAGGGCCAGCACGTGGCGGCCAGGATCTGCCAGAAGCTCGGGCTCCCGCTGGTCCTGGCCGGCCCGGTGAGCGGCCGCAACACGCCCGCCGAGCTGGACGTCGTGGCCCAGAACCCCTACCACCCGCTGCACAGCCACCCGGACGTGCGCTACCACCTCGACCAGGTGTCCCGCTACCTCGACGGCGACCTGGTCCGGTGGGTCGGCGCCGTCGGCGGCCCCGACAGGGACCGGCTGTACGCCTCGGCCCGCGCCGCCCTCTTCCCGATCCAGTGGGACGAGCCGGGCGGCACGGCCGTCGTGGAGGCCCTGGCGCTCGGCGTCCCGCCGGTCGGCCTGCGGCGCGGCTGCCTGCCGGAGATCATCGACCACGGCCGCACCGGCTTCCTGGCCGACACCGAGGAGGAGCTGGCGGAGTGGGTGCTCCGGGTGGACGAGATCGACCCCGAGGAGTGCCGCCAGGAGGCCCGCCGCCGCTTCTCGCCGTCGGTGATGGCCGATCGGTACCTGGAACTGTACGAAAGGGTCCTCTCAGGCCGATGACACCGCCTCCGCCGGGCGGGTCCTGAGGGCCAGGCGGGCGGGGAGGGACGTGGACAGCAGAGCCAGGGCCGTCGCCGCGGCGATCACCAGCACGTACGTCACCGGCGGCACGTACGGCACCGCCGATCCCGTCATCCCCGCCCCGAACGCCGACAGCGTCACCAGCGCCACCGCCGTGCCCGTCACCGCGGAGGCCAGCACGGCGCAGAGCGTCTCCAGGCGGAGCATGCGCAGGACCTGACGCCGGGTGGTGCCCGCCAGGCGCAGCACGGCCAGCTCCCTGGCCCGGCCCGAGGTGGCCATGGCCAGGGTGTTGACCACGGCGATGGCGGTGAAGGCGATGATCAGGCCGAGCGCCACCAAGGTGACCTGCGGATCGGCGGAGCCGGTCGGGGCCGCCTCGGGCGCCGCGGCCGGCAGGGCGACCCCGGGGGCCGCGACCAGGAGGGTGCCCGACGGGTCGTCCACGTGGCCTTGTACCAGCTCGTACGGCAGCGTCACGTCGCCGAAGCCGAGGCCGCGGGAGTAGACGGCGGCCACCTTCAGCGTGGCCGGGGTGCCGTCGCCGAGCGTGAGCCTGGCCCGGTCCCCCGGCGAGAGGGAGAGGCGGGCGGCGGCGGTGCCGCTGAGCGCCACCGAGCCGGCGCCGAAGCCGTCCATCGTGCCGGCGACGACCCCCAGGTCCATCGTGCGCGGGTCGTAGGTGACGGCCTGGGCCGGGTACTTGTCCAGGCCGAACCGGACCGAGGTGCGCAGCACCTGCGTGACGGCCTGCACGCCGGGAACCCGCCGGATCTCCTCGGCGGAGGCGCCGGGCAGCACGTGGTCCGCGCGGGTGCCGGCGGCGGCCTGCTTCTCGGCGGCGGCGCCCATCGTGGTCTGGGCGAACAGGATCGTGCAGGTCATCGCCACCATCAGGGTGAGCGGCGACAGCACGGAGGCCAGCGCCTTGGGGGTGGCGCGCAGGTTCCTGGCGGCCAGGAAACCGCTCGCCCCGGCCCACGGCAGCGGGAGCAGCCGGACGGACCTGGCCAGCAGCGGCCCCAGCACCGACACGGCGACCGTCCAGAGCAGCGCGGTCAGCATGGTCACCGGCGTGGCGGCGGCCTCCGTGTCCAGCCCCGACAGCACCAGGGTGAGCGTCACGGCCCCCGCCACCAGCACCGGCCCCGCCACCAGCCGCCACCGGGGCAGCCGCCCGTCGTCGAGCGCCGCCTCCCCGAGCGCCTCCACCGGGCGGATCCTGGCCAGGCGGCGGGCGGAGACCCGGGCCGCGGCCCAGGCGGCGGCGACGGTGGCGAGCAGCGCGGCCAGCGGCGGGAACGGGCTGACGACCAGAGACAGGTTCGCCGGGGTCGCGCCGAGCGCCACGAAGACCGAGTGCAGCCACAGGCCCAGCCCGACGCCCGCAGCGGCCCCCGGCACCCCCGCCAGCACGCCCACCACCAGCGCCTGACCGCCCACCAGCCGGCGGATCTGGCGTGGCGTGGCGGCCACCGCCCGCAGCAGCGCGAGCTCGCGCTGGCGTTGCTGGATCGACAGCGCGAACGTGCCCACCACGACGAGGACGGCCACGATCAGCGACGTCCCGGCCAGCGCACCGCCCATGCTGATCAGCTTGACCCTGGCCTGCTCCGCGTCCAGGAACTCCAGCCGGCCGCGCTCGTCCCCGGCGTACAGCACGGCCCCCTGCGGCGCCCGCGCGACGGCGGGGAAGACGCCGGCGGCGCTGACCATGCCGGGGTGCCCGGCCAGGCGGCGGGCCTGCGCGGTGCTGAAGAACACGGTGGCCTGGCTCGGCAGGGCCTGCGCGGTGACGCCCACGACGCGGTACCCGCGCAGCCGTGCCCCCACCTCCAGACCGGCGCGGGCGTCCACCACGATCTCGCCGGAGGCGCGCGGCTCGCGCCCCCGCTCGATCGTGAACGGGGTGAGCGCGGCCGACTCCCAGCCATGACCCGTGTACGGGCCGAACGGGAACGTCACCTCGGCCACCACCTTCGACACGCCGGGCGTGCGCCGCAGCGTCCCGACGACCGACTCGGGCAGCCAGGCGCGCTCGGCCAGCGGCTTGGCCTTCGTCTTGGTCTCGCCGTCGCCCTTGGCGACGGTCTCCCGCACGTACTGGTCGGCGGCCACGATCACGGGCGCGCCCGCGTACCGCTCGGGCGAGACCGAGCCGCGCAGCCCGGTCTCCAGCAGCATCAGGCACGCGCACACCAGCGCGGCGGCGCACAGCAGCGCCACGAACGCCCCCGCGAACGCGCCCTTGCGGTCGCGCAACGTCTTCCACGCCAAGCCGATCACTTCCACGCCCCCAGCCTGGTCATCCGCTCGGCCACCTTCTCGGCGGCCGGGTCGCTCATCGAGTCCACGATCCGGCCGTCGGCCAGGAACAGCACGGTGTCGGCGTACGAGGCGGCCAGCGGGTCGTGCGTGACCATCACCACGGTCTGGCCCATGCCGTCCACCACCTCGCGCAGCAGCCGCAGCACGTCCCTGGCCGTCATGGTGTCCAGCGCGCCGGTCGGCTCGTCGCCGAACACCACCTCGGGGCCGGTGATCAGCGCCCTGGCGATGGCCACCCGCTGCTGCTGCCCGCCCGAGAGCTGCGCGGGACGGTGCCCGGCGCGGCCCTCCAGGCCCACCCTGCGCAGGATGTCCTCCAGCAGGCCGTGCGGCGCCCGGGCGCCGGACAGGCGGAGGGGGAGGGTGACGTTCTCGACCACGTCGAGCGCCGGGACCAGGTTGAACGCCTGGAACACGAAGCCGACCCGCTGCCTGCGCAGCTCGGTCAGCTCCGTCTCGCCCATCCCGGCCAGCTCGGTGCCGCCGAGCCGCACCGAGCCGGACGACGGCACGTCCAGCCCCGCCGCGCAGTGCAGGAACGTGCTCTTGCCCGACCCCGACGGTCCCATCACGGCGGTGAACGAGCCGCGCGGGATGCCGACCGACACCTCCCGCAGGGCCGCCACCGCGCCCTGCCCCTTGCCGTACACCTTGCTCACGGCGTCCAGCCGCACTGCCTCTGTCATGTCTTCCAGCGTGCCGACCAGCGAGTACGCGCCCCAGAGAGGCCGTCACCGATCGCCCATGACGTCATCACGATCCGGACACTGGTGGACAATGTCTGCGTGATTCGCATACTTCTGGCCGAGGATCAGGCGGTCATCAGGGGCGCGCTCTCGGCGCTGCTCGGGCTGGAGCCGGACCTGGAGGTGGTCGCCGCCGTCGACTCCGGCGCCGCCGCCGTCGCCTCGGCCGCCGTGGAGCTGCCCGACGTGGCCGTCCTGGACATCGACATGCCCGGCGAGCTCGACGGCCTGGACGCCGCCGCGCGGATCAGCGCCCGCGTGCCGTCGTGCCGCACGCTCATGCTCACCGGGCACGGCAAGCCCGCGCACCTCAAGCGGGCGCTGGCGGCGCAGGTGGGCGGGTTCATGCTGAAGACGGCGCCGCCCGAGGAACTGGTCGCCGCGATCCGCGACGTCGCGGGGGGCAAGCGGGTGCTGGACCCGTCGCTGGCCATCACGGCGTGGGACCTGGCCGACAACCCGCTCACGCCGCGCGAGGCCGACGTGCTGCGGCTGGTCGCCGACGGCCTGGACGCGCCCGAGATCGCGGCGCGGCTGCACCTGACGGCCGGGACCGTGCGCAACTACCTGACGGCCATCGTGGCCAAGCTGAACGCGCGCAACCGCACCGACGCGGTCCGCCTCGCCACCGAGGCGGGCTGGATCTAGCGCGTCATCGAGGCGGGGGCGGATCCGGCGCGCCACCGAGGCGGGTCGGCTTCAGCGCGTCACCGAGGCGGGGCGGATCCGGCTCGCGGTGGCGGGGACCGGCGGAGCCGTGGCGGGGACCAGCGGCGCCGTCGCGTCGAGCTGGAACCAGCCGTCCTCGACGCCGGTCGTGAGCCGGCCGTCCAGCGCCGCCAGGCGGGTCGTCAGGTTGCCCAGGCCCGACGAGCCGCGCCGGGCCTCGGCGGTGCGGGCGCCGTCGTTGCGCACGGTCAGGCGTACCCGGTCGCCCTCGGTGGCCGTGCCGATCACGCAGTGGCGGGCGGTGCTGTGGCGCAGGACGTTCGTGACGGCCTCGCGCAGCACGGCGCTGAGCACGGTCTCGACCTCGGCGGGCAGCGGCGGGTGCGCCAGGTCGGCGCTCACCTCGACGCGCGCCGCGCGCAGGACGGACGCGGCCGACTCCGTTTCGGCGGCGAGCGAGAGGTCGAGCTGCTCGCCCGAGACCGAGCGCAGGTCGTGCTCGGCCCGCTCGGCCATCTCCAGCACGTCCGCCAGCTCCGCCCGCGCCCGCTCCGGCGGGAGGCGGCGGGCCAGCTCGCACTTGAGCAGGATCGCGGCCAGGTTGTGGCCGAGCAGGTCGTGCAGGTCGCGGGCGGCGCGCAGGCGCTCCTCGACGACGGCCGAGCGGGCCAGGCCCTCCCTGGCCGCCTGCAGTTCCTTCGCCAGCCCGGCCAGGCGCAGCAGGCTGTAGACGACCAGGCCGGTGACGAGGTTGCTCACGGTGACGTTCGCCGCCGCGGGGAAGGGCAGGCCGTAGGACGCGGCGACGGCGGCCGTCGCGGCGATGATCGCGGCGACCAGCGGCCAGGCCGTACGCGGGCGGAAGGCCAGCAGCACCGGGCCCGCCAGGAAGCCGCCCGTGCCCAGCCAGATCGGGCCGAACAGCGGGATCGGCGCGAACGCCAGCACCGCCATCACGCTCAGCGCCGTCATGTGCCGGCCCGTGACGGACCTGAGCTGCATGACCACGATGGCGGCCAGGAGCGCGGTGGCGGGCAGGAGGAGGTTCGCGGGGATCTGGAGCAGGGCCTTGAGGCTGAAGCCGGCCAGCACGGCGGCCAGGAGGAGCACGGACAGGTCGGCGGGCTCGCGCTCCTGCTCGCGTTGCGGGGCGGGCAGGGTGGCCTCGACCGTGTGGCGGCCCTGGTTCGACAGGCTGCCGGCCAGCCTGCCGCCGGCGGCTGTGACCTGGGCGGCGAGGTCGCCCAGCGCGTCGTCCTCGGCGGTGCGGCGGCCGTCGTCGGTGACGCGCAGGGTCACCGTGCCGGACCGCTCCACGGTCTCGATCACGCAGAGGCGGGCCGTGCCGCGGCGTACGACGTCGGTGACGGCCTCGCGCAGCACGGTCGCGAGCAGCGCCCCGGCGGGGCCCAGCGGCTCGGCGTGCCCGGCACGCACCTCCACGCTCATCCCCGCCGCCGCCAGCATGCCCCTGGCCGTGGTCAGCTCGGGAGTCAGTGACATCGCGCGGTAGCCGGCCGCCGCCGCCCGCGCGTCAGTCAGCGACCGCCGTGCCGCGCTCACCACCTCGCCCAGCTCCTCGGCGCCGGAGCCCCGCACGGCCCGGCGCACCCCGGCCATGATCGTCGCCAGCCCGCGCCCCAGGCCGTCGCTCAGCTCGGCCGCGATGCGCAGCCGCTCCTCGCCCACCGCCGCCGCGGCCAGCGCCCGGCGGGTGGCGTGCAGCTCGTCCACGCGTTCCACCAGCCGGATGAGCCCGGGCACGATCAAGGTCATCAGCATCGTGGTGATCGCCAGGTCGAGCGTCGTGACGACGTCGCCGCCCCGGGCGTACGCGATCACGACCGCGCTGAACACCACCCCGGGCGCCACCGCCCACAGCCGCGTCACCAGCAGCGAGCCCGCCAGGAAGCCCAGCACGACCACCGACGAGCCGGTCCCCAGCGTCACCCAGTAGACGAGCCCGGCCTGCGCGGCCAGCAGCCACCACTTCCTGGCCCAGAGCGTGTACAGGCACTGCACCGCGAACACGAGCACCGCGCCGCCCGCGCCCGCCAGCACGTACACGCTGGACAACGCGGCCAGCACCGCCACCACGATCACCCGCGCCAGGAACACACCCGCAAGCCTAGGAGAAACCCCTCGGCAGCACGGTGACCGGGCAGGCGGAGGCGCGCAGCACCTTCATGGCCAGCTCGCCGAGGAACACCCGGTGCGGCTGGGCGTCCTCGCTCGCCGCGCACACCAGCAGCTCGCCCGGCAGCCACTCCACGTCCGCCAGCGCGGCCGTCACGTCGTGGCCCTCGGCCACCTCCGACTCCGCCTCGATCCCGGTCTGCTCCCAGGCCAGCCGGACGGCCAGCGCCAGGTCGTCCCTGAGCTTGCCCTGGTTCTCGGTGCGCAGGTCGAGGGTGATCAGCCGGAGCGGCACGCCCAGCCGCAGCGCCGCCTGCGCCACCTGGCCGACGGCCGCGTCGCACTGGGGCCGGTGCACGTACGCCAGCGTGAGGCGGGCGGGCTCGGCGGGCGGCACGTACTGGGCGGGCGCCAGCATGACCGCCTCGGACGACAGGTGCAGCAGGTGGTCGGCGGTGCTGCCGATCGTGATGCGGCCGTGCCGGCCGCCGGCCGCCGAGCCGACCACGATCAGGTCGGCCCTGATCCTGCTCGCCAGCACCGACAGGCCGCGCCCCGTGCCCCTGCTCTCGTACGTGATGTACTCGGCGGGCACCGGCCCCAGCTCCTCGGCCGCGTGGGCCAGGTTGGCCTGCGCCTCGACCGCCAGCCCCGGGCTGCCCGGCGGGTAGATCACGGCGACCGTGAGCTCCCCTCCGGTGACACGGGTGATCGCGGAACCGAGGGCGAGAGCGTCTCTCCCGCCCGCGTCGTTCGCGTATCCGACGATCACGTGCGCTCCGATCACGATTGCCCTCTTACCCGCTCTGAACTGGGAATACGCGGCCTTCCTGCGAACGTTGCAAACCTGCGGAGGCGCAAAGAAAGTGAAGATCACCCTTGAAACCCGGTTCAACGGGTCCCTCGGTCCCGTCACCCTCCGTGAAGCGGTTCAGCAGCTCAGGGAGCGGGACCTGGCGTGCACGGTGGCCTCGGACGCCGTGGAGCGGAAGGTGTCCATCTTCTCCGACTGCGTGGAGCGCGGGTTCACCCCGCTGCGCAGCGAGATCATGGCCGCGTACTACGTCGCCGAGCGCGACGCCACCACCGAGGCGTTCGATCGCGGCCTGATCACCCGCGGCGAGCTGGAGACCAGGTACGCGGCGCTGGCCCGCCGGCTCCTTACTTAAGTCAGAGGTGGTTTTCGGCCGTTTGGTCGAGGCATGTCACGCGTTCAGTCCGTAAGGTCGTGTCCATTGATCGTTCACGGATTGGACACGCGTGTACCAGGACATCGTCGGCTTCTCGCTCACCACCCCCGCATGGCTGCACACCTTCGCCGAGGTCGGCACCGACGCCGGGTTATTCCTCTTCGCGGCGCTGTTCGTGGTGGCCGCCGTGCGGGCGTGGCGAGGGCCCGCGCGTGACCTGGCGCTCGTGATCGCCGGGCCCGCGGGGATCGTGGGCGCGTACGTGGTGAGCGAGGTCGTCAAGCTGCTCGTCAGGGAGGACCGGCCGTGCCGGGGCGGCGTGGCGACCATCGCCGCCTGCCCGCCCCTGGGCGACTGGTCCTTCCCCAGCAACCACTCGGTCATCGCGGCGGGCGCGGCGGCCACGCTCGTGCTGGTCTGGCGCGGCCTGGCCTGGGCGGTGTTCCCGCTGGCCGCCGTCATGGCGTTCTCGCGGGTGTTCGTCGGGGTGCACTACCCGCACGACGTGGCCGCGGGCTTCCTGCTGGGCGTGGCGCTCGCCCCGCTGTTCACGCTGTTGCTGGTGGGGGCGGTCACCCCCGCGGTACGGCTCGCCCGCGCCCGCCTGCTCGGCGGCAAGGGGGACCCCGCCCCGCAGCCGGGCGCCTGGCCGGCCGGCCGGTCCGGCGGCGGAGCCGCCCCGCGGCCGGGCCCCGGAGGCTACGTCGCGGAACCGCCCGCGAACCGGTCGGTCGCCTCGATGAGCCGATCCAGGACTCCCGGCTCCGAGTAGGCGTGCCCGGCGTCGTGGACCACGTGGAACTCGGCCTCGGGCCACGCCTTGTGCAGGTCCCAGGCCGTGGCCATGGGCGTGCAGGAGTCGTAACGGCCCTGCACGATCACCGCCGGGATGTGCCTGATCCTGTCGATGCCCCTGAGGAGCTGGTCGGCCGGCTCGAACCAGCCGCCGTGGCGGAAGTAGTGGTTCTCGATCCTGGCGAAGCAGACGGCATGCTTGTCCTCGCCGAACTCCGCCACCAGCGCCGGATCGGGCAGCAGCGTCACCGTGCCGCCCTCCCACTGCGACCACGCCTTGGCCGCCGCCAGCCTGGCCTCGTCGTCCGCCCCCTCCAGCCTCCTGCCGAACGCGGCGATCAGATCCCCCCGCTCCGCCTCGGGGATCGGAGCCACGTAACGCTCCCACAGGTCGGGGAACAGGTAGGAGGCGCCCTCCTGGTAGAACCAGCGCAGCTCCTGCGGCCGCAGCAGGAAGATCCCGCGCAGCACGAGCTCGCTCGTCCTGCCGGGGTGCGTCTGCGCGTACGACAGGGCCAGCGCGCTGCCCCACGACCCCCCGAACACCTGCCAGCGCTCGATGCCGAGGTGCTCGCGCAGCCTTTCCATGTCGGCCACCAGGTGCCAGGTGGTGTTGGCGGTGAGGTCGGTCGCCGGGTCGGCGGCGTGCGGCAGGCTCCGGCCGCAGTTGCGCTGGTCGAACAGGACGATGCGGTAGAGCTCGGGGTTCCACTGGCGGCGGTGCTTGGCACTGCACCCGCCTCCGGGGCCGCCGTGGATCATGACGGCGGGCTTGCCGTCGGGGTTGCCGCAGACCTCGTAGTAGATCTGGTTGCCGTCACCGACGTCGAGCAGGCCCGACTCGTACGGCTCGATGGGCGGGTACAGGGTTCTCATACGCCCCGATCCTGCCGTATCTCCCGGCCAGGGGCGCAACGCTGGGCATCGTGGCGCCTCGGCTCCCGCCCCGCGATCTACGGCTGAGCCCACTCGTACCGGTTGAGAAACGCCCGATCCCCCGTCGCGTACTCGTTGAACGCCTGCCGCACCTCCGCCAGCTCCGCCACCATCGCCCGGACCAGCGCCCCCTCCTTGTACTCCAGCTCGAACCCGGGCGAGACCTGCAAGAAGTGCTGCCCGAAGTTCACCAGCGCCACGAACGGGTTCTGGGCGGACATCGTCCCCAGCACGTCATGGACCAGCCCGAGGTCGGGATCGTTGACCACCATCCCGTCCCCGGTGTGCAGCTGCATGCCCTCGTACACCCCGAGCGGCGCCACGTTGTGCACCAGATCCCGCTGAGGGTCGTAACACACCAGCCCGTGCGCCCGCGCGACCGTGAACACCTGCGCCGACATCTCGTCCATCGTGTCCAGATCCATGCTCACCAGCACGTGCCCCGGATAGAGCGTGACCTCCCCCGGCAGCTCCTTGGCCACGTCGGGCTCGACGCCGGCGCCAGGCGCGGTCCGCTTGACCGCCAGGTACGTCGCGCGCGCCTGGTCCCTGCTGATCGGCACCGGCTCGTCCCAGACCATCAACTCAACGCTCATCGGTCCATCTTGACGGACCGGTGCCGCCGTCGCGCGTCATGGCCTGGGTTTTTCCGAATCCGGCACCAGCTCCACCGTGCAGTACATGCACCGGCGGGCCTCGGTCGGGATGTCGGACAGGCACTCGGGACACTGCTTGGTCGCGGCCGACTTGTTCCGGTCGAGGAGGCTGATCAGCCGGGTCATCGGGGCCACGACCAGCCAGTAGACGATGGCCGAGATGATCAGGAAGGTGATCAGGTGGTTGAGGAAGTCGCCGTACTTGAACTCGCTGCCGTTGACGGTGAAGGAGTACTCGGCGAAGTTCGGCTGACGGCCGCCGGTGACCGCGCCGATCAGCGGGGTGACCAGATCGCGTACGAAGGCCTGGACGAGGCCGCTGAACGTGGCGCCGACGATCACGGCGACGGCGAGCTCGACGATGTTGCCACGGAGTAAGAACTGTTTGAAACCACCCATGGGGTCGGCACATTGCCCCAGAAGGGACGCTGAAACCGGCTCGCCCGCTTGACGTCCGGGGGATGCTGGGTTGGTGGGCCGCCTCCGATACCGCGCCGTCGGGGCGGCCCACCCCTTTTGACCTCGTGCGAAGCAACCCGGAGTAATGACACCGCGAGCGTGGGAAGGAACAGAGTGATCTAGTGAGGCCCGGGGTTGTCCGGTAGAGCGGGGGAACGGAACATGGGGAGAGACCGCAAGGGAGCCTCGATGATCGAGATCTGGCCGGGAGACCCCTATCCACTCGGGGCGACCTACGACGGCGCCGGCACCAACTTCTCGCTCTACACCGAGGTCGCCGACCAGGTCGAGCTGTGCCTGTTCGACGAGGACAACGTCGAGTCGCGGGTGCAGCTGAGCGAGGTGGACGGGTTCATCTGGCACGGTTACCTGCCGGGCATCGGGCCGGGGCAGCGGTACGGCTACCGCGTCCACGGGCCGTACGACCCGGCGCGCGGCATGCGCTGCAACCCCAACAAGCTGCTGCTCGACCCGTACGCCATGGCCATCGAGGGCGGCGTCAACTGGAACGAGGCGGTCTACGGCTACCGGTTCGGCTCCCCGGACGTCAAGAACGATCGCGACTCGGCCCCGTACGTGCCGCGCTCCGTGGTGATCAATCCGTTCTTCGGCTGGGGGCACGACCGGCCGCCCGCGACGCCGTACCACGACACCGTGATCTACGAGGCGCACGTGCGGGGGCTCACGATCAGCCACCCCAAGATCCCCAAGCACCTGCGCGGCACGTACGCCGCCCTCGGCCACCCCGAGATCCTCGACCACCTCACCAGGCTCGGGGTGACGGCGCTGGAGCTGATGCCGGTCCACCAGTTCGTCACCGATCACATCCTGGAGCAGCGCGGGCTGTCGAACTACTGGGGCTACAACTCGATCGGGTTCTTCGCCCCGCACAACCGCTACTCCAGCCAGGGGCAGCGCGGCGGGCAGGTGCTGGAGTTCAAGGCGATGGTGCGCTCGCTGCACGAGGCGGGCATCGAGGTCATCCTCGACGTCGTCTACAACCACACCGCCGAGGGCAACCACCTGGGGCCGACGCTGGGGTTCCGGGGGATCGACAACCTCAACTACTACCGGCTGGTCGAGAACGACAAGCGGTACTACGTGGACACCACGGGCACCGGAAACAGCCTGCTCATGCGCTCGCCGCACGTCCTTCAGATGATCATGGACTCGCTCCGCTACTGGGTCATCGAGATGCACGTCGACGGGTTCAGGTTCGACCTGGCCTCGACGCTGGCGCGGGAGCTGCACGAGGTGGACCGGCTGAGCGCCTTCTTCGACCTGGTGCAGCAGGACCCCGTGCTGTCGCAGGTCAAGCTCATCGCCGAGCCGTGGGACGTGGGCCCGGGCGGATACCAGGTGGGCAACTTCCCGTCCCGGTGGACGGAGTGGAACGGGCGATACCGCGACACGATCCGCGACCTGTGGCGCGGGCAGGCGGCCACGCTGCCGGAGTTCGGCTCCCGGTTCACCGGGTCGAGCGACCTGTACAAGGACGACAGCCGCCGCCCCGCCGCCTCGATCAACTTCGTGACCTGCCACGACGGCTTCACCCTGCAGGACCTCGTCTCGTACAACAACAAGCACAACGAGGCGAACAAGGAGGGCAACCGCGACGGCACCGACGACAACAGGTCGTGGAACTGCGGCGAGGAAGGCCCCGCGGGCATCGCCGTCGAATCGCTGCGCGAGCAGCAGAAACGCAACTTCCTCACCACGCTGTTCCTGTCGCAGGGCGTGCCGATGCTCTCGCACGGCGACGAGCTGGGCCGCACCCAGCGCGGCAACAACAACGGCTACTGCCAGGACAACGAGCTGACCTGGGTCGACTGGTCGGACGTCAGGGAGAACTGGCTGCTGCTCGAGTTCACCCAGAGCCTGGCCGAGCTGCGCAAGAGACATCCGGTGTTCCGGCGCCGCCGGTTCTTCTACGGCAAACCGGTACGCGGGCTGCGCGACATCGCGTGGCTCACCCCGTCAGGGGAGGAGATGACCGACGGCGACTGGACGGTCGGATACGCCAAGTCCCTGGCCGTCTTCCTGAACGGCGACGCCATCACCGAGCCCGACCGGCGCGGCCGGACCATCAGGGACGACTCCTTCCTGCTGCTGTTCAACGCCCACTACGACACGATCAAGTTCACGATCCCCAAGGACTATGGCGAGATGTGGCATACGGAGATCGACACGGCCATGCCGATCAGGCTGGACGTCCGGATGGTGAAGGCGGGCGACGCGATCGCGGTGCCGGGCCGCAGCGTGCGGGTGCTCCGCCGTGTCTAGCCCGCCGAACCCGCCCAGGCCCGCTTCCACCTACCGGGTGCAGCTCACCCCCGACTTCGGCTTCGCCCAGGTGGCCGAGATCGCCGGCTACCTGCGCGACCTCGGCGTGAGTCACGTCTACCTCTCGCCGATCCTGCAGGCCACGCCCGAGTCGCGGCACGGGTACGACGTCACCGACCACTCCAGGATCAGGGAGGAGTTCGGCGGCGCCACCGGGTTCAGGGAGATGGCGCAGCAGCTGGCCGCGCAGGACCTCGGCATCGTGGTGGACATCGTGCCGAACCACATGAACACCGTGAACGCCCAGTTCTGGTCGGTGCTGAAGGAGGGGCCCGCCTCGCCGTACGCCTCCTGGTTCGACATCGACTGGGTGGACGGCAAGGTCGCGCTGCCCGTGCTGGGCGACGACACCCCGCCGGTCGTGGACGGTGACGTGCTGCGCTACCACGAGCACGCCTTCCCGCACCCCGGCCACTACCGGCTCGTCGACTGGCGCGAGGGGCCCGGCTACCGGCGCTTCTTCGACGTGTCGTCGCTGATCGGGCTGCGCGTCGAGGACCCGTCCGTGCTGTTCGCCACGCACGAGGTGATCTTCTGGCTGCTCGACGAAGGGCTGGTGGACGGGCTGCGCGTCGACCACCCCGACGGCCTGGCCGACCCGCGCGGCTACCTCGAACGCCTGCGCGCCCGCGCCGGCAGCGCCTGGACCGTCGTCGAGAAGATCCTCATCGGCCCGGAGCGGCTGCCCGACGACTGGGCCTGCGACGGCACCACCGGCTACGAGGTGCTCAACCGCGTCAACGGCCTGTTCGTCGATCCCGCCGGCAAGCAGCCGCTCATCCGGCTGTTCACCGAGCTGACCGGGCAGCCCGCCGAGTACCGCCCGGTGATGGCGCAGGCCAAGCAGGAGGTGCTCGACCTGTTCTTCGGCGCCGAGGTGGATCGCCTGGCCAAGGTCACCTCCTGCGACCCCGCCGCCGTACGCGAGCTGCTCGCCGCCATGCCGGTCTACCGCGCGTACGTGGTGCCGGGCGAGCCGCCGCCGCCCCTGGCGGTCGAGACCGTCGAACTGGCCGCCGCCTCCTGCTCACCCGCCGTCCGCCCCCTGGTCCAGGAGGTCCTGTACGGCTCCGCCGAGGCGATCGTGCGCTTCCAGCAGGCGTGCGGGCCCGTCATGGCCAAGGGGGTGGAGGACACGGCGCTCTACCGGTGGTTCCCGCTGGCCTGCCTGAACGAGGTCGGCGGGGAGCCGGACGTGTTCGGCGTGCCGGTGGAGGAGTTTCACGAGTTCTGCGCCGACCTGCCCCCGTACACGATGACCACGCTGTCCACCCACGACACCAAGCGGTCCGAGGACGTGCGGGCCCGGCTGTCGGTGCTGTCGGAGATGCCCGGCGAGTGGGCGGCGGCCGTGGCCGAGTGGTCGGCGCAGGTCAGCTTCGACCCGCACCTCGACTACCTGGCCTGGCAGAACCTCATGGCCGCCTGGCCCATCTCCGCCGAACGCTTCACCGACTTCCTCCTCAAGGCCGCCCGCGAAGCCAAGACCGCCATCTCCTGGGTGAACCCGGACCCCGACTACGAGCGCCGCCTGCGCGCCTTCGCCGAGGCCGCCGTCCGCCTCCCGATCGGCGGCTTCACCGAGCGCGTCGATCCGTACGCCATGTCCAACTCCCTCGGGGCCAAGCTGGTGCAGCTGATGATGCCGGGGGTGCCGGACGTGTACCAGGGGAACGAGACGACCGACTTCTCCCTGGTCGATCCGGACAACCGGCGGCCGGTGACGTTCCCGCGCAAGCCCGAGACCTCATGGGACTCGGCCAAACTCCTGGTCACCACGCAGGCCCTGCGCCTGCGCCGGCGGCTGGGGGGCGCGGCGGCGTACCTGCCGCTGCACGCGGAGGGGGCGCGCGCGGACCACGTGATCGCCTTCGCCCGCGCCGCCACCGACACCGCCACGAACCTCACCCCTTGGCCCGAAACCGCCGACGTCTGGGCTGGTGCGGCCCCCGAGTCTGACGCCTGGGGGCGGGGCGAGGCGGACGGCGACTTCGGGGCCCGCGCTGCTGCGGGAGGCGATGGGCAGGTCCGGGGGGAGTCGGATGGCGGGCCCGGGGTTCGCGCCACCGCCGCCCTGGGCGCGGACTCCGGGGCCAGTGCTGCTGCGGACGCTGATCGCGGGGCCGGCGCTGCGGATGCCGATCGCGGGGCCGGTGCTGCGGATGCCGATCCCAGGGCCGGTGCTGCTGTGCGGGACGGCGCCCCGCAGCCGGCGCGGGTCGATGCCGGGCACCGAGCGCAGCCTGCCGACGGGTACCGGCCGCGGCGGGCCGATGAGGACGGGGTGCGGATCGATGCCGGATACGGGCCGCCGCCCGCCGGCAAGCACCATATGCGAGCCGACGCCGGGGACGGAGCGCCGCCTGCGGGCGAGCACGGCGCCCGTGCCGATACGGGGCAGCCGGCCCGGGCCTCTGGCGAGCATGGCGCGCGTGCCGATACGGGACAGCCGAACCGAGCCTCTGGCGAGCACGATGTGCGTGCAGGCGCGGGGCAGCCGGAGCAGGCCGCCGGCGAGCACCAGCTGCAGGGCGTAGCCGAGGAGCGGGCGCGGGCTGTTGCTGAGGCTGGGGTGCGGCCGCGGGCGGTCGTGGTCGCCACCCGGCTGCCCGTGCGCCTGGCCGCCGAGGGCGGGTGGGGCGCCACCACGTTGACGTTGCCCGCGGGCACCTGGCGGGACCTGCTCACCGGCGCCTCGTTCACCGGGCGCGTCCCGCTCGCCCACCTGCTCGGTCAGTATCCGGTCTCACTCCTGGAGAGACATGATCTTTGAGGTCTGGGCACCGAAGGCCACGGCGGTCGAAGTGGACGTCCTGGGCGGTCGCCGGGCGATGTCCCCCCGCGTAGGGGGCTGGTGGTCGGTGGAGGTGGAGGGAGCCGAACACGGCACCCGGTACGGCTTCGTGGTGGACGGCGACGGACCGTACCCCGACCCCCGCACCCGGCGGCAGCCGGAGGGCATCTTCGGGCAGAGCGCGGTGTACGAGCACGCCCGCTTCACCTGGTCCGACCACGACTGGAAGGGTCGCGACCTGCGTGGAGCCGTGATCTACGAGCTGCACATCGGGACGTTCACCCCGGAGGGGACGTTCGCCTCGGCCATCGAGAAGCTGCCGCACCTGGTGGAGCTCTGCGTCGACTTCGTGGAGGTCATGCCGGTCGCGCCGGTGCCGGGCGGGCGCAACTGGGGCTACGACGGCGTGGATCTCTACGCGGTGAACGAGACGTACGGGGGACCCGACGGGCTCAAGTCGTTCGTGGACGCCTGCCACCGGGCCGGGATCGGGGTCATCCTGGACGTGGTCTACAACCATCTCGGCCCTTCGGGGAACTTCCTGCGGCCGTTCGGGCCGTACTTCTCCGGCTTCGACGGCAGCTATTGGGGTGAAGCGGTCAATCTGGACGGGCCGGACTCCGATGAGGTGCGGCGCTACTTCATCGGCAACGCGCTGCAGTGGCTGCGCGACTTCCACATCGACGGGCTGCGGCTGGACGCCGTGCACGCGCTGCACGACAGGCGCGCCAGGCATCTGCTGGCCGAGCTGTCGGAGGAGGTGGACGCGCTGGCCTGCTCCGTCGGCCGGCCGCTCTCGCTGATCGCCGAGTCCGACCTCAACGACCCGCGCATGGTGCGCTCGCTCGACGCCGGCGGGCTCGGCATGACCGCGCAGTGGGACGACGACGTTCACCATGCCCTGCACTGCGCCGTCAGCGGCGAGAGCCACGGCTACTACCAGGACTTCGCCCAGCTCTCCGCCCTGGCCAAGGTGCTCACGCACGGGGTCGTGCACGACGGGACGCACTCCAGCTTCCGGGCCCGAGCGCACGGCAGCTCGTTCGCGGGCGTGCCGGGGCACCGGCTGGTGGCCTGCCTGCAGAACCACGACCAGATCGGCAACCGGCCCGCGGGCGACCGCCTGCCGATCCCGGCGCTCAAGCTCGGCGCGGGACTGCTCCTGACCTCGCCGTTCACGCCCATGCTGTTCATGGGGGAGGAGTGGGGGGCGCGTACGCCGTTCCTGTTCTTCTCCGATCATGTCGAGCCTGAGCTGCGCAACAGCGAGGGGGTGCGGAGGGAGCGGGAGTTCGACGGGTTCGGGTACGTGTGGGAGGCGCCCAACCCTTCGGACGAGGAGACGTTCCTGCGCTCGAAGCTGGACTGGAGCGAGGTGAAGGAGGAGGCGCACTGGTCGCTGCTGTGCTGGTACCGCGACCTGATCGCGCTGCGCAAGGCGCTGCCCGAGCTGTCGGACCCGCGGCTGGACCGGGTGCGGGTGGAGATGGACCCGCTGGGCAAGTGGCTGCTGGTGTGGCGGGGGAAGCTGGCGGTGACGGTCAACTTCTCGCAGGAGTCGGTGACCTTGCCCTTGTCGCCCGGGACGGTGCTGCTGGCCTCGGACGAGCCGGTGTCGGCGGATGGGGAGGGGCTGCGGCTGCCCGCGCAGTCCATGGCGATCTGTCGCCCTTCTGCTGAGTGAGCAGCTCGCTCGCTGCTCTGGCTTGGGTGGATGCGGCGCCTCGGCGGGGTGGTGGCGGTTCGCATCGGCGGGGTGGAGGTGGTTCGCGTCGGCGGGTGGAGGTGGTTCGCGTCGGCGGGGTGGAGGTGGTTCGCCTCCACGGGGTGGAGGTGGTTCGCCTCGGCGCGCGTGGAAGCGGTGCTCCTCGGCGGGGGAGGTGGGCCGCTGGTGCGGGGCGGCCCGGATCATGCCGCGAGGACTCGTGCCGGCTCTGGGGCGCCGACGTCGATCGAGGTCAGGGCGGCGTGGTGGGCGGCCTGGGTGGCGCAGAGCCAGTCGTTCAGCGAGCCGGTGAACCCTGAGGGCGGGCCGACCTTGAGGCAGGTGATCTGGCCAGTGCCGGGGGCCGGGCCGACCTTCAGGCGGCGGATGCTGCCGGTGCGGCCCAGCTCTCCCGTGTCCGCGTCGTACGGGGTCAGGCGGACGCCGAAGGGGAAGCCGCCGTCGGGCTGGTCGGCGGGCTGGATGTGGAGGAAGTCGTCGATCTTGCGGTCGGTGGCCGCCGGGTGCGTGGCGAGGTAGGAGAGGTGGTCGGTCAGCAGGCGGTTGGCGACCGTGCGCAGGAGGTTGGTGGCGCACAGGTTGTGGGCGCAGGCGGCGCCGTCCAGGGTGATCTCCGGGAGGGCGAAGCGGCGCAGGCCCCGCGACGTGACGCGCAGGCAGTCGCACGCCCCCATGTCGGACGGGTCCCAAGGTGGGCAGGTGGCGGCGTCGTGGACCTGGACGTCCCAGGAGAGCCAGTCGTCGTCCAGGCGGAAGTGGGTGGGCTCGCCCGCGCATCTGCCGCACGTGAGGATGGTCGAGTCGGTCAGCGGGTCGATCAGGAGGCCGTCGCTCTCCCTGGCCAGGGCCCTGGCTGAGGCGCGGGCCACCTGCACGGTGGTGGGGAGCCTGTGCGGGGGTGCGGTGGTGGACACGATGACGTGTTGTTTCGTACGGCGGAGGCGGCGTCTCTCGTCGTCCGTGAAGGTGGTGGCCGTCGGTTTCCACGGGGTCGGGTGGAGGGTCACCTCGAGTGTGCCTTGGGCTGCTGAGGTGATGGCGGCACGTTTGAAGGGGCCGCCGACGCGCCACGGGACGAATGACTCGACGTCGAAGGGGGCTTGCTCCATCGCGACGATGAACTGGGTGGTCATGGTGCGGGGGAGGGGGATTGTGATCTTCATGGTGGGCCTCCGGGTGGGTGTGGTCAGAGTGGGCTGGATTCACGTCCGGACCTCGGTGGGATTCGGAGGCACTCAGGATCTGGGATGAGGGGTGGCGGGCGAGGACTGGAACGGCGTTCTGTGGATAAGCGGTGAAAGGGGTGGTCGGCCTGTGGAAAACCTCGGGCGGCTGGGTTGCGCTTTTTGTCTGGCGAAGAGCCGGCGGGAAGCCAAGGCTGAGGGCGCCCGGGCGGCAAGGGGTGACGGTGCGCAGGGTGGTGGGTGAATGCCCTGCGGGGGGTGAGGGCGCATGGAGGAGCGCGGGCGCGGGTGCGTGGGACCAGGGTGCGGGACGGGAGGAAGGGGCGAGGGCCAAGGCAGTGCGGAGGGGTGGGGCGGGGGAGGGCCGGGGTGAGGGTCAGGCGAGAGTGCGGGCCGCGTCGGTGGCTTCGGTGATGGCTGCGGGGATGTCCAGCACCGGGAAGATGACGTGGCGGATGATCCGGGAGCGGTCGATCACCAGGATCAGGCGCTTGAGCTTCAGGTCCTGACCGGCTCGGAACGTCGGCAGCCGCAGAGCCGCTGCCAGGCGCAGGTCCATGTCGGAGAGCAGGGGGAACGGGATCGACTCCGCGGCGGCGAAGGCGGCCTGCTGGTCCGGGCGTTGCGTGCTGACGCCGTGAACCGCGACACCGGCGCCGGCGAGCTCGGGATGCCGGTCACGGAACAGCCGGTTCTCCAGCGTGCATCCGACGGTTCCAGGCACCTGGTCCCAGTCCGGCGGCAGGGAGGTGGCCGGGCCGGTCGAGGGATAGGCGAACAGGATCGTGGCATTCGCGTCGGCGACCACGTCGAGCTGGGCGGGGCGGGGTGAGCCGGCGACCACGTTGAGCTGCGCGGGGTTGGGCGAGCCGGTGGGCAGGGCGAGCGGGGTGGGCACCTTCGTGCCGAGGACAGCCTGTACGCGCGAGATCTCCGTCCCTCCGGCCCGGGGAGCCCCCGTCACGGACCCGTCCCCCAGCAACCACCGATCGGCCCAGTCCTGCATGCTGATCAGCGTCGGCGCCAGCGCCCACCCCGTCTCCGTCAGCACGTACTCGTGCCGCACCGGCCGCGCCTGATACGGCTCCCGAGCCAGCACCCCGTGGTCCACCAGATGCTTCAGCCGCTCGGTCAGCACCTTCCGTGAGATGCCGAGCTCGCGCAGCAGGTCGTCGAAGCGGCGGTGCCCGCGCGTCACCTCGCGCACGATCAGCAGGCTCCACCAGTCGCCGATGACGGATGCCGCCTGGGCGATCGAGCACTGGATGTCCTGCTCACGCAGCTCCCTGACCATGACATGACCTTACCGCACAGTGAGTCTCTAATGGAGACTCAATCGGTTTCCGAAGGAGACTCAAGGTGTGGGCGAGCCGGCGAGAGCTGACGGCATCGGCCGGGTCGGCGGCGGTGGTGTTGCCGGTCGCCGTGATGGCGCTGTGTGGGGGAGGGGAGATGCCGGCGCAACTTGCGGGACGACCGAGACTGTTCTGACCTGGTTTGTTAGGAAATGTCCATGGTCATCCTGAACCGAATGGCGACGTGTGTCCGTCAAAGTGTCGTGATCCCGTTTGAGATGATCGACGAAGATCTGCACACGGCACGCCGGCGGGCGCGCCGCTGGGACGAGCTGCACGAGAGCCGCACGGCGATCACCGGCCTGATGCGGGACGCCGGGCAAGAGTTCGACGCCCCCGCGGAGGCCGGGCCGGGGGCGTACACGAGGGAACTGGCGACCGTGGAGCGGGAGCTGGCGGAGGTGGGGCCGGCCCGAGAGCTCTACGAGGAGCTGCTGGTACGCCGGGAGCGCCGCATGACGGGATCGGCCGATCCGCGGGGCGCTGAGCTGCTGGAGATCGGGCGGATGCTGGCCGAGCTGGACGTCGAGCTGCCCGCGCGGGAGCGGGCCAGGGCCGCCGGGTTCGCGGTGCTCGACGGCGGAGGCGATCGGGAGGAGACGGTGGCCGCGTTCGTCAGGGACGTCGGTGCGCTGGGCATGACCGTCACGCCGGACGTGGCCGACGGCGAGGTGGAAGGGGTGGTGGCGGGGCTGGAAGAGCGCTGCGCGGAGCTGGGACGGCTGCGCGACACGCTCCATGCCCGGCGTGAGGAGCTCCTGCTGGCCGGTTGAGGAGCGAACTGGCTGCCGTTCAACGGCCGGTGGTTCCGGCTGGCATGCCGTTCAACGGCCGGCGGTGACTGACCAAGGGCCGGCGTCGGCTGATCGGCGGCCGGCGTTGCCGGTCAGCGGCTGAGGATCTGCCGGAGGACCCGCTCCAGCGTGGCCGCCGGGTCCGCGACCGGCTCCGACGACCGCCAGGCCACGTACCCGTCCGGCCGCATCAGTACGGCGCCGCCCCCGCTGACGCCGTACCGCTGCTCGAAACGCCCCTCCACGTCCAGCAGCTCGTCATCCACCGGCAGCCGCGTCAGCCGCACCCCGAGCCGCTCCTTGACCACCCGCCCCGCCTCCATCCACGCCTGCCGGCCCTGCTTGGCGGCCATGAGCACGAAGCCGTCCCCGAACAGGTCGATGGTGGAGATGCGCTGCCCGTCCCAGTCGAGCACGACGTGCGGCGCCCGGCTGCCGGGCCGCCCGCCGGCCAGGCGCGGGTCCTCCAGGATCGAGCCGTCGTCGCCGGGCTCGTCGAGGATGGCCGTGGAGTGGTAGCGGTGCCCGAGCAGGGTGTGCAGGAGATCCGCCTGCCGCTCCGGGTAGCCGATGCGGGCCGCGGGCGGCATGCGCGCGCCGAGCTCGGCGAGCTGCGCGTCGGCGGTCAGCGTCCCGATCGGGCGGCGTTCGGCGTCGTAGGTGTCCAGGAAGGCGGGCCCGGCCTGCCCCGTGAGCACCAGCCACAGCCGCCAGGCCAGGTCGGCACCGTCCTGCAGGGCCGTGCTGCCGCCCTGGCCCCCGGTGGGCGGCATGGTGTGGGCGGCGTCGCCGGCGAGGAAGACCCGCCCTGCCCGGTAGGCACCGGCCAGCTCGTGCGCGATGCCGAACGTGGCCCGGTCGAGGATCCGCACGTCCAGGCCGGGCCGGCCGGTCGCCAGGCGTACCAGCTCGGCGCAGCGCTCCACGGCGATGGGGCCCTCGTCCTCCGTCTGGTGGACGCTGAGCACGTGCGCCCCGGCCCCCGCGCCGGTCACCAGCGCGCCGGTGAAGGCGTCGTTGCGCAGGTACCACAGCGTGACCTCGCGCTCGCGCACCAGGTCCGACAGGTCGGCGTCGAACATGATGGAGCACATCCGGCTCAGCGTGCCCCTGCCGGAGGTGGGCACGCCCAGCGACCGGCGCAGCGGGCTGCGGTGACCGTCGGCGGCCACCACGTAGTCGGCCCGTACGAGGCTGTCGCCGTCCTTGCCGCGGATCAGCGCCGTCACGCCGTCGCCGTCCTGTTCCAGCGAGACCAGCTCGGTGGAGAAGCGCAGGTCGGCGCCGAGCTCCTCGGCCTTGACCCGCAGCACGCGCTCGATGTCGGCCTGCGGCGCCCCCACCGGCGCTGCAGGCGTGAGCTCGGCCAGGAGTGCGTACTCGGCCTGCCCGCCGTCGGTGATCAGGTGGGGTTCGGGGTCGGCCAGGTCGCGGGCGATCGCGATGCGCATGCCGTCGCCGATCCCCGCCCAGATGCCGGCGAGCTCGTCCTCGATCCCGGGTACGGGCCGCAGCAGCTCGACGGCCCGCGGCCCGACCCCGAACGCCTTGGGCTGCACGGAGGTGCTCGGACGCCGCTCGACCAGCGTCACGGGCACCTCGCGCCAGGCCAGCAGCGTCGCGGCGCTCAGGCCCGCGTACCCGCCGCCGACCACCAGAACGGGCACTCGCTCCATTGATTCCACCTCCGGGCACGCGTACTATCGCGTCTGCGTAGAGCAACACGATATGACGCGTCCGCCGTAGGGTCAAGATATATCGCGTTTTGTCAGGAGAGGTGGCGCTCCAGGGACTCGAGCTTGGCGGTCATGCCGTCCGTGACCCCCTCGCGCAGGTCGGCCTTGAGCACGAGGCTCACCCGCGGCGCGACCTCGGCCACGGCGTCCACGGCGCGCTTGACGACGTCCATGACCTCGTCCCACTCGCCCTCGATCGTGGTGAACATGGCGTCGGTGCGGTTGGGCAGCCCGCTGTCGCGCACGACCTTGACGGCGCGGGCGACGGGCTCGGCGACCCCTTCGCCGACGCCCAGCGGGGTGATGGAGAAAGCGACGATCATCAAGGCTCCTCAAGAAGGGCAGCGAAAAGCCACGACGTCCGCAGAACGCCGTGGCCGCCGCAGTACGTCACGCGTGGTCGTGCTCTTCTTCCTCTTCCTCGCTCGGCCCCTCGGACGGCTCCACACCGAGCACGGCCTCGCGGGGCTCGATCTCGCTGATGTGCTCGACGAGCTGCAGCACGTGGTCGGGCTCGATCAGCCACTGCAGCGCCGAGGCGCCGGAGTCGTCGGAGGCGACCAGCTCGGCCTGCTCGGTGCGCTCCTCTTCGGTCAGATCGGCGTCGGGATGCCTGATCTCGGCCAGCGCCGCGGCCTGCAGCGCGTCCATGTCGAGCACCTCCACGGTCAGCTCGACCGTCAGGCGCAGGAACTTCGGTTCATCACTCATGGCGACGATGCTAGGGCAGCTTCCACTCGACAGGCGCCGCGCCTTGCTGCACGAGCAGTTCATTCGCCCGGCTGAACGGCCGCGAGCCGAAGAAACCGCTGCGCGCCGAGAGCGGCGAGGGGTGCGCGGACTCGATGCGCGGCACCTGGCCGAGCATGGGCGCCAGGTTGCGGGCGTCGCGGCCCCACAGGATGGCCACCATCGGCTTGTCACGCGCCACGAGAGCGCGGATGGCCTGCTCGGTGACCTGCTCCCAGCCCTTGCCCCGGTGCGAGGCGGGCTTGCCGGGCATCACGGTGAGCACCCTGTTGAGCAGCAGGACGCCCTGCTCGGCCCACGGCGTCAGGTCGCCGTTGGACGGCCGGGGCAGACCCAGGTCGGTCTCCATCTCCTTGTAGATGTTGACCAGGCTGCCGGGCAGTGGCCGCACGTCGGGCGCCACCGAGAACGACAGCCCCACGGGGTGACCGGGCGTGGGGTACGGGTCCTGGCCCACGATCAGCACCTTGACCTCGTCGAAGGGCTGGTTGAAGGCACGCAGCACGTTGGCGCCGGCGGGCAGGTACTGCCGGCCTTCGGCGATTTCCTTGCGCAGGAACTCTCCCATCACGGAGATCTGCTCGGACACGGGCTCGAGCGCGCGTGCCCACCCTGCTTCGACGACTTCGTTCAACGGACGACCGGCCATGGCCGTTGAGCTTAGCCAGGTCTGGTACGGCTTGCGGCCCGAACCCGGGGACAAGCCGTACCAGAATGATCACAACGACGGCTTGCCGGGCTTGAGGAGCCACGCGTCGAACAGGGCCCCGAGGTCCCTGCCCGACACGCGCTCCGACAGGGCGACGAAGGCGGCGGTGTCGGCGTTGCCGTACCTGTACTGGGTCGCCCAGGCCCGCAGGATCGCGAAGAACGGGTCGTCGCCGACCGTGCGCCGCAGCACGTGCAGGGTCATCGCGCCGCGGTCGTAGACGGGGGCGTGGAAGAGGTTCTCCGGGCCGCCGGGGTCGGCGGTCGGGGTCTGCCAGAACGTGTCCTCGGCCGGCCGCGCGTACGCCTCGTCGAAGGCGGCCTGCACGCTCTGCGTCCCGCGCTGGTCCGCCCAGAGCCACTCGGAGTAGGTGGCGAAGCCCTCGTTCAGCCAGATGTCGCGCCAGAGCGTGGGCGTCACCGAGTTGCCGAACCACTGGTGCGCCAGCTCGTGCGCGATCAGGGACTCGCCGGGCACGCGCGGGTAGATGGGCCGGGTCTGCGTCTCCAGCGCGTAGCCGACCTCGGGCGCGTGGTCCACGATCCCGCCCGTCGAGGAGTACGGGTAGCGCCCGAAGAGCCGGCTGAAGTAGTCGAGCATCGGCGGGTGCCGCTCGGCGAAGCCCGTGGCGTCACCGGTCGCCTGGGGGTCCACCGCGGTGGTCACCCGGTAGCCGCCGATCCGGCGGTCGGTGAGCTCGAACGTGCCGATCGACACCGTGGCGAGGTAGCTGGCCATCGGCTCGCGGGAGTTCCACACGTACGTCGTCCGCCCGCCCTTCGAGGCCTGGCGCACCAGGTCCCCGTTGGCCACCGCCACCCGGGAGCTGGGCACGGTCACCGTGAACCGGTACGTCGCCTTGTCCGTCATGTGGTGGTTGCCGGGGTACCAGGTGATCGCGCCCTGGGGCTCGTTGGCGTTGAACACGCCGTCGCCGGTCCTGATCCACCCGTCCATGGAGCCGTCGGGGTCGATGACGTGGGCGGGGTTGCCGTCGTACCGGACCACGACCGAGAAGCCGCGCCGGTCGCGCAGCGTCCTGGCCGGCGTGACCACCAGCTCCGAGCCGCTCTGCGCGTACGTGGCGGGCCTGCCGTCCACGGTCACGGACCGTACGGACAGCGTGTCGACGAGGTCGAGGTTGAAGCGGCTCAGCGCCTGCGTGGCCCGTGCCGAGATGGCGGCGCGGCCGGACAGGCGTCCTGAGGACGGCTCGTAGTCGAGCGTGAGGTCGTAGTGGAGGGCGTCGTAGCCGCCGTTGCCCTGGCCGGGGAAGTACGGGTCGCCCGCGCCGGGCGCGCCGGGCGTGCCCGCCGGGGAGGCGGCGGCGGGGGTGAGGGGAAGCGTGAGGAAGGCTGCCGCGGTAAGAGCGAGAAGACGCTTCATGAAAAAGCATCGAAAACGCCCGAATGGGCGTTACGGCGGGCGCCCGCCGCGAGAAGGCGGGCGCCCGTCACGTCACTTGACCGAGCCGGCCATCATGCCCTGCACGAAGTACCGCTGGAACGCGAAGAACAGGACCAGCGGGATGATCAGCGACATGAACGCGCCGGACGAGAGGATGTCGGTGTTCGACCCGAACTGCCGCATCTGAGACTGCAGATACTTGGTCATCGGCTGGTTCCCGGTGTCGGCGAAGACCAGCGCGATGAGCATGTCGTTCCACACCCACAGGAACTGGAAGATGCCCAGCGACGCGATGGCGGGCTTGCCCAGCGGGAAGACCACCGAGACGAAGATCTTCCACTCGGGCGCCCCGTCCATGCGCGCGGCCTCCAGCAGCGAGGCCGGGATGCCGACGAAGAAGTTGCGCAGCAGGAAGATCGCGAATGGAAGCCCGAACGCCACGTGGAACAGCACCACGCCCAGGATGCTGCCGAAGATCCCGGTGCCGCCGTAGAAGGTGGCGATGGGGATCAGCGCGATCTGGATGGGCACGATCAGCAGCCCGACGACCACGAGGAACGCCGCGTCCCGGCCGGGGAAGTCCATCCACGCGAACGCGTACGCCGCCATGGCCGCGATGCCGATCACCAGGACCGTGGTCGGCACGGTGATCAGGACCGTGTTCCAGAAGGACGTGGTGAACCCGCTGCCCAGCAGGTTCGCGTAGTTCTGGATGGTCAGCTCGGCCGGCTTGGTGAAGATCGTCCACCAGCCCTCCGCGCTGTTGACCTGGTTCGTCCGCAGCGAGACGACCAGCAGGCCCAGCGTCGGCACCAGCCAGAACAGGCCCAGCAGGATCATGATCACCTGGACGGCGCCGCTGCCCAGCCGGTCGACGATCTTGCTGACCACGCCCCTGCGCGGCGTTCCCGACTCCAGCCCGGACGGCCCCGCGGACGCTGCCGCGGCTGTCGCGGTCGTCATGAGTCTCCCCTCCTGAACCGCCGGATGTTCATGACCATGAAGGGAAGGACCAGTACGAGCAGGAAGATCGCCAGCGCGCTGCCCAGCCCCTGGTTGTTCCCGCCGCCGAACGACACGCGCCACATCTCCAGCGCGACCACGTTCGCCTGTGGTTGCACCGACGCGGGCGCGATGATGAACACCAGGTCGAACACCTTCAACGTATTGATGATCATCGTCACGAAGACGACGAGCAGGACCGGCGACAGCAGCGGCACGGTGATCTTCCGGAACACCTGCCACTCCGTGGCGCCGTCGATGCGGGCCGCCTCCAGGGCGTCGCGGGGGATCGCCGCCAGCCCGGCCGCGAGCAGCACCATGGCGAAGCCGGCCCACACCCAGACGAACGCGCCGATGATCGCGGGCGTGATGAGCGTCGGGCCCAGCCACTGCAGGCCGCCGTACGAGGCCTGGAAGTTCGACTGCGGCAGCCGAACCGTGTAGGACCCGGGAGCCAGGCCCTCGAAGCGGAACGTGCCGTCCTCGGCCGTCGTCGCGGTGGCCGCGACCTGGCCGTTCTGGACCGCCTCGACGGTCATGCCCGGCAGGCCCTTCTCGGTGCCGTCCACGGCGCCGCTCTGGCCGCCGCCGCCCTGCGTGAAGTCGAACCAGACGGTGCCCGACAGGCCGTCACCGGCGGGCGCGGCCTTGGCGGTCTGGGCGTTGGACGGCATGATGTCCGGCTTGACGCCGACGATCGGGATCAGCACCGGCTGTCCGGCCTGGACGGGCTGCTTGGTGACGACCGCGCCGTTCTCGGCGGCGACCTGCGACTGGTCGCCCTCGCGCGGCCGGGCGTCCGGATAGCCCTGGGAGGAGGAGAACGTGTCGGCCACGGTGGTGAGCACGGCGTTGGCCAGGCCCTTGTCCGGGCTCTGCTCGTAGACGAGGCGGAAGATGACGCCCGCCGCCATGAGGGAGACCGCCATCGGCATGAACACGATCAGCTTGAACGCCGTCGCCCACCTGATCCGCTCGGTCAGCACCGCGAAGATCAGGCCCAGCGTGGTGACGATGATCGGCGCGACGATCACCCAGATCAGGTTGTTGCGGATCGTGGTCAGCATGCCCTGATCGGTGAAGATCGAGACGTAGTTGCCGAGCCCCACGAACTCTTCGAACCCGTTGGCGCCGAACAGGCTTCGGACGATGGAGTAGACGATCGGATAGACCACCCAGATTCCCAGCAGCACCGCTGCCGGGAGGAGGAAGGCGATGGCGACCGCCGGCGAGGGGCCGAGGCGTCGTTGCTTGCGGGGGGTTTCAGCCGGTCCGGTTGAGGTGCCGCCCGCGGCCTGCGCCGCGGGCGGGTCCTGCCGGCCGTCCAACCGTTCGGTCACGGCCTTACCTCTTTACTTCCAGGCCTTCTTGGCCTCTGCTTCGAGCGCCTCCTGGGTGCCCTTGACGTCGCTCGGCTTGCGCAGGAAGTCCTGCAGCACCTTCCACTCGCCCTTGCCGTCGGTGGCGCCGAAGGCGCTCGGCGCCAGGTCCGACATGTCGTAGCGGACGGCGTCGCCGGCCGAGACGATCGTCTGGCCGAGCTGCTTGGTCAGCTCGTCCGGGTAGTTGTCGGGCGAGACGTTCTTGTTGGGCGACAGGTAGCCGGGCAGCTTGGCCCAGACCTCGCCACCCTCCTTGGAGGCCAGGAACTGCACCAGCGCCATCGCGCCGGGGGAGTCCTTCATGGCCACGGCCACGTCGCCGCCCAGCACGACCGGGGTGGTGTCACCGGCCTTGGGGAACGGGAAGTACTTGGCCTCCTCGCCGACCTTGGCGCCCGCGTTCACGGCCTCGACGGCCACGAAGTCGGCCTCGATGACCATGGCGGCCTTGTCGGTGCCGTAGACCTTGGTCACGCAGGTCGGGAAGTCGGTCTGCATGGTGCCGGAGGTGCCGTCGACCAGGTAGTCGTTCTTGCCGGCGATCTGCGCGATCTTCTCCAGCGCCGCGCCCACCGTCGGGTCGGTCCACGGGATCTCGTGCTTGGAGAGCTTGTCGTAGTTCTCCGGGCCCGCGGTGGACAGGTAGACGTTCTCGAAGAGGTCGGTCAGCGTCCAGCCGGAGGCGCCGCAGAACGAGAACGGCGGCGTGCCGGAGTCGGCGACGGTCTGCGCGGCCTTGACCAGCTCGTCCCAGTTGGTCGGCGGCTGCACGCCCGCGTCCTCGAACGCCTGCGACCGGTACCACACCAGCGACTTGTGCGCCGCCTTGACCAGCACGCCGTACACCTTGCCGTCGACGGAGCCGAGCTCCTTCCAGTACGGCGTGTAGTTGGTGTCGACCTCCTGGACGACCTCCGGGGTCAGCGGCTTGAGCGCGTTCTGCTCGACGTACTGCTGCACCAGGCCCGGCTGCGGCAGGATCGCGACGTCCGGCGGGTTGTTGCCCTGGATGCGCGGGCCGAGGTAGGCGCCGGTGTCCTCGCCGGTGGAGGCGTAGGTGACCTCGGCGCCGGTCTTGTCGGTGAAGGCCTTCAGCACCTGCTCGAAGTTCTTCTGCTCGGCGCCGGTCCACTTGGCGGCTACCTCGAGCTTGACGCCCTGGAGCGGCTTGGCGCCGCCGCCGGTCGCCGATGCCGATCCCGCCGCCGTGGGCTCGGACGTCGTCGGCGCGTTGCCGCAGGCGGCGACGGCTACCGCGAGCCCGGCCAGGATCGCTGCTGCTCTGCCTTTTCGCATGGCTGCCTCACTGGGTTCTGATGATTTCTTCGAGTTCGGACTTCATGGAGGCCGCGACGTCGTCAGCGGTCTCGGGGGAGGGGTCGCCGAGCGCCTTGGCGACCGAACTGGCGATCACCAGGCTCAGCTGGTTGTAGTTCGCGCTCACCGGCCGAGGCCGGGCCGCGAGGATGCTCTCCTTGAGCACGGGCAGGTAGGGGAAGCGCTCGATGAGCTCGGGGTCGTCGTAGAGCTCGGTCCACACGGGCGGGAAGGAGCCCTCGGTGAGGACCCGGCGCTCGTTCTCCAGGCTCGTGAAGTAGCGGATGAACTCCTGGGCGGTGTGCTGGTGCTTGGAGTAGGCGCTGATGGCCAGGTTGGCGCCGCCCAGCGTGCTGGAGCCGGGGCCGTCGAGGCCGGGCAGCCGGGTCACGCCCAGCTTGTCGCCCAGCTCGGCCTTGGCCGGTCCGTACGCGTGCGGCCAGTTACGGGCGAAGGCCAGCCTGCCCTCCTGGAAGGCCAGGCGCGACTCCTCCTCCTTGAAGCTCAGCGACTCCTTCGGGATCCAGCCCTCGCGCAGGCCCTGGAGCAGGAAGTCGAGTGCGACCCCGCCCTTGGCCGGGTCGAGGGTCACCTCGGTGCCGTCGCGGCTGACGAGCTCACCGCCGGCCGACTGCACGGCCTCGGAGAAGTTGACCGTGAGCCCCTCGTAGGCCAGGAACTGCCCCGCATACCCTCCTATGTTGTGCTTTTTCGTGATCTCGCGTGATCGGTCGCGAAGCTCGGCCCAGGTCCGCGGCGGCTTCTTGACCAGGTCTTTCCGGTAGTAGAGCAGCCCAGCGTTGCTCGTGTACGGAACGGCCCAGAGCTTGTCCTTGTAGACGGCCGTCTCCACGACGGGCGGCAGGAACCTGTCGAGCGGGAACAACCCGCGCTCCAGGGGGATGATCCAGCCGTTCTCCGCGAATTCGGCAGTCCACACCACGTCGAGCCCCAGCACGTCGTACCGGCTGCTCTGGGCCTGAAGGTTGGCCGCGATCTGAGCGCGTTGCTCGTCGGCGGCCTCGGGCAGCTCCAGCAGCGTCACCTTCTCGGCCGGGTGGGCCTGGTTCCAGCGATCCAGCAGGGGTTGCAGGTACGCCGTGGTGTCGCGTCCGGTGGCGAAGGTGATGGGCCCGGTTCCGCCCGTCCCCTTGTCGCCGCCGCCCTCGTCCCCCGCCGCCGCGCAGCCGGCCGCCAGGGTCACGGCCAGCAGCATCGGCAGGAGGCGAAGCACCCTGTTTCCTCCACGTTCAAGATGAATTACATACGTGTTAGGTAGATGCATTCATGTTATGCACAGCGGTAATCTGAAGGTCAACAGATTGCTCTGTAACGCGTACGTAACAGAGCGGGGAGGAGAGCGGTGCGGCCTCACCTGCTGGCGCTCCTGGCGAAAGAGCCTGCCCATGGCTACGAGCTCAAACAAGCGCTTGAGCAGACCTTCGGCAGTGCCTATCCCTCGCCCAACATCGGGCAGATCTACGTCACGCTCGGCAGGCTGGAGAAGGACGGTCTCATCAGGGCCGTGGACGTGGAGCAGTCCAACCGGCCCAACAAGAAGGTCTACTATCTGACCGCGAAGGGCCGCGAGTCGCTCGAAGCCTGGGTGGACGAGCCGACCGAGGGCCCCAGGGTGCGCGACGAGTTCTTCATGAAGCTCGTGCTCGCCCCGCTCACCGGCATCGCGGACCGGATGGCGCTGATCAGCCGTCAGCGCCGCCACTACCTGTCGCTGATGAGCGACCTGAACGACCTGCTGTCCCGCACCGCGCCGACCGATCGGGTGGCGATGCTGCTCATCGAAGGGGCCATGTTGCATCTGCAAGCGGATCTTGACTGGCTCGAACGATGCCAGGAGGATCTGGCATGAGCCCGGTTGTGAAAACGGTCAATCTGGTCAAAATCTACCAGGATGGCGCGGTGCCCGTGCCTGCCGTCCGCGGAGTGGATCTCCAGGTCGAGCTGGGAGAGTTCGTCGCGATCATGGGCCCGTCGGGGTCCGGCAAGTCCACGCTCGTGCACATGCTGGGCGGCCTCGACGCGCGCACCAGCGGTGAGATCTGGCTCGACGGCAAGCGCGTGGACACGCTCTCCGAGAGCGCGTGGGCGCTGCTGCGGCGCAAGAAGATCGGCTTCGTCTTCCAGTTCTTCAACCTGGTCGCCAACATGACGGTGGGCGACAACGTCGAGCTGCCCGCGCTGCTGTCCGGGGCCTCGCCCAAGGTGGCCCGCGAGCGCCGCGAGAGCCTGCTGGCCGCGCTCAACCTGACCGACCGGGCCGACGCCGCGCCCGCCCAGCTCTCCGGCGGCGAGCAGCAGCGGGTGGCGCTGGCCAGGGCGCTGGCCAACAAGCCCAGCCTGCTGCTGGCCGACGAGCCCACGGGCAACCTCGACAGCCGCAACACGCGCGACGTGCTGCGCCTGCTGAGCGACGTGCACAAGGAGGGCCAGACCATCGTCATGGTCACCCACGACGCCCGCGTCGCCAGCCTGGCCGACCGGCTCGTGTCGCTCTTCGACGGCGAGATCGTGGACGACGGCCGCATCGCGCGCCGCCGCACGCGCACCGCCGGCGAGGTGATCGACCTCCGATGAGCACTGTCCTGGCCGGTAGCCGGTGGATCAGGGCCGACCTGCGGGCCAGGACGGGGCAGGCGGTGCTCACCGTGCTGGCCGTGGCCGGCATCGTGGCCGCGCTGATCACCGCGGCGACCCTGCTCGAAGACGGCACGAACCCGTGGCGGAGCCTGTCGGCCCAGACCGACGGGGCCCACGTCTGGATCTACACCAAGGACAGCCCCCAGGTCGCGCTGGGCGCCATCGACGGCGTGACCCAGACCGCCGGCCCGTACCGCTCCGCGCCCGTCACGGTGGCGCAGAACGGCAAGAAGGAGCCGGCCTCGCTGCGCGCGATGCCCGCCACCCCGCCGGCGGTGGCGCACCCCGTGGTGGCGGAGGGCCGCTGGCTGGACCCGTCGCAGCCCGACGGGGTGGTGGTCGAGCGCTCGTTCGCCGGATCGCTGGGGCTGCGCATCGGCGCGCCGTTCACGATCATCACGATCAACGGCGAGCGCCACACGCTCTACGTGCGCGGCATCGCCGACTCGGCCGACCAGGGCTTCTATCCCGAATGGACGCCGGGCCTGGCCTACGTGCTGCCCTACATGCTCGACCGCATCGAGCCCATGCTGGGCCGCAGCGAGTGGGTCACCGGGCTGCGCCTGGCCGACCCCGAGGCCTCGCAGGTCGTCTCGCAGCGCGTGGTCGTGCTGCTGGAGGACCGGCTGCAGCGTGTCTACACCTGGCGCGAGGTCAGGGCCGCCATGGAGCTGGACAACCGGCTGCTGGGCACGCTGCTCGCGCTGTTCGGCGTGGTGGGGCTGGTGGCCGCCGCGCTCGCGCTGGCCAACGCCGCCGGCGGCCGGGTGCTGGGCCAGCTCCGCGACCTGGCCACGCTCAAGTCCATGGGCTTCACCAGGGGCCAGGTCGCGCTGCTGCTCCTGGTCGAGCACGGCGCGCTCGGCCTGCTCGGCGTCGCGATCGGCACGCTGGTGGGCTGGGGCGTGATGGCGGCGATGCTCGGCGCCGGCTCCGTGGCGCCCATCCCCGTGCTGGCCATCGTCGCGGGCACGGCCCTGGTGGTGCTGGCCGCCGTCGGCGTGCCCGCCTGGCGAGGCGGGCGCACGCCGCCGATCCCCGACGTGCCCGCCGCGCCGCCGCGGGGCCACCTGTCCAGGCTGGCCCGCCTGGCCCTGCTCGTACGCCTCCCGCCCGCGCTCGTCCTGGGCACCAGAGACGCCTTCACCCGCCGGGTGCCGGCGTTCCTGACGGCGTTCGGCCTGGCCGTGCCGATGATGATGACCACGATCGGGCTCGGCGTCTGGGCCACGCTGGACAACTTCTCCGCCCATCCCGAGCAGGTGGGCCAGTACGCCGCCCTGTACGTCAGGCCGGGCAAGGAGGACCCCGCCGTCGCCGAGCGGCTCGCCGCCCAGGACAAGGACGTGGCGGAGGTCTATCCGGGCACCGACGTGAACGCGCTGGCCCCGGGCGAGGCCCGCTCCGTCCGGGTGCGGGCCATCGGCAGCTCGACGAGCCCGTACCCGTTCCCGGTGGTCGAGGGCCGCATGTACGCCCGCCAGGGCGAGGCGGTCGCCGGTCAGGGGCTGCTCGACCTGCTCGGGATCAAGATCGGCGACCGGGTGCGGCTCACCGTGGGCGGCACCCCGCTGATCGTCAGGATCGTCGGCAGGACCGTCGAGCCCGAGCAGGACGGCGAGGTGCTCTCGGTGGGGCTCGACAGCCTGGCGGCCAAGGACTCGGTGCCGCCGGAGTACTACGCGCTGGCGCTCAAGCCGGGCGCCGACCCGCTGGAGGTGCGCGGCCGGCTGCTGGCCGTCTCGGAGGAGGGCCTCGACGTGCAGGCGGCGGTCAACCCGGCCGACCGGCTGGCGATCATCCGGGTGGTGATCGTGGCGCTGATCGCCGTGCTGACCCTGATCGGCCTGGCCAACCTGCTCACCGCCAGCGCGCTCGGCCTGCGTGACCACGCCTTCGACCTGGCCGTGCTCAAGGCCATGGGGCTGACCCCGCGCCAGGTCATGGCCACCCTGGTGACCGGCACGGGGCTGCTGGTGGTGCTGGGCGTGGGCGTGGGCACCGTGGCGGGCATCTCCGTCGTCACCGGGCTGATCGACTGGCAGGGCCACACCAGCGGCGTCGGCGCGGGCATCGGCCGCGCGCCGTCGCCCCTGACGCTGGCGGTGGCGGTGCTGGTCGCGGTGGGCACGGCCCTCGCCGTCGCGCTCATCCCGGCGCGCCGCGCGGCCCGTGCCCAGGTGCCGGTCACCTCTCGCTGAGGCTCTCCTCGGGCCGCTTGAGCGCGAACCAGTAGAAGCCGTGCCCCGGCAGGGTGAGCAGGTAGGGCAGCTCCCCGATCGCGGGGAACGGCACCCCGCCCCTGGCCTCGACCGGCGTCATGCCCTCGAAGCGCCGCAGGTCCAGCTCGACCGGCTGCGGGAACTTCGACAGGTTGTTGACGCACAGCATCACGTCGGCGTTGTCCTCGCGCACGTACGTGAGCACGCAGGGGTTCGACGACCACATCTCGGTGTAGGCGCCCACGCCGAACACCGGGTGCCTGCGGCGGATCTCCAGCATCTTGCGGGTGAAGTGCAGCAGCGACCCCTCGTGCCGCTGCTGGGCCTCCACGTTGACCGCCTGGTAGCCGTAGATCGGGTCCATGACCGCGGGCAGGTAGAGCCGGCCGGGGTCGGCTGAGGAGAACCCGGCGTTGCGGTCGGGGCTCCACTGCATCGGCGTGCGGACCGAGTCGCGGTCCTCCAGCCAGATGTTGTCGCCCATGCCGATCTCGTCGCCGTAGTAGATGACCGGCGAGCCGGGCAGCGACAGCAGCAGCGCGGTGAACAGCTCGATCCGGTCCCTGTCGTTGTCGAGCAGCGGGGCCAGGCGGCGGCGGATGCCCAGGTAGGCCCGCATGCGCGGGTCCTTGGCGTACTCCTTGTGCATGTAGTCGCGCTCTTCCTCGGTCACCGTCTCGAGCGTGAGCTCGTCGTGGTTACGCAGGAAGATGCCCCACTGCGCGTTCTCCGGCAGCTTGGGCGTGCGGGACATGATCTCGGAGATCGGCTCCCGGGTCTCCTTCTTGACCGCCATGTAGATGCGCGGCATGAGCGGGAAGTGGAAGGCCATGTGGCACTCGTCGCCGCCCGTGGTGGGGTCGCCGAAGTACTCCACCACGTCCTCGGGCCAGCCGTTGGCCTCGGCCAGCAGCACCCGGTCGGGGTAGAGGCGGTCGACCTCCGCGCGGATCTTCTTCAGGTACGCGTGCGTCTCGGGGAGCCCGGCGCACGCGGTGCCCTCACGCTCGAACAGGTACGGCACCGCGTCCAGCCGGAAGCCGTCGATGCCCAGGTCCAGCCAGAACCGCAGGACCTCCAGCATGGCCTCCTGCACCGCCGGGTTGTCATAGTTCAGGTCCGGCTGGTGGTGGAAGAAACGGTGCCAGTAGTACTGCTTGCGCACCGGGTCGTAGGTCCAGTTGGACTCCTCGGCGCCGATGAAGATGATCGGCGCGTCGGGGTAGCCGCCGGGATGGTCGGACCACACGTAGAAGTCGCCGTACGGCCCTTCAGGGTCGTGCCGGGACGCCTGGAACCAGGGGTGCCGGTCACTGGTGTGGTTCATCACGAGGTCGGTGATGATCCGCAGGCCCTTTTCGTGGGCCTGCTCGATCAGCGCCACGAAGTCCCCCAGGTCCCCGAAGTCAGGGAGGATCTTCATGTAGTCCGAGATGTCGTATCCGCCGTCACGCAGCGGCGACTCGTAAAGGGGCAGCAGCCACAGGCAGTCCACGCCGAGCCACTCGAGATAGCCGAGCTTCTCGATGAGACCGCGCAGGTCGCCGGTGCCGTCGCCGTTGGAGTCCTTGAACCCCCGGACGAGAACCTCGTAGAACACCGCCCGCTTGTACCAGGCTGGGTCCTCCGAGACGAAGGCCTCGGAGATCGGCTCCGGCGATGGGGATGCGTTGATCATGATGTCGCTCACAGGAAGAGATGTGGGCAGGACGAAGTCACCGGTTGCCCCGGCGTTGTTATCTGGTGACCGCGCCGCGTGGAGTCGTCATCCCTGCGAACTCCACTGCCCTCGAACGGGACCGGATTTGTGATCTGGTGCCCGTTTGTGCGGCGCTTACGGGCCGAACACTACCAGCCCGTTGGCTTTCCGGAACCCGCTTCTGCTGTGCGACGTGTAATACCCGCGAGATCGGGATGTAATCGCCATGTTACCCAGAGTTCGCTAAAAAGGCGTGGCCAGGTCGGAGAGGTCGCTCTCGAAGTCGTTCAGCCAGAGGCCGAACAGCACAAGACCGCGCACCCAGAACCGGTCGTTCCAGCCGTTGAACCTGGTCAGCGCGTCGGGCCCACCCGCGACCACCTCGTGCAGCTCATCCGACAGCAGGTTCGGCACGCGGTCGACCAGAACCTCCAGCATGCGGTGCGAATAGGCCCGGGCGGGAGCGGCCGTGGAACGCAGCGGAACGCGCTGGAGCGGCTGCTTGATCACGTTCGTCGAGGGCAGAGCGGCCACGCGCGGGTTGGCCGCGTACAGCACCTCGCGGTAGAAGCGGCCCTTGTCCTTGCGCGCCACGCCGACCGACAGCGCGGCGTCGAAGAACTCCGGATGGATGAACGGCGCCGCGAACGACGCCTCGGGGCCCACCAGGTTCACCGCCGAGCGCGCGATGCCCCGCACCGTCCTGGTGTGCAGCACCGACAGCGGCAGCTCGGCCCGGTGCCCGTGGAGCATCGAGGTGGCGGCCTGGAACTGCTCGCGCACCGTCTCGTCCATCCACTGCGCCGCGGCCTTCGACAGGAACGGCTGCGTCGGCTGCCCGAGCGAGAGCGAGGCCAGCACGGCCGCCGACCGCTCGGCCTGCGTCGTGGCCTCCAGCGCGGCCCCGCTGACCATGAAGTTCTTCAGCAGCGGCCCGCCGGCCAGCCCGTCGACGAGGATCCGGCCCGCGCCGTGCACCTCCTTGGCGAAGGGCGCGTACCAGGCGTGGTGCGGCGTCAGGTACTCCAGCCTGCGCGCCACCTCCATCGCGTCGGCCGGATAGTCGGCGGCGTCCTGGGTGATCACCCGGTGCGGGATGCCCAGCTCCCTGGTGATCGACCTGGCGAAGGCGATGTCGGTGTCGGTGCCGTCGTCGGGGCTGGTCGTCCACGACTCCACGTCGAACCCGCGCGCCCTGGCGACGCTGGCCAGCAGCCGCGAGTCGTAGCCGCCGCTGACCGGCACCAGCAGCCTGCGCCCGGCGTAGTCCTCGTACACCCCGTGCAGCAGCTCGACGATCTCCCGCGGGCTGATCCACTTCTCGTACGGCTCCGTGCGCAGCCAGCGCGGCAGCCGCCGCTCGGTCGCCAGCCGGTCGTGCTCGAACACCAGCGCGCTCGCCCCGGGCAGCCGCTTGACCTCGGTGTACGGGGTCGCCTCGCCCAGCGGGAACGTCACCTGCAGGATCGAGGCCCACGCCGACCAGTCGATCTGGACCGGCACGAGGCTGAGCAGGGGCTGGATCAGCGAGGAGAAGTAGACCGCCTCGCCCAGCCGTACGTAGTAGACGTCCACCAGGCCCAGCGCGCCCGTGTGCAGCGTCACCTTCCGCCCGTCGCCGATCAGCCCCGGCGTCTCGAACGTCTCCGCGACCGTGATCCACTCGTCCTCGGCGGCCTTCGGCCTGCGCTCGCCCCAGGCGAAGGCGTACGAGTCGCCCGCGCGGTGGTAGGGCGGCAACGGTGAGGAGCTGAACAGCGCCGCGTCGGCCGACTGCAACGCGGGCCAGACCTTGGGCCCCGCCGCCATCAGCTTGCCGAGCACGGCGGTGTCGATCCGGCCGAGAGCGCCGCAGACGTAGGGCCGCACGTTGAACTGCACCGGATCTCAATCCCTTCGAGACGCTTCTCGGCAAAGAGTATCCTTTGGCGGGCTACGAGAGCGGAGGTCCGGTTCGCGAACGTAGTGAGTGAACGATGCGACGCAGCGTCTTGACGCCGGACCGACGAAGGAGGACCGGTGTCTACTGAGCTAGAGAGCACGCGGCGGGCGTTGCGCGATGCGATCGCGCAGGCCGAGCGGGCTGCCGAGCTGGCCAGGCTGCTGGACGCCGCCCAGGCCGAGCTGGCCGCGGCGCAGGAGAGCACCGAGGAGGCCAGGGTGCTGGCCGAGCAGCTCAGCGAGATCGAGGAGCGGCTGGCCGCCGAGCAGGCCACCTCCGACAAGCTGCGCAGGGAGCTGGCCGAGCAGCGCTTCCAGGCCGAGGTGGCGCAGTGGAAGCTCTCCTCGATGAAGGTCGCCCGCTGGAGCCGGCTCGGCGACGCCATCAAGAGCGGCAAGAGCAACCCGGTACGCCTGGCCAAGGGCCTCAGGGGCGCCGCCAAGCCGGTCAAGCGCCCCGTCGCGCCCAAACGCAGGCCGGTGGCCGGCTCCGCCAAGCCCAGGGACGAGCGCCCAGGAGCCGCCTTCCAGGCCACCAGCACGACCAGGACGCTCGGTGGCGCCTCCTTCAAGCTCAAGCCGTACCGCGTGCCGACCGGCCCCAACACGCGCCCGCACCTGACGGCCGCGGTGATCGCCGACCCGCACGCCGAGGCGCTGCTGCGCTACGAGTGGCGCCAGACGACCGGCTTCACGCCCCGCGACTTCGCCAGGGTGCTCCCCCTGGAGGTGCCGCACCTGCTGGTCGTCGAGTCCGTCACGCAGGGCCCGTGGGCCGAGGAGATCACCGGCGAGCCGGGCGAGGGCCTCAAGGCGCTGCTGGCCTGGTGCGCCGAGCGCGGCATCCGCACCGTGTTCTGGCACACCAAGGGCGAGGTGTCGGCGTACGCGGCGGCGGCCGACCTGTTCGAGCACCGCTTCACCGCCGACCTGACCGTGGCCTGGCCGCGGCTGCAGTACGGCGTGCAGCCCCGGGTGCACAACCCGCTGCCGCTGGCCGGGGGCCGCATCGACCGGGTGCTCACGCTCGACCAGCTCCTGCCCGAGCACCTGTCGTACCCCGACGTCCTGACCTCCTACCGCTGGCCCGCCGCCGCCGACTGCCCGCCGGGCACCCCGCAGTGGCGGCTGGCCGAGATCGCCGCCTGCGGCACGTCGATCGGCACCGAGGCGGACAGCCGGCGGGCGCACGTGGCGCTGCGGCGGGCGTACTCGATGGGCACGATGAGCGAGCGCGTCGACGAGCTGCTCGACGCCATCGGCCTGCCCAGCGCCCGGCCCACGCTCAACACCTCCGTCCTGCTGCCCGTGCTCGACCCGTACCTGCTGGAGCACGCCCTGGCCCAGGTCGCCAAGCAGTCCGGGGTGGACCAGCTCATCGTCATCGGCCCGCCGGAGGCCGAGCTGCGGGCCCGCGACGTGCTGCCGGACGTGGAGGTCATCCACCGCCGCCCGCACGCGGCGATGACCGAGGGCGCCATGCTCAACGCCGGCATCGACCTGTGCGAGGCCGACCTCGTCGCGGTCATGGACCCGCGCGACGTCTACGGCCCCCACTACCTGTCGGACCTGCGCCGCGCCTTCCTGTTCAGCACGGCCGACATCGTCGGCAAGGCCGCCTTCTACGCCCACCTGCGCAAGCCCCAGGCCACGCTGCTCAAGCAGCCGGAGGCCGAGTACACCTACCTCCCCGAGATCGCCGGCGGCACCCTGCTGGCCCGCCGCAACGCGCTGCGCGAGCTGGGCTTCGCCGACCTCACGGAGGGCTGGGACGAGGTGCTCATGCGGCAGTGCCGCACGGACGGGATCAAGGTCTTCTCGGCGGACCGGTTCGGCTACGTACGGGTGCGCGACGAGGACCGCTGGCTCCTGGGGGCCGCGCACCTGGTCGAGTACGGGTCGGCGGAGCCGCACGCGCTCATCTAGGGTCGTCCCCGTGACACCTGGTGAGCTGGCCGGGGTGCTGGGCGAGCCGCCCGTGCCCGAGGGGACGTGGGAGCGCGAGGCCGTGTACGTCTCCGCCGCGGCCCTGCGCCGCCGCCTGCCCGCCGGGGAGCTCGCCGCCCGGGTGCGGGAGCTCGACGGGGTGGCCGCCGTGGAGGTCCGGGGACAGGGTTTCCTGCGGATCGTCCTGACCGAGCCTGTCGTGGACCTGGAGCCCGTGGCCGTCCCCTTCGAGCCCGCCTGGCCGGACTTCCCGCGCACCTGGGACAACCCCGGGTTCGTGGTGCGGTACGGGCACGCGCGCGCCTGTGCCGTGCGGAGGTGGGCCGGGCAGCTCGGGGTGCCGGCGGGGTTCCGGCCCGAGGAGCTGTCCGACCGGTACCACCGGCGGGTGCTGCGTGTGCTGGCCGAGCTGCCGGGGAGGCTGGCCGGCCGGGAGCCGGGGTGGGAGAGTTTTCTCCTGCGGCTCGCGCTCGCCTACCACGACGCGCACGAGCGGGCGCCCGCCGTTCCGGTGGGGGACGAGGAGCCGGGGCCGGTGCACGCGGCGCGGGTGCGGGTGGCGGACGTGGTCGGCAAGGTGCTGCCAGGCCCCGACCGGTTGTAACGTGTCACAAAATATCCGGCTAAACGGCGAAAAAACGTAAAAATATCCCTTCTGGGGCTTGATCGCGTCTCGATACGTGGGCAGAGGGTCATGGCGTACTGGCGCTTCCGATAGCCTCGATCGGGTGAGTCGATTCGCCCATCCCGCCGGGGACCGGCACGCCGAGATGCTGCCCCAGGAGCGCCCGCCGCTGGCGCCCGCCGACCTCAATCGGATCAACCCCGCGATCTGGCCCCGAACGTCGTCCCGGGCCGATGGCGCGCTCACGGTCGGCGGTGTGGACGTTCGCGACCTGGCCCGCGACCACGGCACGCCGCTCTACGTCCTCGACGAGGACGACGTGCGCTCGCGCATGCGCGACTACGCCACGGCGTTCGCCGGCTCCGAGGTCCACTACGCCGGCAAGGCGTTCCTGTGCAAGGAGATGGTGCGCTGGTTGCAGGCCGAGGGCCTCGGGCTCGACGTGGCCAGCAACGGCGAGCTGGCGGTCGCGCTGAGCGTCGGCTTCCCCGCCGAGCGCATCACCATGCACGGCAACAACAAGTCCGTCGCCGAGCTCACCAGGGCGCTGGAGGCCGGGGTCGGGCACATCGTGGTCGACTCCTTCGACGAGATCGCCAGGCTCGGCTACCTCGCCGAGCAGCACGGCAAGCGGCCCAAGGTGATGATCAGGGTCACCACCGGGGTCGAGGCGCACACCCACGAGTTCATCGCGACGGCGCACGACGACCAGAAGTTCGGCTTGTCGCTGAACACGGGGGCGGCGGCCGAGGCGGTGCGCCGGATCCTGGCCCTGCCCCAGCTGGAGCTCGTCGGGCTGCACTCGCACATCGGCTCCCAGATCGTCGACACGGCCGGGTTCGAGGTGGCCGCGCGGCGGCTGACCGCGCTGCTCGTGCAGATCAAGGACGAGCACGGCGTGGTGCTGCCCGAGCTCGACCTCGGCGGCGGCTACGGCATCGCCTACGTCGAGGGCGACGAGGCCCCCGACATCAAGGAGCTGGCCGACGGCCTGCGCGAGATCGTCTCCAAGGTGTGCAAGGACGCCGGCCTGCCCGTGCCCCGCCTGACCGTCGAGCCGGGCCGCACCGTCGTCGGCCCCGGCGGCATCACGCTCTACGAGGTCGGCACGATCAAGGACGTCGAGGGGCTGCGCACGTACGTGAGCGTCGACGGCGGCATGAGCGACAACGTGCGCACGGCGCTCTACGGCGCCGAGTACACCGCCGCGCTCGCCAGCCGGGCCAGCGAGGCCGAGCCCATGCTCAGCCGCCTGGTCGGCAAGCACTGCGAGAGCGGCGACATCATCGTGCGCGACTTCTACCTGCCCGCCGACCTCGCCCCCGGCGACCTGATCGCCGTGGCCGCGACCGGCGCCTACTGCCGCTCGCTGGCCAGCAACTACAACTACCTGCCCAGGCCCGCCGTGGTCGCCGTCTCCGGCGGCGTCTCCCGGGTGATCGTGCAGGGCGAGACCGAGGACGACTTGTTGAGGGGGCAGCTGTGAAACCGCTGAAAGTGGCTCTTCTGGGCTGCGGAGTCGTCGGCTCGCAGGTCATCAGGCTCATGCACGAGCAGGCCGACGACCTGGCCGCCCGCGTCGGCGCGCCGCTGGAGCTGGCCGGGGTCGCCGTGCGCCGCCTGGGCCGCAAGCGCGACATCGACGTCGATCCCGCGCTGCTGACCACCGACGCCGAGTCGCTGGTCACCCGCGACGACGTGGACATCGTGATCGAGGTCATCGGCGGCATCGAGCCGGCCCGCTCGCTGATCGTCGCCGCCCTGTCCAGGGGCAAGTCGGTCGTCACCGCCAACAAGGCGCTGCTGGCCGAGGACGGCGCCACCCTGCACGAGGCCGCCCGGACGGGCAACGGCGACCTGTACTTCGAGGCCAGCGTGGCCGGCGCCATCCCGCTGCTGCGCCCGCTGCGCGAGTCGCTGGCCGGCGACCACGTCAAGCGGGTGCTCGGCATCGTCAACGGCACCACCAACTACATCCTCGACAAGATGGACTCCACGGGCGCCTCCTTCACCGACGCCCTGGAGGAGGCGCAGACGCTCGGCTACGCCGAGGCCGACCCGACGGCCGACGTCGAGGGCTTCGACGCCGCCGCCAAGGCCGCCATCCTGGCCGGGCTCGCCTTCCACAGCCGCGTCCGCGCCGACGAGGTGCACCGCGAGGGCATCACCGAGATCACCGCCACCGACGTGGCCTCCGCCAAGGCCATGGGGTACGTCATCAAGCTGCTGGCCATCTGCGCCCGCTCCGACGACGGCCGCTCCTTCGGCGTGCGGGTGCACCCGGCGATGATCCCGCGCTCCCACCCGCTGGCGGGGGTGCGCGAGGCGTACAACGCGGTCTTCGTGGAGGCGGAGTCGGCGGGCCAGCTCATGTTCTACGGCAAGGGCGCCGGCGGCGCCCCCACCGCCTCGGCCGTCCTCGGCGACCTGGTGGCCGTCGGCCGCAACCGCCTGGCGGGCACCCGCGGCCCCGACGAGTCGACGTACGCCGACCTGGCCGTGCACCCGATGGGCGAGACCGTCACCCGCTGCCACGTGGCCCTGGACGTCGCCGACAAGCCGGGCGTGCTGGCGCAGGTGGCGGAGCTGTTCGCCAAGCACGACGTCTCGATCCAGACCGTCCGCCAGGAGGGCCGCGGCGACGACGCCCAGCTCGTCATCGTCACCCACCGCGCCACGGACGCCGCGCTGTCGGCGACGATGGCGGGGCTGCGGGAGCTGGACATCGTACGGGCCGTGGCGAGCGTCATGCGGGTGGAGGGCGACGAGTAGGCGATTGACTTCGGTCCGAAGTACCGTCGTCGCGTGACTACGCCGGCGGTTCCCTTCAGCGATCTCTCCAAGCATTCCAAGGAGGTCGCCGAAACGGTCAGCCGCGCGCATCGCGTGCACATCAGGCGGCGTGACGGGGAGGATCTCTACCTCACGACCGCCCGGCACGACCGGGAGCGGGAGGAGACCGCGAGTGTCGTGGCCCACCTGCTCTCGGCGCTCGTCATGAGCGACGAAGGCGTCCGGGCCGTCGAGCACGCGCTTCCCGCCGTGTTCTCGTGGACCCGGCACCTCTCAGCGGAGGAACAGCGAGAGTTCGTCCGGGACCTCGTCGCCGCCACCAAGGACGCTGTGGAGCTGGATGTCCACGCCACCCTGCACAGGGTGATCGCCGAGTGGCGGGCGACCGCCCGCATCCTGGCCGATCCGACCCTGACTGCCCACCTCACCCGCCCCCTACCGGACGAGGACCATGGTGAGGTGCTCGCGCCGTGAGCCCGAAGCGCGGGGACGATGTGGCGCCTCCCCCGATCGGCGACGAATGGCGCCTGCGGTTCGCCACGAACGAAGCAGCCAAGGGACGGGCGGCATTGTGCACGGAGGCCCCGGGAAATGCCCGCCGGTGTTACGAGGCGCTGCGGAACGACCCGATTTCCATGGACAACCCCGATCGGCGGCATCGGTTGCGAGGCCGACTGGCCACCGCCAGTCTTGGCGGGCGTGACCTGCCGCATTGGGAGTTCGAGGTCACCTCTGGCGGACGTGTGAGATACCTAGTCGACACGGACCGGCGCACCGTGCACTTCGTGTACGCGGCCGACCGGCACCCGAAGGACACGGACGCGTAGGGCTAGTCGCCGGGGAAGGCCAGGTTGCGGACGCGGCGCACGGCGCGCTTCAGCACCGTCCGGTTCCGCTCCCTGGCCAGCCGCACCGCCTCCTGGCGCCAGGCCTCGGCCTTCTCACGCCACCGCGCCGCGTCCCGGCCGTTCTTGCCCGCCGCCCTGCGCGCCTGCGCGAGCTCGGCGCGCAGCGCGGCCACGCGCTTGCGGTAGCGGGCGAGCTCCTGCTCGTGCCTGGCCGTGAGGACCGCCACCTCCGACGGCGGGCGCCTGCGCGGCGGGTAGACGGCGGGACGGCGCCTGAAGCCCCACGTCTCCCCGTCCACCCACTCCAGCCCGAACAGGGCGTCGACGAGGTCGTCCAGGTGCTCGCCCGGCCCGGCCACCAGGGCGGCGCGGGACAGGGCCGCCGTGCGGTCCAGGCGGGCGGTCGTGACGCCGTCCGCGGTCTCCTCAAGGACGACGCACAGCGTGCCCGAGTCGTGCTCCTCCAGGTACGCCACCAGGCGTTCCACGGTGTCCTTCGACACGACCCAGCCCGGCGGGACCGACAGCCGGAACGGCGCCGTGCCCGTGGGGGGCGGGCTGAAGTGCACCCGGGGGTCGTGCTCGAAGGCGGCGTGGACGAGCCGGAGGTCGAGGTGGGGGTCGGCCAGGGGGGAGCGCCGCTCGGGGGTGAGCAGTTCCCAGGGGCCGGTGACGGTGACCCTGACGTCGGGCAGCGAGCCGGCCAGAAGGGAGTCCACCGTGGCCCGCACGTCCTCGTAGGCGCCCTCGGACACCGTCACGTCCACGTACGGCACCAGCCACTGCCGCCCCGCGTCCGTCCGCAGGTAACGCCGGTACGGCACCCGGTCGGCGACGTACGGATCGTTGTACCGCTTCAGCGCCCCGTGGTCGCGCATCGCCGTGGGCAGCCCGAGGTGCCACGCCCTGGACTCGGGGTCGGGCACGTACACGGCGCCCGCCTGCGTGAGCCGGTAGCCCAGCTCCGTGTCCTCGGCCAGCACCAGGGACGTGTCCATGCCGCCGGCCGAGCGCAGCAACGCCGCCGGGTACGACACCGTGGCCCCCACGTGGATCCTGGTGGCCAGGGAGCTGGGCGCGGTACGCAGGCCGTCGTGGTCGTGGATGATCTGCTCGGCCCAGTCGTGGCGGTGCGGCGACAGGGGGAAGAGCCGCTCCTCGGCGCCTTCCGCCAGCGCGGCCACGACCTGCTCGGGCGCGGGCAGCGGGCCGGGGCCGGTGAAGTCGATCCAGCCCAGCGCCACCACGTACGGGGCCAGGTGGTGCCAGCGGAGCTGGGCCTCCACGTGCCGGCGGTGCGGCACCATGTCGGCGTCCAGCACGAACACGACCTCGCCCGTCGCCGCGTCGAGCCCCGCCTGCACCGCCCACGCGCGCCCCCAGCCGCCCGGCGGGCTGGAGATCAGCTTGGTCCTGGCGGGGGCCAGGTCCGGCAGGTACAGCGGCGTGGCGCTGCCGTCGTCCACGACGATGACGTCGAGCAGGTGCTCGGGGTAGCTCTGCGCCGACAGGGCCGCGAGCGTGAGGTTCAGCGTCTCCTGGCGGTCGTGGGCCGGGATCACGACGGTGACCGTGAGCGTGGGCTCCCACTCGCCCAGCGCGGGCGGGCTCAGCACGCCGAAGTCGTTGTGCGGGATGCGCGGGATCACGAAAGGGGGCTCCCGTCGAGCGCCATCAGCGCGTTCGGCCGGAAGCCGCGCCACTGCCGCCTGTTGCGCTGCAGGAACGTCCCGAGCGGCTCCTGCCAGGTGTGGTTGGCCGCGGGGCCCCTGCGCAGGATGTACCCGAGCCCGTGCGTACGGTAGATCTGCCCGCCCGCCGCCTGCAGCGCCTCCTGGAACTGCGTGTCCACCGAGCGCGGCAGCGGCCGGAACCCGCCCACGGCCTGGAACGCCGACCGCTCGACGAGGATCGTCCCGCCCGCCACGAAGCTGGTGATCTGCTCGGTGATCTGATGGCGGTGCACGGTGACGTCGATGGAGGACAGGTAGACGAACTCCGGCACCGTGCCGACCACCTGCGCCCCCGAGTACGCGTGCGCCAGCAGCAGATCGGCCAGGAAGTCGGGCCCGTACCAGTCGTCGTCGTCCATCTTCAGCAGGAACGACCCGGAGGCCCTGGAGGCGGCGTCGTTCAGCACCTCGCCGAAGACGGCCCGCCGGTCGGCCTCGAACACGGTCAGCGGCCCCTCGAAAGCGGCGATCGCCGCCGCCACGTCCGGATGCCCCTTCGGCACGCCGTGCAGCGCGAGGACCACCTCCAGCCCGGCGCCGCGCTGGCGGGCGATCTGGTCGAGCGCGAAGGACACCATGTCGGTGCGGCGGGTGGCCAGCAGGACCGACGTGAGCGGGGGAGCGGGCGCGGGCGCGCCGAGCTGCTCCCACCGGGCGGCCACCCCGTGGGTGCGCAGCGCGGCGCGGCGCAGCCGGATGCTGTGCTCCTCCCGCCGCAGGTCGTCCGAGAGGTCCGGCTCGCCGGTGAGCAGCTCGACGAGCTCGCCGCCGAGCGCGCCGGCCCAGCGCGGCACCGTGCCGGCCACCAGGGGCACCCCGGCGGCGCTCAGCCCGGCCAGCACCCGTACGGCCGTCAGCGGGCCGCTGTGCGCGTGCCGCCAGTCCACCTCGACGCCCCTGATCTGGCGCAGCCTGGCCACATCGGCGTCGGTCACGCCGCCCGACTCGGCGAACGACGTCACGACCTTCCCGTCCAGCACCACCGACCAGCGCCCGTCGCGCTCGGCCAGCGACGCCATGCCGCGCGACGGGGTGGTGACGAAGCCCTGCGGGTTCACCAGCCGCTCGTCCACCGGCGGGATCATCGACGGCTCGGCGAGCACGTCGGGGTCGGCCAGCGGCGAGTCCGTCATGCCGGGGCGGCCCAGCCGCTCCCAGCTCAGGGACTCCAGCGCGGGCCGTTCGATGGGCGTCTCGGCTCCGGCCCATCCGGTCTGCGTGGCCGTGGCGGGCTCGCCGCCGTGACGCGGGCCGGGTTCAGGCCCCAGGGCGTCCGCCGTCAGCGTGCGCAGGACCACGTCGGAGCCGGGAGCGCCCACGCGCTCGGGGACGGGGCCGCTCACCTCGGCGGGTGTCGCGTTCGGGTCACCCGGCCGCCAGTCGGCCGCGCCGACGCCCGCGATGGCCGCCGCCGGCGCCGCGATCACGTCGAGGCGGTGCCCGGCGAACGCCCGGGCCGTGGCCGTCACCGTACGGCCGGCGGGCGTGGCGGCGGAGAAGCGCGCGTCCACCACCCAGACCCGGTTCTTCGGCTGGTACACCCGCAGGTCCGTCAGCGCCCGCCACCGGTGCGCCGGGGTGGGCGTGGGCACGGGGGCGGGGTGCGCGGGCGGCGTGTCGAGCACGGCGACGACCACCCGCTCGGCCTGCGGCAGCAGCTTGTGCAGGGTGGCGACCCTGCGCAGGTCGGAGGGGGTCCTGGCGAGCACGAGCACCTCCCGGGAGCGCTCCGGCTCCGCGTGCGGCTCCAGCAGGTCCCGGTCCAGGTCCACCGCGCCGTCCCGGCCGTGCAGGTGCTCGACGTCGTCGATCCCGGCGAAGAACACCCGTGCCTCGCGCAGGTCCGCCAGCAACCGCTCGATCATCCGGCGCTCCGCAGATGGCGCATGATCGTGTTCAGCGGACCGCGCGGCTCCTGCTCGTCAGGCGGCTCGGCGAGCCGCTCGACCTCGGCGGACAGCCGTTCCACCCGGGCCTTCAGCTCCTTGATCTCGGCCAGCCGCTGCCCGGCCAGCGCCCGCCACTTGGCGGGCTCCCCGGACAGGGGCTCGGCCTCGTCCGCGGGGACGACGCCGTACTCGTCGCCGCTGACCCACTCCGACCCGAACATCTCGTCCACCAGGTCGTCGGCCCCGCCGGGGAACAGCGCGGCGCGGGCGAAGGCGGCCGTGCGCTCCAGCCGGGCGGCCACGACCCCGCCAGGGCTCTCCGCGAGCGCCACGCAGACCAGGCCCAGCAGGTCACGGTCGGCGTGCTTGACGAGCCTGGCGAGCGAGTCGGCCCCCAGCACCCATCCGGCGGGCAGCGTGACCAGGAAGGGGGCGGGCGCCGCCGAGGCAGGCATGCCCTCCGCGAACTCGACCCGCGGCTCGTGCGCGTACAGGTTGTGCAGGAGGCGCAGCTCCAGCAGGGGGTCGTCGAGGTTCGAGCGCCGCTCGCCGGTCAGCTTGCTCCAGGGGCCGACGAGGGTGACCGCCGCGTCGGTGAGCGTGCCCGCGAGGGCCGAGTCCACGGTGGCGCGCGTCTCCTCGTACGTCGTGGCGGCCACCGCCACCCGCACGTACGGCACCAGCCACTGCCGGCGCGGATGCGCGCGCAACCAGCGCAGGTCGGGGATCAGGTCGCCCAGATAGGACCAGTTGTGCCGGTGCACCTCCCGCTCCCGCAGCATCACGGTGGAGGGCCCGACGTGCCACGCCCTGGCCTCGGCGTCGGGGATGAACACCGCGCCCGCCTGGGCCAGCCGGTAGCCGAGCTCGGTGTCCTCGGCCATGTTCAGGGAGGCGTCCACGCCGCCGGCGGCGCGCAGCAGCTCCGCACGCACGGAGGAGGAGGCGCCGGTGTGCAGCAGGTACGGGTTCGTCCCGGCGTCCTTGAGCCTCCTGGTGGACTCCAGGATCTTCCTCGTGTACTCCGTCTGGACGCCCTCCTCGCCGGGCGCGTCCACGAACCGCGTGTCACCGATCACCACGGCGTAGTCGATCAGGTGGTGCCAGCGCATGTGCGCCTCGAGGTGGTCGTCGGCGAGGATCATGTCGGAGTCCAGCCAGTGGATCACGTCGCCGGTGGCCGCGAGCTGCCCGGCCTGCCTGGCCGCGCCGCGTCCCCACCCGTCGGCCACCCGTACGACCCGCGCACCCGGCACCCGCAGCGGCGGCTCGCTGCCGTCGTCGGCGACGATCACCTCGACGAGCTCGGCCGGGTACGTCTGCCGCGCCAGCGCGGGCACCGTGCGATCGAGCGCCTCCTGGCAGTCGTAGGCCGGGATGACCACCGACACCTTCAGCGTGGGCCGCCACGTGCCGGGCTCCGGCGGACGCAGCACGCCGTAGTCGTTGTGCCTGATCCGGGTCATACGGGGTCCTTGGCCAGACCTCTGACTTGTTCGCGCAGCTCCGCCACCTCGTGCGCCCGCGCCATGGCGTTGACCCGGTCCTCGCCGAGCGAGGCCAGGATCGCGCCGAGGTCGTCGGCCCGCCGCGCGGCGGAGTCCTCGACGGCCTGCACCAGCACGTCCAGCCTGGTCTCGATGTTCTTCAGCGCGGCGGTGGTCCTGGCCAGCTCGGCCTCGTGCTTCTTGATCCGCAGGTCGATGCGGTGCGCCTTGCCGTCCAGGCGGCGCACGGTGAGGACGAGCAGGGCGAGTGCGGCCAGCGAGATCATGAACGCCACGGCGGCCGCCGCGGCGCCGAGCGTGATCAGGTCGGCGAGTACGAGGAGCGCGAGCACGCCGAGGGCCAGTGCTGCGAGGGGTGCGGCGGTCGCTGCCAGGCGGCGGGGCGAGAGCATCCGCGCATACCTTTCGTCGTTCACGGCTTGCAGGACATCGGAGGCTTCACGGACATCAGGGGAGTATTGACACCTTATTCAACATTGGCAACCAGCGCGCCATAAGTTCGCCAAGGTTCCCAGCGAATCATCAGGCTCAGAACCTGCGCAGGGCCGCGCGGAGCGGGTGTCCTGCCGAATCTGGCATGCGCGTCTACTAGTCAGTAAAACGGGCGTAAGGTAGGCGCCGATCACCTCTCGAACGGTCAAGGAGCGCACCACCCATGTCCGTCACCCCTTGCGGCTTCACGCGTACGCCGGAGAAGGGGCTGGCCCGCCTGCACTGGGGCGACAACGGCTGGGCCGTGGAGGGCCAGCCGCTCGACGTGCCCGCGCTGCGCCCGCTGCGCGGCCTGGAGATCGAGTGGCCCGACGGGCGGGTCCCGCTCGACGGCCTGCTCGATCTGGCCGCCGCCGGGGTGCCGCTGACGGCGGGTCACGCGCCGCCGTGGGTGCCGGAGGACCTCGCGGCGCTGCTCACCGACCGCGACTGGCTCGGTCACGCCGCCGACGGCACCGTGCGCTCGCCGGCCGACCTGCGGCGCGAGGAGCACAGCGTACGCCTGCGCCGCCTCGCCCACCCCGTCGCCGCCCCGCAGGTCAGCATCGTCATGGCGACCAAGCGGCCCGCCCTGGCCGGCCAGGCGCTGGCCCAGATGGAGCGCCAGCGGGACGTGCGCGCGGAGGTGCTGCTGGGATTGCACGGGGTGCGCCACGAGCAGGTACGCGAGGCGGTCTCGGCCTGCTCGCTGCCCGTGCGGTGGATCGAGGCGGACGCGTCCGTGCCGTTCGGCGAGGTGCTCAACCGGGCCGCGGCGCTCGCGAGCGGCGACTACCTCGCGAAGTGGGACGACGACGACTGGTACGGCCCGCGGCACCTGGCCGACCTGTTGATGGCGATGTCCTACGCCGGGGCCGACGTGGTGGGCACCACGGCCGAGTTCTTCTACCTGGAGCCGCTCAAGGCGACGGTCAGGCGGACGACGTTCGCGAGCGGGGCGAGTTATCCGAGCGAGGTCTGGGCCGATCATGTGGCCGGTGGCACGATCCTGGTGCCCCGGGCGAAATTCCGTGAAATAGGCGGATTTCCTGGATTGCCGCGAGCGGTGGATCTTGAATTTCTGAAGGCGGCGCAAAAGGCAGAAGCGCGCATCTACCGGACTCACGGGCTCGGTTACGTCCTGCGCCGCGGCCTCAGCGCCGACCACACCTGGCAGCTCCCGCTGGCCCACTTCCTCAAGGTGGCCGCGAACCAGTGGCGCGGTTTCCGCCCCAGCCTGCTGATGGAAACCGACGGCATGCCGACGGCGGCGGCTCCCAGCCTTCCGGCGCCGGCCTTGAGCGTGCCGATGGAAGCCGCATGACCTCACGTGTCAGGGTGCGCGGGAACGACTACCGGGTGCTCGTCCCCGACGAGCACTTCACACCCCGGCTGACGGTCAGCGTCGTCATCCCGGCCTACGGCGGGCAGGACAAGCTCGACCTGGTGCTCGCGGCGCTGGCCAGGCAGACGTACCCGGCCGAGCTCACCGAGATCCTCGTCGTCGACAACGGCAGCTCACCGCCCCTGCGCCTGCCCGCGGGCACCGCCGCCCGGCTGATCGGCTGCGACCGGCCGGGCCGGGCCAGCGCCCGCAACGCCGGCCTGGCGCAGGCCACGGGCGACGTCATCCACTGGCTCGACTCCGACGTGGTGCTCACGCCCGGCGCCATCGAGGCCCACATGCGCTGGCACCACGCGGCGCCGTACCTCGTCGTCACCGGCTACATCCGCTTCACCGGCGCCGACCTCCCCGCCGAGCTCCCCGGCGACCTCGCCGGACACTTCGAGCCCGCCGAGCCGCACGCCTGGATCGTGGACCTCGTCGAGCGCACCGACGGCCTCACCGACAACCCGCAGCGCCCCTTCAGCCTGCACGTCGGAGGCGCCACCTCCGTCAACGCCCGGCTCATCGAGGCCGCCGGGCCCATGGACGAGGAGCTGATACTCGGCCAGGACACCGAGATGGGCTACCGGCTGGGACAGGCGGGCGCCGTCTTCGTCCCCGAGCCCGCAGCCCGTGCCTACCACCTCGGCCCGACCATGCGCATGCGCGACAAGCAGCCCATCGACCGGGTCAGCCACGCGTTCGTCGCCGACCGCATCCCTGCCTACCGCTGGCTCAGAGGGCATCCCGGGCGGCAGTGGAAGGTCCCGTACGTCACGGTCGTCGTGGACGGGACCCGCGGCTACGACGCCGTCCGCACGACGGTCGACGCCGTGCTCGCCGGCACGGTCCCCGACGTGTCGGTACTGCTCGTCGGCCCCTGGTCCACGCTCGACCGCGACCGCCGCGCCCCCCTCCTGGACCCGAACCTGGAGCTGGTGCTGGTCCACGGGCACTACCTGCACGAGGGCCGCGTACGCCTGGCCGAGACGGCGGACGTGGACCCGGCCGTGCCCTTCGTCCTCCACCTGCCCACCGGCTGGGCGCCCGGCGAGGACACCCTCGCCCGCCTGCTCGACCTGGCCCGCGACGACGCCTTGGGCCTGGTCAACGTGCTCCTCCACGAAACCTCCTCCGACGGCGTCGTGGCGGCCCGCCTGGAACGCACCTCCGCCTTCGCCAGGGCCCGCCTCGTCGCGGCGGACGGCGAGGACCTGGACGACGTGGTGGACGAGGTGTCCGGCGTCTCGTGGGTCGAGGGCGAGACGTACGGCTTCACCACCTCACCTGGGGTTGCGCAGGGGCGGCGCGGGGCGTACCGGGCCCGGGCGGAGGCCGAGGCGGAGGCCGCCAGGCTCGCCAAGGAGGCCGAACGGCTGCGCGCGCAGGTGGCCAAGTGGCGCGAGGAGGCCGGACGGTGGCGCAAGTCCACCGTGGAGCTGCGCCGCGAGGTGGGCGCCCTGCGCCGCCAGCTCGCCGCCGTCAACCGAGCCCAGCAGGGTCTGCGCACACTGGTCTCCACCACCATGAAACGCGCCCTCCGCAAACGCCTGCGCGGCTGACCCGCCCACCGCCCACCGCCCACCGAGCGCACCGACGCGTGAGGCTTGGCGTGCGCGCGAGCCGCCTGCGCACCATCACCCCCGCGCACAAAGGCTCCCCACGCCACAAGCCCCTCCAACGCAAAAGCGCGCCGAGGGAAACCGTCAGTTGGGACGCAGAGCGGACTTCAGGCGGCGGAACAGCGAGTTCTCCGCACTCTCCGCACTCTCCACAGACACCGCAACAGGCCCGGACGCAGCGGCAGGCGCAGACGGCGGGGCGGGGATGGTGACCGGTTCGGGCTGGGCGGGAGCGGGCCAGAAGCGGTCGGGAGGTTCGTGACGGACACCGTGCGTGGCGGAGATGACCTCGTCCAGGTCGTCCCCGGGCGAGGTGAGCAGGCACGCGCGCCCCAGAGCCGAGGTGCGTTCGAGGCGGGCCGTACGCCCGTCCGGCAGGTCCACGATCAGCACCCCGGCGAGATCCTTCTGGACCGACTCGATCATGCGCTCCAGCGTCGCCCGGTGCAGCGGCACGTCCACCGGCCCCCGGTAGCGGAACGGGGTCGGCGCCGGGGTCGGGGCGGCCTCGTCGATGAGGCGGATGCGTTCGTCGTTGGCGAACAGATCACGCATGAGCCGCAGCTCGAAGCACGGGTCCGACAGGCCGAAGCGCTGCCCGGACGAGAGCCGCGACCACGGCCCCACCAGCGTCACCACGATGTCCTGCAGCTTGCCGTCGAGGGCCGCCGCCACCGCCTGCCGCACCACCGACTCGCTGGTGTCGGTGACGTCGAGCACGACCTCCACGTACGGCACCAGCCACCGCCGCCCCCGGTCCTTGCGCAGGTCCCTGCGCAGCGGGATCCGGTGCGCCAGGTACGGCTCCACGGCCCGCACGGCCCGCTCCCGGTCGCGGTGCTGCGAGGGCAGCCCCAGGTGCACGGCCTGGGCGTCCAGGTCGGGCACGAAGACGACCCCGTGCATGGCCAGCCGGTAGGAGAACTCGGTGTCCTCGCCGCGGATCACGGTCGGGTCGAGACCGCCCACGGCGTGGAAGACCTCCCTGGGAAGGGCGAAGGTCGGGCCCGTGCACACGTGGTACGGGTTGCGGCTCTTGCGTAGCCCGTCGGTCTTGGCGATGGTCGCCTCGGTCGAGCTGGGCACGGCGGTGTCCAGGTCGAACAGCTCTCCCAGGTGTCCCGCCCGGAAGACCTGGTCAGGAGTGACGTGCGGCGGCTCGACGAACTTCTTCATCCCGATCGTGACCAGGTAGTCGGTCACGTGGTGCCATCGGGCCAGCGCCTCGATGTGCTCGCGGCAGGCCACCATGTCGGAGTCGAGCCGCTGGATGATCTCGCCGTCGGCGGCCTTCGCGCCGGTGTTGACGGCGTTGGAGATGCCCCAGCCGTCCTCCACCCGTACGAGACGGGTGTTGACGGGGCGGATCTCCGGCAGCCGGATCGGTGGCCGGCTGCCGTCGTCGACGACCAGGACCTCCAAGAGGTGCGCCGGGTACGTCTGTGCGGCCAGCGCCGCCAGCGTCAGGTCGAGCTTGTCCTGCCCGCCGTGCGCGGGTACCACCACGCTCACGGAAAGGGCGGGTGACCAGGCGCCGAGCTGCGGTGCCGCCACTGGTGAAAAGTCGTTCTGCCTCAGAGCAGGACGCGCGTTCATGGTCGTGACCCCCTGCCGAGACCCTATCGGGAGATGCTGAGTATTTCCTGAATAGTGCTCCTGTCTAACCATCAAGTCCGACTCGTGGACACCGCTCCGCGACACGTGCGCGCACCCCGTACACTCGGTGCCCAACAGCGCAGGTAGGGAGTCATCATGAGCAGGTCGTGGCGTGGCCTCATCGAGGAGTACCGCGAGCGTCTTCCGGTCACCGCGAAGACGCCGGTCATCACGCTGCTCGAAGGCGGTACGCCGCTGGTGCCCGCGCACCGCGTCTCGGCCCTCACGGGGTGTGACGTCTACCTGAAGGTCGAGGGGGCCAACCCGACGGGCAGCTTCAAGGACCGCGGGATGACGATGGCCATCAGCAAGGCCGTCGAGGAGGGGGCCAAGGCGGTCATCTGCGCCTCCACCGGCAACACCTCGGCCTCCGCCGCCGCCTACGCCGTGCGTGCGGGGCTGACCTGCGCCGTGCTGGTGCCGCGGGGGAAGATCGCCATGGGCAAGCTGGCCCAGGCGCTCGTTCACGGGGCCACGCTGCTGCAGGTGGAGGGGTCGTTCGACGACTGTCTGGAGATGACCCGCAAGCTGTCGTCCAGCTACCCGATCGCGCTGGTCAACTCCGTCAACCCGTTCAGGCTGCAGGGGCAGAAGACGGCGGCGTTCGAGATCGTCGACACGCTCGGTGACGCGCCCGACATCCACTGCATCCCGGTGGGCAACGCCGGCAACATCTCGGCGTACTGGATGGGTTACCAGGAGTACGCGGACGACGGCGTGTCGACGAAGCGGCCGCGCATGTTCGGCTTCCAGGCCAGCGGGGCGGCGCCCATCGTCGCAGGCGCGCCGGTCGCGCACCCGCACACCATCGCCACCGCGATCCGCATCGGCAACCCCGCCTCCTGGTCGCTGGCCACCGCGGCCCGCGACGATTCGGGCGGGCTCATCCAGGCGGTGACCGACCGGCAGATCGCGGCCGCGTACAAGCTGCTCGCGCAGGAAGAGGGCGTGTTCGTGGAGCTGGCTTCGGCCGCCAGCGTCGCGGGGTTGCTGCAGGCCCACGCGCAGGGCATGGTTGAGGCGGGGCAGCGCATCGTGTGCACGGTCACGGGCAACGGGCTGAAAGACCCTGACTGGGCCATTTCGGGGGCACCGGCGCCGGTGGTCATCCCCATCGACGTCCACGCCGCCGCGGCGGCGCTCAACCTCGCCTGACGGGGAGTGACGAGGAAAAGTGAACGAATGAGGACCGTTGACATTCGCGTGCCCGCGACGTCGGCGAACCTGGGGCCGGGTTTCGACGCGCTCGGGCTCGCGCTGGGCCTCCACGACGACGTACGCGCCACGCTCACCGGCGAACGCGGCGTGCACGTCACCGTGGAGGGCGAGGGCGCGGGGGAGGTGGATTCCGGCGAGGGGCACCTGGTCGTCAAGGCCATGCGGATGGCGTTCGACCGCATGGGCGTGCCTCAGCCGGAGGGCATACACCTGCACTGCCGCAACCGGATCCCGCACGCACGGGGGCTGGGATCGTCGTCGGCGGCCGTGTGCGCGGGCATCCTCGCCGCGCGCGCTTTGGCTGATAGCGAACTTTCCGACGGCGACGTGTACGCGCTGGCCACCGAGATGGAAGGGCATCCCGACAACGTCGCCCCCTGCCTGGCCGGCGGGCTGACCATCTCGTGGTCCGACCACGACGGGCTGCCGCATATGGTGAAACTGGCTCCCGACCAGCGCATCCGTCCGGTCGCCGTCGTTCCGTCGACGCGGCTGTCCACGGAGGCCGCGCGGGGGCTGCTGCCGAAGGACGTGCCCCACAAGGACGCCTCCTTCAACGCCGGCAGGGCCGCGTTGCTGATCGCCGCGCTGACCCGGATGCCTGAGCGAGAGCTGCTGCTCGCCGCCACAGAAGACCGCCTCCACCAGCAATACCGCGCGCCTGCGATGAGGGCGAGCGCGGATCTGGTAGAACGTCTCCGTGCAGTGGGCGTGCCCGCGGTCGTTTCGGGAGCGGGTCCCACGGTTCTTGCGTTTTCGACATCGGATACGCAGGATTTGATCGCGCCAGAAGTGGGTAATGACTGGCACATCCAGCAAATGGACGTCGACCCGGTTGGTGCGAACGTTCAGTTCCCCGAGACACGCTGATGCCTCTTTAGACCTTCAGGGAATAGCCGTGTGCGCTGGTGATGTTAGGCTGATAGCCGCACCAGATGCCCCCTTGGTGGGTGCGTGCTTGTCAGCCACACATCGCTGCATCATGCTTCACGTCGCGAGGCGGAAGCAGCGCGGCTGTCTCCCCGGAATCCGTTGCCTCCGGTTGGCCCACACCCGGTTGGCTCGACGTGAGGTGGCGACGACGGGGATCTGCGCGTTCGAATCACATCGACATCTGGTTGGCGACAGCAATCTGGGGGGTGTCAGCCACGCGCCAAGGGCCATCGGCGGCGTGGAAGAACCCCTCCCCAAGAGTGGCGGCCGTCTCCATCGACAGCCGAAGATCGCAAAGTGCACCCCGACCCGGTCTGTCCCGCCGGATCGCAAGCACCTCCGGGACGCCCGGAAGAACAAATCCGGCGCCCGACCCCTGGGAAGGACCTTTTAGTTGAGCGACACCACCGAACTCCTCTCCGACGCATCAGGCGCTGAGCCCGCGTCCGGCGACACCCCCACCCGCGCCGCGGCCAAGCCGCGTGCGCGTCGCTCCGGCACCGGCCTGTCCGCCAAGGTGCTGCCCGAGCTGCAGAAGATGGCAGCGGAGCTGGGCATCAGCGGGACCGGGCGCATGCGGAAGAGCCAGCTCATCGCGGCCATCCAGGAGAAGCAGGGTGGCGGTTCCGGAGACGGCGCACCCACTGCCGCGGCTGTGACCGAGGCGCCCGCGGCGACCTCGACGGAGGCGGCGCCCGCGGCCGAGCGGCCCACCCGTACGCGCAGGGAACGTTCCCGCACCAAGCCCGCCGACAAGCCCGCTGAGGAGACCGCTCCGCAGCCCGCTGCGGCGCAGGCCCCCGAGCCCGTGGCCGTCGCGCCGGAGCCGGTCGCCGCCGCCCAGGCGGAGCCCGTCGTGGAGCAGCAGGCACAGGCGGAGACGCAGCAGGGCGAGTCGCGCTCCGAGCGCGGCGAGAGCCGGCGCGAGCGCCGCAGCCGTGGCGAGCGCCGCGAGCGCGGCGACCGCGGCGACCGCGGCGGCGACCGCGGTGAGGGCGGCCGCGCCGAGAGCAGCCGTGACGGAGCGCGCGACAGCGCCCGTGACGGGGCCCGCGACAGCGCCCGTGACGGGGCCCGTGATGGGGCCCGCGACGGCGGCCGTGACGGTGGCCGCGATGGCCGCGATGGCCGCGACGGCCGCGACGGCCGCGACGGCGGCCGTGGCGAGCAGCGCGACCGCATCGCCGCCGACACCGGCAGCCGTGGCGACCAGCGTGGCGACCAGCGCGGCGGCGGGGACGACGACGATCGTGGCGGGCGTGGCCGCAGGGGCCGCTTCCGCGAGCGCAACCGCGGCCGCGGCCGCGAGCGTTACGAGACGGGCGAGCCCGTCATCGGCGACGACGACGTGCTCATCCCGATCGCCGGCATCCTCGACATCCTCGACAACTACGCGTTCGTCAGGACCAGCGGTTACCTGCCGGGCAGCAACGACGTCTACGTCTCGCTGGCCCAGATCCGCCGCAACGGCCTGCGCAAGGGCGACGTCATCACCGGCGCCGTCAGGCAGCCGCGCGAGGGCGAGCGGCGCGAGAAGTTCAACGCCCTGGTCCGCCTCGACACCGTCAACGGCATGGACCCGGAGCAGGCCCGCAACCGGCCCGACTTCAACAAGCTGACGCCGCTCTACCCGCAGGAGCGCCTGCGCCTGGAGACCGAGCCGAACATCCTCACCACGCGGATCATCGACCTCGTCTCGCCGATCGGCAAGGGCCAGCGCGGCCTCATCGTCTCCCCGCCCAAGGCCGGTAAGACGATGGTGCTGCAGTCCATCGCCAACGCGCTCACCCGCAACAACCCCGAGTGCCACCTCATGGTCGTGCTCGTGGACGAGCGGCCGGAAGAGGTCACCGACATGCAGCGGTCGGTCAAGGGCGAGGTCATCCACTCGACCTTCGACCGTCCCGCCGAGGACCACACCACGGTCGCCGAGCTCGCCATCGAGCGCGCCAAGCGCCTGGTGGAGCTGGGTCACGACGTGGTCGTCCTGCTCGACTCGATCACCCGTCTCGGCCGCGCCTACAACCTGGCCGCGCCGGCGTCCGGGCGCATCCTGTCGGGTGGTGTCGACTCCACGGCGCTCTACCCGCCGAAGCGGTTCTTCGGCGCCGCCCGCAACATCGAGAACGGCGGCTCGCTGACGATCCTCGCCACGGCCCTGGTCGAGACCGGGTCCAAGATGGACGAGGTCATCTTCGAGGAGTTCAAGGGCACCGGCAACATGGAGCTCAAGCTCAACCGGTCCCTGGCCGACAAGCGCATCTTCCCCGCGGTGGACGTCGACGCGTCCAGCACGCGTAAGGAAGAGATCCTCATGGCCAAGGAGGAGCTGCAGATCGTCTGGAAGCTGCGGCGCGTCCTGCACGCGCTCGACATGCAGCAGGCGCTGGAGCTGCTCCTGGAGAAGATGAAGGAGACGAAGTCCAACGCGGAGTTCCTCCTGCAGGTCCAGAAGACCACGGTGAGCAACGACCGCGACTAGCGGCCGCGCGTGCGTGAGGGGGTGGCAGGTTCGCCTGCCGCCCCCTTTCGCGTCCCTGGGGAACGGGGTGGGGGGAACGGGGTGGGGCTAGCCCCACCCCCGCAACGGTTGCTCGCTGTATTCCCCTGCCACCGCCGCCGGGGCACGCTTGCAGCATGCGAACGGTGGCGTTGAAGGACCGCGTGCCGTTGGGCCCCTGGGGCCCGCTCGGCGTGCTGGTGGATCCGATGACGTGGCGCGCGGCGCCCTACCTGCTGGTCAGCGGGGCGATCGGGCTGTTGTGGTACCTCGTGCTGGCCCTCACGATCCCGAGCTCGCTCGTGCTCTCCGCCGTGTGGGTGGGCGTGCCGCTGTCGATCGCGACCGTGCTGCTGTGGCGCGGCGGGGCCCGGCTGGAGCGGCGGCTGCTGCGGCTGGCGTTCGGGATCGGCATCGCCGACCCGTACCGGCCGCGTCCCGAGCGCGGGCTCGGCGCGCACGTGCAGTGGCTGCTGAAGGACCCGGCGACCTGGCGGGACCTGGGGTACCTGCTCATGCTGCTGCCGCTGGGGTTCGTCGAGGCCGTGGTGTCGTTCGCGATGTGGATGGGGACGGCCGGGCTGCTGCTGGCCCCCGTCCTGTACCCGCTGGAGCAGGGGGCGGACGGCAGCGGATACTTCGTCGAGGACTGGGCGGGGGCCTGGGTCGCCGGCATGTTCGGCGTGCTGCTGCTGGTGCTGAGCGCGTACCTGGCCAGGGGGATGGCCTGGCTGCACGGGACGCTGGCGACGGTGCTGCTCGGCGGCGGCGAGGAGGAGCGGCTGCGGGCCAGCAGGGCTCGCGGCATCGACGCGGCCGAGGCCGAGCGGCGCAGGATCGAGCGCGACCTGCACGACGGCGCCCAGCAGCGGCTGCTGTCGGTGGCGGTGGACCTGGGGCGGGCGCAGTCGAAGTTCGACAGCGACCCGGAGACCGTCAGGGAGCTCATCGCGCAGGCCCACGCCGGCACCAAGGCGGCCATCGCCGAGCTGCGCAACCTCGCCAGAGGCATCCACCCGGCCATCCTGAGCGACCGCGGGCTGGACGCGGCCCTGTCGGGGCTGGCGGCGCGGGCGCCGATCAGGGTGGACGTGTCGGTCGAGCTGGACGAGCGGCCGCCGCCCGCGGTGGAGAGCATCGCGTACTTCATCGTGGCCGAGTCGCTGGCCAACATGGCCAAGCACTCCGCCGCCACCGAGGCCTCGGTCGCGGTCATCAGGGATCGCCGGGGCGTGGTCGTGGACGTGTGGGACAACGGCATCGGCGGCGCCGCGGTCGTCCCCGGCGGCGGCCTGGCCGGGCTGGCCGATCGGGCGGCCACCATCGACGGCATGCTCCTGGTGCACAGCCCCATGGGCGGCCCCACGATCGTCCGCGCGGAGCTGCCGTGCGAGTGGTAGGCGCGCAGGAGCGCCGCCCGCGGTTGACCGCCGGACATCGCCGACTGTAAGCCTGGGCCATGCGCGTGGTCATCGCGGAGGACTCGGTACTGCTGCGTGAGGGGCTGGCGCGGCTGCTGGCCGACGGGGGCATCGAGACGGTGGCGGCCGTCTCCGACGGCCCCGCGCTGGTGGGCGCCGTGGCCGAGCACGAGCCCGACCTGGCGATCGTCGACGTGCGCATGCCGCCCACCCACACCGACGAGGGGCTGCGGGCGGCCCTGCAGGTACGGGCGGCCCGGCCCGACTTCCCGATCCTGGTGCTGTCGCAGTACGTCGAGGAGCGCTACGCCGGAGACCTCATCGGCAGGGCCGTCGGATACCTGCTGAAGGAGCGGGTGGCGGACGTGGCGGAGTTCCTCGCCGCGGTGCGGCAGGTGGCGGCGGGTGGCACGGTCATCGACCCCGAGGTGGTCGTGCAGCTGCTCAGCCGCCAGCGCCGCGGCGCGCCGCTGGACTCGCTGTCGCCCCGCGAGCGCGAGGTGCTCGCCCTGATGGCCGAGGGCCGCTCCAACACCGCCATCGCCGGCCGTCTGGTCGTCACGGAGGGTGCCGTGGAGAAGCACATCTCCGGAATCTTCGCCAAGCTGGCGCTGGGTCCGGCGCCTGAGGACCACCGGCGGGTGCTGGCCGTCCTGACGTACCTGGGACGCTGATCGACGGGAATGACCGATGGCCTGGGATGGTTACACGATCTGGCACACTGGTAGCTGACCATTTCGCGGCTCCGGTTCACGCCATGCGTGAAGGCGACCCGGCGGCCGCGCCCCGAAAGGACAGCAATGAAGCGCGACATCCACCCTGAATACCACGTGACGCAGGTGACCTGCTCCTGCGGTAACACGTTCACCACCCGTAGCACCGCCAAGAACGGCGCCATCCACGCCGACGTGTGCTCGGCCTGCCACCCGTTCTACACGGGCAAGCAGAAGATCCTCGACACCGGCGGCCGGGTGGCTCGCTTCGAGAAGCGCTTCGGCAAGAAGGCCACGGGCAAGTAGCTCCACCCACGCCGGCCCGGACGCACCCCGGTGCGCCGGGTCGGCGTTGTTGGTGAAACGGCCATACTTTTACGAAAAAAGGACCCACGGTGAACCTCGACGAGTTGCTCAAGGAGTATTCCGAGCTGGAGCTGCAGCTCGCCGACCCCGCCGTGCACGCAGACCAGAACAAGGCCCGCACGCTCGGCCGGCGTTACTCGCAGCTCACGCCGATCATCGGCACCTACCGCGAGCTGGAGTCCACGCGTGACGACCTGTCGGCCGCCAAGGAGCTGGCCGGCGAGGACGAGGCGTTCGCCACCGAGGCCGCAGAGCTCGAGGAGCGCGTCCCCCGGCTCGAGGAGAAGCTCCGGCACCTGCTCATCCCGCGCGATCCCAACGATGACAAGGACATCATCATGGAGATCAAGGCGGGCGAGGGCGGCGAGGAGTCCGCGCTGTTCGCGGGCGACCTGCTGCGGATGTACCTCCGCTACGCCGAGCGGCTCGGCTGGAAGACCGAGATCATCGACAGCCAGCCCTCCGACCTGGGCGGGTACAAGGACGTCACGGTCGGCATCCGGGCCAAGGGCGACGAGGGCGTCTGGTCGCGGCTGAAGTACGAGGGCGGCGTGCACCGCGTGCAGCGGGTGCCCGTCACCGAGTCCCAGGGCCGCATCCACACCAGCGCCGCGGGCGTGCTCGTCTACCCGGAGGCGGAGGAGGTCGACGTCCAGATCGACCCCAACGACCTGCGCATCGACGTCTACCGCTCCAGCGGGCCCGGCGGTCAGAGCGTCAACACCACCGACTCCGCGGTCCGCATCACCCACCTGCCCACCGGCGTCGTCGTCTCGTGCCAGAACGAGAAGAGCCAGCTCCAGAACAAGGAGTCGGCCCTGCGCATCCTGCGCGCCCGGCTGCTGGTCATCGCGCAGGAGGAGGCCGACGCCGCGGCCCAGGCGGAGCGCAAGTCGCAGGTCCGCACCGTCGACCGCTCCGAGCGGATCCGCACCTACAACTTCCCGGAAAACCGTATCTCCGACCACCGCGTCGGCTTCAAGGCGTATAACCTCGACCAGGTTCTCGACGGCGAGCTGAACGCCGTCACCCAAGCCCTCATCGACGCCGAGACGGCGGAGAAGCTCGCACAACACTCATGACATTTCTGCTGGACGAGATCGCGCTCGCCACCGCCCGGCTGGCCGAGGCAGGCGTTCCTTCGCCGCGCACCGACGCGGAGGAGATCGCGGCGTTCGTCCACGGCGTGCGCAGGAGCGAGCTCCACACGGTCAAGGACTCCGAGTTCGACGCGCTGTTCTGGGAGGGCGTCGCCCGGCGCGAGGCCCGCGAGCCGCTGCAGCACATCACCGGTCACGCCTACTTCCGCTACCTGGAGCTGGCCGTCGGGCCCGGCGTGTTCGTGCCGCGGCCCGAGACCGAGGTGATGGCCGGCTGGGCCATCGAGACCCTGCGCGAGATGGACGTCAACGCCCCCCTCGTCGTCGACCTCGGCACCGGCTCCGGCGCGATCGCGCTGTCCATCGCGCAGGAGGTGGCGCTGGCCGAGGTGCACGCCGTGGAGGTCGACCCGGCGGCGTACACGTGGGCCAAGCGCAACATCTCCGAGCTCGGCCAGGGCCGCACCCACCTGCACCCCGAGGACCTCGCCGAGGCGCTGCCCGAGCTCAACGGCAAGGTGGACCTGGTCATCTCCAACCCGCCGTACATCCCGCCCGGCGCCATCCCGCGCGATCCCGAGGTGCGCGACTACGACCCCTCCAGAGCCCTGTACGGCTCGGGCGACGACGGGCTCGGCGAGGTGCGCGCGGTGGAGCGCACGGCCCGCCGCCTGCTGCGTCCCGGCGGCTGGGTGGCCGTGGAGCACGCCGACGAGCAGGGCAGAGCCGTCTACCTGACGTTCCCCGAGGACAACGGCTGGCGCGACGTACGCCTGCGCCAGGACCTCACCAGAAGAGACCGCTTCGTCACGGCCCGGCTGGGCCAGGACTAGGATGCACGCCGTGGGACGACGTTTTGACTGCTCCGATCCCGACCAGCGGACCATCGCGCTGATGGAGGCGGCCGCGGCCGTGCGCCGCGGCGACCTGGTGGTGCTGCCGACCGACACGGTCTACGGCATCGGCGCCGACGCCTTCACACCGGCGGCCGTCCAGGCGCTGCTCGACGCCAAGGGCCGGGGCCGTGACATGCCCCCGCCCGTGCTCGTGGGCACCGTCAGAGCCGCCACAGCGCTCGTGGACGACCTCGGGGCGTACGGGCAGGACCTGATCGACGCCTTCTGGCCCGGGCCGCTCACGCTCGTCTGCAAGGCCAACAGGGCCCTTTCCTGGGACCTGGGCGACACCAAGGGCACGGTGGCCATTCGCATGCCGCTCCACCCGGTGGCGCTCGACCTGCTCAAGGAGACCGGGCCGATGGCCGTCTCCAGCGCCAACCGCTCGGGCTCGCCCGCCGCGACCACCGCGGAGGAGGCCCAGGAGCAGCTCGGCGACTCGGTCGAGGTCTACCTCGACGGCGGCAAGACCACCGACAACACGCCCTCCACCATCCTCGACCTCACCACGGCCGTCCCCCGGCTGCTGCGGCGCGGGGCCATCCCGGTGGAGAAGCTGCGCGGCATCATCGGGTACGTCGCCACCGACGACTGACGTATACCCGCTGCTTATTCCGGCTGCGATCGCGCTCGGGCCATGATTACGGTGAGGCCCGGAGCGGCGATACGTCCCGGGAGCGGCCCATGGGCAAGTACGACGGCATGGATCCCCAACTGGTCCGTGACCTGCTGGCCGAGGTGAAGCACGCGGCTGCGGAGATGCGCAGGATCGAGGATCGGGTCAGGGCCACCATGCAGCGCGCCGGCGTGTCCACCGAGGCCACCCACCGGCCCGCCCAGGTCGCCGACGCCGTGGGCGAGATGGTCAAGGACGTCAACGGGCGGCTCGCCGTGCTGGAGAAGCGGGCGGATCGTCCTGGGAACGGGGCGGGGCCCGCGGACGAGCCCAAGGACGTGCGGGGGGATCGGGACCAGTACGAGAATCCGCGTGCCGGTGAATCCGACGGGGACAAGAAGACCGGCTCCGACAAGACGACGGACGCCGAGGGGAAGACCGGCTCGGAGGGCAAGACCGGCTCGGACGGCAAGACCGATTCGGACGGCAAGACCGGCTCGGACGGCAAGACCGGCTCGGACGGCAAGACCGGCTCGGACGGCAAGACCGATTCGGACGGCAAGACCGGCTCCGAATCGAAGACCTGCGACGACGCAGAGGGCGCGGGAACGGGGCGGGACGGCGGGACCGGCACCGAGGGGAAGACCGGGGACCAGCCTGCGGAGACGCCCAAGGACGACGACCTGGGCAGCAGGCGCGATCAAGGGGCCGAGGCGGATCGCGGTGTGACGGACCCGCCCGCCAAGGACACGGACACCCCCGCTCGGGACACGGACACGCCTGCCGCAGACGGGCAGGACGGGCAGGACGGGCAGGGCGGGCAGGACGCCACCAAGCCGAGGGTCGTGGTGGTCGATGGCGTCAAGGTCCTCCAGGTGCCGCTCGACGCGCCTCAGGCGGCGGTGATCGAGGACATGCTCGAGAACCCGGACCAGGTGCAACCGGCCGAGATGCCGAAACTTCCCGCCGACGGCACGGACCCGGCGAACGCCACGAACGTCAACGACTATGCCGACGACGGCAGTGACGTGGTCTCCGCCGAGGCGAACCCGCTGGACCTGGACGCTCTCAAGACCGTCATCGAGGACCACCGGCAGATCGCGCCCCAGGACATGCCCGGCGTGCAGGTTCCGGAAGGCGAGTACGGCAGGGGCGAATGGGCCGAGCGCGACATCCGCCCGGACGGGCCTGCGGGCTCGATCGACGCGGGCGGCCCGGGTACGGGCGGAAACACGCCCGTGACGCCTCCGCCGGCGGACTCGGCGGGCGCCGGCGGCACGGTGACGGACGTCGGCTCGGCCGCGGAGGCGTCGGGCGCCGCCACCACGCCGGGCGACGAAGCCTGCGACTCGGGCAAGGGCACGGACAACCCGCCGCGCGGTGACGGGACAGGCGGCGACACGGATGTCCCGCCGACGGGTCAGGACTCGAAGCCGGATCAGCCCACGAAGCCGGATCAGGACACGAAGCCGGATCAGCCCACGGGCGACAGGCCTGCGGGAGATCAGCCGACGGGCGGCAACCCCACGGGAGATCAGCCGACCGGCGATGGCTCCACGGGAGATCAGCCGACGGGTGACCGTCCGGCCGGCGACCAGCCGGAGCAGGGCACAGGCGGCCCAGGAGAGCCTGTGGCCATCCCGCCGACCAACCCCGCCGAGACGCCCACCGGCAACGCCGACACGCCGGCCACAGCCCCGGAGACAGGCCACCGTGCCGGCGCCGAGGACCCTGCGCCGGGCCGGACAGCGGAGACCGGCTACGGACCGGGCTCGGCATCGCAGCCACCGGCAGGCGCCGGCGCGGATCCCGCGTACGACATATTGATCGCCTACGACGTGGAGCCCGGCCACGACGCGACGGCCGGCACGACGGCCGGCACGACGGCCGGCACGACGGCCGGCACGACGGCAGGGCCGGACGGCGCCGCGTGGGCGGACGACGGCAGCGACGTCGTCACCGCCGGCACGACCCCGCCCACCCTGGACGCGCTCAGAACGGTGATCGACCACCACCGCGACATCCAGCCCCAGGACATGCCCTCCGTCCAGATCCCCCCAGGCGAGTACGGCAAGGGCGAATGGGCCCCTGAGGACGTCGGGCCGGACGGTCCGCCAGGGGCGATCGACCCGGGCCGGCCGGAGAGGAGCGCGTGATGTACGCCGACCCACCGGCCCCCAGGGCCAAGGGCCGCGACGAGGCCCCGCCCGCCTCCCCGGGCGGCCTCGACGGCCAGCAGCACCCCTGGAGGTTCAACCCCGACTACCAGAAGCTGGTCGAGGCGTGGGAGGAGGTCCTGCCCCAGCTGGAGACGCTCAGGACCACGCTCGACAAGGCGTACTCGCTGGCCAGGAGCCCCCAGACGTGGGACGCCCCGGTGGGCGAGCGTTACGTGGAGGACATCCGCGAGTGGCGGCGCAGGCTCGCGCTGTACCGTCACTCCATCCTGACGTCGATCAGCGACGCGGCGGGGGACACGCCCCGGTGGGTACGGACGACGGACGTGCCGCAACCCTTCTGGTGAGATGAAATTTCGGGGAATCACCGGTATATGGGAGAAACGGACATTGGGGCGTACAGTGGGGAAATGGGTACGGAGCCCTACTACGGTCCGGATTTCGGGATGCTGCGGAGCCGCGATCCCGAGATCGCGCAGGTCCTGATCGACGAGCTCGACCGGGTGCGCGGCGGGATCCAGCTCATCGCGAGCGAGAACTTCACCTCGCCCGCCGTCATGGCCGCCCTCGGTTCCACCCTCACCAACAAGTACGCCGAGGGCTACCCGGGCAGGCGTTACTACGGCGGCTGCGAGGTGGTGGACCGGGCGGAGCGGCTGGCGGTCGAGCGGGCGCGCGACCTGTTCGGAGCCGAGCACGCCAACGTCCAGCCCCACTCCGGCGCCTCGGCGAACCTGGCCGCGTACGCCGCGCTGCTGCAGCCCGGCGACACCATGCTGGCCATGGCGCTGCCGCACGGCGGCCACCTCACCCACGGCTCGAAGGTGAACTTCTCGGGAAGATGGTTCGACGTCGTCTCGTACGGGGTGCGTCGCGACACCGAGCTCATCGACTACGACGAGGTCCGCGACCTGGCGCTGCGGCACCGGCCGAAGCTCATCGTGTGCGGGGCCACGGCGTACCCGAGGCTGATCGACTACTCGGTGTTCCGCGGCATCGCGGACGAGGTGGGGGCGTGGCTGCTGGCCGACGTGGCGCATCCGATCGGGCTGATGGCGGCCGGCGCGATCCCGTCGGCGGTGCCGTACGCGGACGTCGTGACGTTCACCACCCACAAGGCGCTGCGCGGGCCGCGCGGCGGCGCGATCCTGTGCACGGGGGAGCTGGCAGGCAAGATCGATCGCGCGGTGTTCCCGTTCGTGCAGGGCGGGCCGCTGATGCACGTGGTGGCGGCCAAGGCGGTGGCGTTCGCGGAGGCGATGCGCCCGGAGTTCGCCGACTACGCCAGGCGGGTGATCGCGAACGCGCGGGCGCTGACGGAGGCGCTGGCGGTGGAGGGGATGCGGGCCGTCTCGGGCGGCACGGACACGCATCTGGCGCTGATCGACCTGCGCGGGGCAGGGGTGTCGGGGGCCGAGGCGGAACGCAGGTGCGCGGCTGCGGGGATCACGCTGAACCGCAACGTCATCCCGTACGATCCCGAGCCGCCCGCGATCACCTCGGGCATCCGCGTGGGCACGCCGTGCGTGACCACTCAGGGGATGGGGCTCCAGGAAGTCGAAGAAGTCGGCGCGCTCGTGACGCGGGCGGTGCGGAATCCGGGCAGCTCAGCGGAGGTCAGGGAAAGAGTTGCGGCGCTTCTCGCCATCCACAAGCCATATCTCAGCGAATATTAAGCGGGTCTGTGTCGTTTTCCGGTCACAGCTGGCCGGAGCATCCGGGAAACTAGGTTCGTGCGCGAATACCTGTTCATGGCGCTCATCTCAGCGGCGGTGACGTATCTGCTGGTCCCGCTGGTGCGCCGCTTCGCCATCCGTATCGGCGCCATGCCCGAGGTTCGCGAGCGCGACGTGCACACCACGCCGACGCCCAGGCTGGGCGGCCTGGCGATGTACGGCGGCCTGGTCGTCGGCCTGCTGACGGCCAGCCAGCTCACCCACACCGGCGAGGCGCTGGCCGGGTACGACGCCGACGTGGTCACGGGCCTGATCCTGGCCGGAGGCCTCATCACGGTGACCGGGTTCCTCGACGACTGGTGGGGCATGGACGCCTTCATCAAGCTCGGCGGGCAGATCGCGGCGGCGGGCGTGCTGGTCTACTTCAACCTGCGGCTGCTCTACATCCCGCTGCCCAAGGACTGGGGCGGCTCGATGAGCCTCGACTACACGCTCAGCACGGTGATCACCATCCTGGTCGTGGTCGTGACCATCAACGCGGTCAACTTCGTCGACGGGCTCGACGGGCTCGCGGCCGGCATCGTGTGCATCGCGGCCATGGCCACCTGGGCGTATTCCATCTTCCTCGCGCAGAGCATGAGCGCGGGCAACATCACCACGACGGCCGCCATCGCCGCCGTCCTCATCGGCACCTGCCTGGGGTTCCTGCCGCACAACTTCCATCCGGCGAAGATCTTCATGGGCGACACCGGGGCCATGCTGATCGGCCTGGTGCTCGCCTCCTCCATCGTGACGGTGACCCCGCTCGACCCGGCCGCCATCGACGACATGAACAAGGTCGGCGTCCTGGTCCCGCTGATGCTGCCGGCCGCGGTGCTGGTCCTGCCGCTCGTCGACCTGATCACGGCCGTGGTGCGGCGCACCTCGCAGGGCCTCTCGCCGTTCGCGCCCGACCGCGGCCACCTGCACCACCGGCTGCTCGACATCGGCCACTCGCAGCGGCGTTCCGTGCTGATCATGTACGCGTGGGCGTTCCTGTTCGCGTTCGGTGTGGTCCTGATGTCCCGCGAGGGCGTGCCGGTGCTGCTGTTCCCCGTCGTCATCGTGCTGGCGCTGGCCGTGCTGGTGCTGATGGCGGCCCCGCGCTGGCGCGGCAGGGGCGGCGCGCACTCGGCGCCGCGGCGCAAGGAGCCCGACAACGACGACGGCCCGCCCACGGGTCCGATGCCGCCCATTTTGCCGGATACGCAGGTCAGACCCCCAATGCCGCCGACCGACGGTCCTTCGCGCGAACGCGCGACGGCCGAGGGGAATCCGGTCATTCCCGTCTTCCCGAGCCGTTCTTGATCGCGAACTAGAAACGGCAGGTAAAAGCGGTCTTCCGTGAGCTTGTGATATCTTTCACGAGCAGGGACTCCAGACTTACCGGTTCTGGAGGTAGCAAACGCTCGCTTGATAACTCGCTGATGGAGCACCGATGCAGGCCAACGACGTGCGCGTACTCAAGAGCGCCGCGATTCCGACCGCAGTGGTTGGAGTGGTCACCGTGGTCGTGGCATTCCTCACCGCAGCGGGCAAGGGAGCACTGGGCGCGGCCATCGGCACCTTGCTCGTCGGGGTTTTCTTCAGTATCAGCGTGGTAGCGGTGTCCTATGCCGCACGCGTCTCACCGCAGATGATGGCGATCGCCGCGATGCTGAGCTACCTCGTCAAGGTCGTCGCCATCATGATCGTGCTGAGCGTCTTCGGCGACACGACCGCCTGGAACCCCCAGGCTTTCGCCTGGTCGGTCGTGGTCTGCACGCTGGTGTGGACGGCCTTCGAGGTGCGCGCCTTCATCAAGACCAAGATGCTTTACGTCGACCCCGAAGCCAAGGTCCCCGGTAAGGGCGACTCATGAGGCTGGTTCACGGACGGGGTCCGATATGACTAGTCCTCTACTCGCCTGCTATCGTCGGGGCCGCGATGAGCGCACAGGAACGCCGACCGGAAGAAGACGGTCGCGACTTCGCCGATGCCATGTGGTCAATTCCCAGCTATCTACTCGCGGGGATGGCCATCTACGGTGGCATCGGCTGGTTGCTGGACCGCTGGCTCGACACGTCCGCGTTCTTCCCCATAGGCACCGTCCTGGGGCTGGTGCTTGCCGGCTATCTGGCCTACCGGAAGTTCTCTCGCTAGTCCGACGTAGCGAAAACTTCGCCGAGGAAACCCTTGTGATCCACTACGACGTTGAAGGGAACGCCGCGTGATTACGCTGACGGCCCCAGCCCACGGCGACGGCGAGTTCACCGCGCCGACACCGAACGAGCTCTTCGACCTGGCTCCGATCATTCCCGGGGTCGAATGGTTCACCAAGCCGGTCCTGCTGGCGGTCCTCAGCGCCATCATCGTGATCGGCTTGACCTGGGCCGCCTTCTCCAAGCCGAAGCTCGTGCCCAGAGGCATGCAGAACGTCGTCGAATACGGCTACATGTTCGTCCGTGACCAGGTCGCCCGGCCCTTTCTGGGCAAGGACGCCGACCGGTTCATGGGCCTGCTGCTGACCCTGTTCTTCCTGGTCCTGGTCTGGAACCTGATGGGCGTCGTGCCGATCGCCCAGTTCCCCGTGGCCTCGCACATCGCCTTCCCGGCGGTGCTCGCGATCTCCATCTACGTGCTGAAGATCTACCTCGGCATCAAGCATCAGGGCGCCGGCGGCTACTTCAAGAACATGATGTTCCCGCCCGGGCTGCCGAAGCCGATCTACCTGCTGCTGTCGCCGATCGAGTTCCTCTCGAACATGATCATCGCGCCGTTCACGCACGCGGTCCGACTCTTCGCCAACATGTTCGCCGGGCACATGCTGCTCGCGTTCTTCAGCATGGTCGGCTTCTGGTTCCTGTTCGAGAAGCTCACCCCGCTGGGCGCCGGCGTCGGTGTCGTCGGCGTGGTCATGACGATCATCTTCACCGGGTTCGAGATCTTCATCCAGTTCCTGCAGGCATTCCTCTTCGCGATGCTGGCATCGATGTACATCGGTGGCTCCTTGCACGCAGAACACTGAGAACCACATACCGGAATATCCATGACCGGTGAGACTCCGCTTCACCGGCCGTCCAGTAAAGGAATAACAGTAATGAGCGTTCTCGCTGAGGTCTCCGGCAACGTCACCGCCATCGGTTACGGTCTCGCCGCCATCGGCCCCGGCATCGGCGTCGGCATCATCTTCGGTCAGGGCGTCCAGGCGATCGCCCGCCAGCCGGAGGCGTACGGCCTGATCCGCCAGAACATGCTCCTCGGCTTCGTCCTCACCGAGGCCCTCGCCCTGATCGGTCTGGTCGCGCCGTTCCTCTTCGCGAACCTCTAAAGGCCAGAAGAATCCCTGACGAAAGGCTGCACCCATGACGTTGGCAGCTACGCTCCTCGCGGCGGAGGAGGGTGAGTTCAACCCGCTCCTGCCGCACACGTACGAGCTCGTCGTCGGTATCTTCGCCTTCCTCGTCGTCTTCTTCGTCGTCGGCAGGATGCTGGTCCCGCGTATTCAGAAGACGCTGGCCGAGCGGACCGACGCGATCGAGGGCGGCATCAAGAGGGCGGAGGAGGCGCAGGCGGAGGCTCAGGCTCTCCAGAAGCGCTACTCCGAGCAGCTCGAAGAGGCCCGTCGCGACGCGGCCAGGCTGCGCGAGGAGGCTCGCGAGCAGGCCGCGCAGATCAAGGCCGAGCTTCGTGAGGAGGCGCAGGCCGAGGCCCGCCGCCTCGTCGAGGCCGCGCACGCGCAGATCGAGGCCGACCGCCAGGCGGCCTTCGCCCAGCTCCGCACCGAGATCGGTCGCCTGTCGACCGATCTGGCAGGCCGCATCGTCGGCGAGTCCCTCGAGGACGAGGCCCGCCAGAGCCGCATCGTGGACAGGTTCCTCGACGAGCTGGAGAGCTCCAACGCGCAGGCGGTGCGCTGATGCGCGGTTTGAGCAGGACCTCGCTGGCCGAAGTCGAAGAGCGCTTCAACGCGGTCGCCGGTAGTGCCGACCTCGGTGCGCTCTCCGACGAGCTGTTCGCGGTCGCGGATCTGCTCGACCGCGAGCACGGCCTGCGCCGCGCCCTGTCCGACCCGGCCAGGGCGGCCGAGCAGAAGGCGGGCGTCATGCGCTCGCTGCTCGACGGCAAGGTCGGCGCCGCGGCCCTGGCCACCGCCGAGGCGGCGGTCTCGGCCAGGTGGTCGCGCGCCGGTGACCTGGCCGACGTGCTCGAACGGCTCGGCGTCGTCGCCGCGGCCGCGGAGGCGGAGAGCCAGAGAAGGCTCGACGACGTGGAGGACGAGCTCTTCCGCTTCGGCCGCATCATCGCCGCCAACCCCGCCCTGCGTCGCGCGCTCGCCGACGCGGCCGCTCCCGAGGAGGGCAAGCGCGAACTGCTGCGCAACCTGCTCGAGGGCAAGGTCGCCCCGTCCAGCCTGCGCCTGATCACGCAGCTGGTGGTGCACCCGCGTGGGCGTAGCCTGGAAGTGGGCCTGGAAGAGGTCGGTCAGCTCGTGGCCCAGCAGCGCCAGCGCCTGGTGGCGGTGGTCCGCAGCGCGGTCGAGCTGACCGAGGCGCAGAAGCAGCGCCTGGAGGCGTGGCTGCGCACCTCGTACGGCCGTGACGTGCACCTGAACGTCGAGGTGGACAAGCGAGTGCTCGGTGGGTTCTCGGTCCGCATCGGCGACGAGATCATCGACACCACAATCGTGGGACGAATCGAAGAAGTCCGCCGCCGGTTGGCCGGCTAGGCGAAGAGGGAGACAGAGTAGAGATGGCGGAGCTTACGATCCGGCCGGACGAGATCCGGGACGCGCTTGAGCGCTTCGTCCAGGCGTACGAACCGGAAGGCGCCGCGCGCGAGGAGATCGGGACCGTCGTCGACGCCGGCGACGGCATCGCCCATGTCTCCGGCCTTCCCTCGGCGATGGCGAACGAGCTGCTCGAGTTCGAGAACGGTACGCGCGGCCTGGCACTGAACCTCGACACCCGCGAGATCGGTGTCGTCATCCTGGGCGAGTTCAGCGGCATCGAGGAGGGCCAGACGGTCCGCCGGACGGGCGAGGTCCTGTCCGTGCCCGTCGGCGACAACTTCCTCGGCCGCGTGGTCGACCCCCTGGGCAACCCGCTCGACGGCAAGGGCGCCATCGAGGCCGAGGGCGTGCGCGCCCTCGAGCTGCAGGCCCCCACGGTCGTCCAGCGCCAGCCCGTGAAGGAGTCGCTGGCCACGGGCATCAAGGCGATCGACGCCATGACGGCGATCGGCCGCGGCCAGCGCCAGCTCATCATCGGCGACCGCGGCACGGGCAAGACCGCGATCGCCGTCGACACCATCCTCAACCAGCGCGAGAACTGGGCCTCTGGTGACCCCACCAAGCAGGTGCGCTGCGTCTACGTCGCGGTGGGCCAGAAGGGCTCGACCGTCGCGCAGGTGCGCGCTCGCCTGGAGGAGGCCGGCGCGATGGAGTACACCACCATCGTCGCCGCTCCCGCCTCCGAGGCCGCTGGTTTCAAGTACATCGCCCCCTACGCCGGCTCGGCGATCGGTCAGCACTGGATGTACCAGGGCAAGCACGTCCTGATCGTCTTCGACGACCTGACCAAGCAGGCGGACGCCTACCGCGCCGTCTCGCTGCTGCTGCGCCGCCCGCCGGGTCGTGAGGCCTTCCCCGGTGACGTCTTCTACCTCCACTCCCGGCTGCTGGAGCGCTGCGCCAAGCTCTCCGACGACATGGGCGGTGGCTCGATGACGGGTCTGCCGGTCATCGAGACCAAGGGCAACGACGTCTCGGCGTTCATCCCGACCAACGTCATCTCCATCACCGACGGCCAGGTCTTCCTCGAGACCGACCTGTTCAACGCCGGCGTGCGCCCGGCCATCAACGTCGGTGTCTCGGTGTCCCGAGTCGGTGGTTCCGCCCAGTCCAAGGCCATGCGGAAGGTCGCGGGCACGCTGCGTCTGTCGCTGTCGCAGTACCGCGACCTCGAAGCCTTCGCGGCCTTCGCCTCCGACCTGGACGCCGCCTCCAAGGCTCAGCTGGAGCGCGGTCAGCGTCTGGTCGAGCTGCTCAAGCAGGCCCAGTACAGCCCGTTCTCGCTCGAGCGCGAGGTCGCCTCGATCTGGGCGGGCACGACGGGCGAGCTGGACGAGGTGCCGATCGAGGACGTGCGCCGCTTCGAGGGCGAGTTCCTCGACTACATCCAGTCGTCGCACAAGGGCATCTTCGACACCATCCGCGAGACCCGTGAGCTGACCGACGACACGGTGACCGCTCTGAAGGACGCCATCACGGAGTTCAAGAAGGGCTTCACCACCTCCTCGGGTGAGCTGCTGGTCAAGGACGAGCCGGTGGCGCCGCTGGGGGCCGACGAGGTCGGCCAGGAGAAGATCAAGAAGGTCGTCCGGCCGGCGGCGGAGAAGTAGGACATGGGTGCCCAGCTAAGGCTGCTGCGGCGGCGGATCAGCTCGGTCAAGTCGACCGCGAAGATCACGCGCGCCCAGGAGCTCATCGCCTCTTCACGGATCGTGAAGGCGCAGCAGCGGATGCAGGAGGCGCTGCCGTACGAGCGCGAGATCACTCGCGCCGTCACGGGCGTCGTCAGCAACGCTGCCAGCGTCGACCATCCGCTGACCGTGGCGAAGGAGAACCCCGCCAAGGCGGGCGTCCTCGTCGTCACCAGCGACAGCGGGTTCTGCGGTGGCTTCAACGCCAACGTGCTGCGCGAGGCCGAGGCCCTGCGCGGGCTGCTGGAGGGCCGCGGGATGACCGTGGTGCCGTTCGTGACCGGGCGTAAGGGTGTCACCTGGCACACCTTCCGCAACCGGGAGATGGGCGGCAGCTGGGTCGGGTTCTCGCGGAAGCCGGCCTACGCCGACGCCAAGGAGATCGCGAACACGCTGATCGACTCCTTCAAGGACGAGAACGGGATCGACGAGATCCACATCGTCTCGACGGAGTTCGTCTCGATGCTCACGCAGAACGTCGTGGTCAAGCGGGTCCTGCCGCTGGAGGTCGAGGAGACCGAGGCGACGGACACGACGGTGATCCCGCCGTACTTCGAGTTCGAGCCGACCGCCGGCGACGTGCTGGAGTCGCTGCTGCCGCGGTACGTGGAGTCGCGCATCTTCACGGCGCTGCTCCAGTCGGCCGCCTCCGAGGAGGCCGCCCGGCGGCGCGCGATGAAGTCCGCGACCGACAACGCCAACGAGCTGATGCGGGTGCTCACCCAGCAGATGAACCAGGCTCGCCAGGCCGAGATCACCCAGGAAATCAGCGAGATCGTCGGTGGCGCCAACGCGCTCGCTGACGCCGCAGCGGGGAAAGAGTGAAATGACTGCAGAGGCTGTTGAAACTGTAGAAGCCCCCGCGGCCGGCACTGGCCGCGTGGCACGTGTCACCGGCGCCGTCGTCGACGTGGAGTTCCCCGTCGAGGCGATGCCGGAGATCTACAACGCGCTCAAGGTCGAGGTGACCCTCGGCGGCGAGACCAAGACCCTGACGCTCGAGGTCGCCCAGCACCTGGGTGACAACCTCGTCCGCGCCATCTCCATGCAGCCCACCGACGGCCTGGTCCGCGGCCAGGCGGTCACCGACACCGGCGCCCCGATCTCGGTGCCCGTCGGCGACGTCGTCAAGGGTCACGTGTGGAACGCGCTGGGCGAGACGCTCGACGTCCCGACCTCCTCGCTCAAGATCGAGGAGCGGTGGGGCATCCACCGTCCGTCGCCGGCCTTCGACCAGCTCGAGTCCCGTACCGAGCTGCTCGTCACCGGTATCAAGGTCATCGACCTGCTCACCCCGTACGTGCAGGGTGGGAAGATCGGCCTGTTCGGCGGCGCCGGCGTGGGCAAGACGGTTCTCATCCAGGAGATGATCCGCCGCGTCGCCCGTAACTTCGGTGGTACGTCGTGCTTCGCCGGTGTGGGCGAGCGCACCCGTGAGGGCAACGACCTCTGGCTGGAGATGGAGGAGGCGGACGTCCTCAAGGACACCGCGCTCGTCTTCGGCCAGATGGACGAGCCGCCGGGCACCCGTCTGCGCGTGGCCCTGTCGGCCCTGACGATGGCGGAGTACTTCCGCGATGTGCAGAAGCAGGACGTGCTGCTGTTCATCGACAACATCTTCCGCTTCACGCAGGCCGGTTCCGAGGTCTCCACGCTGCTCGGCCGTATGCCGTCCGCCGTGGGTTACCAGCCCACGCTGGCCGACGAGATGGGTGTGCTCCAGGAGCGCATCACCTCGACGCGCGGTCACTCGATCACCTCCATGCAGGCGATCTACGTGCCCGCCGACGACATCACCGACCCGGCCCCGCACAACGCGTTCGCGCACCTCGACGCGCAGACCGTTCTGTCGCGGCCGATCTCGGAGAAGGGCATCTACCCCGCGGTGGACCCGCTCGACTCCTCCTCCCGGATCCTCGACCCGCAGATCGTGGGCGAGGAGCACTACCGGGTGGCCCAGGAGACCAAGCGGATCCTGCAGAAGTACCGTGAGCTCCAGGACATCATCGCGATCCTCGGTATCGACGAGCTCTCCGAGGAGGACAAGGTCACCGTCCAGCGGGCCCGCCGCATCGAGCGCTTCCTGTCGCACCCGATGTACGCGGCCGAGGCCTTCACCGGCCAGCCCGGCGAGACCGTGCCGCTCGACGAGACCATCGCCTCCTTCAAGGGCCTGTGCGCCGGCGACTACGACCACCTGCCTGAGCAGGCGTTCTTCATGGTCGGCGGCATCGACCAGGCCATCGCGAAGGCCGAGGAACTCAAGCGTCGCTAATCGCCCCACGGTGGTGGTGCGGCGTTGACCGCCGCGCCACCACCTGATCGGAAAGGAACCTACACAAGTGGCGAAGCTACGCGTAGGGGTTGTCTCACCCGAGCGTGAGATCTGGTCGGGCGAGGCCGACATGGTGATTGCCAAGACCGTGGACGGCGAGATCGGTATTATGCCGCAACACGCACCTGTGCTCGGTGTCCTCGTCGAGGGCGGAGTGCTGCGCGTGAAGCGGGAGGGTGAGCCGGAGCTGGTGGCGGCGGTGCACGGGGGTTTCATCTCCGTGGCCGACGACGAGGTCTCCGTGCTCGCCGAGGTGGCCGAGCTCGGTTCCGAGGTCGATGTCGCGGCTGCCCGCGACGCTCTCGACCGGGCCCAGGCCTCGATCGAGGCCAACCAGGAGGACGCCGACGCGGCAATCGAGGCCAAGCGTGCCAGGGCTCGGCTGCGGGCGGCGGGCGAAGAGGTTTAATACATATCAAGCGGCGTTCAGGGGGGCGGCATGGTAGCGACGGTTGTGATTCTCGTAGTGCTGCTGGCCGCCCTCATCGTGCTGCGCGGGGTGACGCTTGCCCGCTCGCGCGGCAGTGTGCCCTGTCGCCTGCGGGTAGGGGACCGCGGGTGGCAGAGCGGAGTAGCCCGGTACGCCGACGGGGAGCTCCACTGGATCCCGCTGCTCGGCGTTCGACTCCGGCCGCGTCACGCAATCGCGAGGCGCGGCCTTGTTGTATCCGCCCGGCGCGAGATCGACGGTGGGCTCTTCGCGGTCGACTGCACGGGGAGCACCCGGGGGATCTCGCTGGCGATGAGCGCTGATGCGATGACGGGGTTCCTGGCCTGGCTGGAGTCCGCGCCGCCCAGCGCCTATCTGGACGTCGCGTAGCCAGGCCGCCGCGGTCAGCGGGTGCCGCCGGGCTTCCAGAGGAGCTCGTTGCCGGCGTGAGCCACGCGGCAGGCGACGAACAGCAGGTCCGACAGCCGGTTGAGGTATTTGGCCGTCAGCGGGTTCATGTCGTCGTGGGCCTCCAGGGCGGCCCAGGCCGTACGTTCGGCCCGGCGTACCGTGACGCGGGCCACGTGGAGGGCGGCCGTGGCAGGGTCGCCGCCCGGCAGGATGAAGCTGCGTAGCGGCTTGAGATCGGCGTTGAAGCGGTCGATCTGCTCCTCCAGCCGGTCGATGTACGACTGCTCCACCCGCAGCGGCGGGAACTGCGGATCGGGGACGACCGGCGTGGCCAGATCGGCCCCGACGTCGAAGAGTTCGTTCTGGATGCGTACCAGGCACTGGGCCAGCTCGTCGGGGAACGTGCCGTGCGACAGCGCCAGGCCCAGATGGGCGTTGGCCTCCTCCACGTCGGCGTAGGCCGCCAGCCGCGAGTCGGTCTTCGCGGTGCGGCTCATGTCGACCAGCGCTGTCGTGCCGTCGTCTCCGCCCCGGGTGTAGATATGTGAGAGAACGACAGGCTTGTCCTTGTCGGCGCGCGTCATGGTTTCAGCGTAGTGACAAATGTCATCCGAATCCTCCGCGAGATCCACATCCGGCCGGTGATTTCCACGACTACCTGGGCGAACCCGGACAAGGCCACTATTGACCCATGACGAAGGAGATGACCTGATGCTCGAGATCAGCGAGCTGCGCAAGCGTTTCGCGGGCGGCCCCGACGCCCCCGGCGGCAAGGTCGCCCTCGACGGGATCAGCTTCACGGTGCGGACGGGCGAGATGTTCGGCTTCGTCGGTGCCAACGGTGCGGGCAAGACCACGACGATGCGCATCGTGATGGGCGTGCTCCAGGCGGACTCCGGCTCGGTGAGCTGGCAGGGCCGGCCCCTCGGCCACGACGACCGGCACCGGTTCGGGTACATGCCCGAGGAGCGCGGCCTGTACCAGAAGATGCGGGTCGCCGAGCAGATCGAGTACTTCGGCCGCCTGCACGGGCTGAGCGCGCCGGCCGCCAAGCAGGCCACCGACGACCTGCTGCAGCGGCTCGGGCTGACCGAGCGCAGGGGCGACATGGTGCAGGCGCTCTCGCTGGGCAACCAGCAGCGCGTGCAGCTCGCCGTGGCGCTGGTGCACGACCCCGAGCTGCTGATCCTCGACGAGCCGTTCTCGGGCCTGGACCCAATTGCGGTGGACGCGCTGGCCACGGTGCTGCAGGAGCGGTGCAGGGGCGGCGTGCCGGTGATCTTCTCCAGTCATCAGCTCGAACTGGTCGAGCGGCTGTGCGACTCCGTCGGCATCGTCTCCGCCGGCCGGATGGTGGCCTCCGGCTCGGTGGCCGACCTGCGGGCCGCCGAGAGCGACACGCTGCGCGTGGTCGTCCGCGAGCCGGCTCCCGGCTGGGCCGACGGCCTGCCCGGCACGGTGACCGTGCGGGGTGACAGGCACATCCTGCTGACGAACGAGGGCGACGACCAGGAGATCCTGCGCCGCGCCATGAAGGCGGGCCACGTCGAGCACTTCGGCGTCGAGCAGCCGTCCCTCACCGAGATCTTCAAGGAGGCCGTGGCGTGAACGGATTGTGGCTGGTCGCCCGGCGCGAGATCAGCACGCAGGTCAGGACCAGGGCGTTCGTGATCGGCCTGCTCGTCACGGCGCTGCTGGTGGGGGCGGTGTCCTTCCTGCCCAGGATCATGGGCGGGGGCGACACCTACACCATCGGCCTCGTCAACTCCCAGCAGCTCCCGCTGCACGCCGCCGCTCCCGACATCGAGTTCGAGTGGCGCAAGTTCGCCGACGAGGCGGCGGCCAAGCAGGCCGTGCTCGACGGTGACCTGGACGCGGCGCTGGTCGACAACAGCAGGGTGCTCACCGACGGAGAGATCGAGACCGAGCTCGGGGTGCTGCTGCAGAGCGTCAACCGCGAGTTCAAGCTGGGCGCCGCCGGCGTGGCCATCCCGCCGCTGGAGATGCAGTCCGTGGGCGCCGACACCCGGTACGAGGCCGCGCGCCAGGGCATCGCCACCGTGCTCGTGCTGCTGCTGTTCATGCTGCTCATGGGGCAGATCGTGATGGTGGCCATGGGGGTGGTCGAGGAGAAGGGCAGCCGGATCGTGGAGATCCTGCTGGCCTCGGTGCGGCCGTGGCAGCTGCTCGGCGGCAAGATCCTCGGGCTGGGCGTGCTCGGCCTGATCAACCTGGTCACGATCCTGGTGATCGGGCTGGGCGCCTCGTCGGTCTCCGGCCTGGCCGCCGACTTCCCGCCGGGCATGGTGGGGCTGGTGGTCGCGGTGCTGCTGTGGTTCGTGCTCGGGTACGCCTTCTTCGCCACGCTGTCGGCGGCGTTCGCCTCGCTGGTCTCCCGCCAGGAGGAGGTGAACAGCGTGCTGACCCCGCTCACCATGATGATCATGGCCACCTACTTCGTGTCGTTCTACGTCACCAACGAGCCCACGAGCACGCTGGCCACGGTGCTGTCGTACGTCCCGCCGTTCTCCTCCATGGTCATGCCGGTGCGGATGGCCGCGACCGACGTGCCGATGTGGCAGGTGGGGGCCTCGATGGCGGCGATGTTGCTGGCCGTGCTGGTGGTGCTGAAGCTCGGCGCCACGGTGTACGAGCGGGCCGTGCTGCGGACGGGGGCCAGGCTGAAGTTCGGCGAAGTGCTGCGTAGCCGGTAGATGAATGAGATCGAACGGGCACGGCGCTACACCTGGCACGTCCTGATATCGGGCATCGCCGCCATGTGGGTGGTCATCGCCATCAGCGTCGGCGTCAGGATCGAGGACGGGCAGCTGGACTGGCGGCGCATCGCGCTCGCGCTGATCGCCGCGATCGGTTTCACCTCTCTGTGCCCGCGCATCATCCGCGCGGTCCTGGACCGCCGCTACCCCACCAGGCTGGTGGTGGTGGCGGCGGTCCTCGCGTTGGCCGCCGCCGCCGTGGGCGGGGCGGCCCCCACAGCGTGGGGTTTCGTGCTCGTGGCCTGGCTGTCCATCGCCACCCTGCACATCCCCCGCCGTGCCTCGCTGATGGTCGCGGTGGGCACGTGGCTGACCTGCGTGGGGGTGTCGACCCTGACCTGGCAGGACAACCTGTTCGCCGGTGGGATGGACCTGACGTTCCAGGAGGTGCTGTTCTTCAACGCGCTGATCTACGGGGTCTTCTGCGTCGTGGTGCCGCCGTCCAACCGGCTGTGGATCTGGATCTGGATGCTGGCGGAGGAGGCGCACAAGGGCCGCGAGGCGCACACGAAGCTGGCGCTGGCCGAGGAGCGGCTGCGCTTCGCCAGGGACCTGCACGACCTCGTGGGGCACCAGCTCTCGGCCATCGCGGTCAAGACCGAGCTGGCCGTACGCCTGTCGGACGTGGACGGGGACGCGGCCAGGGGCGAGATGGCCGAGGTCAACACGCTGACCAGGAAGGCGCTCAAGGAGCTGCGGCAGGCCGTGCGCGGCTACCGCGAGCTTGACTTGGCCGCCGAGGTGAATAGCGTGAAAGGAGTGCTCGAAGCGGCGGGGGTCCGCTGCGAGGTGCGCCTGCCCTACCGCGAGCTGCCGCCCGGTGTGGCGCCGGTGTTCGCCTACGCCGTGCGCGAGGCGGTGACGAACGTGCTCAAGCACAGCACGGCGACGTTCTGCGAGATCACCATCAGCTTCACCGCGCAGGAGGCGGAGCTCATCGTGCGCAACGACGGCGTGGCCCGCCGCCAGGCGGTGGATCTGGGGAGCGGACTGGCGGGCATGGGCGAGCGGCTGGCCGCCGTGGGCGGCAGGATGACGGCGAACCCGACGGCCGACGGACAGTTCCTGCTCACGGCGGTCGTGTCATTGCCGCTGACGGGGTAGGGGGGTACTACGTACGTGCGTACGTGACTGAGGAGGTGGCATGCGCGTCCGGGGCAATCCGGGTGCCCAGGTGGTGCGGATCGGGGCCCGGCTCGACGCCGGCACGTCGGCCGGAGTGCGAGAGCGCCTGCACAAGGCACTCGACTCCGGCGAGGGCGATCTGATCCTGGATCTCTCCAAGCTGGAGATGATCGACGCCACCGGCCTCGGCGTGCTCGTGGGGGCGCACAGGCGCGCGCTGAGCGTCGAGCGCCGACTCGTTCTTCGGGGGGTGCCACCGCGGATCATGCGGATTCTCGCGGTGACCCGGCTGAATCGGGTGCTGCACGTGGAGGCTCCGGCGGCCGCGGTGGCCTGAGGTGACATATCGGAGCGGGCGACGATCAGCCGGCGCCCGCTCTTTCCATGCTTAGACAAAATGTAGTTTTCGGCTGACCGAGTCCGCTAAACGCCCGATGAATGACCGCTGGATAACGCGCTCAGCCGGTGCCGAGGCTGCGATTGAAGATGTGGACGGCCACCGCGACGAGTTCGTCGATGCCCGGCTGGTCCTCGGCGAGCAGCCATTCGATGAGCAACTCTTGTAACGCCCCAATGACTCCGAGTGCCACCAGGCGCCGATTCAACCCGGTGCCGAGCGGGAAATCGGCGGACGCCTCCTCGACCAGCCGCGCGAACGCGGCCACCGCGCGCTGACGGGAGAGTGTCAGGACGTCTCCCGATCTGCGCACCTCGACATGCATGATCCGGGCCCGCCGCCAGTCGGCCGTGGTGAACTCGATATAGGCGCGAATCCCGGCCCTGACTCTCCCGTCAAGCGTGTTCGGCGCCTCCTCCAGCGCCTTGGCGACGACCGAGAGGCTTTCCTCCACGCAGCGCTCGTGTAACGCCTGCAGGAGCTCCTCGCGCCCGCCGAAACATTCGTAGAAGGCGCGGTTGGAGATCCTGGCCTCCGAGCACAGCCTTTCGATGGTCGTCGCCGTGAAACCCGGCTTCGCGTATAGCGTGTACGCGGCCGTCATCAGCCGCTCGCGTCTGTCTGCCAGCCTTTGCTCAGCCGACATTCCCCGGTAAGACCGGTTCACATTCCACCCGTCCAACATGATCGTGGCCCCCAGAGCACACAATTATGGACGGATGATCCGTTAAGGGAAAGGGTAAGAAGATTATCTTTTACGTCGGCCGTGCAAGAACGTGACGAGTCTGACCAGTCGCTCAAGCTCCGCAGGCCCTCGATTGAACGATGTCAGGTTCATCCCGGGCATCGCGAAGCGCTGCCGGGCGATCGCCTTCGGCCGGGAGAACTCGCGCAGCCCGTCGGCTCCGTGAATCCTGCCGAACCCCGAATCGCCGATCCCGCCGAAGGGCAGCGCGGGCACCCCGGCGAAGGAGATGACGGAGTTGATCGCGGTCATCCCGCTGCGCATGAGGCGCGCCAGCTCCGCCGCGCGGCGGGCGTTCCGGCTGAAGATCGTGCCGCCCAGCCCGTACGCCGACGCGTTGGCCAGCGACAACGCCTCCTGCGCGTCGCGGGTGCGGCGCACCGTGATGGTGGGGCCGAACGTCTCCTCGCGGACGGCGGGCGAATCCTCCGGCACGTCCTCGACGATCACCGGATCCACGTACGGCGCCCGCACGGAGCCGGGCCCGCCCGTGACCACCTTGCCCGCTTTCGTGGCGTCGTCGATGTGCCGCTTGATGATCTCCACCTGGCCCGGCATGGTGATCGGCCCGTAGTGCTCGCCGGCCTTCACCTTCGTCACCCGCTCGGACAGCTCGCGCATGAAACTTTCATAGACGGCGTCCACGACGTAGACCCGCTCGACGCCGACGCAGGTCTGACCGGCGTTGGCCATCGCGCCCCACAGGCAGGCGTCGGCGGCCGCCCCGAGGTCGGCGTCGGCGTCCACGATGAACGCGTCCTTGCCGCCGCACTCGGCCACGATCGGCGTGAGGTTCTCGGCGCAGGCGGCCATGACCCGCTTGGCCGTGGCGGTGGAGCCGGTGAAGGCGACCTTCCTCACCCGGGGGTCGGCCGCCAGCGCCGCGCCGGTCTCGCCCAGCCCCGTCACGGTCTGGAACACGGGGTGCTCGGGCACCGACTCCGCGAAGAGCTCGGCCAGCCGCACGCCGACGCCGGGGGTCAGCTCGCTGGGCTTGAACACGATCGCGTTGCCGGCCGCCAGCGCGTACGCGATGGAGCCCATGGGCGTGAAGACCGGATAGTTCCACGGGCCGATGACGGCGACGACGCCGAGCGGGAGGTACTCGAGGGTGGCGGCCAGGTTGAGGCCGATCATGCCGGTGGCCACCCGGCGGCGGCCGAGCACCTTCTGGGCGTTGCGCGCGGCCCAGTCGAGGTGCGTGAGGGTGAGCACGAGCTCCAGCGTGGCGTCACCCACCGGCTTGCCCGTCTCCTGGTGGATGAGCGCGGCCAGCTCCCTGAGGTGCTGGGCGAGGACCGCCTTGTAGTCGAGCAGCCGCCGCCTGCGCTCGGCCGGGCCGAGCGCGGCCCACCACGCGGCGGCCTCCTCGGCCCGGCCCACCGCCTGGTGCACGGCGTCGGGGGTCTGCTTGGGGTGACTGCCGACGATCTCGCCGGTCGCCGGGTTGAGTGAGTCGAACGTCAGCGTCGTCATGGCGTCACGATAATCCGGTAAGGCGTCACTTACCACAATCAGGGGGCAGGTCGCCACATTCCCCATACCGGCGGGCCGTCGGGCAGCGTGAAGCGCTCGGTGACCTGGAAGCCGTGCTTCTCGTAGAAGGGGACGTTCGACTCCTTGCTGCTCTCCAGATAGACGGGCGCGTCGCAGCGAGCCAGCCCCTCCCGCATGAGGGCGCTGCCCACGCCCGTGCCCTGCAGTTCCGGCACCGTGCCGAGCTGGGCCAGGTACCAGTGCGGCTGCTGGGGCCGGTGCCTGGCCATGGTCTCGTCGAGCGTGATCCCGTACGAGACCCGGTCCCCCATCGCGGCGACCAGGCCCGGGACGCCGGCCTCCTCGTCGGGCCGGTGACCGGGCGGGTCCCAGATCGCCACGCCGGAGATGTCGCCGGCCACGTCGGTGACGGCGTGGATGTGCCGGGCGAGCGCGACGAACATGGCGGCGGTGCCCTTCTCGTCGGGCAGCAGCCACCGGATCACCGGATCGTCGTGGAAGGCCCTGGCCAGCGCGTCGCCGATCGCCTCTGCCTCCTGCTCCCACCGAGCGGCTCTGATCCGCATCGTCCTCACTCCTCTCCCAGCCAGGACCCGTGGAAGCCGGCGGGCACGCGGCGCGGCAGCCGTACCGAGGCCACGTCGGACAGGTCGCGGGCGTCCAGCACCAGCAACTGCGAGGAGTCGCCCGCGGTGACCACGGACAGCAGCCACCCCTCGTCCTCCCCGGAGGCCCCCTCGGCCGGTACGAACACCGCCTCGCCCGTGTCGCCCCCGGTCTTCCTGACCTGGGAGCCGCCGTCGCGCTGGTCGTACTTGACCAGGCTGTCCTCGCCGACCGTGTAGAGGTAGCGGCTCTGCCGCCCGAGCAGGTCCTCGTTGAACGTGGGGAACTCCACGTTGCGGTCGTCCAGCTGCTCCTCCTTGGCCACGCCCGTCACCGGGTCGAGCGTCCACCGGTGCAGGACGGCCGCGCCGGAGGCGGCGGCCGACGCCGCGGGGTCCTCCGCGCCGCCGATCTGGTCCCACAACGGCGTGAAGCGGTCGCGGGTGTACCGGGCCGCGTTGAGGACGACGCGCCCGTGAGCGTCCTCCCAGGCGTTCCCGACGTGGAAGACGTAGCAGGGGTCCACCTCGAACCACCGCGTCGGCCCGCCCGCCCTGGGCGTCACGCCGACCCTGGCGCCGTAGCCGTCCTCCCACGCGTACGGCATGCCGCCGCGTTCCAGGCGGAAGACCACCGGCAGGTCGAGCCAGACGAGGTGGTGCTCGGTGACGGCGAAGTCGTGCATCATCGTCGGGCCCGGGACCTCGATCTCCTTGCTCTCCACCAGCTCGCCGTCCGCCGACAGCCGGTGGTAGGTGAGATACGGCGGGAAGAAGCCGTAGCCGAAGAAGTGCAGCTCGCCGGTGAGCGGGTCCTGCTTGGGGTGGGCGGTCATCGCGGTGGTGAGCCGCCCGCCGAAGTCCACCGGCCCGACGGTGTCCAGCTCGGGCGTCACCTCGTACGGGAAGCCGTTCTCGACCAGGGCCAGGATGCGGCCCGAGTGCCGGACGACGTGGGTGTTGGCGGAGACGGCCGCCAGGTCGACGCCGGTCTCGCCGGCGAAGGGGGCGTTCTCGGTGAACTGCTTGGTGCGCACCCACCGGTTCCGGTACCACTCGGCGCGGCCGTCGCGCAGGCGCACGCCGTGCAACATGCCGTGGCCGGCGAACCAGTGGCCGGGGTCCTCGCCGGGGCGGGGGTTGGGGCCGTTGCGGAAGTAACGGCCGGTCAGCTCCTCCGGCAGCTCGCCGGCGACGGTCAGGTCGTGGGCGTCGATCTCGTCGGGGACGGGAGCGAGGTTGCCGCTGAGGTACGTGGGGGTCATCGAGCCTCCAATGTTGATAGGTCGAAGGTAAAACGTCCAGATATGACCTGTCAACATTGGAATGTCACGGCACGGGAAAGGCCGTCCCGCCCTGCCGGGGGAGACGGCTAGAAGAGGGTCGGATTCTCCGGCTCGATGCCGCGCAGGGCGTCGTAGTCGAGCGTCACGCAGTCGATGCCGCGGTCGGCGGCCAGCACGCGGGCCTGGGGCTTGATCTCCTGAGCCGCGAAGACCCCGCGTACGGGAGAGAGCAGCGGATCGCGGTTGAGCAGCTCCAGGTAGCGCGTGAGCTGCTCGACGCCGTCGATCTCGCCGCGCCGCTTGATCTCCACCGCCACCGTCGCCCCCGTGGCGTCCCTGCACAGGATGTCCACGGGCCCGATCGCCGTCATGTACTCGCGCCGGACCAGCGAATACCCCTCGCCCAGCGTCGTGATGTGCTCGGCGAGCAGCTCCTGCAGGTGGGCCTCCACGCCGTCCTTGATCAGCCCGGGGTCCACCCCCAGCTCGTGACTGGAGTCGTGGAGGATCTCCGCCATGGTCAGGACCAGCTTCTCGCCGGTCTTGCCGTGGGTGACCGTCCAGGTCTCGCCGTCCTCCTTGAGCTTGCACGGCGGATTCATCCAGTTGAGCGGCTTGAAAGCGCGGTCGTCGGCGTGAATGCTCACGCTGCCGTCCGCCTTGATGAGCACGAGCCTCGGCGCCATCGGCAGGTGTGCCGTGAGCCGTCCGATGTAATCCACGCTGCATCGCGCGATGACCAGCCGCATGACCGTCCACCTTAGTGCCTCTGGAAAACTGGACGCATGGCGTTCGAACGGGTGGGTGTGATCGGTCCTGGCACGAGGGGTGCCGCGAGCGGGTTCCCCCGCGGATGAGCCCTCGCCGTGCCCGCCGGAGGGAGTCCTCCCGCCCTTTCGGCTTCCCGACCGGCCTGGACAAGGTGGAGGAATGGCCCGACGGGGAGTGGAAGGTGCGCATGCTCACCGGCGCCTCCTCGACCAAGAACTACCGGTGCCCCGGCTGCGACCAGGAGATCCGCAGCGGCCAGCCGCACCTCGTGGCCTGGCCCAACTGGACGGGCGGCGACGAGGAGCGCCGCCACTGGCACCAGGCCTGCTGGCGTAAGAGACTCGACCGCGGCCCCGGCCGCACCCGTTACTGAAGGGACCTTTCGGTGGAGATTCGCGCGGCGACGGTGCTGCCCGCCCGGCGGGAGCCGGTCGAGCTGCACACGGCCGACGGCCTGACCCTGGTCGGCGAGCTGGCCCAGCCCCTCGACCGGCCGCCGGTGGCGACGCTGGTGACCCTGCACCCGCTGCCCACCCACGGCGGGTTCATGGACAGCCACGTCTACAAGAAGGCCGCCAACCGGCTGCCCGCGCTGGCCGACCTGGCCGTGCTGCGCTTCAACACCCGCGGCACCTCCTCCGAGCGCGGCACCTCCCAGGGGGCGTTCGACGGCGGCGAGGGCGAGCGGTACGACGTGGCAGCGGCGCTGGAGTACGCCGAGTACCACGACCTGCCCCACGTGTGGGTGGTCGGCTGGTCGTTCGGCACCGAGCTGACGCTGAAGTGGGCGCACGACCCGCTGGTGGAGGGCGCGATCCTGCTCTCGCCGCCGCTGCACAGGGCCACCGACGCCGACCTCGACTCCTGGGCGGCGTTCGGCCGGCCGCTGACGGCGCTGGTGCCGGAGTTCGACGACTACCTGCGGCCGGAGGAGGCGCGCGCCCGGTTCGCCAGGGTGCCGCAGGCCGAGGTGATCGGGGTGGGCGGGGCCAAGCACCTGTGGGTGGGGGAGCCGTACGTGCGGATCGTGCTGGACGAGATCGTCAAGCGGGTCAACCCGGCCGCCTGGCCGCTGCCGACGGAGGTCTGACGAAAACCTCGCGCCCATAGTGCGGTCATGAAGAAATCTTTGAGCAGAATGACCAGAACTATGGACCCCGTGGACGGGCCGGAGTGAGAATCCGATCGTCAACAGAAGATCGTGGAGACGCCGGGCGGCCTCCTGCCCCGGGCGTAATCCCTGCTCGGCATGGGCGAGGCACGTATGCGGGTAGTGCATGGACTGGTCGCGGCGGCGTTATCTATCACGGCATTGACGGCCCCCCAACCGGTGGCCGCGCAGGACGAACCCGAGCGGCCCGCGGCCGCTCAACCAGCGCAGGAGCGGGCCGCGGTGGCCGCGGCGCGCACCGCCGGCAAGCCGGTCGAGGTGGAGTCGCTGCGCAGCGAGACGCGCACGGTCTTCGCCCAGCCCGACGGCACGATGACCATGGAGCTGAACGTCCGGCCCGTCCGGGTGCGCAAGGACGGCCGCTGGGTGCCCGTGGACACCACGCTGCGCCTGCGCCCCGACGGCGCGGTGGAGCCGGTCGCCGCCGCGGTGGACCTGGCCTTCTCCGGCGGCGGCAGCGCGCCGCTGGCCCGCCTGTCGCGCGGCGCCAAGTCGATGGAGCTCGGCTGGACCGGCGCGCTGCCCAAGCCCACGCTGAGCGGCGACACCGCCACCTACGCCGAGGTCATGCCGGGCGTGGACCTCCAGGTCACCGCCGACGTGGACGGCTTCTCGCACCTGCTGGTGGTCAAGTCGCGGGCCGCCGCCGCGGGGCTGACCGAGCTGACCTACCCGCTCACGGCCGACGGCCTGACGCTGGAGGCCGACAGGGCGGGCAACCTGGAGGCCACCGACGAGAACGAGGGCACGATCTTCATCGCGCCCACCCCGAAGATGTGGGACTCCCAGGGCATCACCAGCCCGAAGGCGCTGAGGGAGGGCCGCTCGCCCGAGGCCCGCGAGGCCACGATGGGCGTGGAGCTGAAGGGCAGGAACCTGCGGCTCAAGCCCGACCTGCGGATGTTGTCGGACGCGAGGACGAAGTTCCCCGTCTACCTGGACCCGTACTTCTCGGCCGCCCGCGGCTCGTGGACGGCCGTCTGGAGCAACTGGCCCAACTCCAACTACCTCAACTCCAGCGACGTCGCGCGGGTGGGCCACGTCGAGTCGCAGAAGAACCGCTCGTTCTTCAACATGGCCACGGGCTCGACCATCCACGGCAAGCAGATCATCAAGGCGACGCTGCGCACGTACGAGACGTGGTCGTACTCGTGCAGCGCCCGCAAGGTGGAGGCGTGGGGCACCGGCGCCGTCACCAAGAGCACCACGTGGAACAACCAGCCGTCGTGGACCAGGCTGCTCGCCACGGTGAACGTCGCCAAGGGCTGGGGCGCGAGCTGCCTGCCCGGCGGCGTGGAGTTCGACGTCACGTCGTGGATCGCCGACGCCGCCGCCAAGAAGTGGTCGCAGGCCACCATCGGCCTGCGGGCCACCAGCGAGACCGACGTCTACGCGTGGAAGAAGTTCAAGAACAACCCGAGCCTGGTCATCGAGTACAACTCGCTGCCGGCCGACCCGCTCGCCGCCGACGTGTGGTCGGACCCGGGCGGCCCCTGCGTCTCCGGTGACGGCCGCCCGATCATCGCCACCGCCGCGCCCAAGCTGTGGGCCAAGCTCAAGGACACCGACAACTCGGTCAAGGGCCGCTTCGAGTGGTACAACGCCGCCGGCGTGAAGACCGGCGAGTACGTCACCCCGCTCGGCTCCACCGGCACCGCCTTCTCCGCCACGATCCCGCAGACCCTGTACGCCGACGGCTCGCTGATCCGCTGGCGCGTCCGCGCCGAGGACGGCAAGGCCACCAGCGCGTGGAGCCCCTGGTGCGAGGCCACCGTGGACGCCACCGCCCCCGGCAGGGAGCCCGAGGTCTCCTCGCCCGAGTACACCGAGAACGGCTGGAGCGACGGGGTCGGCCTGCCCGGCAGGTTCTCCTTCGGCCCGAACGGCGTCGCCGACGTGGCCGCCTACGTCTGGGGCCTGGACACCACGCCCACGACCGTGGTCGCCCCCGGAGCGGACGGCAGGGCCACGATCGCGGTGACCCCGCGCCACGACGGCCCGAACGTGCTGGCCGTGCGCAGCAAGGACCGCGCGGGCCAGCTCGGCCCGATCCGCACCTACGTCTTCAACGTCAACTCGGGCAGGGGCCCCAGCGGGCACTGGACGATGGACGACGGCCAGGGCGCCACGGCCGCCGACGCCACGGGAGCGCACCCGGCCACGCTCAGCGGGGCCACCTGGACCACGGGCAAGACCGGCACCGCGCTCAAGCTGGCCAACTCCTACGCGCAGACCGCGGCCCCCGTCATCGACACCAGCCGCAACTTCACCGTCACCGCCTGGGCCCGCCTGACCGGCAACGCCGCCTCCGCCACCGCCGTCACCCAGGAAGGCGGCAGGACGGGCGCGTTCGCCCTGCAGTACGCCAAGGCCAACGACCGCTGGGCGCTGACCCTGGCCGGTTCGGACACCGACGGCGCGCCCGCCGTGCGCGCCCTGTCGGCCGCGGCCCCGCGGCTGAACGAATGGACCCACCTGGCCGGCGTCTACGACTCGGCGGCAGGCCAGATCTCCCTGTACGTGAACGGCCGGCTGGAGGGCACGGCCGCCGTCACCAACCCCTGGAACGCCACGGGCCCCCTGACGATCGGCCGAGGGAAGGTCGGCGGGGCGGCTTCGGACCACTGGCCCGGGGACGTCGACGAGGTGCGCGCCTACGGCCGCGCGATGTTCGCCGACGAGGTCGCCGATCTGGTCAACAGCGCTGCCACGCTGGTGGGCCACTGGACGCTGGACGAGGAGTCCGGCACGTCGGCGGCCGACTCCTCGGGCCGGGCGACCGCCGCGACGCTGTCCGGAGCCGCCTCGTGGACATCGGGCTGGCTGGACGGGGCCCTCGCGCTCGACGGCGTGAACGGCCACGCCCAGACGAGCGCGCCCGCCGTCAACACCAGGACCGGCTTCACCGTCGCCGCCTGGACCCAGCTCGACTACCTGCCCACCCGCGACACGGCAGCCGTGGCACAGCCGGGCGGCCGGGCCGCCGGGTTCCAGCTCGGCTTCGACAAGGAGCAGGGGCGGTGGACGCTCGGCATGGCCGCCGCCGACACCGACACCGCCGCCCTCGTACGGACCCGCTCCGACGCCATCCCCAACCCGCTGGAGTGGACCCACATCGCCGGCGTGTACGACGCGCTGGCCGGTGAGCTCCGCGTCTACGTCAACGGCCGCCTGTCCGCCACCACCGTCACCGATCACCTGAGCACCTGGAACGCCACCGGCCCGCTGCAACTGGGCCGGACCAAGGCCGCGGGCGTCTTCACCGGCCACTGGCCGGGAACCGTGGACGACGTCCGCACCTACGACGGCGTCCTGAGCGCCGAGCAGATCGCCCAGCTAGCAGCCCAGTAAGTCTCCCTTTCCGCACCCTCACTCTGGGAGAGGTACATGGACCCGCAGGATGAGTTCGACCTGCCCGAATCCCGCTGGAATCGTTTACCCGAACCCGACGAACCCCACCTGCCCGACACGTCCTGGAACACCTTCCGGGACGTGGCCAGGCCCGAGTCCCCGTGGCCGCGCCGCCTGGCGGCCGCCCTCTCGATGGTCCTCGTGCTGCCCCTGGTCAACGCCATGCCCGCGGCGGCCGAGTCCCGCTCGGCCCCGTCGGTGCAGAAGGAGACCCCGGTCAAGGGCACGAGCGTGCCGGTGCAGCCGCCGCCGGCCGACCCCGTGCAGAAACAGGCGTGGCAGGCGCCGCCGGCGGTCACCTGGCCCAAGCCGCAGAAGGCGGAGCTCGGCAGGGCCAAGGCCCTGGCCGGGTTCCCGGTGCAGGTGGCCGCCGACCGGAGCAGCAGCGACCCGGTCAGCGTGGAACTGCTGGAGACCGACCGTCTCGGCCTGGCGATGCGGGTGTCGCCGGGCCAGGGTGTCGCGGTCGCCACCGCCAAGGCCGCGAAGAAGACCGAGCTGAAGATCGACTACTCCGGTTTCCGCTACGCCTACGGCGGCGACTACGGCGCCCGCCTCGGCATGGTCAAGCTGCAGGAATGCGCGCTGAAGTCGGCCACCGCCACGGCGGGCTGCCCGCGGCCGGAGCCGGTCAAGAGCGCCAACGACCCGAAGGCGGGCACGCTGACCGCCGAGGTCGAGACCGGCGCCGTGTACGCCCTGGCCGCCGCACCCTCCGGCCAGTCGGGCGACCACTCCGCCACCTCGCTGGCGCCCTCGGCCGACTGGAGCGTCGGCACCCAGACCGGCGACTTCTCCTGGAACTACGAGCTGCGCACCCCGCCCGCGCTGGGCGGCGAGGAGCCCGAACTGTCGCTCGGCTACTCCTCGCAGAGCGTTGACGGGCGCACCGCCTCCACCAACAACCAGGCGTCCTGGGCCGGTGAGGGCTTCGAGCTGAACCCGGGCGGCTACATCGAGCGCCGATACAAGCCCTGCATGATCGACGGCAAGAAGACCGGCGACCTGTGCTGGGACCAGGACAACGCCGTCCTGTCGCTGGGCGGCTCGTCGATCGAGCTGATCAAGGACGCCACGACCAAGCAGTGGCGGCCCAAGCGCGACGACGGCACCCGGATCGAGGCGCTGACCGGTGCCACGAACGGCGACAACAACGGCGAGCACTGGCGGGTGACCACCGCCGACGGCACCCAGTACACCTTCGGCCTCAACCGCCTGCCCGGCTGGGTGAGCGGCAAGGCCGAGACCAAGTCGGTGCAGACGGTACCGGTGTTCGGCAACAACAGCGGTGAGCCCTGCTACAGCAGCACCCCGGCCAACGCCTGGTGCCAGCAGGCCTACCGGTGGAACCTCGACTACGCCGTGGACACCCACGGCAACGCCACCACCTACTGGTACGCCCAGGAGAAGAACTACTACGGCCGCAACTCCAAGCCCGAGCTGGGCACGGTGTACGACCGGCACGCGTACCTCACCCGCATCGACTACGGCTACCTGAGCAGCGAGCTGTTCACCAAGCCCGCGGCGTCCCGGGTGCTGTTCGAGGTGGCCGAGCGCTGCCTGCCCAGCGGCACCGTCACCTGCGCGCCCGCCGAGCTGAAGAAGGAGACCGCGAGCCACTGGCCGGACGTTCCGTTCGACCAGATCTGCGACGCGGGAGTGAAGTGCGTCGACCGCCTGGCGCCGACGTTCTTCAGCCGCAAGCGGCTGACCAAGGTCACCACCCAGGTGCTCAACGCCGCCGGGCAGTACTACGCGGTCGACTCCTGGGCGCTGGCCCACCAGTTCCCGGCCACCGGTGACGGGCTGAGCCCGGCGCTGTGGCTGGCCTCGATCCAGCAGACCGGCCACGTGGGCGGCACGATCACGCTGCCGAAGACCACGTTCAAGGGCGTGCAGCTGCCCAACCGGGTGGACGCCACCGAAGGCCGCGCCCCGCTGGTCAAGTGGCGCGTCCAGGCCGTCGACAACGGCACGGGCGGCGAGCTGCGGGTCAACTACAAGGCCGCCGACTGCCAGGCCGGCGCGCTGCCCGCCGCCGACAAGAACACCAGGCTCTGCTTCCCGCAGCGCTGGGCCCCGCCGAACGAGGCCGAGGTCACCGACTGGTTCCACAAGTACGTGGTGGCGCAGACGGTCGAGGTGGACCGCGTCGCGGCCGCGCCCGCCGTGGTCACCAGCTACGAGTACCTGGACGGCGCCGCCTGGCGCTACGCCGACAACATCCTGGTCAAGCCCGAGCACCGCACGTGGTCGGACTTCCGCGGGTTCGGCAGGGTACGGGTGCGCGAGGGTGACGGGCAGGACACCAAGCGCACGCTGACGGAGTTCCGCTACTTCCGCGGCATGCACGGCGACAAGCAGGCCGACGGCTCCAAGCGGAGCGTGCAGGTGGAGGACTCCGAGGGCGTCAAGCTGGACGACCTCGACCAGTACTCGGGCTTCGAGCGCGAGGAGATCCTGTACGACGGCGACGGCGGCGCCCTGCTGAAGGCCACCGTCGAGGCGCCCTGGTCGGTCAAGACGGCCGAGTCCACGCAGGGCGGCGTCACCAAGGCCGCGTACGTGGTCGAGGCCGAGTCCATGGTCACCCGCACGGCGCTGCCCGGCGGCAAGTGGCGGCGCACCGGCGAGGCGCGCACGTACGACGCCAAGGGCCTGCTCACCCAGGTCGAGGAGAAGGGCGACCTGGCCAGCACGGACGACGACCGATGCACCCGCTACACCTACGCCCGCAACGACACGAGCTGGATGCTCGACTACACCAGCCGCGTCCAGAAGGTGGCCGCGCCCTGCGCCACGTCCGTCTCCACGCTGGCCGCCGGAGAGCTGATCTCCGACGAGAAGGTCCAGTACGACGGCAAGGCGTTCGGCCAGGCGCCGAGCAAGGGTGACGTGACCTCGGTGCAGCAGACCGTCAACGCCGACGGCCAGACGATCACCGACACCACGCACACCTACGACGTCTACGGCCGCGAGACCAGCGAGACCGACACGGTCGGCACCAAGACCGTGACCAGCTACACCCCGGCCACGGGCGCCCTGGCGACCGAGATCAAGGAGACCAACGACCTCGGCCACGTCGATCGCACGTTCATCGAGCCGGCCTGGGGCGAGCCCGTCGCCGAGGTCGACACCAACAACCGCCGCGTCGACATGGAGCACGACGCGCTGGGCCGCCTGACCAAGGTCTGGCAGCCCGACCGCAGCAAGGCGGCAGGGCAGTCGCCCAGCACCGAGTACTCCTACCTGATGCGGGCCGACGGCCCCAGCGTCGTCACCACCAGGACGCTGCGCGCCGACGGCGGCTACACCGAGAGCCACGAGCTGTACGACGGCCTGATGCGCGAGCGCCAGACCCAGGAACCCGCGCCCACCGACGACCAGACGCAGGACCCGGCGCTGCGCGACGGCCGCACGATCACCGACACCTTCTACAACTCCCAGGGCGAGGACTACAAGCAGAACACCGGCTACTTCGCCACCGGCGCCCCCACGACCACCCTGCTCGCGGTGGCCGACGCGGACGTGCCGAACCAGGTCGTGACGCTGTTCGACGGCGTGGGCGACGTCAACGCCCAGCTCCTCAAGGCCAAGGGCGTGGAGAAGTACCGCGTCACCGCCAAGGACGAGGGCGACCGGATCCACATCACCCCGCCGCCGGGCGGCACGGCGACGACCCGCATCGGCGACGCCGAGGACCGGCTGATCGAGCTGCGCCAGTACAAGGGCGCGACCCCGACCGGCGAGTACGAGTCCACCAAGTACACCTACGACCACGCGGGACGCCTGTCCACGGTGACCGACCCGGCGGGCAACGTCTGGCGCCACCACTACGACTTCCGCGGCCGGGAGATCAAGACCGAGGACCCGGACAAGGGCGTCACGACGATGACGTACAACGACGCCGACGAGCTGGTCTCCACGACCGACTCGCGCGGCAGGACGCTCTGGTACGGCTACGACGCCCTCGGCCGCAAGACCGAGATGCGCGAGGGTTCGGCGAGCGGCACGCTGCTGGCCGAGTGGAAGTACGACGCCCTGGCCAAGGGGCACCTGAACGCCAGCATCCGGTACGTGGACGGGCAGGCGTACAAGGCGGAGATCAACGCCATCGACGTCGACTACCGCCCGCTGCGCGAGACCGTGACCGTCCCGGAGCGGGAGGGCAAGCTGGCGGGCTCCTACCAGCTCAACACCCGCTACACGCTCGACGGCCAGGTGCAGTCGGTCAGCTTCCCGGCGGGTGGCGGGCTGGCGGAGGAGCAGGTCGTCTACAGCTACGACGCGCTCAGCCAGCCGGTCAAGGTCACGGGCCTGTCGGCGTACGTGAGCGCGACCCGCTACTCCAAGCTCGGCGAGACCCTGCAGTACGAGCTGGGCGACAACGGCAGGAAGACCTGGCTCACCTACACCCACGACGAGTCCACCCGCAGGCTGACCAGCATGCGGCTGGACCGCGAGGGCACGACCAAGACCGACCTGGACGTCAACTACACCTACGACGCCATCGGCAACATCACCAAGATCAATGACAGGGCGAACCAGGACACGCAGTGCTTCACCTATGACCATCTGCGCCGGTTGACCTCGGCGTGGACGGCCACGGACGACTGCGCGAGCGGCTCGCCCCAGTCCGGCACGATCGGCGGCGTGGCCCCGTACGCGGTCAGCTACGCCTACGACGTCACCGGCAACCGGATCAAGGAGACCAAGCACGCCTTCGGCGGCGGGGGCGAGCAGGTGCGCGACTACACCTACCCCGAGCCGGGCGGCAAGCAGCCGCACGCGCTGCAGGCTGTCGGACAGGACCTGTTCGAGTACGACGCGGCGGGCAACACGACCAGGCGCAAGGTCGGCAACTCCGACCAGAGCCTGGTGTGGGACGCCGAGGGCAACCTGGAGTCGGTGACCGAGGCCGGCAAGACCACGTCGTTCGTCTACGACGCGGACGGCGACCGCCTGCTCCGCAAGACGCCCACCGACGCCACGCTCTACATCGACGACATGGAGCTGCGTCTCGACTACGCCAAGGACGCCGTCGAGCAGACCCGCTACTACACCATCGGCGGCGAGGCCATCGCGGTGCGCACGCCGGACAACCAGGTCTACCTCATGGCCAACGACCACCAGGGCACCGCGCAGGCCGCGGTGAACGCCGGCAACGGCGAGCTGGCCGTACGCAGGCAGACCCCGTTCGGCGAGGACCGGGGCTCGCCACCGCCGTGGTGGCCGGGGCAGCGCGGGTTCGTCGGCGGCACGAAGGACGCCTCGACCGGGCTCGTCCACCTGGGCGCCCGCGAGTACGACCCGAGGTTCGGTCGGTTCCTGTCGGTCGACCCGATCATCGACGACACCGATCCGCAGCAGCTCAACGCCTACGCCTACGCCAACAACAGCCCCGTCACCATGAGCGACCCCGACGGTCAGCTGTTCTGGTTCGCCGTCGGCATCGGCGTCCGCGTCGGTGCTCGTTACCTGCTGAAGAAGGCGGCCCAGCGCCGTCTGCGGCAGCTCGCGATCAAGAAGGCCAAGGAGGCTGCCAGGAAGCGGAAGATGGAGGAGATGAAGCGGAAGCTCAGGGAGGAGGCCAAGAAGCGGGCCAGAGAGGCGGAGAAGAGGCGGAAGGCCGCCGAGGCCAAGCGCAAGCGGCTGGCCGAGGCCAGGAGGCGCGCCAGGGAGAAGGCCGAGCGGGCCCGCGAGGCGGCGGCGAAGCGGCGAGCCGCGGCCAGGGCCCGCCGGGAGATCAGGAAGGCGGGTCGCGAGGCGGCGGCCAAGCGGCGCATGGCGCAGGCGGCCCAGCGGCGCAACCACCGGGCCGGCCAGCTCCCGCGCGGCATCCAGCACGCGCGCTCGCGGCCCGCCAGGCGGCCCACGAGCCACCGCTCCGTCCAGCGGCAGTCGCCGCCGAAGGCGACCAGGCAGCCGGCACAGCCACGGCCGAGCCAGGTCTACCGCAACGACGGCAGCGTGCAGCCGACCCAGTCGTACACCGTGTACGGCAACGGCCGCATGTACCCGCAGGGCAGGCCGCCGTCGAACCTGCCGAACAGCGGCGGCAGCGGCCAGGGCCAGAAGCAGATCTTCCGGCCCGAGAAGATCGAGATGGAGGTCAACACCAGGCGAGGGGCCATGGGTCACCTGGGCATGCGTGGCGGGAAGCTCGGCGACGACGTCGCCGACTTCCTCGACACCTTCCTGGGCGGCCTCGGCTGACCCCGATCTCCGAGCGACCGGCGCGGGACCTTCGCGGTCCCGCGCCGGTGGCGCTTTCTGGGGAGATGTCCATAGAATCTTGTTCGGTTTCCGGCCATGGAGGAGGCGGCGTGGGCGCGTTCGATCTCGCGGGCAAGCAGGCCCTGATCACCGGGGCGTCGAAGGGGATCGGGCGGGCCATCGCGCTCGCGTACGCCGAGGCGGGGGCCGACGTGGCGCTCGTCTCCCGCTCCGCCGGGACGCTGGCCGAGGTGGGCAAGGAGATCGAGGCGCTGGGGCGGCGCGCGGTCGTCATCCCCGCCGACCTCACCGACCGCGAGGCCGCCGCCTCCGCCGTCGCGGCCGCGATCGACGGGCTCGGCCACCTCGACATCGTCGTCAACAACGCGGGCGGGTCGAACTTCCTGGTCGAGTTCAAGGACCTGCGGCTGTCCGGGTGGGACAAGCTGATGCGGCTCAACCTCGACTCCGCCATGGCCGTCTGCCACGCGGCCGCCCCGCACCTGCTCGGCCGGGGCGACGGGGTGGTCATCAACGTGGCCTCCGTCGCCGCGCTCGGCGCGCCCCTGCTCGCCCCCTACGCCGCAGCCAAGGCCGGGCTGGTGGCGCTGACCAAGACGCTGGCCGTGGAGTGGGCGGGCTCCGGCGTGCGGGTCAACGCCCTGTGCCCCGGGTGGACGGCCACCGACCTCAACCGCAACCTGTGGGAGGACGAGGCGTCGAGCTCCGCCACGGTGGCGAGCGTGCCGATGCGGCGGTGGGGGACGGCGGAGGAGATGGCGCAGCCGGCCGTGTTCCTGGCCAGCGCGGCGTCGGCGTACATGACGGGGCAGGTGCTGTTCATCGACGGGGGCGCGACCGCCATCTGAGCGCGCCGATGGCACGTCGGCGGGGGTGCGTACCGCTGCCTGGGCGCGCCGGCGGTGTGTTGGCGGGGTGACCGCCGGCTGGTCACGCCGGGGGCACGTTCTCCTCGTACTCGCCGTCCACGTTGCCCGGGGGCTCGAAGACGAAGACGATGTAGGTCTCGTAGTGGGCCTGGCCCTGGCCGGCCACGCGGGCGGCGCCCATCGCCTTGCTGGCCTTCCAGACGAGCTGGCTGAAGTGGCAGGGGCGCGGATCATCCCAGTCGTAGCCCGCGCACTGGGCGTACCAGCCGGCCACCGCTTCGGCGGCCTCGCTCATCTCCTCGCCCTCGCTCCTGAACACGATCTCGCCGGTGCCCGCCCGCACGGGCCCGTACGCGGCCTGCCGGGAGATCTCGGCCGCCCGGGTCTTGGCGTACTCGACCAGGAGCGGGTCCATGACGAGGGGCGGGGCGTGGTGGCGGTCGCGGCGCGCGTTCGTCTCGCGCAGCGCCTGGAGGAGGAAATCGGCGTTGGTGGCGTCGGGAAGCGCGGGTCGGGTGCCTGCCATGCCTGTGGGACCTGTCATGCCTTGTCACCTCGGAATGCACGTCGCTGTGCCTGGATTGTGCGCGTGAATTATTCGTCGGGCAATGTCAGATTTATGGCGAATACTGGCTAAGTGTGGCTTTTGTCGGCATAGTCGGGGGCGATCGGCATGAACCATTGAGTGATTGTCGCCGTGAACCGGGCTACCGTGTGATCCGTGCAGCTCTACACGAGATCTGCCGGGACCGGGATCCCGGTTGTGCTGCTTCACGCGTTCCCGCTGTCGTCGGCCATGTGGCTGGCGCAGCGGGAAGGGCTGGCCAAGGTCTGCCGGGTCATCACCCCGGACCTGCGCGGCTTCGGCGGGTCGCGGCTGGGCGAGGACGAGCCCTCGCTGGACCTGATGGCCGACGACGTCGCCAGGCTGCTCGACGAGGAGGGCATCGACAGGGCGGTCGTCGGCGGGCTGTCGATGGGCGGTTACGTGACCATGGCGTTCTGCCGCCGGCACCCCGACCGGGTGCTCGGGGTGATCCTGGCCGACACCAAGGCCGGCGCGGACCCGCCCGCGGCGCGGGACAACAGGGAGCGCATCGCGCAGGCGGTGCTGTCCGGCGGCAGCGAGGTGCTGGTCACCGAGGTGCTGCCCGCGCTCATCGGGCGGACCACCAGGGAGCGGCGGGCGATGGTGTTCGGCCGGGTCAAGGGGCTGGTGCAGTCCGCGCCGCCCGGCGCGGTGGCCTGGGCCCAGCGGGCCATGGCCGCCAGGCCCGACTCGTTCGAGACGCTGAACGGGCTCAAGGTGCCGCTGCTGATCATCGTGGGGGAGGAGGACGAGCTGTCACCGCCTTCCGACGCCGACGCGATGGCGCAGGCCGTGCCGGAGGGCAAGGTGGAGATCATCCCGAAGGCGGGGCACCTCAGCGCGGTCGAGCAGCCGGAGGCGTTCAACACGGCCGTGATCGGGTTCCTCGAGACCGAGCTCGGCGGGGTGCGGAGGTAGGCCGGGGCCCGATGCCGCCGGGGCGGCATCGGCCCGCGGGTCAGTGCGAGGAGGTCACACCTGGTCCTGGTGCGGGAGCACCAGCTCGCGGATGATCAGCGCGATCGCCGCGGCCACCGGGATGGCCAGCAGGGCGCCGACGATGCCGAGCAGCGCGCCGCCGAACAGCGCGGCGATCACCGTCACCGCCGGCGTGACGTTCACCGAGTGCTTCATCACCCTGGGGTAGATGAGGTAGTTCTCGACCTGCTGGTAGGCCACGAAGAAGATGGCGCACGCGATCCCGGCGGGCCACGAGTCGAGCAGCGCGACCGCGGTCACCAGCACCGCGCCGATCGTCGCGCCCACCAGCGGGATCAGGTCCGTCAGCGCCACGACCAGGGCGAGCGCGAGCGCGTACTGCACGCCCGCGATCGACAGGAAGATCCACGTCACCACGCCCGCGATGACCGAGATGAGCACGTTGCCCGCCACGTACCCGCCGATGCCGCGGAGGATCTCCTCCGTGATCGCGCGCGTCCGCGTCCTGCGCGAGGACGGTACGAGCTTGAGCAGGTAGTCCTTGATCGTGTGCAGCGAGCCGAGGAAGTACAGCATGAGCACCAGCAGCGTCACCGTGGTGAACACGCCGTTGAGCACCACCAGCCCCGCGCCCATGATGCCGGTCGCCAGCGACGGCCCCAGCGTGCCCGTCACGAACGTCCTGATTTGCGGGAGGATCTGGTAGTCCTGGTCGAGCTGACGCAGCGTCGGATGGTTGCTCAGCTCCGTGAGGTAGCCCGGCACCGCGTCGATGAACTCGGTGAGCTGCTTGCTGACCGGCGGCACGATCGCCAGCCCGAACAGCGCGAACGCCACGATGACTCCGGCGAACACGATGGAGATCGCGCCCCGCCTGGCCAGGCCGCGCCGGTGGAGGGCCTCGACGGCCGGGTTCAGGCCGACCGCCAGGAACATCGCCACGACGATCAGGATGATCGTGCTCAGCGAGGCCACGATCATCTGGGCCAGCGCGATCGCCGTCAGCACACCCAGGCCGCCGACCAGGCCGAAGAGGAAGGGGCCGCGGGCGAGCGGCTTGCCGGGCAGCCCGTACGACCCGGGGCCGGCCTCGTCCTGCGCCTTCCCCTGGGCCTTCCCCTGGGCCTTCCCCTGGGCTTTCTCCCGTGCCTTCTCTGGGGCCTCGGGCTCCTGGGGGCGGTCTTCTTCCTGCGTGGTCGCCGGCTCGACGTCTGCGGACAAGGGGGACACTCCAGGGGGATCGGCAACACAGCATGACGGACTCGTACCACTTCGTACACGCCCGACGGCAAAGAGAGAGCCTAGCGACCATTCGGCCGCCAGGCTCTCCCCAGCCGTCGTTCAGCCCCGTGTCGTGATCGCCGGCGTTACTCCTGCCACCACTCCGCGTCGTCGTCGGCCTTCTTGACCTCCACCTTGGGCGCGGGGGTCGTGGGCGGAGCGATCGGCTCGGCCGCAGCGGGCGCGGCGAGCGCGGGCTTCGGCGGGGCCGCGGTGACCGCGGGCTCCGGCTCCATGCCCGGCAGGGCGGCGCCGCCGAGGAGCTGGCGGAGCTGGGCCAGGTGGCTGGTGATGCTGTCACGCTGGCGGGTGAGCTCGTCGACCTGGCGCTGCATCGCCGTACGGGTGCGCTCGGCCTCGTTCTTCGCCTCGGTGACGATCGTCTCGGCGCTCGACTTGGCGTCGGCCACGATGGTCTCGGCGCTCTTGCGGGCGTTCGCGACGAGCTGCTTGGCGTGCAGGTCGGCCTCGCGGCGGGTCTGCTCGGCCTGCTGCGTGGCCTTCGTGGCCCGCGACTCGGCGGTGGCGGCACGCTGCTCGGCCTCGGCGACCAGCTTCTGCGTGGCGGCCTGGGCGGTGGCGTGGCGCTCGGCCTCCTGGCGCTCGGCCTCCTCGCGGCGGGAGGCGAGCTGGATCTCGAACTCCGCCTCGTCCTGCGCCCGCTTGGCCTCCGACTCCTCCAGCACCCGCTGCGCCTGCGCGCGCATCTCGTCGGCCTGCCGCTTGGCGGTGGTCAGCACCTCGTCACGCTCGCGCTTGGTGGACGCGCGCAGCTGCGCCACCTCGCGCTCGGTGGTGGTGCGCAGCTTGGCGATCTCCCGCTCGGCGTCGGCCCGCTTCTCCGCCACCTCGTGGTCGGCGGTGGCGCGCAGCTTGGCGGCCTCCCGCTCGGTGGTGTTGGTCAGCTCGTCGGCCTCGCGGCGCGCGGTCGAGCGGATGTCCTCGGCCTCCCGCTCGGCAGTCGTCCGCATCTCGTCGCTCTCGCGCGTGGCCTGGGCGCGCTTCTCGGCGGCCTCGGCCTCGGCGGCGGCGCGCACGTCGGCCGCCTCGACCTTGGCGGCGGCCTTGATCTCGTTCGCCTCGGACCTGGCGGCCTGGACGAGCTCGGTCGCCTGCTCCTCGGCCAGCCGGAGCAACTGCTCGATGCGGGCGCCCAGACCGGAGTAGGTGGGGCGCTCCTGCTCCTGCAACTGGCGCTGGGAGTCGGACAGGTCGCGCTGGAGGCTGGCAACCTGCTCGCGGGCCTGGCGTAGCTCCCCGTCGAGCTGCTTGAGGTGATCGTGGACCTGATGCCGGTCGTAACCCCGGAGCACCACGTCGAACTCGCGTGCGGGGGCGTCCTCGAAGAAGTTGTTGAGCTGGGCGTCGATGTCGGACTGCATGGAGGCTCGATCCTGGGTTGTCGAGACGGCTACACGGGCCGGACGGGGGGTTCGGGGCATCCGTACCAGGAGCCTGTGCCTCTCGGCAGGCCCCATGTCCGGTGGAAGGTCAAGCGTACTCCGCTGGTGCCACCTGCGAAGCCCCGTCCATCTTTATGCGTGACTAGTTACATATGAACGTTTTTTACGTTTTGTGGGGGTTTGTTAATGCTTGGCCGCTTGGACCAGCTCTGTCAGCATCCCGCCCACATCCTTGGGGTGCAGGAACGCGATCTGCGACCCCATCGAGCCGTGGCGGGGGCGCTCGTCCAGCAGCCTCACACCCTTCTCGCCGATCCTGGCCATGGCCTCCTCGACGTCCGGAACCCCGAACGCCACGTGATGGACGCCTTCGCCCCGCTTCGCCAGGAATTTTCCCACAGGCGAGTCGTCGGAGAGAGGCTCCAGGAGCTGAATGTAGGAGCCCCCGCCTTCGCCGTCGGCGATGTGCAGCATCGCCTCCTTGACGCCCTGCTCCTCGTTGACCTCCCTGGCCACGACCGTGAGCTCGAACGTGCGGGAGAAGAGCTCGATCTTCTCCTCGAGGTCACGACAGGCGATCCCGATGTGGTCGATCCGCATGAACATGTGTGGCCTACCTCCATGGCGAGCGACGTCGTACTCGTGGGTATCGTGTCAAAAGACCGGACGCGCGAGCACAGGAGGCCGTTGTCATGTCCAGTTCCGTCATCGTCGCCGGAGCTCGCACCCCCATCGGAAAGCTCCTCGGCTCCCTGTCCGGCCTCCCGGCCGTCGAGCTCGGCGGCATCGCGATCAAGGCCGCCCTGCAGCGGGCCGGGGTCGCGCCCGAGGCCGTCGAGTACGTCATCATGGGCCAGGTCCTCCAGGCCGGCGCCGGGCAGATCCCCTCCCGCCAGGCCGCCGTCAATGCCGGCATCCCCATGACCGTCCCCTCGATCACCATCAACAAGGTCTGCCTGTCGGGCCTCGACGCCATCGCCCTGGCCGACCAGCTCATCAGGGCCGGCGAGTTCGAGATCGTGGTGGCCGGCGGCATGGAGTCCATGACCAACGCCCCCCACCTGCTGCCCGGCCTGCGCAAGGGCGTCAAGTACGGCGGCTCGCAGGTGGTCGACTCGATGGCGCACGACGGCCTGTTCTGCGCCTTCGACCAGTGCGCGATGGGCGAGTCGACCGAGCGCCACAACACCCGCCTCGGCATCGGCCGCGAGGAGCAGGACGCCCTGTCGGCCCGCTCCCACCAGCTCGCCGCCGCCGCCGCCAAGAACGGCGTCTTCGAGGAAGAGATCGTCCCCGTGGAGATCCCGCAGCGCCGCGGCGAGCCGCTGGTCGTCAAGGAGGACGAGGGCGTACGCGGCGACACCACGGCGGAAACCCTCGCCAAGCTGCGCCCCGCCTTCGCCGCCGACGGCACCATCACGGCCGGCTCGGCCTCCCAGATCTCCGACGGCGCCTGCGCGGTGGTCGTCATGTCCAGGGCGAAGGCGGAGGAGCTCGGCCTGCCCTGGCTGGCGGAGATCGGCCGCCACGGCAACGTCGCCGGTCCCGACGCGTCCCTGCAGTCGCAGCCGGCCAACGCCATCAAGCACGCGATGTCCAAGCAGGGCGTGACGGCGGCCGACCTGGACCTGGTGGAGATCAACGAGGCGTTCGCCAGCGTGGTGCTGCAGTCGGCCAAGGAGCTGGGCGTGCCGCTGGACAAGGTCAACGTCAACGGCGGCGGCATCGCCCTGGGGCACCCGATCGGGGCGTCGGGGGCCAGGATCGTGCTGACGCTGGCGTACGAGCTGAAGCGGCGGGGCGGAGGGCTGGGCGCGGCGGGTCTCTGCGGAGGCGGCGGCCAGGGCGACGCCCTCCTCATCACCGTCCCCAGGTCCTGACGCTCCGTGCCGCGGGCCGCAGGCGCTTGATCAAGGTGCCTGCGGCGCGCGGGGCGCCCGTCCTCAGCCCGCGGCCAGGTCCATGCGAAGGAACTCGGTGATCCGCAGCACCCTCGGCGGCCGGGCCACCTCGTCGGGCAGCGCCCGGAACGCCTCGTCCTTCCCGATGACCCGCGGCGAGGTGAGCTCCACCTCCCGCCCGTCGACCCTGAGCCGCGCCCCATCGGCGGCCAGCACGTTCCGCACCCAGTCCGAGCCCGACCCGTACACCAGCACGAACAGGTAGCCTCCCGCGACGGGATGCGCGTCGAGAGGGGTGCGGTACGTGGCGCCGGAGACGCGCCCGACGTGGATCAGCACCGGCGACTTCCCGGCGGCGAGCGTGAGGGGGTTGAACACCCGCTTGTTCACGTGCCCCCACCATCTCGGCATCGGCATCGCGACCCCCTCCTCTTACGCGCGTAAGGTGACTTACATGTGTAAGACTGGCTTACGCTCGTAAGGTTGTCAATCGCCGAATCCGCCGGAGCCGTCGTGTCACCACCATCGCAACCGCTCAGCAGGGATCTCGTGCTCGAAGCGGCGATCCGGGTCGCGGACCGCGGCGGGGCGGAGGCGATCACGATGCGCAAGGTGGCGCAGGAGCTGGGCGTGGAGGCGATGTCCCTCTACCACCACGTGCCGAACAAGGACGCGATCCTCGACGGCGTGGTCGACATGGTGTTCGCGGCGATCGAGCTGCCCGGCGCCGAGCACGCCGACTGGCGGGAGACGATCCGCGCGCGGGCCTTCTCCGCGCGTGAGGTGCTGTCGCGGCACAACTGGGCCCTCGGCCTCATGGACTCCCGCCGCGACCCCGGGCCGGCCACGCTGCGCCACCACGACGCCGTCCTCGGCGTCCTGCGCAGGGCCGGGTTCACGCTGCCGATGGCCGCGCACGCCGTCTCGCTCATCGACAGCTACATCGGCGGGTTCGTCCTCCAGGAGGCCAACCTGCCGGTGATGACGCCGCACGACGTCGAGGAGGTGGCGGGCAACATCCTGGAGCACCTGCCGGCGGACGAGCTGCCGTACCTCACCGAGATGATCGTCGACCACGCCATGCGGCCGGGCTACGACTACACCAGCGAGTTCGGCTACGGCCTGGACCTGATCCTGGACGCGCTGGAAGCCCGGCGGGGACCCGGCGGCCAGACGTGAGAGCGCCGGCTATGGCCGCCGTTCCTCGTTGATCGTCTGGTCGCCGCCGGCCTGGTAGACGCGTCCCTGCCCGGACGCCTCGGCACGCATGTGGATGTTGGTCGCGCCGTCGCCCGTGGAGATGACGCCTGAGTTGTCGCCCCCGATGGCGACCGATCCCGGCCCCGACGCCGTCGCCCCGGGCCCGGAGGCCCGCTCGGGCTCGTCGTTCGCCGGCGCCGGACGGCTGCGCAGGCCGTGGATCGCGACCCCCAGCCCGGCCACGGTGAAGAAGAGCCCGATCACGCTCGCCAGCTTGTCGGCGTTGTCGAGGCCGACCCGTACGAAGGAGTAGACCAACGCCGCCGCTGCCACCACCGCGACCGCGGCCCCGCCCCACACCAGCACCCGCTTGCGCATACCGGCATCATCGGCCTTCAACGCCCGTGAGCACAATGCGAACGGACGCAGGTGCGCGCGGGCGGCTCGGGTGACCCCGCTGGACTCCCCTGTACGGGGCGGCGCCGCGCGAGCCGGGGGAGGACTGCGGCAGGGCGGCCGTCAGGTGAACACCGGCAAACGAACTCGCGTGACCGTATTGTCGGCAGAGGTCCCCGATATGAAGATCAGGGAGTGCCTCACATCGGAGCCATTCCCGCCGCGCTCGCCCTCGCCGCATCAACGCTGCTGACCGGCGGAAACATCAACGCGTCGGCAGACGTCCCGTTACCCTCGGCGGTCTTCCGCGCCACCCACAACAGCTACTCGGGCAACCTCGGCGGCGCCAGGAACTCGATCGCCTACCAGCTCGACCACGGCATCCGCTTCATCGAGCTCGACATCCACGACAACGGCTACGCCACCTCCCGCGACTACGCCGTCGGCCACGACTCCCCGGGGAACCAGGTCGACCACGCCGGGAACCCCGCCTCGAACCTGCTGCGCGACTGGCTCGGCGTCATCGACGCCTGGTCCGCGCGGCATCCCACCGCCGCGCCGATCGTCGTCGCCCTGGACGTCAAGGACGACCTGACCGACAACACCTCGTACGCCGCGGGCAACCTGGCCGCGCTCAACCAGCAGCTCACCTCCGCCTTCGGCGCACGGTTGTACCGGGCCGAGGACTACCCGGCGAGCCCGCCGACGGTGGACGAGCTGCGCGGCCGCGTCCTCGCGGTGATCTCCGGCGACGGGAGGACCCGCAGCGCGTACCGGCGCGACCTCGGCCACAACCCGGCCGTCGCGATCAACGGCCGCGGCCAGGTGGTGGAGGTGCACGACTCGGGCTCGGGCGACCTGTGGTACTGGACCGGCGTGTACGGCGCCGACGGCCGCGTCACCTGGCTGCGCCACGGCAGGTACGACAGCGGCGTCACCCCCGCCGTCGCGCTGAACGACCACGGCGACCTGGTCGAGGTCCACCAGTCCCAGACCGCGACCACGCTGTGGTACCGCGTCGGCCGGCTCGGCGCCGACGGCGAGATCACCTGGTCGGCCAGCCGCAAGTACGACGACGGCGTCCTGCCCACGATCAGGTTCACCGACCCGGCCGGCACGCGGCTGCGCGAGATCCACCGCAGCCAGAGCTCCAGCCAGAACTGGGAGTGGGGCGGCGTGCTCGACGCCGGCGCCATGTCGGTCTCGTGGAGCGGCAACGCCAGGACCTCCGACGCCCGCCACGACAAGACCACCTCGGCCAGCGGCACGGCCCGCGTACGCGTGTGGACCGGCGCCGACGGTCCCACGCCCGCGCAGACGCTGCGCGTCGACACCGACAGGCACACCGGGGACCGCGTCCGCTACCGGCAGATCGCCTTCGGCGAGTTCCAGCAGGGGGACGGCGCGGAGCTCCAGCAGGGGGCGCTGTTCCACGCGGCGCCGGCGGGCCAGTCCTCGTTCCTCACAGCGGCGCTGCGGGCGGGGAAGCTGGCCCGAGGCTGGGGCTTCAACTCGGCGGGCAACGCCACCGACCCGCTGGCCAGCTATCCGGCGACCGACCGCCCGTTCGACGGCTGGTACCGGGACCTCCTGACGCGGTCGGGCGCCGTGGAGTAGTCACACCATAGAGCCGTCACGGACAGTATTCATTGATTACGGAGCGTGCTCATAATGGAGTCACACCGACCAGAGAAGGCCCAAGCGCCACAGTAAGAGCGTCGACTCCACCAGCCTCGTCCTCCTGGCAGAGGTCATCCGCTCTCGTCGAGAGCACCTGTTGGAGCGGAGGATCCCCCATGCCCCCTGACGATCCGTTCGTCCTCCCCGTCCCGTACCAGCCCGCTCCCGCCCGCCTCAGCCCGCACGCCGACGCCGCGTTCGCCCACTCCACGGCCTGGGCCAGGACGACGGGCCTGCTCGACTTCGTGGACGGGCGAGGGGTGCGGGTCTGGGACGAGGACCGGTTCGTGTCCATGGCGATCCCGCTGCTGGCCGCGTACGGCCATCCGGACGCCGCCCCCGCGGAGTTGCGGCTGGCCTCCGACTGGTACGTCTGGGCGTGCTGGTTCGGCGACCACTTCACCCAGGTGTTCAGGCGGCCGGGCGCCTACCGGCAGGCGAAGGCGTACCTGCGCCGGCTGCGCCGCTTCACCCCGCCGGGCTCCCCGCGCACGCCGCGCCCGGCGAACCCGGCCGAGCGCGGGCTCGCCGACCTCTGGCCCCGTACGTTCGCCGGGGCCTCGCCGGGATGGCGGCGCAGGTTCGCCGCCGGCACGCAGGGGCTCATGCAGGGCTGCCTGCGCGAGCTGGAGAACGCCAGGGACGGCCGCGTCCTCAAGCCCATCGAGCACATCCGCCTGCGCCGCGCCTGCGGGGGTGCCCCGTGGGTGGCGGATCTCGTCGAGCGGGTCGCCGGCGCCGAGGTGCCCGAGAAGGTCGCGGGCACGCGGCCGGTCAGGGTGCTGCGCGACACGTTCTCTGACGGGGTGCACCTGCTCAACGACCTGTACTCCTACCGGCGGGAGGCCGTCGAGGAAGGGACGCACGACAACGGGGTGGTGGTGCTGCGGCGGTTCCTGGGCTGCGGGGCGCAGGAGGCCGCCGACCGGGTGAACGACCTGCGGACGTCCCGGCTGCGGCAGTTCGAGAGCGCGGCGCTGACGGAGCTGCCGCCGCTGGTGGAGGAGTGCGGGCTGGATCCGGAGGAACGGGGCAGGATCGCCCGGTACGTCCAGGGCCTGCGGGACTGGCAGGCCGGGGCGTGCGCATGGCATCGGCGCTCCGGCCGCTACCTCGACCTCGGCCCCGCCTCCCGGGCGAGCCGGCGGATCGAGATGCCGGCGGGGCACGCCAGCGCGGCGCCCGCGCCCAGCGATCAGGGCGTGCAGCGCGAGCCCCTCTGAGCCGCCGGCGCGCCCGCCATCCTGTCCGGGCGGGCTCGAGGGCCGGCCGTGACGCTGGTCCGGGCACGAGCACCGGCCGTGACGCTTGTCCGGGCGGGCGCGAGGGCCGGCCGCGATCCTGGTGCGGACAGCGCGAGGCCCCGGTCCGACCAGGAATGGACCGGGGCCTCGTGGCGTCGTGCCGCCGGCTCGACCAGGATTCGGGCCAGGGCGCCGTAGCCCCCCTAAGGGGGCGTTTCAGCCCGGCCGCGAGGGAGGATGCGGCCGGGCTGCTTGTGGGCGGTCATGAGACGAGGAACCGGGCGAGGACCGAGCGGTTACGGCGCTCGGCCGGCCGGCTCTTGCTCGCCTCGCGTACGCGCCGCTGCTCGGCCGCGGCCTGGCGCAGCTCGGCCGCGTGGTGCTGCATCACGGAGTATTCGAGTTCGGCGTTCATCCGACTTGCTCCCTTGTCTCGTTCCCTGCACTCTCAAGGTTCGTCCTAAGGCCCCCTCCGGCACATCGGGCGTATGCCTTATCTCTCGGCATAAGCGCAGATAGGGAGGTACTTAGGTGGGCGCACCGGATGACTAAGGCGCAGGTGAGGGTGCTTAGGGCTCGTCGGTGAACTTGACCGTGACCTTGGTGAAGCCGAGCGATTTCAGCATGCCCGACAGCATGGCCTTGGTGTTGGCGTCGGCCCTGGCCCGCAGGTCGCTGGCCACGGCGGCCTCGGTGATCTTCTTCTCGGCCAGGAGGTAGAGCTCCCGCTGGTCGGTGGGGGAGCCCGACAGGAAGTCGCTCACCCGGTCGAACAGGCCGCGCTGCTGGGCGAAGACGTAGGAGCGGCTGTTGTCGAGGTTCGGTTTCTCGAGCTGGGCGCGCGGCACCAGTACGGTCGCCTGGGTGCGGTCCTCCGAGACGGTCACACCGTTCGCCGCCAGGCCGGAGAAGTCCACGTAGGCGTCCACCCCGCCCGCCCCCACGAACAGCGTGCGGGTGCCCTTGATCGCGTCGGGCAGGAAGTTGGCGTCCTTCTCCAGGTCCACGACCACCTGGAAGGTCCCCGTCGCGGCCTCGAACCGGCTCAGGTCCTTGATGGACTGCAGGAGCACCGGCTGGCTGCGGTCGATGCTCTGCTCGCCCAGCGGGTTGACCCAGGACCAGGCCAGCCGGCCGCCCACGACGAGCAGGACCGCCAGCACCAGGAGGCCCGCCAGATATCGCCACCGGCGGCGCCGCCCGGGGGTCACCTCGGGCGACGCCGTTTGGGAAGTCGTCATGCGAGCATGACTACCCGTCAGGCGATCATCAGTGCCAGCCCTTTGGTGACATCTTCGCTCCCCAACCGTGGCCGTTTCCTTGCGGACCGCGCGCCGGGTGCTCGTGGGAGGCGGGGACCTGCTCGGCCGCCCCAGCGGTTTCGGGAGCCTGTGCCTGCTCGGAGTCCTGAGGCTCCGCCTGCGCCGGCCCTTGACCCGTCTCCTGCGCGGGCCCCCGTGCCGGCGCCTGTGCCGCCGGGGCCTCCCCGGCGGCCTGCGCCGGGACGGCCTCCTGCGGCCCGGGATCGAACACCGGCCAGCTCACCCCCGACGTGTCGGGAGTCCACCGGTCGGCGGCGGCTTCCAGGGGCTGTGCCGGCGCCGAGCCCGACACCGGCGTGCCCGGCGCGGCGCTGATCGACGTGGTGCCACCGGGCCCCGGGTACACCGGGTAGACGTGGCTCTGCTCGGGCATGGACCGCGCCTGCGGCGCCACCTGCGCGTGCGAGGGGCCGCCGCCGAAGTGCGTGCTCGACAGCCGGCAACCCTGGAAGTCGCTGTAGAACATGCGCAGCCACTCCCTGCGCTGGTGCTCGCTCCACGAGGAGAACGACGTCGTCGCGTAGTGGTGCTCGGGCAGCGGCGTGCCGGGCAGCGGCTCACCGCGCAGCCAGGCCACCACGATCTGCCGGTAACCCTCCGTGACCGCGCTCTGGCACCTGGGGGCCAGCGCCTCGATGTACTCGTGCGCCGCCTCCTCCGCGAACCCGGCGGACAGGTCCGGCACGTGCACCGGCGCGAGCCCGTTCGACGGCTTCAGCGGGTCGTCCAGCGGGCGCTGCTCCACCCGCGTGAACGCGGCGGGGGTGCCGGCGAGCCGCGAGGCGATCTGCGTGAACGCCGCCCCCAGCTCGGTCAGCCCCGCCTGCATCCCCGGGTGCACGCAGACCGTGATCGGCCACTCCTGGCAGGTGTAGGCGATGTCCACGGCCGCGGCCGGCTTCGGCTGGGCCAGCACCCGCGACACGCCCATCCCCGCGGCCAGCACCGCCAGCAGCGCGCACGCCAGCACCAGGGCCTGCCTGGTGACCAGCGCCGCCCAGCCGAGCAGCAGCGCCGCCGTGATGCCGAGCAGCCAGATCGTCTGGTCGAAGAACGGCGCCCCGTTCAGCCCCTGGAACAGGTCGTACGGCTCGCCGGTGCCCGGTGCCAGCTTGTCGGCCCACCCGCGGTCGTCGGCCAGCCACGAGAACAGCCCGTAGCAGGCCAGCCCGGCCAGCGGCGGGGTGAACGGCCGCGGCAGCACCCAGCCGGCCACCCACCCGATCACCGAGTACAACGCCAGCCCCGCCATGCCCATGGCCAGCCCGGTCAGGCTCAGCCTGCCCGCCTGGTCGGTGAGCACCGTCTTGACGGCGAGCACCAGCACCGTGGCCCCGAACGAGCCCACGACCACCATCACGATCGCCAGCGGCGCCTTGAGCGCCCGCCACGTCGTGAGCGAGCGCCCGCGCAGCGCCCGGCGCTTGCGCAGCGCCACCCAGGCGGCGAAGGCCGCCGCCACCGGCCCGGTCAGCCGGAGCGATCCGATGACCGCGGCCACGATGTTCTCCCACGCGTCCACGCCTGGAATCAGGACGTTCCACGCCGCGAACAGGCCGACAGCCAGCAGCACGGCAACCGTGACGGCCGCGCTGTGCTTCAGCTCCTCTCGTGAAACGCCCGCGTGCTCACGCACCCTTTTCCCCGTTGAAGTTCATCAAGCGCACCCCCCGTGCCCCTCGGTGATGCGGAACACGCGCGGTCCCGGCCGTCCCCACGGCCGCTGGACTTGGCATCCGCGTCACCATACGTAGGAGAACCATAACTGAGCGTGATGATTGATGTCCGGATTCTTGGTCAAGCGAAGAAGCCTGTCGCAGAGAGTGACCAGACGAACCGGGACGAGAGGCGCGCTACCGTAGCGCTGTGTCGCAGCCGAAGCCGCTCAACCTGCCGTTCGACCCGATCGACCGCGCCGCGGAGAGCTGGCGTGCTCACTTCGGGCCCTCCGCCGCCATGGCGGCCGTTACCTCGATCATGAGAGCGCATCAGATCCTGCTGTCGCAACTTGACTCGCTCCTGAAGCCATACGACTTGACCTTCGCGAGGTACGAGGGATTGGTCCTGTTGACCTTCAGCAAGACCGGCGCGCTGCCCCTGTCCAAGATCGGGGAACGTCTCATGGTTCACCCCACCAGCGTCACGAACACGGTGGACAGGCTGGAGAAGTCCGGGTTCGTCCGCCGGCTGCCCAATCCGCGCGACGGCCGCGGCGTGCTGGCCGAGATCACCGAGGCGGGCCGCGACGTCGTACGGCGGGCCACCGCCGACCTGATGGCCGCCGACTTCGGCCTCACGATGTACGCCGAGGACGAACTCCACCAGATGTTCGACCAGTTGCGCACCCTCAGGGTGGCGGCGGGTGACTTCCCGGCCTCGTCCATGCGGCAAGATGAAGGGCATGGCGGACTTCTCTAGACCCGGGTCCCTCTACGGAGCGGTGGACCTGGGCGCGCGCAAGCAGGCTCTGGAGGCGCAGGCCCGGCGGGAGGCGGCAGGTCCCCAGGCGGCCTCGTCGGCCTCCGTCGTCGACGTGACCGAGGAGACGTTCACGACCGACGTCATCGACCGGTCCATGACCGTGCCGGTGGTTCTCGACCTCTGGTCGCCCAGGGCGCCCGGCAGCGCCCAGCTCAGCCCGGTGCTGGAGAAGGTCGTCGGTGACCTCGGCGGCAGGGTCGTCCTGGCCAAGGTCAACGTCGACGCCAGCCCGCAGATCGCGCAGGCGCTGCGCGTGCAGGCGGTGCCGACGGTGCTGGCGATCTTCCAGGGGCAGGCCGTCACCGGCTTCCAGCAGGTGCTGCCCGAGCAGGAGGTGCGCCGCTGGCTCGACGAGCTGATGGGCGCGGTCGAGCAGTTCTACCAGGCCAACCCGGGCGCCCGGCCGCCCGGCGCCGAGCAGGACGGGCAGGAGGAGCCCGCGGGGCCGCCGGCCGACCCCGACATGGTGGCGGCCGAGCAGGCCATCGACCGGGGCGACTTCGACGCGGCGATCGCGGCCTACCAGCGGCTGCTGGCCCGCGCACCGGGCGACGAGGACGCCAAGATGGGGCTCGCGGGGGTCAACCTGATCAAGCGCACGGCCGAGGCCGACCCGGCCGACGTGCAGCGGCGCGCCCAGGACCCGTCCGACATCGACGCGCAGCTGCTCGCCGCCGACCTGGAGATGTTGTCCGGCGCGGTGGACGAGGCGTTCGCCCGCGTCATCGCCGTGGTCAAGCGCACCTCGGGCGACGATCGCGACAAGGCCAGGAAGCACCTGCTCGGCCTGTTCGAAGCGTTGCCCGCAGAAGACCCATCTTTGGCGAAAGCGCGCAGAGCTTTGGCCAGCGCTCTGTTCTAACCTGGAGATATGCGGGTCGTCACCATATCGGCGACATACGGCACGGCCGGCAGCCAGATTGGCCCGGCCGTCGCCGAGCGGCTCGGTGTGCCCTTCGTCGACCGCGCGATCCCCAGCGCCGTGGCCGAGGAGCTGGGCTGCACGCTGGAGGAGGCGCTGGCCTACGACGACCGGGCCGAGCACGGCCTGGCCCGGCTGTTCTCGGGCGCCGTGCGGCTGCCGACGGTCACGTTCGGCGGCGTGGACATGTACGTCCCGGGGGCGATGCCGCTCGCTCCCGAGGAGTTCGTCCGGCGCACGGAGCGCATGCTGACAGAGATGGCCCGCGACCAGGGCGGCGTGTTCCTGGGCAGGGCCGGCGCGGTGGTGCTGGCCGATCATCCGGGCGCGCTGCACGTCAGGCTCGACGCCCCGCTCCAGCGCCGCGTCCGGCAGACGGCCACCCTCGGCGAGCTCAGCGAGCGTGAGGCCCGCCGGATCATCGAGGACAACGACCGGGCCCGCAGCGCGTACGTGCGGCACTTCTACCGTGCCGATCCCGCTGATCCCTGTCGATATCACCTTGTTGTCGACAGCACGACGATCCCGGTGCCGGCGTGCGTCGAGCTGATCGTTCTGGCGGCCGAGGCGCTCGATTGACCGAGCGCCGAGTCAGGCCACGGTCAACAGCCCCTAACATGGATGCATTCTTGGTCAGTCCCGAAGGAGCGATTGACGTGGCGACCGTCCCGAGTGTGTCGTACTCCATCACCGTGCGTCTCGAGGTGCCGGCCGGCGGCAAGGCCGTCAGCCAGCTCACCCACGCCGTAGAGTCGGCAGGGGGCGTCGTGACCGCCCTAGACGTCACCAACGCGGGGCACGAGAAGCTCCGCATCGACGTCACCTGCGCGGCCAGGGACACCGACCACGCCCAGGCCATCGTCGACCAGCTCGAGGCGGTCGAGGGCGTCGTCATCCACAAGGTGTCCGACCGCACGTTCCTCATGCATCTCGGCGGCAAGATCGAGATGAAGTCCAAGGTGCCGCTGCGCAACCGCGACGAGCTGTCCATGGCGTACACGCCGGGCGTGGCGCGCGTGTCGATGGCGATCGCCCGCAACAAGGAGGACGCGCGGCGCCTGACCATCAAGCGCAACACCGTGGCCGTGGTCACCGACGGCTCGGCCGTCCTGGGGCTGGGCAACATCGGGCCGGAGGCGGCGCTGCCGGTCATGGAGGGCAAGGCGGCGCTGTTCAAGCGTTTCGCCGGCATCGACGCGTGGCCGATCTGCCTCGACACGCAGGACGTCGACGAGATCGTCCGTACCGTGCAGGTGATCGCGCCCGGCTTCGGCGGGATCAACCTGGAGGACATCGGCGCACCGCGTTGCTTCGAGGTGGAGCGGCGGCTGCGCGAGCTGCTCGACATCCCGGTCTTCCACGACGACCAGCACGGCACGGCGATCTGCGTGCTGGCCGCGCTCACCAACGCGCTGCGCGTGGTGAACAAGAACATCGAGAACGTCAAGATCACCATGGCGGGCGCGGGCGCGGCGGGCAACGCCGTGCTGCGGCTGCTGCTGGCCGCCGGCGCCCGCAACGTCGTCGTCTGCGACTACCTCGGCGCCGTGCACAAGGGCCGCGACGACCTCGACGAGTCGCTGCGCTGGATCGCCGACCACACCAACGCCGAGGGTTACTCCGGCGACCTGCGCGGGGCGGTCAAGGGCGCCGACGTGTTCGTGGGGGTCTCCGCCCCGGGCATCCTGACCGGCGACGACATCGCCACGATGGCCACGGACGCGGTGGTGTTCGCGCTGGCCAACCCGGAGCCCGAGGTGTCGCCCGACGACGCCCGCGAGCACGCCGCCGTGGTCGCCACGGGCCGCTCCGACTACCCGAACCAGATCAACAACGTGCTGGCCTTCCCCGGCGTGTTCCGGGGGCTGCTCGACGCGCAGGCGAGCGGGGTGACGCAGGAGATGCTGCTGGCCGCCGCGAACGCCCTGGCCGCCGTGGTCACGCCCGAGGAGCTGGGCCCGAACTACATCATCCCGAGCGTCTTCCACCCGGACGTGGCCACCGCCGTGGCGGCGGCGGTCCGCGAGTCCGCCGGTGGCCGGGCGCGAGGGTTCACCGAGGCGTAAAGCCCCCAGGGCAGCAGAGCAGCAGGCCCCCGCCGGAACACCTCCGGCGGGGGCCTGCTGTGGTTTTGGGCTGTTCCGCCGCCGGACGGGGAGGTGAGAGCCCGGGCTACCACCCCCGGCGCTCTCACCTCCCGCGAGCTGACGGCTCAACATGCTCGGCAAAGAGGCTGGAGCATCAGCACTCCCATCGAACCCCATCGGCGGCGCGACCCGGGATGAGGGTCGGATCGGGGAGGGAAGACTCGTTCCCGAGTGGTAAGAAACACCCTCTGGGCGGAAGTTTGTTTTCTCCGGGTGGATGAATTTTCTCCTCCGGTGATTCTGCGCCATGGCGGATTTGCCGCGCCTTCCGGCTGGTCGGGGTTGATATTTCGGGACCGTCCTGTCGCAAACGACTGATTTCTGGCGTGAATCTCGCCCTGGCCTTAAGGTCGTCCTGTGCGGGCCCGCTACCAAGTCCGGAAAAAATGAAACATGCTCGGCAAAGAGGCGAAATGGAGAACAAATGCGAGATCAATTCACCATTGTCATCGGTGCTCTCGTGGCCTCAGCCCTCATGGGCGTCATCGGCCACGCCGCCGTACGTCTGGCGAAAGCGGCTCCAGGTGCCGTGGTGCGCGCGCTGCTCGCGCTCGCCGTCGCACTCGGCGCCATCCCGGCGGTCCTGTACGCCCTCTACGGCTCCTAGGCCATGTCCATGGATCGCCTTCCTCCCCAGCGTGCGGGCCAGGTCAACTTCTGGCGGCACCTGCCGAAACTCGAGCGGGACGCGCTCACGCGCGTAGGAACCGAGCGCTCCGTCGAAGCCGGCGAGGCCCTGCCGGTGCGTGACGAACCCGGCATCACCGTCGTCACGGCAGGCGCCTGGATCCGGCTTCAGGCGGGTAGCGCACGCGCCAGCCGCAGCATCATCGACCTGGCCGCGCCGGGCGACCTCGTCAGCGCCCTGCATCCGACCGATCCCGCGGGCCCTCAATGGCTCGGTGAAATGGCCGACATTCATGGAGCCGTGCTCGCGCGGGGCAGAATTCTCGACGTCGCCCAGGAGATGATCCCGATCGTTCTCGGGGATCTGCCCCATATCCAGAATCTCATCAGGACGATACAGGCCGAGCAACTGCACTTCGCCAGGCAGTTGCAGGCCGTGCGGCGGCTCAAGATAGACGTACGCCTTTCACGTCTGCTGCTCAGCCTGCTTCACCGGTTCGGCGAGCGGCCCGTGGCCAACCGCAACGTTCTCGCGCCGCCGCTGTCACAAGCGGATCTGGCGGCGTGGGTCGGGGCCAGCGAGACCTCCATCGGGCGGATCCTCCGCCAGTGGCGCGACGACGGCCTCGTGCGCAGCGGCTACTCGTGGGTCTCCATCGAGGACAGAAAGTCCCTGCGCGACCTCGCGAACTCCTCGGCCGTGCCCTACGCCAGGTATCCCGCGCCCGGGAGACGGAGGATGACGTCCGGCTCCGCCGCCTCCGCGCAGAGGAGGATCATGCCCCGGATGGCCGGCCTGGACCTCGCCGGCGACCTGCCGCCCGGGCTGCACGCCCCGCAGCGGGCCGAGGGGTATCGCGGGTGAACGGCGCGGGGCCGCCCACCTGTCATGCGGCGCCTACGACGTGACGTTCGACGCGGTGATCGCGGGCATCAGGCGGTAGCTCTCCTGGAAGACCAGGTTGTGCGCGTCGCCGGCCGCGATCACCCGCAGCGTGTCGAGCTGCCCGGCCGCGTCCGACTCGTCGAAGACGTTCAGCGGCCAGTCGCCGACCGTGTTGCCGCGCAGGTGCGGGTGGTGGAAGTCGCAGCCGAAGTGGGCCACCACCGCGATCGGCTGGACACCGCTCTCGCGCTGCTGCGGCCACGTGAGCGACCACATCGCGTTCAGGCCGCCCTCGCGCGACCGGGTGACCCCGCTGGCCACCACCTCCCCGGTGCCGAGCAGCAGGTCGGCGTTGGCCTCGTCGAGCGCCCGGCGCGCCACGGGGTCGAGGAGCTCGACGGCCCTGGCGAACACGCGTTCCTTGTCCTCCCGCGTGACGGCGTTGCCGTGGTCGCCGTCGCGCAGGTCCGTGAAGTGCCTGAGCAGGGCTTCGTTGATGGGAGTGCGCATGCCCACCCCCTGCCCAGGCTGAGCGCCTGGCCACCTCCCCGCGCGAGTCAGGTCAGCAGCGCAGCGATCCTGGTGCGCACGTCCTGCGTGTCGAGGCCGCGTACGGTGAGCGTGGTGCGCCGGCGTACGACGTCGTCCACCGTGGCCGCCCACTCGTGGTCGCGGGCGTAGACCGCCTGGGCCCAGATGTCCGGCCCGCCGGGGTGGATGCGCTCGCCGAGCGCCGGGTCCTCCCTGATGAGCCGGGCCAGCTCGAACGCGATCGACCCGTAGTGCGTGGCCAGGTGCCTGGCCACCAGCGGGTCCATGCGCGTGCCCGGGTCGCGGTCGGTCCACAGCCGCATGGCGACCGCGTCGGGGCTGGCCAGGCCGGGCAGCGGCACGGCCGGCAGGATGTCGGCCAGGTCGTCGCCCAGGGGCCGCCCCGGCAGGTGGGCGAGGATGTCGAGCACGTGCTTGCCGATGTGCCGGTAGGTCGTCCACTTCCCGCCGGCCACCGACAACATGCCGCCCGAGCCGCGGCTCAGCACCGTCTCGCGCTTGGCCGCCGTCACCTGCCCGGGGCCGCCGGGCAGCACGCGCAGGCCGGCGAAGGCGTAGGTGATGTCCTCGCGCCTGAGCTGCTCGTCGCGCACGGAGTGGCCCGCCTCGTCGAGGATCTGCGCGAGGTCCGCGTCGGTCGGGCTCACGGCGCCGGGATCGCCCTCGTACGGCTCGTCCGTGGTGCCCAGCAGCAGGTGGTCCTCCCACGGGATCGCGAACGACACCCGGTACTTGTCGATCGGCGTGGTCAGCGCCGCCTTCCACGGCTCGTGCCGGCGCAGCACCAGGTGGGCGCCCTTGGACAGCCGGATGCTCGGCGCGGCGTCCGGGTCCTCCATCCGCCGCAGGTGGTCCACCCACGGGCCGGTGGCGTTCAGGACGAGCCGGGCGGACACGCCGAACTCCGCGCCGTCGAGCCGGTCGCGCAGCTCGGCGCCCGTCACGCTGCCGGACGTCTTGCGCAGCCCGACGACCTCGGCGTGGTTGAGCACGGTCGCGCCCGCGTCCACGGCCGCCCGCACGGTCATGACCGCGACGCGGCTGTCGTTCATCTGGTGGTCGCCGTAGACGGCGGCGGCCCGCAGACCCTCCGTACGCAGCGCGGGCACCTTGGCCAGCGCCTGGTGCGGCGTGATCACCTTGCCCATGCCGTCGCCGAACACCGACAGCGCCGAGTACAGGAACACGCCCGCGCCCAGCTTGGCGGCCCCGTGCGGTCCGCCCTTGTAGATCGGGACCAGGAACGTCAGCGGCTTGACCAGGTGCGGCGCGATGTCGGCGGCCAGGGCGCGCCGCTCGCGGTGGTTCTCCGCCACCAGCTTGACGTTGCCGGTCTGCAGGTAGCGCAGGCCGCCGTGGACGAGCTTGGAGGAGGCGCTGGAGGTGGCCCCGGCGAAGTCGCCGGCGTCCACCATCGCCACCCGCAGCCCCGCCTGGGCGGCCATCCAGGTCACCGACGTGCCGAGGATGCCGCCTCCGATCACGAGCAGGTCGTAGGCGGTGGTGGACAGCTCCTGCCGGACCTCCGCCCGGTCGGTGCCGATCGCGGTCGTCATCGCTGTCATCCCTCCTGCTCGACCCAGCCCAGGGTGCGGGCCACGGCCTTCTTCCAGTTGCGGTACTCGCGTTCGCGAGCCGCCTCGTCGATCGTGGGCCGCCACTCGGCGGCCTTGTGCCAGTTGGCGCTCAGGGTGTCGAGGTCCGGCCAGTAGCCGGTGGCCAGGCCGGCGGCGTACGCGGCGCCGAGCGCGGTCGTCTCGGCCACCATGGGCCGGATCACCGGCACGGCCAGCACGTCGGCGAGCGTCTGCATGAGCAGGTTGTCGGCGGTCATGCCGCCGTCGGCCCGCAGGGTCGTCAGGTCGAGCCCCGAGTCGGCGTTCATGGCGTCCACGACCTCGCGCGTCTGCCACGCCGTGGCCTCCAGCACGGCCCGCGCGATGTGCCCCTTGTTCACGAAGCCGGTCAGCCCCGCGATCACCCCGCGCGCGTCCGAGCGCCAGTGCGGCGCGAACAGCCCGGAGAAGGCCGGGACGAAGTAGCAGCCGCCGTTGTCGTCGACCGTCTTGGCCAGCGTCTCGATCTCGGCCGCGCTGGAGATCAGGCCCAGGTTGTCGCGCAGCCACTGCACGAGGGAGCCGGTGACCGCGATGGCGCCCTCCAGCGCGTACGTGGCGGGCCCGTCGCCGATCCGGTAGCCGACGGTGGTCAGCAGGCCGTGCTTGGAGACGACCGGGTGCCGGCCGGTGTTCATCAGCAGGAAGCTGCCCGAGCCGTAGGTGCTCTTGGTCTCGCCCGGCGCGAAGCAGGTCTGCCCGAACAGCGCCGCCTGCTGGTCGCCGAGCGCCGAGGCCACCGGGACGCCGGCCTCGGTGTGGCCGTAGACCTCGGCGGACGGGCGGATCTCGGGCAGCATCGCGCGCGGCACGCCCATCGCGGCGAGCAGTTCGTCGTCCCAGGCCAGGGTGTGGATGTTCATCAGCATCGTGCGGCTGGCGTTGGTCACGTCGGTGATGTGGCGGCCCGTGAGGTTCCACAGCAGCCAGCTGTCCATCGTGCCGAACAGCACCTCGCCGCGCTCGGCCCGCTCCCGCAGCCCGTACGCGTCGAGCAGCCAGCGGATCTTCGGGCCGGCGAAGTAGGTGGCCAGCGGCAGCCCGGACCGGTCCTTGAACAGGCCCTCGTGCTCGGCCAGCGCGCGCGTGAGCGCGTCGGTGCGGGTGTCCTGCCAGACGACCGTGGGGCAGACGGGGCGGCCGGTGGCGCGGTCCCACAGGACGGTGGTCTCGCGCTGGTTGGTGATGCCGAGGGCGGCGATCTGGGCGTCCTCGATGCCGGCCCCGCCGACCGCCTCGGTCAGGACGGTCCGCACGTTCTGCCAGATCTCGTCCGCGTCGTGCTCGACCCAGCCCGGCTTGGGGAAGATCTGGCGGTGCTCGCGCTGGGCGACGGAGATGATGTTGCCGGCCTCGTCGAACACGATGCACCGGCTGGACGTGGTGCCCTGGTCGATGGCTGCGACGTAGTGCGGTCGAGGCACTGGGTTCCTCGCAAGGCTCATGGTTCGACAATGCCGAACGAATGGTATGTGGTCCGTCGAAGCTTGTTCAAGTGTCATCGGGCGAGGTCGCGGGTGATGGCCCGGGCGGCGTCGCGTACGTAGGAGACGAACTCCATGTCGAGCCGGCCGTCCGTGGCCAGCCGCTCGACCGCGCCGCGGATGCCGATGGCGCCCACCACGAGGCCGCGCGGGTCCTTGATCGGGGCGGCGATGGCCACCTCGCCCTCCGTCAGCTCCTCCATCTCGGCCGCCCAGCCCCGCGCCCTGACCTGGTCGAGCTCCGCCTCCAGGGCCGCCGGGTCGACGATCGTGCGCCCGGTGCAGGCCTCCAGCGGCGGCGTGCCCTCGCCGTACGGGTCGTGGGCCAGCAGGACCTTGCCCAGGGCGCTGGCGTGCGTCGGCAGGTACGTGCCCACCTGCAGCGTCTGCATGCTGTCGTCGGGCCGGAAGACGTGGTGGATGACCAGGACGTGCCCCTCGTGCAGGGTGCCGATCCAGGCGCTCTCCCTGCTGCGGCCCGCCAGCGCGTCGGCCCAGTTGATGGCGCGGGTGCGCAGCTCGTTGACGTCGAGGTAGCTGCTGCCCAGATGGAGCAGCGTGGCGCCGAGCCGGTACTTGCCCGTGGCCGCGTCCTGCTCGACGAAGCCCACGTGGACCAGGGTGCGCAGGATGCCGTGCAGCGTCCCTTTCGGCAGGCCCAGAGCCCGGGCCAGCTCGGCCACCCCGAGTTGCCGTGGACCGGAGGCGAGCAGCCGTAGGATCGCGGCGGCGCGCTCCACCGATTGAATCGTCTCTCCCACAACGGGAACCCTAACGCAGTTCGGCAATGCCGAACACCTGCCTTAACGGGAAAAGTGTGCCGCTAATGTGTCTGTTGCGAGAAGGAGACTTGATGGACCAACTTTCCCGCTCGGCGGGAACCGTGCGGCCGGGGGGCCGCACAGCCCGGGTGCGCGCGGCCGTCCTGGAGGCGACCCAGGACGAGCTGGTCGAGCGCGGCTTCCACGGCCTGACCATGGATCAGGTCGCGGCCAGGGCAGGCGTCGGCAAGACCACCGTCTACCGGCGCTGGGGGAGCACCCCCGGACTGGTGGCCGACCTCATGAACGAGCTGGCCAACCAGTCCTCCGACCACGCCGACACGGGGAGCGTCGAGGAGGACCTGCGCGCCAACGCGCTGGCCGTGCTCGACGCGCTCAACGACGGGCGGCTCGGGGTGACGTTCCAGGCGGTCATCGCCGCCGCCACCTCCGACGAGCAGGCGGCCCAGGCGTTGCGCGCCTTCTACCTGCGCCGCATCGAGGAGTGGGCCAAGGTCGTGGACCTGGCCGTGCGGCGGGGCGAGCTGCCCGAGGGCACCGACGGCGGTGAGGTGATCAGGGCCGTCTCGGCGCCGCTCTACTACCGGCTGGTGGTCACGAGGGAGCCGGTGACGCGGGTGGTCGCCGAGCAGTCCGTGGCCCGCACGCTGGCCGCCGCCAGGGCCGGGGCGTTCGTCGTGGCGGCCCCGCCAGGCTGAAGCGGAGCCTGGGCAGTCGTGACAGGGCCGCCCGGGCGTGCGCGACCCGCGCGGCCTGTGCGGCGACTGGCCTGACCGGCGTCACATGCTCGATCGGGGCCAGATCGAGCCGTACCACCACAGGATCCCGCCCATCACCACGAGGCCGCCCGCCGTGGCCAGCTTCCCCATCAGATCGGCGGGCGGGCCCGTGTAGGGCAGGTGGCCGTGGCGTCGATGCCCCCAGGGGCAGTCGTTGTGGACGTGGCTGGAGTCGATCAGCGTCTCCGGCTCGTGGTCGCTCACCGAGTACGCCTCGATCTCGGCGCCGCTGCCCCTGCCCACCGGCACGTGCCGGACGATGGTCTTGCGGGCCGGGATCGAGCCGCTCGCCACGCTGGTGCCGTCGGCCTTCAGGTCGAAGCGGGCGAGCTGGCGGGTCTGGTTGTGCAGCCGTACGGCCACCTTGCCCGAGCGGCAGCCCACGTCGTCCACGGTCATCGTGAACGGGTCGCCGCCGTCGTGCCGGGGCCAGGGCCAGTCGCGCGACTGGGCGTCGGAGACGGAGGGGAGCAGCGCGATGGCGCCCAGCGGCAGGGCGGCCAGGATGAGGCGAATACCGGTACGCATATGATCCCCCAAGCGCGATTTTCGCTACCTAAAGTTCCCAAGCGTGCACGAAAAGTAACATCGGCACGCTGGGGGAGCGCGCACCCCTGCAGGTACTTCATGATGGATGTATGGCGGAAGCGATCTACGTCGGCGGGTTGCTGGTGGCGACGCCACTTCTCGACGACCCCAACTTCCGGCGTAGCGTCGTGCTGATTCTCGAACACGACCACGACGGCGGCACCCTGGGCGTCGTGCTGAACCGGCCCAGTGACATCTCGGTGACGCAGGTGCTGCCTGTGTGGGATCCCCTCGTGACCGGCCCCTCGGTGCTCTTCGAGGGCGGGCCCGTGCAGACCGACAGCGCGCTGGCGCTGGCGGCGGTGCCGAGCGGGGAGGAGCCGCTGGGCTGGCGCCGGCTGCACGCCGGCACCGACGCCGTGGCCCGGCTGGGCACGGTCGACCTGGACGCGCCGCCGGAGATCCTGCAGGGGGAGATCGCGCAGATGCGCATCTTCGCGGGGTACGCGGGCTGGACGTCGGGCCAGCTCGAGAGCGAGATCGCCGAAGGCGCCTGGTACGTCGTCGACTCCGAGGTCGGCGACACCTTCCACGCCGACCCGACCTCGCTGTGGCGGCAGGTGCTCCGGCGCCAGCGCGGCGAGCTGGCCTTCGTGGCGACCTGCCCCGACGACCCCACGATGAACTAGCTACAGGTCCCAGCCCGGCCGCAGGGAGCGCTCGGCCAGGGCGATGCTCTCCGCCATCCGCTGCCGGACCTCCGTCATCGTGCCGTCGTTGCGCGGGCACTCGAACCCGACGCGCATGGTGGACATCGCGAACGCCACGATCAGGTGCGTGAGCTGATCCTGGTCGGGGTCGACGCCCCTGCGCGCGGCGATCACCTCGGCCAGGTGCCGCTCGGTCTGGGCGCCCCTGGCCGCCGACAGGCCGACCAGGCGCGGGTGTTCGTCGAGCAGCCGGCGCAGCTTCAGGAATCTCTCCGCGTCCTCGGGTGTAGCGCTCTCGAGGTCGGCCAGCACGGCGCGATTCGCCTGCATCAGGCAGGTGAAGGGCGGCTCGTCCGGCGGCCGGGCCGCCAGGGCCTCCAGCATGAGGTCCTCGGCGTGGTCGTGGAACAGCAGTACCAGGTGATCCTTGCCGGTGAAGTAGCGGAAGAAGGTGCGCGGGGAGATCTCGACGGCCCCCGCTATCTGCTCGATCGTGGTCGACTCGTATCCTTGTTCGAGGAACAAGTCCAGCGCCGCGTCGAGGATCGCCAGGCGCGTCTTCTCCTTCTTGCGTTCCCGAAGACCCACTGTGGTCACTCCCTCGAAACCTTTCTGTCACAGTGTGCCATAAGTCATAGGACGACGAATAAAAGTCGTTTGTCACACGTCACAGGCTGACAGTAGATTACCGGAGGCTTACGAGATCTATGCCCCGGTGTGGGGCGATACGGGTACTTGAGGGGGATTCATGGCTGATACGAAGGCGGTGGCCGCACCGTCCTCGTCTGGCCCTGGCAAGCCGGGGACGGGGGGCAACCCGTGGCTTGTGCTGCTGGCGGTGAGCCTTGGTGTGATCATGGTGATGCTCGACGGCACGGTCGTCGGCATCGCCAACCCGGTCATCCAGGCCGACCTGAAGGCGACACTTTCCGACCTGCAGTGGGTGACCAGCGGTTACCTGCTCGCGCTCGCGGTCTTCCTGATCACCGCCGGCAAGCTCGGCGACCTGTTCGGGCACAAGCGGGTGTTCCTCATCGGTGTGGCGGGCTTCGCCCTGACGTCTGTGGGCATCGGGCTCAGCGCCGAGCTGGCCGACATCATTCCCGGGGTCTCCCCGATCGGCGCGCTGATCGGGCTGCGCGTGCTGCAGGGCCTGTTCGGCGCGCTGCTCCAGCCTGCCGCGCTGGCGCTGCTGCGCGGCGCGTTCCCGGGCGAGAAGCTGAACCAGGCGATGGGGGCCTGGGGCGCGATCATCGGCCTGTCCAGCGCCGCCGGCCCGATCGTGGGTGGCGTGCTGGTCGAGAAGGTGAGCTGGGAGTCGGTCTTCTTCATCAACGCGCCCGTCGGCGTCATCGCCCTGATCATGGGCGTGCTGCTGATCAAGGAGAACCGCTCGCAGACGTTCGCGCGCATCGACTGGCTCGGCGTGGTGCTGCTGTCCGGCGCGATGTTCTCGCTGGTCTGGACGATCATCAAGGCCCCCGAGTGGGGCTGGGGCGACAGCACGACGCTGACCTTCGTCGGGGCGTTCGTGGTGCTCCTCGCCGCGTTCGTCTTCTGGCAGAGCAGGGCCAGGCAGCCGCTGGTGCCGCTGTCGCTGTTCGCGAACCCGTCCATCTCCATCGGCACCTTCCTGATGATGATGGTCGCGTTCGCGATGTTCGGCGCGATGTTCTTCCTGGGCTTCTTCTTCCAGGGCGTGCACGGGCTGTCCCCGTTGCAGGCCGGCCTCTACATGCTGCCGATGAGCGCGGGCATGATCGTCGCCTCGCCGCTGGCGGGCATGGCGCTCGGCAGGCTCGGGCCGAAGGTCACGATGGCCGCCGGGCTGCTGATCACCGCGCTCGCGATGTTCCTCATGTCCCGGCTCGGCATCGACGCCTCGTTCATCGAGAGCGGCATCCCGTTCGTGCTGCTGGCCTTCGGCCTCTCGCCGGTCTTCGTGGGCGCCACGGAGATCATCGTGGGTAACGCGCCGGTGGGGCTGAGCGGTGTCGCGGGCGGCCTGCAGCAGTCGGCCATGCAGGTCGGCGGCGCGCTCGGCACCGCGATCCTGGGCGCCGTGATGGCCGCCGAGATCTCCGGCACGCTGCCGGGCCACCTCGGCCCCGCCGCGGCGCAGATCCCGCCGGAGCAGCTGACGCTCCTGGAGAAGGCCGCCGCCTTCGGCCAGGCCCCTCCCGGGCTGCCCGAGCAGATCGGCAACGCCGTCCACCTGTCGTTCATGGACGGCATGCATCTCGCCTTCCTGGTGAGCACCGGCATCGCGGTGCTGACCGCCGCGCTGACGCTCTTCGTCAGGGCCGGCAGGAAGACCGAGGGCGCGCCGGTCCACCTGGGCTGACAGGGCGCTTCCCGCACGGCCTCCGCTCATCCGGGCGGGGGCCGTACGGCGTTGCGGGGGGCGGTCGCGGGCGGGCATAAACTCAATGGGGTGAGCACGAAGATCCTCCCAGAGCAGGAGACCACTCCGCGGACGTCGCACGGCGACGGCGATCACGAGCGGTTCGCCCACTACGCGGACAAGCACAAGATCACCGAGAGCATGGTGACCGGCACGCCCATCCGCGCCCTCTGCGGCAAGGTCTGGGTGCCCAGCCGCGACCCGAAGAAGTACCCGGTCTGCCCGGAGTGCAAGGAGATCTACGAGGGTCTGCCCCAGGGCGGCGGCGAAGGCGACGGCGACAAGCAGTGAGTGTTGCTGTGCGGTAATCCTCCCGCGTGGAGCTACGGTCTGTAGCCAGACCAGCTCGTAACGTAGTGGGAGGACCGCACATGGTCCGGCGCGTGACCGCCGTCTCGTTGGCATGCCTGCTCGCGGCCGGGTTCGTCCCGCCGCTCCAGCCCGCGGCCCTGGCGGCCGGTTGCGAGGTGGTGACACCGCACCCTGCCGCCCGCGCGCACGGGCCCGTTCCCGCGGCTCGCACGCGGGGCCACGGGGCGTGGCAGGTGCCGGGAGGGCCGGGGCCGCGCTCGCCCAAGCCGCAGGACGTCGCCATGGTGATGGCCGAGCTGGGCAAGCGGTTGAGCGGGGTCACGCCGCCGAGCGAGATCACCGTGCCCACGCGGGTGCACGTCATCTCGCCCGGCCCCGACCGCCGGGTCTCCGACCAGGCGGTCCAGGCCCAGATCGACACGCTCAACTCCGCGTACGGCGGCAGGTTCGGCGGCGTGGACACCGGCGTGCGCTTCCGCCTCGACGGGATCTCGGTCAAGGAGCAGGCGGCCTGGTTCAGCGACCCCGTCGGCCACGAGAGAGCCATGAAGAGCACCCTGCACCAGGGCGGGGCCGGCACGCTCAACCTCTACATCGCCCAGCTCAGCGAGCTCATGCTGGGCTTCGCCAGCTACCCCTACTGGTACGCGGGCGCCCCCGCGCTCGACGGCGTGGTGATCGACTGGCGCAGCCTGCCCGGCGGGGCGCTGAGCGACTACAACAAGGGCTTCACCGGCGTGCACGAGATCGGCCACTGGCTCGGCCTGTTCCACACCTTCGAGAACGGCTGCCAGGCGCCAGGCGACGGCATCGACGACACCTCGCCCGAGGCCAGGCCGACCGAGGCGTGCCCGCAGGGCAAGGACACCTGCCCCGGGCAACCGGGCCAGGACCCCGCGCACAACTACATGGACTACGCCCACGACCGGTGCATGTGGGAGTTCACGGTCGGGCAGGCGGACCGGATGCACGAGATGTGGGCGGCATACCGCAACACGCCCGCTGCCTGACATGTCGGGCCCGTCTACGATATGCAGGTGACAGCACCAAAGGCACTCGACGCTCCCCACAAGCCCCCGGGAATCCTCGGCCCCGAGTACCGCACCGCCACCTTAGGCATCCTGCTGGTCGTCACGCTGATCGCCTTCGAGGGCATGTCCGTCGGTGTCGTCATGCCCGCCATCGCCGAGGAGCTCGACGCCCTCGACCTGTACGGGCTCAGCTTCTCCGCCTTCCTCATCGCGAGCCTGTTCATGAACGTGGTGGCCGGGCTCTGGTCGGACCGGCGCGGCTACCGGGTGCCGTTCCTGGCGGGCGTGGTGCTCTTCGCGATCGGCATGGCGCTGGCCGGCGCGGCCGGCTCGGCCGAGCTGTTCCTCCTGGCCCGGGCCGTGCAGGGGCTGGGCGGCGGAGCCTCCATCGTGGCGCTGTACGTGATGATCGCCCGGGTGTACGCCATGGAGGTGCGGCCCAAGGCGTTCGCCGCCGTCTCGGCCGCCTGGGTGGTGCCCGCGATGGTGGGGCCGTCGGTGGCCGGGTTCGTCGGGGAGCAGTGGGGCTGGCGTTACGTCTTCTACGGGATCGTGCCGCTGGTCGTGCCCGCGCTGGTGATGCTCGTACCGGCGCTGCGGATGGGCTCGGCCGCCGAGGCCCAGCCCGGCAGCGGGCCGCGCTCCAGGCCGGTCGAGATGACGCTGGCCGCCACCGCGACGGCCGGCGGGGCGGGGCTGCTGCTGCACGGCGTGGACCGGCTGCACGTCAAGGCCGGGGAGGCCGGCGTGGAGACCGTGGTGGGGCTGGCCCTGCTGGTCTACGGCCTGTACCGGCTGCTGCCGCCCGGCGCGCTGCGGTTCCGGCGTGGGCTGGCCACGACCGTCCTCATGCGGGGGTTCTTCTCTGCCGCCTTCTTCGGCGTGAACGCCTACATCCCGCTGGCGTTGCAGCACGTGAAGTCCTTCGACACCACGTCGGCCGGCATCGCGCTGACGACCGGGGCGCTCGGCTGGTCGGCGGGATCGTTCCTGCAGAGCAGGCGGGCCGGGGAGGCGCACACGCGGATCCGGCTCGGCGCCGGCTGCGTCACCGCCGCGATCCTGGTCTGCCTGCTCTCCGTCGTGCCCGGGGTGACGGGATGGATCTCCGTGCCCGCGTGGATCGTGGCGGGCTTCGGGATGGGGTTCGGCCTCACCACCATCAGCGTCACGGCCATGAGGCAGTCGCCGGTGAACGAGCAGGGGGCGAACTCGGCCGCGCTCTCCGTCACCGACCAGCTCGGCTCGGCGCTGTCGATCGGCATCGGCGGCGCGCTGGTGAACGTGATCGGGCACTCCTCCTCCCAGATCGCCACCGGGTTCCTGGTCATCTGCGGCCTCATGGCGGTCATCTCGCTGAGCGCGACCCTGCTCGCCGGCCGCGTCCGCTGAATTCCGTCCCTCCCGTCACAGCGATCACGGTTCTCCTGATCGTCGTGGCGAGGAGTGATAGGACAGCGGGCAAGGAGGTGCCATGGAGGATGATCACCGGGTCTGGCCCCCTCAGCCGGGGCCCAGGCATCGCCGTACTCCTCCAGAGGACACGGAGCCCGCGTGGGGCGCGCGCCGTGACGAGGAGCCGCGACGGGAGGGCGCGAGCACCCCGGACGCGGAGCAGGACCCGACGCGGGGTCCGGCACGTTCCCCGGCACCGGACCCGACGCGAGGTCCTGCACGTTCCCCCGCGCCGGACCCGGCGTGGGATCCGGCACGTTCCCCCGCGCCGGACCCGGCGTGGGATCCGGCACGTTCCCCCGCGCCCGGCCCGCCTGGGAATCCGGCGCCGGATGCTGCGGAGCCCGGCTGGGGCCGACCTCCCGAGCCGCCACCGGCGTGGGGGCGGCGCGGCCGGCCGTATGCGCAGGAGCCCGGTTGGGGACCACCTGCACCATCTGGCCGGATCCCGCGGGGGCGGCGGCCGCATCCGCTGGACCTGGGGCTGGAACCGGGGCCGGAGCCCGACGAGCCCGAGTGGAATCCCCGGATCCGCAGGGCCGCTCCTCGCGACCTCGGGCCCGCCGGAGGGCAGGAAGATCCGTGGGACGACGCGCTCCCCCCGTCCGCCCGCCTCCACGGCACTCCACGCGACCCCGGAGCGGGCGGGGGACAGCCCGGCGGGGGACGGCTGTGGCGGCGCGCGGGACTCGCGCTGGCGGCGCTGGCGGCGGGCGCGGGGCTGGTGGCCGGGGCGGCGGCGGTGGCGCTGCGGCTCACCGCGCCGGCGGGGGACACGGGGAGGCTGAGCGACGCGCTGGCCGGGGTGGCGGCGCCGCTGCCGCAGGGCTGGAGCGCTGGCGCGGTGCCGCCCGTCACGGGGTTCACCTCGGTCGTACGCGACGGCCACGGGGGGCTCGTGATGGCCAGGCCGGTGCCGGGGCCGGTGAAGGACGCCGAGCAGGCCACCGAGGAGGCGGCGGAGCTGTACTCCAGGCTCCTGCTCAGGGGCGACCGCGTGACGGTCGTCGAGGACCGGCGGCTGCCCGACGGGCACACCCGTGCGCTACGAGCGGAATACCAGGACGTGGTGAACCGCCCGGCGTACCTCAGAGTGATGCTGCTCACCCGGCAGGCCCGCCCCGTCCTGCTGGTCGGGCTGCTCCAACCCGAGGAAACCAGCCGCAGACAGGCGCTCGACGCGGTGATGACGAGCCTCCGATAAGCCGCATAGCACGTGAGGAAGACCTTGGCCAGAATCCTCGGCTCACGGCACGTCTTGTCGGTGGGCCCGATTACTCTTGGGTCACTGTGAGAGAGCGAAGCACACGAACCCCAGAGGTGATGCGGTGAGCACCTTCGCCGCGTCCCACCTTTCGCCTTCCTTTCCCGACCGGGCCGCGTGGGGCACCGCGCCCAAGTTGCGCGCCTGGCAGCAGGAGGCGTTCGACCTCTACTTCAGGCGCGAGCCGCGTGACTTCCTCACCGTGGCGACGCCGGGCGCGGGCAAGACGACCTACGCCCTGCGCATCGCCAGCGAGCTGCTCGCCAACGGGGTGATCAGGGCCGTCACGATCGTGACGCCCACCGAGCATCTCAAGCGCCAGTGGGCCGACGCGGCCGGGCGCGTGGGCATCGCCATCGACCCCGAGTTCAAGAACAGCCAGGGCGCCACCTCACGCGACTACACCGGGGTGGCGGTGACGTACGCGCAGGTCGCCATGCACCCCGCGCTGCACAGGGCCCGCACGGAGAACCGCAAGACCCTGGTCATCTTCGACGAGATCCACCACGCGGGCGACGCCAAGTCGTGGGGCGACGGCGTGCGCGAGGCGTTCGAGCCCGCCACGCGCCGCCTCCAGCTCACCGGCACGCCGTTCAGGTCCGACGACAACCCGATCCCGTTCGTGGCCTACGAGGAGGACGCGGAGGGCTTCAAGCGCAGCGTCGCCGACTACTCCTACGGCTACGGCCCGGCGCTCGACGACAACGTCGTGCGGCCGGTCATCTTCCTGGCCTACTCCGGCGAGATGAAGTGGCGCACGCGGGCCGGCGACGAGATCGCCGCCACGCTCGGCACCCCGCTCACCAAGGACCAGCTCTCCCAGGCGTGGCGGGCCGCGCTCGACCCGAAGGGCGACTGGATCCGCCAGGTCATGCAGGCCGCCGACCGCCGGCTCACCGAGGTGCGCAGGGGCGTGCCCGACGCGGGCGGCCTGGTCATCGCCACCGACCACGAGACCGCCCGCGCCTACGCCCGCCACCTGCGCAACATCACCGGCGAGGGCGCCACGGTGGTGCTGTCCGACGATCCCGGCGCGTCCAAGAAGATCAAGCAGTTCGCGGCGTCCGAGGACCGCTGGCTGGTGGCCGTGCGCATGGTGTCGGAAGGCGTCGACATCCCCCGCCTGTGCGTCGGGGTCTACGCCACCTCCACCTCGACCCCGCTCTTCTTCGCCCAGGCCGTGGGCCGCTTCGTGCGCGCCCGCAAGCGCGGCGAGACCGCCTCGGTCTTCCTCCCCTCGGTGCCCACGCTCATGGGCCTGGCCAACGAGATGGAGGTCGAGCGCGACCACGTGCTCAACAAGCGGCCTCCGGAGGACGGCCTCGACGACTCGCTGCTGGAGCAGGCCAACCGCAAGCAGGACAATCCGGACGTCCTGGGTGACGAGCTCCCGTTCGAGACGATGGAGACCTCGGCCACGTTCGACCGGGTGCTGTTCGACGGGGGCGAGTTCGGCACCGGCGCGGAGATCGGCTCCGCCGAGGAGGAGGACTTCATCGGCCTGCCCGGCCTGCTGGAGCCCGACCAGGTGGCCCAGCTGCTGCGCAAGCGGCAGTCCGACCAGCAGGCGGCCAAGCGCAAGCAGCAGGTGGAGGCGCCCCAGCAGGAGCTGGCGCCGCACGAGCAGATCGCGGAGCTGCGGCGCGAGCTCAACGGCCTGGTCGGTGCGTGGAACCACCGCACCGGCCAGCCGCACGGGGTGATCCACTCGGAGCTGCGGCGCGCGTGCGGTGGCCCGCCGATCGCCCAGGCGACGGCGGAGCAGATCCAGGAGCGCATCGCCACGATCCGCCGCTGGGCCACGCAGCGCCGCTGAGCGAGAACGCGAGCACGCCCCCGGGCCGGCGCGGCCGGCCCAGGGGCGTAATTCCGTGCGCTGAACTTCGCCTGGATTCGGTGAATGAGGGTAGAGAGGGGCCCATTCAGCTTCATTTCCCGGAAAAAAGGTACGCGCTTGCTCGCTCGATCCATTGATACGCACGGAATCGGGCCATGGGCGCGGCCGGCAGGAGGAAGAAAATGCAGGCGCTGTCCCTCGCATTCGCGGCGGGGATCTTCACGGCCATCGACTCCAGACAGGTGTCCCTCGTCATCCTGACCGTCCTGATCGGACTGACGGTGGCCGCGATGCGCAAGATGTTCCGCCATACGCATGTTGTGATGGTGGTCGGCGGCACGAGCGTCCTGCTCGGCGTCCTCGCCGTCCTTACCCTCGCGTACTTGGTCACCTATCGGGCGGTATGACGGCGCAGGCCCGGTGGCGTGCGTTTTCGCAGGTCAAAGCGTATGAAAAGGTCGCCGGGCCGGTGATTACGATGCGTGACTCTGCGCATTTGGACACAGAGCAGTGGCCTTCTGTTAGAAGCTCGACGGGAGTGGCAACAACCACTCTTGGCTGTCTTGCGGATATGCAGAAGGACTTTGCCCATGTCGTCTGAGGCCACCGGAAAGTCGACGCTCGCCGTCACTTCCGGCCTCTCTCGAAACGCCATCATCATCAGGCTCGAGGGCGAGCTCGACGTCGACGCGCTGCCGATCCTGCGGGAGCACCTGCAGCGCATCTGGGAGCTGCCGCCCAAACCCTTCCTGATCCTGGATCTCGGCGAGGTCTCGTTCTGCGACTCCATGGGGATGAACGAACTCGTCGACATCATGCAGCGGTGCGAGCTCAGGGGTACGAGGCTGCTGCTCGGCGGGGTCCAGGGGGTGATGGCCCGGGTCTTGTCGATCACCGGCTTGCGGCACGCGTTCGAGGTGTTCGCCCTGTTCGACGACGCGCTGCGGATGGCCATCGCCCACCCCTGAACTCCTCTCGTCCCCTCTTACGCGGCCGATCCCGGGATGGGCCGGCCGCTGCGCCCGTCCGCCGGGACGTAGCGGGCCTTGCCGTGCAACGGGACCTTCAGCGACGCCGTGCCGTCCTTGACGCGGACGGGCAGCGTGAGCACGCCCCCGCGGGCCTCGTGCTCCCCGGTGCGCCGAACCGTGCGCAGCCAGATGAGCAGCTTTCCGTCCCGGGCGAGGAGCGTGACCTCGGCGCGGTCGCACTCGCGCGATGCCGCCGGCCAGCTCAGCAGCAACTCCCCGCCGGCCTTCGCCTCGGCGGTGCGGGGCACCTGGGCCCGCTCGTCACAGGAGGCGGGCATCGGGACGCCGCCGGTGCGGGCGGGCGGGGCCGGCAGGATGTGGGCGGCGGCGGGCTGGACGGGGACGGCGGGGTGGAGGAGGGCGTTCATCGCGATCGTCCCGGCCTCCAGCAGGGCTAACGTCACGATCGCGCCCGCGCGCTCGGTGTTGCTGCCCCTGATCAGCAGCCACAGGCAGAGGGGGGCGAGAAGGAGCCAGGCCATGCCGAGGGAGAGGGGCAGCATGAGGAACCTCCACTGATGGGAAGAGTTGTCACTCTCCGTGTTACTCCGCCTTCGGAGTGGGTTCGCCCTCTTCGATATCACATGACCTGAGCGTTGCCCAGTGTGCACACTTCGTGATCGGCGGCCCTCAGCCCAGGGCAGGCGCTCCCCGAAGGACGGCGCCTGCCTCGCGCAGCTCCGCCAGCGCCGCCTCCGTGGTCGCCGGGGCGACGCCGGCCGTCAGGTCCAGCAGCACCCGCACCGCCAGCCCGTGCTTGACCGCGTCGAGGGCCGTGGCGCGCACGCAGTGGTCGGTGGCGATGCCCACCACGTCGACCTCGCGCACCCCGCGCTCCCGCAGCCAGTCGGCCAGCGGCACCCCGTCGCCGGACGTGCCCTCGAAGCCGCTGTACGCCGCCTCGTACGCCCCCTTGCTGAAGACCTCCTCCACCGCCGACACGTCGAACGACGGGTGGAAGTCGGCTCCGGGCGTGCCGGCGACGCAGTGGGCGGGCCAGGTGGAGACGTAGTCGGGGGCATCGGCGAAGTGGGTGCCGGGGGAGATGTGGTAGTCGCGGGTCGCCACGACGTGGTCGTAGCCGTGGTCGGCCACGTGGCGGGTGATCCCCGCGGCCACCTCCGAGCCCCCGGCCACGGCCAGGCTGCCGCCCTCGCAGAAGTCGTTCTGCACATCGACGATGATCAACGCGGTGCCCATAGGTAGCACGATACGTCAGGAGAATTCTGTGGGGATCGCCGCGTACCCGCGGCCGAGGTGGAGGGCCTCCTGGGGAAGGGTGGCGACGGCGGCGGCGTGCCGGTCGCGGGCGGCGGCCAGGGGTTCGCGGCCGACGACCTCGCCGTCGCGCACCAGCTCGTGCAGCAGGGGGATGCCGCCCTCGGGGACGAGGCCGCCGGTGGTGATCAGCTCGGTCTCGGCGTGGCCCTGGTCGTCGAGCAGCCGGTACGCCTCCTTGCGGCCCCCGCGCGACGGCTTGCCCACCGAGCGCTTGGCCACGGCCTCCAGCTTGCCGGTGGCCGTCTCCCGCGCCACCAGCTTGTACACCAGGGCCGCCGTCGGCACGCCCGAGCCGGTCACCAGGGAGGTGCCGACGCCGTAGCCGTCCACGGGGGCGGCGGCGAGCGCGGCGATGGCGTACTCGTCGAGGTCGGAGGTGACCAGGATGCGGGTGTCGAAGGCGCCGAGCGAGTCGAGCTGCTCGCGCACCTCCTGCGCCGCGGCGGCCAGGTCGCCGGAGTCGATGCGGACCGCGCCCAGCTTGGTGCCGGCCAGCTCCACGGCCGTCCGTACGGCCGCGGGCACGTCGTAGGTGTCCACCAGAAGCGTGGTCTCCGGCCCCAGCGAGGCGATCTGGGCCTCGAACGCCGCCCGCTCGGAGTCGTGCAGCAGCGTGAACGCGTGCGCCGCCGTGCCGGCCGTGGGAACCCCGTACAGGCGCCCGGCCATCAGGTTGGAGGTCGAGGCGAACCCGGCGATGTACGCGGCCCTGGCGGCGGCCACCGCGGCGGCCTCGTGCGTGCGGCGCGAACCCATCTCGATGAGCGGCCGCTTGCCGGCGGCGTTCGTCATGCGGGAGGCGGCGGAGGCGATCGCGCAGTCGTGGTTCAGTATGGACAGCGCGACGGTCTCCAGCAGCACGGCCTCGGCGAACGTGCCCTCCACCACCATGATCGGGGAGGCGGGGAAGTAGAGGTCGCCCTCGCGGTAGCCGTAGATGTTCCCGGAGAAGCGGTAATCGGCCAGAAACGCCAGAGTGGTCTCGTCCACGACTCCGCGCTCGCGCAGATAGGTGAGTTCATCGTCACCGAAACGGAAGCGTTCAAGCTCGTCCAGGACACGTCCGGTACCGGCGACAACCCCGTAGCGGCGGCCACCTGGCAGGTGGCGGGCGAACACCTCGAAAACCGCGCGCCGGTGGGCCGCGCCGCTCCGCAGAGCGGCCTGCAGCATCGTCAGCTCATAGTGATCTGTGAGCAACGCAGTGCTCATGGTCATTGTCACGACTCGAAGACTACGGCCCAGATAGGGCAGACTCGGGGATGTGGGTAGCACCGCTCCAATCACCGTCGAGCGTCCGTCATCGGACGTCCGGCCCGATCTGCCATGGGTGACCATCGTCTGGAATGACCCGGTCAACCTCATGTCCTACGTGACCTATGTCTTCCAAACGGTCTTCGGCTACACCCGGGAGAAGGCCGAGAAGCTGATGATGGACGTGCACCACAAGGGCAAGGCTGTCGTGTCCAGTGGCACGCGCGAGGAGATGGAAAGGGATGTGCAGATTCTCCACTCCTACGGCCTGTGGGCGACGCTCCAGCCGGACTCGGTCAAGTGAATCGCATGAGGTCAGTGAGGCGGCACCGGTGAGCTCGGGGTTCTCGCGGGGCAGGAACGGCGGCGTCGTGGCGGTGTTCGAGGCCGCCGAGGTCTCGCTGCTGCGCTCGCTCGTCTCCATGATGCTGGGCATCGTCTCGCCGGGGCAGACCAGCGACGACCCGCTGGAGCGGGCGCTGGGCATCGGTGACGGGGCGGCGCCGTCGGATCCGGTGCTGGCCAGGCTGTTCCCCTCGGCGTACGAGGACGAGAAGGAGTCGGTGGAGTTCCGCCGCTACACCGAGGCCACGCTGCGCGACGGCAAGCGGGCCGACGCCCAGACCGTGCACGAGACCGCGCGGTCGGGGCGGTTCGAGCTGTCGCCCGAGGAGGCCCAGGCGTGGCTGCGCTCGCTCAACGACCTGCGCCTGACGCTCGGCACCAAGCTCGACGTGACCGAAGAGGTGCACGACGAGATCGCGATGATGTCCGAGGACGACCCCCGTTACCCGGCCTACGTGACCTACGACTGGTTGACCTACCTCCAGGACAGCCTGGTCCGGGCGCTCTGGTAATTTCCGGGCATGCTGTCGATCTCGCAGGAACTGGTGGACAAGATCGTCGCCCATGCCCGGGCTGATCACCCGGACGAGGCGTGCGGCGTCATCGCGGGGAAGAACGGCGTGCCCGAGCGGTTCATCCCCATGGAGAACGCCGAGCGTTCCCCGACCTTCTACCGCTTCGACTCGATGGAGCAGTTCCGGGTGTGGCGGGAGATGGACGACCTGGACGAGGAGCCGGTCGTGATCTACCACTCCCACACCGCCACCGAGGCGTACCCGTCGCGCACCGACATCTCCTACGCCTCCGAGCCCGGCGCCCACTACGTCCTGGTCTCCACCAGGGACGAGAACGAGGTGGAGTTCCGCTCCTACCGCATCCTCGACGGTGTGGTCACGGAGGAAGAGGTAAGGTTTCTCCCATGATGGTCAGGCCGGTGCAGAGCTTCCTCTTCGCCCACACTCCTGCTGTCGTCGTCTACGACTGTCGCTGACTCGGAATCCGCATCCAGCCATCGGCGTTGCATGCCGATGGGACGACGACCTGACCTGAGGAGACTGACCGCGATGGCCATCGAGGTTCGCATTCCGACCATCCTGCGCAACTACACCGACGGCGCCAAGGCCGTGAGCGCCGAGGGCGCCACGCTCGAAGAGCTGATCAGCAATCTCGAGGCCGCTCACCCCGGCATCAAGGAGCGCCTGGTCGACGACGGCAGCCTGCGCCGCTTCGTCAACGTCTACCTGAACGACGAGGACGTGCGCTTCCTCGGCGGTCTGGGCACGCCGGTGTCCGACGGCGACACGGTGACCGTGCTCCCCGCAGTCGCCGGCGGGTGACATGCGCTTCGATTCACTGATCGACTCGGTCGGCCGCACCCCCCTGGTGGGGTTGCCGAGGTTGTCGCCCTCTGCCGACGTGCGGATCTGGGCCAAGCTGGAGGACCGCAACCCCACCGGCTCGATCAAGGACCGGCCGGCCCTCTGGATGATCCAGGAGGCCGAGAAGGACGGGCTGCTCACGCCGGGTTGCACGATCCTCGAGCCGACCAGCGGCAACACCGGCATCTCGCTGGCCATGTCGGCCAAGCTCAAGGGCTACCGGCTGATCTGCGTGATGCCGGAGAACACCTCCGAGGAGCGCCGCCAGCTCCTGCGCATGTGGGGCGCCGAGATCATCTCCTCGCCCGCCGCCGGCGGCTCCAACGAGGCCGTGCGGGTGGCCAAGGGGCTGGCCGCCGAGCACCCCGACTGGGTGATGCTCTACCAGTACGGCAACCCGGCCAACTGGCGCTCCCACTACGAGACCACGGGCCCCGAGATCCTTGAGGACCTGCCCACGGTCACCCACTTCGTGGCCGGGCTCGGCACGACCGGCACGCTGATGGGCGTCGGGCGGTTCCTGCGCGAGCGGGTGCCGGGCGTGCAGATCGTCGCCGCCGAGCCGCGCTACGGCGAGCTGGTGTACGGGCTGCGCAACGTGGACGAGGGGTTCATCCCCGAGCTCTACGACGAGTCGGTGCTGACCACCCGCTTCTCGGTGGGCTCGGCCGACGCGCTGCGCCGCACCCGCGAGCTGCTGGCCTCCGAGGGCATCTTCGCCGGCGTCTCGACCGGGGCCGCGCTGCACGCCGCGCTGGGCGTGGCCAGGAAGGCGGCCAAGGCGGGCGAGCGTGCCGACGTCGTGTTCGTGGTGGCCGACGGCGGCTGGAAGTACCTGTCCACGGGCGCCTACGAGGGCACCCTGGAAGAGGCCGAAGAGCGCCTGGAAGGCCAGCTCTGGGCCTAGCGGGCATGAGGGCGGAACATGAAGGAAGGGCGGCCGGTCCTCGTCGACCGGCCGCCCTTTCGTTCTACCGCCCTCAGTTGAACAGCAGCCGCAGCGAGAACGTCGCCTCGGTGTCGGTCTGCGTGCCGCTCAGCCCGACGGCGCGCAGCACCTGGGCGTTGGCCTTGTCGTCGCCCTCCATGGAGGCCAGGTAGAGCTTCTCGACCTTGTCGAGGTCCACGAAGAGCGCGTAGTTCACGTCGGCCGCGTTGGGGATCGCGGTCTGGAACGTCTCGGAATCGCCGAGCGTGCCCTCCTCGGCCAGCTTCTTGGCGTACTCGTCGGTCGTCGCCACCGTGAAGACGCCGTCACCGGAGACCTTGGCGATCTGCGGGGCGGTCCCGCCGTTCTGCGTGAGCGCCGCCTGGACCTTGTCGAGGACCGCCTGCGCCTTGGCCGGGTCGGTCATCACGCGCACGCCGCCCTTGACCTGGTCGCTGTCCAGGCCCTCGCTGTCGAGGGCGACCGTGAAGTTCTTGCCGAAGACCGTGGCCAGGTCGCCGGGCAGCTCCAGGCCGAACTGGGTCTTGGCCTGCTGGAGCATCTGGCTGATCTCGGTGCCGCCGGTCGCCGTGGCCTGCTTCTCGATCTCGGCCCACTGCTTGGTGACCACCTGGTCGAGGCCGGAGATCGACAGCGCGCCGGCCGTGGAGGCGGGCAGGGTGCCGAGGTCGGCCTTGGGCAGGTCGCCCTGCGGGGCCATGCCCTTGGCGCCGCGCACGATGCCGGCGAGCTCGACGTAGGCGCTGTCGAAGCGCAGCGCGCCGGCGAACCTGGCGTCCTTGACCTGCTCGACGGCCGCCTGCTGGTCGGCCGGGATCTGCTTCTTGGCCAGCTCCATCAGGCCGCCCATGTCGGCCCAGAACGACAGCACGCCCTGCTCGCCGACCGCGCCCATGTCCTCGCTGAACTCGGCGTTGTCGGACAGGCTGCCCTCGCCCTGGGCGTACTTGTCGGCCAGGGCCTGGGTGGAGCTCAGCAGCGCGTAGTCCTCGCGGAAGGCCAGGCCGTACTTGTCGCCCTCCATGAGCTTGGCGATGCCGGCCTTGGCCAGCTCCTGGTCCTTGACCTGCACCGCCACCGCGAAGTCGGGCTCCTCCTTGCCGGAGGGGACGGCGGCGAAGCCGACCCGGCTGCCCAGCCACGGGTCGACGTCCTTGGCGAAGTCCAGCTTGCTGTCGGAGTCCTGCTCGTTGACCAGGTCGAACAGCGCCTTGCGCGGGTCCTCGCCGGAGAAGGAGTCCTTGGTGACCGTGAACTTCCTGGCGAGCTGGAACAGCGCCAGCTTCTGGTTCGCGGCCGGGTCCAGGTCGAGGCGGGCGTAGGCGATCGAGTCGGCGGGGAGCACGTCGTTCGGCTGCGTGCCGCCGCCGCCGAAGGCGCCCACGGCCCAGACCGCGCCGCCGCCGAGCAGGACCACGGCGAGTGCCGCCGCGACGGCGATCACCCAGCTCTTGCGGCCCTTCTTCGGCGGCTCCTGCTGGCCGAAGCCGTCGGGACCCTGGTGCTGCCAGCCGCCCTGGTTGTACTGGCCCTGCTGCTGTTGCCAGCCCTGGTCCTGCTGCCAGCCGGCCTGCTCCTGCTGCCAGCCCTGCTGGGGCTGCTGCTGTTGCTGCTGCCAGCCGCCTTGGTCCTGTTGCCAGCCCTGCTGGGCCTGCTGGCCGCCGTACTGGGGCGCGCCGCCGTAGGAGGGCTGCTGCTGCCCGTGCTGGGGGCCGTAGTCGGGCTGCTGGCCGTAGGACGCCTGCTGACCGTAGGCACCCTGACCTTGAGCGTCGTACTGCGGCTGGCCGTACTGCTGCTGCTGGTACGGCTGCTGCGGTGGGTAGGGCGGGCCCGGATACTGAGCCGTCGGCTGCTGCTCCGGCTGCTGCCCCTGGTTCCAGTTGTACGCCGTGGTCCGGTCAGGATCCTGGCCATAGGGGGGATTGTTCGCAGACATCACTCAACTCACAATGTGGACTTTTGACCACAGAGAAAGTATCTGATGTTGCTAGACGGGCGCTTGCAATGTGCTGAAGTTGGAATTAGACGCGGTTCAGCTCTTTTCTCAGAACATCGATGTGGACCTCCCCGTCTCCGTAGTCCAGGACGTGCTCCCACGGCACGAACGTGCACCCGGCGTAGACCATCCGCGCCAGCGTCCGCGAGACCCAGGCCGATCGGCCCTGGCGATCACGGGTGAGGCCGAGCAGGAGAGGGGCACGGCGGCTGGAGACGACGAGGCCGTAGACCGTGTGGCTCTGCTGGAGCTCGCCCTTGTGCTTGACCACCCGGATGTCCACCACGAAACCGACCCACACCCCGTTGGAGTCCCAAACGGACTGACCGATGAGTTCGGTGACACTTGCCATGATCAAACGTTGTCAGCCGAATCACGTTTTCGCAGGTAGGCGCGCTGAGGGAAGAATGCTCTAGAGTGTCTAGAACATAGTTCCAGATGTGAGGCAGGGCGGATGACCAAGTTCGACGAGGCCACGCAGGCGATCAGGGTGGACGAGAACACCTATGACGTGTGTCTCGACCCTGGATACGCGATCGGCGGCCCGCTCAACGGCGGCTACCTGATGGCCGTGATCCTGCGCGCGGCGGTGGACGCCTCGCCGTTCGAGCATCCCGTGAGCCAGACTGCGCAGTTCCTGAAGGCGCCGGTCGCCGGGCCCGCGCAGGTCAGGATCGAGCCGCTGAAGGCGGGCAGGACGGCCGCGTTCGCCAGGGCGACGCTGGTGCAGGACGGCGTGGCGCAGATCGAGGGCCTGATCACCACGGCCACGCTGCAGGACGTCGAGCCGGTCTACACCGATGAAGCAGCGCACGGCATGCCGCCGATCGAGGACTGCGCCAAGCTCCCCGACCCCAAGCCGGAGTCGGGCATGACCCTGAACGCCCAGATGGACCTGCTCTTCGACCCGCCCACGATCGGCTGGCTGAAGGGCGAGCCCACCGGCAGGCCGGAGTCGCGGGCGTACTTCAGGATGGCCGAGCCCCAGGACCCCGACCCGTACGTGCTGGCGCTGGCCGTGGACGCGCTGCCGCCCGTGGTGTTCTCCGCCGGGGGGCGCGGCTGGGCGCCGACTGTGGACCTCACCTGGCACCTGCGCGCCCTGCCCGCGCCCGGCTGGCTCACGCTGCTCGGCAGCGGCCGGCTGGTCTCCGACGGATGGTTCGACGAGGAGGTCGAGGTGCGCGACTCCACCGGCCGCCTCGTCGCCCAGTCACGCCAGCTCGCGCGCGTCGGACGAGGCTGAAATATCGCGCTGAATGCGCGCCTTCTGTGAGCAAGGCAACATCGTTTCCCGCTCCACGTGTCGCAGTGTGAGCATTCTTACGCAGTGTTGATCGTGCAGGTCGCCTACCCTCTAGAGCGTGCCGGACGCGAGTATTGGGATCTTCGACAGCGGGGTCGGCGGCCTGACGGTCGCACGCGCGATCATCGATCAGCTGCCCCAGGAATCCATCACCTACGTGGCCGACACGGCCCATCAGCCGTACGGGCCCAAGCGCCTCGCGGAGCTGCGCGCCTACGCCCTGGAGGTCATGGACCACCTGGTCGAGCAGGACGTCAAGATGCTCGTGATCGCGTGCAACAGCGCCAGCTCCGCCGTGCTGCGCGACGCCCGCGAGCGCTACGACGTGCCGGTCGTCGAGGTGATCATGCCGGCCACCAGGCGCGCGGTGCGCGCCACCCGCAACGGCAGGGTCGGGGTGATCGCCACCAGGGCCACCATCGACTCCATGGCCTATCACGACGCCTTCACCGCGGCGCCCGACGTGCAGCTCACCGGCGTGGCCGCCCCACGCCTGGTGGAGTACGTCGAGCGTGGAGAGACGATGAGCGACGAGCTCATCGAGGTCGTGCGCGAGTACCTGGAGCCCATCAGGGCCGCCGGGTGCGACACGCTCATCCTGGGCTGCACGCACTACCCGCTGCTCACCGGCGCGATCTCCTACGTCGCCGGTGAAGGGGTCACGCTCATCTCCAGCGCCGACGAGACGGCCAAGGACGTCTACCGGATCCTGCACGACCGCGATCTGGCGGCGGGAAGCGAGGCCACCCCCCGGCACCGCTTCCGCGCCACCGGCGACTCCCTGCTCTTCGCCCGGCTCGGGCGACGGTTCCTGGGCCCGGAGATCGATGTGGTCGAAGTCGCACCAGCGGGGGGTACTACCTATAACGGGAGGCCCACATGAAGGTGACCATCGTCGGCTGTTCCGGGAGCTACCCCGGGCCCGACAGCCCCGCATCCTGCTACCTTCTCGAAGCCGACGGGTTCAGGCTGCTGCTCGACCTCGGCAGCGGGTCGCTGGGTGCGCTGCAACGCCACATCGGCCTGTACGACGTGGACGCCATCTGCCTATCGCACCTGCACGCCGATCATTGTCTCGACATCTGCGGCTACCACGTGGCGCGCACGTACGGGCCCGCGGCGCCGTACCCCGTCGTGCCGGTCTACGCGCCCGCCGACGCGCCCGCCCGGCTGGCGGCCGCGTACGGCATGCCGGAGGAGCCGGGGCTGGAGACCGCCTTCGAGTTCGTGGCGCTGACGCCGGGCTCGTACGAGATCGGGCCGTTCACGCTCACCGCCGGCCTGGTCAACCACCCGGTCGAGGCGTACGGGTTCCGGGTCGCCAACGGCGGCAGGAGCATCGCCTACTCAGGTGACACCGGGGAGTCGAACGAGCTGGTCAAGCTGGCCGCGGGCACCGACCTGCTGCTGTGCGAGGCGTCGTTCGTCGAGGGCCCCGACCTGCCTCCCGACCTGCACCTCACCGGCCGCCAGGCGGCCGAGCACGCGGCCAAGGCCGACGTGGGCAGGCTCGTGCTGACCCACCTCGTCCCGTGGAACGACCAGGCCACCGTGCTGGAGGAGGCCTCGGGCGGCGGTTACGCGGGGCCGGTGGAGCTGGCCCGCAGCGGCGCCGTGTACGACCTGGCCTGACGCGGTGTCAGGCGTTGGCCTGGAGCTCGGTGTAGTCGCGTACGCGCGGCAGCGGCGAGAACAGCAGCGGCACGAACGCCCCCATCCGGCCGATCATCAGCAGCCACAGCGCCTCCCGCACCCCGATCTGCTGCGCGACGAGCCCGCCGACCAGCGCGCCGACCGGCATCACGCCCCACGTCACGAAGCGCACCGACGCGTTGACCCGGCCGAGCAGGTGGTCGGGCGTGACGGTCTGCCGGTAGGTGGTCTGGCCGACGTTCGACATGGTGGCGGCCCAGGAGATCATGATCGAGGTGATGACGAAGCACACCACCCGCCAGTCGGCCTGCGTCAAGGGCAGGAGCAGGCCGGACGGGGCGCCGACGATGATGGCCAGCAGGGTCGCCCTGGCGCTGCCGAGCCGCCTGGACAGCCAGCCGCCGGTCAGCCCGCCCAGGATCCCCCCGATCCCGCCGGACATGAGCAGCGCGCCGACCGCGCCCGGCGACAGCTTGACGGTCTCGGCCAGGAACAGCACCGACAGGCCCAGCACGCCGCTCACACACAGGTTGTTGATGCCCGACGAGGCCACGAACGCCCGTAACAGCCGGTCGCGCCACACGTACGCCAGGCCCTCGCGGATCTCCCGCAGCAGCGGGCCGCGCCGGACGTCGGCGGGCGGCTTGTCGGGCACCCTGATGGACAGCAGCAGGAACACCGAGGCCAGCGCGCCGAGCGCGGTGGCGACGACCGTGCGCGGCGCGCCGAACAGCTGCACCAGCGCGCCCCCCACCCCCGGCCCCGCCAGGAACGCTCCCGACCGCACCACCTCCAGCTTGGCGTTGCCGTCGCTGAGCAGCGGCGTGCTGATCAGTTGGGGCAGGTACGTCTGGTCGGCCACGTCGTTGAAGACCTGCGACATCCCGACCAGCAGCGCCACCGCGAACATCATCTCGATCGTCAGCACATCGAACGCGACCGCCACCGGGATGCTCCCCAGCATCACGAACTTGATCACATCGGACGCCATCATCACCCGGCGCTTGCGCATCCGGTCGACCCACACCCCCGTGGGCAGGCCGATCAGCAGGAACGCCGCCGTCTGCAACGACGACAGCACCCCCACTTCCGCGGGCCCAGCGTGCAGCACCAGCACGGCTACCAGCGGGAGGGCCACGCGTGAGATATTCGCCCCAAGTTCGTTCGCCACATGCGAACTGAGGAACCGGAGGAAGTCAGGGTTTCGCAACACCCCCGTTGTCATTGCGTAAGGATCCATGTGGCGGACACATTTGGTCAAGAGTGTCGCGGCTCGGAGATAGGGTGATCTGCATGTCCCGACAGGATGGCCGCAACCCTGACCAGCTACGTCCCATCACCATCACCCGGCGATGGCTGACGCATGCGGAAGGGTCCGTGCTGGTCGAGTTCGGCGGCACGCGCGTGTTGTGCGCCGCGTCGGTGCAGGACAGCGTGCCCCGCTGGCGCAGGGGCAGCGGCCAGGGCTGGGTTACGGCCGAATATGCCATGCTGCCGCGAGCGACCAATACACGTAACGATCGTGAATCGGTCCGCGGCAAAATCGGCGGCCGCACTCACGAGATTTCCCGGTTGATCGGGCGTTCGCTGCGCGCCTGCGTCGATTACAAGGCGTTGGGCGAAAACTCCATTCTGCTCGACTGCGACGTGCTGCAGGCCGACGGCGGTACCAGGACCGCCGCCATCACGGGCGCCTACGTCGCGCTGGCCGACGCGGTCGCCTGGATGCGCGAGCGCCGCATGTGCCCCGGCGACCCGCTCATCGGCTCGGTCTCGGCCGTCTCCGTCGGCGTGGTCGGCTCGGTGCCGATGCTCGACCTCTGCTACACCGAAGACGTCGCCGCCGAGACCGACATGAACGTCGTGATGACCGGCGAGGGCACGTTCGTCGAGGTCCAGGGCACGGCCGAGGGCGCGCCGTTCGACCGCGGGGCGCTCGACCAGCTCCTCGACCTGGCCGTGGCCGGCTGCGAGGAGCTGACGCTGATCCAGCAGGAGGCCCTGGAGTCATGAAGATCGTGCTGGCCACCCGCAACGCGGGCAAGATCGCGGAGCTGCGCCGCATCCTCGCCGGGTTCGACATCGTCGGGCTCGAGGAGTTCCCCTCGATCGGCGAGATCGCCGAGACCGGGGTCACGTTCGAGGAGAACGCCCTGCTCAAGGCGCACGCGGTCGCCCAGGGTTCGGGGCTGCCCGCCGTGGCCGACGACTCGGGGCTCTGCGTCGACGTGCTCAACGGCATGCCGGGCGTCTTCTCGGCCCGCTGGGCGGGCCGGCACGGCGACGACGGCGCCAACCTGGAGCTGCTGCTCGCCCAGGTCTCCGACGTGCCCGCCGAGAAGCTCACCGCGCACTTCGCCTGCGCCGCCGCGCTGGCGCTGCCGTCCGGGCAGTTCCGGGTGGTGGAGGGCACGCTGCCGGGCAGCCTCGTCCGTACGCCCCGGGGGTCCGGAGGGTTCGGGTACGACCCGATCTTCGTGCCCGAGGGGGAGTCTCGCACCACGGCCGAGCTGGCTCCCGAGGAGAAGGACGCCATCAGCCACCGCGGGCGGGCCTTCCGGGCGCTGGCGCCCGCCGTGCGCGAGCTGCTCGGGTCGTAACCCCCGCGTAAGAATTGCGCTGCTCGGGGGGACGTAGCGTCGTTCTTGTGCAGAGGAATACAACGGTCCCCGCGTGGGCGGGGGCTCTGGCGGGATTGACCTGCGGGGGCGTCGCCCTCGGGGTCGCGCAGCTTGTCGCCGGGGTCGTCGGGCCCACGACGTTTCCCGTGGTGGCCGTCGGCGACGCGACCGTCGATCTGACGCCCGCCCCGGTCAAGGACTTCGCCATCAGGGCGTTCGGCGAGAACGACAAGGCCGTCCTGCTGGGCGGCGTGCTCGTGGTGCTCGCCGCCGTGGCCGCGCTCATCGGGCTGCTGTCCCGCCGCCGGCTCCTGTTCGGTCATCTCGGGTTCGTGCTGTTCGGGGTGATCGGCGTGCTGGCGGTGGTCACGCGACCGGACGCCGGGGCCCTGGACGTGGTGCCGACCGTGGTGGGAGTGGCCGCCGGGGCCTGGGCGCTGGGCTGGCTGCTACGGCGTGCGGCCGGCGGTACCGCGTCGCGCACGCCTGCCGCCGCGTCTGCCGAGCCCGCCCCCTCCGGCTCGCCGCGACAGGACGGCGCTGGAGAGCCGGAGGGCGCTGGGAAGCCGGAGGGCGAGGCTGGCGCTGGGATGACGCAAGGCCGGGGCGCGGTGCAGCGGCCCGCGGTGATGCGGGCCGGCGGCGAGGCGCCGGCGTTCGACCGGAGGCGCCTGCTGACCGGCGTCGCCGGAGGCGTGGCCGTGGCCGGGGCGGGAGCGGTGCTGGGGCAGCAGCTCGGCGGGCGGCGGGCCGTGGACGCGGCGCGGGGCGGGGTGACGCTGCCCAGAGCGGCGACCCCCGCCGGGCCCGTCCCGGCCGGCGCGGATCTGCGGATCGGCGGCCTGTCGCCGTTCGTCACCCCGAACAGGGACTTCTACCGCGTGGACACCGCCCTCGTCGTCCCCCAGGTGGACCCGGCCGAGTGGACGCTGCGCATCCACGGCATGGTCGACCGCCCCGTCGAGCTCACCTTCGCCGACCTGCTGAAGCTGCCGCTCACCGAGGCGGACGTCACGCTGGCCTGCGTCTCCAACGAGGTCGGCGGCCCCTACGTGGGCAACGCCCGCTGGCTGGGCGCGCGGATGGCCGACGTGCTGCGCCGGGCCGGGCTGCGGGCCGACGCCGACATGCTGCTGTCCACCTCGGCCGACGGCTTCACCTGCGGCACCCCGGTGGACGTGGTGATGGACGGCCGCGACGCGCTGTTCGCGGTGGCGATGAACGGCGAGGTGCTCCCGGTCGATCACGGCTTCCCCGTGCGGCAGGTGGTGCCCGGCCTGTACGGATACGTCTCGGCCACCAAGTGGGTGGTGGACATCAAGGTGACCAGGTTCGACCGTGACCAGGCGTACTGGACCCCGCGCGGCTGGTCCGCCATGGGCCCGATCAAGACGCAGTCGCGCATCGACGTGCCGAAGCAGGGCGGCTCGCTGAAGGCGGGCCCCGCCACGATCGCCGGGGTGGCCTGGGCGCAGCACACCGGCGTGGACGCGGTGGAGGTGCGGGTGGACCGCGGGCAGTGGCGGGAGGCGAGGCTGGCCGAGGTGCCCGGGCCCGACACGTGGCGGCAGTGGGCGATCGACTGGACGGCGGCCCCCGGCGAGCACACGATCGAGGTGCGGGCGACCGACGCCTCCGGGCGTACCCAGACCGAGCAGTCCGCCCCGCCCGCGCCCGACGGCGCGAGCGGCTGGCACACCGTCACCGTGCAGGTGGCCTGAGCCCTGGTTTGCGGCGTTTTCGCAGGTAAAGGCCCTGGCGAGCGCGGAGAATCTCCGCCGAGTTCGCCCCTTTGACACGGCGTCGCCTCTACGATCGTTCGTCGAGCATGACAGGAGGCAGGCCGTGTTCCGCGAGCGCAAGCCGAGTGTCCGATGGGCCCTTCAGAATGGGCACTACAACCCCGTGGTGGCCGACGGCGTGCGGTGGCTCGATTACGAGCTGGCCGCCGATCCGGCGTCGGCCGGTGACGTGCCCGACGCCGGCCGGGCGCGGGACGGCGGCCCGGAGCTCGGCGTGCCTGCTGCCGAGGAGGACTGGTTCGACGGGCCGCGGCGGCCGCCCAGGCTCGCCGACAGCCGCCCGTACGGGGTGCCCGGCGGGCTCGCCCAGCCGGACCCGCAGGTGGAGCGGGACCTCGCCGAGGCGTTGCGGCCCGGCGCCCGCTTCCCCGACCCGCGTGGCACCTGGGTGCGCCTGGTCAACGGCGGCGGCCCGGCCGACGACCCGTTCCGGTCGTCCAACGCCGCCGACTGCGCGCTGGCCGTGCTGTCCACCTGGCACGGCGAGCCCGCGACGGCCGCGCCGAGACTCCCCGAGTACGACCGGATCGGCCGGCCGGTGCTGACCGGCGAGGAGGGGAGCGTGGCCAGGATCGAGCGGTGGGCAGGGCATCGCCTGCAGTACGCCGGTCAGGGCCGGCACGCCTACCCGCTGATCGCGCGGCGGCTGCTCGACGCCGGGCACGGCGCCGCGGCCGTCATCGTGGTGCGCTGGCCCGGCGGCGGCTCCCACGCCTGGAACGCGGTCAACTTCGACGGCGAGGTCATCTGGATCGACGCCCAGCGGGGGCACATGTCGGTCGAGCCGCCGTACCGGACCGTGACCGGGGTGTTCTGCGTGATACTCGATCGCCGGGGGCGGCCGCGATGAACCTGGAGGAGGCCAGGGCGCTGGCCGAGGAGTACTACAACGGGGTGCGGGCGCCGGAGGAGGCGCTGCCGGTGGGGGTGTTCGGGTTCGACGGCGGGTACGTGGCGTGGATCCGCGACCTGGAGCCCGACGATCCGGCCAGGTTGCCGGAGACGGCCGGGGGCGGATGCGTGGTGATCGACCGGGCGACGGGCGAGGTGGTGGCCCGGCCGCTGCTCGACCCGGAGACCGTGGCCGAGCTGTGGCCCGGCCGCACGCCCCGGTGACCGTCGGAGCGAGGGCCGGGCCGTGTGCTCTGCCGGCAGCCGGAGCGGAGTCTGGCCGAACGCCCCGCTGGCGCGCGGCAGAGCAAGGCCGGGCGCCGCCCCCATAAGACGCCCGACCCGCAGATACCCTCTATCCGGGTTTTCCGGATTTATTCGACTTCGGGGCGTCTGTCCGGAGTCACCCCGTGGCCAGGGAACCGACGATCGAGGCCCGCGCGGCCCGCCGGGCAGGCAGCACCGCCGCCAGCACCCCAGCCAGCCCCGACAGCACCACGTACAGCGCGATCTGTGCCACCGGCGCCGCGAACAGGGCCCCGCTCAGCATCGCCCGCATCGCTGCCCAGCCGAAGACGACACCCAGCACCACCCCGACCAGCGCCCCGATCAGCCCGAGGACCAGCGCCTCGACCGACAGCATGCGCCGGAGCTGCGGCCGGGTGAGGCCGAGCGCCCGCAGCAGCGCGGACTCCCTGGTCCGTTCGTGGACGGAGAGCGAGAGCGTGTTCGCGATGCCCAGCAGCGAGATCAGGATCGCCAGCCCGAGCAGCCCGGTGATGATCATGAGCAACATGTCGAGGGTCTCGTCGAACTGCCCGCGTACCTCTGTCGAGCTGGTCACCTGCACGTTCGGGTAGGGCGCCGCGGCGGCGTCCACGACCGCGCGGGCCTTGTCCGGGGGCACGCCGTCCGCGATGGTCACCATCACGCGCGAGTCGGGCACGGCGCCGAAGTACGACTCGAACGGCTGCTCCGCGACCGTGACCGGCGGCAGCGTCGACTCCGTGCTGTCGAGCACCGCGACCACCTTCAGCGACACGGTGCCCGCGTGCTCCGTCCGCATCGAGACCGTGTCGCCGACCCGGGCGCCGAGCCGCTCGGCCGTGACGTCGTCCAGCGCCACCTGCCCCGCGCCGAACCCCCGCATGGAGCCGGCGGCGACCTGCGGCTCCATGCCGCCGCTGAACGTCCCCGCGTCCACGCGCCTGCCGTCGACCGTGGTCTTGACCTCGCGGATCTGCGCCACCGACGCCAGCTCAGGCCGGCCGCGCAGTTCCCCGGCCACGGACCTGGGGATGACGGAGTCGCGCTCCTGGCTGGCCAGCAGGTAGTCGACGGGGAACTGCTCGTCCAGCTTGACCGTCATCGTCAGCCTGGTGGACGCGGTGACCACCGTGATCAGCGTCATCAGCGTCACCCCGATCGTCAGCGCGACCGTGGTGGTGGCGGCCCGCTTGGGGTTGCGTCCCGAGTTGTCCACCGCCAGGCGGCCGGGCACCCCGAACAGCCGCCGCGGGACCCAGCCCACCAGCGCGCTCAGCGGCCTGACCAGCACCGGGCCCAGGATGAGCACCGCCAGGAAGGTCAGCGCGCCCCCGGCCATGACGACGAAGAGCGAGGTTTCACCGGGTTCGAGCGCGAACGCGCCGGCGCCCGTCGTGCCCAGGCCCGCCACCAGGAACAACGCCGCGAAGCCGGCGCGCACCAGTCCCGCGCGGAAGGTCTGCTCCTCCGCCTGGCTGCGCAGTGCCGCGATCGGCGGCACGCGGGTGGCGGAGCGGGCGGGCAGCAGGGCCGCGCACACCGTGACGACCAGCCCCACGGCCAGCCCGATGGCGATCGTGGGCGGGGTGAGCGAGACCGCCGCGTCCGTGGGCAGCGGGGCGTCGAGCGCGCCGAGCACGGTCAGCGTGAGCGCCGCCAGGCCGTACCCGATGAGCAGGCCCAGCGCGGAGGCCAGCAGGCCCACGACGGCCGACTCCAGCACGATCGAGCCGAACACCTGCCCGCGCGTGGCCCCGATGCAGCGCAGCAGCGCCATCTCGCGCGTGCGCTGGGCGACGAGGATGTTGAAGGTGTTGTAGATGACCAGCGCGGCCACCATCATCGCCACGACGCCGAACAGCAGCAGGCCCAGCGTGAACATCTGGGTCTCGACGCCGGCCGCGGCGGCCAGGTCGTCGGCCAGCTCGGCGCCGGTCTTGACGGTGTACGCGCCGCCGGCGGCCGCCGCGACGGCCTGCTTCGACACCGTGCCCGCCACGTCGATCTCGGCGTACCCCTTCGCGCCCGTCATGCGCTGGGCGACGGCGGGGGTGAAGCCGACCGCGCCGGTGTAGGCGAGCATCTGGTCCACGCCGGTGTCGATCAGGCCGACCAGCCTGAACTGGTGCCGCCGCTGGTCGCGGTCGAGCACGGTGATCGTGTCGCCGAGCCGGAAGCCCTGGGCCCTGGCGGTGTTCTCGTCCAGGACGGCGGCGCCGTCGTCGGTGCCGGGGCCGGTGCCGGAGACGACGGCGGTGCGGTCGAGCGGGCCTCGGATGACCGACAGGGCGGTGGTGGGGAAGTTGCCGACGACCTTGCCCTGCTTGCCGAGGACGGGCGCGCTCGCCCTGATCAGGCCCTGGGCCTCGGTCACGCCGGGCAGCGCGCGCACGCGCTCCAGCACCTCCTCGGGCACCGTCCCGTCGGGCTCGGCCGGCAGCACGGCCACGTCCACCTTGCCCGCGTCGGCCGTGACCCGCTGGGCGAAGCCGGCCTGGACGGTGTCGTTGAGCACGAACGTGCCCGCGATGAACCCCACCCCGAGCATGATCGCCAGCGAGGTGAGCAGCAGCCTGAGCCGGTGCGCGCGCAGCCCGGCCAGCGCGGTCCTGAGCACCTCACGCCTCCAGCCGGACGAGGGTGTCCAGCACGCTCTGCGGCGTCGGCGCGGCGAGCTCGGTGACCAGCTCGCCGTCACGCAGGAACACCACGCGGTCGGCGTACGAGGCCGCCACCGGGTCGTGCGTGACCATGACGATGGTCTGGTCCAGCTCGCGCACGGAGGTGCGCAGGAAGGACAGGACCTCGGCCCCGCTGCGGGAGTCCAGGTTGCCCGTGGGCTCGTCGGCGAAGATCACCTGCGGCTTGCTGATGAGCGCCCTGGCCACCGCCACCCGCTGCTGCTGGCCGCCGGACAGCTCGGTCGGCCGGTGCGAGAGCCGGTCGCGCAGCCCGACGGTCTCGATCACCCGGTCGAAGAGCACCTGGTCGGCCTGGCGGCCGGCGATGTCGAGGGGCAGGCGGATGTTCTGCTCGGCGGTGAGCGTGGGCAGCAGGTTGAAGGCCTGGAAGATGAAGCCGATCCGCTCCCGGCGCAGCAGCGTGAGCTGCTTGTCGGTCAGCCCGGTCAGCTCCACGTCGCCGATGTGCACCGTGCCGGAGATGGCGGCGTCGAGGCCGGCCAGGCAGTGCATGAGCGTGGACTTGCCGGAGCCCGACGGGCCCATGATGGCGGTGAACGCCCCGGTGGCGAACGACACGTTCACCCCGCGCAGGGCGTGCACCTGGGCGTCGCCCTGGCCGTACACCTTGGTCAGATCGGTGGCCACGACGGCGGGCGGGGCCTGGCGCCGGGTCTCAGTGAGCGTCACTTTCACTCCTTGTCGCGATTTATAGCCGCGACTCACGCTAGGAGTGGAAATTTTGGATTTTGTGGGCCTTGAGGAGGGACTTCACGTGCGCCGGTGGATGACCCCCGTCAGACTTTCGGCCGATGCGAGGGCACGACCAGCCCGGCCTCGTACGCGAAGACCACCACCTGCGCCCTGTCCCGCAGCCCCAGCTTGGCCAGCACCCGCCCCAGATGCGTCTTCACCGTCGCCTCCGCCACCTCCAGGCGCGCCGCGATCTCCATGTTGGACAGGCCGCGCGCCACCATGAGCAGCACCTCCCGCTCGCGCGGCGTCAGCTCGCCCGCCGCCGACGCCAGCGGGGCGTCGGCCGGGAGCTGCGCGGCGAAGCGGTCCAGCATCCGCCGCAGCGTGGCCGGCGACACCACGGAGTCGCCCGCGTGCACCACCTTGATCGCGTTGACCAGGTCGGCCGGCGGCACGTCCTTCAGCAGGAACCCGGCCGCGCCCGCCCTGACCGCCGCGAAGGCGTACTCGTCGAGGTCGAACGTGGTCAGGATGAGCACCTTCGGCCCGTCGACGTGCCTGGTGGCCTCCACGCCGTCCATGCCGGGCATGCGGACGTCCATCAGCACCACGTCCACCTCGGTGGTCTTCAGGATCTCCAGCGCCGCGACGCCGTCTCCCGCCTCCGCCACCACCTCGATGTCCGGCTGCGCGCCGAGCACCATCCTGAACCCGGCCCGCAGCAGCTCCTGGTCGTCGACCAGCATCACCCGGATCATCTACGCCGCCTTCGCCATCGGCAACCTGGCCAGCACCTCGAAGCCGCCGCCCTGCCGGGGGCCCGCCGACACGGCGCCGCCGTACATGCCGACGCGCTCGCGCATGCCGATCAGGCCGTGCCCGTCAGGACTTTCCTGGGCCGCCGCGCCCCGGCCGTTGTCGGTCACGCGGACGACCAGCTCGGCACCGAGGTAGTCGATCTCCACGGCGGCCTCCACGCCGGGGCCGCCGTGCTTGAGCGCGTTCGTCAGCGCCTCCTGGACGATGCGGTAGACCGTGAGCTGCTGGCCCTCCGGCAGCTCGGCCGGCGGGCCGCCGACCCGCAGGCTGGCCGGTACGGCGGAGCCGCGTACGAGCTGCTCCAGCTGGCCCAGGCCCGGCTGGGGCGTGTAGTCGGTGCTCGCGTCCTCGTTCTCGCGCAGGACGCCCACCAGCCTGCGCATCTCGGCGAGCGCGGCGCGGCCGGTCTTGGAGATGTTCTTGACGGCCAGGCGGGCCTGGTCGAGGTCGCTGTCCAGGGCGTAGCCGGCGCCGTCGGCCTGCACCACCATGACGCTGACGTTGTGGGCCACGACGTCGTGCAGCTCCCTGGCGATCCTGGCCCGCTCGGCCGCCGCCGCCATCCTGGCCTGCTGGTCCCGCTCGCGCTCGGCCCGCTCGGCGCGCTCCTCCAGGCCCTCCAGGTAGCGTCGGCGCGTGTTGGCGTACAGGCCGGTCAGCCAGACCGTCACCACGAAGATCGTGCCGCTGAAGAACATCCCGAACGTGGCCAGCTCCCAGTTGAGCAGCGCCAGGAACACCCCCAGCTCCGCCACCAGGCACGCGGCCAGCGCCCACCGGAACGAGCACTGGTAGGCCACCCCCCACAGCGCGACCAGCACCGCGATGTTGGCGGGCTGCAGATCGACCTGCGCCAGCCACTGCCCGAAGCTGACCAGCGACACCACGGCGAACGAGGTCAGCGGCCGGTCCCGCCACCACAGCGGCACGATCAGCGCCGCCGCGAGCCCCAGGTAACCGGCCAGGTGGAGGAGGACGCTCGCGTCCGGTGGGGCCGTCGACGCGTACGGCACCACTGTGAGGGCGCACAACAACGTCAGGGGGCCCACCCGGAGGAGGCCCGCCAGCTTCGTGTGGCGCCTGGACCACGCCCGTACCCTGCCGAACACATCATCACGATATGCAGCTCAAGCGGGACATTGGTCCGCCTGGAGGCGGAAGTGGGAGTACGACCCAGGTCTTACATGGATTTGCTCTTACATGGGGCTTACGGTGGCTTTGGCATTCTCTATGACTGGGAGCGCCCCCTGTGGGGGCGAGTAAAGGGAGATCGTGATGGCGGATCATGATCGCGACGCCGGGTCGCGCGGCGAAGAGGAAGCGCCGCGCGACCCGACCCCGTCGTCGGAGCCGACCCGGGAGCTGCCCGAGCCGGGCCCGCTCAAGTACGGCGAGCAGGCCGACCGCGCCTACGCCTACATCCCGCCCACGCGGCCGAACCCCGCCTCATGGGAGCGCGGGTCGTCCCCCTTCGGCGACTTCCTGCGCCGCAGGCGGACCCAGGTCATGAGTGCCGGGATGGTCGGGCTCCTCGTCGGCGGCCTGCTCGGCGGCGTCACCGTGGCGGCCTTCAACGACCTCGCCCACGACCACGACAGCCATGAGATGTGGATGCGGGCTCCGGACCGGTGGCAGCAGCATCGCGGCTGGGAACCCAGGCTGCGAGGGCCGGGGTGCTACACAGGTGAGGACCACGGCTACTGCGTGCTGCCGCCGGCTGCCAAGAGGATCCCCGGCGGATCGGCGGAGTACCTGGAACCGGAGCCGGCCTACGGGGGCTGACAGGTGTGCGGGCGGGGGGACTCGAACCCCCACAGTGTCTCCACCAACAGGACCTAAACCTGCCGCGTATGCCATTTCGCCACGCCCGCGCCTTCCCCGCCGCAGCGGGCCGCACACAAGTTTAGCGCTCCGCATGCGAGCCGGAAGCGTTTGCGCGCACGAGAAGACGATCGTCCGGGCCCTCCTGGACGGAGGGCCCACCGGCGGTCAGGACAGGCCGAGCTTCTTCTTCAGCGAGGCCACGTGTCCCGTCGCCTTCACGTTGTAGAGCGCCTGCTCCACCTTCCCGTCGCCGTCGATGACGAACGTCGACCGGATCACCCCCACGACTTCCTTCCCGTACAGCTTCTTCGTGCCGTACGCCCCGTACGCCTGGTGCACGGCCAGGTCGGGGTCGGACAGCAGCGGGAAGGTCAGCGCGTCACGCTCGGCGAACTTGGCGAGCTTCTCCGGCTTGTCCTTCGACACGCCGAGGACGGCGAAACCCTCGGCCGTGAGCTGGCCGAGGTTGTCGCGGAAGTCGCAGGCCTGCTTGGTGCAGCCCGGAGTCATCGCGGCAGGGTAGAAATAGAGGATCACCCGCTTGCCGCGAAAGGTGTCGAGCGAGATGGTGCCGCCGTCGGCGGTGGGTAGCGTGAACTCCGGCGCGGCGTCGCCGGGCGTGAGTCTGGTCTCGGTCAATGGGCCCTCCTACGTTCTTCCCGCCAACCTACCGGCCCGGCCGTTGTGCCGTCCGGCGCGCCGACCTGACAGACTGATCACGACCAGAACGGACGGAGCCCGCTCGGAACGCGGCGCGGGGCACGCGTACGGTCGAAAGGAGAGCCATGGCTGACACCGATCCCGACGAGCTGGAGCGGCGGATCGCGCGGACGCGCGCGGAGTTGGCGCAGACGGTCGACGCCATTGCCGACCGGGTGAGCCCCAAGCGGGTCGCCGAGCGTACGGTGGCCGACGTCAAGAGCAGGGCCGGTCACTTCGTGGCGTCCGTGGGCGACGCGCTGGGGGTGACCCCGCGGCCGGTCGAGTACGGGGACGATCCCGAGCAGGTCTGGGAGGACGAGCGGCCCGAGCTGGGGGCGCTGCTGATCGGGGTCGGCGCGGTGCTGGTCGTGGGGGCGGCCGTCGTGCTGTGGCGCCGCCGCAGGCGCCGCTAGAGGCCCTGGTCCCTAGAGGAACGTGCGGCCCTCGCCCCGGTACGTCGGGACCGGCTCCACCACGGTGTCGCCGTCGACGAGGTGGAGCACGTCGAAGTGCTCGCACAGCTCGCCCGCCTTGGCGTGCCTGAACCACACCCGGTCGCCGAGCCGCAGGTCCTCGGCCGCCTGGCCGAGCAGCGGCGTCTGCACCTCGCCCGCGCCCTCCTCGGGCGCGTAACGCAGGCCGGCGGGCAGGTACGGCTGCGGCGCGCGGACCGGGCCCGCGGGGCCGGAGGCGAGGTAGCCGCCGCCGAGCACGGTCACCGTGCCGGGGCCCGGGCGGCGCACCACCGGCAGGGCGAACAGCGCGGCCGGGCGCCCGGTGAAGCGGCGGTAGAAGTCGAACAGCCGCGGATGGAAGAAGCCGGAGCCCGCCGCCAGCTCCGTGACGGCCTTCTCGCGCGCGGTGAGCTCCACGGAGCCGGTGCCGCCGCCGTTGACGAACTCGAGGTCGGCGAGCCGGCGCACGGCGTTCACGACGCGGCCGCGGCGCAGGATGAGCTCCCGGGCCGAGAGCGCCTGCATGAGCCGGATGAGGCGGGCGCGGGCGGCGTTCGAGGGCGGGGCGTCGCCGACGCCGGCGATCTGCGCCTCGTAGGCCAGCAGCCCCACCAGCCGGAAACCCGGCCGCTTGGCGATCTCGGCGGCCAGGTCGGCGGCCTCGTGCGGCTCGCGGACGGGGGAGCGCAGGGCGCCCGCCCTGCGGCCGAAGGCGACGTACGCGGCGTCGAGGTCGAGGCAGAGCCGGATCTCGGCGCGCGGGCGGGCCGCGGCGACGGCCGCCTCGATGTAGTCGAGGTGGGCGGCCGAGTCGACGGTCACGGTGATGTGCCCGGCGGCGCGCGCGTCCCCCGCCAGGGCGGCCAGCGCGTGCCGGTCGGCCGTGGGGTAGGCCACCAGGATGTCGGTGATGCCGTTCCCGGCCAGCCAGAGCGCCTCGGGGAGCGTGTACGACATGACGCCGCGGAAGCCGTCCATGGCCAGGATGCGTTCGAGCAGGGGGCGGCTGCGGATGGACTTGCTGGCCACCCTGATCGGCTTGCCCGCGGCCCGGCGGACGAGGTCCGCCGCGTTGGCCCGCATGGCGGCGAGATCGACGATCGCGAACGGTGGTTCGAGAGCCGCTGTGGCGCGGTCGTAGCGCTGGCGGTCATCCATACCGGCAGCGTAACCGCATAACGGGCAAAAGAATATGAGCCTTGTTCGCGTTAGTCGCCGTCCCCGTAATGTTCGGGCAAATCGGCGGCGAGGGCGCGGTCCAGGCCGTGCGGGGTGCATGTACGTCTGTCGTTGTGATGACCACGCTTCAGCAGATTCTGCCCGGCGCCGTCGTCGCCCCGCGGGACACCGGGCTGCGCCGGGCGCGCAGGGTGCTCAGGCCGGCGCGTACCGTCCCTGGAGCCCTGGTCGCGCTCGCGCTGGCCGCCGGGCTGGGGGCGACCGCGGCCGAGGTGGTGTCGGCGCTGCTCGGCGCGCCGCTCGGCTGGGTCCCGGTGGACGAGGTGGTCGAGCTCGCGGGCAGGACCACCTGGCCGGACACGGCCACCGCGGCCCTGGTGTCGGCGGGGGCGGGCACGCTCATGCTGCTGCTGGCGATCGTGCCGGGCCGTACGAGGCTGGTGCCGGTGGAGACGTCCGACCCGCTGATCGTCATCGGCATCACCCGCTCGGGCCTGCGCCGCACGCTGTGCGCGGCGGCGCAGCAGGTGGCGGGCGTGGACAAGGCCCGCGTACGCCTGCGCCGGCGCACCATCGAGGTCACCGTCACGACCGGCGCGGAGAGCACCGGCCAGATGCTCAGGCAGGTCGGGACGGCCGTGGGCGACCGCCTGGCGGGCGTCGGCACGCTGGGCACGGGCGAGGTCGTGGTACGCCTGCGCAGGAGGGCCGCGTGATGCCCCGCCGCTCGCCTCGCACGCCGAAGCGCCGCACGCCGGCCGGCAGGGGGCTGTGATGCGTCAGTACGCCGGCAACCGCGCCGGCCTGGCGGTCGTCGGGGCGACGCTGCTGGGCGCGGGCGGGTACGCGTGGCTACGCGGCCACGACCGCTTCTTCGACCTCCCGCCCACCGCCAAGGTCCTGCCCGCCCAGGCGCACCGCGCGCTGGCGGAGGACCCGTGGCCGCTGTGGTTCCTCGCGCTGGGCCTGCTGCTGCTGGCCCTGGTCGCGCTGCGCTGGCTGCTGGTCGGCCTGGGCTGGGGCCGCCGCGGCACCCACAACGGCACGGGCACGGCCATGCTGTTCGTCGGGCTCAAAGGCGTGGACGGGCTGAGCAGGACGGGGGTGCGGGTCGCCGAGGACGGCCTGCGCATCGGCCTGACCTGCCCGGCGGCGGCCGACGTGGGCGCGGTGGTGAGCAAGCTGGACCAGGACATCGTGGGCCGCATCCGGCGCGAGGTCCGCGACGACGACACCCCCACGGTGGTGCGGCTCCACGTGCGGCGCTAGCACTCGATCACGTTGACGGCCAGGCCGCCGCGCGAGGTCTCCTTGTACTTGTCGAGCATGTCCCTGCCCGTGTCCCTCATGGTCTTGATGGCCTTGTCCAGCGCCACGTAGTGCTTCCCGTCGCCGCGCAGCGCGATGCGGGCGGCCGTGATGGCCTTGTTGGAGGCCACGGCGTTGCGCTCGATGCACGGGATCTGGACGAGGCCGCCGATCGGGTCGCAGGTCAGCCCCAGGTTGTGCTCGATGCCGATCTCGGCGGCGTTCTCCACCTGCTCAGGCGTGCCGCCGAGCACCTCCGTGAGCGCGGCGGAGGCCATGGAGCAGGCCGAGCCCACCTCGCCCTGGCAGCCCACCTCGGCGCCCGAGATCGAGGCGTTCTCCTTGAACAGCACGCCGATCGCGCCGGCCGTCAGGAGGAAGCGGACCACGCCGTCGTCGTCGGCGTGCGGGACGAAGCGGGTGTAGTAGGTCAGGACGGCCGGGATGATGCCGGCGGCGCCGTTGGTGGGGGCGGTGACGATGCGGCCGCCGGCGGCGTTCTCCTCGTTGACCGCCAGGGCGAACAGCGTGACCCAGTCCATGGCCTGCAGCGGGTCCTTCTCCGGCGGCTCGGACTGCAGGCGGCGGTGGAGCTGGTTGGCGCGGCGCTTGACCTTCAGACCGCCCGGCAGCACGCCCTCCTTGGAGATGCCGCGGCGCACGCACTCGGACATGACCTGCCACAGGCGCAGCAGGCCCTGGCGGATCTCCTCCTCGGTGCGGCCGAACGCCTTCTCGTTCTCCAGCATCAGCGCGGAGATCGACAGGCCGGTGTTCGAGCAGTGCTTGAGCAGCTCCTCGCCGGTGGTGAAGGGGTAGGGCAGCACGGTGTCGTCGGGCTTGATGCGGCCGGCGCCGGTGGCCTTCTCGTCCACGACGAAACCGCCGCCGACCGAGAAGTAGACCTTCTCCCTGAGCCGCTCGCCGGAGGCGTCGAAGGCGGTGAAGCGCATGCCGTTCGGGTGCTCGGGCAGGGAGATCTTGCGCTCGAAGACGAGGTGCTCGCCGACGACGAAGGGGATCTCGCGGGTGCCGTACAGCTTGACGGTGCCCGACTCGCGCATCGCGGCGATGCGGGCGTCGACGGTGTCCACGTCCACCAGCTCGGGCTTCTCGCCGGACAGGCCGAGCAGGACCGCCTTGTCGCTGCCGTGGCCCTTGCCGGTCAGGCCGAGCGAGCCGTAGAGGATGGCCTCCACGCGCGCGACCCGCTCCAGCAGGCCGTCCTCGTGCAGGCCGCGGACGAACTTGTGCGCCGCCGCCATGGGGCCGCCCGTGTGGGAGCTCGACGGGCCGATGCCGATCTTGAAGAGGTCGAAGACGCTGATCGCCATTGATGTGCGCCCTTCTTGAGAGGCCGGGGCCCGCGCGGGGCCCCGGCGGTTAGGTCAGGACTCGCCCGAGGTGAGAGCGGTGTACTCCTCAGGCGAGAGCAGGTCCTCAGGGTCGCCTTCCACGCGCACCTTGAACATCCAGCCCTCCCCGTACGGGTCGCTGTTGACGAGGCCCGGGTCGTCCACGACGGACTGGTTCACCTCGGTGACCTCGCCGCCGACCGGGGCGTAGATCTCGTTCACGGACTTGGTCGACTCCACCTCGCCGACGGAGTCGCCCTGCTCGACGTTGGCGCCGACCTCGGGAAGCTGCACGTAGACGACGTCACCAAGGGACTCGGCGGCGAAGGCCGTGATGCCGATCGTCACGGTGGCGCTGTCCTCCAGCCCGGCAACCCACTCGTGCTCCTTGGTGTAGCTCAGGTCGTCAGGGATGTTGCTCACTTGTTCCTCCTGTAAAAGGGCAGCTCAACCAGGTCCATAGGTTCATGGCTGCCCCGGATGTCCACGGCCAGGCCTGATTCGGCGCCGGTGTCCACATAGGCCATCGCGATGGGCTTTCCCAGGCTCTGGGAGGGCGCACCGCTGGTGACCTCGCCGACGACGACGCCGTCCTTGGTGACCGGGTAACCGTGGCGCGGCACCCGGCGGGTCCGTGCGACGAGGCCGACGAGCCTGCGCCGGGGCGTGTCGTCCTTGACCGCCTCGAGCGCCGACCTGCCGACGAAGTCGCCCGGCTTGTCGAATTTCACCACCCTGCCCAGGCCCGCGTCGAACGGAGTGAGCTCCGCGCTCAGCTCGTTGCCGTACAGCGGCATGCCGGCCTCCAGCCGGAGCGTGTCGCGGCTGGACAGCCCCGCGGGCTTGAGCCCGTGCGGCTCGCCGGCCGCCGTGATCGCGTGCCAGAGCGGCACGGCGTCCTGGTTCGCCACGAACAGCTCGAACCCGTCCTCGCCGGTGTACCCGGTACGGGCGATCAGCGCCTGCCGGCCGTCCACCTGGCCGGGCAGGCCCGCGTAGTACTTGAGCCCGTCGAGGTCGGCGTCGGTGAGCGTGGCGAGGATCTCCTGGGCGCGCGGGCCCTGGACGGCGATCAGCGCGTACCGGTCCGAACGGTCCTCCACCACCGCGTCGTACGGCTTCGCGCGCTCCCGCAGCTCGCCGGCGACCTTCTGGTAGTTCGAGGCGTTGGCCACGACCATGAACTCCTCGTCACCGAGCCGGTAGACGATGAGGTCGTCGAGCACGCCGCCGCGCTCGTTCACGATCATGGTGTACCTGGCCCGGCCGGGCGCCAGCGCCGACAGGTGCCCGACCAGCGCGTAGTCCAGCGCCTCGCCGGCCTGCGGCCCGGTCAGGAAGATCTCGCCCATGTGCGAGAGGTCGAACAGCCCGGCCGCCTCGCGGACGGCCCGGTGCTCCGCGGACTCGCTGCCGTACCGGAGCGGCATGAGCCACCCGGCGAAGTCGGTGAGGGTGGCGCCGAGGCTCTCGTGAACGTCTCGTAGCGGTGTCGGTCGGGACATTTGTCGCACCTCAGGACAGGAGTGGATGCCAGCATCCTCCCCCTCTGTCATCGATGCCTGAGAGTTTCACCCGACTTTTGCCGGACTTTCACCTTCGGCGAGGCCCGCAGGCCTGCTTTCCAGAGGACACCTCGTCCGCGCGGTCCTTTGCCTTGAGAGGTTCGCGGGGAGGGCTTGCTCCTTCAGGGACCCTGACCGGCTGTCAGGGTGCTCTCCCGCGCGGTTTCGACGGTGATGTCCGTCAGCCTAGTGCCGTTACGGGGCTGTTGTCGCGTTGCGGGCCGGACGTGAACCACGGGGGGCGATCACGTTTTGAGGGCATGCGCCGGTTACTGGCGTCAGCAGGCCCGGACGAGCGCCTCGAACAGCGCGTGGTCCTCGGCCGCCTCCGGGTGCCACTGCACGGCCATGGTGAACGTCCCGGAGGACTCCACGGCCTCGATGGTGCCGTCCTCGGTGGTGGCGGTGACCGTCAGGCCGGGGGCGAGCCGGTCCACGGACTGGTGGTGGTAGTGGGGGACCGTCACCGGCTCCTCGCCCAGCGCCTTGGACAGGCCGGTGCCGGGGACCGGGGTGACGGGCAGGTGCCCGAAGACGCCGGGCCCCGGGCAGTGGTCCGTGTGGCCGACCACGTCGGGCAGGTGCTGGTGCAGGCTGCCGCCGAGGGCCACGTTGAGCACCTGGAGGCCGCGGCAGACGCCCAGGAAGGGCAGCCCGGCGTCGAGGGCGGCCGCGAGCAGGGCGAACTCCGCCTCGTCCCGAAATTTCCGGACGTAGCCGCTGCGTTCGTGCGGCTCCGCGCCGTACCTGGCCGGATCGATGTCGCCGCCGCCTGCCAGGATCAGCCCGTCCAGGCGGCGTACCAGCCCGGCCGGCTCCCCGGCGGGCGGCAGCAGGACCGGCTGGCCGCCGGCCCGCACGACCTGCTCCACGTACGTGTACGGCAGCAGCGCGGCGCGGGTGTCCTGCCACACCGTGAACGAGGCGGTCTCGGCGTAACACGTGATGCCGATGACGGGACCCATGACCGCCCCCTACAGCGGCGTGACGTAGGCGCCGGAGATGCCGCCGTCCACCAGGAACTCGCTGGCCGTGATGAACGAGGCGTCGTCGCTGGCCAGGAACGCCACCGCGGCCGCGATCTCCGACGCCTCGGCGAAGCGGCCCACGGGCACGTGCACCAGCCGCCGCTGCGCCCGCTCGGGATCCTTGGCGAACAGCTCCCGCAGCAGCGGCGTGTTCACGGGCCCGGGGCACAGCGCGTTGACCCGGATGCCCTCCCTGGCGAACTGCACGCCCAGCTCCCGCGACATCGCCAGCACCCCGCCCTTCGAGGCGGTGTAGGAGATCTGCGAGGTCGCCGACCCCATCACGGCCACGAACGACGCGGTGTTGATGATCGAGCCCCTGCCCTGGCGGCGCATGTACGGGATGACGTGCTTGCAGCACAGGTAGACGCTGGTCAGGTTCACCTCCTGGACGCGGCGCCAGGCGTCGAGGCCGGTCTCCAGGATCGAGTCGTCGTCGGGCGGCGAGATGCCGGCGTTGTTGAAGGCGACGTCCACGCTGCCGTACGTGTCGTGCGCCGTCCTGAACATCCTGACGACGTCGTCCTCGCTGGTCACGTCGGCCTTGACGAACAGGCCGCCCACCTCGGCCGCGGCCTTGACGCCCGCCTCCTCGTCGATGTCCGCGCAGACCACCCTGGCGCCCTCGTCGGCCAAGCGGCGGGCCGTGGCCAGCCCGATGCCGCTGCCCGCGCCGGTGATGACCGCCACCCGATCCTGCAACCGCTGCATGTGTGTCACTCCGTTGAGATGAAGACGTTCTTGGTCTCGGTGAACGCCGCCAGCGCGTCAGGGCCGAGCTCCCTGCCGAGGCCGGACTGCTTGAAGCCGCCGAACGGGGTCCAGTAGCGGACCGAGGAGTGGGAGTTCACCGACAGGGCGCCCGACTCGACGGCCCTGGCCACGCGCAGCGCCCGCCCGACGTCGCGGGTCCAGATGGAGCCGCTCAGGCCGTAGGGGGTGTCGTTGGCGATCCGTACGGCCTGCGCCTCGTCCTCGAACCTGACCACCGACACCACGGGCCCGAAGATCTCCTCGGTGAACGCCGGGTCGGTGACCTCGGGGGTCAGGACGGTCGGCGGGAACCAGTAGCCCTTGCCCTGGGGGCAGGACCCCTGCAGGTAGGGGGCGCCGTCGACGAAGCCCCGGACGCGTTCCAGGTGCTCGGCGCTGATCAGGGGGCCCATCTCGGTGGCCTCGTCGAGGGGGTCGCCGACCACGACGCCGCGCACGGCTTCGGCCAGGCGCTCCATGAACTCGTCGTACGCGCCGGCCTGGACCAGGATCCTGGACCGGGCGCAGCAGTCCTGCCCGGCGTTGTCGAACACGGCATAGGGCGCCGTTCGCGCCGCCTTCTCGAGATCGGCGTCGGCGAAGACGATGTTCGCTGACTTGCCGCCCAGCTCCAGCGTGACCCGCTTGACCTGCCGCCCCGCCGTGGCGGCGATCTCCTTGCCCACCTCGGTCGAGCCGGTGAACACGATCTTGGCCACGCCGGGATGCTCCACCAGGCGGGCTCCCGCGACCTCCCCTGCCCCAGGCAGAACCTGGAGCACCCCCTCGGGGAGGCCCGCCGCCAGGGCCAGCTCTGCCAGCCTCAGCGCGGTCAGCGGAGTCCACTCGGCAGGCTTCACGATCACCGTGTTACCCGCCGCGAGAGCCGGGGCCACGCCCCACATCATGATCACCATGGGGAAGTTCCACGGCACGATGATCCCGACGACGCCCAGCGGCTCCTGGAAGGTGAGGTCCACGCCGCCGGGCACCGGGATCTGCTTGCCGTGGTTCCGCTCGGGCGCGCCGGCGTAGAAGTGCAGCACGTCGCGGACGTTGCCGGCCTCCCACCGGGCGTTGCCGATGGTGTGCCCGGCGTTGGCCAGCTCCAGCCGCGCCAGCTCCTCGCCGTGCCCGTCCACCAGGTCGGCGAACCTGCGCAGCAGCCGCGCCCGGTCGCCCGGCGACACCTCGCGCCAAGCCGCCTGCGCCTTCCTGGCACGCTCCACGGCCCGGTCGACCTCGGCCGCGTCGGCGAGCTCGACCTCGGCGACGACTTCCTCCGTCGCCGGATTGACGATCTTCATGTGCTTCCGTCACATCCGTTCGAAACCACGGAACAGCTCCCAGTCCGTCACCGCCGCGTCGAACGCGGCCAGCTCCACCCGCGCGTTGTTCGCGTAGTGCTCCACCACGTCCTCGCCGAACGTCTCGCGCGCCAGCTTCGACCCCTCGAACAGCGCCAGCGCGTCGCGCAGCGTGTGCGGCACGGTCTCGGCGCCGCAGTCGTAGGCGTTGCCGCCGTACGGGTCCTCCAGCGGCAGCTCGGCGTCGATGCCGTGCAGCCCGGCCGCGATCAGCGCCGACACCGCCAGGTACGGGTTCACGTCGCCGCCCGGCACCCGGTTCTCCACCCGCAGCGAGCTCCCGTGGCCGACGAGCCGCAGCGAGCAGGTGCGGTTGTCCACGCCCCACTTGACGGCCGTGGGGGCGAAGCTGCCCGGCACGTACCGCTTGTAGGAGTTGATGTTGGGGGCGTACAGGAGGGTCAGCTCCCGCATGCAGGCGAGCTGGCCCGCGATGAAGCGGGCCCCGAGCGGCGAGAGCCCGTACGGCCCCTCGCCCGCCATCACCGGATCCCCGTCCACGCTCCGCAGGGAGATGTGGATGTGGCAGGAGTTGCCCTCGCGCTGGTTCGGCTTGGCCATGAACGTGATCGACCGGCCCTCCTGGGCGGCGATCTCCTTGGCGCCGGTCTTGTAGATCACGTGGTTGTCGCAGGTGCGCAGCGCCTCGTCGTAGCGGAAGGCGATCTCGTGCTGGCCCAGGTTGCACTCGCCCTTGGCCGACTCGACGTAGAGGCCGGCGCCCTCCATCCCGCGCCTGATGCGCCGCAGCAGCGGCTCGACGCGGGCCGTGCCCAGCAGGGAGTAGTCGACGTTGTAGAGGTTCGCGGGGGTCAGGTCGCGGTACGCGCGCCGCCAGGCGTCCTCGTAGCTGTCGTCGTAGATCACGAACTCCAGCTCCGTGCCCACGTACGCGGCCAGCCCCCGGCCGGCGAGCCGGGCGAGCTGCCTGCGCAGCACCTGGCGCGGGGAGGCGGTCACGTCGCCGCCTTCCTCCCAGGCCAGGTCGGCCATCAGCATCGCGGTCCCCTCGTGCCACGGCACCCGGCGCAGCGTGCCGAGGTCCGGCTTCATCACGAAGTCGCCGTACCCGCGATCCCAGGACGACATCGCGTAACCCGGGACGGTGTTCATGTCGACGTCCACCGCCAGCAGGTAGTTGCAGCCCTCCGAGCCGTGGTGCAGCACCTCTTCGAGAAAGTAGCGCGCCGACAGCCTCTTGCCCTGCAACCTGCCCTGCATGTCGGCGATCGCCAGGAGCACGGTGTCGATGCGGCCCGCCGCCACCTCGTCGCGCAGCTCGGCGACGGAAAGGAACCCGGTGCTCGCTCGATCGCTCACGCTGCCCAGCTCCGATCTGGCCTGAAGCGCTTTCCCGTTAATTGGGCTAGTCTCAGACCATTGATCAGCATGGCGGGATCGCTTGTCAAGACCTGAGGACACGTTGGACGAGTCGGCGCGTTTGATGACGGTGTTGCGCCCTGTCAGGGCGGGCAACGCCTTCGAGGAGACCGTGGAACGGCTGCTCCAGGCGATCAAGCTGGGCGTGGTCCCGCCCGGTCACAAGCTGCCCCCCGAGCGCGAGCTTGCCGTCCGGCTCGGCATCAGCCGGGTGACGCTGCGCGAGGCCATCCGCGCGCTGTCCGACGCGGGCTACCTCGACGTACGCCGGGGGCGGTACGGGGGAGCGTTCGTCACCTACGTGCCGCCCAAGCCGGACGCCGGCGACCTGCGCCAGGCCGTCAACGAGATGGGCATGGCCGAGCTGTCGGACGCGCTCACCTTCCGGCTCGCCGTGGAGTGCGGCGCGGCCCAGGTGCTGGCCGCCTCCGAGCTCGGGGAGGACAAGCGCGCCGTGCTCACGCGCCGGCTTGCCGAGCTGAACGGGGCGGGGCTGGAGGACTACCGCCGCCTCGACACGGCCTTCCACCTGTCCATCGCGGAGCTCACCGGCTCCACCCTGCTCGCCACCACCTGCGCCGACGCCCGCTCGCGGGTCAGCGACCTGCTGAACGCCATCCCGATGTTGCAGGTCAACCTCGACCACGCCGCCGTGCAGCACCAGGCCATCGTGGACGCCATCCTCGCCGGGGACCCCGAGGCGGCCCGGCGGGCCGTGGCCGAGCACCTGGAGGGGACGGCCGCGCTGTTAAGGGCGTTCCTGTCCTGAGTCGCCGGGAACATCCGCAGGCCTCGTACCATCTGAACCAGAGTCATATGGGCAACTGGTTTCAGCAAAGCATCGTCGCCACGGGACGGCTCCCGCTGTTCTGCTACTTCGTCATGCTCATCGCCGCCTTCATCGCCACCCGCATCAACGTCCGCCTGATCAGGGCGAAGGTCGGCTGGTTCCGCAACGTCAACGTGGGGGAGATGCACATCCACCACGTGGTGTTCGGCGTCGTGCTGATGTTAGTCGGCGGGGTCACGCTCATCGTCTCGCCCGGCTCCCAGGTCGGCACCGCCGTCGCGGCCTCCGTGTTCGGCGTCGGGTCGGCGCTGGTGCTGGACGAGTTCGCGCTCATCCTGCACCTGCACGACGTGTACTGGGAGGAGGAGGGCCGCACCTCGGTGGACGCCGTCTTCATCGCGGTCGCCGTGACCGGGCTGCTCCTCATCGGGCTGCGCCCGCTCACCTGGGACTACGGCACCCCCGTCAACCCCGCCGCGCTGATCGTGGCCAACCTGGCGCTGGCCGTCGTCACGCTGCTCAAGGGGAAGATCTGGACGGGGATGGCCGGGTTGTTCGTGCCGCCGATGCTGCTGGTGGGGGCGGTCCGGCTGGCGCGGCCGGGGTCGCCGTGGGCGTACTGGTTCTTCGCCAGGCGCTCGCCTCGCAAGATGGCTCGGGCGATCCATCGGGAGGAGCGGTGGCGGAGGCCGGTGATCAAGGTGAAGATCGCGTTCCAGGAGTTCCTCTCCGGGCGTCATGACCTGCCCTCCACGCGGCGTGGTCGTCGGCATACTTGAGGCATGGCACTCCCGTCGTGGCAGGAGCGACTGCTGCGTGCCGTCTCCCCCGTCTGTGAGCACTACGGCCTGGGGCTCGCCGGCGGCTACGCGCTCAGAGCGCACGGCTTCACCGACCGGCCGGGCAAGGACCTCGACTTCGCCACCGCTGTGGACATGCCGCTGCCCGAGGTCGCGCGGGGCGTGATCGGAGCGTGCCAGGCGGCCGGGCTGGACGCGTCCGTCATCGAGGTCACGCCCCGGATGGGCAGGCTGATGGTCCGAGATCCGGTGACCGGGGAGACCTGCGAGTTCGGCCTCCTGCGCGAGGCGCTCCAGCAACGGCCGGTCACGTGCGGCACGCTGAAGGTGCTCGGCCTCGACGACGCCGTCGGGTTGAAGATGCGGGACGTGCACGAGCGCGGTCTCGCCCGCGACATCATCGACATCGCCGCCGTCTCCCAGCACTACTCCTACCGGGCATTCGAACAGCTCGCCGCCGTGCACCACGAGTTCTTCGCCGTGCACGAGTTGCTTTCGCGGCTGGAATTCGTCGACCTCATGCCGGATGAGGACTTCGAGGTCCACGGCGTGCGCGAGGAGCAGATCGAGGAGATCCGGCGGTTCACGCAGGGCTGGGTGGACGACATCAAGCTGCGCCGGGCCGACGACGGTGACGTCGACCACGACTGCGACGACGTTCCGGAGATCGACTAGAGCGACGCCACCGAACGCAGGGCCAGGCCCGCGCCCAGCAGGACGACCATGGCGGCCGTGCCCAGCGGGGCCAGGCCCGAGAGCCTGGCGGCCAGGCGCCGGCCGGCCGAGGCGCGGGCTTCCAGCCGGTCCACGAGCTTGACCAGCAGCAGGCCCGTGACGGTGAGGGTGGCGGCCATGCCGACGCCGTAGGCGGTCACCAGCGCCACGCCGAACCACGTCCGGCCGAGGGCGATCGCGCCGAGGAGCACGATGAGGGCCGAGGGGCTGGGGACGAGACCGCCCGCCACACCGAGCCCGATGAGGCCCGCCCGCTTGCTCCTGCCGGCGTGAGAGCCCTGCTCGTCGTCACCGTGCCCATGCCCGTGCCCGTGGCCATGCCCGTGCCCGTGGCCATGCCCGTGGCCGTGCCCATGTCCGTGGCCGTGCCCATGTCCGTGCGGGGCGGGGCGGCGGGAGTTGAGGAGGAGGCGCAGGCCGATGGCGGCGATCAGCACGCCGCTGGCCACCCCCAGCCAGGCCAGCACCGACTCCCCGGCCAGCGCCGTGAACACCGTCAGCAGCAGCCCCACCACCAGCACCCCGGCCGTGTGCGTGGCCGTCACCGTCGCGCCCACCACCAGCGCGTCGCGCGGGCGGCCGCGGCGGCCCGCCAGGTACGCCGCCATGACGGTCTTGCCGTGCCCGGGGATCAGCGCGTGCCCTGCCCCGAGCACCACGGCCAGCCCCACCGCCAGCAGCCCCAGCGGCACCGTCAGCGAGTCCGAGCCGATCAGGTTCGTGAACGTCCGGTCCAGGGCGGACAGCGCCTCGCCGATCGGGCCGCCGATCTCGATGCCGAGCCCGCTCCCGCCGGACGGCGTGCCGCCGGTGGGGACCCCGGAGCCGGCGGGCAGGCCCAGGACGGGGCCCGAGGCGGTGAACGTGGCCACGCGCTGGTCGAGCGGGGCCGACAGCAGGTCGTCGGGGTAGGCCCGCAGTTCCTGGCTGATGCTCGTCCCTGGCACCGAGGAGCCGGTCAGGCGTACGCCGTCCCCGGTCGCGGTGATCTCGCGCCAGCCGATCCTGTCCTGTTCGAACCCGTCGGTGAACCTCACGGCCCCCGAGGCGCGGACCTCCGCCACGAGCTGACAGGACAGGCGGCTGGTCTCCAGGCCCCCCTCCCCGGGGGCGTAGGCGAAGGCGGAGCTCGCCACGCGCCACGGCACCGCCCGGCCGGCCACCTCCAGCCGCTGGGCGCTCGCCAGCGCGGCGCAGCGGCGGGTGGCGTAGGCGGCGTCGGCCTCGGGCCTGGCCTGTAGGGTCGGCAGCTCGGCCAGGTCCACGACGGCGTGGTTGCGCACCTGCGCGGGCGCGACCCGCAGGCCGTTGTAGTGGTTGACGGTGAACCGCCCGAGCGGGTGCGAGGCGGTGATCGCCTGCGGCGTGGTTCCCGCCCGGGCCGGGCCACCGAGCAGGACGGTCGCGCACAGCGTGAGGAGCAGGGCCGTCAGGGCGAGCCGGGCCGATCTCATGAGAACCTCGCCAGTGCGGAGAGCGTCGGGTCGAAGCCGGGGTCCACCCGCGCGGAGCGGCCGAGGGCCTGCTCGATCTTGGCGCGGTGGTAGGTGATCAGCGGGTTCCGCCAGCCGGTGGCGGTGGCCTCCCGGGCGTAGCGGAGCGCCTCGGCCGGCCTCCCCGCCTTGTGCAGCGCCCAGGCCAGGGCGTCGGCGGCGACGAGGTTCGGGTTGCGGGCGTACTCGGCCCTGGCGTGCTCGACGGCCCGCGCCGGGTCCCCGTGGTCGGCCAGGAACTCGGCCCACGTCAGGTCGTCGCGCACGCCCGCGGCCTCGAAGAGCTTGCGCTGCGCTTCGAGCAGCGTCCAGTCGGCCTGCCGGCCCGCCTTGATCCGGGTCTCGCCCTGCTCGATGAGGTACTGGGGCAGGGGCAGCCGCTGGACCACGGTCTCGTAGAGGTCGAGCGCCTCGGTGAGGCGGCCGCCGAGTGCCGCGGCCCTGGCCTGGCCGGCGAGGGCGGGCGTGTAGGCGGGGTAGGCCTGCAGGGCTCTGGCGTACCAGCCGGCCGCCGTCTCCAGGTCGCCGGCGTGCAGCGCCAGCTCGCCCAGGTAGTAGCGGCTGTAGGCGAGGTCGGCCGGCGACCAGGCGTCGGCGTGGGCGTACTCGAGGTACTTGCGTGCCCCGTCGCGGTCGCCGCGCAGCTCCGCCGTGTACGAGGCGCGGGCGAAGGCGGCCACTCCCGGGCGCAGGCCCAGCATCCTGTCCACGGCCTGCTGCGCGCCCTTCAGGTCCCCGAGCTGGGTCCTGGCGTCGGCCAGCACGCCGTACGCCGCGGCCCCGTACGGGTTGGCGTCGATGGCGCGCTCGGCCAGCCGTACGGCGTCGCGGAACTCGTGGCGGCCGGCGGCCAGCGCGGCCTGGCCGGTGAGGACCGTGTCGTCGCGGTCGTTCAGCCTGGCGGCCGTGGCGAGCGCGCCTTCCGCCTTGGTGTAGAACGCCGGGTCGCCGGTGACCCTGGCCTGGTCGACGTACTGGAGGCCGAGCTCGGCCCAGCCGCGGTGGTCGCCGGGCAGGCGCTTGAGCCGCTCCTGCAGCGTCTCGCGGCCCGGCTGGCCGGCCGCCGGCGAGGTGGCGGGCGAGGAGGAGAAGGAGACGATCGTGAAGATCATCGCCCCGACGAGGGCGATGCCGGCGAATATCGCGAACGTGCGCATGTGCCAAGGCTCCGAAGCTGGGTGTGGGGCCGGCCGGCCGTGACGGGGAACGCGGCCGGCCGGCCCTTTTCTGTGGCGGCAGACGATGGGAGACGGGAGGTCTGCCGCCGGGGAGTGACCGGTCGGCTTGGAGAGGGAGCAGGCCGGTCACGAGGTCATCGCTGGTTCACTGCCACGTTGCTCGGCAGCGGGATGTACGGGAACGTCTTGTCGAAGGGCTTGTCGTTCGCGTCCACCTTGTCCGTCAGGCCGGGGATGAGCTTGCCGCTCTGCGCGGCGCCGGCCACGGCCTGCAGCTCGATGTCCACGACGTCGTCGGCGAGCCGGCGGCCGTTCGGGAAGCCCTGCAGGTCGCCGCCGAGGACGCCGAGCCTGTTCGGGTCCTTGGTGACGGGGATCGACATGTTCAGCCGTAGCTGCTCGGAGCCGCGCTGCTTGCCGGCGTCCTTGTTGAGCGACTGCGCGTTCAGGTCGGCCTTGATGGGGCCGTTGTCCTTGGCGATGCCGCTCAGGAAGATCTGGACCAGGTCGTTGCGCGGCGTCGCGGGCGCCTTGATGCCGTAGATGGACTCGAGGAGCCTGGCGACCTCGGGGTTGGTGACCCGGTCGACCAGCGCCTTGACGTCCGCGTCCTTGGACGGGTCGAGCGCGTTGTAGGCGTCCTTCATGCCGGCGGCCGCCACCAGCTCGTTCACCAGCGGGTTGCACAGGCGGGAGACCTGCACGAACGAGTTGCCGTTGAACTTGTCGGTGGTGGAGCAGACGCCGATCACCGGGTTGCGCTTGGGGTCGCCCTTGAGCGCCAGGTCGGCCTGGGGAACCTGGAGGGCCACGGTGTTGACGTTGTAGCCCTTGAGGGTGTCCTGGCCGACGAGGGACAGGTCACCGCCGTAGAGCAGGTCGAACACGCGCAGATCGAGGAAGAAGGCCTCGTCCGACTGCCCGGAGTAGGTCTTGCCGCCGCCGGGGAGGTTCTTGATCGCCTGGTTGCGCAGGGTCGCGTAGTTCGGCATGGAGGCGGCGCCGACGTTGCTGGGGGCGACGATGCCGTCGCCGACCAGGGTCTTGGAGCCGCTGGGCGTGATCCGCTTGAGCGTGTAGCGCTGGCGGAAGAGCAGGTTCTCGTCGTTCAGCGAGGTGACGGGGCCGTTGTTGTAGAGGAACGTGGCGTTGCCGCGCTTGTCCTCGTTGCGGAACGTCCACTCGTACACGATGTCGGACTTGCCGTCGCCATCGTTGTCGATCTTTATGTTGTGCCGCGACCTGGTGGCGAACGGGTAGAAGTTCGGGCCGCCGTTGGGCTCCTCGAACGGGATCCAGTTCGAGATCAGGGTCACGGAGTCGGGCTTGTCGGGGCTGACGAACGCGTACACGTCGGTGTTGTCGTGCTGCGGGTCGTTCGAGATCGCCGGGGCCTCGCGGTGTGAGGAAGCGGTGCCGGAGTCGGTGCGGAGCACGGCCATCGACGAGGCGGCGACCGCTACGGCGAGACCAAGTCCGACTAGAGCGCGCCGGTTGATCCGGAGCTCCATGTTCGGTCCTTTCGGGAAGGGCTGATCGTGACGTTCGAGGTTCCGGCCGGATTCCTCGACGCCCTATTCGTCCGCGGGCCGCCGCCGGATGTCGGTCTCCTCCCCGAGAATGAGTGTCAACTAAAGTTGACATACTTAAGTCGTCAATCTAGGTTGACTCTGTCTCGGCGGTGCAGAACGGGGCGCTCCGTTCGTTGGAGAGAAGTTGAGAAATATCGTGAAAGGAGATGCGGTGGTCAAGGAGCTGCTCGCCTACGTCCGCCCGCACCGGAGAGTCCTCCTCCTGGGCGGGTTACTGAGCTTGATCGGGTCGGCGGCGGGCCTGTCGATGCCGTTGCTGGCCAAGTACGTGGTGGACGCGTTCGGCCAGGGCGGGTCGATGGCCGGGCCGCTGATGTGGCTGACCGTGGCGGTGCTGGTCGGCGCCGTCGTCTCGGCCGGGGGAAGCTATCTGATGGAGCGGACGGGCGAGGGCATCGTGCTCGGCGCCCGGCGCAGGCTCGTGGACCGGATGTTGCGGCTCAAGGTCGCCGACGTCGACCGGCTCAAGCCCGGCGACCTGCTGTCGCGGGTCACCGGTGACACGACGTTGCTGCGCGCCGTGCTGACCAACGGCATCGTGGAGTCCGTCAGCGCGGCGTTCATGCTGGTCGGCGCGATCGTCCTGATGGCCACGATGGACGGCGTGCTGCTGCTGGTCACGCTGCTGATCGTGGTGCTGATCGGCGGGCTGGTCGCGCTCATCATGCCGAAGATCCAGCGGGCGCAGTCGCACGCCCAGGAGGCCGTGGGCGAGATGGGCGCCGTGCTGGACCGGGCGCTGCAGGCGTACAGGACGGTCAAGGCCAGCGGCGCGGAGGAGCGGGAGATCGCCGTGGTCGGCGAGGCCGCCACGCAGGCCCGGGACCGCGGTCTGCAGGTCGCCGGCTGGACGTCGCTCGCGGGGGTGGCGACGTGGATGGCGGTGCAGATCGCGTTCCTGGCCGTGCTGGCGGTCGGCGGCGCGCGGGTCGCCTCGGGCACGCTGGAGGTGTCGTCGCTGATCGCGTTCCTGCTCTACCTGTTCTACCTGGTGCCGCCGATCGGGCAGCTCGTGCAGGGCGGGGTGCAGCTCCAGCAGGGGCTCGCCGCGATGAAGCGGATCAAGGAGATCGAGGAGCTGCCCGCCGAGCCGGTGAGCGTCGCGGCGCCGGAGGACGGCCGGCCGGTCGGGGTGCGCTTCGAGGACGTGGTCTTCAGGTACGGCGACGACCGGCCCGTGGTGCACGACGGCGTGAGCTTCGAGGTGCCGCCCGGCGGCATGACCGCGCTGGTCGGGCCCTCGGGAGCGGGCAAGTCCACGGTGTTCGCGCTGCTGGAGCGCTTCTACGAGCACCAGGGCGGCACGATCCTCGTCGACGGCAGGGACATCCGCGACTGGCCGCTGGGCGAGCTGCGGGCCGCGCTCGGCTACGTCGAGCAGGACGCGCCCGTGCTGGCCGGCACGCTGCGGGAGAACCTGCTGTTCGCCGCCCAGGACGCCACGGAGGAGGAGCTGCGCCGGGCGATCGCGCGTACGAGGCTCGACGACCTGGTGGCCAGGCTGCCCGAAGGGCTGGAGACGCCGGTCGGGCACCGGGGCGTGCTGCTGTCGGGCGGCGAGCGGCAGCGCGTGGCGATCGCCAGGGCGCTGCTGCGCAAGCCCAGGCTGCTGCTGCTCGACGAGGCCACCTCGCAGCTCGACGCGGTCAACGAGCTGCGCCTGCGCGAGGTCATCGCCGAGGTCGCGCAGGAGACGACGGTGCTGGTCATCGCGCACCGCCTGTCCACGGTGACGGGCGCCGACCGGATCGTGGTCATGGAGTCGGGCGGCGTGCGGGCGGTGGGCACGCATGACGAGCTGGTGGGCGAGGACGAGCTGTACAGGGAGCTGGCGGCCACCCAGTTCCTGGTGGGTTAACGATCTTGTCAGTTTACGGACATCCGTAATTAGGAGTTCGTGCCTACGGTCGGATGATGATTTCCGTGAAGCTCGCCAAGATCGGTCTTGCCGCCCTGGCTCTGGTGGGAGGCAGCGTCGTTCCCCTCGCGGTCGGCGCCACCCCCGCCGAGGCCGCGTCCTGCGGCGGCAGGCTGGTCGACAGTATCGCCGTCAAGAAGGGCAGCAGGACCTACGGCACGCTCAAGCTCTACTACAGCTCCTCGACGGGCAAGAACTGCGCCCGTCTCGACCGCGTGGTCAACTACGGGACGAAGAAGGGCATGATCCTGTCCCTGTACGCCTGCGGCAAGGGCTGGTCCGTGAGCAGGTGCCACCGCGACTTCTACAAGGTCGGCCAGGACAGCGGCCAGTTCGGCCAGTACGCCGGCCCGGTCAGCGTCCCCGGCAAGGGCCGCTGCATCCAGGTCCAGGCGGGCGTCCAGGCCAGGGACAACTCGTGGGCCAACTACAACAGCCCGGTCTTCCACTGCGGCTGAAGCCGATATTCCGGTTAGTCTCTTCGTGAATGGGTTCATTCACGAAGGGACCACCACCCATGAGCAGGACAGTCCGCGCCCCGCGAGGCAGCACGATCACCGCGAAGGGCTGGCCGCAGGAGGCCGCCCTGCGCATGCTCCAGAACAACCTGGACCCCGAGGTGGCCGAGCATCCCGAGCAGCTCGTCGTCTACGGCGGCTCGGGCCGGGCGGCGCGTGACTGGCCGTCGTTCGACGCGCTGGTCAGGACGCTGACCACGCTGGAGGGCGACGAGACGCTGCTGGTGCAGTCAGGGCGCCCCGTGGGCGTCTTCCGCACCCACGAGTGGGCGCCCCGGGTGCTCATCGCCAACTCCAACCTGGTGCCCGACTGGGCGAACTGGGAGGAGTTCCGGCGGCTGGAGGCGGCCGGGCTCACCATGTACGGGCAGATGACCGCGGGCTCGTGGATCTACATCGGCACCCAGGGCATCCTGCAGGGCACCTACGAGACGTTCGCCGCGGTGGCGGACAAGCGGTTCGGCGGCACCCTGGCAGGCACCATCACGCTCACCGCCGGCCTCGGCGGCATGGGCGGCGCCCAGCCCCTGGCCATCACCATGAACGGCGGCGTGGCCATCTGCGTCGACTGCGACCCGCGCTCGGTGTCCCGCCGCATCGAGCACCGCTACCTCGACGTCGAGGCGGCCTCGCTGGACGAGGCGCTGCGGCTGGCGTACGAGGCCCGCGACGCCCGCAGGCCGCTGTCGATCGGCGTGGTCGGCAACGCCGCCGAGGCCGTGCCCGACCTGCTGGCCCGCGGCGCCGAGATCGACATCGTCACCGACCAGACCTCCGCCCACGACCCGCTGATGTACCTGCCGCTCGGCGTGGCCTTCGAGGACATGGCCGCCGAGCGCGACAAGGACCCGGCCGGCTTCACCGAGCGGGCCCGCACGTCGATGGCCCGGCACGTCGAGGCCATGGTGGGCTTCAAGGACGCCGGGGCGGAGGTGTTCGACTACGGCAACTCCATCAGGGGCGAGGCCAAGCTGGCCGGCTACGCGCGCGCCTTCGACTTCCCCGGCTTCGTGCCCGCCTACATCAGGCCGCTGTTCTGCGCCGGCAAGGGCCCGTTCCGGTGGGCCGCGCTGAGCGGCGACCCGGCCGACATCGCCGCCACCGACCGGGCCATCCTGGAGCTGTTCCCCGAGAACGAGGCGCTGGCCAGGTGGATCAGGAAGGCCGGGGAGAAGGTGCACTTCCAGGGCCTGCCGGCGCGCATCTGCTGGCTCGGCTACGGCGAGCGCGACGTCGCAGGCGAGCGGTTCAACGACATGGTGGCCTCCGGCGAGCTCCAGGCGCCGATCGTGATCGGCCGCGACCACCTCGACAGCGGCTCCGTCGCCTCCCCCTACCGCGAGACGGAGTCCATGGCCGACGGCTCCGACGCGATCGCCGACTGGCCGCTGCTCAACGCCATGCTCAACACCGCCTCCGGCGCCGCCTGGGTGTCCATCCACCACGGCGGCGGCGTCGGCATCGGCCGCTCCATCCACGCCGGCCAGGTGACGGTGGCCGACGGCAGCGCGCTGGCCCGCGAGAAGCTCAACCGCGTGCTCACCAACGACCCGGGCACCGGCGTGATGCGCCACGTGGACGCGGGCTACGAGGAGGCCGCGCGGGTGGCCGAGGACAAGGGAGTACGTATTCCGATGCGGGAGTCGTGACTCTGCAACGGGATGAGAATGCCGGGTCCGCGGTGTTGGAGGTGGCGTGGCGGACGGATATCACGGCGGGCTCGACGTGCTCCTGGATGGCCGGAGGCTGTCGCCCGTACAGCGGAGGATCGCGCACTATCTCAGCGAGCACCTGGACGAGGCGATCTTCCTGTCCAGCGTGGAGCTGGCGGAGCGGGCCGGCGTCAGCCAGCCCTCCGTGACCAGGTTCGCCATGGTGCTGGGCTTCGCCGGCTACCCCGAGCTGCGGCAGGCGCTGCGGCCGCTGGTGCTCGGGGGCGGGGTCGAGGCGCCGCAGGAGAGCCTGCTGCGCGGCGCGATCGACTGCGAGATCCGCAATCTCGCCCTGGTCAGGGAGCGGCTGGCGGCGTTCCCACTCAAGGAGCTGGGCGAGCAGCTCGCCGCCACCGAGCCGCTGCCCGTGCTCGGGCTGCGCGTCTCGTGCGGGCTGGCCACCACGTTCGCCTACTACGCCCGCCGCATCCACCCCGACGTGCGGCTGCTCACCCACGGCGGCTCCGAGCTGGTCGACGGGCTGCACGCCGCCCGCCGGGCCGGGGCCGAGTGGGTGGTGGCCGTGGTCCTGCCGCGCTACCCGGCGGAGGCGCTGCACGGCCTGGAGTACGCCGGGAAGCTCGGGCTCCGGGTGGCCGCCATCACCGACAAGCCCGACTTCCCCGCCGAGATCGTGCTGGACGCACCTGTGGGCGACCGGCTCGTGTTCGACTCTCACGCGGCGCCGCTGGCGCTGGCCATGGCCCTGGTGGAGGCCATGGCCGACGCGGCGCCGCTGCGCACCCAGGCCAGGCTCGACGAGTACGAGCGGATGACCGAGGAGACCGGCACCTTCCACCCCGGCGAGCTTCAATAAGCTGCCTCCCATGACTGATCGACCGAAGGCGCTGGTCACAGGCGCCTCCAGGGGTGTCGGCGCGGCCGTCGCCAGGGCCCTGGCCCCGACCCACGACGTCCTGCTCGGCGGACGCGACGAGGCGGCGCTGGCCGCCCTGGCCGCCGAGCTGCCCGGCGCCCGGCCCTGGCCGGTGGAGCTGACCCGGGTCACGGCGGCCGACGTCGAGGACGTCGAACGGCTCGACGTCCTCGTGCACAGCGCCGGGATCAGCGTGCTCGGCCGGATCGCCGACACGCCCGCCGACGTGTGGCTGCGGACCATGGAGGTCAACGTCGTCGCGGTCGCCGAGCTGACCCGGCTGCTGCTGCCCGCGCTGCGCGCCGCCGAGGGACACGTCGTGTGCGTCAACTCGGGCTCCGGCCAGCGGGCCAACCCCCACTGGGCCTCGTACGCGGCCAGCAAGTTCGCGCTCAAGGCGTTCGCCGACGCGCTGCGGCTGGAGGAGCCCGCGCTCCGGGTCACCACCGTCTACCCGGGCCGGACCGCCACCGACATGCAGCGCGGCGTGCGCGATTACGAAGGCGGGGAGTTCGAGCCCGAGAAGTACCTCAAGCCGGAGACCGTGGCCAGGGCCGTGCTGGCGGCCGTCACGGCCGGGCCCGACGCGCACCTCACCGAGCTGACGCTGCGCCCCAGGGGAGGGCCGGTCAACTGAAGTGAATGGATTCATTCACTAGAGTTGGCTCCATGCTTGAGCAACTCGCGCACATAGGACGAGATCCGGAGACCGGCGGTTACGTTCGCGACGCGTGGTCGGAGGCCGACCTGGAGCTGCGCGAGTGGTTCGCGGGCGAGGCCGGGCGGCGCGGCCTCGCCCTGCGGGAAGACCGCAACGGCAACCTGTGGGCCTGGTGGGGCGCCCCGTCGCCGGAGCGCCCGGGCGTCGTCACCGGCAGCCACCTCGACTCCGTACGGCAGGGCGGCGCGTACGACGGGCCGCTCGGCGTCGTGTCGGCCTTCGCCGCGCTCGACCTGCTGCGCGAGCGGGACGTGACGCCGTCCGTCCCCCTGGGCGTGGCCTGCTTCAGCGACGAGGAGGGCGCCAGGTTCGGCGTGCCGTGCGCGGGGTCGCGGCTGCTCACCGGGATGCTCCCGCCCGAGCGGGCGCTCGCGCTCACCGACGACGACGGCGACACCCTGGCCGACGTGCTGAAGCGGGCCGGGCGCAGGCCGGACCGGCTCGGGCGGGACGACGAGACGCTGGCCGCCGTCGGCACGTTCGTCGAGCTGCACGTGGAGCAGGGCCGCGGGCTCGTCACCGAGGGCCGTCCCGTGGGAGTGGCCGGCGCCATCTGGCCGCACGGGCGGTGGCGGTTCGACTTCCGCGGGCGGGCCGACCACGCGGGCACCACCAGGCTGGCCGACAGGGACGATCCGATGTTGCCGCTGGCCCGCATGGTGCTGGCCGCGCGCGAGGCGGCCGAGCGCCGCGGGGTGGTGGCCACGGTCGGCAAGGTCCGCGTCTCGCCCGGCAACGCGAACGCCATCCCCGGCCTGGCCTCCGCCTGGCTGGACACGCGCGGCGCCGACGAGGACGCCGTGCGCGCGCTGGTGGCCGAGCTTTCCGAGGTCTGCGCGGGCGCGGAGGTGCGCGAGGAGTCGTGGACCCCGGTCGTCACCTTCGACACCGGGCTCAGGGACCGGATCGCCAGGGCCGCCGGGGGCGACACGCCCGCGCCGATCCTGCCCACGGGCGCCGGTCACGACGCCGGGATCCTCGCCGCGGCAGGCGTCCCGAGCGCGATGTTGTTCGTCAGGAACCCCACCGGCGTGTCCCATTCCCCCGGCGAGCACGCCGAACAGGCAGACTGCGAGGCGGGAGTCGTGGCACTCGCGGACGTGCTGGAGGAGCTGTGTCGCTGACCTACTGGTGCGAGCGGGCCTGGCTGCCCGACGGGATCGCCGACGGCGTGCTCGTCGAGATCGACGGCACCAGGATCAGGCGCATCGGCCAGGGCCCGCCGGGGTCGGCCGAGCGGCTGCCGGGGCTGACGATCCCCGGCCTGGCCAACGCCCACTCCCACGCCTTCCACCGCGCGCTGCGCGGCGCCACCCAGCGCGGCCAGGGCGACTTCTGGACCTGGCGCGAGCGCATGTACGAGGTGGCCGCCCGCCTCGACCCCCGCTCCTACCAGCGCTTGGCCACGGCGGTCTACGCCGAGATGGCGCTGGCGGGCATCACGTGCGTGGGGGAGTTCCACTACCTGCACCACGACCAGGGCGGGCGCCCGTACCAGGACGATCCCAACGCGATGGGGCACGCCCTCATCCACGCGGCCCGCGCCGCCGGCCTGCGCATCGCGCTCCTCGACACCTGTTACCTGTCGGGCGGCATCGGCGTGCCCCTGTCCGACGTGCAGCTCCGCTTCAGCGACGGCGACTCCGAGCACTGGGCGGCCCGGGCCGAGCTGCTGGCGGCGGCCTACGAGGGGCAGCCCGACGTGGAGATCGGCGCGGCCATCCACTCCGTGCGGGCGGTGCCGCCCGACCAGATGCCGGTCGTCGCGGAGTTCTCCCACCGGCATGCGGCTCCGCTGCACATGCACGTCTCCGAGCAGCGGGCGGAGAACACGGCCTGCGTGGAGAGGTACGCGGCCACGCCCGTCCAGGTCCTGCACGAGCGCGGGGCGCTCGGCCCGCGCTCGACCGCCGTGCACGCCACCCACCTGACGGACGTGGACATCGAGCTGCTCGGGCAGTCGGGCACGTACATCTGCATGTGCCCGACCACCGAACGCGACCTGGCCGACGGCATCGGCCCGGCCAGGGCCGCCGCCGACAGGGGCGCGTGCCTCACGCTGGGCTCCGACAGCCACGCCGTGATCGACCTGTTCGAGGAGGCCAGGGGCATGGAGCTGAACGAGCGGCTGGCCAGCAGGAAACGCGGCCACTGGCCCGCCGCCGACCTGCTCGCCGCCGCCACGGGCGCGGGTCACACCTCGCTCGGCTTCCCCGACGCCGGGCTGCTCGTGCCCGGCGCCTGGGCCGACCTGGTGTCGGTGCGGCTCGACTCCGTACGCACGGCGGGCGCGTCCGGGCTGGAGGCCGTGGTGTTCGCGGCGACGGCGGCCGACGTGCACTCCGTGGTGTCCGGCGGGCGGCGGGTGGTTGCGGCGGGCAGGCACGTGCTGGGCGACGTCGCCGCCCTGCTGACCGAGGCGATCGAGGAGCTGAGATGACCACCACCACGTTGATCGACCAGATCGGGCTCCTCTACACGGGCGACCCGGAGCGGGAGGAGATCCCGGACGCCGCGCTCGTCATCGAGGACGGCACGGTCGCCTGGTGCGGCCCGGCGGCCGGGGCCCCCGCCGCCGACGAGCGCGTGGACGCCGGAGGCCGGGCGGTGATCCCCGGCTTCGTGGACAGCCACGCCCACCTGATCTTCGCCGGTGACCGCACGGCCGAGTTCCAGGCCCGCATGTCCGGCGAGCCGTACACCGGGGGCGGCATCAGGACCACGGTCGCCGCCACCCGCGAGGCCGGCGAGGCCGAGCTGGCCACCCACGCCTACTCCCTGGTACGCGAGATGCGCGCGCAGGGCACGACCACCGTGGAGATCAAGAGCGGCTACGGCCTGTCCGTCGAGCACGAGCGGCGCTCGCTGGAGATCGCCACCACGCTCACCGACGAGACCACCTTCCTGGGGGCGCACGTCGTGCCGGCGGACATGGACGCCGACTCCTACGTGCGGCTCGTGGCCGGGGAGATGCTGGAGGCGTGCGCCCCGTACGCGAAGTGGGTGGACGTGTTCTGCGAGCGGGGCGCGTTCGACGGGGACCAGACGCGGGAGATCCTCTCGGCCGGGCTGAAGGCCGGGCTGGGGGTGCGCGTGCACGCCAACCAGCTCACCGAGGGGCCCGGGGTGCGCATCGCCTGCGAGCTGGGCGCCGCCTCCGCCGACCACTGCACCCACCTGACGGCGGCCGACGTGGACGCGCTCGCCTCGTCGGGGACGGTGGCGACGCTGCTGCCGGGCGCCGAGTTCTCCACCCGCTCGCCGTACCCGGACGCTCGGCGGCTGATCGACGCCGGGGTGACCGTGGCGCTGGCGACCGACTGCAACCCCGGCTCGTCGTTCACGTCGTCGATGGCGTTCTGCGTGGCGCTGGCCGTGCGCGAGATGCGGATGACGCCGCTGGAGGCGATCAGGGCGGCGACGTACGGAGGGGCGCGCGCGCTGCGCCGTACGGACGTAGGCTGGCTGGGGCGCGGAGCTCGCGCGGACCTCGTCATCCTCGACGCCCCCTCCTACGTGCATCTGGCTTACCGGCCCGGCGTTCCCCTCGTTCACCAGGTGTTTCACGGCGGTCTCCTCCTTTAGGAGGACATCCAGAACCATCCCGCAGGCGTAGTTGTTGAGGGAATCTTTGCCTCTGGCCGGACGTTGGCCGGGTATAGAACGCAGCTGCGGAACGAGGTGCCTGGGGATGGCAAGGCCTACGGGGAGTCGCACGCAGGAGCAGCACGTCGCTGATCGCGATCTGCTGGGGACATATCTGGCCGAGATCGGCCGGGTCCCGCTGCTCACGGCGGAGGAAGAGGTGGAGCTCGCCAAGCGCATCGAGGCGGGCCTCTTCGCCGAGCAGCTGCTCGACAGCGGGGGCTCGGAGCCGCGGATCGGGGACGCGGCCGACGAGGAGCTGGAGCGCCTGGCCATTTCGGGCCAGCGGGCCAAGGAGGAGTTCATTCAGGCCAACCTGCGCCTCGTGGTGGCGGTGGCCAGGAAATATTCGGGTCGGGGGATGCCGCTGATCGACCTGGTCCAGGAGGGGAACCTGGGTCTGGTCCGCGCGGTGGAGAAGTTCGACTACCGCCGGGGGTACAAGTTCTCCACCTACGCCACGTGGTGGATCAGGCAGTCGGTGGGGCGGGCCATTCACGAGCAGGCCCGGCCGGTGCGGCTGCCCACGCACGCCGGGGAGCAGATGACCCGGCTGATGCGGGTGCGGCGCGACATGCTGGCGGAGTTCGACGCCGAGCCGACCGATGACGATCTCGCCGGCATGCTCGATCTGCCGATCGAGCGGGTTCGCGAGCTGCGGCGCTGGGCCTCCGACCCGGTCTCGCTCCAGCTCGGGGTGGGCGACGAGGACGAGACCGAGCTCGGCGACATGATCGCCGACGAGACGTGGGCCGATCCCGAGCAGCAGGCGATCGACATCCTGGAGCGGGAGCGGCTCGACCAGTGGCTCACCGGCCTGGAGGGCCCCACCAGCGAGATGCTGCGGTGGCGCTACGGGCTGGTGGACGGGCGCGAGCACACGCTGACCGAGGTGGGGGAGCGGTACGGCATCGGCCGCGACCGCGCCCGCCGCATCGAGCGTGACGCGCTGGCGCGGCTGCGCAAGATGGCGACCGCGGCCGCCTGACGATCTGTCCGACGGGCTGTCGCCGACGCACCTGGGGAGGTGGCGCGTCGGCGGCGGCCCGTTGTTCCGTTTCGCGGGTCAGTCCGTGCGCAGGAGGCGGCGCAGGAACTCCTCGACGGCGGCCTCCGCCGTGGCGTGGTCGCCGCCCCGCGCGACCAGCAGCGCGCTCTCGTTGATCGCGGCCAGCAGCATGTGCGCGTGCAGGTCCAGGTACGCGGCCGGCACCGTGCCCGTGGCGTCGAGGGCCGACTTCAGCATGCCGAACGAGTAGCGCTCCTCCAGGGCGCGCCATCGCTCCCAGCCCAGCACCGCCGGCGCGTCGATGAGGACGATGCGCTTGATGACGGGGTCGCCGGCGAGCCGGATCCAGGTGCGGATGCCGATGCGCAGCGCCGCCTCCGGGCTTCCGGCGCCGCGGACCGCCTGCACGATCTTGGCGCCCACGCCTGCCTCCGTGGCCTCCAGCACGGCTTCGAACAGGGCCTCCTTGCCCGCGTAGTGGTGGTAGAGCGCCCCTCTGCTCAGCCCCGACTCCTGCAGCACCGTCTCGATGGAGGTGTCGTCGTAGCCGCGCTCGGCGAACAGCCGCGTGGCGATGGTCAGGACCCTTTCGCGGGTGGCCGCGCCGCGTTCCGCCTTGAGGTTCATGGTGCCACTCTAGACAAACCGACTATCGGTCGGTAATTTCATAGACCGACAGTCGGTTTGTAAAAGGGGGATCACCGCATGGACGGCATCAGCTACGTGGACCAGGGCGAGGGCCCGGTCGCCCTGTTCGTGCACGGCGTGGGCACCAGCTCCCACCTGTGGCGCCACGTCATCGGCGAGCTGCGCGACGAGCGCCGCTGCGTGGCCGTCGACTTACCGCTGCACGGCGGCAGCGACCCGCGCGACGACCTGTCGATCCCCGCGCTGGCCGAGGCCGTCGAGGAGCTCTGCGAGCACCTCGGCCTCACCGACATCGACCTCGTCGGCAACGACACCGGCGGCGCGGTGTGCCAGGTCTTCGCCGTACGGCACCGCGAACGCCTGCGCACGCTCACCCTCACCAACTGCGACGTGCACACCAACACCCCGCCCGAGGCGTTCAGGCCCACGGTCGAGCTGGCGGCCAGGGGCGAGCTGGCCGGCCTCACCGCGCTCCTGCTCGACCAGCCGGAGCTGCTGGCCAGGACCGCCTTCGGTGACGGCTACGAGCGCCTCGACGACCCGAAGGCGGTGGTGGAGGCGTACATCAGGCCGATCCTGAGCAAGCCGGGCGGCGGGCGGGCGTTCGAGCGGCTGCTGACCGCCATCGACGCCAAGGACCTGATCGCCATCGAGCCGCAGCTCACCGTGCTGACCGTGCCGACGCTGCTGGTGTGGGGCACGGGCGACACGTTCTTCGACGTGAGCTGGGCGCGGTGGCTGCGCGACACGATCCCGGGCGTCAAGGAGATCGTGGAGATCGAGGGCGGGCGGCTGTTCTTCCCGGAGGAGCGGGCCGACGAGCTGGTGCCTCACCTGCGGAGGTTCTGGGCCCGGGGATAGGCAGGCATAAGATCGGCGGCATGCGGGTCGAGACACTGCGCCGTTATCCGGTCAAATCCATGCTGGGGGAAGAGGTCGCCGAGAGCCGGGTGACCGAGCGCGGGCTCGCCGGGGACCGGGCGCGGGCCGTGCTCGACGTCGCGACCGGGAAGATCGCCAGTGCCAAGAACCCCCGGCTCTGGCGCGGGCTGCTGACCATCGAGGGCGCGCGGGCGCCCGGCGACGCGGAGCTGTCGGAGCTGCTCGGCCGCGAGGTCCGGCTGATCGACGTGCCGCCGCAGGGCGCCGAGCTGGAGCGGTCGGTGCCGGAGCAGGTGCTGGCCGAGGGCATCGAGGCCGAGGTGCCGCACACCATCACCACGCTCGGGACGGGCTCCCCCGAGGGCACGTTCTTCGACTTCGCCCCGATCCACCTGATCACCACCTCCACCGTCGAGCGGATCGGCGCGCTCGGCCCGCGCGGGCACGTCGAGGCCCTCCGCTACCGGCCGAACCTGGTGATCGCGACGGAGCCGGAGGGCTTCGTGGAGAACGACTGGGTGGGACGGGAGCTGCACGTCGGCGAGGACGTGGTGCTGCACGTCATCGTGGCCAGCCCGCGCTGCGCGGTGCCGACGCTGGCGCACGGGGCGCTGGAGCGCGACCCCGACGCGTTGCGGACGGTGGCCAGGCACAACCGGGTGCCGGTGTTCGACCTGGCGCCGCAGGCCTGCGCGGGGGTGTACGCGCGGGTCCTGCGGCCCGGTGTCGTCAGGAAGGGCGACCCTGTACGGGTCGGCTGAGCGGCGCCGTCGTCAGGAGTCGGCTGAGCGGCGCCGTCGTCAGGAGTCGGCTGAGCGGCGCCGTCGTCAGGAGTCGGCTGAGCGGCGCCGTCGTCAGGATGGGCGGCCCGGCGCGGCTCAGGCGAGCGGCGTCAGGTGCTTGTCCAGGTCGTCGAGGATCTTGCCGGCGGCGGTGACGCCGATTCCCGTCATCCAGATCTCGTCGTCCACGTTGAAGGCATGCCCGGCCTTGACCGCCTTGAGGTTCTTCCACAGCGGCCCGGCGGTGACCTCGGCCTGCGACTTGGCCGCCGCCTCGCCGTACGCGGTGTAGAAGATCGCGTCGGCGTCGCCCTTCGCGATGTTCTCCTGGCTGATCTTGCCGAAGCGCTTGTCCTCCTGGTCGGCGAGCTGCTGCGCCTCCGGCCGCGGGATGCCCGCGTCGCCCAGCACGATGCCGCTGAACGACTCCGGGCCGTACAGGCGGATTTCGGTCGGCATGAAACGCACGATGCCGACCTGGAGCTTGGAGAACTTGGCGCCCACCTCCTTGGCCCGCGTCTCGTACCCGGACAGGAGCTGCTGCGCCTGGTCCTTCTTGCCCAGCGCCTCGGCGTCGAGCAGGAAGTTCTCCTTCCAGGTGATGCCGACCTTCTCGGTGAACACGGTCGGGGCGATCTTGGCGAGCTTGTCGTAGAACGCCGCCTGCCGGAACTTGGAGCCGAGGATGAGGTCGGGCTTGAGCGCCATGATGGCCTCGATGTTGAGCTGCTGGAGCGTGCCGACCGGCTTGGTGTTCGCCAGGGCGGAGCCGAGGTATTCGGGCCAGGTCTGGTTCTCCTGGGCCTGGGCCGCGCCGACGGGGGAGAGCCCGAGGGAGACCATGGTGTCGAGCTTGTCCGTGTCGAGCACGACGACGCGCTGCGGGGTCATGGGCACCTTGGTCTCGCCCATGGCGTGCTTCACGGTCCTGGTGGGACCGGCTTCCTGAGTGGTGGTCGAGGTCCCGCACGCGGTAAGCGCTAACACGGGGAGCATGGCGGCGATGGCCAGGCGGAGGCGCATGAGCATTCCTTGATCGCTTAGGTAAGGCAAGCCTAAGTATCGCATGTTCGGTTTGGCACAGCCAAAAACGGCTGTGTGAGAAGCCCGAAACGAACGTGAAACACCAGTGCGGCGAGATTCACGAATGTGAAACACGCCTGGTCGAGCCACGAAACCCCAGGCGAACACGCTGTGGCCACACGTCACATGTAAGAAGGAGGGTCGCTTCGATGATCGACAGCGGCACTACCGCCTGGATGCTGGTATGCACCGCCCTGGTGCTGCTGATGACTCCGGGCCTCGCGTTCTTCTACGGGGGTATGACCCGGGCCAAGAGCGTTCTCAACATGATGATGATGTCGTTCGTCGCCATCATCGTCGTGACGGTCGCCTGGGTGCTGTACGGCTACTCCCTCGCGTTCGATACGGCCGGCGAAGGCGGCGGTATCAACCAGATCATCGGAGGACTCGACTTCGTCGGTCTGAGCGGGGTCTTCAACGCCGTCTATGAGGGCTTGATCGTCGAGGGCGGGAACGTGACGGCCGAGGCCGCCGCCGCCGACAACTTCCCGCTGATGGTGTTCTCCGCCTTCCAGCTCACGTTCGCGATCATCACCGTCGCGCTGATCAGCGGCGCCATCGCCGACCGGGCCAAGTTCGGCGCGTGGGTGCTGTTCTCCCTCGTGTGGGCCACGGTGGTGTACTTCCCCGTCGCCCACTGGGTCTGGGGCGGCGGCTGGCTGACGCAGCTCGGCATCGAGGACTTCGCCGGCGGTACGGTCGTCCACATCAACGCCGGCGCCGCGGCCCTCGCGCTCGCGCTCGTCCTGGGCAAGCGCACGGGCTGGCGCAAGGAGCCCATGCGGCCGCACAACCTGACCCTGGTGCTGCTCGGCACCGGTCTGCTGTGGTTCGGCTGGTTCGGCTTCAACGCCGGCTCCGAGCTGGCCCCCGACCAGACCGCCGGTCTGGCCTTCATGAACACCCAGGTCGCCACGGCCGTCGCCGCCGGTGCCTGGCTCGTGGTGGAGAAGCTGCGCGACGGTCACGCGACCACGCTCGGCGTCGCCTCCGGCGCGGTGGCCGGTCTGGTCGCCATCACCCCGGCCTGCGGTTTCGTGGACCCGTGGGCGGCCGTGGTCATCGGCCTGCTCGCCGGTGTGGGCTGCGCCTACGCCGTGGGCCTGAAGTACAAGCTGGGCTTCGACGACTCCCTCGACGTGGTCGGCGTGCACCTGGTCGGCGGCGTCATCGGCGCGGTCGCGCTGGGCTTCGTCGCGGCCTACCCGTTCCTGCCCGGCCAGAACAAGGGCATCCTGATCGAGGGCGGGCAGATCAGCCAGCTCGGCCTCCAGGTGCTCGGCCCGGTCGCCGTCGGCGGCTACTCCTTCGTGATGTCCTGGGTCATCGGTAAGATCATCGACAAGACCATGGGCTTCCGCATCGCCCAGGAGGCCGAGGTCACCGGCGTCGACGTCTCCACCCACGCCGAGACCGGCTACGACCTCGGCACCGTTTACGCCTCGGGCGTGAGCTCCCCCAACGGTCCCGTCGCCCCGGCTGCAAAGAAGGTGGACGCATGAGGCTCATCACGGCGATCATCAAGCCCTTCAAGCTCGATGACGTGAAGGCCGCACTCGAACAGTTCGGCGTCAAGGGCATGACGGTCAGCGAGGCGAGCGGCTACGGCCGCCAGCGCGGCCACACCGAGGTCTACCGCGGCGCCGAGTACCAGGTGGACCTGGTGCCGAAGGTCCGGCTGGAGGTCCTCGCCGAAGAGGATGACGCCGAGGACGTGATCGACGTCATCGTCAAGGCCGCGCACACCGGCAAGATCGGTGACGGCAAGGTCTGGTCGGTGCCGGTCGACACCGTCATCCGGGTGCGCACCGGCGAACGGGGTCCGGAAGCCCTGTGAGGAACCTGGCCAAAGGCGTCCGGGTGAAGGTCTTCAGGGTTTCCATGGATCCGTGGCGAAGCCAGGACAACGGCGTCCTGGCGGAGCTCGGCAAGGGGGCACGACAGTGAGGGGAGAGGCCCGTTCGTACGCCGCGGCCCGCAAGGAGCGGACCACGGACACCGATCGCTGGCTCAAGGATCTCTTCCGCACGGCGAGCGACGGCGACCACGTCTCACTGGTCGCCGTCGGGAGCCTGGGAAGAGGGGAGCTGGCGCCCGGCAGCGACCTCGACCTGGTGCTGCTTCACAACGGCCGGGCCGACGTGGCCAGGATCGCCGACCGGATCTGGTACCCGATCTGGGACTCGGCGGTCAGCCTCGACCACTCCGTACGCACGGTGGAAGAGGCGGTCTCCGTCGCCCGGCAGGATCTCAAGGCCGTGCTGGGCCTCATCCAGGCCAGGCACGTGGCCGGCGACCCCGACCTGACCAGGAAGGCCAGGGAGGCGGTGCTGGCCGAATGGCGCGCCGACTCCCGGCGCAGGCTCGGCGAGCTGCGCGAGGCGGCCGACAAGCGGGCCCAGACCAGCGGCGAGCTGGCCTTCCTCCTGGAGCCCGACCTCAGGGACGGCCGCGGCGGGCTCCGCGACGTGCAGGCGATGCAGGCCGTGGCCGCCGCCTGGGTCGCCTCGGCGCCGGGGCCGCGGGCGCGGGAGGCGTACGAGTTCATCCTGGACGTGCGGCACGCGCTGCACGTCGTCACCGCCCGCGGCACCGACCGGCTGGTGCTGCAGGAGCAGGACGCGGTGGCCGGGCTGCTCGGCCTGCTGGACGCCGAGGCCCTGATGCGCAGGCTGGCCGAGGCCGGCCGGACCGTCTCCCACGCCTTCGACGCCACCTGGCGCACCGTTGACAGGCTGGTGTCAGGGCCCGCCCCGCGGGGCCGCCGCCCGCTGGCCGACGGCGTGGTCGAGCACGGCGGCGAGGTGGTGCTCGCCCGCGGGGTCGACCCGCGCAAGGACCCGGTCCTGGTGCTGCGTGCCGCCGCCGCGGCGGCCGACTCCGGGCTGCCGCTCGCGCCTGCCACGGTGTCCGTCCTGGCAGCTCAGTCGCCGCCGATGCCGGTGCCGTGGCCGGAGGAGGCGCGTGACGCGCTGGTGTCGATCCTCGGCGCCGGGCGTGCCGCCGTGCCCGTGTGGGAGGAGCTCGACCAGGCGGGCATCCTTGTCAAGCTGCTCCCTGACTGGGAGCGCGTGCGCCACCGCCCGCAGCGCAACCCGATCCACCGCTTCACCGTCGACCGTCACCTGATCGAGGCCGCCGCGAACGCGGCCAGCCACACCCGCGAGGTCTCCCGTCCCGACCTCCTGCTCATCGGAGCTCTGCTGCACGACGTGGGCAAGGGCTGGCCGGGCGACCATTCGGCGACCGGCGAGGTCGTCGTGCGCGACATCGCCACCCGGATCGGCCTGCCGCCGCACGACGTCGAGACGCTGGCCACCGTCGTACGCCACCACCTGCTGCTGCCCGAGACCGCCACGCGCAGGGACCTCGACGACCCCGTCACGATCGAGAAGGTCGCCGCGACCGTCGGCTCGCGGGAGGTGCTCGACCTGCTGGCCGCGCTGGCGGTCGCCGACGGCAACGCGACCGGCCCCGCGGCCTGGAACAGCTGGAAGGCCGGCCTGGTCGCCGACCTGGTGCGCCGGGTCAGGTCCGTGCTGGCGGGCTCGCCGCCGCCCAAGCCGCCCACGCTCTCGTCCGAGCAGGCCGCGCTGGCCCGCCACGGCGGCGGCGCCGTGCGCGTGAACGGGGGAGCGGTCACGGTCGTCGCGCCCGACCGGGTGGGCCTGCTGTGGAGCGCCGCCGGCGTGCTGTCCGCGCACCGGCTCGTCGTGCGCTCCGCCTCGTCCGCCTCCGCCGGCTCGACGGCGGTGATCGAGTTCTCGGTCATCCCCGAGTACGGGTCCCCTCCCGACCCCGCGACGCTGGAGTCCGACCTGCGCCTGGTCCTTGCTGGGCGTCTTGACATCGAGCAACGGCTGGCCCGCCGTAGCCGGTCGGTGCGGCCGCCTCGCGTACCCGTGGCGCCACCTCGGGTGACACTGGTCGACGACGCCTCCGCGACCGCCACTGTGGTGGAAGTCAGGGCCCATGACAGGCCGGGGCTCCTGTGGCGGATCGGACGGGCGTTCGGCGAGTGCGGTCTTGACGTGAGAGCCGCTCGCGTAGAGACTCTCGGCGCGGAGGCGGTGGACGTCTTCTATGTTGTGGACCGCGCTGGTCGCCCCCTCAGCGACGAAGCGCAGAGGGCTCAAGTCCGCGATCAAGTCCTTGCCGCACTGCGATAACCAACAGCACACAACTACCGGTCACGTTTGTAACGATTGTGTCCGATATGCCTGTTAAGTCAGTTGCTGCGGATACTTTGTGGACGGCTTATGACCCGTTGCGGACGGGACGAATGAGGGGTAGCGGGAGCGGTGACTACGGGGAATTCGGGCGGTGGCCCAGCCGTGCGGCAGGACCGCGGCAAGCGGTCGCTGTCGCGGCTGGGCCTGAGAAACTGGCGCGTGAGGTGGCGTCTCACGGCGCTCATCCTGGTGCCCACCATCGCCGCCGTCGTGCTCGGGGGAACACGAGTGGTGGAGTCGGTCCAGAGCATCGACGTCTACGACCGCACCGCCACGGCGGCGGAGCAGGCAGGCCGCATCCGGGACCTCGTGCAGGCACTCGGCCTGGAGCGTGACACCGGAGGCTGGATCGGCGCCAACCGCGCGATGCGCAAGCAGCTCGCCGCCGACTACACCCAGCGCAAGGCCGCCGTCGACACGCTGGTCAAGACCGTACGCGCCGACCTCGACGCCATGGACGACTCCTACGGCCCGCGCGTGGTCAGAGCCGCCTCCCAGGCGAGGTACGACCTGAGCCGCCTGTCGAAGATCAGGACCGAGGGCCAGACCGAGACCATCCGGTACAACTTCCTCACCGACACCCTGCTCAACCTGCACGACGAGCTCGCCCTGCTGACGGACGACTCCCAGATCGTCGGCCAGTTCCGCGCCCTGAGCGCGCTGGCGTCGGCCAAGGAGGAGATGTCGCGCCAGCGCGTCCAGCTCATCCAGAACTCCTACACCCCCAACAGCGCGGACGCCAAGGACGTCGAGCAGTTCATCGCCTCCAACGCCCGCCAGCAGGCCGACATCGCCTCCGTCGGCGCCGAGGCCGGCGTCGACGTGGGCCTGAAGCTGTCCAAGGGGCTGACCTCCAAGCAGGAGTACGTCAGCGTCCAGCTCACCAAGGCCCGCGCGGTCGCGCTGGTCAGCGGCCGGGCGCCCGGCGCCCGCATCACCGACAACCTCATCTCCGCCAGGGCGGAACGCGAGGACTGGTTCAACAACAACACCGCCTCCATCGAGGTGCTGCAGGGCATCGAGAAGGACCTGGCGGGACGGGTGAGCCTGCGCAGCCAGGAGCTGCGCTCCGCCGAGACCCGCAACGCGATCATCGCGGGGTCCCTGATCGTGGCGCTGCTGATCGTCGTCCTGCTCCTCACCGTCGCCATCGCCCGCTCCATGGTCGGCCCGCTGCGCCGGCTGCGTACCGAGGCGCTGGAGGTCGCCGGCTTCCGGCTGCCCGACGTGGTGCGCCAGCTGCGCGTCAGCGGTGACACGAGCGTGCGCGACGTGGCGCCCATCGAGGTCGAGGGCAACGACGAGATCGGCGACGTGGCCCGGGCCTTCGACCAGGTGCACCGGCAGGCCGTACGCCTGGCGGGCGAGGAGGCCGAGCTGCGCAGCAACATCAGCTCGATGTTCGTCAACCTCTCGCGCCGCACGCAGACGCTGGTCGAGCGGCAGATCTCGCTGATCGACGGCCTGGAGAAGGGCGAGGAGGACGGCCGCAGGCTGGCCGACCTGTTCAAGCTCGACCACCTGGCCACCCGCATGCGCCGCAACTCCGAGAACCTCCTGGTCCTGGCCGGCCACGAGGCCACCCGCCGGCGCAGCCAGCCGGCCAAGCTGGTCGACGTCGTGCGCGCCGCGCTGTCGGAGGTCGAGGGTTACGAGCGCGTCCAGGTGAAGGTGCACCGCGCCACGTCCGTGCTCGGCAGCTGCGCCAACGACCTGGTCCACCTGGTCGCCGAGCTGGTCGAGAACGCCATCCAGTTCTCCCCGAGCAACTCCCAGGTCACGGTCACCAGCGCGCTCATCGAGGGCGGCGGCGCGCTGCTGTCGGTCAGCGACACCGGCATCAGCATGACCGAGGACGAGCTGGCCGAGGCCAACCGCCGCCTGGCCGAGCCGCCCGTGGTCGACGTGTCGGTCTCCCGGCGCATGGGCCTGTTCGTGGTCGGCCGCCTGGCGCTGCGCCACGGCATCCGGGTGCAGCTGCGCAAGGGCGAGGGCGCCGGCCTGATCGCCATGGTGCTGCTGCCGCCCGCGCTGATCGCCGACGGGACGCAGCAGCCGCTGCCGCAGCGGCCGGCGTTCGGCGGCGGCACCGTGCCCAGCCAGCCCGCGGCGCCTCTCGGGCCGTCCGCGCCGAACGGGTCGTTCCGGTCGTTCGCCAGCTTCGACTCCTTCGACGCGGGACCTGCCAGGCAGGGACCGCCGGAGAACGGCAGGCCTCGGCACGCCGGACCGCCTTCGGACGGGCCCGGCACCTTCGGCAGCGGCGCGCCGGCGCAGGGCACAGGAGCCTTCAACAGCGGCACGTTCGACAGCGGCCCCGCCAGGCGCGAACCGCGCTCGTACGACAGCACGCCCGGCATGCCCCGGCCGGGGCAGTTCAACTCCGACCCCGGCAGGGCGGGCGTCAACGGCTTCACCGCGGACACCGACGGCGGCTCCTACCGCAGGCAGCACGCCGCGCAGGACCCCGGTTCCTACCCTTCGTTCCCGAGCGCGCCTTCCTACCCCTCTGGTAATGGTGCGTTCCAGACGCCGCCCCCGGCGTACCCGACGAACGACGTACGGCAGCCGGAGCCGGCGCCGTCGGTGGACGTGTCGCCCCTGGAGCAGGAGCAGGAGGAGTTCCTGCCGATCTTCGCCTCGGTGGAGTCGGCATGGTTCCGCAGGCCACAGGGCGAGGCCGGGCAGCAGCGGGCGGGCGCGGAGGAACCTGGTGGTGAGTCAGGCCCCGCGCAAGCCGTACCCTCTGGGGAGGAAGCCTGGCGAACGGCCGCGGATGCCGGATGGCAGGCGGCGGCCAAAGCCAGCGAGCCCAGCCTCGGCGGCATCACCGCCGCCGGGCTCCCCAAGCGGACCCCGAAGGCCAACCTGGTGCCGGGCACGGCGAGCCAGCCCGCGCAGCCGCAACAGCAGCCGCAGCGGCAGGCACCGATGCCCCCGGTCTCAGCGGACCGGATGCGCAGCAGGATGGCCAGCTACCAGCAGGGTGTCCGACGGGGTCGTCAGGAAGTACGTGGACAGGAGGAACGAAGTGAGTAAGCGTCCCGCCGGGGAGGATGCGTGACAACCCTTAGCCACGAGGCGCACAGGTTCGACTGGCTGATCACCGACTTCGTACGCAACACGCCCGGAGTCGCGCATGCCGTCGTGGTCTCGGCGGACGGGCTCTGCCTGGCCGCGTCGGAGGGTTTCCCTCCGGACCGGGCCGACCAGCTCGCCGCGGTCTCCGCGGGTCTGCTGAGCCTGACCGTGGGTGCGTCCAGGGTGTTCGAGGGCGGTGCGGTGACGCAGACCGTCGTGGAGATGCAGCGCGGCCTGCTGCTGGTCATGGCGATCAGCGACGGCTCCGTGCTGACGGTTCTGGCGGGTCCGGATTGTGACATGGGTCTGGTGGCGTATCAGATGACGTTGCTGGTAGACAGGGCTGGACAGGCGCTCACGCCGGCCCTGCGCGCGGAGCTGCAGGCCGCCAGGACCCGGTGATGTGATGGAACTGATGGGAGAGGGCCGTGTACGGCGCTGACGGAACCGGGGACGAAGAGCCCCTGTTCCGTCCTTACGCGGTGACGGGCGGCAGATCGGAGCCGCGCTATCACCTCGCGATGGAGACGTTGATCTCGTCGATGTCGATCCCGGACGACGAGATGGCCATGCTCACCCCCGAGCAGGAGGCCATCATGCAGCTTTGCAGGTCGTTCCGGTCGGTCGCCGAGATCTCGGCCCTGCTCCGCGTCCCGCTGGGCGTGGCCAGGGTGCTCGTGGCGGACATGTCCGACGAAGGGCTCGTCCGTCTGCACCAGCCACGCCTCAGCCAGGGACAGCCAGACCTCAACATGCTCGAAAGGGTGCTCAGTGGACTACGCAGGCTCTAGCGCCGGGCTCACGTCGACGAAGATCGTCGTCGCCGGTGGCTTCGGCGTCGGGAAGACGACGTTCGTGGGGGCGGTGTCCGAGATCCTCCCGCTCACCACGGAAGCGGTCATGACCGACGCGTCCGCGGGCATCGACGACCTCGGTCTGACTCCGCACAAGCAGACCACGACCGTGGCGATGGACTTCGGCAGGCTGTCGCTCGACCGTGACCTGATCCTGTACCTGTTCGGCACGCCCGGTCAGCACCGGTTCTGGTTCATGTGGGACGACCTGGTGCGGGGTGCGATCGGCGCGGTGGTGCTGCTCGACACCCGCCGCCTGGCCGACAGCTTCCCGGCGATCGACTACTTCGAAGAGGCCAAGCTGCCGTTCGTCATCGGGGTGAACGGCTGGGACGGGCAGTTCCCGCACTCCGACGACGAGGTCAGGGAGGCGCTCGCGCTGTCGCCGCACGTGCCGATCGTGCGTACGGACGCCCGTAACCGCGAGTCGGTCAAGTCGACGCTGATCTCGCTGGTCGAGCACGTCGTACGCCTGCGCGCCACCGCCGTCCACTAGCTCGCCGCCCAGGGCGCCTCCTCCAGGGCGCCTCCTCCAGGGAGTCGAGCACCGCTGCTCCTCCTGGTAGGCGAAGCGGGCCTCCAGCTCCGCGGCGATGCGGCCGAGCGTCGCCGGGCCGGGGGCTGCTTGCCCGCGCGCGGGCGTCGTCAGGCCGAGGAGTCCTTGCGGCGCCTGTCGACCAGGGCCTCGATGCCGTCGAGCACGCGCTGCAGCCCGAACTCGAAGGCGTGCTCCGGGCTGTAGGCCGCGTTGAGCGCCTCGCCCGCGGCCTGCCCGACGCGGGAGGCCGTGGGATAGCGGGCGGCGTCGGCGATCCGGCTGAGGAAGGGCGCGTGCGCGGCCCACCACTGCTCGTCGCTGATCCCCGTCATGCGCTCCGCCTGCGCGGCCTCCACCGCGCCCCTGGCGGTGCCGTGCACGAAGCCGGTGATCAGCGCGATCACCGAGTCCATCTCCAGGTCCGACAGGCCGATGCCGTCGACCGCGCGCAGCTCGTAGTCGTACTTGGCCGTGACGTTGGGCCCGAGCACCGGCCGGTTGGCCGCCACCTGCAGCAGCCACGGATGGCGCAGGTAGAGCGCCCAGTTCTCCCTGGCGATCTGCTCCAGCCTGCCCCGCCAGCCGCCCGGCACGTCGTCCGGCCTGGCGGTCTCGCCGTAGACCGCGTCGAGCATCACGTCGAACAGCTCCGGCTTGCCCGGCACGTACGTGTAGAGCGACATCGTCCCGACCCCGAGCCGCTCGGCCACGCGGCGCATGGACAGCGCCTGCAACCCTTCGGCGTCGGCCACCTCGATGGCGGCGCGCACGATGCGGTCCACGCTCAGCTCCGGCTTGCCCTTGCGGCTGGCGCGCTCGCTGGTGCGCCAGAGCAGCGCGAGGCTGCGGGCGGGGTCGCCCTTCCCCGAGTACTCAACTGTCACCTTTGTACGGTACACCGTACGGTTGCCATCGTGGCCCGTATTCTGTACGGTACGGCGTACGATTCGAGAGGGTGACACCATGACAGCGGTACTCGCGCAGGGATTGCGCAAGACGTACGGCGAGCAGGCGGCGCTGGACGGCATCGATCTGGACGTGCGCCGCGGCACGGTCCACGGCCTGCTCGGCCCCAACGGGGCGGGCAAGACGACGACCGTGCGCATCCTGACCACGCTGCTGCGGCCGTCGGGCGGGCGCGCGGAGGTGGCCGGGTTCGACGTGACCACCCAGCCCCGCCAGGTGCGCCGCACCATCGGCCTGGTCGGCCAGCACGCGGCGGTGGACGAGCTGCTGACAGGGCGGCAGAACCTGGAGCTGTTCGGCCGCCTCTACCACCTGAGCGCGGCCGAGGCCCGCGCGCGGGCGGCCGAGCTGCTGGAGCAGTTCGGCCTGGAGCACCAGGGGCCGGCCAAGGAGTACTCGGGAGGCATGCGCCGCCGGCTCGACCTGGCGGCCGGCCTGATCCTGGCGCCGCCCGTGCTCTTCCTCGACGAGCCGACGACGGGCCTCGACCCGCGCAGCCGGGCGGAGATCTGGCGCGCGGTGCGCGAGCTGGTCTCCGGCGGCACCACGGTGCTGCTGACCACCCAGTACCTGGAGGAGGCCGACCAGCTCGCGGACCGCATCTCGGTCATCGACGCCGGCCAGGTGGTGGCCGAGGGCACCCCGGACGAGCTCAAGGCCAAGCTCGGCGGCGACCGGCTCGACGTGGTCGTCCACGACCCGGAGCTGCTGACGTCGGCCGCCGAGATCATCGGCCGGGTGGCGTCGGGGCCCGCCGAGGTCGATCGCGACACCCGGCACGTGAGCGCGCCGGTGAGCGAGCGCGTGCAGGCGCTCACGGAGGTCCTGGCCGCCCTGGCGGCGGCCGGGATCGAGGCCGAGGACGTGGCGGTGCGCCGCCCGACCCTCGACGAAGTCTTCCTCAACCTGACCGATGCCGGAGGTGGCTCCCGATGACCGCGGTGACCTTGACGGAAGGCCCGCTCACGCGGCTGCGCTGGGCGCTGGCGGACGGCTGGACGGTCGCCCGCCGCGACCTGATCCACTGGGCGAACCAGCCCATGACGGTGGTGTTCGGGATCGTCTTCCCCGTCATCATCACCCTCGCCTTCGGCTACCTGTTCGGCGGCGCGGTACGGGTGCCCGAGGGCGCGGACTACTTCGCCTTCCTCATGCCCGGCATGTACGGCATGACGATGCTGTTCGGCCTGAGCGCCACCATGGTCGCCGTCACCACCGACGCCTCCAAGGGCGTCACCGACCGCTTCCGCTCCATGCCCATGGCCCCGTCGGCCGTCCTCATCGGCCGCGCGATCGCCGACCTGCTCAACTCGGTCCTCGTCCTGGCCGGCCTGCTGGCCTGCGGCCTGGCGGTCGGCTGGCGCCCGGCCACGCTCTCCGGCGCGCTCGGCGCGGTGGGCCTGCTGCTGCTCCTGCGCTTCTCCCTGCTGTGGGCCGGGATCTACCTGGGCCTGCTGACCAGGGACCCGGGCGGCGTGGTGGCGATCCAGACCCTGGAGTTCCCGATCGGCTTCCTGTCCAACGCCTTCGTGGCACCCTCCACCATGCCGGGCTGGCTGGGGGCGCTGTCGGAGTGGAACCCGCTGTCGTCCACGGTGGCGGCGGCCAGGGAGCTGTTCGGGAACCCGGGGTGGGGCGGTGACTCGTGGGTGGCCCAGCACGCGGTCCTGATGGCGGTGGTGTGGCCGGCGGTGATCACGGTCGTGTTCTTCGTGCTCTCGGTACGGCTCTACCAGCGCCTGGACCGCTGAGCGGGTCACCGGTGCCGGTAGAACTCCACCGGCTCAGGAGGCAGCGGGGTGTTGCCGAGGATGAGGTCGGCGGACTTCTCGGCGAGCATCATGACCGGCGCGTAGATGTTGCCGTTCGTCACGTACGGCATCGCCGACGCGTCCACCACGCGCAGCCCGTCGAGGCCGTGCACCCGCATCGTGTCCGGATCCACCACGGCCGTCTCGCCGGTGCCCATCTTGCAGGTGCACGACGGGTGGAGTGCGGTCTCGCCGTCCCTGGCGACCCAGGCCAGGATCTCCTCGTCCGTCTGGACCGACGGGCCGGGTGAGAGCTCGCCCCCGTCCAGGCCGGCCCACGCCGGCTGCGACAGGATCCGCCTGGCGTGCCTGATCGCCTCCACCCACTCCCGGCGGTCCTGCTCGGTGGACAGGTAGTTGAAGCGGAGCGCGGGCTTGCGGCGCGGGTCGGCGGAGGTGACGCGGACCGAGCCGCGGGCGTCGGAGTACATCGGCCCGATGTGCACCTGGTAGCCGTGCCCGCCCGCCGGGGCGGAGCCGTCGTAGCGGACGGCGATCGGCAGGAAGTGGAACATCAGGTTCGGGTACGCCACGTCGTCGTTGGAGCGGATGAAGCCCCCGGCCTCGAAGTGGTTGGTGGCACCCGGGCCGCGGCGCAGGAAGAGCCAGTTCGCGCCGATGAAGGGGCGGCGCCACATGGCCAGGGAGGGCTGCTGGGAGACCGGCCGCGTGCAGGCGTGCTGGACGTAGACCTCCAGATGGTCCTGGAGGTTCTCGCCGACGCCCGGCAGGTCGTGCACGACGTCGATGCCCAGGGGCTCCAGGAGCGCGCGCGGGCCCACGCCGGAGAGCTGGAGGAGTTGCGGGGTGTTGATGGCGCCGCCGCAGAGGATGACCTCCCCGGCGTCGACGCGCCGGCCGTCGCAGATCACGCCGACCGCGCGGGCGCCGTCGAAGAGCACCTTCTCCACCAAGGCCCGGGTCCTGACCTTCAGGTTGGGGCGGCGGCGTACGGGGTGGAGGTAGGCGCGGGCGGCGCTGAGGCGGCGGCCGCGGTGGATGGTGCGGTCGAAGGCGGCGAAGCCCTCCTGGCGGTAGCCGTTGACGTCGTCGGTCAGCGGGTGACCGGCCTGCTGGACCGCCTCGAAGAACGCCTCGAACAGCGGCCCGCGCGCGGGCCCGCGCTCCAGCTTGAGCGGTCCTTCACCGCCGCGGAAGGCGGTGCCCGGGTCGGCCAGGCAGTCCTCCATGCGCTTGAAGTAGGGCAGGCAGTGCGCGTAGTCCCAGTGCTTCATGCCGGGATCGGCGGCCCAGCGCTCGTAGTCGAGCGGGTTGCCGCGCTGGAAGATCATGCCGTTGATGCTGCTGGAGCCGCCCAGGACCTTGCCGCGGGCGTGGTAGACGCGCCGGCCGTCCATGTGCGGCTCGGGCTCCGACTCGTACTTCCAGTCGTAGAACCGGCTGCCGATCGGGAACATCAGCGCCGCCGGCATGTGGATGAACACGTCCCACGGGTAGTCGGGCCGGCCCGCCTCCAGCACCAGCACCGACGTCGAAGGATCGGCGCTCAGCCGGTTGGCCAGGGCACAGCCGGCCGAGCCGCCGCCCACGATGACGAAGTCGAACCTCAACGGGGGATCCAGTCCTTCCACACGATCTTGTTCTCCGCCACCCACCGCTCGGCGGCGTCCTCGGCGCTCATCTTCTCGTTGATCATGTCGCTGGCCACGGCGTTCTGGTCGTCGTTGGTCCAGGTGAAGTTGCGCACCAGCTCGTACGCCTGCCCGCCCCGCTCCGCGAACCGCCGGCTGACGATCTTGTCCAGCAGGTACGGCGGGTAGTCGCAGGCCACCTTGGCCGGATCGTCGTCGCAGCCCACGGCGTAGGCCGGGAGCGCCACCTTGACGAGCCTGACCTTGGTGAACAGCCATTGCGGTTCGTAGAAATACATGAGCAGCGGTGTCCGATTCTTCGTCGCCGCCTGGGCCGCTTTGATCAGCGCGGCCTCGCTGCCCGAGTAGATGACCTTGTAATTGAGCTTGAGGTTCTTGACGAGGGCCTCGTCATTCGTCACGAATGTCGGATCACCGTCCAGGACTTGTCCGGCATTTCCGGTTTTTTCGGTCCGGAAGAGAGGGGCGTACTTATTGAGGTTTCGGTAGTCCGTAATGTCGGGGTACTTTTTGGCCATCCACTCCGGCACGTACCAGCCGATCACCCCTTTGTTGCCGGTGAGCCCGGCCGACAGCGCCACCTTCTTCTCTTCGATGTACTCCTTCTTCCAGTCGTTGTGACCCCAGCTTTCGACGATCACATCGACCTTGCCGGTCTCGAAATCCCGCCAGGACTGGTCCTCTTTCACGGCCCGCTTGTTGACCTTGTAGCCGAGCTCCTGCTCCAGCAGGTACGCCAGCACGGCGGCCTGGGCCTCGTACCCGACCCAGGCGTGGATGTCGATGTTGACCGTGCCCTTGGCCTGGGCCGTGGACTCCGGCTCGCCGCTGGAGCAGGCCGCCAGGAGCAGGGTCACGACGAGCATCCCCGGGAGCGTCTTGGCGCGCGGCCCCGCCGGGCGGGGCCGCGGTGGGGAGGGGATCACTTCGGGATCCAGGCCTGCCACTTGGCGGTGTTGGCCTCCACCCACTTCTTGGCGGCCTCCTCGCCGGTCATGCCGTTGTTGGTCATGTCGTCGGCGACGGCGTTCTGGTCCTCGTTGGTCCAGCTGAAGTTCTTGACCAGCTCGTACGCCTTGCCGCCGGTCTGCGCGAACTTCGTGCTCACGATCTTGTCGAGGTCCATCTCCGGGTAGTCGCAGGCCACCTTCTTGGGGTCGGCGTCGCAGCCCTCGGTGTAGGCGGGCAGGTTGACCCGGACCAGGTCGGTCTTGCTGAACAGCCAGTGCGGGTCCCAGAAGTAGAACAGCAGCGGCTTCTTCTGCTCCTGCGCCTGCTGGGCGCCCTTGATCAGGGCCGCCTCGCTGCCGCCGACGACGACCTTGTAGTTCAGCTTGAGGTTCTTGATCAGGGCTTCCTCGTTGCTGACGTACGACGGGTCGCCGAACAGGAGCTGGCCCTTGTCGCCCGACTCGGAGGTCTTGAACAGGTCGGCGTACTTGTTGAGGTTCTTGTAGTCGGTGATGTCGGGGTGCTCGTCGGCCATCCACTTGGGGATGTACCAGCCGATGACGCCCTTGTTGCCGGTGGAGCCCGCCACCTGCGCGACCTTCTTCTCGTCGATGAACTGCTTCTTCAGGTCGGGGTGACCCCAGTTCTCGATGATGACGTCCACGTCGCCGGTCTCGAAGCCCTCCCAGGCGAGCTGCTCCTTGATCTCGGGCAGTTCGACGGTGTAGCCTAGCTCGTTCTCCAGCAGGTACGCCACGACGTTCGCGCTGGCCTCGTACCCCACCCAGGGGTTGATCGCGATCTTCACGGTGCCGGCGGAGCCCGACGCGGAGGCGGTGGACCCGGAGGCGGGGGCGGAGGTGCCGGATGTGCTGGTGTCGACCGTGGCCCCGCCACAGCCCACGGCGGCGAGTCCAAGCGCGACGAGGCCTGCGAGCAGGCGAATCTTCATGTGAACTTCCTCTTTCGGGGGGAAGGACGCCTGTCGGCGCCCTGCGTGATGCGGTCGAGCATGACTCCGAGGAGCACGGTCGCGACGCCCGCGACGAAGCCCATGCCGAAGTCGGTGCGCTGGGAGAACCCCGTGACCACGTCGTAGCCGAGGGCCCCCGCCCCGACCAGGCCGCCGACGACCACCATGGCCAGCGTCATCACGATGCCCTGGTTGGCCGCCAGCAGGATGGCCTGCCTGGCCATCGGGAGCTGCACCTTCCACAGGAGCTGGCCCGGGGTGGACCCGGCGGAGACGGCCGCCTCCACGACCGTGGCGGGCACGGCCTTGATGCCGTCCTCGACCAGGCGCACCACCGGCGGCACCGCGTAGATGACGGAGGCGAAGATCGCGGTGAACCTGGTCGTCTCGAACAGCGCCAGCGCGGGCAGCAGGTACACGAACGCGGGCATGGTCTGCGCGGCGTCGAGCAGGGGCCGCTGGACGGCCGAGTAGCGCGGCGAGCGGGCGGCGGCCACCCCCAGCAGCAGGCCGATGACGAGCGTGACCAGCACCGCGACGGCGACCGTGCTCATCGTCTGCATGGTGTGCTCCCACACGCCGAGCAGCGCGATCGCCAGCAGGCAGGCCAGCGCGGTGAGCGCGGGACGCACGCCGCTGACGCGCCAGGCGACGGCCAGCACGGCCAGCGCGACCAGCCACCACGGCGCCGAGGTGAGCAGCGACTCCAGCGGGTTGAGCAGGAGGTGGGAGGTCGTGTCCTTGATCCACGCGGTCACCGTGAACCAGTTGTCCTCGGCCCACCGCACGACGTCGTTGACCTCGGTGACCAGGTTGATCGTGAGGCTCTCCGGCCAGAGCCTGGGCAGGACGGGGATGAGCGCCAGCCCGGCGACGGCCAGCACGCCCGCTCCGGCGAGGTCGGCCCGCCGCAGCCTGGCGTGCGGGTCGCGGCGCGCCACCGCCATCATCATCCGGTCGAGCACCACCGCCATGATCACGACGGCGACGCCGGCCGGCAGCATGATGCCGACCTGCGCCCTGGACAGGCCGCGGATGATGTCGCCGCCCAGCCCGGGCGCCGAGATGAGGTTCGCGATGACGACCATGGACAGCGCCATCATGATCGTCTGGTTGATCGCCAGCGCCATCGTGGACCTGGCCAGCGGCAGGTAGACCTTGAACAGCGTCTGCCGCCGCGTGGCGCCCAGCGAGGCGGACGCCTCGACCGCCGTGGGGGAGACCTCCGAGATGGCCAGGGCCGTGATGCGGATGGCCGGCGGGATCGAGTAGATCATCGTCGCGATGGCCCCGGCGGGCGCCCCGATGTGGAAGAACAGGGCGAGCGGCGCCAGGTACGCGAACGTCGGCATGATCTGCATGACGTCCAGCACCGGGGTGATCGTGCGGCGCACGCGGGCGGAGAGCCCGGCCCAGACGCCGACCGGGATCCCGATCGCCAGCGACAGCAGCACCGCCACCGCGACCAGGGCCAGCGTGTCCACGCTCGACTCCCACAGCCCCAGCGCGCCGAACGCGCTCACGCCCCCGACCGCCAGCAGCGCGATCCGCCAGCCGCCCGCGAGCCAGGCCAGCGCGCCCATGACGCCGGTGATGCCGGGCCAGCCGAGCGCGTACAGGACGGTCTCGAACAGCGTGTAGAGGGAGCCCACGAAGAGCCGGACGTAGTTGAGGAAGTACAGGAAGAGCGGGTTGTCGTTGCGGTGGTCGTCGATCCACTCGCGCAGCTCCGTGACGGCCAGGAACTGCGGCGCCTCCTTGTCGTGCGGCAGCGTCCCCGTGCCCTGGAAGACCAGGTACGCCGCCACGAACAGCACCGCCACCCCAGCCGGCGCCGCCCACCTCGGCAACCCCGCGAGCCGGGAGGGCGACGGCACGGCCGTGCTGCTCATGCGGCGGCCTGTCCCGACAGGAAGGCGAGCAGGTCCACCCGGTCCACCACGCCCACCAGCTCGTCGCCGTCCACCACCCTGATCGGCCGGGACGAGGAGGAGGCCACGCCGATGGCGTCCCTGATCACGGTGGTGGCCGGTAACGAGGGCCCGTCGAGCGGCTCGCCCGGCTCGGGGTCGCGGCTGATCCAGCGCAGGGTCAGCACGTGACTCCTGGGCACGTCGCGCACGAAGTCGGCCACGTAGTCGTCGGCCGGCGCGCCCACCAGCTCCTCGGCCGTGCCGAGCTGCACGATCGAGCCGCCCCGCATGATCGCGATGCGTTCGCCCAGCTTGAGCGCCTCGGACAGGTCGTGCGTGATGAACACCATCGTCTTGCCGACTTCCCGGTGCAGCCGGATGACCTCGGCCTGCATGTCGCGCCTGATCAGCGGGTCGAGCGCGCTGAACGGCTCGTCGAACAGCATCACCTCGGGCTCCACGGCCAGCGCCCTGGCCAGGCCCACCCGCTGCTGCATGCCGCCGGAGAGCTGGTCGGGGTAGGCGTCGGCGTAGCCGTCGAGGCCGACGAGCGTGAGGATCTCCGCCGCCCGCGCGTGCCTGGCCTGCTTGGCGGTGCCCTGGATCTCCAGCCCGTACGCGACGTTGTCGATGACCTTGCGGTGCGGCAGCAGGCCGAAGTGCTGGAAGACCATGCTGACCTGGTGGCGGCGGATCTCGCGGAGGCGGGCGGGGGAGGCGGCCCTGATGTCCTCGCCACCGATCCTGATCTCGCCGGCGCTCGGCTCGATGAGCCTGGTCAGGCAGCGGACGAGGGTGGACTTGCCGCTGCCGGACAGGCCCATGACGACGAAGACCTCGCCGGGGCGTACCTCGAAGCTGACGTCACGGACGGCGGCGGTGCAGCCGGTCTTCTCCCTCAGCGCGGCGGGTTCGAGGTGTCTGTCCTCGCTGTCCAGCACTTTCTGTGGTTTGGAGCCGAAGATCTTCCACAGGCCCGCAACGGTGATTGCCGCGTTGTCGGGAGAAACTCCCACACTCGCCTCCTCGCTTGACGTCGCTCAACATATGTCGCCAATGGCGAGATTCTCAACGCCGTGACTGTCAAGAGATCGGGGAGCGTCAACCGTGTTACCCGATTGGAACGCGCTAAACGCCCATAAGTGGACATTTATTCTGTTAAAGGTTTATTTCGTGCCGGGGATGCTTCCGGCGTGGAGCGCCAGGTTCTATCCTCAGGAGTCACGCGAACCAACATTTGTCGCGTTATGTTCGCTTGGCCACGAGCCATAGCATGTGTTCAAATAACCGGCACTTGCTGATTTCCCCCAGGACACAGACTCCTTAAATACGCCGATTCGGGCGAGGTGCGTTCGGTGAGTACAGAGCTGGGCGTCAAGCAGGCCAGCGAGAGCCGCTGGCGGCTGCGTAATTGGCGTGTCCGAGCGCGGCTCGTCGCCCTCATCATGGTGCCGACCGCGGCGGCCGTGCTGCTGGGCGGGATCCAGGTGCTCGCCTCGACGTCCGCGGCCTCCGACTACGCCCGCACCAACCAGTTCGCGCGGCTCTCCGCCGAGCTCGGGGGCCTGACCCACCTGGTCTCCGGCGAGCGGGCCAAGACCGCCTGGTACATCGCCCGCAACCGGCCGGCCGACGGGCTGTCCGAGGTGCGGGCCCAGATGGACCAGGTGGACCTGGCGGCCAGGACGGTACGCGGCATCGCCGGGCAGCTCATGACCGAGTCGAGCGGCCGTACCGCCGACCAGCTCGAGAACCTGCTCAACCGCCTCGATGACCTGGGCTCGCTGCGCAAGCAGGCCCTGGAGGCCAACCTGCTGCCCGGCCCGGCCGTCGAGCTCTACACCACCGTGGTCAGCGACCTGCTCTCCGTCCACAACGAGCTGGTCAAGGGCAGCGTGGACGACGAGCTGTTCCGCCAGACCAGCATGCTCGACGGGCTCGCCCGCGCCAAGGAGAGCGTCTCCTACCAGCAGGCGCTGGTCACCGTCGTGCTCGTCGAGGGCGCCTTCGACCAGGACCAGCTCAAGCGCTTCCTCGGCGAGCAGTCCGTGGAGGCCACCGAGCGCAAGGGCTTCGCCGCCGAGGCCACCGCGGAGGAGCGGCGCCTGTTCGACGAGACCGTCAACGGCAGATCCGCCGACCGCATGCTGTTCCTGCGCGAGCTGGTGCTGATCAGAGCCACCAAGGGGCTGCCGCTGCGCGGGCTCGACCAGGCCCGCGGCGACGACGCCAAGGAGTGGTTCGACGCGGCGAACGTGGTCGTCGACTCCATGCGCAAGGTCGAGGAGCGCCAGGCCCGGGACATCGTGACCCGCAGCGAGGCGCTCAGCGCCGACGAGCGCGGGCGGGCGTTCCTGACCGCGGGCGCCGTGCTCGCCCTGCTCGTCGCCATCCTGCTGATCACCACCGGCGTGGCCAGGTCGCTCGTCCGGCCGCTGCGTCGCCTGCGCGGCGAGGCCCTGGAGATCGCGGGCCGCCGGCTGCCCGAGTTCGTGCAGCACCTGCGGGAGTCGCGCGACGGCGAGGTCACCGCGGAGGTGCCGCCGATCGGGATCTTCTCCAAGGACGAGGTGGGCGAGGTCGCCCGCGCCTTCGACGAGGTGCACCGCGAGGCCGTACGGCTGGCGGGCGACGAGGCCACGCTGCGCTCCAACGTCAACGCCATGTTCGTCAACCTGTCCAGGCGCAGCCAGACGCTGGTCGAGCGGCAGCTCACGCTGATCGAGAAGCTGGAGAAGGGCGAGCGCGACGACGCCCGGCTCGGCGACCTGTTCAAGCTCGACCACCTGGCCACCCGCATGCGCCGCAACAGCGAGAACCTCCTCGTCCTGGCCGGCCAGGAGGCGGCGCGCAAGTGGAGCGAGCCGGTCGAGCTGATGGACATCGTCCGGGCCGCGCTCGGCGAGGTCGAGAGCTACGACCGGGTCAGCATCCAGGTCCAGTCCGACGTCGCCATCGCCGGGCAGGCCGTCACCGACGTGGTGCACCTGCTGGCCGAGCTGGTCGAGAACGCCGTGTCGTTCTCCTCCCGCGACACCAAGGTGATCATCTCCAGCAGCCGGATCGACGGCGGCAGCCTGATGTTGTCGGTCACCGACCACGGCATCGGCATGGCGCAGGACGAGCTGGCCGAGGCCAACTGGCGGCTGGCCAACCCGCCCGTCGTGGACGTGTCGGTGTCGCGGCGGATGGGGCTGTTCGTGGTCGGGCGGCTGGCGCTGCGGCACAACATCCGGGTGCAGCTCAGGCGGCAGGACATCGGCGGGCTGACCGCCATGGTGCTGATCCCGCCGATGTTGCTGACCGCGGTGCCGGGGGCGAACCCGCGGGTGCAGGTGCCGCGGCAGGGGAGCGGGGGCGCGTACGGGCCGCAGGACGGGCCGCAGGACGGGTCGCTGGACGTGCCGCGGCCGGGCTCCGTGCTCCGGCCGCCGTCCGGGCCGCTGCCGGGGACCCATCCCGGACCGCCGTCCGGGGCGCCGTCGGGGCCGCTGCCCGGGTCGCCGTCCGGAGTGCCGTCAGGGGCGCCGTCTTTCGAATCCGGCGGGTATCCGTCAGAGGGGCCGTCCTTCGAGCCCGGCGGGTATCCGTCCTTCGTCACCGGCGGAGGGCCGTCGTCCGGTCACCCGTCGTTCGACACCGTGCCGCCCGCGCCCGAGCCGTCGTCCTGGTTCAGCTCGGCCCGCACGCCCCCGGCCGAGCAGCCGCCCGCGGGCGCGCCCCGGGATCCGGGCCCGCCGTTCCCCGACCTGGCCACCCCCAGCACGTCGTTCCCCGCTCCGCCCGGCGCGCCGTCCCCGGCCGCCGGTGACGAGTACCTGCCGATCTTCGCCTCGGTCGAGGAGGGCAACTGGTTCAGCAAGCCCGCGCCCACCGCCGACCACCGCGACACCGCCTGGACCACCCCGGCCGACCAGGCCTGGCAGGCCGCCGACGCGACGGCCGAGCCCGCCAGGAACGGCACCACGAGCTCGGGCTTGCCCAAGCGCACTCCGCGAGCGAACCTGGTACCGGGCAGCGCGAGCCCGCAGCCGCCGCCACCCGTTCCCGGGCTGCCGGTGTCCCCCGACCGTCTCCGCAGCAGGCTGGCCAGCTACCAGCAGGGCGTGCGCAAGGGCCGCGCCGAGCTCGAGGAGGACTCATGAAGGAGCTGAGCCAGGCCGCCAGGGACGTCAACTGGCTGGTCAGCGGCTTCGTCGAGGAGGTTCCCGGCGTGGCGCACGCCGTCGTCGTCTCCGCCGACGGCCTGCCCATGGCGTACTCCAGAGGCTTCCCCAAGGACCGCGCCGACCAGCTCGCCGCCATCGCGGCCGGGCTGGTGAGCCTGACCGGGGGCGCGGCGCGGGTGTTCGAGGGCGGAGGGGTCACCCAGACCCTCATCGAGATGGAGCGCGGCCTGGTGCTGGTGATGTCGATCAGCGACGGGTCCTGCCTCGCGGTGCTGGCCGCACCCGACTGCGACATGGGCCTGGTCGCGTACCAGATGACGATCCTGGTCGAGCGCGCGGGGCAGGTGCTCACACCTGCCGTACGGGCGGAGCTCTCCGCCACGCGCCAGTGGTGAGTGGGGAGTGAACCATGGCATCGTGGCACAACGGTGAGCAGGAGCCCGAGCGAAGTTCGCTCGTCCGGATGTACGCCGTCACCGGCGGCCGCACCACTCCGCGTACGGAGCTGGCCATGGAGGCCCTGGTGTCGTCGGCGACCTCGGCGCAGCTCGGCACCACGTACGCGCGCGAGTACCGGGCGATCAGCGAGCTGTGCCGGCAGGTGCGCTCGGTGGCGGAGATCTCCGCGCTGCTCAGCGTCCCCCTCGGCGTGGCGAGGGTGCTGGTCGCCGACATGGAGGCGGACGGGCTGGTCAAGGTGTACCAGCCGCAGCTCGAGGCGGGGCTGCCCGACAGGGGACTGCTCGAAAGGGTGCTGAGTGGACTTCGCAGGCTCTAGCCGGCTCACCTCCACGAAGATCGTCGTGGCGGGCGGGTTCGGCGTGGGGAAGACCACGTTCGTGGGCTCCGTCTCCGAGATCATGCCGCTGACCACCGAGGCGGTGATGACCGACGCCTCGCACGGCATCGACGACCTCGGGCACACCCCCGGCAAGACCACCACCACCGTGGCCATGGACTTCGGCCGGCTCTCGCTCGACCAGGATCTGATCCTCTACCTGTTCGGCACGCCCGGGCAGCAGCGGTTCTGGTTCATGTGGGACGACATCGTGCGCGGGGCCATCGGGGCCGTGGTGCTGGTCGACTCGCGGCGGCTGGCCGACAGCTTCCCCGCCGTGGACTACTTCGAGGACTCCGGGATCCCGTTCGTGATCGGGCTGAACGGCTGGGACGGCGAGTTCCCGCACGTCGAGAGCGAGGTGCGGGAGGCGCTCACGCTCTCCTCGCACGTGCCGATCGTCCGTACGGACGCGCGTGCGCGGCAGGCCGTCAAGAACACCCTGATCACGCTGGTCGAGCACGCGCTGACCGTGCGGTCGTACTGATTACTGTCCCGACCACCAGTAGGCGGCCACCAGCTCGGCCACCAGCGTCTCCGTGAGCAGGGCGACGTCCGGGTCGTCGTCGCCCGCGTACCGGATCGCGGCCGTCGCGTCCCGCACCTCGGGGCCCACGGTGATCACTGTCGAGCCGCGCTGACGCACCCAGTCCATGGCCTGGGCGTCGTAGCGGGAGCCGGGGAAGAGCAGCGCGCGGTAGTCGAGCGTCTTGGTGAGGTACACGTCCACGTGCGACCAGTCGCCGCTCTCGCAGGCGTCGGCCGGGCGGCGCGGGCCCTCGCGGAACATCAGCGCCGACTGCTCCGCCGACGACAGCCGCTCGGCGGGGGCGATCGTGTAGACGCCGTCCGGGCCGTCGAGCAGCTCCATCGCCAGGGGGAGCCACTCGTCCCTGCGGTCCAGCAGGTCGGCCGAGGCCTTCGCGGCCCGTTCGAGCAGGGCGGGCAGGTCGCTCGTGCGGCCCGTCAGCCTGGACTCCAGGGCGAGGAGGAGGGCCAGCGTGTGCTGGAACGTCCGGCACGCGACGCCGCCGCGCTCCTCGCCCGCCCGCATGTCGACCACCAGGTCGGCGGCCTCGGCGAGCGGGGAGCCCGGCTGGTTGGTGAGGGCCGCCAGGTAGGCGGGGCCGCCCGCGTACCTGGCCGTGGCGTCGAGGGTCTCCCTGCTGGTGCCGGTGGCCGAGATCGGGATGACCAGGGTGCCTTCCGCGTTCGGGAGGCTTGCCGCGGCGGAGGCGTACTCGGCGTGCGCGTTGACCCCGGCGGTGCGCAGGCGCAGGGCCGCTACGCCGGCGGCGTAGCGGGAGCTGCCCATGCCGAGGAACAGGACGCGGTCGATGCGCTCCGGGAGCTCGCGGAACGGGTCCCCGGTGCGGAGCTCGTCGGCCAGGGCCGCCAGGTGCTCCGGCTTGGACTCCAGGTCGGAGAGGTAGAGCTCAGAATTCACGCGATGTTCTCCTTGCGGGGTTCTTCTCCGTACCAGGTGTGCAGGACGCCCATGGGGGCGTAGCGCCAGCGGGGGAGGTGGCGGGCGGCGTAGATCAGCTCGCGGCACTCCTGCTCCACCTCGAACGGGCGGATCAGGGTCTCGTCCAGCAGCTCCGGTCTGTTCCTCGCCGCCAGGCGGGACCGGTACGCGGCCAGGAAGCCTTGGCGGGCCGTTCTCGCCCATCGGGCGGCGTGCGCGGGCGGGGTGGATCTTCTCTTGATCGCCACCTGGGCCACGTGGTCGAGGCTGGTGGTGAGCTGGGCGACGTCGCGGGCCGCCGGCTGGTGGGGGTCGGCGTCGGTGACCGTGGGGTTGCCGTCGAAGTCGATGACGGCGTAGCCGTCCCGCCACTGGAGGATCTGGCCCACGTGGAGGTCGCCGTGGATGCGGATCAGGGGGCTGGTGATGCCGGCTTCCAGGGCTGCCAGCTCCTGGCGCATGGTGTCCGCCCTGGTGGCCAGCCACTCGCCGTCGTCGCCTTCGGTCAGCGCCAGCGCTTCGGCCAGCGCCTCGTACGCCCTGGCCGCCGTACGGCTGCCCGCCGCACCGCCGGCCGTGCTCGTGATCGGCAGGGTGGACAGGGCCAGGTGCAGGTCGGCGGTGAGGCGGCCGAGCTCCGTGGCGAAGGAGGCGGAACCGGCCGCGGCCTCGTCCACGCACCACTCCCAGCCGTCCCTGGCCTCGGGCAGGTAGCCGGTGATCAAGGCCAGGAGGTGCTCGCGGCCCTCCAGCACGCCCGTCAGGGCCGCGTAGGGAGGCGCGGTGTCGTTGAATCCTGAATCAACGAGGTGCGCGAAGATCTCGGGGGTGGGATGGGGGAGCGGGACGGGCGGGGTGAGCCACTTGACCACGACGCGCTCCCCGACCACCACCGAGTAGTTCGTCTGGTCGACGTGTGATCCGAAATCCCGTTCACCTGGGGCCCCAGTGTGGAGATCTCCAGGACCGTGCGAGAAGGTGGGCAGCGGGCGGAAGCGTCGTACGGCGAAGGGCGGCGGCACGCCGTCCGCCAACCGCGCCAGGAGCGCGGTTGTGAGCCCCCGATCTCGTGCGGTGAGGGGCCTCTCACCGAGAGAGATCAAGCGGCGACTTATTGAATCCCAATTCAACAGCTGGACCAAACTTCCAGGTAGCAATGTCATCAAAAGTCTTGCTCATGTTGATTTCTGCTGCAACACTCCTGGTCTGGTCCGCTGTGTCCGGTAAGGTCGCGCGACCCCTCAAACAGCACAAATTTCAGAAGGAGTAGCGGCCGTGTCCCGTACCCGGTTCACCCGTCGTCTCCCGGCCGCCGCCGCGGCGGCCGGACTCGCGCTCGCCGTCGCGGCGTGCGGGGGTGGGTCGTCGTCAAGCTCAGATGGTACGGCGCCGGCGGCGGCCGACCAGCTCAAGCCCAACGCGGACCTGTCGCAGCAGACCTTGGACATCACCGTCTGGGACGGTTACACGCCCAAGGAGCTTCCCGAGAAGGCCAAGGCCGAGCTCAAGATCAAGGACGTGCAGATCCAGACGCACGACACCAACGAGACGGCGATGACCAAGCTCACCGCTCCCGGTGACAGCGGCATCGACGTGGCGTTCGTGTCCGGCCAGTACGCCCAGGCGCTCAACGAGCAGGGCCTGCTGGAGCCGATCCACCACGAGCTCATCCCCAACCTGGCCAACCTCTACCCCGAGGCCACCCAGCTGTCCTACGACAAGGGCAACAAGTACTCCGTGCCCTACACCTGGGGTACGACGGGCATCTGCTACCGCAGCGACCTGGTGAAGAGCAAGCCCACCAGTTGGAACGATCTGCTGAAGCCGCCGGCCTGGGCCGACAAGAAGGTCACCATGCTCGCCACCGAGCGCTGGCTGGCCCTGCCCGCGCTCAAGTCGCTCGGCTACTCGATCAACACCGACAAGGACGAGGAGCTCGAGAAGGCCAAGGAGCTGCTCATGTCGCAGAAGCAGCACCTGCTGCGCTACGACGACACCACCTTCGGTGACCGGCTCATCTCGGGCGAGGCCGTGATGGCCGAGGCGTGGGACGGCTGGTGCCCGACCACCGACGCCAAGGGCAACATCGAGTTCGCGGTGCCGAAGGAGGGCAGCGACCTCTGGGTGGACACCATGGTGATCATGAAGTCCTCCAAGAACAAGGAGGCCGCGCACGCCCTGATCAACTACATCCTCAGCCCCGAGATCCACTCCTGGGCGGCCGAGAACATCAACTACAAGGTGCCCAACAAGGCCGCCATGGAGAAGGTGAAGATCGCCAAGGGCTCGCTGCTCGGCATCACACCGGCCGAGCTGCTGAACGGCGAGGCCGCCATCGACCTGGGCCAGGCGTCGACCAAGTACAGCCGGCTCCAGCAGGACGTCACGGCCAGTTGAGCCTTTGCCGCTGTGAAGTCTGAAGTCAAGACCCAGCCAGTGTCCCGCGCCCGCGGACGCTGGCTGGGCGCGTTCGTTTTCCTGTCGCCAGGGCTGGCGTACCTGGTCGTGCTCATGCTGGTGCCGCTGGCGCTGGTGTTCAGCTACACCGTCTTCCAGCGCGGCCGCTTCGGCGGGGTGGTGTACGAGTTCACCACCGAGAACTTCGAGCGGCTGTTCGACCCGCTCTACCTCGGCGTGCTGGGCGACTCGCTGAAGATCGCGGCGCTCACGACGCTGATCGCGCTGCTCGTCGGCTACCCGACGGCCTACCTGATCGCGCAGCTCCCGAAGAAGTGGAAGACACTGGCACTGGTGGCGGTCGTGCTGCCGTTCTGGACGAACTTCATCATCCGGGTCTACGCCTGGACGATCCTGCTCAGCGGGCCGGGGCTGGTGAACTCGGCGCTGGCCAAGATCGGGCTGGGGCCGTACGAGCTGCTCTACAACCAGGGCACGATCGTGGCGGGGCTGCTGTACTCGTACCTGCCGCTGATGGTGCTGCCGTTGTACGCCGCGATCGAGAAGCTCGACCCGCAGCTGCGCGAGGCGTCCGCCAACCTGGGGGCGTCGGGGTTCACCACGTTCCGCAAGGTCACGCTGCCGCTGACGGTGCCGGGCGTGCTGACCGGCAGCCTGTTCGTGTTCGTGCCGAGCTTCGGCAACTTCGTCATCCCCGAGATGCTGGGCGGCAACAAATCGATCATGGTGGGCAACCTGATCAGGAACCAGTTCCTGTCGGCGCGCGACTGGCCGTTCGGGGCCACGCTGTCGCTGGCGCTCATCGCGGTGCTGGTCGTGCTGCTCATCGTGCAGGCCTGGGCGGCGCGCCGTGCGTAGACCGAAGCTGCTGTACGTGCCGTTCTGGCTCACGTTCGTCTTCCTGTACCTGCCGATCGTCGTGCTCGTCGTCATGTCGTTCAACTCCGGCGAGTCGGCGTACACCTTCGACGGTTTCAGCCTCAAGTGGTACGGCGTGCTGGCCGAGGACGAGCGGATCAGGGACGGCCTGGTCAACACGCTGATCGTGGCCACCGGCTCCACCCTGATCGCCACCGTGCTCGGCACGATGCTGGCCGTCGGCCTGGCCAGGTACACCAGGTCCAAGGTCATGGACGCGCTGACGCTGATGCCCGCCGTGCTGCCCGACCTGGTGCTGGCCATCGGCCTGCTGGTCTTCTACGGCACCATCCAGCTCACGCTCGGCCTGTACTCTGTGGTGCTGGCCCACGGCCTGTTCGCGATGGCGTTCGTCGCGGCGGTGGTGCGCACCCGGCTGACCGGCACCGACATCTCGCTGGAGGAGGCGTCGCGAGACCTGGGCGCGGGGCCGGTGACGACGTTCATGAAGGTCACGCTGCCGCAGCTGATGCCGGGCATCGTGGCGGGGGCGATGCTGGCGTTCACGCTGTCGCTGGACGAGTTCGTGATCGCGTTCTTCACGATCGGCAACAACGAGCAGACGCTGCCGATCGTCATCTACTCAATGATCCGTTTCGGGGTCACCCCGAAGATCAATGCGCTGGCCGCGATCCTGCTCCTCGTGAGCTTCACGGCGGTGATCGCCGGGCAGCGCCTGACCAAGATCGGGGAGACGCGTGCTCAAGATTGACGGGATCTCCCGCAGGTTCGGGGACGTCACCGCGCTCGACGACGTCTCGCTGGAGATCGGCCAGGGCGAGTTCTTCGCCCTGCTCGGCCCCTCCGGCTGCGGCAAGACCACGCTGCTGCGCATCATCGCCGGGTTCGAGACGCCGGACCAGGGCAAGGTCACGCTCGACGGCGAGGACCTGCTGTCCAGGCCGCCGAACCGGCGGCCGATCAGCCTCATGTTCCAGTCGTACGCCCTGTTCCCGCACATGACCGTGGCCAAGAACGTGGCCTACGGGCTGGAGCGCGAGCGGCTGTCCCGCCAGGAGATCAAGCAGCGCGTGGGCGAGGTGCTGGAGACGGTCGGGCTGTCCGCGCACGCCTCCCGCAGGCCCGCCCAGCTCTCGGGCGGCCAGCGGCAGCGGGTGGCGCTGGCGCGTTCCATCGTCAAGCGGCCCCGGCTGCTGCTGCTCGACGAGCCGCTGTCGGCCCTGGACAAGAAGGTCCGCGCCGACATGCAGCTCGAGCTCAAGCGGCTGCAGCACGAGGTGGGCATCACGTTCGTGGTCGTCACGCACGACCAGGAGGAGGCCATGTCGCTGGCCGACCGGATCGCCGTCTTCGACAGCGGCTCCGTACGCCAGGTGGACGAGCCGATCTCGCTGTACGAGCGGCCGCGCTCGCCGTTCGTGGCCGACTTCGTCGGGGCCAACAACCTCTTCCGCGGCGAGGCCAGCGGCCTCGACGGGATCAAGAGCGAGCAGTTCGGCATGCTGGCCGGCGCCCCGCTGGCGGAGCTGGAGGCCGGCGCCGAGGCGCTGCTGGCGGTGCGGCCCGAGAAGATCGAGCTGGCGGACGGCAACGCGACCAGGGGCCTGGCCGGCGAGGTCCTCGACGTGAGCTTCTACGGCGGCGTCTCGCACATCTCCGTGGACGTGCCCGGCCATCCCAAGCCGGTGCTCGTGGCCGTGCAGGGGGCCGCCTCCGTGCGTCCCGGCGCCAAGGTGAAGGTGCGCTGGAACGCCGAGGACGCCGTGATCATGGCGGTCGATCAGTGAGCCAGGTCGTTGCCCGTGGCCGCGCGGGCGTAGGACAGGATGAGCTCGGCCGCCTCGTCCGGGCCGATCAGGGGGTGCCTGGCCGTGATGCGGTAGCCGTACGCGTCCTCCAGGGCCACCAGGTTGCGCGCGATCGTCACCGAGTCGGCGCTCAGCCTGAACACCCCCAGTGCGGACCCGGTGTCCAGGATCGCCTGGTACATCGACACCTGACGGTCGTAGAGCGAGGTGAGCAGGACGCCGTAGACGCGGTTGCGGCCGGCGGCGCCGCCCAGCTCGTTGAGCAGGCGCACGTCGGGGTCGAGCGGCCCGGTGGGCAGCCCCGACCTGATCGTGACGACCAGCTTCTCGACGGGGTCGGTGAGCGTGGCGAGCTGGCGCAGCCGCTGCTCGTAGAAACGTTCCATGCCGGCGTGCTGCGCCTCGACGAGCAACTCGCTCAGATCGGGGTAGTGGTAGAGCACGGCGCCCGAGGTCAGGCCGGCCTCCTCGGCGACGTGCGAGAGCTGTACACCGTCGATGCCATGGCGGATGATGGCCCTGCGTGCGGCCTCGATCAGATCGAGCCGCCGGTCGCTGCGGCTTTTGCGCTGAGCCACCCTCACCACCTTCACTCGTTCGGCTGCTGTTCAGTTAGCCGTGACCATAGTGCCCTTAAGTTGACCTTCACGCTAGATCCCGTTTTGAATTCCTCTTCAAATTGACGAGTTCCCCCGGAGTCGCGATGTCTCTCACGTTCCTGTTCATGCCGGAAAGCGCCTACGGCCCCACCAACAACTCGATCGGCATCGGCGACATCCTGCGCCGCCGCGGCCACCGTGTCGTCTTCGCCGCCGAGGCGTCGTGGAAGGGCAAGCTCGAAGCGCTCGGCTTCGAGGAGGACCTGGTCGACCTGGCCCCGCCCGCGGAGGAGGAGCAGGAGCAGGACGCCGGCCAGTTCTGGAAGGACTTCATCCGCGAGACCGCGCCGGAGTACCGCAAGTCCACGCTGGAGCAGCAGGAGACCGTCACCAAGCCCATCTGGGAGAGCCTGATCGACGGCGCGAAGTACTGCGAGCCGCAGCTGCGGGCCATCATCGAGCGCGTGAACCCGGACGTGATCGTCGAGGACAACGTGATCACGTTCCCGGCGCTGCTCACCGCGGGCAAGAAGTTCGTCCGCATCGTCTCCTGCCAGCCGCTGGAGATGCGCGGCGAGAACGTCCCGCCGGTCTTCTCCGGCCTGCCCGCCGGCGACCGCTCCGAGTGGGACGCCTTCCGCGCCGAGTACGAGCGCACCCACCGCGAGCTGTGGGCCGCCTACAACGAGTGGTGCGTCGAGCAGGGCACCGAGCCGCTGCCCGACCTCGACTTCATCCACGAGGGCGACCTGAACCTCTACGTCTACCCCGAGATCCTCGACTACACCGCCGAGCGCCCGCTGGGCCCGACGTGGCACCGCCTCGACTCCTCCGTCCGCGAGACCGAGGAGGACTTCACGCTGCCCTTCGAACGCAACGACGGCGCGCTGGTCTACTTCTCGCTCGGCTCGCTGGGCTCCTCCGACGTGGAGCTGATGCAGCGGGTGATCGACGTGCTGGCCACGACCCCGCACCAGTACATCGTCTCCAAGGGCCCGCTGCACGAGGAGATCAAGCTGGCCGACAACATGTGGGGCGCGGAGTTCGTTCCGCAGACTAAGATCATCCCACTGTGTGACTTGGTCATCACCCATGGCGGCAACAACACGACCACCGAGGCGCTGCACTTCGGCAAGCCGATGATCCTGCTGCCGCTGTTCTGGGACCAGTACGACAACGCCCAGAGGGTCGATGAACTCGGCTATGGTGTCAGGCTCTCGACCTACACCTTCACCGACGAGGAACTCAAGGGGGCGGTCGCGAAGCTGCTCGGCGACACCGAGCTGCGCGCGCGACTCGCCGCCGCGGGCGAGGAGATCCGGCGCCGCGACGGCCTGCGCAAGGCCGCCGACCTGATCGAGCAGCTCGGCCAGTAGGCATTTCAGTCAGTAGCACGACCCCCTGAAAGATGAAGTCTTCCTGATGCGCGAACTGATCAACCCCGCCACTGGCCTTCCCTGTGCCGAAATTCCGGATACGCCGGTGGAGGGCGTGGCGTCGGCCGTCCGGGCCGCACGCGCGGCGTTCGAGGAGTGGTCGCAGACCACCCCCGCCGAGCGCCAGCGGCTGCTGCTGCGCGTGGCCGACCTGGTGGAGGCCGACGCCGAGGAGCTGACCAGGCTCGAAGTGGAGGAGACCGGCAAGCCGGCCGCGGTGTTCAGGGACGGCGAGCTGCCGTTCGCCGTGGACAACCTGCGCTTCTTCGCCGGCGCCGCCCGCTCGCTGGAGGGCACCGGCGCCGGGGTGTTCAGCCCCGGCTACACCTCGGTCATGCAGCGCCGTCCCGTCGGGGTGGTGGGGTCGATCGCGCCGTGGAACTTCCCGTTCGTCATGGCCGTCTGGAAGGTCGGCCCGGCGGTGGCCGCGGGCAACGCCGTCGTGATCAAGCCCGCGCCCCAGACGCCGCGTACGACGCTGCGGCTGGCCGAGCTGTTCGCCAAGGCGGGCGCGCCCGGCAACCTCGTGCAGGCGATCACCGGCGACGCCGAGGTGGGTCAGGCGCTGGTCACCGACCCGGGCGTGGACATGGTCAGCGTCACCGGCTCCACCGAGACCGGCCGCGCCGTGATGAGCGGCGCGGCGGCCACGCTCAAGCGGGTCCACCTCGAACTCGGAGGGAAGGCGCCGGCGCTGGTGTTCGAGGACGCGGACCTGGCGGAGATGGCCCGCGGGGTGGCCATGGGGGCGACGTACAACACCGGGCAGGACTGCACGGCGGCCACCCGCGTCTACGTCGCCCGCGGAATCTACGGCGAGGCCGTGGAGGCGCTTCGGGCAACTCTTGCCGAAATCTCCGTCGGCGACCCCTGGGATCCGGCCACGGACATCGGCCCGCTGATCTCCGCCGCGCACCGGGACCGGGTGCACGGGTTCGTCTCCCGGGCCGGTGGGCGGGTCCTGCACGGCGGCTCGCCAATTGGGGGCCCCGGCTTTTTCTACCCGCCCACGCTTGTGACCGATGTCGCACAGACCAGCGAGATCGTGCAGGGAGAGCTGTTCGGACCGGTCCTGGTAGCGCTCCCATTCGACGGCGAGGACGAAGCGGTGCGGATGGCCAACGACACTAGATATGGTCTGGCCTCGTCGTTGTGGTCGCGCGACGTGGGCCGGGCCATGCGTGTCTCGCATCGGCTCGACGTGGGTGTGACCTGGGTCAACGACCATCTGCCCATCGCCAGCGAGGCGCCGCACGGCGGGGTGAAGGGCAGTGGGTTCGGCAAGGACATGAGCCAGGAAGCGGTGCAGGAGTACTCAGTGACGCGGCACCTGATGATCAAGCACGCGGCGCCGGCCGAGCGGGATTCTTTCCGGCCGGCCTGAAAACACGTACGGCGATATGCACCCAAAGTCCCTCTTTGGGTGCGTGTGATGGGATATGTTCGGTTGGCCGATCTGGTACGGGTTGTGTTCCAATTACCCAGCCGGACAGAATCCCATGCGCCCCACGCGTGTCTGATTTTCTTCGAGCACGTACCGGCGAGAGGTTGCGAGACTCAGTGAGGACGAAAGACCCCAGGCATACGAGGTCAGGGGAGTACACAGGCGGACGGTTCCGGCTGGCGAACTGGCGTGTGCGCTCCCGGCTGGTCGCCCTGATCCTCATCCCCACCGTCGTGGGTGTGCTGCTCGCCGGCATCCAGCTGGCCGACGCCATCGGCACCAGCGCCGAATACCGCCGGCTCACCCAGGTGGCGGAGCTGGTCCAGCGCATCGGCGCGCTCAACCACGAGCTCGCCAAGGAGCGCACGCTCACCGCCTGGTATGTCGCCGACCGCCGCCGGGGCGGGCGCTTCGTCCAGCTCAAGACCCAGCGGCAGGCCACCGACAAGACCAAGCAGGACGTGCTCGCCGCGGCCAACGCCATCGACGCCGCGCACTCCACCCGTGTGCGCGACGGCGTCGACAACACCCGCCGCTGGCTGGAGGGCCTCGACAGCCTGCGCGACTCCATGGTCGACAACGTGCCTGCGCGCGCCTCGATCAGCACGTACAGCACGATGATCGAGATCTTCTCGGGCATCCAGGCCGACCTGGGCGACGGCGTCAACGACGACGGCCTGCAGGGTGACGTGGCCGCGCTCGGCTCGCTCCAGCGCATGAAGGAGGAGGTCTCGCGGCAGCAGATCATCCTCATCGTGACGCTCCTGCAGCCCAACCGGCGGGTCGACAGCGCCGACTGGGCCGAGTTCCTCGGCTCCTGGGACAAGCAGCAGGCCGAGCTCGCCTCCTTCGAGGCCGAGGCCGGCACGAAGGACCTGGAGGCCTACCACAAGGGCGTCCGCGGCCTCCAGGTGGACCTCGCCGACGCCATGCGCCAGCGCGCGCTGGCCCAGGTGCGCCAGAGCAACAGGATCGAAGACCTCGACGTCACCGAGCCGACCCTGACCCGCGACCTGAACAACTGGTACGAGAGCACCACGGTGACGGTCAACGCGATGCGCAAGGTCGAGGGCAACCTGGCCGGCAAGATCGTGAACACCACCACCGACCTGAGCAACACCGAGCAGCGCGACGCCATCATCTCCGGCGCGCTGATCCTCGTCCTGCTGCTCCTGGTGCTGATCATCACCACCCGCGTGGCCGGTTCGCTGGTCCGGCCGCTGCGCCGGCTGCGGGCCGAGGCGCTCCAGGTCGCCACGACCCGGCTGCCCGACACCGTCCGCGTGCTGCGCGAGTCCGGCGAGGGCGCCCAGGTGCCCGAGGTGCCGTCGATCGGCATCAACACCCGTGACGAGATCGGTGAAGTGGCGCGGGCCTTCGACGAGGTCCACCGCGAGGCGATCCGGCTGGCCGGCGACGAGGCCAAGCTGCGGGCCAACGTCAACTCGATGTTCGTCAACCTCTCCCGCCGCAGCCAGACGCTGGTCGAGCGGCAGCTCCAGCTCATCGAGGGTCTGGAGCAGGGTGAAGAGGACGAGCAGCGGCTCGCGAACCTCTTCCGCCTCGACCACCTGGCCACCCGCATGCGCCGCAACAGCGAGAACCTCCTGGTCCTCGCCGGCCAGGAGGCCGCGCGCAAGTGGAGCGAGCCGGTGCCGCTGGTCGACATCGCCCGCGCGTCGCTGTCGGAGGTCGAGAACTACGAGCGGGTCCAGATCCAGATCCCGTCCGGCACCCTCATCGTCGGCCCCGCCGTCACCGACGCCGTCCACCTGCTCGCCGAGCTGATCGAGAACGCCATCTCCTTCTCCCCGCGCGAGAGCAAGGTCACCGTCACCAGCACGCCCGCCGAGGGCGGCGTCCTGGTGACGATCAACGACCTGGGCATCGGCATGAGCCAGGAGGAGCTGGCCGAGGCCAACTGGCGGCTGGCCAACCCGCCCGTCGTGGACGTGTCCGTCTCGCGGCGCATGGGCCTGTTCGTGGTCGGCCGCCTGGCCCTGCGCCACGGCATCCGCGTCCAGCTCAGCATGCGGGAGACCGGCGGCCTGAGCGCCCTGGTGTTCATGCCCGACATGCTCATCAGCAACGGGCAGGGCCTGCCGCAGCAGGGCGGGCAGTACGAGGCGTTCACCTCGTTCGACCCGAGCATGTTCCAGCAGCAGCCGCCGTCGCGCAACGGCTCGCACCCCTCCTTCGACGACGTTCCCGGCCAGGTCGTGGACACCCAGTGGCCCGGCTCGCTGCCGGCGCCGGGGACGGGCAACTGGCCCTCGTTCGGCGAGCAGCCCGCCACCCCCGAGCCGCAGCCGTCGTCCTTCGGCGACCAGCCGTCGGTGTTCGGCGACCAGCCGTCGCCCGGCTTCGGTGACCAGCCGTCGCCCGCCTTCGGCGACCCCTTCGGCGAGCAGCAGCCCCAGGCCGACGAGCCCCGCTGGCCGTCCTTCGCCGAGGAGCCGCCCGCCGCGGCGCCGCAGCAGCCCGCCGCCTTCGGCGAGCAGCGCTGGCCGGCGTTCACGGAGGAACCGCCCGCCCCGGCCGCTCCCGCCGCCGAGCCGTCGCCGTTCGCCGAGAACAGGTGGCCGTCGTTCGCCGAGCAGCCGCCCGCGCACCAGGACGACGAGCCGCGCTGGCCGTCCTTCGCGACCGAGCCTCCGCCGCCGCAGCCGCAGCAGGAGGAGCCGCGCTGGTCGTCGTTCTCCGACCCGCTGCCCCGCAGGTCCCTGTTCGAGGCCGAGGAGCGGCCGCGGCCGCAGCACGGCGACTCCTACCGTTCCCCGTTCGCCGAGGAGCCCAAGCCCGCCGACCAGTTCGAGCAGAACGGTCACTCCGGCTACAACCCGTTCGGTCCCGGCGAGTACTCCTCGCAGGACATGACCGGGCCGCTCCCCGTCGTGCGCAGCTCGCCGCTGGAGGAGCAGAGCGAGGAGTTCCTGCCGATCTTCTCGTCGGTCGGGTCGGACTGGTTCCGCCGGCCGGACCCCGAGATCCTGCAGCCGTACTCCGAGCCCGGGGTCGAGCACGAGATCACCGCCGTGCACCCGGCCGTGCCCGCCGAGCCGCCGCCGTCCGCCCCGCCCTCCGGCACCGCGGGCAAGTCGGCGCTCCCGCAGCGCAAGCCCGGGCAGTCGGGCGTCAGCGCCCCCTCCTGGTCGTCGCCCGCCGACTCCGGCTTCCAGGCCGCGCAGGCGGCCGCCCAGCCGCAGCAGGCCGGCACGACGCCGTCGGGCCTGCCCCGTCGCGTCCCCAAGGCGAACCTGGTGCCCGGCACGGCCAGCCTCGCGGAGCCGCAGCCCACGTCACCGGCGCCGCAGATCTCGCCCGAGCGGTTGCGCAGCCGGCTCTCCAGCTTCCAGCAGGGTGTCCGGCAAGGCCGGGCGTTCACCCGCGGAGAAGAGAATCAGCAGGAGGACAAATGAGAGAAATGAGCCAGGGAGCGCGCGGCATAAGCTGGTTGATCACGGACTTCGTGAACAACGTGCCGGGCGTCGCCCACACGGTCGTGGTGTCGTCCGACGGGTTGCCGCTGGCCTACTCTGAGGGCTTCCCCAAGGACCGGGCCGACCAGCTCGCCGCTGTCGCCTCCGGCGTGATCTCCTTGACCCAGGGCGCTGCGCGGGTCTTCGAGGGCGGTATGGTGACGCAGACCGTTATCGAAATGCAGCGTGGGCTCTTGATGATCATGTCGATCAGTGATGGATCCTGCTTGGCGGTCCTGGCTGCTCCCGACTGTGACATGGGTCTGGTCGCGTACCAGATGACCTTGCTGGTCGAGCGGGCGGGTCAGGTACTGACTCCGGCCGTACGCGCTGAGCTGCAAGCGGCCCGCCCCCGCTAGCGGGGCGGTGACAGGAGAAGAATGGTGTCAGGTCAGCAGGGTTGGGCTGGTGATAGCACTCCGCCGCATCCGGCGGCTCCCCGTCCGCAGAAGCCGAGCTCCCTGGTACGGCCCTATGCCGTGACCGGGGGGCGCACCGCGCCGCGGATGAAGTTCGCCATGGAGGCACTCGTGTCCTCCGTGACGTCGGAATACCAAGACATTTCCCTACTAAGTCCGGAGTATCAGGCGATCATTAACCTGACCCGGAACGTCCGGTCGGTTGCCGAGATCTCCGCCCTTTTACGCCAGCCTCTGGGTGTGGTCCGGGTGCTCATCGCCGACATGGCGTCGGAGGGCCTGATCCGCGTGCACCAGCCTGCGCTGGACGCGGGAAAGCCGGACCTCAACTTGCTCGAAAGGGTTCTCAGTGGACTTCGCAGGCTCTAGCCCCGGCCTAACCTCGACGAAGATCGTCGTGGCCGGGGGCTTCGGCGTGGGCAAGACGACGTTCGTGGGAGCGGTCTCGGAGATCCTGCCGCTCACCACGGAAGCGGTCATGACGGACGCCTCCGCGCACGTCGACGACGTCTCGCTCACGCCGAACAAAACGACCACGACCGTGGCGATGGACTTCGGCCGGGTCTCGCTCGACCGTGACCTGATCCTTTACCTGTTCGGCACGCCCGGACAGCACCGCTTCTGGTTCATGTGGGACGACCTGGTACGCGGCGCCATCGGCGCGGTCGTCCTCGTCGACACCCGCCGCCTGGCCGACAGCTTCCCGGCCATCGACTACTTCGAAGAGGCGAAACTCCCGTTCGTCATCGGCATCAACGGCTGGGACGGCAACTTCGCACACGCGGAGGAGGAGATCAGGGAAGCGCTGTCGATCGGCGACCACATCCCGATCGTCCGCCTGGACGCCAGGCAACGCGAGTCGGTCAAATCCACCCTGATCACCTTGGTGGAACACGCCCTGACGCGCCACATGCACACCCCGGTCTAAACAGGGACGGGTGCCGCCTGTTTGCTCCCCGTCGTTTCCGGGAGCAGGTGGGCCAGGCGGCGCCCACCCGTCGCCCGTGAGGACGGCGCCATCGGAGGCCGGGACCCCCGCCGAGCCAGCAGGCCCCGAAGGGCGCGCACTCGATCGGCTCGCAGCTCAAGGAGACGCCCCTTCGCCGCACTTGCCTTCAAGCCGGCTTGAAGGTGTTGACTGCGGGCTCATGGACACGCGATCAGCGAGCCTGCCATGGCCGCAGTGAAACAACGGATCATCAAGACCCTCGTCGGGCAGTTCGGCCGCCCCCGGGGTGTGGTGGGGCGCGTCGTCGGCCGGGTGATGGCGCACCGCTCCTCCAACCGCCGCCGCAACCTCTGGGTCGCCTCGCGGCTCGACGTGGGCCCCACCGACCGGATCCTCGAGGTCGGATTCGGGCCGGGAGTCGCGATCGCCGAGCTGAACCGCCGGATCGGCGATGGGGGACACGTCTACGGCATCGACCACTCCGAGGTGATGCTCCGGCAGGCGAGCCGCCGCAACGCCGCCGCCATCAAGGCCGGTCGGGTCACGCTGACCCGCGCTGCCGTCGATGACCTCCCACCCGCCTTGAGCGGCCCCTTCGACGTGATCTTCGCCGTCAACTCCCTCGGCCACTGGCCCGCTCCCGCCGAGCGGCTGAGGCAGCTGGGCGGACGGCTCGTACCCGGCGGCCGTCTCGCCATCGTCTCCCAGCCACGCGGTCCCGGAGCCACGGCGAAGACCTCGGTCAAGGCCGCCCGCGAGATCCAGGGCCTCCTCGAAGGAGCGGGTCTCGTCCACGAGAGGACCGAGACCCTCGCCCTCGATCCTCCCGTCGTCTGCGTCCTGGCCAGGCGGCCCGCCGGCGAGGTGGAATGACCTGGTCCGGGGCCGTCCGGGCGGGTGCGAGAGCTGACCTGCCGCGCCTGCGCGGCCCCGTCACGGCGTGGTCCGTTCAGCCGGCAGGGAGGACCCGCACGAGATAGTCGGCCAGTTCGCCTGGCCGCGACAACATCACCATGTGGCTGCCCGGCATCTCGTCCGGGGTGACGCCCAGCCGCTCCTTCACATGGCGGCGCGCGAACTCGGGAGTGAAGAACCGGTCGTCCCGGCAGAGCAGGTATCTCGTCGGGACATCCGGCCAGGCGGCCAGCGGCCATGGCTCGTTGTAGGCGCGGTCCATGTTCATCTTCTCGGCCAGCGCGCCATCGTGGGCCAGCACCCGCTCGCCCAGCTCGCGCGGGACGTCGTGCAGGTAGAGCTCGTACTCGTCCTCGATGCCGGGCGCGGGATGGCCGGTGCGTTCCCACCAGTCAGCCGGCGGCTCGCCCGGGCTCGGGATCATGGCGGTGACCATGACGAGCGCGGCGGCCTTGGCACGCTCGGCGACGAGGGGACCGACGAAGCCGCCCCACGAGTGGGCCACCACCACGAGAGGCCGGCGCGCGCCGGCCGCCCGGACGACGGCGTCGGCGTAGTCCCAGAGCCCTGCCTGGGGGTCGGACGTCGGCAGGTCCACCGCCACCGTGTCGTGCCCGCGGTCGCGCAGGGCCGCTTCGACCAGGTGCCAGTCGAAGGCGCTGCCGCCGCCACCGTGGATGAGAGCGAAGGTTGTCATGACGGTTATGACCGGCGGCGGCGCGAGAACTCATCGGTGCCGCCCGAGCCGTCCGTCCGCGTGTTCGGGCGAGGGGTGTTCACGCAGGTGCCCGCACCTTCCCGCAGGCGGCTTCGGCGATGCCGAACAGCTCCACGACCATCGGCTCCACCGAGGTCTGCACCTCGCCGGCCGGCTCGCCGGCGAGGAGGCGGCGGCGGACCTCGGCGTCCAGCACCCGGTCGACCGCCGAGGCGAAGGCCGCCATGAGGCTGGGGCGAAGCCCTTCGCTCAGCGGCGGCGCGTCCTCGGCCAGCGCGGTGGCGAGCAGGTGCTCGCGTTCCTGGCGCAGCTCCAGCTCCCTGCCGCGCAGCGCGGGGCTGGCGTCCAGGGTGCGCTGGTACTCGATGCTCTGCATGAGCAGGCCGGCGACGTGGTAGTCGCCGAGCAGCCGCAGGTAGCCGCGGGCCAGGGCCTGAGCGACCGTTTCGTCCTTGCCGCGGCTCCTGACGGCGGCGCTGGGCAGCGACACGTAACCGTCGCGCTCCTGGAAGAAGAGGTCCTCCTTCGAGGGGAAGTGGTTGAAGACCGTCTGCACGGCCACGTCAGCCTCGCGCGCGACGTCGGCGACCGTGACGGCGTCGAAGCCGCGATCGAGGAAGAGGCGCATCGCCGCTTCGCCGATGGCCTGCCGCGTCTGCTGCTTCTTGCGGTCTCGCCGTGTCGTGGTGGTCGCCTCGCTCATGGGCCAAGCGTACGGCTTCGTGGCGGGTCACTACAGGTTTGGCATCACGCCATCGCTGTATTGACTCCATCAATGTAGTCACTATAGTCATGTAGTGACTACATCAAGGTGATGCGAGGTGCGCATGGCACTGCACTGGACCCTGCCCAGGGTTCTCGTCGCTCTGACGGCGGCGGAGACCGCCCTCGGGGCCCTCCTGTTCGACCTGGTCCTGCACGACACCGCCCACGAGCACATGTACAACCCGGCCTGGCCCCCGCACGCGAAGTTCCACGACGCGCAGTACATCGTCACGTCGCTGGCCATCGGGTTGCTCGCCCTCGCCCTGCTGGCCGGGCGCCGCGGGGACACGCACACCCGCCTGCTGTGGGCCGCGGGGATCGTGGCCGTGCCGTGGGCGAGCATGTTCCCCGCGCTGCTGTTCCCCGGCACCGCCACCTACGATCCGGAGTTCGGGGACGAGACGCAGTTCGTCCTCGGGCTGCACGGTCAGATGTTCATGGCGCTGGTCACCCTGGCGATCCTCGCCTTCGCGACGGTTCTCGCATCGGCCGCCCGCCGGAGGGAGCGGGTGAGCGCGTGAGGCTGTTCGTCTTCGGGGGGAGCGGCGGCACGGGCGCCGAGCTGGTCGCGCAGGCCCTCGGCGCCGGTCATCGGGTCACCGCTCTGGCCCGCAACCCCGAGTCGGTGCCGCGCCATGCCCGCCTGACGGTCCTGCGGGGCGACGTGCTCCAGCCCGGCGGCTGGCGGCACGAGCTCGCGGGGCACGACGCCGTGCTGTCCTGCCTCGGGAGTGCGGATCGACGGCCGACGACCGTCTACTCGCAGGGCATGACCGGCATCGTCGCGGCCATGCGGGACTGCGGGGTGCGCCGGGTCTCCTGTGTCACGTCGGCCGGCCTCGGGCTGTCGCCGGCCGCGCCGCTGGGCCAGAGGTTGCTGATCGGCAGGGTGGTGCGGCCGCTGTATCGGCACATGTACGCCGACATGGCGAGGATGGAGCGCATCCTCGCCGCCGCCGGCGACCTCGACTGGACCGTCGTCAGGCCGCCGCGGCTCACCGACGGGCCGCTGACCGGCGCGTACGTCACAGCCGTCGATCGGCACCTGCCGCGCGCCCGCTCGTTGTCGCGCGCCGACCTGGCGCACTACCTGCTCCACCATCTCGACGATCAGGAGAGCCTGCGGGCCACGATCGAGATCTCCCGGCCACCTGGATCCCGCGTGCCACAGGCAGGCGCCGCCCGGAAGACGGGATGACGGCCAGGACGGCGGCGGTACGACCTTTCCCGTGCCGTTCGTCACAGGGGCCCGCGAGGGAAGGGGCCGCCGGCGATGGGGCCCCTTGCCCGGGGACGCTAGACGGTGGCGTGGCCGCGGACGAGCCGTCCCACCTCGGCGCGCAGGTGCACGAAGTCGGGGTGCTCGCGCGTCGAGATCTGGTCGCGCGGCTCGGGCAGGTCCACCTTCAGGTCGCCCACCACGTGCGCGGGCGCCTTGGACAGCACGACCACGCGGTCGCCGACGTAGACGCTCTCGTCGATGTCGTGGGTGATGAGCACGATCGTCATCTGGTGGTGGCCGCGGACCTTGAGCACCAGGTCCTCCAGGTCCTCCCTGGTCTGCGCGTCCACCGAGCCGAACGGCTCGTCCATGAGCATCAGCGTCGGCCGGTACGCCAGCGCCCGCGCGATCGCGACGCGCTGCTGCATGCCGCCGGAGAGCTGGAACGGGTACTTGCGGCCCGCGTTGGCCAGGCCCACCGACTCCAGCGCCTCGGCGGCGGCCTCGCGGCGCTGCTTCTTGTCCATGTTCCTGCGGCGCAGCGGCAGCGCCACGTTGTCGGCCACCGACATCCACGGGAACAGCGAGCGGCTGTAGTCCTGGAAGACCACGGCGAGGTTGTCCGGCGTCTGGCGGACGAGGTTGCCCTCCACCCTGACCTGCCCGCCCGTCGGCTGGATCAGGCCGGCGATGGAGCGGAGCAGCGTCGACTTCCCGCAGCCCGAGGGCCCCACGATGCAGAGCAGCTCGCCGGCGGCGACGCTCAGGTTGAGTCCTTCGATGGCGTGGTGTGCGTTGGGAGTACCGCCGCCGTACACATGGGAAAGGTTGTCTATCTCGAGCATGGAATTCCTAGGGGGCGAGACCGCGGTCAGCACGGCAACTCTTTCGGAGTCGGAATTGACTCTAGCGGAGCGGTAAATGCTGGACATGTCAGTCAGGTAAACCTAATCTGGCGCGATCTTACTCTCGCACAATCCTGACTGCCATGGGAGTCACAGGCTCACACACTCCACGACTCCCTTTCGTTCAGTGCCTGCACGTCGGCGTCGGACAGGCCGCGCTGCGCGGCCTTCATGGCGGCCAGTTCCTCCGCCGTGAGCACCTCGCCGATGTGGCCGAATCCGCCGGGTGCGCGCTCGGTGACCAGAGAGATCGTCTTCTCGATGGGCAGGGACCGGTGCGCGAGCACCAGCGCCGACGTGGGCGGGCGCCGCTCCGCCTCGTACGCCGCCAGCGCCGCGGCCGGGTCGTCGTGCGTGGCCAGGCAGCGGGCCAGGAACCGGGCGTCGAGCACGGCCTGGGAGCCGCCGTTCGAGCCGATGGGGTACATGGGGTGGGCGGCGTCGCCGAGCAGGGTCACCCGGCCCGCGCCCCAGCGGGGGAGGGGGTCGCGGTCCACCATCGGGTATTCGAGTATCCGCTTCGTGGCGGCGAGTAATGCCGGGATGTCGACGAGCGGGTACTTCCATGACGCGAAATGTCCGGACACGTCGGCGTGGCTGCCCTCGCGGGACCAATCGGCGTCCGGGACGATCCCCGGCTCGGCCACCTTTACCTCCGCCACCCAATTGAGCAGCCGCGGATTGCGCGCCGAGATGTGATAAGTCACGAATTTCGCGGCGGAGTTCGAGCCGCCGGCCAGCACCGTGGCGCCGTCGAGCACCGGGCCGCTCTCCGCCACCCCGCGCCACATCCTGATCCCGCCCCACCGCAGCGGATCGCCGGACGGCCACAGCCGCGCCCGTACGGAGGACTGCACCCCGTCCGCCCCGACCAGCACGTCCACCCGCTCCCGCGTCACCCGCCCGCCCTGCCGGAGCGTGACGAGCACGCCGTCGCCGTCCTGCTCGAAGCCCTCGAAGGCGACCCCGGTGCGCACCGGCCCGATCCGCTCCTCGACCGCGGCCAGCAGCGCCATCTGCAGCTCGCCCCGGTGCACGCTGTACTGGGGCCAGCGGTAGCCGGCCGACCGGCCGCGGGGCAAGGCCATGATGATGTTGCCGTGCCGGTCGGCGAACGTCATGAAGCTCGTCTCCACGCCCAGGTCGGCCAGCACGGGGCCGAGCCCGAGCTCGGTCAGCTCGCGTACGGCGTGCGGCTGCATGTTGATGCCCACCCCGAGCGGGCGTAACGCGCGCGCCGCCTCCACGATCACGCAGTCGAGCCCGGCCGCGTGCAGGCTCAGCGCGGTGCTGAGCCCCCCGATGCCCCCGCCAACGATCATCGTCCTCATGGCGCCCCCAGACGCGACGACGTCCCCGTGGCAAGGACTCTAATCGACGAGTTGCTGGGCGGCGTGGTGCCAGCCGAGCACGCGGCGCTCGACGATCAGGAACAGCTCGTTGAGCAGGTAACCCAGCACGCCGAGCAGCACGATCCCGGCCCACATGGCGGGCAGGTCGAAGGTCGAGTACGCGTCGGTGATCTGGAAGCCGATGCCGTTCGTGGTGCCGGGCAGCAGCTCGGAGAAGACCATGACGATCAGGGAGAGCGACAGGGCCAGCCGCAGCCCGGCGAACATCTTGGGCAGCGCGGAGGGCAGCACCACGCGGAAGAGCCGCTCGCCGCGCGACAGCCGGAACGCCTGGCAGGTGTCCAGGTGCAGCGGCTCCACCGAGCGGGCCCCGTCGGCGGTGTTGAGCAGCACCGGCCACACGATGCTGAACATGATGAACGCGAGCTGCATCCGCAGCCCGAACCCGAACAGCACCAGGAAGACGGTCACCAGCGCGGGCGGCGGGATGGCGCGCAGGAACTGCAGCACCCCGTCGAGATAGTCGTACGCCCGCGCCGACAGCCCCACCGCCAGCCCGAGCACCACCCCGGCCAGCGCGCCCCCGGCGAACCCGAGCGCCATCCGGCCCAGGCTCGGCAGGATGTTGCCGATGGCCAGGTCGGTGAGGAACGCCCGCTCGACAGGGCCGGAGAACCACATCGCGTGCATCCGGCTCACGATCGTGCTCGGCGGAGGGAAGAACGGGCCGGCCGCCAGCCGGGTGGCGGCCTCCCAGAGCAGGACCAGCACCACCAGCACCAGCGCCCGGAACAAGGCGGTCCGCATCCCCCGCCTCCTCATGAGCGCTCTCCCAACCGCGCGTGGTGCCAGCGGAACGCCCGCCGCTCGGCGGCCACCAGCAGCGCGTTCACCATGACGCCGAACAGCCCCACCCAGAACACCCCGGCCAGGATGTCGGTCATGCGCGCGGGCACGGCGATGCCGGCGAAGAAGATGAACACGCCGATGCCCTCGCCGCGCCCGGCCACGATCTCCGTGCTGACGGTGAGGATGAGCGCCACGCCTGCGGCCAGCCGGACGCCGGTGGTGATGAAGGGCGCCGACGACGGCAGCGACACCCGCAGCAGCACCGACAGGGGGCCGAAGCCGTAGGCGCGCAGCGACTCCTTGGCCAGGGGGTCCACGCCGCGCAGGCCGTACATCGTGTTGTAGAGGATGGGCCACAGCGAGGCGTAGACCACCAGCGCGATCCGGTGCTGCAGCCCCGTGCCGATCACCAGGGCGACCAGCGGGATCAGCGCCACGGAGGGGATCGGCCTGAGGAACTCCACCACCGAGCGCATGGCCGCGTCGATGATCGGCACGCTGCCGAGCAGCAGGCCGAGCGGCACGGCCACCAGGGCCGCCACGCACAGCCCGATCGCCCAGGCGAGCAGGCTGGTCAGGGCGTGCGCGCGGAAGGCCGGATCGAGCAGCAGCGCGCCGGCCCGCCCGACGATCTCGGAGGCGGGCGGCAGGAACTCCGGGTCGGCCAGCCCGGTCCGGCTGGCCAGCTCGATCAGGGCGGCGAAGGCGAGAGCCCCGGCCGCCCGGCGGTACCAGCGGGATGCGGAGGACGCCGGGCGGGCACGGGACAGGGTCTGAGCGCTCACCCGGACGTGGTGGGCGACATGAGTGACTTGACGTCGATCTCCTTCGTCAGCCACTTCGCTTCCCACATCCAGTCGGCCACCCGCTGCAGCCGGACCGGGTTGTCGTTGCTGGAGAAGTAGGGGAAGGTCACGGTGGCCGCGGTGGCGGCGTCGATCTGCGTGAAGTTCGGCAGTACCTTGGCCACCACCTCGCGGTTGTTCTCCATGAGCTTGGCCGCGTTGTGGATGGCCCGCTGGAAGGCCGCCGCCGTCTTCGGGTTCTTGTCGTACCACTCCTGCGTGCTGACGTAGCCGGAGATGGGGAACTCGGCGGCGGGGCCGGAGGCCGGGTCGAGGATCTTGCGGGCTCCCATGGTGGAGGTGGCGGCGGTGACCATGGGCTCGCCCAGGTAGGCGGCGTCGATCTGGCCGCCCTTCCACGAGGGCATGATGTTCTGGAACGTCACCTGGACGTACTTGATGGTGGCCGGATCGACGTTGTTGGCCTTCAGTACCTGGGTGAGCGCCAGCTCCTGGAAGTTGTGCAGGACGTTCACGTTGATCGTCTTGCCTTCCAGGTCCTTCGGCGTCTTGATGGGCGAGGCGGGCAGGGCCATGATGCTCAGCGAGTCGGGGGCCGCGCGAGAGCCCTCGGCCAGGATGCGCAGTTTCAGCGCCTGCTTGTCGTGGGCGGCGAACATCGACACGTAGTTGCCGAACATGGCGTCGATCTCGCCCTTCACCATCATGGGGATGGCCTCGGGCGCGGCCTGGACCACCTCGGGGGTGACGTCCAGACCCTCCTGCTCGAACAGCCCCTGGTCGATGGCGACGTAGATGGCGGCACTGTCGATGGCGGGCAGGGTTGCGATCTTGAGCTTCGTCTTCTCCAGACCTGCGCCGGCACCGGCGCCGCCGGCTGCGGCGGAGGGCGGCGCGCTGGCGGTCGGTTCGGTGCCCGTGCTGCATGCCGCGGCGCCGAGTGTCAAAGCGAACCCGATGATGGCGGCTCTGGCGGAACGGCCAAGCCTCATGTCAGGGACTCCCTTCGGGTGGAGCCGGGGGGGAACCGGGTGGCTTCTGCTCCCGGGGGCTGTGTGCCTGACGCACAACAGGGATTGACCGTAGCACCAAATGGGTGGTCATTATCGTGAAGATAACACTTGTGGTTGCAATGTCCGATTGCCGCTATATCGTGAAAATTTGACGACCTGCAAGAAAGCTGGTGTTTGTCCGGTTTGGGAAAGGGGGTGGCTCGCGGGGCATCGGTTACTGGTGTGGCGTCCACTCGATCCTTTCTGTGAGTCAGGATGGGGCTCGCGGAGCGATCAGTTGTTGCCATATATCCCCTGGTAGAAGGCCACTTACCGATTCTGTCGGATTTTCTGGACATATAGGGATAAACACCTCATCGGGGCACTAGTGGTGGTTGGCCCTGGTCGGCCCGTGTGCTCAAATGGCGCTTATCTCGATGGACAAAATTGCCCGACGTGAAACTCCGCATGTCACCGAGAATTCCCTCAAGGGCGAGAGGTTGCGAAGGCAAGTGAGAACGCAGAGCGCTGAAGCTTCCGCTGACCGCGAGCCGCACGGCCATCAGAAGCGACGGCCGCCCAATCCGCCGTCAAGGCGATTCGGATTGGGCAACTGGCACGTGCGATCGCGCCTCATCGCGCTGATCGTCGTTCCGACGGCCGTCGCCGTGGGCCTGGGCGGGCTGAACGTCGTCACCTCACTCAGTGACGCCAACACGTACCAGACCCTCAGGGAGGTCGCCGAGCTCAGCGAACAGCTCGGGGCCGTCACGCACGAGCTGTCCTTCGAACGTGACGAGACCGCGCTCTTCATCGCCCAGGGGCGGCCGCAGGACCGCGAGGGTCAGCTCGGCACCACCCACAGCCAGGTGAACAACCTCATCGAGGACGCCAAGCAGCGCGCGCTCGCGCTCACCGAGACCCACGCCGAGGCCGTACGGCCGGTGCTGCGCCGGCTGGAGGAGGTCCCGACGCTGCGCGAGACGGCCGTCAACGGCAAGATCCAGCCGCTGCCGATGATCCAGAAGTACTCGCAGATCATCGCGCGGCTGCTGCAGTTCCACGACCAGGTCGGCCAGGTGGCGGTGGACGACCAGGTGGCCGACAGCGCCAGCGCCATGGCCGCCATCTCGCGGGCCAAGGAGCAGGCCTCCAAGCAGCGCGGCATCCTGGCCAGCGCGCTGGACAAGAAGGGATTCGACAGCGGCGAGCTCGACGCGCTCACCGACGCCAAGTCGCGCGAGGAGAGCGAGGAGACGCTGTTCGGCGTCCTGGCCGACCTCGACCAGCTCGAGCTCTACCGCAACACCGTCGTGGGCCGGGACGTCGACCAGACCGACCTGTTCCGGCTGCGGGCCATGGCGCAGTCGGCCGAGGGCAAGGAGCTGAGCATCGGCGTGCGGCCGGACCGGGACGTGGCCACCTGGTTCGAGGTCAGCACCGGCAAGATCGACGCGCTGCGGACCGTGGAGAAGGAGCTGTCCTCCTCCGTCATCCTGCGCGCCCGAGCCCTGGAGGAGGCCGCCAACCGCTCGGCGCTGATCTCCGGCGTCCTCATCCTGATCCTGCTCGTCGTGGTGATCGCGATCATCTCGCTCATCGCCCGCTCGCTCATCAGGCCACTGCGCCGGCTGCGCCGCGAGGCCCTCGACATCGCCGGGCAGCGCCTGCCGGAGACCGTGCGGCAGCTCCGCGAGAGCGGTGACGGCACGGTCGGCCCCGTGGTGCCGATAGGCGTGGACACTCACGACGAGATCGGCGAGGTGGCGCGGGCGTTCGACGAGGTGCACCGCGAGGCGGTCCGCCTGGCCGGTGAGGAGTCGAGGCTGCGTTCCAACGTCAACGCGATGTTCGTGAACCTGTCGCGGCGCAGTCAGACGCTGGTGGAGCGGCAGATCACGCTGATCGACGGCCTGGAGCAGGGTGAGCAGGACGAGCAGCGGCTGGGGAACCTGTTCAAGCTGGACCACCTGGCCACCCGCATGCGCCGTAACAGCGAGAACCTGCTGGTCCTGGCAGGCCAGGACCCGCCCCGCCGCTGGAGCCAGCCGGTCAAGCTGGTCGACGTGGCCCGTGCCTCGCTGTCGGAGGTCGAGAACTACGAGCGGGTCGTGCTCCAGGTGCCCGACGGGGTGTCGGTGGCCGGGCAGGCCGTCAACGACGTCATCCACCTGCTCGCCGAGCTGGTCGAGAACGCGCTGTCGTTCTCGCCGCGCGAGACCAGGGTGACGGTGTCCGGCAGCCGGATCGACGGCGGCGGCGTGATGTTGTCGATCACCGACTCCGGCATCGGCATGACGCAGGAGGAGCTGGTCCAGGCCAACGAGCGGCTGATGGAGGCGCCCAGCGTGGACGTGTCCGTCTCGCGCCGCATGGGCCTGTTCGTGGTCGCCAGGCTGGCGCACCGGCACGGCATCCGCGTCCAGCTCCGCCCGCACAGTTCCGGCGGGCTGACCGCGATGGTGCTCATCCCGGAGAACATGCTGGGCTCCCAGGCTCCGGCCTTCGCCGGGATGCCGTCCTTCTCGGGCAACCAGCCCCCGTCCTTCTCCGGCAACCAGCCTCCGTCGTTCCCCGGCGAACAGCCGCCGGCCTTGTCGGGCAACCAGCCGCCCTCGTTCGGCGACCAGCCCCCCTTCTCCGGTGACCAGCCGCCGGCCTTCGCGGGCGCGGCGGCGGGCGGGCCGGGCGGCGAGCCGTACTCGGGGCCGCATCCCGCCCCACCGGCCACCGACTGGCCGCAGCCGACGTACCAGATGGGTCCGGGACATCCGTCGTTCCCGTCCAACCCGGAGGCCGGCGGCAACTGGGGCAGCTCGGGACCGCCGTGGCAGCCGGACCCGGGCGCCTGGTCGGCCGAGCCGCGCAGCGGCTTCCAGAGCGGCGACGTCTGGAGCCCGCCCCGGGGCCCGGCCTGGAACGGCGACCGCAGCCTGCCCAAACGGCCCGTCCCCGCACCGCCCCCCGGTGGCTGGAGCCAGGACACCAACCCGCCGCAGCGACCGGGGTTCGACTTCCAGGACTCCGGGCCCGAGCCAGGCGGCAGCCCCATGCCGGCGGCACCGCCCGCGTCCGCCGGTGACGACTACCTGCCGATCTTCGCCGCCGTGGAGTCCGCCTGGTTCGGCCGCGACACGAACGGCGCGAGCTGGGGCTCCTCGAAGTCGGACGCGGGCTGGAGCGCTGCGGAGGCAGTGGTGGAACCGGTACGCGACGGCGCGACGGCGGCGGGCCTGCCCAAACGGGTGCCCAAGGCCAACCTGGTGCCCGGCTCGGCGGACACCTCCGCCCCCCCGCAAGGCCTGACGCCGCTGCCGTCGGTCTCCCCCGACCGGATCCGCAGCCGGCTGTCCAGCTTCCAGCAGGGCTTCCGGGCAGCCCGCGACGACATCAGCGAGGGCAGGGCGCTCCCGCCTTCCGGCCAGAAGCAGAACGACAGAGAGGAGGACGCGTGAGCGAGCGCATCGAGCGGACCCTTGCACACAGCCGACCGTCGGTCATGCGACCGGCGAAGGAGGGAGCATGAACGACCTCAGCCACGCGGCACGCGGCGTCGACTGGCTGATCACGGACTTCGTCAGCACGGTCCCGGGCGTGGCGCACGCGGTGGTCGTCTCGTCCGACGGGTTGCCGCTGGCGGCTTCGGCGGGCTTTCCGGCTGATCGGGCCGACCAGCTGGCGGCCATCGCGTCGGGTCTGGTCTCGCTGACGCAGGGTGCGGCCAGGGTCTTCGAGGGTGGTGTGGTCAATCAGACGATCGTGGAGATGCAGCGCGGTCTGATGCTGATCATGTCGATCAGTGATGGTTCGTGTTTGGCGGTGCTGGCGGCGCCGGACTGTGACATGGGTCTGGTGGCGTATCAGATGACGCTGATGGTCGATCGCGCCGGTCAGGTGCTGACTCCGGCTGTGCGCGCCGAGCTGCGCGCCAGCCAGACCAGGTGATGTACGTGACAGACCCGAGATGGAACAGCGGCGGTTGGGCCCCTCCGCCTCAGCCCCAGTCCCAGTCGCAGCTGAATCCCGACCCCGCTTCGCCCGTCCGCCCGTACGCGGTGACAGGTGGACGGACGGCGCCGCGGGTCAAGCTGGCGATGGAGGCCCTGGTGTCCTCGGCGACCGCCGAGCAGCGGGAGTTCTCCCACATCACGCCGGAGTACCAGGCGATCAGCCAACTGTGCCGGCAGGTCCGGTCCGTGGCAGAGGTGTCGGCCCTGCTGCGGATCCCGCTCGGCGTGGTGCGCGTGCTGATCGCTGACATGGCCGCCGAAGGTCTGGTCCGCGTGCATCAGCCACAGCTGGACGCCGGCAGGCCGGACGTCAATCTGCTCGAAAGGGTGCTCAGTGGACTTCGCAGGCTCTAGCCCCGGCCTCACCTCGACGAAGATCGTGGTGGCTGGAGGTTTCGGGGTGGGCAAGACGACGTTCGTGGGAGCGGTGTCGGAGATCATGCCGTTGACGACGGAGGCCGTCATGACCGACGCCTCCGCCGGGATCGACGACCTCGGCATGACGCCGCTGAAGTCGACCACGACCGTCGCCATGGACTTCGGCCGGGTCTCCCTGGACCGTGACCTGATCCTGTACCTGTTCGGCACGCCCGGGCAGCACCGGTTCTGGTTCATGTGGGACGACCTCGTACGCGGCGCGATCGGCGCGGTCGTGCTGGTCGACACCCGTCGTCTGGCCGACAGCTTCCCGGCCATCGACTACTTCGAGGAGGCGCAGCTGCCGTTCGTGGTGGGCATCAACGGCTGGGACGGGCAGTATCCCCACAGCGACTCCGAGGTGCGCGACGCCCTGACGCTGGCGCCGCACATCCCCATGGTCCGGCTGGACGCTCGCAAGAAGGACTCGGTGAAGAACGCGCTGATCCAGCTCGTCGAGCACGCGCTGACAGTACGGATGGCGGTCCCCGGCTGGGGCGGCTGACCCGAAGCGGGGCCCCGGGTGCGTTGACGCGGGGCCGATCACATGATCACAATGGCTCCCGCCGAGCATCGCAGGAGCCCGCACCGCATGAACGTGAGGAACCCGATCACCGGGCAATCCGACAGACCGCTCGCTCCGATCCCGCCCGATCGGCTGGCCGCCGTCGCGGCCGGGCTGCGCGAGCGGGCCCCCGCCTGGCAGAACGCCGATCGAGGTGCGGTCCTGGCCCGCTTCGGGACCGCGCTGGCCGACGACGACGCCCTGCTCTCCGCCCTGGTGGCCGACACCGGCAGGGTGGGGGAGTCGCTGCTGGAGCGCCGGCTCGTGGCCGGGCTCGTCGAGCGGTGGGTACGCCAGGCGCCCGCGCTGCTCGCCCCGCCCGCCGAACGCCCCGCCTCCCTGCCCGGGGTGTTCGTGGCGGGCGACGCGGTGCCGTACGAGCTGGCCGGGATGATCACCCCGTGGAACCTCCCGCTCCTGCTCGGCCTCATCGACGCCGTGCCCGCGCTGGCCGCGGGCTGCACGGTGCTGGTCAAGCCGAGCGAGGTGACGCCCCGCTTCATCGAGCCGCTGATGCGGCTCGTCCCCGACGAGCTGCCGTTGCGGGTGGTCGAGGGCGACGGGGCCACGGGCGCCGCGCTCGTGGGCCTGGTGGACGCCGTCGTCTTCACCGGCAGCGTCGCGACGGGACGGCGGGTGGCGCTGGCGGCGGCCCGCGCGTTCGTGCCGGCGTTCCTGGAGCTGGGCGGCAAGGACCCGGCGATCGTGCTGGCCGGGGCCGACCTCGGCCGCGCCGCGTCCGCCGTCCTGTGGGGCGGCACCGCGAACGCCGGGCAGTCCTGCCAGTCCATCGAGCGCGTCTACGTGGCCCGCGAGGTGCACGACGAGTTCCTCGACCGGCTGGTGGCCGAGGCCGCCCAGGTCGGCCTGACCTGCGAGGGCGGCCCGATCGGCCCCATCATCAAGCCGGGCCAGGAGGACGTGATCGCCGCCCACCTCGCCGACGCCGTGGCCAAGGGCGCGACCGTGCACACCGGCGGCCGCATCGAGCGCCACGGCGGCGGCCACTGGTGCCGCCCGACCGTGCTGTCCGGGGTCGATCACGGCATGCTGGTCATGACGGAGGAGACGTTCGGGCCGGTGCTGCCGGTCATGGCGGTGTCCGGGCCCGACGAGGCGGTCGCGCTGGCCAACGACTCGGTGTACGGGCTGTCGGCCGCCGTCTTCGCGGCCGGCGAGGAGCAGGCCCGCGCCGTCGCGGCCCGCCTTCAGGCCGGCGCGGTGAGCGTCAACGACGCCGCGCTGACCGCGCTCGTGCACGAGGGCGAGAAGAACTCCTTCCGCCTGTCGGGCCTGGGCGGCTCCCGCATGGGCCCCGCCTCCATCGGCCGGTTCCTGCGCCGCCGGTCCTTCCTGGTCAACCGATCCGACGCCGCCGACCCCTGGTGGCACAGCACGAAGGAGTAACCGGATGGGACTGCGCGCGCAGATGCCGCTGCTGGCCCGGCACGAGGGCGAATGGGAGGGCGAATACCGCCACGTCGGCCCCGACGGCGACCTGCTCGACCGCCACCGGGTACGGATGACCTGCGAGATCCGCGACGACGCCGTCTACCATCAGACCAACCGCTACACCTGGGACGACGGCCGCACGGAGGTGCACGAGTTCCCCGGCGCCTACCTCGGCGGCGGCCGGTGCGGCTTCGACACCGAGCGGCTCAAGGGCGAGTTCCGGGAGCTGGACACCAGCACGATCTACCTGACCTGGCAGTACAAGGGGCAGGACCTGCGCCTGTTCGAGCTGATCGTGCTGAGCGAGGACGGGCGCTCCCGCAGCCGGGTGTGGCAGTGGCTGCGCGACGGGGTGTGCGTGCGGCGGACGCTGATCGACGAGAGGCGGGTCGGATGACCGCGTACACCGCGCTGGCCCTGCAGGTGGAGACCCGTGTCGGAGCCGGGATCGGGACCGCGATCGACCGGATCGGCGTCCAGGTGGGCGGCTCGAAGGCGTGGCTGGGGCCGGAGCTGCGCCTGGTCGTGCTGCCCGAGTACGTGCTGACCGGCTTCCCCATGGGGGAGAGCACCGGGCAGTGGCGGGACCGGGCGGCGCTCGACCCCGGCGGCCCCGAGTACCGCGCGCTCGGCACCATCGCCGCAGATCACGACGTGTTCCTGTGCGTCAACGCCTACGAGCGGGACGAGCACTTCCCCGGCCTGTTCTTCCAGGCCACGGTGATCCTCTCCCCGGCGGGCGAGGCCGTGCTGCGCTACCGCAGGCTGCACTCGCTGTTCTCGCCCACCCCGTACGACGTGTGGGAGCGTTACCTGGAGATCTACGGCATCGACGGCGTGCTCCCGGTGGCCCGCACCGAGCTCGGCAACCTCGCCGTGGTCGCCTCCGAGGAGATCCTCATGCCGGAGCTGGCCCGGGCGCTGGCGTTGCGCGGCGCCGAGGTGCTGTGCAACCCGACCTCGGAGGCGTCGTCACCGGCGCTCACCCCCAAGGCCGTCGCCCGCCGCGCCCGCGCGGTGGAGAACCTGGCCTACGTGGTGTCGGCCAACAGCGGCGGCCTGACCGGCATCGCGATCCCCGGCGACTCCACCAACGGCGGCTCCGAGGTGATCGACCACCAGGGGCGGGTGCTCGCGCAGGCCGGGCCGGGGGAGACGCTGGTCGCCGCGGCCGAGCTGGACCTCGCCGCGCTGCGCAGGGCCCGGCTGCGGCCCGGCATGGCCAACCTGCTCAGCCGGGTCAAGACCGGGCTGTGGGCCGAGGAGTACGCCAGGCACGACGTCGAGCGGCCCGCGGAAGGTGCGCCCGATCGGGCGGAGCTCCGGGCGAGGCAGCTTGCCGCCATCGCCCGGTTGTACGGCTGACCCCGCGATCAAGCGTCGCCGGTGCGCGCGCTCGTGTGCCAGCCCAGCACCGCCCGCTCCACGCCCAGGAACGCCGCGTTGAGCCCGATGCCGAGCAGCCCCAGCAGCACGATCCCCGCCCACATGGCCGGGATGTCGAACTGGCTCTGCGCCTCCAGCATGCGGTGCCCGATCCCCTCGCTGCTGCCCACCAGCTCGGAGATGACCATCATGATCAGCGCCAGCGACACGCTCAGCCGCAGCCCCGCGAAGATCTTCGGGGCGGCGGCGGGCAGGATGATCCTGGTGAGCCGCTGCCAGGAGCTCAGCCGGTAGACCGCGCCCGTCTCGATGTACTGGCGGTCGACGTGGCGGGCGCCGTCCATGCTGTTGATCAGCACGGGCCAGACGACGCCGTACACGATCGAGGCGAGCTGCATCGGCGTGCCCACCTTGAACAGCACCAGGAACACCGGCAGCAGCGCGGCGGGCGGGACCGAGCGGCCGAAGTGCACCAGCGGCTCCACCAGCCCCGACAGCCACGCCGAGCGTCCGAGCACGACCCCGAACAGCACCCCCGCCGCGCACGCGATCGACCACCCGGTGAACAGCCTGGACAGGCTCGGCAGCAGGTCCGCCACCGCCTCGTCGGTGAGGAACACCCGCGACAGCGGCCCGGAGAACCACAGCTCGTGCAGCCGCGCCACGATCTGCGACGGCGGCGGGAAGTACGTGGCCTGCACGGCCCGCGTCACGAACTCCCAGGCCGCCACCGCCACGGGCAGCAGCCAGTACCACGCCACCCGCCGCACGACGCTCACGTGCCCTCCCCCGTCCGCGTGTGGTGCCACCGGAACAGCCGCCGCTCACCCGCCGTGAACAGCAGGTTGGCCGCCAGCCCGAGCACCCCGGCCCACACCGTGGCCGCCAGCACCCGGTCCAGCCGGTTGGCGCTGCCCGCCAGCGACTGGAACGCCCCGATCCCGCCGCCACCGGGCGCCAGCAGTTCCACGCTCACGGCCACGATCAGGGTGACCGCCACCGCGATCCGCACCCCCGTCGCGATGAACGGCGCCGCGCTCGGCAGGCTCACCCGCAGCGCCACCGCCAGCGGGCCGAAGCCGAAGCTGCGCAGCGTCTCCTTGGCCAGCGGATCGACGTCGCTCAGGCCGTACATCGTGTTGATGAGCAGCGGCCACGAGCAGGTGTAGACGACCAGCGCGGTCTTGGCGTCGTGCCCCTCGGGGAACAGGAACACCGCCAGCGGGATCAGCGCCACCGACGGGATCGGCCGCAGGAACTCCACCAGCGGCCGCGCCGAGCGCTCCATGAACGGCACCGTCCCGAACAGCAGCCCGACGGGCACGGCGACCGCGATCGCGATCACCAGCCCGAGCAGGCACGGGCCGAGCGTGGCCAGCACGTCGGTCCTGAACTGCGCGTCCATCGGCAGCGTGGCCGCCGTGGCGAGCACGTGCGACACGTACGGCAGGAAGTCCGGGATCAGCCCGGTCCGCCCGGCCACCTCGGCGGCGGCGAGAAACCCCACCACGCCGGCGAGGCCGAGCACACCGCGCCGAGTTCCGGCGCGGAGCACACCGCGCCCGGGTCCGGCGCCGAGCACACCGCGCCCGGGTCCGGCGCCGAGCACACCTTGCCGGGGCCCGGCGCTGATCGCGCCGCGCCCGGTCCGAGGGGTCATCCGCCGACCGACGCGAAGAGCTGGCCCACGTCCACCTTGGCCTTCAGGTAGCCGTAGCCGTGCATGAGGTCGGCGAGCTTCTGCACGCTGGCCCTGTCGGGCTCCATGGTGAACGTCCCGAGCGTCATCGTCGCCGCGGTGTCCGCGGGGATCTGCGTGTACGTCGGCACGACCTCGTCGATCGCCCTGCGATCGGCGCCGGCGACCTCCTGGGCCTTGGCCAGCGCCCGGTGGAAGGCCGCGGCCGTCTTCGGGTACTTGGTCAGCCACTGCTCGGTGACACCCCAGCCGTCGATCGGCACGCCCTCGGTGACGCCGCTCGTGGTGTCGACGATCTGGGTGGCGCCGCCCTTCTTGGCCGCGCTCAGGAACGGCTCCACCAGCCACGCCGCGTCCACCTTGCCCGTGGACAGCGCGCCGAGCTGGTCGGCGAACGGCACGGGGACGAACTTGACCTCCTCCGGCCTGACCCCGGCCTCCTGCAGGTGGGCGTTGGTCACCGTCTGCCCCAGCGCCTTCAGCACGTTGACCCCGACCGTCTTGCCCTTCAGGTCGGCGACCGTCTTGACCGGCGAGCCCTTGGCCACGACCACGCCGGAGACGTTCGGGGCGCCGCCCATGGTGTGCTGGAACAGCTTCAGCTTGGCCGCGCCCGAGTCGTTGATGGTCATGAGCACCACGTAACTGGTCATGAACGCGTCCATGCTGCCGTTAACGATCTTCGGCATGACCGCCGTCGGCGCCTGGATGATCTCGGTCTTGACCGTCAGGCCCTCTTCCTTGAAGAAGCCCCGTTTCTCGGCGATGAACAGGGACGCCGAGGACGGCACCGGCACCACGCCCACCAGGAGCTGGGTCTTCTCCAGCCCTCCGGATGACGCGGCGCCGGTCGTGCCGGCCTGTCCCTCTCCTCCTCCGCCTCCGCACGCGCTGAGCGCCAGCGCCACTGCCATGCCCGCGACTACGATCCTGGTCAGTTGCATCGCCACTGCCTTTCTGAGTCCGGTGGTCCGGCGGAGGCTGGGAAGGGGTCAGCGGCGGCGCCTGGCCTCGATGAGGTTGGCGCCGGACCCGAGTTCGACGACGTCACTGAGAACCAGCCCCGCCTGGTCGAGCACGGCGGCGTACTCGTCGCGGCTGCGCTCGGTGCCGCCATTGAAGATCGCCAGCATCCGCATGTCAATGTCCTTGCCGAGGTGCGGCTCCTCGCTGTCGGGGAGCACCACCTCGAGGATGAGGACGCGCCCTTCGTGGTTCATTGCCTCGCGGACGTTGCGCAGAATCCTGACCGCATCGTCATCGTCCCAGTTGTGCAGGACGCTGGCCAGCACATAGACGTCGCCGCCTGCAGGAACCCCGGCGAACATGTCGCCGGCGACCACCTGCGCCCGGTCGGCCAGGCCCTCGGCCGCCAGCGTCTGCCTGGCGTGCTCCGTCACGTGCTCCAGATCGAGCAGGACACCGCGCGTCTGCGGGTTGGCGCGCAGGATCGTGGCCAGGATGTGTCCCTTGCCGCCGGCCACGTCCACCACGGTCGCGGTGGCGGGGAAGTCGTACCGCTTGGCCAGGCCCTCGGTGAGGGGGATGGCCCTGGCGGTCATGTAGTCGTCGAACATCCGGCTGACGTCCGGATGGGCGGCGAGGTGGTCGTACAGGGGCCCGTAGCGCTTGATGAAGGCCGAGCCGCCGTCGCGGACGGTGGCGGGCAGCATGCCCATGGCGTACCAGAAGCTCTCCTCGCCGAGCATGCGGATCGACGAGCGGACCGAGTCGGGCACGTCGGAGCGCAGCGGCGTGCCCTTCTCGGTCAGGTCGTACGCGTCGGGCCCGGCCACCCTGACCACGCCCATGCTCGCCAGCTCGCGCAGGACCCTGCGCAGCGAGGGAGCGTGCGCCCCGCAGCGCCGGGCCAGCTCGGCGCTGCCCAGCGGCCCCTGCGCGAGGTGGTCGGCCAGGCCCAGCTCCGCCATGGTCAGCAGGGCCGCGAAGCGGGAGATGTCTCCTACGGCTCCCCATAAGAGGTCATCGGAATGCGGCATGTGTCCTTCCAGGGGATCACGGGTTGCGGTTGGCCTGCCGGTGCCAGACGAGCACGCGCCGTTCGGCCAGCACGAACAGGCTGTTCACGACGTAGCCGAGGATGCCGAGCAGCGCGATGGCCGCCCACACCCCCGCGCCGTCGAAGCTGCGCTGGGCCTGCAGGAGCTGGTACCCGATGCCGTCGGAGCCGCCGAGGAGCTCGCTGATCACCATCATGATCAGGGCCAGGGACAGGCTCAGCCGCAGCCCGGCGAAGATCTTCGGCGAGGCGGCGGGGAGCAGCACCACGCGCAGGTACTGCAGCTTGGACAGGTTGAAGACCGTCGCCGTCTCGGTGTAGGTGCGGTCCACGGCCCTGACGCCGTCGATGGAGTTGAGCAGCACCGGCCAGATCACGCCGAACACGATCGTCGAGAGCTGGGTGATCAGGACACCGCTCACGGTCTCGCTCGACAGGCCGGCCATGACCACGAGGAACACCGGGATCAGCAGCGGCGGCGGGAGCGCGCGGCCGAACTCGATCAGCGGGTTGACGAAGTCGGTCGCCGCGCGGGAGCGCCCGAGCAGCACGCCCGCCAGGATCCCGATCAGCGCCGCCAGGATCCAGCCGCCGAACATGCGCCCGAGACTCGGCAGGATGTTGGCGATCGCGTCGTCGGTGAGGAACACGCGGGCGACGGGGCCGGAGAACCACAGCTCGTACATGCGGACGACGATCGTCGTGGGCGGCGGGAAGTCGGGGTCCCCGATCGCCCGGGTGATCAGCTCCCACACGACGAGCACGGCGGGGATCACCAGGAGTCTGGGGAGGTTCTTCATGATTGCGTGGCTCCCGTCCGCATCCGGTGCCAGTGGAAGAGGCGCCGTTCGCCGGCCATCAGGAGCACGTTGGCGAGCACCCCGATGACGCCGGCCCAGAACGTGGCCGCCATCATGAGGTCCGTCCTGTTGCCGCTGCCCGCGACCGTCACGAAGACGCCGATCCCGTTGAAGCCGCCGGCCAGCAGCTCGGCGCTGACGGCCAGGACGAGCGCGATGCCGGCGGCGATCCTGATGCCCGTCGCGACGAACGGGGCGGCGCTGGGCAGGCTCACCCTGGCCAGCACGGCCAGCGGGCCGAAGCCGAAGCTGCGCAGCGACTCCTTGGCGAGCGGGTCGACGTCGTGCATGCCGTACAGGGTGTTGATGAGGATCGGCCAGACAGAGGCGTACACGATGACCGAGATCTTCATCAGCTCGTCCACCGGGATCAGCAGGATCGCCAGCGGGATGATCGCCACGGAGGGGATCGGCCGCATGAACTCGAGCAGCGGCCGGATCGCCCGCTCCAGCGGGGTCAGCGCGCCGAGCAGCACGCCCACCGGTACGGCGATGACGGTCGCGATGAGCAGGCCGAGCACCCAGTTCGTGAGGGTCGTGCCGACGCCGGCCATGAACTCGGGGTCGGCCGGCAGGCGCGCGGCTTCCAGCAGGATGGTCGAGGGGGCGGGGAAGTCCAGCTGGCCGCTCACGCCGAAGCGGATGACCAGCTCCCCCACAACGAGGAACCCCGCGGCGCCGATGGCGCCGCGGAGCAGACGTGCACCGGTCATCCGTTCGACGAGGGAGCCGCGATGACCGACTTCACGTCGATCGGGCTCTTGAGGTAGCCGTACTCGAGCATGAGGTCGGCGACCTTCTGCAGGCGGTTGGCGTTCAGCTCACTGGGGAACGAGCCCAGCGTGATCACCGAGGCCGTCTTGGCGTCGATCTTCGTGTACTTCGGCAGCATGGCCTCGATCTCCTTGCGGTCGCTGGAGGCGAGCTGCTGCGCCTTGGCGATCGCGCGCTGGAAGGCGGCCAGCGTCTTCGGGTACTTCGCGGCCCACTCCTCGGTGGCCATCCAGCCGGCGATGGGCAGGTCGGCGGTCTGACCCGTCATCGTGTCGGCCAGCTTGCGGAAGCCGTGCTGGCTCTGGTTGGCCGTGATGAACGGCTCGGTGATCCAGCCCGCGTCGGCCTGGCCGCTCAGGATCGCGTTGCCCATTTCGGGGAACGGCTTCTCGACGAACTTGACGTCGCCCTCCGCGAGACCGGCCACCTTGAGCTGCGAGGTCGTCGAGAGCGTGGCGATGTTCCTGAGGTTGTTGACCAGAACGGTCTTGCCCTTGAGGTCCGCCACCGTTTTGATCGGCGAGTCCTTCGGGACCATGATGTTGAAGGTGTTCGGGGCGGCCTGGTACATGTCCGCGACCAGCTTGATCTTCTTGCCCTGGCTGACCGCCAGGAACGTCGAGACGTAGTTGGTCTGCGAGATGTCGAGCGAGCCGTTCTCGATCGCCGGAATGGCCGCGGCGCCACCGGTGATGATCTTCGGCGTGACGGTCAGGCCCTCCTCCTTGAAGAAGCCCTTGGCGTTGGCGATGTAGAGGGATACCGGGTCCGGAATGGGGAGCGCCCCGACCGTGATGGTGGTTTTCTCCAAGCCGTTGCTGTTGGCGGAGGTCTCCGGAGTGTCGGAGCCTCCGCAGCCGGCAAGGGTGAGAGCGACTGTGACGCCGAGAACAATGGCGTGACAGCGCAGTTTGCGTGTCATCGGGGGGTTCTCCTACCAGGGGGAAGTCTTCTGGAGATCGGCACGGGATGCCGGGCGTGAAGCGTACCGGAGGGGAGATCCGAACGGCAGCACTATGCCACATTTATGCCGTTTATCGGCAAAATATGTCTGTGCGCCGCTATAGATGTAAATAGCGCTGTAAGTGGTGTTTAGTGACTGTATGTCCGGATTGGAGCGTTGGTTGCGCTCCGTGTCCAGGGGTTTGCCACGTGAACAATGTGTGAGTTGGAACGGTTGAAAACCGTCGAGACGTTGGCCTAAGTATGAGGTTTGTGCTCAAATTGGGCCTCGAACTTGCCTGCGATCACTCGTCCGTGTGACGAAGCCGCTGAGACCCCCCTAAAGCAGGCCATGGCGAGAGGTTGCCACCAGTGAGGACAACAACGACCGGCTCCGGTCGTGGTAGCGCTCCGGACGTTCCGGAAGAGTCTGCGGGCGGTGCGGCGCCGCCGCAGCCGCAGCAGCCGCCCCGCTCGGGCAGCTCGTTCGCGCTGCGCAACTGGCGCGTGCGTACCCGCCTCATCGCTCTCATCGCCATCCCCACGATCGTGGCCGTGATCCTGGGCGCGCTGCGCGTCACCAGCTCCATCAGCAGCGCCCAGCAGTACCAGCTCATCAGCGACTCGGGAAGGCTGGTCGTCCAGATCGGCGAGCTCTCCCGCGATCTCGGTATGGAGCGTGACCTGGCCGCCCGCTTCGTCGCCGAGGGCAGGCGGGACGAGGAGAAGCTGAAGAGCCAGCAGGGCATCGTGGACGCCAACGTCACCCGCACGCTGGATCTCGCCAAGACCGTCGAACCGTCGCTGTCGGACCTGGGCCGCAGGACTCTCGACCGGATCGAGGTCCGGCTCAGCCAGCTCGCCTCGCTGCGCCAGACGGTCGTCGGCTCGGAGCTCCCGCCGCTGCCGACCGTGGAGAAGTACTCCGAGACCATCGCCGACATGCTGCAGATCTACGACGAGCTCGGACAGGGCTCCACGGACGAGCAGCTCATCGCGACGGCCTCCGCGCTGCGCGCCATCGCCCGCGCGCAGGAGCAGGCCTCCAAGCAGCGCGCGCTGCTGACGATCGCGCTGGTCAGGGGCGAGTTCGAGGAGCCGGAGTTCAACGCCTTCCTCGACGCCCGCTCCCGCCGCGAGAGCGAGCGGACAGCGTTCAACACGGTCGCCACGGCCACGCAGCGCCAGAACTTCGACAACACGGTCGCCAGCCGGAAGATCGGCCTCGCCGAGCTCTACATCAGCCGCGCCGTGCTACTGAACAACAACGGCCAGTCCCTGCGCCGGCTCGACAACAAGACCGTCAACGACACCGACAGCTGGTTCGACGCCATCTCCGAGACCGTCGACCGGCACCACCAGGTGCAGAAGTCGCTGTCGGAGCAGGTGGCAACCCGAAGCGCCGACGTCGCCAGCGGCGACAGGCAGCTCGCCGCGATCAACATCGGCATCGTGATCGCGCTGCTGGTCCTGGTCCTCGCGATCACCGCCCTCATGGCCGGCTCGCTGGTACGCCCGCTGCGCCGCCTGCGCGGCGACGCCCTGAAGATCGCCGGGCACACGCTGCCCGACCTGGTCCGCCAGCTCCGCAACACCGACGTCGACCCCGACCAGCTACGGGTCCCGCCCATCGAGATCAACTCCAGGGACGAGATCGGCGAAGTCGCCCGGGCCTTCGACGAGGTGCACCGCGAGGCGGTCCGCCTGGCGGGCGAGGAGTCGAGGCTGCGTTCCAACGTCAACGCGATGTTCGTGAACCTGTCGCGGCGCAGTCAGACGCTGGTGGAGCGGCAGATCACGCTGATCGACGGCCTGGAGCAGGGTGAGCAGGACGAGCAGCGGCTGGGGAACCTGTTCAAGCTGGACCACCTGGCCACCCGCATGCGCCGTAACAGCGAGAACCTGCTGGTCCTGGCCGGCCAGGAGCCACCGCGCCGCTGGAGCCAGCCGGTCAAGCTGGTCGACGTGGCCCGTGCCTCGCTGTCGGAGGTCGAGAACTACGAGCGGGTCGTGCTGGAGGTGCCGGAAGGCGTCTCCATCGCCGGCCAGGCCGTCAACGACGTCATCCACCTGCTCGCCGAGCTGATCGAGAACGCCCTGTCGTTCTCGCCCCGCGAGACCCGCGTCCCCGTCTCCGGCAGCCGGATCGACGGCGGCGGCATCATGCTCTCCATCAGCGACTCCGGCATCGGCATGACCGCGGAGGAGCTGGCCCAGGCCAACGAGCGGCTGACCGACGCGCCCACCGTGGACGTGTCCGTCTCGCGCCGCATGGGCCTGTTCGTGGTCGCCAGGCTGGCGCACCGGCACGGCATCCGCGTCCAGCTCCGCCCGCACGGCTCCGGCGGCCTGACCGCCATGGTGCTCATCCCCGAGTCGCTGCTCGGCGCGCAGGCCGCCCCGGTCGGCACCCCCGCCGCCGCGGGCGGCGCCTCCAGGGAGGCCTTCCACACGCCGCAGCCGGCGGCCGCCAGCCCCTGGCCCGCCTCGTCGTTCCAGCTCGGCCCGGGACACCCGTCGTATCCGTCGTACCCGTCGGAGCCCGTCCCGCAGGGCGGCAGCGGCTCCTGGGCGTCGGGCCCGGCCTTCCCCGCCGAAGCCGGCGGCTGGATGTCGTCCGACTCCTCCAACGACGTCTGGGTCAGCTCGCGCGGCCCCATGACCGGCGACAGCGGGTTGCCGCAGCGGGAGAGCGGCCTGCCCCAGCGCGGCGTGCTGCCCGACGAGACCCGCCCGTGGACGCGCGGCCCCGAGCAGCCGCTGCCCGCCAAGGGCAGCTTCAACAGCTTCCCCGAGACCGAGTCGGCCGCGACCGGCCCCATGCCCGCCGTCAAGCCGGCCTCGGCGGGGGACGAGTACCTGCCGATCTTCGCCTCGGTGGAGTCGGCCTGGTTCGACCACAACGCGGCCGAGGCCAACGCCACGTGGGGCTCGGCCAACGCCGACGCGGGCTGGAGCAGGGCGGAGGCCGTACGCGAGCCGGTGCGCGACGGCGCGACGGCGGCGGGCCTGCCCAAACGGGTGCCCAAGGCCAACCTGGTGCCCGGCTCGGCGGACACCGTATCGGCGCCCAAGGGCGTCGCACCCATGCCGGCGGTCTCGCCCGAGCGCGTACGCAGCCGGCTGTCGAGCTTCCAGCAAGGCTTCAGGGCCGCGCGCGACGACATCAGCGAGGGCAGGACGTACGGGTCCGGCCCCAGGAGTGACAGTAGGGATGAGGGCGCATGAGCGAGCGCAGCGAGCGGCCAGTCACACACAGCCGACTGTCGTTCATGCGATCGACGAAGGAGAGCGCATGAACGACCTGAGCCACGCGGCACGTGGGGTGGACTGGTTAATCACCGACTTCGTCAGTACCGTTCCAGGAGTCGCGCACGCGGTGGTCGTCTCGTCCGACGGATTGCCGCTGGCGGCTTCGGCGGGTTTCCCCGCCGATCGGGCCGACCAGCTGGCGGCCATCGCGTCGGGTCTGGTCTCGCTGACGCAGGGTGCGGCCAGGGTCTTCGAGGGCGGCGCGGTCAATCAGACGATCGTGGAGATGCAGCGCGGCTTGATGCTGATCATGTCGATCAGTGATGGTTCGTGTCTGGCGGTGCTGGCGGCGCCGGACTGTGACATGGGTCTGGTGGCGTATCAGATGACGCTGATGGTCGATCGCGCCGGTCAGGTGCTGACTCCGGCTGTGCGCGCCGAGCTGCGCGCCAGCCAGACCAGGTGATGTAGGTGACGAATTCGTGGAACAGCGGCGGTTGGGAGCCCCCGCCCCCGCCCGTCAGCTCTGACCCCGCCTCCCCTGTACGGCCGTACGCCGTGACAGGCGGGCGGACCGCGCCCAAGGTCAAGCTGGCGATGGAGGCCCTGGTGTCCTCGGCGACCGCCGAGCACCGGGAGTTCTCCCACATCACGCCCGAGTACAAGGCGATCAGCCAGCTCTGCCTGCAGGTCAGGTCGGTGGCCGAGGTTTCGGCGCTGCTGCGGATCCCGCTCGGCGTGGTGCGTGTTCTGATCGCGGACATGGCGGCGGAAGGCCTGGTTCGGGTGCATCAGCCGCAGCTCGAGGCAGGTAGACCGGACGTCAACCTGCTGGAAAGGGTGCTCAGTGGACTACGCAGGCTCTAGCCCCGGCCTCACGTCGACGAAGATCGTCGTCGCCGGTGGGTTCGGGGTGGGCAAGACGACGTTCGTGGGAGCGGTGTCGGAGATCATGCCGTTGACGACGGAGGCCGTCATGACCGACGCCTCCGCCGGGATCGACGACCTCGGCATGACACCGCTGAAGTCGACCACGACCGTCGCCATGGACTTCGGCCGCGTGTCCCTGGACCGTGACCTGATCCTGTACCTGTTCGGCACGCCCGGGCAGCACCGGTTCTGGTTCATGTGGGACGACCTCGTACGGGGCGCCATCGGCGCGGTCGTCCTCGTCGACACCCGCCGCCTGGCCGACAGCTTCCCGGCCATCGACTACTTCGAGGAGGCGCAGCTGCCGTTCGTGGTGGGCATCAACGGCTGGGACGGCTCCTACCCGCACAGCGACACCGAGGTGCGCGACGCCCTCACCCTGTCGCCGCACATCCCGATGGTCCGGCTGGACGCCCGCAAGAAGGACTCGGTGAAGAACGTCCTGATCCAGCTCGTCGAGCACGCGCTGACGGTCAGGATGGCCGTGCCAGGCTGGAGCGGCTAGCGGAGCGGATAGGCTGGAGTCTTAGACGTACATTCGCTTCGAGGACTGGCCAACCACGTGTTCGAGACGCTATCCGACCGGCTGACATCGGTCTTCTCCTCCCTCCGATCCAAGGGGCGGCTGTCCGATGCCGACATCGACGCCACCACCCGCGAGATCCGCATCGCCCTGCTCGAGGCCGATGTCGCGCTGCCGGTGGTCAAGGCGTTCGTCGCCCAGGTCAAGGAGCGCGCCCGCGGTTCCGAGGTCTCCCAGGCGCTGAACCCGGCGCAGCAGGTCGTCAAGATCGTCAATGACGAGCTGATCGGGATCCTCGGCGGCGAGACCCGCAGGCTCCGCTTCGCCAAGACGCCGCCGACCGTCATCATGCTGGCGGGCCTCCAGGGCGCGGGCAAGACGACGCTGGCGGGCAAGCTGGCCAGGTGGCTGCGGGAGCAGGGGCACGCGCCCATGCTCGTCGCCGCCGACCTGCAGCGGCCCAACGCCGTCCAGCAGCTCCAGGTCGTGGGCGAGCGCGCCCAGGTCGCCGTCTTCGCGCCCGAGCCGGGCAGCGGCGTGGGCGACCCGGTCGAGGTCGCCCGCAGGTCGATCGACGAGGCCAGGCGCCTCAACCACGACATCGTCATCATCGACACCGCCGGCCGCCTGGGCATCGACCAGGAGATGATGCAGCAGGCCGCCGACATCCGCGACGCGGTCACGCCCGACGAGACCCTGTTCGTGGTCGACGCCATGATCGGCCAGGACGCCGTCACGACGGCGCAGGCGTTCATGGAGGGCGTCGGCTTCGACGGCGTGGTGCTGACCAAGCTCGACGGTGACGCCCGCGGTGGTGCGGCGCTCTCGGTGCGGCACATCACGGGCCGGCCGATCATGTTCGCGTCCACGGGCGAGAAGCTCGAGGACTTCGACGCCTTCCACCCCGACCGGATGGCCTCGCGCATCCTCGACATGGGTGACATCCTCACCCTGATCGAGCAGGCCCAGAAGACGTTCGACGAGGAGCAGGCCGCCAAGATGGCCGGCAAGCTCACCTCGGGCGAGAACTTCACGCTCGAGGACTTCCTCGAGCAGATGATGATGGTCCAGAAGATGGGCCCCATCAAGAACCTGCTCGGCATGATGCCCGGCATGGGGCAGATGCGCGACCAGATCAACTCCATCGACGACCGCGACCTCGACCGCATCGCGGCCATCATCCGCTCGATGACCCCGGCCGAGCGGCAGGACCCCAAGATCATCAACGGCTCGCGCCGCGCCCGCATCGCCGCCGGTTCCGGCGTGACGGTGAGCGCGGTGAGCAGCCTCGTCACCCGCTTCTTCGACGCCCAGAAGATGATGAAGCGGATGGCAGGCGGCATGGGCATTCCCGGCATGCCCGGCGGGAAGGGCAAGGCCGGCAAGGCGCAGAAGAAGGCCAAGAAGGGGCGGCGCGTCAGCGGCGACCCGCGCAAGGCCGCGCTGGGCAAGCCGTCGGCCGCCGAGCCGGCCGCCGACGCGCCCCAGCAGGGCGGGGTGCTGGGCAACCTCGGCGGGAAGCTGCCGCCGGGGATGGAGCTTCCGCCCGGCTTCGACCCGTCCAAGCTGCGCTTGCCCGGGCAGAAGTAGGACGTCGGCGGCGGGGTGGGGGTATCCACCCCTTGCCGGACCTTTGCGGTGCGCTGTCGTGACAGGTCGTAGGCAGTGCCGTCGATCTGGCACAATGACATGTTGGAACACCGTGGCCATGCGGGTGCCCTCTCACCTCCCGCCGGACACGCCTGTCCCTGGAGCGTCATCCCGTCGTGCCCCACTCGGCGAGGTGCCGTTCACCCACGCTCGAATGCAGGAGAGACCACACCCGTGGCAGTCAAGATCAAGCTCAAGCGGCTCGGCATGATCCGCAACGCTCAGTACCGTATCGTCATCGCCGACAGCCGCACCAAGCGTGACGGCCGGGCGATCGAGGAGATCGGCCTGTACCACCCGAAGGAGAACCCTTCGCGCATCGAGGTCAACGCCGAGCGTGCGGCTTACTGGCTGGGTGTCGGCGCGCAGCCGACCGAGCCGGTGCTCAAGCTGCTCAAGCTCACCGGTGACTGGCAGAAGTTCAAGGGCGAGCCCGCTCCGGCGCCGCTGCTGGTGGCCGAGCCCGCGCCCGACCGCCACGCCGTCTACGAGGCCGCGGCCAAGGAGGCGCTGTCCGGTGGCGACACCGGCACGACCGCCACCACGCCGCGGAAGAGCAAGAAGAAGGACGAGGCCGAGGCCGCCGCCGAGACCCCGTCCGAGGGCGAGGCCTGACGTGCTCGAGGAGGCTCTCGAGCACCTCGTTAAGGGCATCGTCGAACATCCCGACGATGTCCGGGTCCGCGCACGCCGCATTCGCAGCGGGCGCGTCCTGGAGGTCCGGGTGCACCCCGAGGACCTGGGCAAGGTCATCGGACGCGGCGGGCGCACCGCCAAGGCGCTGCGCACGGTCGTGAACGCCCTGGCCGACGGGAAGTACGTGCGGGTCGATCTGCTCGATCTGCACGAAGCAGTCCGTTAGCGTCAGGTTTGTGCGCCCTCATCGGTCTCGTTCCGATGGGGGCGCTCCGCGTTGAGAGAGAAGGCAGGTTCACGTGCAGCTGGTCGTCGGCCGGATAGGCCGCCCGCACGGGGTACGCGGTGACGTGACCGTGGAGGTGCGCACCGACGATCCCGAGCTGCGCTTCGTCGCCGGCAAACCGATCGCGACCGATCCCGCCGACCGGGGGCCGCTCGTGGTCACCGGGCGCCGGTGGCACAAGGGTGTGCTGCTGCTGACGTTCGAGGGGGTCGCCGACCGCGACGCCGCCGAGGAGCTGCGCGGCACCATGCTGGTCATCGACTCCTCCGAGGTGACGCCCTCCGACGACCCCGACGAGTTCCACGACCACCAGCTCATCGGGCTGAGCGTGCAGACCGTCGCGGGCGAGCCGGTCGGGGAGGTGGAGGACGTGCTCCACCACGGCCAGGACCTGCTCGTGGTGCGGCGGAAGGGCCAGGAGGACGCGCTCATCCCGTTCGTCAGGGAGCTGGTGCCCGAGGTCGACCTGGAGGCGGGCCGGCTGGTCGTCGATCCTCCGGAAGGGCTGCTGTGATGCGGCTCGACATCATCTCGATCTTCCCCGAGTACTTCGCGCCGCTCGACGTCTCGCTGATCGGCAAGGCTCGTGAGCGGGGCACGCTCGACGTACGGCTGCACCAGCTGCGCGACTGGGCCCACGACGTGCACAAGACCGTGGACGACACCCCCTACGGCGGGGGGCCTGGCATGGTCATGAAGCCCGAGGTGTGGGGCGAGGCCATCGACGCCGTCGCCGCGGGGGGCTCGCCGCGGATGATCGTGCCGACCCCGAGCGGGCGGCCGTTCGACCAGGAGCTGGCGCAGGAGCTGGCGCAGGAGCCGTGGCTGCTGTTCGCGTGCGGCCGCTACGAGGGCATCGACTCCAGGGTCATGGCGGAGTACTCCTCGCGGATGCGCGTGGACGAGGTCAGCATCGGCGACTACGTGCTGGCAGGCGGCGAGGTGGCGGTGCTGGTCATGGTGGAGGCCGTCGGCAGGCTGCTGCCCGGCGTGCTGGGCAACGCCCAGTCGGCCGTGGACGACTCGTTCGCGCCCGGGTCGATGCGGAACCTGGTCGAGGGGCCCGTCTACACCAAGCCGCCCGTGTGGCGCGGGCACGAGGTGCCTGCCGTGCTGCTGTCCGGACATCACGGAAATGTCGCCCGCTGGCGGCGCGACGAGGCGATCCGGCGCACCGTACGGAACCGGCCCGAGCTGGCGGCGGCGCTCGACCCGGAAACGCTCGACAAGCACGACAGGAAGCTGCTCGAAGAGCTCTCGTTTCGCCTCCAGCCGGAAGATGTGGCAAACTGAATCGCTGCCAACCGTCTATCGGTTGGTCCGTCATGCCCGGGAAACGGTCCCGGGCACATCAAACCAGCAAGCGTGTCCGCCGCGAGCTCAGGCCGGGTGGACCTCCGCGTGCTCGCGAGGACTTGAGGACAGCTCTCATGCACACGAAGATCCAGGAGCTCGAGAAGGCGACCCTGCGCGGCGACGTGCCGGCGTTCCGCCCCGGTGACACGCTCGAGGTTCACGTCCGAGTCGTCGAAGGAAACCGCTCCCGCATCCAGGTCTTCAAGGGCTTCGTGCTGCGCCGCCAGGGCAGCGGTGCCCGCGAGACCTTCACGGTCCGCAAGGTCAGCTACGGTGTCGGCGTCGAGCGTACCTTCCCGGTGCACAGCCCGGTCATCGAGAAGATCGTGCTCGTGACCCGCGGTGACGTGCGTCGCGCCAAGCTCTACTACATGCGCGACCTGCGCGGCAAGGCCGCCCGCATCCGCGAGAAGCGCGAGACGGCCACCGCCAAGTAACCAGGTGGTCTTTTTCGATGGCCCGCGCCTCGCGCGGGCCATTCGGCTTTACAGGGCCGTTTCCTTTATGTGGAGCGACTCGTGCACGGTGTAACGTCGGTCGAGGCTTGTCGGGCCGAAGCATCATCTAGGCTCGTCAGCGATGACTAGCGAAAGCCAGGAGCACGGCGCGGCGCGCCGCCCTGTCGAGGACGAGGTGGACGTGGTCGCCGAAGAGACTCAGAAGCCTGCCAAGGGCGAAAAACAGGAGAAGAAGGGGTCGTTCTGGAAAGAACTCCCCGTACTCATCGTCGTAGCCCTGGCGCTGGCCCTGATCATCAAGACGTTTGTGGTCCAGGCCTTCTACATTCCGTCGGAATCGATGGAGAACACCCTGCTGACGAACGACAGGGTCCTGGTCAACAAGCTCGTCTACCACACTCGTGACATCGAGCGCGGTGACGTGGTGGTCTTCTCGGGCGTCGACTCCTGGGACGGCGAGTTCCAGCTGGAGGAGCCGTCCAACCCGGTCGAGGGCTTCTTCCGGTGGGTCGGCACGGCCTTCGGCATCATCCCCGGCGAGAAGGACTACATCAAGCGGGTCATCGGCGTGGGCGGCGACCACGTCAAGTGTTGCGACTCCAAGGGACGCATCACGGTCAACGGCACGCCCATCGACGAGGAGAGCTATCTCTACCCGGGTGACGTGCCCTCCGACGAGTTCTTCGACGTCACGGTGCCGCCGGGGCGGCTGTGGGTGATGGGCGACCACCGCTCGGTCTCGCTCGACTCCCGCTCGCACACCGGTGACCCGGGCGGCGGCTCCATCCCCGAAGGCCAGGTCATCGGGCGGGCCTTCGTGATCGTCTGGCCGTTCAACCGGTTCGACACGATCGACATCCCTGACACGTTCGCCCAGCCCGCCTTGCAGGCGCTGGGCGGATCGGTGCCGCTGGTCGCCGGGTTCGGCATGGCCGTACCCTTGGTGCTGGTCCGTCGCCGCCTGCGGAGGAGGCGCTGATGGCCGACACCGAAAAGGCGGAGGGCGTGGGGAAACAGAAGAAGAAGGGCGGTTTCCGCGAGACCGTGCTGCTGCTCGTCATGGGCGTCGGCATCGCGCTGCTGCTTCAGGCGTTCGTGGTCGGGTCGTTCTACATCCCGTCGGTGTCGATGGAGAACACGCTGCTGGTCAACGACCGGGTCTTCGTCAACAAGCTGGCGGGCAAGCCCGAGCGCGGCGACATCGTGGTCTTCAAGGGCTGGAACGGCGAGGACACGATCAAGCGGGTCATCGGCATCGGCGGCGACAAGGTGGTGTGCTGCGACAAGCAGAAGCGCATCACGGTCAACGGTACGCCGCTGGACGAGAAGTCCTACCTCTACCCGGACGATTTCGCTTCTGGCGATGAGTTCGACGTCACCGTGCCCGCCGGGAAGCTCTGGCTGATGGGCGACCACCGCAGCGCCTCGGCCGACTCCCGGGCCCACATGGGGGAGCCCGGAGGCGGTTTCATCTCGGAAGACGCGGTGGTCGGCAAGGCCGTGCTGCGCTACTGGCCGCTGTCGCGGGGTTATCTCTTCTCCCGTCCCGACATTTTCGACAAGGTCAAGTAGAGCCGCCTTCCAGTCGCGGTATGCGGCGAATGGGGCGTACGCTGCCTGTGTCATGACAGTTGCGTTCCGCCCTCGACCGAGCGTCGTCCGGCGCGATTCCGGACTCTACGCCTATGAGCGGGCGCTGGCCCGCCGCGGCCTCACCCCCATTGCGGGCGTCGACGAGGCCGGTCGCGGCGCCTGCGCCGGCCCCCTCGTGGTCGCGGCCGTCATCCTGCGCAAGCAGATCGACGGCCTGGGCGACTCGAAACTGCTGACCCCGCAGGTGCGCGAGCGCCTCCACGACCAGATCATGCGTCTCTCGCACGTGGGCATAGTGATCATCCCGCCGGGGGAGATCGATGCCAAAGGTCTGCACAAGTGCAACGTCTCGGGAATGCGGCGAGCTGTCGCGCAGTTGCCCTGTGACCCGGAGTACATCCTGACGGACGGCTTCCCGGTCCCGGGGCTCCCGGCGCCGTCGCTGGCCGTGTGGAAGGGGGACCAGGTGGCCGCGTGCGTGGCGGCCGCGTCGATCGTGGCCAAGGTGACCAGGGACCGGTTGATGGTCGCGCTCGACGAGCGCTACCCGCAGTACGGCTTCGCCGAGCACAAGGGGTATGTCACACCAGGACACCGGCTGGCGCTGGAAACACACGGCCCGTGTCCTGATCACCGTTACTCCTTCGTCACGGTGGCGAGGGAGATGGGTGAAAATGAAATGGGGGCCGGGGTTGCCTGAGCAGGCGAACCGGGGGACCGGTACGACAGGAGGACCGCGATGAGCGCAGAGGATCTCGAAAAGTACGAAACCGAGATGGAGCTGCAGCTTTACCGCGAATACCGTGATGTCGTCGGTTTGTTCACGTACGTGGTGGAGACTGAGCGGCGGTTCTATCTGACCAACTCGGTCGATCTCGACGTCCGGACCGCCGAGAACGGCGACGTCTTCTTCGATGTGAAGATGCAGGATGCATGGGTTTGGGACATGTATCGGCCGGCGCGGTTCGTGAAGAACGTCCGGGTGGTCACGTTCAAGGATGTGAACGTGGAGGAGCTGGCCAAGGCTGATCTGGAGATGCCCAAGGAAGGGTTCTCCGGGTAGGGGATCGTGGTGGTGGGCTCGGGGGTGTGCCGGGAGTGAGCGGGGGTGGAGCCTCCTGCCCCGGGTCCGTCGGTTTGTCGCTGTCAGGGGCGGCTTGTGGCGTGCCCAGCGTCTGACTGTGCCCGGGGCGCCGGGTGCTGTGCCGTCTCGCGGCCGTGACCACGCCTGCGCGCGCCTCACTCGCGTCGTCGACGCCCGTGCCGGCCTTGCACGCGCTTCACTCGTGCCGGCCTTGCACGCGCTTCACTCGTGCCGACCTTGCCTGCGCTTATTCGCGTTTCGCTCGCGTCGGTCGTGCTTGTGCTTACCCGCGCTTCACTCGTGCCAGCCGTGCTTGCGCTTTCCCGCTCTTCACTGGCGCCAGCCTTGCCCGCGCTTATCCGTACTGCACTCGCGCCGGCCGTGCCAGCGCTTGCCCTTGTCCTACTCGCGCGCTCGGCGCGCGCCGACCGTGCCCACGCTTGTCGGCGGCGGCCGTACCCTTCTCCCGCGATGTCCACCGGTCCCGGTGTTTGTATGGGCCGCGCCCAACCCCCGTTGCTGCGCTGCACCCTCACCACACCAAACACCTGAGCACGCTCACTGAGCACATCCAGCCCATACAGCTCATAGAGCACAGCTAGACCTCAGGCGGCTGCGGCAGCCCAGCCGGTTGTCCACAACCCTCCGCCACCCCACACCCCCTAATCCACAGAACCCCGTTCGGCCCTGCCCCCGTCATCCCACCTCCGCGAAGGTGATCCCGGAACCCGCACCGGATCGACCCGACGGAGGTGGCACATGGCCAAGGAAAGCAAGCTCGAGCTAGGCAAACGCGGCGAACAGGCAGCCGTGACCTACCTGGAAGCCGCGGGCATGAAGGTCGTCGAACGCAACTGGCGCTGCCGCCACGGCGAGATCGACATCATCGCGGAGGACGGCCCCACCCTCGTCGTGGTCGAGGTCAAAACCCGCTCGGGCAGATCCCACGGCACGGCACTGGAGTCGGTCAGCCCCGCCAAGCTGGCCAGGCTACGCATGCTCGCGGCCAAATGGCTGTCCGCGCAGCCCCGCACGTTCGAGGCCGTCCGCGTGGACGTGATCGCCCTGGAGCGCTTCGCGGGAGACTTCGCCCTCCGCCACGTACGGGGGGCGATCTAGATGGCCGTGGCCCGCACGCGCAGCGTGGCCCTGGTGGGGGTCGCGGGCCGCACGGTCGAGGTCGAGGCCGACGTGGGAAACGGCCTGGCCGGCATCCACCTCATCGGCCTCCCCGACACAGCGCTCAGCGAGGCCCGTGACCGCGTCAGATCGGCGATGGTCAACAGCAACTACCCCTGGCCCGACGCCCGCATCATCGTCAGTCTCTTCCCGGCCAGCCTGCCGAAGCGTGGCTCCCAGTTCGATCTGGCGATAGCCGTGGCCATCCTGGGCGCGGCGGGCGTGGTCCCGGCCGAGCGTATCGCGGAGCCGTTCTTCCTGGGAGAGCTCGGCCTCGACGGCCGCATCAGAGCCGTACGCGGCGTGCTTCCCTCCGTCCTGGGTGCGGCCAAGCACGGTGACGTCACGGTCGTGGTCCCCTCCGCGAACTCCGCGGAGGCCGTCCTCGTGCCCGACGTGAAGGTGATCCCGGTGGCGGACCTGCGCCAGCTCGTGGAGTGGCTTCGCAAGGGTGACGATCCGCCCAAGCCCGAGTTCGAGGAGTACGCCGAGCCGCCCAAGACCACCGGCGCCCCCGACGTCGACCTGGCGGACGTCGTCGGCCAGCCGGCCGCCCGCCGAGCCCTCGCAGTGTGCGCGGCCGGCGGCCACAACCTGTGGATGCTCGGCCCGCCCGGCACAGGCAAGACCATGCTGGCCGAACGCCTCCCCACCCTCCTGCCGGACCTGGAGCTCGACCACGCCCTGGAGGTCACCGCCATCCACTCGGTCGCGGGCGTCCTGCCGCCCAACGCGCCGATGATGAGCCGCCCTCCGTTCGTCGGCCCGCATCACACGGCGACCGCCGCCGCGATCATCGGTGGCGGCAGTACGGTCGTCCGCCCCGGAGCCGTCTCACTGGCCCACCGGGGTGTCCTGTTCATGGACGAGGCCCCGGAGTTCCCGCGGCATGTCCTGGACGCGCTGAGGCAGCCCCTGGAGTCCGGCCGCGTGACGGTGTCGAGGTCGGCGGGCTCGGTCACGTTCCCGGCCAGGTTCATGCTCGTCCTGGCGGCCAACCCGTGCCCCTGCGCCCAAGCGGAGGACCAGACGGAGACCTGCAGATGCTCCCCCACGATCAGACGCCGCTACCTGGGCCGCCTGTCCGGCCCGCTCCTCGACCGCATCGACATGAAGGTCACCATCACCCGCTCGTCGCGCCGCGAGCTCCTGGCCGACCGCCAGTTCGTGGAATCGAGCGAGACGGTGGCCGAACGTGTCCTGGCGGCCCGCGAACGAGCCGCCAAGCGCCTGGCGGGCACGCAGTGGCGCTCCAACGCCGAGATCCCCTCCTCCGTCCTCCACGCCGACTACCGCCCTTCCGACGAGGCCATGCGCCCCATGACGGCCTGCCTGGACGCGGGCACCCTCACGGCCCGCGGCCTCGACCGCGTCGTACGAGTTGCCTGGACCCTCGCCGACCTGGCCGACAAGGACACCCCAGGACAAGACGAGACGAACGCGGCCCTCAGCTTCTGGCTCGGCGTGACATGACCCAGCCCAGCCACCCACCCGTCCCCGGAAAGCCTTCTCGGCCACCCGTCCCCGGGAGGACTCCTCGGCCACCGGGTCCCGGCTGAGCCTCCTTGAACACCCCGTTGTCACGCGTCCCTGATCACCCTTCTCGGCACGAGCCGCCATCACCCCACACTCCGGGAGGACCTTCATGACCACCCCGCCTTCCGCAGCCGCAGGAGCCGGCAGATCCCCCATCGTTGCGATGACCTGCTCCGACGAAGCCTCGCGAACCCACATGCCCCGCGCCTCGCCACTTGCGACCGCGCACCCGGCGGGTCCCGTGAGCAGAGCGGGACCCGAGGCCCGAGAGGCGTCCATGAGCGGTCAGGCTGATCAGCGTCCCCCGCAAACGGGGATGGCGGGCTCTGGGCGACCGGAGACCGGCCCTCGAGCCGAAGCCCGGCGGGAAATGGAGGCGAGAGCCGCTCTCATGCGAGCCGCCGACGTCGGAGACGTCACGATGGGCAGCCTCGTGGCCGAGTACGGCGCCCCACAGGCGGTGGAGGCCATCCGCGCCCGCACCCTGCCCCCGGAGTTCGTGGCCGGACAAGCCCAGCAAGAGCGCCCGCCCAACCTCACATCCCGCCTGAACGCCTGGTTCACCCGCCTGGCAGCCGCCAACCCCGCGGCCGACATCGAAGCCGGCCAGAGATCCGGCGCCAGACTGATCATCCCCGGCAGCCCGGAATGGCCGACCCAGCTCGACCAGCTGGGCCGCGGCCGTCCGCTCGGCCTCTGGGTGCACGGCAACGCGGACCTCCGCTTCTCCTGCCTCAAATCCGTGGCGGTGGTCGGAGCCCGAGCCGCCACCTCGTACGGCTTGCACATAGCGGCGGAGTTCGGCATCGGTCTCAGCGAATCAGGATGGACCGTCGTGTCGGGCGGCGCGTTCGGCGTGGACGGGGCAGCCCACAAGGGCGCACTGGCCGCCGGCGCGCCGACGGTCGTCGTCCTGGCCTGCGGAGTCGACGTCTGCTATCCGAGCGCGCACGAGTCCCTGTTCGCCAAGGTCAAGGAGAAGGGAGTGCTCATCAGCGAGTGCCCGCCCGGCGTACACCCGACCAGGGCCCGCTTCCTCATCCGCAACCGGTTGATTGCCGCCCTGTCACGAGGAACGGTGGTGGTGGAAGCCGCGGTCCGCAGCGGCGCCCTCAACACGGCCACCCACGCCCTGTCCCTCAACAGACACCTGGGAGCGGTCCCGGGCCCCATCACGTCCGCGATGTCAGCCGGATGCCACAGGCTCCTCCGCGAACGCAAGGCCGTCTGCATAACCTCGCCAGAAGACATGATCGACCTCGTGGGCGTGCTGGGCGACGACCTGGCCCCGCAGATCCGCGCCCCAGCCGTCCCCAGGGACAGGCTCAGCGAGCCGACCAAGAGAGTCCTGGACGCGGTTCCGTCCAGAGGCGGCGCGGGCCCGGCGTCGATCGCGGTGGCAGCCGGCATGAGCCTGGACGCGACGCTGAGCGCACTGGGCGGCCTGGCGGCCGCGGGCTACGTCGAACGCATCCCGAAGGGCTGGCGCCTGCGCAGACAGACGGCCTCCTACCGCAAGGCCCCCGACTCCGCAGCCCTGGAACCCCCACCCGCCCCAGAACCGGACCCTGCCGAAATCCCGCCACCTCCGGACGATTTCCCCGGCCCGGAGGACCTTCCCTCTGCCCCACGGCAGTCCATCCCGGCGCAGGAGCGCTGCCACGCGAACGCGCAGCACGAAGCCGACACCTGGCGAGAGGTTCGTTAATTGGTGTCGGTTTCCGCTTCCATGTCGTTCCTGAGGGGTGGGGATGGTGCCTCGATCGGGAACAGGATCGGGCTGAGCAGGTATTGCGTGCGGTCGGGGGCTGATGGGTTGGCGAGCCGGGGCGCGATGGCGGCGCGTAGCTCGCTGATCAGGTCGTGCAGTTCGTCGTGGCTGAGCCAGATGGCGTGCTGCCGGTAGCCGACGAGGTCCGCCACCGGGTCGGCCTCATCTCGGTCGAGATAGGCGTTGAACTCGGCGAGCAGGATGGCCATGGCCGTGGCGAAACCGCGCCGATGGTCGTCGGGCGACAGCGATTCGATCATGGCAGGGTCGATGACCGCCAGGTCCTGGCGTAGGCGGTAGCGGCGCTCCACCGCTCCCCGCACTCTCCGCTCCTCGGCCACCTCCAGGACGCCCTCGGTCGCCAGCAGATCGATGTGCCGGTAGAGCGTGGCCTTGGAGACGTCGGGGATCCGCGCGCACAACTGAGAGGTGGTCAGCATGCGGCCGCCGCGCATCGCGTGAACGACGCGCAGCCGTACCGGATGGGCCAGGAGCTCCAATGGGTCCATGGGCTTATGATCTCATATCTGCTACCTTTCTCATCGATGAGAAAGGTGAGGGGGCATGGGAGTAGCACGTGAGCCCGGTGCGGTCGCTGTCTCGGTCGTGGAGCTGGCGGGAGAGGGGCGCTTCGGGGAGATCGAGGAGCTGTTCGCTCCGCCGCTGCGGGCGGCCGTGTCCGCGGACATGATGCAGACTGCTTGGCTCGGCGAGATCGGCAAGCGGGGCGGGGTGTCCGTCGTCGGGCAGCCGGTGAGTGAGGCGGCTGGTCCGGGGCTGGTGCGGGTGAGCGTTCCGGTCGGATGCCAGCAGGGTGGAATCACCCTGGTCGCGGTGGTCGATGAGGCCGGCACCCTGCATGGGCTGCAGCTCGCGCCCGCGACGGCGGCCCCGTGGGAACCGCCGCCTTACGCCGACCCCGAACGCTTCTCCGAGCAGGACGTCACCGTTGCCGACGACGCCCATGCGGTGCCGGGCACGCTGAGCCTGCCGCGCGGTGAGGGACCATGGCCCGGTGTCGTGCTGCTCAGTGGAGGGGGACCGTTCGACCGCGACGAGACGAGCGGGCCCAACAAGCCGCTCAAGGATCTCGCCTGGGGTTTGGCCAGTCGTGGTGTGGCCGTACTCCGGTTCGACAAGGTGACGTACGCGCATCGAGAAATGGTGACCGCGCCCGGCTTCACGATGACCGGCGAGTACGTTCCGTCCGCGGTGGCTGCCGTACGCCTGCTCCGGGGACTGCCCGAAGTGGACCCTGCACGGGTCTTCGTCGTGGGCCACAGCATGGGCGGAAAGGTCGCTCCGCGCGTGGCCGTCGCTGAGGAGTCCGTGGCAGGGCTGGTGATCATGGCGGGTGACACGCAGCCGATGCACCGCTCAGCTGTGCGTGTTGTGCGCTACCTCGCCTCGGTGAGTCCCGGTGCCGTCCCGGAGGCCGCGGTGGAGGGGATCATCGAACAGGCCGCGATGGTCGACAGCCCCGCACTCTCGCCCTCGACACCGGCTGCGGCGCTGCCCTTCGGCCTGCCGGCTTCGTACTGGCTGGATCTGCGCGACTACGACCCGGTCGCGACCGCGGCGGCTCTGAACAAGCCGATGCTCATCCTCCAGGGAGGCAGGGACTATCAGGTCACCGTCGCGGATGATCTCTCTGGGTGGCGGACGGGCCTCGCGCACCGTCCCGATGTCACGATCCGGGTGTATGACGCCGACAACCACCTCTTCTTTCCTGGTGAGGGCGTCTCCACGCCTGAGGAGTACGAGGTCGCGCAACATGTCGATCCCGCTGTTGTCGAGGACATCGCGAAGTGGTTGGTCGCGGGGCGCGATGTGACACCGTCGTCGTAGCAGGCCCTTGAGTTGCAACGTTGCGGGCGCGGTGAGTGTCTGGGGATGACTGGGAAGTAATGGGAGTTTAGGTGTGGATGGAGATGCGGAGGGGGTTCGGGCGTGGATCGGGAAGAGGTCGTGGCCGAGTTCGGACGGTATCTGCGGCTTGAGCGTGATCTTTCTCCGCATACGGTCCGGGCGTACCTGACTGACGTCGGCTCCCTGCTCGATCACACGGGTGGGGAAGTTGAGCGTCTGGACATCGGGGTGCTCAGGGAGTGGCTGGCGGAACAGCATGCGGCGGGGAAGGCGCGGGCCACTCTGGCGCGCCGGACCGCCTGTGCCCGCACCTTCACCGCTTACTGCCATCGCCGGGGCTGGCTGCAGGCGGATCCGGGGCTGCTGCTCGGCAGTGCCAAGTCACCTCGGACGTTGCCTTCCGTGCTCGATCAGCGGCAGGCCGAGGCCGTGCTGGCAGCACCCTCGACCGCGGAGCCCAAGGAGTTGCGGGATCAAGCGCTTCTCGAATTGTTGTACGCCACCGGTGTGCGCGTGAGTGAGCTGTGTGCGCTTGATGTCGACGATGTGGACCGCGAGCGGAACGTGATCAGGGTGCTGGGCAAGGGGCGCAAGGAGCGTACGGTGCCTTTCGGGCTGCCTGCGCTACGGGCCTTGGACCGGTGGTGCATTCATGGGCGGCCGCTGTGGATGCGGGCCGGGACGGGGCCGGCGCTGTTTCTGGGGGTACGGGGCGGGCGTATCGACGCGGGGACCGTGCGGCGGGTGGTGCATGCGCGGTTGGCGCAGGTGGAAGGGGCGCCGGACATGGGGCCGCATGGGTTGCGGCATAGTGCGGCCACGCATTTGCTCGAAGGTGGCGCTGATCTTCGCAGCGTTCAGGAGTTGCTTGGGCATGCGTCTCTGAACACCACGCAGATCTATACGCATGTCTCGATCGAGCGGCTGCGGGCGGCTTATCGGCAGGCGCATCCGAGGGCGTGATCGGTGGCGGTTCGGCCGTCCGCCGGGATGGACCGGTGGAGGGCCGGGTGGTGGGCCCAGGCGGAGGGGCCGGGTGGTGGGCCCGGTGGTGGTGGGGGGTTGGGTGGGCGATCGTGCTTGCACTGGCCGGTCTTTCGTTTTGTGTTCCGTGGTGAGTGGTTGACGACGTCGGTGGCGTAGGAGGGCGGGCGGCGGTCAACGCGGCCTTGGTGGGGCTGGTGGTCGGTGTTTCTGGTTTCTGCTTCTGCGTCGCCGTCGTTTGCGGTGCTGGCCCCTCATCCGACTGCGCGCGTGCGTTGTGGCACGGCGTTTGCGACGACTGCGATACAGGGCCGTGATCAGGAGGACGGTTGTGATCAGAGCGCCGAGACCGATGCCGGCGACGGCGAGTTGGGCTGAGGCGCTTCGTCGTAGCGCCTGGACCGTTCCTGCCCAGTGAGGGAGATGGGCAGGAGGGGCGGCGATGCAGGTGGGGAGTCCCGGGGGAGGCACGTTGCTTGAGCTGGAGCTCGCGATGTGGGCTGAGTCGAAGCTCGGGGTTGTACTGGGGCTTGAGCCGGGGTTGGGAACGAGGCTGGGGCTGGCGCTGGGGCTCGGGATGGGTATGTGGCTGGAGTCGAGACTAGGGCCGGAGCTGTGGTCGGAGTCGGGGCTGTGGTTGGAGTCGGCGCTTGGGCCGGAGTTGGGGCTTGGGCTGGGGTTGGGGTGGGGGCTGGAGTGCGGGCTGTAGGAAACCCATGAGGTGGTGGGGGAGTCGTTGTCAGGATCGATGTCGGCACTGGTGGCGGTGATGAGGGCGGTCTTGGTGGTTGCCGGGGCGAGTGGGGTGGTGGCGGTCGTGGAGATGGGGGCGCGGGCCGCGGTTCTGGCGGGGGAGATTGCAGGGGTGCGTAGTGGTGAGGGCCAGAAGGGGAGGAGACGGGTGGGGGCGTGGCCCAGGAGTTGCAGCGGGTTCAGGTAGTCGGTGTCGCGTCGGAGGCCCCAGTGGAGGCATGACTCCTCGCAATGGTGCTCCGAGGGCTCGAGAACGCCGAGTTCGGCTCCTGACGTGATGGGTTGTCCACGGCGTACCGAGGCCGTGACCGGGAGATAGGTCGTGCGTAGGCCGCCTTCGTGATCGATGGTGATCACGCCTTTGCCGGCTACCGGGCCGGCGAAGCGGATCGTGCCTGGGCCTGCTGCCAGGACTGGGGTGTCCGCTGGTGCAGCGAGGTCGATGCCGCGGTGGCCGGCGAGCCATGGCTCGGGAGGTGGGGTGAAGGAGCGAAGGATCCTGGGGGTTCCGTCGAGCGGCCAGCGCCATGTGGGGGGAGAGGCTCTTGCCGGGGGAGCGGGGGTGGTGGCCAGGATCAGAGTCGTCGAGATGAGCAGTGTCGAGACGGTCGAGGCCACTCTCCTCAGGGCTCGGGCTCTTGGGGATTGGTGCTGGGCTGGTGATGCGAGGTGGGCGAACGAGGGGTGGGCGTTCGAGGGCTGGGCGTTCATGGTGGGAGCTTGGCTGGGGCGGGCAGGGCCGCAAGAGGGTGAACGCCGTTCTGTGGATAGTGGGGGCCGGTGGGCTGTGGGTCTTGGGTGCCGGGCGGTGAGTTAGGTCTTGGGATGCGGGGTGGTGGGGTTTTGGGTGCGGCGTGGAGGCCTGTGGGTTTGGGCGAGGCGTGGGGGGTTGCGGGTTCTGGGCGAAGCGTGGGGGTTGCGGGTCTTGGGATGAGCGGTGGTGGGCTGCGGGGGCACTGGAGACAGGGGATGGTTCGTTGTGGATCTTGAGATCGGGATGACGGGGTGCGGAAGCGGGAGGGGGACGGTGGGGGTGGAGAAGGGGTTGAGGGGTGGTGTGGCGGCGGCGTGATCGGGGCGCGTTCGTGGCTGAGGTGGGGCGGTGAATCAGCGCGGGGAATGGCGCTTGGTTTCGGTCAGGTGGGCGGTGGACTGGGCGAACGATGGGGCGGGGGCGTCCGGGGTGCGGGGCAGGAGGGGGCGACGGTGATGCGGGCGGAGCGGGGACGTCCAGATCCAGATGGTGCTGAGGGCTATGCCTGCTGCGCAGATGAGGATTACGGGGCGTAGGCCCAGCAGTTCGGCCAGGAAGCCGCCGGCGAGGCCGCCCAGGGCCAGGACACCCTGGACGGCGAAGGTCGTCGTGGCGTTCACTCGGCCGCGGAGCTCCGGGGCGGTTTCCCGGAGGGTGATCGCGCCCATGCAGGTGGCGAAGGCGACGACGATGCCGCCGGTGATCGTGCTGGTGAGAGCGAGGAGCGAGAGCTTCCACCACAGAGGGCCGGTCAGGAGGCCTACCGCGAGGATCTCGATGGGGAAGAAGATCACTGAGACGAGCAGGACGCGGTTCTCGCCGTAGCGCTTCGCCAAGCGTGCCGTCAGCCAGGCGCCGAGTAGGCCGCCGACGCCGCTCAGGGCGATGAGGACGCCGATCAGGGCCTTGGGGATGCCGAGGGTGTTCAGCATGTAGAGCATGTAGACGGCTGTGTACGCCATGGCGAAGAAGTTGATCGTGACGCCGGCTCCGAGGAGCGCGCGCAGTACCGGATGGGTGACGCTGGTCTTCAGGCCCTCTACGACATCGCGCCACATGCTCTTGGAGGCCGCGGGGGTGTTGTGCTCCGGGGTTCTGATGGTGCGCAGCAAGAGGGCCGAGGTCAGGAACGCGAACGCCTCGGCAAGTACGGCCAGGGGAGCAGTGAGGAGTTGCACCAGGAGGCCCGCCAGACCGGGGCCGCTGACTGATGCCACCGAGTAGGAGGCGTGGAAGCCGGCCATGGCCTCCGTTCGCTGGGACGGATCGACCACCGCTGCGAGGTGGGGGAAGTTCGCGGCCTTGAAGAGCACTCCGGCTGTGCCGATCACCAGGGCCACGGCGATCAGCCAGACGACGTTCAGCACGCCGAGCAGCCAGGCGATGGGGATCGTGGCCGCGGCCGCGCAGGAGACGAGTTCGCAGGCGATCATCAGCGGGCGGTGGCGGGTGAGCCGGTCGGCGATGGCACCCGACTGGAGGCCGAACAGGAGGACCGGGACCGAAGCGGCGGCAGTCAGGATGCCCATCTGGGATGGGGAGGCGGTCAGCAGCGTGACCGCGGTCAGCGGGATGGCCAGCTTGGAGACCTCTGAGCCGGTGACGGAGATGGTGCGGGCCGTCCAGAGGAGGCGGTAGTCGCGTTGTTTCCGGAGGGGAGGAGGGCTGGTCGAGGGCGGGGTTGAGGTGGAGTCGGTGGTGTTCGTCGCCTGCGGGGTTGAGGTGGAGACGGTGGTGTTCGTCACCGGCGGGGCTGGTGGATCGGCGGTGGGATCGGTCGGGGGTTGGGCCGGGGTGGCGGTGATGCGGGTGGCTGTGGGTGCGGTGGGGGGATTCGGGGTGGATGTTTGGGAGGTGCGCGCGGGGGTGGGCGTGAGGCTGTTTTCGCTGCTCGGGGTGGTGAGGGATGGTGTGGGGGCAGGGTCGGCGGAGTTGTGAAAGGAATGCTTCATAACTGTGAAGGTAACGCTTCATAGTTATGAAGGCAATACTTCACGTCTCGGGATGGGTACGTTTGGCGCATGACGCAGGACAGCGAGGGGCTCAGCGATCCCAAGGCGATGCGGGCGCTGGCTCATCCGGCGAGATTGATGATCCTCAACAGGCTTCGGGTGGAGGGCAGTGCCACCGCGACCGAAGTGGCGGAGATCGCGGGGATCACGCCCAGCGCCGCCAGCTATCACTTGCGGATGCTGGCCAAGTACGGGTTCGTCGAGGACGCGCCGCCGCGAGGGGACGGCAGGGAGCGGCTGTGGCGGGGGGTGGACCGGCCGCTGAGCGTCGGCGTGCGGCCCGATGATCAGCCGGAGGTACGGGCGGCCAAGGTCCTGCTGATCACGGCGATCCGGCGGGATGCGAACGAGGAGGCGGATCGGGCTCTGGCGAGCTCCGACCTGGAGTCTGAAGAGTGGCGTGATGTGACGCTCTTCAACCGGCACCGCCTCCGGGTGGACGCCGGGGAGCTGGCGGAGCTGAACCGTCAGATCGAGAAGTTGCTTGAGCCGTACTTCGCCCGGGATCGGAGTGAGGAGGTTGCGCCTGAGGGGGCCAGGCTGGTGGAAGCGCAGGTCAATCTGTTCCCGGTCGCGGCGAGGGTGGTTCCGGGGTTGCCTACCGAAGACCACGATGCTCGCCTGGCCTCCGAGTGAGTGATGGGCCCGAGTGCGTACGGGCTGGGTGCACGGGAGAGCCGGGGCGTGCGGGAGCCGGTGCCCCCCGGGAGCCGGCGCATGCGGTGCGGCGCATGCCGGCGTGGTGCCTCCCAGGCTGGGTCATCCACGACTGGATCATCCAAGACCGGGTGGGCGGGGTCCTTGCGCTGGGTCCGCAGCAGGGCTGGGTCCGCAGCAGGGCTGGGTCCGGAGGAGGGTGGGGTTGCCTCGCTTCGGGATGGATGCGCTGGTGACGGGTGTTGTGGGTGGTGTTCGAGCGGGGTATGTCTGTTCGCGGGGATGGCCGCCGATTTGGTGTGGTCGTCCCAGCAGTACCGCGTGACGGAGAAGACTCGGGGGGCTTCTGTGGTGATCGGGGGTTTCGGGCCATGAGTGGGCGGTGGTGTCCGGGTAGGGGCGGATGTCCGTTTGACCGTAGACGGTCAGCCTGGGGTGGTGTGGGAGGTAGACTTTTCGATGGCCTGTGACCACAGGCCGACTTCGCATGCCCCATTGCGGACCGCGCCATCGGTCCGGGCCATGTGCCCGGCGGGAGCGGGTTCGGGGCATCAGGGCGGCAGACAACGCGCTGTCGCGGCACAACCGAGAACCGCGCCCATCCGCAGGGCGCCCAGACCTGGAGGACCAGCACATGGCCCCCGTCGTCACCATGCGACAGCTGCTCGAGAGTGGCGTTCACTTCGGTCACCAGACTCGGCGCTGGAACCCGAAGATGAAGCGCTTCATCTTCACCGAGCGCAACGGCATCTACATCATCGACCTGCAGAAGTCTCTGTCGTACATCGACCGCGCCTATGACTTCGTGAAGGAGACCGTCGCGCACGGCGGCACGATCCTGTTCATCGGCACCAAGAAGCAGGCTCAGGAGGCCATCTCCGAGCAGGCCGCGCGGGTCGGTATGCCGTACGTCAACCAGCGCTGGCTGGGTGGCATGCTCACCAACTTCTCCACCGTGCACAAGAGGCTGCAGCGTCTGAAGGAGCTCGAGGAGCTCGACTTCGACAACGTCGCGGGCTCGGGGCTCACCAAGAAGGAGCTCCTCATGCGCCGGCGTGAGAAGGACAAGCTGGAGCGCACGCTCGGCGGTATCCGCGACATGGGCCGCGTGCCCAGCGCCGTGTGGGTCGTCGACACCAAGAAGGAGCACATCGCGATCAGCGAGGCCAAGAAGCTTGGCATCCCGGTCGTCGCGATCCTCGACACCAACTGCGACCCCGACGAGGTCGACTACCCGATCCCCGGCAACGACGACGCCATCCGCGCCGTCGGCCTGCTGACCCGGGTGGTCGCCGACGGTGTCGCCGCCGGTCTGATGGCGCGTTCCGGCGCCGCCCGCGGTGACGAGAAGCCGGCCGCCGCCGAGCCGCTGGCCGAGTGGGAGCGCGAGCTCATCGAGCAGGGCACCGGCGAGCGCGCGGCCGACGAGGCCGCTGCCGCTCCTGAGGCCGCCGCCGAGGAGGGCGCCGCTGCCGAGGCTGCTCCGGCCGAGGCTGCCGCTCCGGCCGAGGACGCCGCTCCGGCGGAGGCCGCTGCTCCGGCCGAGGCCGAGACCGCTGGTGAGGGCGAGACCGAGCAGCAGGCCTGACGTCCGACGCGTACGGGGGTACCACGGGTCTTCCTCTGTCCCGATTGAGGGCGGATCCGCGGTCCCCCGGAGCGATGGCGAAGGTCGCCGCCGCCACGTCCGGCTGGACTGCCGGCCGGCGAGCGAGCAAGGCTCGGCGGGTGCGCGAGCACGGCTCGGCGGGTGCGCGAGCACGGCTCGGCGGGTGCGCGAGTGAGCAAGGCTCGGGCGAGCGAGTGAGCAAGGCGACGTACAGCTGAATATGGCAAACCACCGGGTGGCTGCGGGTCTCGGGTGGGCGGTCAGGCAAGGTAGGCGTCCCGGCTCGGCAAACGGCTGAGTCAGGACGGCACGCCGCGCGGGCCGCTCCGGGACCTCGGACGGTAGTCCAGGCCAGGGCGAGGTGGCGGCGAGGTCAGGGTCTCCTGGCCCGGCGCCCCGAGACCGGCCTCTTCGTCTCCTGCAGGCTTGTAGGCAGGGGTGTGGCGTCGAAGCGCGGTCTCCTCGCAATCAGGGTGAAAGCCTCTCGCCACGGCGAAGCGGGCGCTGGGCCGGGCCGGGACGATGTCGCGGTGCGGCGCGGCGGGCGCTCACCGGGGTGAGGGTCCGGACGGGCCGAAGGTGGTGTGCCGAGGTGAGATCGCTGGGCGATGCCGAGCCGAGGTGGTACGCCGAGGCGAGGCTGGGCAGTATGCCGAGCGAAGCAGCAGCGAAGCCGGGCCGGCCCGAGCCCCGAGCAAGACAAGGCTCCTGTACGGCGGGGCGCCTGCCGTACAACCCAGGGTGGGTAGCCGGATCCCGGCTCCCGCCCGAACCCACGATGACGACGACGAAATCCCACAAGGAAAAAGAGCAATGGCTTCCGTGAACATGGCCGACGTCAAGCGGCTTCGCGAGATCACCGCTGCCGGCATGATGGACTGCAAGAAGGCGCTGGAGGAGTCCGAGGGCGACTTCGACCGCGCCGTCGAGCTGCTGCGCCTCAAGGGTGCCAAGGACGTGGGCAAGCGCGAGTCCCGCACCGCCTCCAACGGCCTGGTCGCGCTCAAGCAGGACGGCGACTCCTCCGCCGCGCTGGTGGAGATCAACTGCGAGACCGACTTCGTGGCCAAGGGCGAGCGCTTCCAGGAGCTGTCCGCCCAGGTCGTCGAGCACGTGCTGGCGACCAAGCCGGCCGACGTGGCGGCGCTGCTCGAGTCCTCCTTCGGCGGCAAGACCGTCAAGGAGCACCTCGACACCGCCAACGCCGCGCTCGGTGAGAAGATCGAGATCCGGCGCTTCGCGGTGCTGGAGGGCGGCTACGTCGGCGCGTACATGCACAAGACCGACCCGGCGCTGCCGCCGGCCGTCGGCGTGCTGGTGCAGCTCGACAAGCCGAACGCCGAGGTCGCCAAGGACATCGCGCAGCACGCCGCCGCGATGGCGCCGCAGTACCTCAAGGCCGAGTCCGTCCCCGCCGAGGTCGTCGAGAAGGAGCGCAAGCTCTTCGAGGAGATGACCCGCGAGGAGGGCAAGCCCGAGGCCGCCATCGGCAAGATCGTCGAGGGCCGCGTGAACGGCTGGTACAAGGACTTCACGCTGCTGCAGCAGGCCTTCGTCAAGGACAACAAGAAGAGCGTGGGCAAGTACGCCGAGGAGAACGGCGTCGAGGTCCTCGGCTTTGTCCGCTTCAAGGTCGGTCAGGCTTAGGCTTAGGCAAGCTGCCAGCTCAACGATCCACCGAATGAAGGAGGCCGCCGCCGTGCAGGACCACCGGGAGTCAGCCCACGAATCCACACGGACGGCGGCTTCCTCATCTCAAGATCCACAGAACCCGCACAACCACCTGAGGTGGAAGCGGGTGATGCTGAAGCTTTCGGGAGAGGCGTTCGCCGGGAGCGAGCCGCTGGGCATCGACCCGGTGGTCGTCGATCACCTGGCCGACTCGATCACCGAGGCGGTCAAGGAGGGCGTGCAGGTCGCGGTCGTGGTCGGCGGCGGCAACATGTTCCGCGGCGCGACCCTGTCGCAGGGGGGCATCGACCGGGCCAGGGCCGACTACATGGGCATGCTCGGCACGGTCATCAACTGCCTGGCGCTGCAGGACTTCCTGGAGCGCCGGGGCGTGGAGACCCGCGTGCAGACCGCCATCACCATGCAGCAGGTGGCCGAGCCGTTCCTGCCGCGCCGCGCGATCAGGCACCTCGAGAAGGGCCGCGTGGTGATCTTCGGCGCGGGGCTCGGCTCGCCGTTCTTCTCCACCGATACCGCGGCGTCCCAGCGGGCTCTGGAGATCGGCGCCGAGGCGCTGCTCAAGGGCACCCAGGTGGACGGGATCTACGACTCCGATCCACGCAAGAACCCGTACGCGGTCCGGTTCGACCACCTCGACTACGGCGAGGTGCTGCTGCGCGACCTCGCGGTCATGGACGCCACCGCGATCAGCCTGTGCAAGGACAACGATCTGCCGATCGTGGTCTTCGACCTGATGGGCGAGGGCAACATCCTGCGAGCGGTACGCGGTGAGAAAATCGGCACGCTGGTGAGTCCCGCAGGCAAATGACGGAGCGAGCCCGACACCGCCAGCTAGAAGACAGGGAGCCGCTGTGATCGACGAAACCCTCCTCGAAGCCGAGGAAAAAATGGACAAGGCCGTATCGGTCGCGAAGGAGGACTTCGCGAGCATCCGTACGGGCCGGGTCACCCCCGCGATGTTCAACAAGATCCACGCCGAGTACTACGGCACGCCGACGCCGATCCAGCAGTTGGCGTCCTTCCACGTGCCCGAGGCGCGCATGATCCTCATCCAGCCCTATGACAAGAGCTCGATGGGCGCGATCGAGAAGGCCATCCGCGACTCCGACCTCGGCGTCAACCCCACCGACGACGGCCAGGTGATCCGCGTGACGTTCCCGGAGCTGTCCGAGGAGCGCCGCAAGGAGTACATCAAGGTCGCCAGGAGCAAGGGCGAGCACGCCAAGGTGTCGATCCGCAACATCCGTCGCTCCGCCAAGGAGACCCTCGACAAGATGATCAAGGACGGCGAGGCGGGCGAGGACGAGGTCAGGCGGGCCGAGAAGGAGCTCGACGACCTCACGCAGAAGCACGTCGCGAAGATCGACGAGCTGCTCAAGCACAAGGAAGCCGAGCTGCTCGAGGTCTGAGCGGCGCGCCGTACGGCGGGTCGCCTGGAGCGCTCCGCCGCAGGTAGCGAGTCACCTACGGCCCTCGCCCCGGCGGCGGGGGCCGTGGCTCTTGGAGAAGTCTGTGGAAGAACGTACGGCTGGCACCAGCTCGAGCGGCGGCAGCCGTACCGGAAGGAACCTGCCCGCCGCCATCGCGGTCGGCCTGGTCCTGGCCGGGCTGGTCCTCGGCACCGTCTACACCATCAAGGAGCTGTTCCTCCTGGTGGTCGCGGGCGCTGTCGGCGTCGGCGTGCTGGAGCTGGTCAAGGCCTTCGCCACCCGTGACATCAAGGTCCCTGCCGCGCCCGTGCTGGCGGGCCTGGTGGCGATGCAGGTGGGGGCGTACTGGGGCGGGCCGCGGTGGTTGCTGGCCACGTTCGCGGTGTTCGCGTTCGTGCTGCTGATCTGGCGGATGTTCAGCGACGGGACGGACGGTTACGTCCGGGACGCCTCGGCGTCGGTGTTCACGCTGTTCTACCCCGCGATGCTGAGCGCGTTCGTGGCCCTGATGCTGTATCCGGACGACGGCAACCACCGGGTGCTGATCTTCATCGCGGTGACCGTGGCGAGCGACATCGGGGGGTATGTCGCGGGGGTGCTGTTCGGCAGGCACCAGCTCACGGTGATCAGCCCGAAGAAGACCTGGGAGGGGCTGGCCGGCTCGGTCGTCGCGTGCACGGCGGTGGGAGCCTGGCTGGTGACGTGGCTGCTGGACGGGCAGCTCTGGCAGGGCGCGCTGATCGGGGCGCTGGCGGCGCTGCTGGCGACCGTGGGCGACCTCGTCGAGTCGATGATCAAGCGTGACCTCGGCATCAAGGACATGGGGACGATCCTGCCGGGGCACGGCGGGCTGATGGACCGGCTGGACTCGTTGGTGACCACGCTGGTGCCGGTCTGGCTGCTGATGACGCTGTTCTTCTGACCTAGTGGGCCTGCAGGGCCTGCGTGGTGACGGGGGAGAGCCAGAGCCACCGGACGATCTCGCCCCCGAACGCGAACCCTGACATGTCGGGCATGTGGCCCGGGTTGGCCTGCATCAGGACACCCGAGTACTGCGGGCCGAGCGGGAACGTCGAAGGCTCGTGATACCACTTCGCCGTATGCCCGTGACCCAGCCACGTCACCGAGTGCCACGGATACTGCGACAACCACACCAGCAGCAGCGCCGCGTCCTTCGGGTCGTCGCGGGTGGCCACGGCCAGCTCGATCCTGGCGTACGCGCCGGGCTTGTCGATCCACTGCTCCACCGTCGGCATGCGCTGGCAGCTCATCCCCACCGTGGACAGCACGGTGAAGCCGCGCTCGCCGTGCGGCGGCCGCTCGGTGATGCCGACCGTCGGCAGCCGCTCGCCGCTGGCGTCCCAGTACCGGCCCGCCGGCCCCAGCACCCGGTCCAGATGGCCCATCACGAACTGCTGGAACGACGGCCACGACCCCTCGCTGTGCCGCCAGCGCCAGTAGGACCTGGCGTTCGAGATCCGCGGGCGCAGCCCTTCGAGCGCCTCCGACAGCGCCCAGGCGAACGGCGACTCGCCCACCGCGTCGCGCGCGTAGCCCGGCATGCCCCTGCTCATGTCGGCCCAGCCGGGGATGACCGCGAGCAGCTCGTCGTCCTCGTACAGCGCCACGCCGTCGCCCTCCTCGAACCACAGCGGGCTGAGCTGCCCGAGCGGCCGCCGGCCGTCGGGATGCAGCGTGTTGGCCCTGGGCATGAGCGGCGGCAGGCCGGAGTTGATCCGCGCCAGGTCGACGACGGCCGGGGCGGGGCGATGGTTGGCCAGCCAGACGGCTCCGTGGACCGTGCCGTCGGGCGAGCACAGGTAAGCTACCGAGGAGTCCTCGTCCCGCTCGACCACGAGCGTCCGGCTCCCGTACGGGTTGCCGGCGGCGAGCACGACCTCGGTGCGTCCCTCGCCGGATGCCGACCGAAAAATCGCCATACGAGATGACTGTAGATCGGGCGGCGACCAAGACGCGAGCCGTAGTGAGACCAGGAATGTCACCTCCGATCCGAACGTTGATTACCCTGGTCGCAAACCCCTCAAGCTAGCAAAGGCAGCACAGTGTCCCAGCCTCCAGGTCAGCTCACCTTCGTCGCGCCGCGGCGGGCCAAGCCCGCACGCCACCTGGCCGACCTGTCGATGGCCGACCGGCGGGCCGCCGTGACGGAGCTGGGCGAGAAGGCCTTCCGCGCCGACCAGCTCTCGCGCCACTACTTCGAGCGCCACACCACCGACGTGCAGGCCATGACCGACCTGCCCGCGGCGGCCAGGGAGAAGCTCTCCGCCCTGCTGCCCACGCTGCTCACGCCGGTCAGGGAGCAGACCACCGACCGCGGCACCACCCGCAAGACGCTGTGGAAGCTGTTCGACGGGGCGCTGGTGGAGTCGGTGCTCATGCGCTACCCCGACCGGGTCACCATGTGCGTGTCGTCACAGGCCGGATGCGGCATGAACTGCCCGTTCTGCGCCACCGGGCAGGCCGGGCTCACCCGCAACATGTCCACCGCCGAGATCGTCGAGCAGGTCGTGGCCGGAGCCCGCGCGCTGGCCGCCGGTGAGGTACCCGGCGGGCCCGGGCGGGTCAGCAACGTCGTGTTCATGGGCATGGGCGAGCCGCTGGCCAACTACAAGCAGGTGATCGGGGCGGTGCGCCGCCTGGTGGAGCCGGCGCCGCACGGGCTCGGCATCTCCGCGCGGGGCGTCACGGTCTCCACCGTGGGGCTGGTGCCCGCCATCGGCAAGCTCGCCGACGAGGGGCTGCCGGTCACGCTCGCGCTGTCGCTGCACGCGCCGGACGACGAGCTGCGCGACACGCTGGTGCCGATCAACACGCGCTGGAAGGTCAGCGAGGTGCTCGACGCCGCCTGGGCGTACGCGGCCAGGACCAAGCGGCGGGTGTCGATCGAGTACGCGCTGATCAAGGACGTCAACGACCAGGAGTGGCGGGCCGACCTGCTCGGCAAGCTGGTCAAGAACAAGCTCGTGCACGTGAACCTGATCCCGCTCAACCCGACGCCCGGCTCCAAGTGGACGGCCTCGCGGCCGGAGGACGAGCGGGCGTTCGTGCGGCGGCTGGAGTTCCACGGGGTGCCGGTGACCGTGCGCGACACGCGCGGGCGGGAGATCGACGGCGCCTGCGGGCAGCTCGCCGCCGCCGAGTAGCGGCGACGCGCACGGCCGGGCTCACGCGGCACGGCCGGGCTCACGCGGTACGGCCGGGTAGCCGGTCACGGGCTCGGCCGTTACGTTCTGGTGGCCGGTCGCGGGCTCGGCCGGGGTCGGGCCGTCCGTCATGACCGCCGGCGGAGCCAGCCGTACGCTGCCAGGCCGATCAGGCACCACGCCAGCGAGATGGCGGCCAGCTCGGGGAACGCGCCGAGCAGCTCGCCGGAGTTGGCGGCCTTCATCCACGAGATGAGCGGCACCGTGAGCCAGTACATCGATGTCGAGCTCAGCAGCAGCATCGCCAGGAAGCCGAGCAGCAGGCTCATGATCGAGATGGCCGGCGACGGCAGGACGGCGCGGCTGGTGAGGGCGCCGAGTGCGGTGCCCGCCAGGGCGGAGAGCACGTACAGGACGAGCGCGGCGAGGAGCACGCCGGACGGCGGGGACCCGGAGACGCCGACCATCAGGGCCCAGAGCAGGCCGAGCGCCGCGAACACCGCGCACGCCGTGAAGGCCGCCACCAGCCCCGCCACCACCTCCTTGCCTCGGCCGCCGACCTGGATCGCCGACATCTCGCGCTGCCGGTCGGGTTCGGTGTCGAGCAGGCTCCTGGCCGCCCAGGCCAGGACGGGGACGAGGAGCACGGCGCCGTCCACCAGCACGGTGGCCTCGGCGCCTCTCGGCGCCCGGCTGCCGTGGACGATGGCCAGCAGGGCGAGGGTGAGCAGCAGCGCCTGGTACACCCGATGCGAGCGCACGTAGGCGGCCAGGCGGAAGACGGCCAGGGCGATCATCGGGCCTCCTCGGGCTCGCGGGCCTGAGCCGCGCCGTCGATCTCGCGGGCCTGGAAGCCTTCCTCGCGCATTCTCGCCAGGAACCGCGGCACCTCGCCGGCCGGCAGCGTGACGGCCACGGTGGCCCGGGCTGGGGTCGTGGGCAGGGGCGTCGCGGTGCCCTCCTTGAGGTGACCGTCCACCATCGACCAGTGGCGCAGCTCCGGCAACCCTCGCATGCCGCCCTGGTGGTCGCTGGCGACGACGATCCCGCCCCGCCCCGCCACCTCCGTCGCGATCGAGGGCAGCGCCTCCCGCGTGTCGGCGTCCAGGCCCGCGAACGGCTCGTCCAGGATCAGCAGCCCCGGCTCGGCCATCAGCGCCTGGGCCAGGCCGACCTTGTGCGCGCTGCCCTTCGACAGGTCGGCGAGCGGGGTGGCGAGCAGGTGCCCCATGTTCAGGCGCTCGATCCACGGCTCCCAGCGGGCGCCACCGCGTACGCGGGACATGTGCCGCAGGTACGCCGTGACGGTGAACGGCTGTCCCGCCGGAAACCGGTCGGGGGCGAAACCGACCACCGGCGGCCGGTCGGCGATCGTGCCCGTGGTCGGCCTGGCGAGGCCGGCCAGGAGGCGGAGCAGGGTGGACTTGCCTGCTCCGTTGACGCCGGTCAGCTCGATCACGTCGCCGGGGGCGAGGCGGGCGTCGGCGTCTTCGATGACGAGAGGATCACGTCTTCGGTAACGGAAGGAGACGTTGGACAGACGCATGATCCTGTAACGGTATATCTCGGGTCGCAGGGTCGGCATAAAGGTCCGACAATGGAGGGACCCCCGGCACGAAGAACCCCCCAGAGGAGTGAGGCTTGAACCGCTTTCCGCGCGTCATGGGTATGCGTTCAGGCTATGACCCCGTCGAAGTGGACGCCCTGATCGGGCGGATCGAATCGACTCTCGGCAGAGGCTCGCACCTGTTGGAGCCCGTCACCGCGGACGAGGTCCGCACGGCCACGTTCCGCGCGAGACGCGGCGGTTACCAGGAGACCGCGGTGGACTTCGCGCTGGAGGCGTTCGTGGTGGCGCTGGAGGCCCAGGCCAAGCGGCCCATCCGCCTGGCCATGGCCGAGCCCACCGGCGAGATGCTGCGCGAGCAGTGGTTCGAGACGCAGGCGGCGCGGGTCGAGCGGGTGGCGTTCCGGCCCGGCCGGATGGGCACCGGATACAACGAGGACGAGATCGACGCCTTCCTCGACCGCATCGTGGCCACGCTGCGCGGCACGACCGACTACCCGGTGACGGCCAAGGAGGTGCGGGAGGCGAAGTTCTCGACCGTGATGTTCAGGGCCGGCTACCTCATCGCGGACGTGGACTCGTTCCTCGCGGGCATCGCCGACGTGCTGGAGCAGCGGGCTCTCTAGGAGCCCGTGGCCGCCTCGACCGCCGCGAGCAGCCCGCTCAGGTCGGGCTGCACGTGCGGCACGATCGACGGGTCGGACGGCCGCGTGCCGTGGCGGTTGATCCACACGCGGGGCACGCCCAGCCGGTGGGCGGGCTCCATGTCGTGGAAGTAGCTCTGGGCCGCGTGTACCCACACCTCCGGCTCGTAGGAGCTCCTGAACAGCTCGAAGTGCGCGTCCGACGGCTTGTACGCGCCCGCGTCCTCGGCCGTCACCACCGCCTCGAACGGCACCGGCAGCCGCCGCCGCGTCTGCGCGATGAGGTCGCGGTCGCAGTTGGTCAGCAGCGCCAGCCGCCACCCCGCCTCGCGCAGCGCCGACAGCTCGGCCCCCACCTCGGGGAACACCGGCCAGTACGGCAGCGTCGCGGCCAGCACCGAGGCGTCGTCGGCGCCGAGCTCCACCTTCTCCTCCTCGCAGGCCCTGCGCAGCGCCTCGGCCAGTACGTGGCGGTAGCGCATGGCGGGAGACTCGGCCTGGACGGCGTGCTCGTGCCGGTTGTACGCCTCCAGCAGCCGCGCCCCCTGCCCCGGCGCGACCAGCTCGGCGCTGGTGCGGATGCCGTGCCGCCAGTCGATCAGGGTTCCGAAACAGTCGAACGTGATCCATCGCATGGCTCTCATAATGACGGTCATGGACATTTCCGTGCGCGACATCGGTCCCGGCGACCTGCCCGTGGTCACCCGCGTCATCACCGAGAGCTGGGGCGGCAGCTTCTACCAGCGCTACGGCTTCGACCTGGTCGCCCTGCACAGGAACGCCATGGATCGGGTGCGTGCCATCAAGCCCGACATCCCGGCCGAGTCCGACGGGATCCCGATCAGGCACGAGCTGGAGCTGGAACTGCTCCTGTAGGGCTCAGGCGGAGCGCGGGTGGCGGAGCAGCGCGACGATGACCGAGGTCACCGGGGCGGCCAGGAACGCGCCCGCGATCCCCGCGATCACGCTGCCCACCGTGATCGCGACCAGGATGACGGCGCCCGGCAGGTCGAGGGCCTTGCCGTAGATCTGCGGCGCCAGCACGTGCCCCTCGATCTGCTGCACCGCGAGGGTCACCGCCACCACGATCAGCGCCACCAGCCACCCCTTGGCCACGAGCGCCACCACGGCCGCCAGCAGCCCCGCGAAGAACGCCCCCACCACCGGCAGGAACGCCCCCACGAACGTCAGGACCGCCAGCGGCAGGGCCACCGGCACGCCCAGGATCCACAGCGCGATCCCGATGAAGAACGCGTCCACCAGCCCCACGAGCGCGACCCCGTGGATGTAGCGGCCGATCACCGAGAAGATCAGGCCACCGGTCTCGGTCACGCGCGGCCTGGCGGTGGCCGGCAGGAGCTCGACCAGCCAGCGGAAGAGCCGGTCGCCGCCGTGCACGAAGTACACCGACAGGATGATCGCCAGGACCGCCCCGACCACGATCTCGCCGACCGTCCTGACCCCGGCCAGCGCCCCGGTGGTGATCTGGCGGCTCTGGCCCGACAGGTAGTCCCTGGCCTGGGTGAGGAGCTGCCGGTCGTCGAGCCCGAGCCTGGCCGTCAGGTCGTGCAGGTCGTCGAGCACCTTGCCGACGCTGGCCCGCAGCTCCGACACGCTGGCCACGGTGGGCGGGACCACCAGCGCGATCACCGCGCCGGCCACCAGCAGCCCGCCGACGAAGACGATCGTGGTGGCCGCCGCCCTGCCCAGCCCGCGTGACCTGAGCCAGCGGGCCGGGGGCAGCAGCAGCGCGGTCAGGAAGACGCCGATGATGATCGAGATGGCCACCGTACGCACGTGGTAGAGGCAGAAGCAGGCCACCGCGATGACCGCGAACCACCCCAGCAGCCGCCACGGCCTCATCCCGTTCCCCCCGATCATGCCTGGTCAGTGGCGTTCCCCAGGGTGATCGGGGGCAACCCTGATCAGGCGGGCGGGGTCAGGTGGGGGCGCTGGGAGCGCTTGCCCGCCTCGTACGTCTCCCGCGCCGCGTACGTGGCGCTCGTCGTCGCCACCTGCGCCACGGGCACGTCCCACCACGCCTCGGAGGACGGTGCGTCGTCGGCCAGCCGGTCGGTGCGCACGTAGATCACCGTGGTCTCGGCGGACGAGCGGGCCGTGTCGAGCGCCTTGCGCAGGTCGGCGACCGTCTCCGGGCGCAGCACGGTGGCGCCGAGGCTGGCGGCGTTGGCGGCCAGGTCCACCGGCAGCGGACCGCCGTCGCGGCGCTGGTAGGCGGTGCCGAGCCGCTCGGCGCCGACGCTCTCCGACAGCCGCCCGATCGAGGCGAACCCGGAGTTGTCGACCAGCACCACGACCAGCTTGACGCCCTCGGAGACGGCGGTGACCAGCTCCTGGGCCATCATCAGGTACGAGCCGTCGCCCACCAGCACGAACACCTCGCGCTCCGGCGCCGCCAGCTTCACCCCCAGGCCGCCGGCGATCTCGTAGCCCATGCAGGAGTAGCCGTACTCGACGTGGTAGCTGCCCGGGCCGCTGGGCCGCCAGAGCTTGTGCAGGTCGCCGGGCATCGATCCGGCCGCGCAGACCACCACGCCGTCGTCGCCCGCCGCCGCGTTGACCGCCCCGATGACGGCGGCCTGCGGCAGCGGCGAGCCCTCCAGCGCGTACGCCGCGTCGACGGCCGCGTCCCAGGCCCGGGTCAGCTCGGCGGCGCGCTCGCGGTAGGCGGCCGGCGTGCTCCAGCCCGCGCACGCCTCGGCCAGGTCGCTCAGCCCCTCGCGGGCGTCGGCGACCAGTTGCAGGCCGGAGAGCTTGGCGGCGTCGAAGCCGGTGATGTTGAGGTTCAGGAACGCGGCATCGGGGGCGAAGATCGTGCGGGAGGCGGTGGTGAAGTCGCTGTAGCGGGTGCCGACGCCGATGACCAGGTCGGCCTCGCGGGCCAGCGCGTTGGCGGCCGTGGTGCCGGTGGCGCCGATCGCGCCGAGCGCGAGCGGGTGACCGTACGGGAGCGCGCCCTTGCCCGCCTGCGTCTCGGCCACCGGGATGCCGCACGCCTCGGCGAACGCCTGGAGCTGCGCGGTGGCCTCGCTGTAGATCGCGCCGCCGCCGGCCACGATGAGCGGCCGGGCGGCCGACCTGATCCGCTCGGCGGCGCGGGCGAGGGCCGCGCGTTCGGGGCGCGGCCTGGGGATGTGCCAGACGCGGCGGGCGAACAGCTCGTCGGGCCAGTCGAACGCCTCCGCCTGCACGTCCTGCGGCAGCGCCAGCGTCACCGCGCCGGTCTCGGCCGGGTCGGTGAGCACCCGCATGGCGGCCAGCAGCGCGCTCGGCAGCTGCTCGGGCCGGTTGATCCGGTCCCAGTAGCGGGAGACCGGCTTGAAGCAGTCGTTGACGGAGATGTCGTACGAGCGCTGGTCCTCCAGCTCCTGGAGCACCGGGCTCGCGGCGCGGGTGGAGAAGATGTCGCCGGGCAGCAGCAGCACGGGCAGGCGGTTGATGGTCGCGCCGGCCGCGCCGGTGATCATGTTCGTGGCGCCGGGGCCGATCGAGGTGGTGCAGGCGAGCGTGGCCAGCCGGTTGCAGGCGCGGGCGTAGGCGGCGGCGGTGTGCACCATGGCCTGCTCGTTGCGGCTGAGGCGGTAGGGCAGGTCCTCGGTGGACGTGGCCAGCGCCTGGCCGAGGCCGGCGACGTTGCCGTGGCCGAAGATGCCGACGCAACCGCCGAAGAACCGGCGCTCCACCCCGTCGCGCTCGCTCCACTGGCGGGCCAGGAAGTGCACGACCGCCTGCGCGACGGTCAAACGGATCACGGAGTCCTCCCGAACGGCAGTCTGGGGTCGATGAACTGGGCGTCCCAGGAGGAGCGGATCCAGGCGTGGCGGGGATCGTCGCAGAACGCCATCGAACGTTGCTCCGCTGGGCCTGCCAGGACGTTCAGGTAGTACAGGTCGTAGCCGGGGGCGGCCATGGAGGGGCCGTGGTAGCCGTACGGGACGAGCACCACGTCGCCCGAGGAGACCTCGGCCAGGGTGTCGATGTGGCCGCGCTCGGAGGAGTAGACGCGCTGGTAGCCGATGCCCTGGTCGGCCACCTCGAAGTAGTAGATCTCCTCCAGGACCGCCTCGCCCTCGCCCGGGGTGTCGTGTTTGTGCGGTGGGTAGGACGACCAGTTGCCCGACGGGGTGAGGACCTCGACGGCCATGAGCTTGTCGCAGTCCTGGTAGGAGTCGGGGGAGCAGAAGTTGTTCACCTGGCGGGTGGCCTGGCCCGCGCCTCTGATCTCCACGGCCACCTCGGCGGCGGCCACGTAGCGCGGGGGCATCGCGCGGGTGGCCCGGGCCGAGGGGAACGCGATGCGGCCCGCCCCCTCGACGGTCACATGCGTAGAAATCGGGATATAGGCGAAATCGGAGGGGCCGTCGAAGACCGAGGGACGGCCCGTCAGCACGAACGTCTCGCCGGGGATCGTGACCGTGCAGGAGCCGGCGAGGGGAAGGACGAGCATCTCCTCCTCGCCCGTGTCGAAGGACAGCGGGGCGTCCGTCAGGTCCGCGATGCGCAGGCCCGAGTACGTCCAGCCGGCCAGTGACGGGGTGATCTCGACCGACCAGGGGCCGCTGGCGGTCTTGCCGTACGGAAGGTGAGTCATGCACGAGCCTCTCGTACCAGTGCGGCGGCGCCGTCCACCGCGGTTGCCACGTCGTCGTCCGGAGGGTAGAGCAGGGCGCGGCCCACGACGAGGCCGCGCACGCCGGGCAGGCTCAGGGCGCGGTGCCAGTCGGCGTAGGCGGCGTCGATGTCGGGCGGGTCGCCCCCGAGGAGCAGGGCGGGCAGCGTGGTGGCGGCCATCACGCGCTCCATCTCGGCCACCGCCGGGATCTTCAGCCAGGTGTAGGCCGAGGTGACGCCGAGGGCCTGGGCGACGCTGATCGCGCGGATCACGGCGTCCGGCGACAGGTCGTTGCGCAGGGCGCCCGACTCCGAGCGCAGCGACCAGAACGGCTCCACCATGGCCAGCAGCCGCCTGCGCGCCAGCTCGGTGACCGCGCGGGCGCAGGATTCCAGCGTGGTCACGGTGGCGTGGTCGGACGGGTCGATGCGGCAGAGCATCTTGCCGCCGTCGAGCCGCATGGCGTCGATGGAGGCGGCGTCGAAGCCGGTGAAACGGTCGTCCACCTCGAAGACCGAGCCCTGCAGGCCGCCGCGGTTCATGGAGCCGAAGGCGAGCTTGCCCTCCAGGGCGCCCAGCAGCAGGAGGTCCTCCAGCACGTCGGGGGAGGCCAGGATGCCGTCGACGCCGGGCCTGGACAGCGCCACCCGCAGGCGGTCGAGCAGGTCGACGCGGCTGGCCATGGCCAGGGGGCGGTCGCGTACGCCGAGGGCGCCGCGGGCCGGGTGGTCGGCGGCGATGATCAGCAGCCGCTCGCCCTCGGCCGGCAGCCCGCGGCGCTGCCGGCGGGCCGCGGCCGCGGCGATCTCCTCGGGCTGGGTGGCGCGGATGCGGGTGAGCCGCTCGTAGTCCGCCGATCTGGACAGCGTGGTGTCGCTCAAGAGCGCGCCCCGTTCAGCAGGTCTTCCACCTCGGAGGTGGACGGCATCGCGTCGGCGCAGGCCAGGCGGGCGGCCACGAAGGCGCCTGCCGCGTTGGCGAAGCGGAGCGTGCGCTCCAGCGGCCAGCCGCGAAGCAGGCCGAGGCAGAGGGCGCCGCCGAACGCGTCTCCCGCGCCGATCCCGTTGACCACCTTCACCTCCATGGGCTCCACCAGAGCGCTCTCCCCAGAGGTACGCGCGAAAACCCCTTCCGGGCCCATTTTCACGATCGCCAGCCGTACGCCGGCGTCGAGCAGGGCCTGGGCGGCGGCCTCCGGATCGCGTACGCCGACGGCGACCTCCACCTCCTCCAGGTTGCCCACGGCCACGTTCGCCAGCGGCAGGCTGCGGCGCGCCGCCTCGTGGGCCGCCTCGCGCGACTCCCACAGCACGGCCCGGTAGTCGAGGTCGAACACCGTCAGCCCGGACGTGCGCGCCGCGAGCGCGGCGGCGTGGGCGGCGGCGCTCGGCTCCTGGCTCAGCCCGGTCAGCGAGAACCAGAACAGCCCCGCGCCGGCGATGGCCGCGAGGTCGAGCATGGACGGGGTGAGCTGCAGGTCGGGCGGGCGCTCGCCGCGGTAGAAGTAGATCGGGAAGTGGTCGGGGGGAAAGATCTCGCAGAACGTCACGGGCGTGGGGCGGCCCTCGATGGTGCGTACGAAGGCGTCGTCCACGCCGAAGCCGCGGATCGCCCGCCGCACGTAGTCGCCGAAGGGGTCGGCCCCCACGCCGGTGATCACGGCGGAGCGCAGCCCGTGGCGGGCCGCGGCGACGGCGACGTTGGTGGGGCTGCCGCCGAGGAACTTGCCGAAGGTCTCGACGTCGGCCAGGCCGACACCGGTCTGCAGCGGGTAGACGTCGACGCCGGAGCGGCCGATCGTGATCAGGTCGTACAACAGCACCTCCAGGGACGGAGCTCACCTCGTGACTATGGCATATTGTCATGACATTCGGATGTCCGCTATGTTGCGAATAGCGGCCCCGTCCGAAACCTGGTCGTTCCCTACCCGGCATCCCGGGTAGTGAAGATCGCCCCGCGCGGGCAAAGGCGCAGCATGTGGGCACGTCCTCGAATATCGGCCAGGTCTTTACGTCATATGAATGTCATGACATATTGGCCCATGGCCTCCTCCCTTAAGGACACGTCGGAGGGTTTGCATGGCATTGCGGAAACGGTCGATGGGTGTCGTCGCGGTCATCACCGCCGCCGGTCTGGGGCTCGCCGCCTGCGGCCAGTCCTCCGGCGGGGGCGGTGAGACCATCGAGCTGACGATCGCCCAGAACGCCATCGCCGGCGGCAAGAACGCGGCCGCGGCGCAGTACATCGCCGACTGGGTGATCCCCAAGTTCGAGGCGGCGCAGAAGGCGAAGGGGAAGGACGTCACGGTCAAGTTCGTTCCCAGCGGCGTCGACGACGAGCAGTACAAGACCAAGCTCTCCCTCGACCTCAAGTCAGGCAAGGGCGCGGACGTGATCGACATCGACGGCATCTGGGCCGGCGAGTTCGCCGAGGCCGGCTACATCAAGCCGCTGTCGGAGCTGGTCGGGGCCGAGGCCGACAGCTGGGACGGCTGGGCCCAGATCCCCGAGGCCGTGCAGGCCATGACCGAGTTCAACGGCAAGAAGTACGCCCTGCCCGTCGGCACCGACGGTCGCGTGCTCTACTTCAACAAGAACCTGTTCGCCAAGGCCGGGCTGCCGGCCGACTGGCAGCCCAAGAGCTGGCAGGAGATCCTCGACACCGGCGCCAAGCTCAAGTCCTCCGGCGTGCCCGTGCCCATCCAGATCAACGCCGGCACCGCGATGGGCGAGGCCACCTCCATGCAGGGCGTGTTGCCGCTGCTCGCGGGCGCGGGCGGCGAGGTGCAGAAGGACGGCAAGTGGACCGGCGCCTCCCAGCCGCTGAAGGACGCGCTCGGCCTCTACCAGAAGATCTACGGCGGCGGCCTCGGCGATCCCAAGCTCCAGCAGGAGGCCAAGGGCCGCGACAAGTCGTTCCAGCAGTTCGCCGAGGGCAAGATCGGCATTCTGATGGAGGGCGACTACTTCTGGCGCGGCGTGGTCAACCCCAAGACGGGCGTGGCCAAGATGGCCGACCGCGATCAGGCCGTCGGGTACGCCATGATCCCCGCCATCGAGCCCGGCAAGGGCATCCGCGGCCAGGACTTCGTCAGCATGTCCGGCGGCGCCCTGCGCACGGTGAACCCCAACAGCAAGCACCCCAAGGAGGCGTTCGAGCTGCTGGCCTTCACACTCTCCCCGGAGGCGCTGAAGGAGGAGACCAAGGACGGCAACGTCCGCATCACCCCGCGCACGGACGTCAACAAGGAGATCCTGGCGGGCGAGCCGCTGCTGACGTTCATCTCGGAGAAGGTGCTGCCGGTGACGGCCTACCGCCCGCCGGTCGCGCTCTACCCGCAGGTGTCGGTGGCGTTGCAGGAGGCCACCGCCGCGGTCGCCGGCGGCACGGCTCCGGACCAGGCCGCGGCCGACTACCAGAAGAAGCTTGAGGGAATCGTCGGTGGCGCAGGCAATATCGCCTCCTGAGGCAGGCCCCGGCACGAAGGAGCCCTCCCGCTACAGCTCGGACGCGGCGGGCCTGGGAAAGGCGCGGGCCGGGGTCTTCATGGCCCCCGCCCTGCTGCTGATCGCCGCCTTCCTCGTCTTCCCCGCGCTCTGGGTGCTCTACCTCGGCCTGACGAACTACCGCCTGACGGGCATCGCCGCCGCCGAGCCGCAGTTCGTCGGCCTCGACAACCTCCTCGACGCGGTCGCGAACCAGACGTTCTGGAGCTCCACCTGGCTGACCGCGCAGTTCGTGCTGGGCTCGGCCGTCATCGGGCAGGTGGGGCTGGGCTTCACCATCGCGTGGCTGCTGCGTGACCGGCGCGGCCCGCTCAAGCGGGTGGCCGAGGGCCTGGTCATCCTGGCCTGGATCCTGCCCAGCGCCATCGTGTCGTTCCTGTGGGTGGCGCTGCTCGACCGCGACGGTGGCACGCTCAACGCGCTGCTCGGCATCCCCGGCACCGCCTGGCTGCTGGACCATCCGATGTCGTCGATCATCGTGTTCAACACCTGGCGCGGCACCGCGTTCTCGATGATGTTGTACGGCGCCGCGCTCGCCAACGTGCCGCCCTCGCACCTGGAGAGCGCCCGCCTGGCCGGCGCCTCCGGCTGGCAGCAGCTCAGGGACGTCGTGTTCCCGCACATCAGAGGGCACATCCTGACGAACCTGCTGCTGATCAGCCTGTGGACGTTCAACGACTTCACCCCCTTCCTGCTCACCGCCGGAGGCCCCGACGGCAAGTCGGAGATCCTGGCCGTGCACGTGTACAAGGTGGCCCTGCAGGGCGGCGAGCTGGGCTACGGCGCCGCCGTCTCCACCATCATCCTGCTGATCAACCTGGTCGTGGCGGTGTTCTACCTGCGGCTGTTGCGGAGCAAGAAATGACGCGGTTCGTCCTGGGCCGGATCGGGTTCTACACGCTGATCGCCGTGCTGCTGGCGTTCTTCACGATCCCGCTGCTGTGGCTGGTGACGGCGCCCTTCACCTCCGACCCCACGTACGAGGTGTCGGTGCCCGACTTCACCTGGGACAACTTCGCGGCGGTCGTGGAGCATCCGTACGCGCTGCCGTCGTTGTGGAACTCGGTCGTGCTGTCGGTGGGCACCGCCGTGCTGGTCGTCCTGCTCTCCGCGCTGGCCGCCTACGCGCTCAGCAGGGTGCGGCTGCCCGGCCGCGATGCCCTGCTGTACGCGCTGCTGCTGCTGTCGTCGATCATCACCGGCACGGCGGCCATGGTGCCGCTGTTCCAGCTCGCGGTGGAGCTGAACCTCATCGACTCGCAGCTCGGGCTGATCCTCATCCTGAGCGGTGGCCTGCTGCCCGCGGCGATCTTCATGCTGAAGGACTTCATGGACGCCACGCCCAAGTCGTACGAGGAGTCGGCGCGCGTCTTCGGCGCCACGCCGCTGCAGATCGTGCGGCACGTGGTGGTCCCCCTGGTGCGGCCGGGGCTGGCGACCATCGCGGTGTGGACCGTGGCCAACGTGTGGGGGAACTTCCTGATGCCGTACCTGCTGCTGAGCGACGTGGAGAAGCAACCGGCGGCGGTGATCACGTACACGCTGTACACCGAGGGCGGGCAGGCCAACCTCAGCATGTTGTCCACGTTCGGGCTGCTCTACTCCATCCCGGTGGTGCTCATGTACCTGTTCGTCAGCAAGAAGTACGGCTTCCGCTTCCACGGAGGGATCAAGCGTTAATGGCCGCCATCGAACTACGCGGGCTGACCAAGGTCTACCCCGGCGGGGTGAAAGCGCTCGACGCGCTCGACCTGGCCATCCCCGACGGCGAGTTCTTCGCCCTGCTCGGGCCCTCCGGCTGCGGCAAGACCACGCTGCTGCGCACGATCGCCGGCCTGGAGACCGCCAGCGGCGGCGCCGTGGTCATCGGCGGGCGCGACGTGACGGGCGTGCAGCCGGGCGGCCGGGACGTGGCCATGGTGTTCCAGGACTACGCGCTGTTCCCGCACATGGACGTCACGGACAACATCGCCTACCCGCTGCGCATCAAGAAGGTCGCCAAGGGCGCCCGCCGCGACAAGGCCGCCGAGGTGGGAGCCCGGCTCGGGCTCGACCACCTCATGGACCGGCGGCCCGGGCAGCTCTCCGGCGGGCAGCAGCAGCGGGTCGCGCTGGCCAGGGTGATGGCCACGCAGGCGCAGGCGTACCTGTTCGACGAGCCGCTGTCCAACCTGGACGCCCGGCTGCGGCTGGAGGCCCGCACGTTCCTCAAGAAGCTCCAGCGCGAGCTCGGGGTCACCACCGTCTTCGTCACCCACGACCAGGCCGAGGCGCTGGCGATGGCCGACCGGATGGCGGTCATGGAGGCCGGGCACATCCGGCAGATCGGCACGCCGGCCGAGGTCTTCCAGCGTCCGGCGAACACCTTCGTGGCCGGGTTCATCGGCTCCACGCCCATGAACCTGCTGGACGGCACCGTGCGAGGTGACACGCTGGAGGTGGCAGGGTGCAAGATCGCGGTCCCCGCCTCCGCCGGGGGCGCGCTGTCCGACGGGGAGGAGATCGTGTACGGCGTACGGCCCGAATACCTGACCTACTCGGCCGAGCCCGCGGAGGGCGCGTTCGGCGGGCAGGTGGCCATCGTGGAGAACCTGGGCGCCTCCCACCTGGTGACTCTCGACGTCAACGACGTGAGCGTGCAGGCCGTGGTGCCCGAGGGCAGCGAGCCCGCGGTGGGCGACGACGGCTACGCGGTGCCCCGGCGTGACCGGGCGCTGGTCTACCGGAACGGAGAGCTGGTGTGAGAGGGCACTGGTCGCTGGACGACCGGCTGGAGCGGATCCTGCGGGAGGCGCCGTTCGAGGTGCCTCCGGGGACGGCCGCGGTGCACGTGAAGCTCTCCTACGACAGGTCGCAGGGGGTGATCGACCTCGGCTGCGGCGCTCCCGGCGGCTTCCGCGGCTGGTCGGGCGGCGCGCGCGACGAGTACACGATCACCCGCGACTGGGCCACCCCCGGCTACCTGCCGGGCGAGCCCGAGCCGGGCACCTGGAACGTGTGGCTGCGGCTGCACCGCATCCCGCCGCAGGGCCTCGACTACACGCTGGACATCTCCTGCGAACCGGTCGCGCCTCCCGAGCCGGTGGCCGAGGAGCCGCCGCACGGCGCACGGCCGCCGCGCCGCGACATCCCGGACGTGGACGGCCTGCGCTGGTACGCCGGCGACTTCCACGCCCACACCGTCCACAGCGACGGCGGCCTGACCATCGCGGAGCTGGCCGAGCTCGCCCACGGGCGCGGGCTCGACTTCCTGGCCGTCACCGATCACAACACGGTCAGCCACCACCCCTGGCTGGGCAGGATCGACCGGGGCGTCACGCTCATCCCCGGCCAGGAGGTCACCACCGACCGGGGGCACGCGAACGTGTTCGGCGAGGTCGGCTGGGTGGACTTCCGCGAGCCCGCCGACTCCTGGGTCGAGCACGCCGAGCGCGCGGGCGGGCTGATCTCGATCAACCATCCGCTCGGCGGCGACTGCGCCTGGCTGCTGCCGATCAGCCGCCGGCCGCGCGTGGCCGAGGTGTGGAGCTCCGGCTGGTGGGACCGCCGCTGGGGCGCGCCGCTGGCCTGGGCCGACGCCTGGCGCGACGACGTGATCGCCATCGGCGGCAGCGACTTCCACCGGCCCGGCTCCGACGGGCTGCCCGGCGCGCCCGCGACCTGGGTGCTGGCCGAGGATCCCGCCGCCGTGCTCGACGGCGTGCGCGCCGGGCGCACCGCCGTGTCCACCGGCCCTGACGGGCCGCTGCTGCTCAGGCTGGGCGACGAGCTGCTCGTGCTGGACGCCGACGGCCTGGTCCTGGTACGCCCCGGCGGCGCCCGGCAGGTGGTCCGCGGCGAGCGGGTGCTGCTGCCGGCCATCGACGGGCCCCACAGGCTGGAGACCTACGACAACGAGGTGATCGCCCTATGCGCGTGAGGAAAGTCGCCAACGCCCCCGTGAGCTTCGGCGTGTTCGAGCTGAGCGACGGCCCGCCGCCGCTGACCGCCGACGAGATGGTCCGCGCGCTGGCCGAGGTGGGCTACGAGGGCATCGACTCCGGGCCGATCGGCTACCTGGGCACCGGCTCCGAGCTGGCCGACCGGCTCGGCGGGGCCGGGCTGCTGCTCTGCGGCGGCTGGGTGGACCTGCCGTTCCACGACGCGGAGGCCTACGACAAGGCGCTGCCCACGCTGGCGGCGGCGCTGGACGTGTTCGCCGCCGCGCCTCCGGGGGACCTGCCGCCGCGGCCCACGATCGCCTGCCCCGGCACGCCGGAACGGTTCGCGCGGCCCGGCGGGACCGCTCCAGGGCTGCCGGCCGACGAGTGGCCCGCGTTCGCCGCCCGGATTCAGGACACGACCGAGCGGTGCCGCGCGCGCGGCTTCGAGCCCGTCTTCCACCACCACCTCGGCACCCACGTCGAGACGCCCGAGGACGTCGAGCGCCTGCTGGAGCTGACCGACGTGCAGCTCTGCCTGGACACCGGCCACCTGCTGCTGGCCGGCGGGGACCCGGTCGCGGCGCTGCGCGCCTGGGCCGGCCGCGTCGGGCACGTGCACATCAAGGACGGCGACACCGCGATCCTCGCCCAGGCCCTGGCCGACGGCGTGGACCTGCGCGAGCTCATGGGGCGGGGCGGTTTCGCCCTCCTCGGCGAGGGCGAGCTGGACCTGCCGGCCGTGGTGCGCACGCTGGACGAGATCGGCTACGAGGGCTGGATCGTGATCGAGCAGGACACCCTGCCGGGGCGGCGCACCGTCGCCCAGAACATCGCCGACCAGGCGGCCAACCGCCGGAAGCTGAAGGACTTGGGGCTTTGAGAATCGCGCTCGTGGGGTGCGGGGCCGTCACCCAGGCGGTCTACGTGCCGCTGCTGTCCCGGCGGCGGGACCTGTTCGAGGTGAGCGCCGTCTGCGACCTGTCGCGCACGCTCGCCGACGCCGTGGGCGACCGGCTGGGGGCCGCGCGGCGATACACGGCCGTGGCGGACATGCTGGCCGACGGCGGGTTCGAGGCCGTCGTCGTGCTGGCGTCCGGCTCGCACGGCGAGACCGTGCGGCAGGCGCTGGCCGCCGGGTACGCCGTGCTCTGCGAGAAGCCGCTCGCGCTGACCAGGGCCGAGGTGGCGGCGCTGCCCGAGGGGCGGCTGATGGTCGCCTACATGAAGCAGTACGACCCGGCCGTGCGCCGGGCCGAGGAGGTGCTGGCCGAGCTGGGCGGGCCCGAGGCGATCAGGGCGGTCGAGGTGACCGTGCTGCATCCGAGCGGGGAGTCGCAGCTCGCGTTCGCGAACCTGACGCCGGCCGGCGACGTGGATGCCGGGCTGCTGGCCTCGTTGCGCGCGGCGGAGCAGGATCTGGTGTCGCGGGCGCTGGGGGAGGAGGCCCCGGAGCAGGTACGGAGCCTGTACGCGGTGGCGCTCGGCTCGATCTGCCACGATTTGTCGCTCATGAGGCGCTTTACCGGCTCTCCTGCGGAAATTTCGTACGTTGAGATGTGGGGGCCCGCGCCCGGCTCGATCGAGATCTCCGGCCCCCTGCCGGTGCGGGGCCGCTTCTCCATCCGGTGGCACTACCTGGAGGACTACCCCGCCTACCGCGAGACCGTGGCCATCCACCACGACCGGGGCTCGCTGGAGCTCGTCTTCCCCTCGCCCTACCTGATGAACGCCCCGACCACGCTCACCGTGGTGTCCGGGGGCGAGAGCCGTACGCACTGGCGTGACGTGACCGAGGCGTTCGAGGTACAACTGGCCGCCTTCCATGCTTACGTGAACGATGGCAAGCCGCCGCTCACCGACGCGGGCGGCGGGCTGGAGGACATCGTCACGGCGCAGCGCATCGCGGCACGCTACGCCGTACTGAATGATCTGCCCTTGGGAGGAGAGTCAGCGTGAGCACGGAGATCGTCGTCGTACCGCACACGCACTGGGACCGGGAGTGGTACGAGCCCTTCCAGCGCTTCAGGCTGCGCCTGGTGGCACTGCTCGACGAGGTGCTCGACACGATGGAGCGCGAGCCGGCCTACCACTTCACCCTCGACGGCCAGCTCGCCTGCGTGGACGACTACCTCGAGGTACGCCCGGAGAACCGCGACCGCGTGGCGGCGCTGGTGGAGTCGGGGCGGCTGGCGGTGGGGCCGTGGCAGATCCTGCTCGACGAGTTCCTCTGCTCCGGCGAGAACATCATCCGCAACCTCGAGCTGGGCATGGCCAGGGCGGACAAGCTGGGCGGCGCCATGCCGGTCGGCTACCTGCCCGACATGTTCGGCCACACGGCGCAGATGCCGCAGATCCTGCGCAAGGCCGGGCTGCTGCACGCCTGCGTCTACCGCGGCGTGCCGGCCTCCGTCACCACCGACGCCTTCGCCTGGGTGGCGCCCGACGGCACGGCGCTGCGCACGCAGTACCTGCCCGCGGGCGGCTACGGGAACGGGGCCTACCTGTTCCACGACGGGGAGGGGCTCAAGGAGCGGGCGGCGGGGTTCGTGCGCACCATGCGGGAGTGGCACGGGCCCGAGGGGCCGCTGCTGGCGATGTACGGCACCGACCACTCGGCGCCGGTGCGCGGGCTGCCGGAGATGGTGGCCGAGATCGGCGCCCGCATGGACACCCTGTCCGGATACATCGGCGCCCATTCGGGCGAGGTGGACGGCCTGCCGCAGGTGCACGGCGAGCTGCGCTCCCACGCCCGCGCCAACATCCTGCCCGGCGTCATCTCCATCCGCCCGCACGTCAAGCAGGCCATGAGCCGCGCCGAGCGGATGGTCGAGCGGTACGCCGAGCCGCTGGCCGCGCTCTGGGGCGAGGAGTGGCCCGGCCGCTTCCTCGACATGGCGTGGTGGCGGCTGGTGGACGCCAGCGGCCACGACTCGGTGACCGGCTGCGGCGTGGACGACACCGCCCAGCAGGTCGCCGCCCGCATCGCCGAGGCCGAGCAGCTCGGACAGGCGGTACGCGACATGGTCACCGCCCGCCTGGCCCGGGCGGTGCCGTCCGACGGCGTGCTGATCGTCAACCCCACCCCCGGCGCCCGGCGCGGCGTCGTGGTCGTGGACGTGGCCGGCACCGACCCGCTGGTGGGCCCGTCGGGCGCGCCGGTGCCGGTGCAGCCGCTGGAGTACGCGGCCACGCTGCTGCTCGACGAGGAGATGGACCCGGCCACGGCGCTGACCTTCGTGCACGGCACCGAGCTGTACGGGCAGCACATCACGGGCTGGACGGTCGAGGACGGGACGCTGACGTTCACCGTGGCCCGGGAGACGTCCGTGGTGTTCGACGCGGGCGACCTGCGCGGCGCCCTCGACGGCGTGACCCGCGTACGCATCCTCGCCGAGCCCCGCCGCACGGTGGCCGCCCTGGTGGAGGCCCCGCCCCTCGGCCACACGAGCCTGCGTCCCGCGCCGCGCGACCACGTGTACGGCGACCCGCAACCCCTTCCCGGCACGCACCACCCGTCCTGCTGGCTCAGCTCCGACTCGGCCCCCCTGCCGGTGCGGGGCGACGAGGAGGTGCTGGACAACGGGCTGCTGCGGGTCACGATCGCCCCCGACGGCACCCTGACCCTGGTGGGTCGGGACGGCACCACGGTCACCGGCGCGGGCCGCGTCGTCGACGGCGGCGACGTGGGCGACACCTACAACTACGCCCCGCCGGGGGCCGACGTGACGGTGTCGCGGCCGGTGGACGTGGAGTCGGAGCTGATCTGCACGGGGCCGCTGGTGGCGATGGTGGACGTGCGGCGCACGTACCTGTGGCCCGCCTCGGGCGAGGGTGTCGAGGGCGCTCCGGAGCTGCCCGCCGCGGCGCGCGGCGCCAGGATGGAGGAGATCGCCGTCACCACCCGGGTCGAATTGCGGGCGGGGGAGCCGTTCGTGCGGTTGCGGGTCGAGTTCGACAACCGCTGCGCCGACCACCGGGTACGCCTGCACGTCCCGCTGCCGGCGCCGGCCACGCAGTCGTACGCCGAGGGGCAGTTCTCGGTCGTCACCCGCGGGCTCACCGCGGAGGGCGGCTGCGGCGAGACCCCGCTGCCCACCTTCCCCGCCTCGTCGTGGGTGGCCGCCGGAGGCGTGGCGGCGCTGCTGGAGCACGTGACGGAGTACGAGCTGGCGGACGGGGAGCTGGCGCTCACGCTGCTGCGCTCGGTCGGTTACCTCTCCCGCAACCGCAACGCCCTGCGCCCGGAACCGGCCGGCCCGCAACTGCCCACTCCGGCGGCGCAGTCGCGCGGGGTGCGGTCGGTGAGCGTGGCGCTGATGCCGTACCAGGGGTCGTGGGGCGAGGTGGTGCCGCAGGCGGAGGCCTTCAGGCACGACCTGCTGGTGGTGCCGGGGCTCGGCGAGCGGTTCCTGCCGCTGCCCGAGCCCGCGGCCGGGCTGTCGGTGAGCGGGGACGGCGTGGTGATGACCTCGCTGCGCGAGCGCGACGGGTGGCGGGAGCTGCGGGTCGTGGCCCTCACCCCCGAGGCCGCGGAGGCGGTGGTCAGCGGGCGCTTCACCCAGGCGCGCCGGGCCGACCTGCGGGGACGCCCGGGAGAGCCGCTCGACGTGACGGACGGGACGCTCCGGTTGCCGCTGGGGGCGTGGGAGATCGCCACGGTGCAGCTGTCGTAGGGGATCACCGGTCGAGGCGGCGCTGGGCCTCCTCCCTGGCCGCCCTGGCGCTGTCCTCGTCCGAGCGGGGCAGGCCGAGCGCCAGGGCCCGGTCCAGATCCGCCAGCGCGCCCGGGAAGTCGCGCAGCGCGATCCGCACCCGGCCCCGCCCGTAGAGCGCGCGGGCGGCGTTGCGGTCGACGTCGAGGGCGTCGTTGTAGGCCGCCTCCGCGTCCGCCGGCGAGCCCGCCTGCCAGAGAGCGTAGGCCAGGGTCGTGCGGGCGCTCACGTCGCCCGGCATCCTGGTCACCGCCTGCCTGCCCAGCTCGACCGCCTCCTCCGCGTCGCCCATCGACAGGGAGATCTCGGCCAGCGCGGTCAGGACCTGCACGGTGGACAGCGCGTCCTGCTGGCTCTCGAACTGGGAGCGGGCCTCGTTCAGCGTCTGCCTGGCCGTCTCCAGGTCGCCCTCGATCCTGGACACCTCCGCCTGGAACGCCAGCAGGTTCGCGAACTGCCGCTCGTCGCCCTGCTCCAGCGAGCGCCTGGCCGCCACGGAGGCGAAGCGGTGGGCCGAGATGAAGTTGCCCTCCCCGAGCGCGGCCTCGGCGGCGGCGCGGAAGTCGGCGGGCGTGTGCTCCTGCGGCCTGCCGCGGGAGGGCACGACGTGATGCGCGCGGTTCGCGGTGCGTACGGCCTCGACCAGGCGCTCCTGCCCGAGCTGGTACCACAGGCTGCGGGCGCGCTGCTCCTCGGTCAGGATGTGCCGGGCCACCAGCGCGTCCACCACGGCGTTGGGTATGTCGGCGGTCTGGGCCAGGCCGCGGTAGGCCGTGCCGCGCGTGCCCCGCTCGGTGATGAACGTCGTCTCGATCCAGTCGCGCAGCTCCGGCTCCGGCACGCCGGTCTCCACGCTCACGTCACGTACGGTCCGGTCGAAGTACCCCGCGAGGACTCCGGCGAGGGCGCCGAGCCGGGCGAGCCGGTCGAGGGTGATCGCGTCGTCGCCGTCGTCCAGGCTCGCCCACAGCGCCGCGCAGGCGATCTGCAGCTCGAACGGCGACACCCGGTCGCTGACGATCTCGACGCTCGTACCCAGCCGATCGGTGTAGGTGGTGGTACGCAGCCGCTGCACGAGCTGCTCCGCCACGCCGGGGCCGTAACGCCGGCCGCTGCCGGCCGCCGGCCCCGTCACCGCCGACACGGCCGACCGCTGGTCCAGCCCCTCCAGGCGGACGTAGGCGAAGGGCTGACGGCTCAGCAGCCCCTCGTACGCGCTCAGCGTCGCGAGCTGGTCGTCGCGCACCACCAGCAGCAGGTTGAGCGGCAGCTCGCGCAGCGCGCCCGCCAGCTCGGCGACGAGCCGCTCCCGCTCCCGCACCCGGGCGGGGAAGGCGGTGAACAGCTCCTCCATGTGATCGATGGCGGCCAGCACCCGCCGGGGCGAGGCGCCGGCGATGACGCTCTCCAGGGCCGCTCCTACCGTCTGCTCGGGATCGGGCGCCTGACCGGCGGGGGTCCAGCTGCTGATCAGGGTGAAGCGGTAACCGCCGGGGCCGGACGAGCGTGCCAGCGGCCAGGTCGGCTGATGGATCAGCCGCCCCACGGGCAGCACCAGCGCGTCCGTGGCGCGCGGCCCCTCCTCCAGCAGCGGCAGCACCCCGGCGTGCAGCAGGGACGTCTTGCCGACGGCGGCCGGGCCGTGCAGCACCACCACGCGCTCCGACAGCCAGGCGTCGCGCAGGTGCCGCGCCTCCTCGGAGCGGCCGTGGAACAGGGCGGACTCGGTCCGCCGGAAGGGACGCGGGCCGACGTACGGCTCGGCGGGCCTGTCTCCTGGCACGGTCGTCATGGTGTCCCCCGCAGTCCGGCGGCGAGCTTGTCGTTGAGCGAGCGAGGGGTTTCCCACAGGATGCGGATGCTCTGGGCCTGGAAGTAACGCTCGAGGTACTCGCGCTCCTCGCCGGAGTGCTCGTGCGGGTTGAGCTGGATGCTCGTGTGCTCCCTGCGCATGGTGCCGAGCAGGCCGTGGAGGAGCGTCCTGAACATGACGTGGAAGGTCCAGTCGCGCAGCCCGTACCCGATGAACAGCAGCGCCTTCGTGCGCAGCGCGGTGCGGATCGAGTACGGCAGCAGCGTCATCGGGCGACCGCCGGGCGAGGCGTTGGTGTGCCTGCCGTCCTGCGCGAGCCGGACCAGGAAGTCGAGGTAGTCGTCCTCGATGAGCACGATCGAGTGCGGCTCCCGATGGTGTCCGTGCAGGTGGAAGACGAGGGGGCGCTCCTCACAGGGGACGTAGTCGGGTTCACGGAAGGGGCTCCCGGTCCAGTCGTCGGGGGACATCGCGTACCAGGGGCACAGGTCCCAGGCCGGCCGCTTTCTCGCCTGCTGTAACGCCAGGAACATGAAGTCGTCGTAGTTGGTGGTGATGTAGAGGGGCAGAGGGTATCGCGCCAGCACGGCGTGCACAGGGAATTCGTCCGTCGCGGCGGGCGGGGTGGCGTGCGCGAACTCCTCGTTGAGGAATTCGCGTTTGGTCCTGATCGCATCGCGATAGTGCATTGTCGCCGCATACTGCATCACCCGGGCCAGATCGCCGGAGTCGCCAGCCGGATATCCGATCTTGGCGGCCCATTTCCTGGCGAGCTGGCCACCGAGCGGGAGCCGCTCCGCGCTGGCCCCCGCGCCCAGAAAAGGGACGCAGTCTCCATTGTTGAGATCCCCGATCAGCAGGTTCCAGGCGTCGTCGTTCTCGCCGTCGGCGTCACCGGTGCGCACGCGCCACCGCCTTCCGGGGTAAGGGCGGCTCGGGTGCTCAACGTTACAGACGTTCCATGAAAGAGCCGCCGCCGTCAATAGCCGGGAATAGTCGCCCGATAACTAAGGGTTAGCAGCGACATAATCTGATATGTGACCATAATTCTGGCAGGTGGGACGGCTTTCCTGCCTGGCCCGGCCGCATGGAGTAAGGGGACTCTGCCCGAAAGGGGGATGTGAGAGACGCGAGATCGATGGACGCATTAAGGTCGAGGGCAACGGGCCTGATGGCGATAGACGGCGGTGATCGTGATGGAGGACATGGCACGCCGGGAGCGACGACTTCCCATCTGGGGCCGCGAAATTCCGTACCGTAATCGCTGTTTCACCGGCCGTGAGCGAGAATTGTCCGAGTTGCGCGAACGGCTGGCACGCGACTCCACCGCGCTCGTCGGCCAGCCGCCGCAGCCGATCTACGGCATGGGCGGCATCGGCAAGACCGAGATCGCCGCCGAGTACGCCCACCGCCACAGCGGCGACTACGACCTGGTCTGGTGGATCAGGGCCGAGCAGGAAGAGACGATCATCAACGCGCTGATCGGGCTCGGCCGGAAGATGGCGCTGACCGGCTTCCGCCCCGACGACCGCGACTACTCGGCCAAGCTCGTGCTCACCGCCCTGGCCGCGCACGACCCCTTCGAGCGCTGGCTGCTGATCTACGACAACGTCGAGAGCGCGAACGAGGTGCAGAACTACCTGCCCAGCGGCGGCGGCCACGTCATCATCACCACCCGCGACCGCCACTGGCGGCGGGTGATGAATTTGGACGGCATCGAGGTCGGCGAGTTCCTGCCCGAAGATACGGTCAAGTTCCTGCACAAGCGGGTGATCGCGCTGTCCGGGCAGGGTAGTGAGCGTTCCGTGGACGCCGAGGCAGAAGCGCAGGACCTGGCCGGCCAGCTCGGGAATCTCCCGCTGGCCGCCGAGCACGCCGCCGCCTACCTCAACGAGACCGGCACCAGCATCACCGAGTACCTCGCGCTGTTCCGCGACAACGCCCACGCGCTGCTGGCGAGCTCGGTGGACATCAAGTACCCGCAGACGGTGGCCACCACGTGGAGCGTCTCGCGCAGCAAGATCTCGCGGGAGGCCGACGCGCTGTTCCGGCTGCTGGCGAGCCTGTCGGCCGAGCCGGTCGCCGAGGAGCTGCTCGTGCAGCCCACCGTCGCGGCGAGCCTGCCCGAGCCGCTCAACCGCGTGCTGAGCTCCGTCACCGAGTTCCGCCGCGCGGCCAGGGAGCTGGGCCGCTACTCCATGCTCAAGCTCGACGGCGTCCGCAACGTGGTGCAGCTCCACCGCGTCGTGCAGGCGGTCACCAGGGACCGTATGGTACGCGAGGACCCCGAGGCCGCCGCCCGCTACCGCGAGGCCGCGCACCTCCTGCTGGCCGCCTCCGACCCGCGCTCGGTCGACCGGGAGGACAGCGAGCAGATCTACCAGCGCTCCCTGCAGCACCTGGTGCCGTCGAGGGCGACCGAGTCCGCCGACCGCAACGTCCGCAGGCTGATCATCAACCAGGTCGAGCAGCTCTCCCGGCGCGGCGGTCACCAGGAGAGCCTGCGGCTGGGCCTGCCCACGCTGGAGTCGTGGCGCGAGCGGTTCGGCCCCGACGACAAGCACACGCTGGCCCTGGCCGTCCAGGTCGGCAACGCGCTGCGCGTCTCCGGCCGGTGGGAGGACAGCCAGCGGCTGCTGGCCGACACCCTTGCGCGGCTGCGTGACAACTTCGGCGAGCTCGACCCCGTCCACCTCAACTGCGCCCGCGTCCACGGCATCGGCCTGCGCCTGCTCGGCCGCTACGCCGAGGCGCTGCAGAACGACCAGAAGCTGCTGCCGCTCTTCGAGCGGGAGCTGCGTCCCGACCACCCCGACACGCTGCGCATCCGCAGCAACCTCGCGGTGAGCCTGCGCTGCCTCGGCCGCTTCGCCGAGGCCCTCGAGTACGACGAGGAGACCCTCGCCGAGCGGCTGCGCATCTTCGGCCCCGTCGAACGGCCGACGCTGAGCTCGCAGTTCGGCCGCGCGCGCGACCTGCGCGGGCTCGGCCGGTACGAGGAGTCGCTCGACCTGGTCAGGAAGATCAGCAACGCCCTGGAGCGGGGCAACCACCCGTGGAACCAGTTCCGCCTGCTGGTCGCCATCGACTTCGGCGTGGCGCTCAACCGGGTCGGCCTGTACGAGGACGCGTTCGTCCAGGGGCGCAAGGCCCTCGACCTGCACCAGTCGATCCTGGGCAAGGAGCACCGCAAGACGCTGCAGTCGGCCACCAACCTCATCAACGACTACCGGCTCACCGAGGACCTGGCCGGTGCCCAGCGCCTGGGCGAGGAGACGGTGGCGAGCCTGGAGAAGGTGGCCGGCGCCGACCACCCCAACACGCTCGTGGCCTGCTCCAACCTGGCCATCGTGCTGCGGGTGCGCAACAATCCCGGCGGGGCGCGCCGGCTGAGCGAGCGGGCCGTCGAAGGGCTGAGCGCCGACCTGGGCGAGGACCATCCCAACACGCTGATCGCCATGCACAGCCTGGCCAGCGACCTGGCCGCGCTGGGCGAGGTGCGTCAGGCCAGGAGCCTGGGGGAGAAGGTGCTCGAACGCAGCCAGGACACGCGTGGCGCCGACCATCCCAACACCCTGGCCGCCATGGCCAACCTCGCCCTCGACCGCAATGCCGACGGCGACAAGGACGCCGCGGCGCGGTTGCGGGAGGAGGCGCTGGATCGCTATCTGCACTCGTTGCTGCCGGACCATCCGCATGCTCGGCTGGCCGCCCAGTACGGCCGCATCAACCTCGGCATCGAGCCCATGAACGACTGACCGGCCCGTTGCCCGCCGTACTCCGGCCGGGATTCTCGGGGAAGGGGTGCCGGTGCGCCGGCGTCAGAGTGCGTAGCCGGGGTTGGCGGCCAGCCAGCGCGCCCGGTGGGCCGCGCGCAGCTCGGCCGCACGCCGCTCGGCCGCGGCGGGCAGGGGCTCGCGCAGCCAGGGCGACAGCCGGTGCAGCAGGCCGTCCACCAGGTGCCGGCCCGCCGCCGTCAGGCCGCCCGAGCCGGCGGCGCGGGTGAGCGCCTCGAAGGTGATGGCGCGGCGGTGGGCGAACTCGGTCTCGGCGCGGCCCGGCGACCGCGGTGACGGCACGCCGCACTCGGTACGCCAGAAGGCGGTGATCGCGAAGTTGGCGAAGCAGCCCTGCACCAGCGCGCCCAGCGGCCGGGGGTCGGAGCGCCACGGGGCGTACCAGCGGCGGTCGTCGTCGGGGTCGGCCAGCGAGGTCATGTCCTCCACCGCGCCGAGCAGCAGGTGCCACACCTCGTGCACCAGGCTCTCGGCGAGCCCGAGCGGATCGGGCGGAGGCGACAGCGCGATCGCGCCGTACGCCCAGCCGGAGGTGGCGCTGAACGGCCGGCTGCGCTGCCGGCTCTCCAGAGGCACCAGCGTCGTGAAGACCTCGGCGACCGTCTCGGCCGCGCCGTGGTGCCGTTCGCACAGCACTCGCCACGCCCGTCCCAGCTCGCGCTGCCACCACACCGGGTCGGGCCGCCCCCGCTTGCCGTAGCCGGCGAGGTAGGGGTCGATCGCGTCGAGGCGGACGGACAGCCGTGTCCCGCCCTCCGCTACGTCGAGGGTGGGGATCGGCACGAGGCCGGAGCCGGTGACCGTGCCCAGCCCGGGGACGAGCGTGCCCGCGCGGAGCCAGGGCGGGACCGTGCCCGGAGGCCGGCCCGCCCGCATCGCGGCGCCGGCCGCGAGGGCCGCCAGGTAGTCGAGGTCCGGCTCCTCGCCGTGGTCCAGCCGCCACAGGGAGTCGACCGCCCAGCAGCCCACCTGGGGGAGCAGCAGCGTCTCGGCCATGAGCCGCGGCTCGTCCCGCTGCAGGCGGCCGAGCGCGTGGAAGGCGGCGTCGTGGCCGGGCACCCTGCGCTGCACCGCCGCCAGGAGCACCTGGTTCCTGGCGAGCTGGAGGCTCCTGAGCCGCTGAAGCAGCGCGGGTGTCGGGTCGCCGCCGGCCAGGCGGTCGCAGAGCTCGTACGTGCCTGCGGTCACGGGACGGCGCCGTGGCCGGAGTCGTCCTCTTCCTGCCACAGCCGGTCCCACGGCCCTCGTCGCCCGACGATCCCGCGCACTGCCCGATCGAGGGTCGCCTCGTCCATCTCGATGAGCTGGAGCAGCGTCAGATCAGTCAGCTCCGCGAGCCCGGTGCCGACCGCGCGAGCCGGTTGCGCCATAGAGAGTCCCTCCTCGCCCGCTGTGGCGATGATACGACGGGACTTTGGCCGAATGAAATGCCGGAGAATCGGGCGCTGTTTTCGGCCAGGGCGTACCGGGGCGGTGACCATCGTGCCGTCTCAGTTGTGCAGCAGCCCGAGCTGGCGGGCCGCGCGGATGGCCAGCCAGACCTCGGCGAAGGCCGCGCTGGAGTCGAGGTCCCTGCCGCTGAGCTCGCTGAATCGGCGCAGCCGGTAGGCCAGGGTATTGGGATGGATGTGCAGGGCCGCGGCGGCGTCGCGCATATGGCGGTTGTGTTCCAGCCAGGTCCGTACGGAAGCCAGCAAAGAGGAATCGTGCGCCCCGTCGTAGGCGAGCACCTTGCCCAGCACGTATTCCACCAGTGCGGCCAGGGTGTCCGGGTCCTCGGGCAGCCACCGGCCTGTCGTGTCGTCGCCGTACAGGACGAGCCCGCGGCCCGACTCGGCGGCGTGCGTGGCCGCCCAGGTCGCCTCGCGCTGGGCCACCCGCAGCGGCTCCCCTGGCGGGAACGGGCGGCTCATCCCGGCGGTGACCCCCGGGACGGCGGCCACGGCGGGGCCGATCCCGGGCGGGCCCAGCAGGTAGTGCTCGTCGCCGCGGCGCAGCATCAGGTGCGGCAGGTCGTCCATGGCGCGGCGCAGGGCGTCGTCGGGGACGCCGCGCACCACCAGCAGCACCATTTCCGACTCGGTGTCCGGCTCCATGGACAGGCCGAGGCGGGCCAGGCGGCGGCGGGCGGCCGGCGGGTCGAGGAGGTCCTGCAGCAGCTCGGCCAGCGTCTCCGCGCCCTCCCTGCGCAGCGTCTCGCGCTCGTGCCTGGCCATCGCGACCTGGAGCGCGGCCACCGTGGCGATGTGCTGGACCACGGCCAGGCCCGCGGGGCGGGCGCCCTCCCGCTCGAAGGCCACCAGATAGCCGGCGGGGCCGCCCGGGGCCGAGACGGGCAGCACGAAGCCGCCGGGGATCGTGGGCGGGGCGTCGGGCACGGCGGGCAGGACGGCCGGCGGGGGGACGGGGACGCCGGGCAGGAGCGGCCGGCCCGAGCGGGTGGACAGGTAGACGTCGTAGCCGGACAGGCGTTCCAGGCGCTTGAAGAGCGTGGCCGTGTCCAGGTCCTCCGCGGCCAGCCAGCGCAGCGCGCCGAAGACCTGGAGCTGGGCGCCGAGGCGGTGGCTGGCGTCCTCCTGGAGCGCCGCCGCGACCTCCTGCGCGATCGCGATGAACGGGACCGCCAGCGGCACCTCCAGCACCGGCATGCCGCGCTCCTCGGCGGCCGCGAAGAACGCCGGGCGCAGCGGCGGCACGTGGAGCTGGGCCGACAGGGCGAGCGCGGAGACGCCGGCGTCGTCGAGGCGCTCCAGGTAGGCCCGCTGCCTGGCGGCCGTGCGGGGCACGCCGATGCCGGTCGTCATGATGACCTCGGCCCCGAGCAACCACGGCGTCGGGTCGTCCAGCTCGCTGACGTGCGCCCACGAGACCGAGCGGGACAGCCCGGCCTCGCCCGCCAGCACGCGGAGCTGGAGTGCGGGGGAGCGGAGAAGGTCCTCCACGGTGAGTTTGTGGTCGGCCACAACACACACCGTAGTACTTCGTGATGACCACAATTGCCGCAGGTCAGAGGCGTGACGAACACTGAGGCGCATGAACCTCGGTCCCGTCGACTCCAGCAAGGTCCCGCGCTTCGCGGGCCCCGCCACCTTCGCCCGCCTGCCCCGCCTGGACCAGGTGGAGCGGGCGGACGTGGCGGTGGTGGGCGTGCCCTTCGACACCGGCGTCTCCTACCGGCCCGGTGCCCGGTTCGGCCCCGCCGCCGTACGGGAGGCGTCCCGGCTGCTGCGGCCCTACCACCCCGGCCTCGACGTGTCCCCGTTCGAGCGGGTGCAGGTCGCCGACGCCGGGGACATCGCGGTCAACCCGTTCGACATCGGCGCCGCCATCGAGACCATCGAGGGCGCGGCCGACGATCTCGACGCCAGGCTCGTCACCATCGGCGGCGACCACACGATCGCGCTGCCGCTGCTGCGCTCGGCGGCCAGGAAGCACGGCCCCGTGGCGCTGGTGCACTTCGACGCGCACCTCGACACCTGGGACACCTACTTCGGGGCCGAGTACACGCACGGCACCCCCTTCCGCCGGGCCGTCGAGGAGGGCGTCCTCGACACCGAGGCGCTCAGCCACGTCGGGATCAGGGGCTCCCTCTACGGCAAGAAGGACCTGGAGGAGGACCGGCGGCTCGGGTTCGGCATCGTGACCGCGGCCGACGTGCTGCGGCGCGGGCTGGACGAGGTGATCGACCTGCTGCGGCAGCGGGTCGGCGACCGCCCGCTGTACCTGTCCGTCGACATCGACGTGCTCGACCCCGCGCACGCCCCCGGCACGGGCACCCCCGAGGCCGGCGGGCTCACCAGCCGCGAGCTGCTGGAGATCCTGCGCGGCCTGGCCGGGCTGAACCTGATCGGGGCCGACGTGGTCGAGGTGGCCCCGGCCTACGACCACGCGGAGATCACCTCGATCGCCGCCTCCCACGTGGCCTACGACCTCGTCAGCCTGCTGGCGCTCCAGGAGAAGACATGAGCAGCGGCTCCCTCACCGAGATCGAGACCTACGGCGTCGAGCGCATCCCCGACGCCGACCGCAACGCCCGCCCCGTCGACCTGTTCAGGGTCGCCTTCGGCGGCGCCAACACGTTCGCGACGTGCGTGCTCGGCGCCTTTCCCATCCTGTTCGGCCTGTCGTTCTGGCACGGCCTGGCCGCCACCGTGCTCGGGCTGGTGGCGGGGGCGCTGATCCTGGCGCCGCTGTCGCTGTTCGGGCCGCTCAACGGCACCAACAACGCCGTCTCCTCCTCCGCGCACCTGGGCGTGCACGGCCGGATCGTGGGCTCGTTCCTGTCGCTGCTGACCGCGATCGCGTTCTTCTCGATCTCGGTGTGGTCGTCGGGAGACGCGCTCGTGGGCGGCGCCCACCGGCTGGTGGGGCTGCCGGACACCGACCTGTCGTACGGGGTCGCGTACGGGATCTTCGCCGTCCTCGTGCTGGTGGTCTGCGTGTACGGCTTCCGGTTCATGCTGTTCGTGAACAAGATCGCGGTCGCGGCGGCGTCGCTGCTGTTCGTGCTGGGCGTGTTCGCCTTCGCCGGCGACTTCGACCCGTCGTACGCCGGCGCCGTGCAGCCGGGCGACGCCCTGTTCTGGCCCTCGTTCATCGGCGCGGCCCTGATCGTGCTGTCGAACCCGGTCTCCTTCGGCGCCTTCCTGGGCGACTGGTCCCGCTACATCCCGGCGAGCACCCCGCGCGGGCGGGTGATGGCGGCGGCGTTCCTGTCGCAGCTCGCCACCATCCTGCCGTTCTTCTTCGGCCTGGCCACCGCCTCGATCATCGCCACCAAGGCCGCCGAGTACGTGGATCCCGCCGCCCCCAACTACGTCGGCGGCCTGCTGGCGGTCTCGCCCGGCTGGTACTTCGTGCCCGTCTGCCTCATCGCCCTGATCGGCGGCATGTCCACCGGCACGACCTCGCTGTACGGCACCGGCCTCGACTTCTCCAGCGTCTTCCCGCGCTTCTCCCGGGTCCAGGCCACGGTGTTCATCGGCACGCTGTCGATCGTGTTCATCTTCATCGGGCGTTTCGCGGCGAACCTCACGCAGAGCATCTCCACGTTCGCCACACTGATCATCACGTGCACGGCACCCTGGATGGTGATCATGATGCTCGGCTACGTGACGCGGCGCGGCTGGTACGACCCGGAGGCGCTGCAGGTGTTCAACCGGCGCCAGCGCGGCGGCCGTTACTGGTTCGCGCACGGCTGGAACTGGCGCGGGCTCGGCGCCTGGCTCGTCTCCGCCGGGCTGGCGCTGATGTTCGTCAACCTGCCGGGGCAGTTCGTCGGGCCGCTGGGGGGCCTGGCCGGCGGGATCGACATCTCGCTCCCGGTCGGGCTGGCCGTGGCCGGGCTGCTCTACCTGGTGCTGCTGGCGCTCTTCCCCGAGCCACGCGAGGTCTACGGGCCCGAGGGGCCGCGCCTGGTCCGCTCGGCCGACACGCCCGTCCTGCCGATCGTGGAGCCGGTGACGTGATGGAGCTGATCGACCTGTCGGCGCCGATCGAGACCGGGATGCCCGTCTACCCGGGCGACCCCGAGGTCTCGGTCGGCCCCGCCCTCACCGTGGCCCGCGACGGCGTGAACGTGCTGGGCCTGCACCTGGGCTCCCACTCGGGCACCCACGTGGACGCGCCCTTCCACCTCGACGACGCGCTGCCCACGCTGGACGAGCTGCCCCTGGAGCGCTTCCACGGGCCCGCCGTCGTGGTGGACGCCCGGGGGCGGGCGCCGCGCTCGCCGATCGGGGCCGAGCTGTTCGGGCACGTGAGCGCGGGGGTGATCGTGCTGGTGGCCACCGGGTGGCCGTTCGGCAGCCGGGACCACCCCTTCCTCAGCGCGGAGGCCGCCGCGCTGCTGGTCGAGCGGGGCGTGCGCACGGTGGGCATCGACGCGCTGAGCGTGGACCCGACGCCCGCCGACGACTTTCCCGCGCACGAGGCGCTGCTGCGCGCGCACGCGGTCATCGCGGAGAACCTGGTGGGGCTCGATCGATTGCCGGGAGACCGGCCGGTCGAGGTGTCGATGTTCCCGCTGCGGATCGCCGGAGGTGACGGCTCGCCCGTGCGGGCGGTCGCCCGGATCGGCTAGCGGGTGCCCCAGGAGTAGGTCTGCTTGCGCAGCTTGAGGTAGACGAACGACTCGGTGGCCCGGACGGCGGGGATGGCGCGGATCTTGCTGAGGATCTCCAGCAGGTGCCCGTCACCCTCGCAGACCACCTCGACGATCACGTCGAAGGAGCCGGCCGTGAGCACGACGTAGTCGATCTCCTCGATGCCGGCCAGCTCGTCGGCCACCTTCTCCAGGTCGCCCTCGCAGTTGACGCCGATCATGGCCTGCCGGGGGAAACCGAGCGTGAGCGGGTCGGTGACCGCGACGATCTGCATGACGCCGGCGTCCTGGAGCCGCTGCACGCGCTGGCGTACCGCGGCCTCGGAGAGGCCGACCGCCTTCCCGATCGCCGCGTACGGCTTGCGCCCGTCGGCCTGGAGCTGCTCGATGATCTGCTTGGACAGGTCGTCGAGGACCACCGGGCCGCTGGAGCCTGCGCTGTTTCGGCGTACGCGGGGCGGCGTCGTCATCGATCGGATTCCTCCTAGCGGTCCGGCGTTACGGGGACGTTCCCGCCGGGTTGCCGTCCTGGTGCGACATGTTGTCAGTTCTTCGCGGTCTGTCAAGCGAATTCGTAGCAATTTGATATCTTCACCACGAAATCCCTTGTCGTGATGCATCTGCTCTGTCAGAGTCGCGGCATCTCAGCCACCTCACGAGGAGGTCATCACCTTGACCACCCGTCTGCAGAACTACATCAACGGTGAGTTCGTGGACGCCAAGAGCGGCCGATTCTCCGACATCATCGATCCGTGCACGGGTGAGGCCTATGTCCAGGCTCCCGTCTCGGGTCAGGAGGACATCGACGCCGCCTTCGCCGCCGCGGCCGCCGCGTTCGAGTCGTGGGGCAGGACCACCCCGGGCGAGCGGGCGAACCTGCTGCTCAAGGTCGCCGACGCGATCGACGCCCGGGCCGATGAGATCAACGAGGCCGAGTGCCGCAACACCGGCAAGCCCCGCGCCCGCATGGCCGAGGACGAGACGCCGGTCGCCGCCGACCACTTCCGCTTCTTCGCGGGCGCGGCGCGCACGCTGGAGGGCCCCACGGCCGGCGAGTTCCTGGCCGAGCACACCAGCGTCATCAGGCACGAGCCGATCGGCGTGGTCGGCCAGGTGACGCCGTGGAACTACCCGATGATGATGGCGGTCTGGAAGATCGCCCCCGCGCTGGCGGCCGGCAACACGATCGTGCTCAAGCCGTCCGACACCACCCCGGTCTCCACGCTGAAGCTGGCCGAGATCCTCGGCGAGGTGCTGCCGCCCGGCGTCTTCAACGTCGTCACCGGCGACCGCGAGAGCGGCGCCATGGTGGTCAGCCACCCGACCGCCGCCATGGTGGCCATCACCGGCTCGGTCGGCGCGGGCATGTCGGTGGCCAAGAGCGCCGCCGACGACCTCAAGCGCGTGCACCTGGAGCTCGGCGGCAAGGCGCCGGTCGTGGTCTTCGAGGACGTCAAGGACCTGCGCAAGGCCGCCGGCGACATCGCCACCGCCGGCCTCTACAACGCCGGCCAGGACTGCACGGCCGCCTGCCGGGTGCTGGTGCACGAGAGCGTGCACGACGAGTTCGTGGCCGCGCTCACCGAGGCCGCCGCCGGCACCGTCACCGGCGACCTGGGCAACGAGGACGCCCTCTACGGCCCGCTCAACAACGAGAACCAGCTCGCCAGGGTCCAGGGCTTCATCGACCGGGTCCCCGCGCACGCCAAGGTCCTCACGGGCGGTCACCGCGTCGGCGACAAGGGCTACTTCTTCGCCCCGACCGTCGTGGACGGGCTGCGCCAGGACGACGAGATGGTGCAGAACGAGGTCTTCGGCCCCGTGATCACCGTCCAGACCTTCACCGACGAGGCCGACGCCCTGGCCAAGGCCAACGACGTGAAGTACGGACTGAGCGGCTCGGTCTGGACCTCCGACCACGGCCGCGCGATGCGCATGTCGAACCGGCTCGACTTCGGCGTGGTCTGGGTCAACACGCACATCCCGTTCGTCTCGGAGATGCCGCACGGCGGCTTCAAGCACTCCGGGTACGGCAAGGACCTGTCGGTGTTCGGTCTGCACGACTACACCCGGGTCAAGCACGTCATGCACTACATCGGCGAATAGCGGCAAGGAACGAACCTGGAAATGACCGGGCTGAGTGCGATTGAGCTTGCGGACGTCGTCAAGGAGTATCACTCGCATGGCGAGGTCGTCCAGGCAGTCAAAGGCGTGACGCTGGGCATCGAGGAGGGGGAGTTCTTCTCCCTCCTCGGCCCGTCCGGCTGCGGCAAGACCACGACCATGAGGATGATCGCGGGCTTCGAGGCGCCGACGAAGGGCCTGGTGAAGCTCTACGGCCAGGACGTCACGAACGTTCCCCCCAACAAGCGCGACGTCAACATGGTCTTCCAGTCCTACGCGCTCTTCCCGCACATGAGCGTCTGGGACAACGTGGCGTTCGGGCTCAAGCAGCGCAGGACGCCGAAGGCGGAGATCGACCGGCGGGTCGGCGAGATGCTGGAGATCGTCGACCTCGCCGACCGGGGCAAGCGCATGCCGCGCCAGCTCTCCGGCGGCCAGCAGCAGCGCGTGGCCCTGGCCAGGGCCCTGGTCAACCGGCCGCGCGCGCTGCTGCTCGACGAGCCGCTCGGCGCGCTCGACCTCAAGCTGCGCCAGGCCATGCAGGTCGAGCTCAAGCGCATCCAGCGCGAGGTCGGCATCACGTTCGTGTACGTCACGCACGACCAGAGCGAGGCGCTGACCATGAGCGACCGCATCGCCGTCATGAAGGACGGCGTGGTCGAGCAGCTCGCCGGCCCGCGCGAGATCTACGAGCGGCCCGCCACGGCCTTCGTGGCCGGCTTCATCGGCACCTCCAACCTGCTCGCCGGCGCCGCGACCGGCGGCGAGTTGAAGGTCGGCGGCGGCAAGGTGCTGGTGCCCGGCCACGACGGCGACGTGACGGTGACCGTGCGGCCCGAGAAGATCACCATCGGCACGGAGGAGCCCGCGCAGGAGCTGAGCGCCGTGCAGGGCACCGTGGCCGAAGTGGTGTATCTCGGCACGTATAACAGCTATGCGGTGAGCCTCGCTGACGGGGCCGAGATCACCGTGTTTCAGCAGAACGCGCATGACGCGACGGCCACGGCGGAGCGGGGCGACTCCGTCTGGCTGTCGTGGCAGGCGCAGCACTCGTACGTGATTGGAAGTTGATTGCACCCCATGAACCCCTTCATGCGTGGAATGACGCAGCCCCGCACCCGTCGTGACGTCTTCCGCCTGGCGGGTTTCTCCGCCGCCGGGCTCGCCCTGGCCGCCTGCGGCGTGCAGGGGCAGAAGGCGGCACCCCCGAAGGCCGACGCCGTGGCCGACTACTGGGCCAAGCAGAAGAAGAACGGCAAGGTCGTCTTCGCCAACTGGCCCGAGTACATGCCGGAGGACAAGGGCCCGCTGGAGAAGTTCAAGCAGGACACCGGCATCGCGTACGAGTACAAGGAGGTCATCCAGGAGAACGCCGAGTTCTTCGGCAAGGCCGACCCCGTGCTGCGCGCCGGGCAGTCGCTGGGCTACGACATCGTCGTCATGACGAACGGCATCCAGCTCCAGCACATGATCGAGCTGGGCTACGCGGTGCCGCTCGACCACGCCAAGCTGCCGAACTTCCAGGCCAACGCCGGCCAGAAGTACAAGGAGCGCTCGTACGACCCGGGTAACAAGTACACGGTGCCGTACACCTCCGGGGTGACCGGCATCGCCTACAACACCAAGTACGTCAAGGACGAGATCACCAGCATCGAGTCGCTGTTCGACCCCAAGTACAAGGGGCGGGTCGGCATGATGGCCGACGCCCAGGAGATCGCCAACTTCGGCATGATCGCGCTGGGCATCGACCCGGAGAAGTCCACCGAGGCGGACTGGAACAAGGCCGGCGAGAAGCTGAAGGCGCAGCGCGACGCCGGAATTGTGCGGAAATATTATGATCAGTCGTATATCGACGCCGTGTCGAAGGGCGACGTCTGGCTGACCATGGCCTGGTCCGGCGACGTGTTCCAGCGGCAGCTCGCCGGCGAGCCGGTGAAGTTCGTCGTGCCGGCCGAGGGCGGCACGATCTGGACCGACAACATGCTCATCCCCAAGGGCGCGGCCAACCCGGTGGACGCCCTCATGCTGATGGACTACCTCTACCAGCCGGCCGTGGCCGCAGAGCTGGACGAGTACATCCAGTACGTCACCCCGGTCCCCGCCGTGCAGGACCTGCTGCGCGAGAAGGCCAGGACGGCCAAGGGCGAGGACAAGAAGGCGCTGGAGGACATGGTCAACAGCGCGCTCATGTTCCCCTCCGAGGCCGACTACGCCAAGCTGCGCAACTACACCCAGCTCACCACCCAGCAGGAGCAGGTGTTCAACCCGATCTTCCAGTCCATCACCCAGGCGTAACCGATGCGGCGGCTCACCCCCTACCTGCTCGCGCTGCCGAGCTGGATGTGGCTGGCGATCTTCCTGGTCGTGCCCATGGTCGCGATGGCGTCGGTGTCGCTGCAGACCGGCAACGCCATCGACGGCTTCGCCATGACGTTCAGCTTCTCCAACTACGCGGACGCCATCGGCCGCTACAGTACGCAGCTCGTCCGGTCGCTGCTCTACGGCGGGCTCGCCACCGTGGCCATGCTGGTGATCGGGTACCCGGTGGCGTACTTCATCGCCTTCAAGGCCGGCGCCCGCAAGTCGACGTACCTGTTCCTGCTCCTGCTGCCGTTCTTCGTCTCGTTCGTGTTGCGCACGATCTCGTGGAACTTCCTGCTGTCGGACAACGGCATCCTGTTCGGCACGCTGAAGGGCTGGGGGCTGCTGCCCGCGGACTTCCACGTGCTGGCCACGACGTTCGCGGTGGTGGGCGGGCTGACCTACAACTTCCTGCCGTTCATGATCCTGCCGATCTACGTGGCGCTGGAGCGGGTGGACCCGCGGGTGGTGGAGGCGGCCCAGGACCTGTACGCGACGCGGGCGGCGGCCTTCCGGCGGGTGGTGCTGCCGCTGTCGCTGCCGGGGGTGTTCGCCGGGGTGCTGATGACGTTCGTGCCCGCCACGGCCGACCCGATCAACGCGGCCATCCTCGGCGGCACCTCGAACACGATGATCGGCAACATCATCCAGACCGAGTACCTGACCAACCTCGACTACCCGACCGCCTCGGCGCTGTCGTTCACGCTGATGGCGGTGCTGCTGGTGGGCATCTTCGCCTACGCGCGGGCGCTCGGGACCGAGAACGTGCTCGAGGCGGCGGCCCGATGAGGGGCGCGCGGGCCGGCGACCGGCTGCTGCACCTCTACACCTGGCTGATCATCGTCTGGCTGTCGTCGCCGATCGCCGTGATGATCCTGTTCGGGTTCAACGACAAGCAGAGCAAGTCCAACACCACCTGGCAGGGCTTCACCCTGCGCTGGTACGCCGAGCTGTTCGACATCTCCGACCTCACCGACGCGCTGTACAACTCGCTGGTGATCGCCCTGGTCAGCACGATCATCACGGTCGTGATCGGCACCATGCTCGGCCTCGCGCTCGGCCGGCACCGCTTCCGCGGCCAGGGAGCGACGAACTTCCTCGTCTTCGCCGCCATCTCGACACCCGAGCTGGTCATGGGGGCGTCGCTGCTGTCGCTGTTCGTCTCCGGCAACGTGCCGCGCGACGCCGGCACGATCATCATCTCGCACGTGCTGTTCTCGCTGTCGTTCGTGGTGGTCACCGTGCGGGCGCGGGTCGTCACCCTGGACCCCTCCCTGGAGGAGGCCGCCAGGGACCTGGGCGCCACGGCCTGGGGCACCTTCCGGCAGGTGACGCTGCCGGCGATCCTGCCGGGCGTGCTGGCGGGCGGCATGCTGGCCTTCGCGCTGTCCATCGACGACTACGTGGTGACCAGTTTCGTCAACGGCTCGACCGTCACCTTCCCGCTGTGGATCGTCGGCGCGGTGAAGACCGGCATCCCGCCGCAGGTCAACGTCATGGGTACGCTGATCTTCTGCATCGGGGTGCTGATCGCCGTCGGCAACGCGGTCGCGGCGCGCCGCCGTAGCTGAGAACATTCTTCCGGATTCCCCTCCGCAGGTCGCGGAGGGGTTTTCACCTTGGCCAAGAACAGGGAGGCGAGATCGGATTCCGGCGGGGGGAACCCGCGCGTGACACCTCATTGGTCCCGCAATTTTCAAGACTCAGACTTTCGTAAGGGAAGTGGGATTTGTGGATCCGCTGAAGGCGCTGGCTGATGCGGAGCGCAAGCCGTACTGGCTGGACAGCCCGGCCAGACCCGAGCCGCAACCGCGGCTCTTCGGACACACCACCGCCGACCTGGTCGTCGTCGGCGGCGGCTTCTCGGGGCTCTGGACGGCCCTGATGGCCAAGGAGCGCGACCCCTCGCTGGACGTCGTCCTGATCGAGGGCCGCAGGATCGGCTGGGCGGCCACCGGCCGCAACGGCGGGTTCTGCATGGCGACCCTCACCCACGGCCTGGCCAACGGGCTGGAGCGGTGGCCTGAGGAGATCGACCGGCTCGAACGCATGGGGGTCGAGAACCTCGACGAGATCGAGCGCACGCTGGAGCGCTACGGCGTCGACTGCTCCTTCGAACGCACCGGCGAGCTGCACGTGGCCACCGAGGAGTGGCAGCTCGACGGCCTCAACGAGCACCTCGACCTGATCTCCGATCTCGGCCTCGACTATCTGCCGCTGGACCAGGAGCAGGTGCGGGCAGAGGTGAACTCGCCGACCTACCTGGGCGGGCTCTGGGAGCGCAGCGGCTGCGCCATGCTCGACCCGGCGCGGCTGGTGTGGGGGCTGCGGGACGCGTGCCTGCGGCTCGGCGTACGCGTCCACGAGCGCACCCCGGTCCGCTCGATGGCCGACGACGGCACGACGATCACCTTGCGCACGCCGCACGGCACGGTGGGCGCGCGCCAGGTGGCGCTGGGCACCGGGGTGTTCCCGCCGCTGCTGCGGCGGCTGAAGCACTTCGTGGTCCCGGTGTACGACTACGTGCTGATGACCGAGCCCCTGACCGCGGCCCAGCTCGACTCCGTGGGCTGGCGCAACAGGCAGGGCGTGGGCGACTCGGGCAACCAGTTCCACTACTACCGGCTGACCGACGACAACCGGATCCTGTGGGGCGGCTACGACGCCGTCTACTACAACGGGGGCCTGGTCAAGCCGGAGTACGACCAGCGCGACGAGACGTTCGTCAAGCTCGCGCGGCACTTCTACGACACCTTCCCGCAGCTGGACGGGGTGCGGTTCACCCACAGGTGGGGCGGCGTGATCGACACGTGCAGCCGGTTCAGCGCCTTCTACGGGCAGGCGCACGGCGGCCGGCTGGTCTACGCCGCCGGCTACACCGGCATGGGCGTCGGCGCCACCCGGTTCGGCGCGAACGTCATGCTGGACCTGCTGTCGGGCAAGCCCACCGACCGCACCGAGCTGCGCATGGTGAAGGAGAAGCCGATGCCGTTCCCGCCCGAGCCGGTGCGGTCGGGGGTCATCCAGTTCACCCGCTGGTCGATCGCCCAGGCCGACCAGCACCAGGGCAGGCGCAACCTGTGGCTGCGCGCGCTCGACCGGATGGGGCTCGGGTTCGACTCGTAGCCTGGTGTCCATGAGAGTGGAATTCGTTGTGGACGGTCTTACGCTGGCCGGCGACCTGCGGGTGCCGGACGGCGTGGGGCCGTGGCCGGGGCTGGTGTTCACCGGGCCGTTCACCGGAGTGCGTGACCAGGTCACGGGCCTGTACGCGGTCCGGCTGGCCGAGCGGGGGTATGCCACGCTGGCCTTCGACCACCGCAACTGGGGCGAGTCCGAGGGGCTGCCGCGCCGCCACGAGGACCCGCAGGGCAAGCTGCACGACCTGCGGGCCGCGGTGTCGTTCCTGCGGTCGCGGCCCGAGGTGGACCGTGAGCGGATCGGGGCGGTCGGGATCTGCCTCGGCGGGGGATACGCGCTCAAGTTCGCCGCCTTCGACCCCCGGGTGAAGGTGTTCGCGGGGATCGCCGGGGCGTACAACAACCCCTACGCGATGCGCGGCGCGGACCTCGCGCCCTATCTGGACGTGCTGGAGCGGCAGGACCTGGGCGGGCCCGTCGAGTACCTGCCCGCGGTCGCCGGGCAGGGCGAGGCCGCGATGCCCGGCGACGAGCCGTACGCGTACTACGGCGGCGAGCGCGGCGCGTCCCCGCACTGGTCGAACGAGGTGACCAGGGCCAGCGTGCTGGAGCTGCTCACCATGGACAACATGACGGGCAGCGACTTCCTGTCGCCGAAGCCGGCGCTGCTCGTGCACGGGGTCGTGGACCGGTTCTGCACGCCCGAGGGGGCGGAGGAGGTGTTCAGGCGGCTCGACCAGCCGAAGAAGATCGTCTGGGTGGACGCCAAGCAGCACATCGACCTCTACGACCGCGAGCCGTACGTCACTCAGGCCGTGGACGCGACCGCCGATTTCCTGGGCGAGCACCTCTGAGCCGGGCAAGGTAGTGCTGAAGGTCTCGCCAGGAAACCGCCTGGCGGGATGGGCGGGCCCGCCGGGCAGGGCATCATCCGTACGACCCCCGACGAGATCACGGGGGTTCGCGCGTGCGTGGGAAGTGGATGGCCTGGCTCGGGCTGGCGGTCGCGGCCGGTTGCGGGGCCGGGAAGGCGCCGGTCGTGCCCGCCGCGGTGGAGGCGCCGGTCAAGGTCGCACGCTGTGTCTTGAAATTTCGTGACATCCGGGCGGGCAAGGCCGCCCGGGCGCGGCTCGAACGCGACCTCGCCCAGTACGTGCGCGGCCGGCCGGGCCGGATCGTCTACGGCGCGCTGGACCTGGTGACCGGGGTCCGGCTGGGGCAGGGGGAGCACGAGCACGACATGATCACCGCCAGCGGCGCCAAGGTGGACATCCTCGCCGCGCTGCTGGCCGGCCGCGACTCCCGCCTTGACGAGGGCGAGCGGGACCTGGCCACCCGCATGATCAGGGAGAGCGACAACAGCGCCGCCGACGCGTTGTGGTCGCGGGTCGGCGGCGGCGGGGCCATGAGCGACTTCTACCGCCGGATCGGGCTCAAGGAGACCACGCCGGGGCCGAGCAAGTACTGGGGCGGCACCAACACCAGCCCCGCCGACCGCATCCGCCTGATGAAGGTGCTCGTCCAGGGGGGCAAGGGGCTGACCGCAGGCGACCGGGGGATGGTGCTCGGGCTGATGGAGCGGGTGCAGAAGGACCAGGCGTGGGGTGTCAGCGCCGCCGCCAGGCCAGGGGATCGGGTGGCGCTGAAGAACGGGTGGACGCCGCGGCCGTTCATCCACCACACGTGGGCGGTGACCAGCTACGGCCGCGTCGTGGGGCCGGGGCGGGACCTGCTGCTGTCGGTGCAGACCGACCGGCAGCCGGGCGAGGGGACGGGCATCCAGACCATCGAGGGCATCGCCCGGATGATCGGCCACCGCCTCGACGACCTGTCCCCGACGAGGACCCGCCCCTGCCCGACGAACCCCATCGCGTGAGCTAGTGCGCGCCGGACAGCACCTCCTCCGGGATGACCTTCGGCACGCCGCGCAGGCCCACCAGGGCGAGCACCGCCACCACGGCCAGCAGGCTCGCCGTGACGAGCGAGGTGAGGTGCACGCCCTGGACGAAGGCCGCCTGCGCCGCCCGTACGAGCTGGTCGGCCTGTCCGGCGGGCAGGGTGGCGGCCAGGTTCAGCGCTCCGGCGATCGACTCCCTGGCGGCCTCGGCCGGGACCCCGGCGGGCACGTCGAGGCCGGCCCGGTAGGCGCTGGTCAGCACCGTGCCCAGGATCGCGATGCCGAGCGCGCCGCCCAGCTCGAACGCGGTCTCCGACACCGCGGCGGCGGCCCCCGCACGCTGCCGCGGCGCCGTGGCCAGCACGTTGTCGTTGTTGACGGTGAAGGCGAACCCGACGCCCATGCCGCCGATCACCATGACCGGCAGCAGCGTCAGGTAGTTCAGCTCGGTGCCGAGCGTGGCGTAGTAGAGGAACGAGCCCGCGTTCATGGCCAGGCCCAGCGCGACCACGCCGTTCCTGCCCAGGGGCCGGATGAGCCTGGCGGCCAGCACGCCGCCCACCGCGCCGCTCAGCCCGCCGGGGAGCTGGGCGAGCCCCGCCTGCAGCGGCGACCAGCCGAGCACGAGCTGCAGGTACCAGGCGAACATCAGCATCATGGCCGACATGGCGAAGATCGCCAGCAGGTTCGTCAGGATCGAGGCGGTGAACGCGCGGCGCGCGAAGAGCCGCACGTCGATGAGCGGCTCGGCGAGCCTGGCCTGCCGCCACACGAACAGCGCGAGCAGCGCGACCCCCGCCACGCCCGCCGCCACCACGTCCGCGTGCTCGACGCCCTTGTGCGCCGCCTCCTTGATCGCGTAGATGGCGGTCACGATGCCGGCGAACGACAGCACCACGCTGACCAGGTCGAGCCGGCCCGCGTGCGGGTTGCGCGACTCCGGCAGCACGAGGATGCCGCCGGCCAGCACCAGCGCCATGATCGGCACGTTGATCAGGAAGACCGAGCCCCACCAGAAGTGGTCGAGCAGCAGGCCCCCCACCACGGGGCCGACGGCGAAGCCCGCCGCGCTCATCCCGCTCCAGACGCCGATGGCCGCGGTGCGCTCGCCCGGCTCGGTGAACACGTTCCGGATGATCGACAACGTCGAGGGCATGATCGTGGCGCCGGCCACGCCCAGCAGCGCCCTGGCCGCGATCAGCAGCTCGGGGGTGGGCGCGTACGCGGTGACCACGGAGGCGGCGCCGAACGCGACGGCGCCGATCAGGAGCAGGCGCTTGCGGCCGATGCGGTCGCCGAGGTTGCCCATGGTGACGAGCAGGCCGGCCAGCGCGAAGCCGTACATGTCGCCGATCCACAGCAGCTGCGTGGAGGTCGCGCCGAGGTCGGCCACCAGCCGGGGCAGGGCCAGGTGCAGGACGGTGAGATCGAGGGAGAGCAGCAGCGTGGCCAGGCAGGCGATGGCCAGGCACGCCCATTTGTTCTTCATGCCGCACACTCTGGCCGGGGCGGCTGACGGCGGGCCTACCGTTCGCTGACCGAGCCGCTGAGCTGCGCCAGCGCGGTGTCGATGCGGCAGCGGGTGTCCTCGGTGCTGTACCAGTCGCCGGGGCACACCTCGCGGGCCTGGACCAGCAGGGCACGGGCCGCACCGGGATCGCCCTGCTCCATCTCGACCAGGCCCAGCCCGAGCAGGGCCCAGGCCAGGATCTCCATGGAGCCGTTGCGGCGCGACAGCTCGCACGCCTCCGCGTAGTCCGCCCGCGCGCCCCGCAGGTCGTTCAGGGCGATCCGCGCGTCACCGCGGCGGCACAGCCCCTCGGCGGTCTCCGTGGCCGCGCCCAGCTCGCGCGCCAGCGCCAGCGCCTCGTCGGCGAGCGCGTGCGCGCTGCGGTAGTCGCCCTGCCGCTGGCGCAGCGTCCCGAGCCCGGACAGCACCAGCACCATGCCCCACCGCTCCCCGATGGCCCTGAACCTGGTCAGGCTGATCTCGAAATACTCCAGCGCCTCCTCGGCCCGGCCGAGTATCTGCAGGACGAACGCGTGGCCGCAGCTGGCCAAGGCCCGCTTCCAGGGCGGCAGGTCACTGACCTGGTTCACGTAGAACTGCTGCATGGCGTCGAAGTCCTCCGGGGGCCCGGTGAACATCGACAGCAGCATCATCATGAACTCCACCCGCACCGGCAGGTAGTCGATCGGCAGCAGCCGCCGCACCTCGTCCAGCTGCGCGCGCAGCGACTCGTCCATGCCTCCGGCCCAGGCCACGATGAGCACGCACATGCCGTACTCCTCCTCCAGGCCGGGCAGGCGCGTCTCGCCCAGCGCGGCCAGCAGCGCGGCGGCCAGGTTCGCGCTCGCGGTGCGGTGGCCGCGCATCCACCAGTAGCAGGCGCTGTGGGCCAGCAGCCGCATGCCCAGCTCGAACTGCCGGGTCTCGGTCGCCCAGCGCACGGCCGCGTCGAGGTCGCCGCTCTCCTCGTCGAGCCTGGCCAGCCACTCCATCTGCGCGCTGGTACGCAGCAGCGGGTCGGCCGTCAGCAGCAGGTCGAGGTAGTAGCGGGCGTGCGCGTCGCGGATCGAGTCCCCTTCGCCCGACTCCTCCAGCCGTTCCGCGCAGAACGCCCGGATCGTCTCCAACATCCTGAACCGCCCGTCCGCGAACTCCACCAGCGACTTCTCCGCCAGCGAGAACAGCGCCTCCTCCGGCAGCCCGCACACCCGCTCGGCCACCTCCGGGCGCGCCCCCGCCACGAACGTACTCAGCCGCCTGGCCATCACCTGCTCGCTCTCGTCCAGCAGGTCCCAGCTCCACGCCACGACCGCGTGCAGCGTCTGATGCCGGGGCAGCGCCGTACGGCTGCCGCGGGTCAGCAGCCTGAACCGGTCGTCGAGCCGGGCCGCGACGTCGGCGATCGACAGCGTGCGCAGCCGCGCCGCCGCCAGCTCGATCGCCAGTGGCAGCCCGTCGAGGGCCCGGCAGATGCGTACGACGTGCTCGGCGTTGCCCGCGTCCACCGCGAAGCCGGGCCGAACGGCGGCGGCCCGGTCGGCGAACAGCCGCACCGAGGGATAGCCGAGTGGCTCGTCCGTCTCGGCGGGCGGCAGCCGCAGCGGCGTCACGGGCAGGATCGACTCGCCCGTGATGCCCAGCGCCTCCCGGCCGGTCACCAGCACGCGCAGGTCGGGGCAGGCGGCCAGCAGGTGGTCGGCCAGCTCGGCGGTGGCCGTCACGAGGTGCTCGCAGTTGTCCAGGATCAGCAGCAGCTCGCGGTCGGCCAGCGCGGCGACGAGCCTGGCCTCGGGGTCCAGGGTGGGCCGCTCGTGGATGTTCAGCAGGGCGTCGCGGACGCCGAGGGCGGCCAGCACGGCCTGCGGCACGCCGTCGCCGTCGGAGACGGGGGCCAGCGGCACGAAGCACACGTCACCCGGCTCCTGCGCGGCCGTCTCGATCGCCAGCCGCGTCTTGCCCGCGCCGCCGGGGCCGATCAGCGTGACCAGCCTGCTGTCCCGGAGCCTGGCCCCGACCTGCGCCAGCTCCTCGGCGCGGCCCACGAAGCTGGTGAGCTGGGCCCGCAGCCCCCGCCGCGCCGGCTGCCCTGCCGGACCCTGCGCCCCTGCCTCGGCCCCCGCTCCGGCCCCCGGTGCGGTCCCAGGCGCGGCCGGGTGCGCGGACTCGGGGGCCGCGGGATGCGTGCCGCCGAGCGTCGCCGGGTGCGTGCCGCCGCCGGGCGCGACCGGATGCGCGGTGCCGAGCGCGGGGTCGGCCCTGAGGACGGCCAGGTGGGCGGCGGCCAGCTCGGCGCCGGGCTCGATGCCCAGCTCCTCGTCCAGCAGCTTCCTGGTCTCCTCGTAGACGGTCAGCGCCTCCGCCTGCCGGCCGCTGCCGTACAGGGCGCGCATGAGCTGGGCGCGCAGCCGCTCGCGCAGCGGGTACGCGGCCGTGAGCTGGCTCAGCTCGGCCACCAGCTCCCGGTGCCTGCCGAGGTCGAGGTCCGCCTGCGCGCGGTCCTCCGTGGCGGCCAGCCGCAGCTCCTCCAGGGCCGCCGCGGCGGCCTCGGCGTGCGGGGCGTCCACGAGCGGTGCGCCCCGCCACAGCTCCAGCGCCTCGCGCAGCAGCGCCGCCGCCCGCTCGGGGTCGCCGCCGGCCAGCGCCTGCCGGCCCTCGGCCGTCAGCAGCTCGAACCTGCGCGCGTCCACGTCCCGCGGGTCGGCGACCAGCCGGTACCCGGCCGGGTGGAACTCCACCCGGTCCCGCCCCAGCGCCCGGCGCAGCCGGGACACCTGCGACTGCAGCGCGTTGGCCACGCCCTCGGGGGGACGGGGGCCGTACATGCCGTCCACGAGCTGCTCCGCGCCGACGATGCGGCCCGCGTGCAGCGCGAGCAGCGTCAGCAGGGCACGCACGCGGGGGCCGCCGAGCGTGACCGGATCGCCGTCCTCGCCCAGCACGTTGGTGGGCCCGAGGATCTGGAAGCGCATGTCTCGATTATCGCGGCAACCAGGCGACGATCTCGGCATATGTCGGCATCCCTGGGGCCTGCTCGCCGCGGGCGGCGAGCGCCGTGCCCAGCGCCGCCGCCAGCGCGGCCCGGTAGAGCAGCGACCCGGTGCTCACCCTGGCCACCCCCGCCTCGGCCAGCCGGGCCAGGCTGGGCCCGCCCTGCTGGTAGAGCACGTTGAGCGGCAGCGGCGTGCTCGCCGCCACCTTCGCGATCTCGTCCAGGTCGCTCAGCCCCGGCACGAAGACGCCGTCGGCGTGCCCGTAGGCGTCCACCCGTTCGGCGGTGCCCTCGCCGGTCCCCAGCCAGTACGTGTCCGTGCGCGCGTTGACGAACACGCCGTGCCCCTTGGCCGCCTCGATGATCCGCTGTTGCAGCCCGATGGGGCGCAGCGTGCCGTCAGGACGGCCGTCCTCCAGGTTGACGCCCGCCACGCCCAGCGCGGCCAGGCCCGCCACCAGCTCGCCCACCTCGGCCGGGTCGTCGCTGAACCCGCCCTCGATGTCCACCGTCACCAGGACGCCCAGGCCGCTGATCGACTCCGCCAGCTCGATCGTCTCGGCCCTCGTGGCGCCGGCCGCGTCGGGCCTGCCGTGCACGGCGGCCACGCCGAGGCTGGTCGTGCCGATCGCGGGGAAGCCGTGCGCGGCCAGGTAGGCCGCCGAGCCGTAGTCCCAGGCGTTGGGCAGCAGCAGCGGATCGCCGGGGCGGTGCAGGTCGTGGAAGTTCACTTCAGCAGTCCTTCCAGTACGCCCGCGGCCAGCGCGAGCGCGTGCTCGGGGGCGGGGCAGGGGCGCACGCCGTGGCCGAAGGTCAGGTGCGGGACGTGGCCGCGCGCGGGGTCGTGCGCGCCGGGGTCGCGGTTGACGGCCACCAGGTCGATCGTCACCTCGTCGCCGGTGCGCGTGTCCAGCCTGCGGGTGGCCTTGAGCGGCGGGTCGCGCCTGAGCGTCTCGCCCAGCAGCTCGTCGATGTCCTGGTCGGGGCCGGCGTGCGCGAGTGCGGTCTCGATGAGCCCTTCCGTGGCGGCGTGCGCCTGCAGCAGCAGCGTGATCACCGGGATGCCGGCCAGCTTCAGCAGCTCGGCCACGGCGGCGTCGGCCTGCGGGCTCTCCTCGCCCGACAGGTAGCCGGCCGCGGCGGCGGGCACCGCACCGGTGTCCTCGACTCCTAGCGCCGCTCCCAGCACGGCCGTCGGCACGCCACGCCAGTCGCCGCCCCGCTGCCTGGTCAGCGCCTCGGCGGCCGCTCGCAGCCCGGCGGGGTCCAGCCCGCTCAGCAGTTCGACCAGCTCGTGGCGCCGCCGCGCGTGCGTCTCGCCGGTGCTGAACCGGGACACGCGGGCACGCAGCCAGGCCAGCGTCCCTTCCGTGCCGTCCTGGCGTACGGGTGGCGGCACGTACCGGGTGTCGGAGAGAACCGCCGTGGCTTCGGCATGTCGGGTGATGAGCATGAGGTCACGCTAGGGCTCAGTCCTTTCGGCGGCGGTCGAAGTGTCGCGGGCAGGACGGGGGTGCCACGCGGTGGAAGCGCGTCAGGTGGTGGAGCGGGTCTGCGGTGGAAGCGTTCGGAAGCGCGTCAGGCGGCCAGCCGTTCCTGGGGCTCGCGCTCGGGGACCTCGGCCGGCTCGGCGGGTACGGGCTCGCTCTTCGCGACGGCCCGGCCGGAGAAGGTGGCCAGCGCCATGGCGATGAGCAGCGCCATCTCGGCCAGCACGACGCCGCGCTCCAGCGTCCCGTAGTAGCCGCCGCCGTTGATCAGCGACGAGGTGATGGAGGCCGGGTGGGCCGCCAGGTAGATCGCGAGCGTGGCCGCGGCGGCCACGCTGAGCGCGCGCACCGCGTTCCACCCGGACGCCGCCGCCCGGCCCTTGGCCAGGACCCAGCCGGCGACCGGCAGCGAAGTGAACACGACCGCCGCCGACCAGCGGTGGATCTCGCCGGAGAGCGTACCGATCTGCGAGGTGCCCGGATCGGTCGGGAAGATCGCGCTCATCATCAGCCCCGCCGCCCCGGCCACCAGCAGCACCCGGGTGGGCGCGGTGCGCGCGGGGTCGAGGGTGGCCAGCCCGTACGCCAGGCACAGGCAGGCCGCCGCCAGCGCCAGCATCCCGATCAGGACGGGCACCAGGCCGCCGGAGACCAGCGCGTAGTCGCTGAGCAGCACCTGGGTGGGCAGCGCCACGTCCGCGTACGCGAGCGCGCCGGCCGACACCAGCGTGCCGATCATCGTGCCCCAGACGCTCTGCCTGGGCGTCATCGCATCACCTCGTCGTAGATCCGCTCGAACCGGGCGAGCGACGCCTGGTCGTCATGGGTGAGTGCCAGCTCCCTGCTGGCCTTGCCGAGCCGGGCGCGCAGGCCGTCGTCGGCGAGGACGGTCGCCAGGTGCCGGGCCAGCGCGACCACGTCGCCCGGCTGGTACAGGTAGCCGTTGCCGTCCACCAGGTGCGGCAGCGCCATCGCGTCGGCGGCCACCACGGGCAGCCCCGAGGCCATGGCCTCCAGCGTGGCGATGCTCTGCAACTCGGCGACGCCGGGCATGGCGAACACGTCGGCGGCGGCGAAGGCCTGCGGCATGTTCTCGTCGGCCACGAAGCCGAGGAAGAACACCCGCTCGCTCACGCCGATGCGCCTGGCCAGCCGCGTCAGCTCCTCCCGCTGGTTGCCCTTGCCGACGAAGGCGACCTGCGCGTCGGTCTCGTTGAGCACCAGCGGCAGCGCGCGGATCACCTCGTCGAGGCGCTTCTCCTCGTCGAGGCGGCCGACGAACAGGATCGTGGGCCGGTCGGGCAGGTCGAACATCTTGCGCGCCCACGCCTTGGGCTCGGTGTGCGGGTAGAACCTGGTCAGGTCGATGCCGCAGGAGACCGGCTCGACGCCGCGCCCGAAGCCCTGGTCGGCCAGCAGCTTGGCGGCCAGCGGGGTGGGCGTGGTGATGTGGTCGGCCCGGTTGAAGATGCGGCTGAAGTCGCGCCAGGCCAGCTTGCCCGCCTTCTCTCGCAGCCGCGCGGGGATGTGGGCGAACTGGAAGAGGTTGTCGGGCATGAAGTGGTTGGTGGCCACGATGGGCACGCCGGCCCGGCGGGCGGCGGCGATGGCGGACCTGCCGACCACGAAGTGACCCTGGGTGTGCAGCACGTCGGGCTTGATGATGGAGACGAGCCGGTCGAGCCGGGTCGGCACGGTGAAGCGCATGGTCGGGTGGACCAGCAGCGGCGCCGAGCGCAGCCGGTGCACGATCACGCCGTCGGACACGTCGGCGCTGGCCGGGCCCAGGTCCGACTGGCAGACCACGTGCACCTCGTTGCCCCGCGCGGCCAGGCCCGTGGCCAGGCGATGGGTGAAGTAGGCGGCGCCGTTCACGTCGGGTGGGTAGGTGTCGGACGAGATGAGGATGCGGCGCGGGCGCTCGGGGGCGGGGGAGAGCGCGGCGCGGTCGGGGACGCTGTGCAGGGGCATGGCCATGTCGATGAACTCCGATGTCAGGGATGGCTTGGGGAGAGCCGTGAACTGGGGAATCTCATGCGGGGTCGTGGTGGGCCTCCAGCGGGCTGGTCCGCGCCAGGGCGACGGTGCCCGCGGCGGTCAGCAGGGCCGCCAGGACCGGCAGGATCCCGGTCGGCAGCGGCTCGCCCAGCAGCAGCGCGCCGAACGCCACCGCGGTCAGCGGGTCGGCGATCTGCAGCGAGGCGAAGGAGACGCCGAAGTGCCCGACGGCGTAGGCCCGCTGGAGCATCACCAGCGCCAGCAGCGCGGGGACCGGCAGCGCCAGCAGGTACCACCAGTTCCAGGCGCCGTCCACCAGCACCCGCATGAGGGTGGCGGTGGCGCCGTACAGCACTCCTGAGCTGGTCGCCAGCAGCGCCGCCCGGCCGGCGGGCGAGACCGCCTTCGAGCCGGCCCACAGCAGCACCGCCGCCACCCCCGCCACGCCCAGCAGCGTGAGCACGCCGTTCGGGCTGAGCTGGGTGGGGCCGTGCGACTCGGGGACCAGCAGCACCAGCCCGATCAGCCCCGCCGCCACCACGCCGGCGGACACCAGCTCGGCGCGCGACGGCCTGCGGCCGTGCAGCGTGGCTGCCAGGGGCAGCGCGAACAGCAGGCTGGCCACGCCCATCGGCTGCACGATCGTCAGCGGCCCGAGCCCGAGCGCGACGATGTGCAGGCCACCACCCGCCAGGATGGACACGCCGCCGAGCAGCCAGCGTGGCCTCCTGAGCAGCGCGAGCAGCCCCGGCTTGGCGGAGCCGGCCGCCTCGAACTGCTGCAGCGCGGCCCCGAGCGCGAAGAACAGCGAACCGACCAGGGCGATCACCGCGGCCAGCACAGTCATGCGCACTCCTTTCAGACGGATGGTTGCCAGGCAGGGTCAAACGGACGTGTCCGCAGGAAGACGTTCCGGGGAAGCCTTGATGGCGCGCTTCTTCCTGACCCATCGCACGATCTCCACCACGGCGGTGATGGACAGCGCGATGCCGAGGCCGAGCAGCAGACCCTTGATCGGGTCGTTCTCGAACGCCATTCCGCCGAAGTAGCCGATCAGCCCGGAGTACACCGCCCACGAGCTCGTCGCGATCGCGTCGAAGAAGGTGAACGAGCGCAGCGGATGCCGCACCGCGCCCATGGTCAGCGTGGTCGCGGTACGCCCCCCGGGGATGTACCTGGCCACGACCAGGACGAGGCCGCCCCGTTCTGCCAGGGCACCGCGCGCCCAGACGAACGCCTTCTTGTCGCGCAGCCTGCCTGACGACTTGTTGCCGATCAGGTAGGAGATGTGGTCCCCGGCGAACGCGCCGAGCGCGGCCACCAGGATGACCAGGGCCAGGTTCGGCTCGCCGGAGGCAGCGGCGAACACCCCCGCCGTGATCACGGACGTCTCGGCGGGCACGACGGGGAAGAACCCGTCGAGCAGCGCCAGGCCGAACAGCGCGACATACAACCACGGCGACGACATCACCTGCTCGACGAGGTCGAGGATGGCGTGCGACATGAGCGTGTACTCCGATCGTTAGGGCACTCACACAGCCTGACGGCGTGCGACGTCCGGGAACATCGGGGATGCCCCCGGTCGAACGCGGTCCTTTCCCTTACGCGGGTCAGGGCCGATACCCCTTGAAACTAGGAACTCCGCAGTTCACGGCACATCGGACGATCGGCACGCACTACCCCCTACTTTCGTCGGGGGGAGGGCCTGCGACCTCCGGATGACACCTTCGATCAAACCGGTTCTCGCCGGTGGAATCAGGAGTGGAGATAGGCGCATTCGTGGTGGGGCTAGCCCCACCACGGTGGTGGACGGCACCCCACCCCCGACTTTCGTCAGGGGCGCCACCTGACTTCGGACGGCATCCGCTTCCCGGCACTGCCGATACCGTCGGTGCGGTGAAACGTCTTCGCCGGGAGAACCGCCGCCAGGTGGTCTATGACGTGCTGCTCTTCGTCGCGCTCGGCGTTTTCGTCGCCGCCATGGGGCCCGACCCGTTCCAGGACCCCGCCGGGTTCGGGACGGTGACCGTGCCCCGCTGGGTGCTCGCCGGGGTGGCCGTGCTCGTCGGCCGGCCCTACCCGCTGGCCGCGCTGGTGCTGCTGCTGCCGCTGGGGCCGTGGCGGTTCAGCGAGGGGTTCGCGACCGTGGACCTGAGCTGGCTGCTGCCCCGGCGCAACGTGAAGATCCTGCCGCTGCTGCCGACGTCGCCGTTCATCGCCTGGTACGCGTACCTGACCGGGCGGCGCATGGCCAGGGGAGGGCCGGCGCTGGTCGCGTTCTGCCTGATCGCGCTGGTGGGCGTGGTGGTGGTGCTGAGCAGGGGCGGCGATCTGGCGCTGTGGGTGTCGATGGCCACCGCGGTCGCGGGCACCTACGTGGTGCCGCACCTGTTCGGGGTGCTGCGCCGCAAGCTGCTGCAGCAGCGGCGGCAGGCCAGGATGTCGGCCGAGGCGCAGGCCAGGCTGCGGGAGCGGGCCAGGATCGCGCGCGAGATGCACGACTCGCTCGGCCACGACCTGGCCCTGATCGCTGTCAGGGCGGCGGGGCTGGAGCTGGCTCCCGGGCTCGCCCCCGCCCAGGTCAAGGCGGCGGGGGAGCTGCGGCTCGCGGCGGCCGACGCCACCGAGCGGCTGCGCCAGATCATCGGGCTGCTGCGCGAGGACTCCGACGCGGCGCCGCTGGCCCCCGCGGGCGAGGAGGTCCCGGAGCTGGTGCGCCGGGCCGCCGACTCGGGCATGTCGATCTCCCTCGACCTCGCCCCCGGGCCGGTGCCCGGCCTGGCCGCCGCCGTGGTGCAGGAGGGGCTCACCAACGCCGCCAAGCACGCGCCGGGGGCCGCCGTGGCGGTCTCGGTCGCGCCGCACCTGGTCCGCGTACGCAACGGGCCGCCGCGCTCCAGGCCCACCGCCAGGACCGGCGGGCTGGGGCTGGCGGGCCTGCGCGAGCGCGTACGCCTGGCCGGCGGCACGCTCACCGCCGGACCGGCGGGCGACGGCTTCGAGCTGACCGTGACACTCCCCCGCGAGGGGGAGGAGGATCCCCGCTAGGCGGGAGGGTCCAGGCAGCCGGACGCGCGACGCTCGGAGCATGACGCAACCCGCACCGAGCGCCGACCACCGGCCCCGCCAGGTCGTGAGCACCACGGACCTCGCGCCGGGCATCGGCCGCCGCACTGCCGCGATCGTGGCGGTGGCGGCCATGCTGCCCTACCTCACGCTCAAGATCCTCTGGCTGACCGGCAGCTCCCTCGGCGTGAGCGACCCGAGCCTGATGAACGACCCGGCGATGGTCGGGCTCAACGCGATGACCTTCGGCATGGACGCCGTGGGCCTGCTGCTGGCGCTGGCCTTCACCGCGCGCTGGGGCATGCGGCTGCCCGCGCTGCTGGTGCTGCTCCCGCTCTGGGTGGGCACCGGACTGCTGTCGGTGATCGTCGTCACCGCGCCGATCGTCGTCGCGGCGGCCGGGACGGCCGCGTTCAGCGGCGGCCCCATCGCGTCGTGGGTCTACATGATGGTCTACAGCGGTTTCCTGGCGCAGGGCGTCGGCCTCATGGCGGCCTTCGCCCTGTACGCCCGCGACCGCTGGCCGGCCGCCTTCACCACGGCCACCGGCCTGTCCTTCCCCAGCCCCACGAGGCCGCTGCAGGCGATCCTGGCCTGGGCCGCGCTGCCGGTGGCCGTGGTGCTGGGCGGCGCGCGGCTCGTGCAGGCCTTCGAAGGCCCGGCAGCGGCGGCGGCGCAGAGCGGGGTCAAGGGCCTGCTCGCGGTCGCGGGGGCCGTCGCGCTGGTGGTGATCGTCCGCAGGCGGGGCGCCGGCCCGTTCTGGCGCCCGCTGGTGGCGGCCTGGCTGGGCTCGGGCTCGCTGTTCGCCTGGGGCCTCTACGTGCTGATCATCCGGTCCGTGGGCGGGCCGATGGCCGCGGGGGCGGGTGACCCGGCCGACCTGGTGGAGCTGTTCGGCATGCTGACAGGGCTGGTCATGGGGTTGTGCGGGGCGTTCCTGCTGATGGAACGGTCAGGTGTGCGCGACGTGCAGCCGGTGCAGGAGCCGCTTGAAGGCGATGATCGAGAACGTGATCGCCGTACCGCTGATCACGGCCACCGCTGACGTGCGCAGGATCATGAACGCGCCGAGCGAGCCGCCGATCGACTCGTAGACGGCCAGGAAGATGCTCAGCGTGGAGTTCATCAGCAGCACGAACGCCCACAGCAGCGTGATCCTGGCGAAGAACCGGCGCACCCGCTCGTGCTTGAGCACCGCGGACGGCAGATGGATGTAGTCGAGCGTGAGCTTCTGCACGAGCGGCCTGTTCAGCCGTACGGAGGCGAGGAAGGCGATGCTGATGCAGATCGTGCCCATCTCGGGCTGGATGAAGAACCACATCCAGGTGCCCGTCCAGAACGCCACGATCGCCCGGATGGTGATCGCGAACGCGGCCAGGTACATGGTGGCGGGCACCTTGACCCGCTTGACGAGCCGCCAGGCCACACCCAGGTAGACCCAGGCGACGGTGAGGGCCAGCGCCCACTTGAAGCCGAGGACCACCATGGCGAGGTAGAAGACGGCGAGGGGGGCGACCACGCCTTCGAGCAGCCGGGGAGCCGCCTGCCGGGCGAGCGCGGTGAGGCGTGGGAGGGTGACCGGTGGATGGTTCAAGGCTGCTCCGCAGATAGGCCGACGATCGACGTCTACCCGGGCTTCGGGGGACCAGGCGTTTCGGATGGATCGCTCGACGTCACCGATGCGTCCATCACCGCCGTCCCGGGAAGCACGCCGGTGGCCTACCGTACCCGAGGAGGAGGGATGGGACTGCCTCTTTTGACGCGTTCCATCTGTCTCCACGAAAACAGCGCAACCTTGAATACGGCTTTCATCCGAGTGACGCTGTGGCGAGCTTCGCGCCGAACCCCAGGAAGACGGCCCCGACGCCGGACGTGAGCCCGGCGCTGAGCCGGCGGTGGCGACGGAACTGCGCGGCCAGGAAAGTGCCGCCGAAGATCAGGCCGGTCAGGTAGAGGAAGCTGAAGAGCTGGATGACCGCGCCCAGGATGACGAACGACAGCGCCGGGTTGGCGTAGGCCGGGTCCACGAACTGCACGAAGAACGACAGGAAGAACAGGATGGCCTTCGGGTTCAGCAGGCTGATCGTCAGGGCCTTGCGGAACGGGCGCGTGCGGGCGTCCACCTTCTCGGCCGGGGTCTCCGTCGTCCGGGCCGATCGCCATGACTTCAGGGCGCCGCGGAGCATCTGGAAGCCGATCCACGCGAGGTAGCCCGCGCCGGCGTACTTGACGATCGTGAACAGCAGCGGGTTGGCCCGCAGGAGCGAGGCGGCGCCGGCGGCGGTGAGGAACATCAGCACCGTGTCGCCGACGAAGACGCCCGCGGCGGCCCGGTATCCCTGCCGGACACCGTGCTGGGCGGCGTAGGAGAGCACGTACAGGGAGTTCGGGCCGGGCAGGAGGATGATCAGGAAGGCGCCGACGACGTAGGCCCAGAAATCCGTGATACCGAAGAACATGCCGCTTGCTCCTGGGAAGAATGGTGACATATCACGGTATCCGGTGATCAGGCGTACCAGATGCCTCCGTAGGCCTGATGGTGGCCGAGCGCCCGGTACGCCGCGTCCACCAGCGCCTGGCCGCGCGGGTTCACGCCGAGCCCGGCGCCCTGCCTGCTCATCGTGTAGCCGAACGCCAGCCGCGCCGCCGGATCGCAGAACCCGATCGAGCCGCCCATCCCGACGTGCCCGAACGCGCTCTCCGGCAGCAGCACGCCCTCGCTGTCGGGCTCGGGCAGATGCCGGTTGTCCACCGCCTTGACGAAGCCCAGCGCGAAGTGGGTCGGCGCGAGCAGCACCGCGTCGGCGCCGGCCGAGGCGGTGAGCGACATGAGCGCCAGGTGCTCCCTGCTCACCAGGCCGCCGCCGCCCAGCGACAGCGGGCGGTACATGCCCGCCAGCCCCCGCGCGTTCGTGATCCCCCCGACGGCCCCGATCTCGGCGGCGTGCGCGGCCCTGCTGTCGGACTCGCCGGCGGCCATGTAGCCGCCCTCGTGGGCCAGGACCGCCGCCTGCACCGAGGTGGGGTCGCCGAACGCCTTGAGGTAGAACGAGGCCGGCGCCTGCGGCGGATCGGCGGGCACGGTCGGCGCGACCCGCCCCTCCTGCTCCTCGGGCAGCCCCAGCCAGAAGTCCAGCCCGAGCGGCTCGGCCACCTCCTCGCGGAAGAACGTGCCGAGCGAGCGCCCGCTCACCCGCCGCACCACCTCGCCCACCAGGTAGCCGAAGGTGAGCGCGTGGTAGCCGTGCCTGGTGCCCGGCTCCCAGTACGGCTCCTGCTCCGCCAGCCGCCCGGCCATCAGCTTCCAGTCGTAGAAGGCGCCGGGCGGCAGCGGCTCGCGCAGCGCGGGCAGCCCGGCCTGGTGGGAGAGCAGGTGCCGGACGAGCGTGCCGCCCTTGCCGCGCACGCCGTACTCGGGCCAGTAGCGGGTCACCGGCGCGTCCAGGTCGAGCTCGCCGCGCGAGGCGAGCACGTGGGCGCACAGCGCCGTCGCGCCCTTCGTGCACGACCACACGTGCCCGATCGTGTCGCTCGCCCAGGGACGGCCGGGTGCCGCCTGCCCGCCCCACAGGTCGACGGCCACCTCGCCGCCGACGATCACGCACACCGACGCGCCCAGCTCGCCGCGGCGGGCCAGATTGGCCTCGAACTCCTCGCGCACCTGGGAGAACATGGGGTCACAAGTGCCATGCACGGTCATTTCCCGAATGCATCACGAATGTCGGCGCGTGTAAACCGATGACTTTCCACCCCGGCCCTGGTCAGAAGTGCAGACAAGGAAGGAGCAGGAGATGGATCTCGGAATCGGACTTCCCGTGACAGGCCCGCAGGCGAACCCGGAGGAGATCGTCCGCGTGGCCCAGGCGGCCGAGCGGGCGGGGCTCGGCGCGGTGTGGACCTACGAGCGCCTGCTGCGGCCCGCCCAGCCCTGGATGCTGGGGCTGGAACAGGTCATCCCGCTGCCCGAGGAGAGCGCCTCCGTGTACGACCCGCTGGAGACCCTGTCCTACCTCGCGGCCAGGACCAGCACGATCCGCCTGGGCACCACGGTCATGGACGTGCTGTTCCACCCGCCTGTCGTGCTGGCCAGGCGCCTGGCCACGCTCGACCGGCTCAGCGGCGGCCGCGTCTGGGCCGGGCTGGGGCAGGGCTGGATGAAGCAGGAGTTCGAGGCGGCGGGCGTGCCCGTCAAGCGGCGCGGGGCGGGCTTCGCGGAGCACGTGGAGGCCATGCGCGCGTGCTGGGGCCCCGACCCGGTGAGCTTCTCCGGCCGGTTCTACACGATCCCCGAGTCGGGCATCGGGCCCAAGCCGACGGGGCTGACCCTGCTCGGGGGCGCGGCGGCGCCCGCGGCGGTCGAGCGGGTGGCCGGCCTCGGGCTGGGGCTGACCACGGTGGTGTTCGACTGGGATCAGCTCGCCCAGGGCGTCGAGGCGTACCGCAAGGCCGGCGGCGCGGGCCCGCTGGTGATCCAGGTGAACGGCACGGTCAGCGAGCGCCCGCTGGACGAGCGCGCACCGCTCACCGGCTCGCCGGAGCAGGTGGCCGAGGACCTGGCGCGGGCCAGGGCGCTGGGCGCCGACCACGTGCTGTGGCAGCCGATCGGCTTCGACACGGAGGGGCTGGTCGAGCGCATCGCGGAGATCAATACCCATTGACGGTGTAGGGAATCGGTCTATATCTGGAGAGATGACCCTCTGGACTCCGGATCCCACGTTCTACCCGTCCCCCAGAGACGCCGCCGGCGCCCCCGCAGAGAAGCTGGCCTACGTCGCCGCCTTCGACCGGGCGGCGGCCCGGCCCGACGCCCTCGCCGTCATCGACACCGACCCGTCCTCGCCCGCCTACGGCACCGTCGCCGGCTGGACCGACCTGCCCAACACGGGCGACGAACTGCACCACTTCGGCTGGAACGCGTGCAGCAGCGCCCTGTGCCCGAACGCGCCGCACCCGCACGTGGAGCGGCGCTACCTGGTCGTGCCGGGCCTGCGCTCCTCGCGCATCCACATCTACGACACCAAGGACCGGATCAGCCCCGAGCTGGTCAAGGTGATCGAACCGGAGACGCTGGCCCGCCGCGCCGGCTACTCGCGCCCGCACACGGTCCACTGCGGCCCCGAGGGGCTGTACGTCTCCGCGCTCGGTGGCGCCGACGGCAGGGACGGGCCCGGCGGCATCGCGGTGCTCGACCACACCTCGTTCGAGGTGATCGGCCAGTGGGAGCTGGACCGGGGGCCGCAGTACCTGGCCTACGACTTCTGGTGGCACATCAACCAGGACGTGCTGGTCTCCTCGGAGTGGGGGACGCCGTCGATGATCGAGGACGGGCTGGTCGGGGAGCTGCTGCTCGGCCGCAAGTACGGCCACAAGCTGCACTTCTGGGACCTGCGCAAGCGCGCCCACGTGCAGGAGGTGGACCTCGGCGACGAGCACCAGATGCCCCTGGAGCTGCGCCCCGCCCACGACCCGACCCGCCTGTACGGCTTCGCCGGCGTGGTCGTCAGCGTCGAGGACCTGTCGGCGTCCGTCTGGACCTGGTTCCACGAGGACGGCCGCTGGCAGGCCCGCAAGGTCATCTCCATCCCCGCCGAACCGGCGGACGCCGACCGCCTGCCGCCGATCCTGCAGCCGTTCGGCGCGGTGCCGCCGCTGGTCAGCGACATCGCCCTGTCGGTGGACGACCAGCGGCTGTACGTCTCGTGCTGGGGGACGGGGGAGATCAAGCAGTTCGACGTCGCCGACCCGTTCAAGCCGGTCGAGCTGGCCTCGCTGCGGGTGGGCGGCATCGCCCACCGGAACCCGCACCCCGCCGCCCCCTCGCTCCCGCTGCGCGGCGGGCCGCAGATGGTCGAGGTCAGCCGCGACGGCCGCCGCGTCTACCTCACCAACTCCCTGTACGGCGCCTGGGACGACCAGTTCTACCCGGACGGGGTGGGCGCCTGGATGGCCAAGATCGACACGGACGCGTTCACCTTCGACACCCGCTTCTTCCCCCACGGGGACGACTTCCGCGGCCTGCGCCCCCACCAGGTTCGCCTGCAGGGCGGCGACGCCTCCTCCGACTCCTACTGCTACCCGTGACGCTCACCGCCGTGCTCCTGCTGGGCGCCTTCCACGGCCTCAACCCGGCGATGGGCTGGCTCTTCGCCGTGGCCCGCGGCCTGCAGGAGCGCAGCCTGGACCGGCTGCTGCAGTCGATCCCGATGATCGCCCTGGGCCACCTCGCCTCGGTGGCCCTGGTGGCCCTCGTCGTCGCCGCCACCGGCTCGCTGGTCACGGGCAGCGTCCTGTCGATCGGGGGCGGGGTGGTGCTGGTGGGCTTCGGACTGTGGCGGCTGCTGTCCCGCAGGCACTTCCGGTGGGTGGGGATGCGGCTGTCGCTGTGGCAGCTGGCCGGCTGGTCGTTCCTGATGTCGTCCGCCCACGGGGCCGGGCTGATGCTGCTGCCGGTCTTCACCGGCCTGCACGCGCAGGGCCACGCGGGTCACGCCGCCTCCGGCGGGCTGGGCGTGGCGGCCCTGCACACGCTGGCGATGTTCGGGGTGGCCGGGACCGTCGCCGTGGTCGTCTACCGGGTCGCGGGGCTGACCGTGCTGCGGCGGGCCTGGTTCAACGTGGACCGCATGTGGGCCATGGCCCTGGTGGCGGCCGGGGTCATCACGCTGGCCCAGGTCTGACACCGCCCTGCCACGGACCTGTCAGCGGCATCACGCGGTGCGGCACCACCGTGGACAGCGTGATGACGGTGGTGCTGCGCCGCACTCCGGGGATGGCCAGCATCCGGTCGATGACCTGCTGGAGGTGCTCGTGGTCGCGGCCCGCGATCCGGCACAGCACGTCGCCGGGACCGGTCACGATGTAGGCCTCCAGCAGCTCGGGGATGGCCTCCAGGGTCGCCGAGATGTGCTCGCGGGCCGCCTGCTCGACCTCCAGCGTGGTGAACGCCTGCACCGGGTGCCCGAGCGCGGCGGGGGAGAGGGCCGGACCGAAACCCGTGATCACGCCGTCGGTGACCATGCGGTCGAGCCGGGCCTGGACGGTTCCCCGCGCCACCCCCAGCAGCCGGGCGATCTCCAGCAGGCCGCTGCGCGGGCGTTCGGCGACCAGGCGGAGGACGGCGCGGTCGAGATCGTCGAGACCGTGGCGGCGTGCTGGCATATTCGCCTCCCATGGGGGGTTTCGCTGCCAGATCGGCAGCATGTGAGGGGCACTGTTGTCAGATCCGGCACCCGGGCCGAGACTTGCGATCTTATGGAGCACCGGCACCCGTTCGTTCCCTACAGGCCCGAGCGCTACGCGCCCGAGGAGATGGTCAGGCGCGGCGAGGAGTTCCACCGGCTGGTGGACCGGCGGCGCAGCGTGCGGCAGTTCAGCCCGGAGCCGGTGCCGTACCGGTGTGTCGAGCTGGCCGTGCGGGCCGCCAACACCGCGCCGTCGGGGGCGCACCAGCAGCCGTGGAAGTTCGTGGTGATCGGCGACCCGGAGACCAAGCGGCGCGTGCGCGAGGCGGCCGAGACCGAGGAGCGGCAGAACTACGAGGGCGGCCGGCTGCCGCCCGAGTGGCGGGCGGCGCTGGAGCCGCTGGAGACCGGCTCGGACAAGGGCTACCTGGAGGTGGCGCCCTGGCTGGTGGTCTGCTTCGCCGAGAAGTACGGCCTGACCTGCGAGGGCGAGAAGGTCCGCCACTACTACGTCAACGAGAGCGTGGGCATCGCCTGCGGCCTGTTCATCACGGCGCTGCACGTCATGGGCCTGTCCACGCTCACGCACACGCCGAACCCGATGGCCTTCCTCGGCGAGATCTGCCGCCGCCCGGCCAACGAGCGGCCCTACATCCTGTTCCCCGTCGGGTACGCGGCCGAGGGGAGCGAAGTGCCTGATCTGGCCAGGAAACCGTTGGAGGAAGCCCTTATCCCCATGTCCGTAAATTTGGGTCTTTCCTAGGTCTTCCAACCTCATCACTCTCAGTTCAGGCGCGAGTCAGTACCCCATCCGGCGCGCCTGAGGAGGACGAGGTGAAACGCCGTTTAGTCATCCTGATGGCCGCCCTCAGCCTGATCTGCCTGACCGGCATGACGGGCGCGGGCGCCACCGCCGAACCGCCGCCCAACAAGCAGTACCGCGTGTCCGGCCCGGCCGACGCCCGGCAGCGCAGTGCCGTGGCGGCCACAGGAGCCGCCATCGAGGAGGTGGCCACGGACTCCGTCGTGGTCACGGCCACGGAAGCCGAGGTCTCCGCGATCAGGCGGCTCGGCTACCGGGTCGCGGAGGTGCCCCGCCCGACACCCCCGTCCGCCGACGCCTTTGACTTCCCGCCGGCGGACTCGCAGTACCACAACTACGCGGAGATGAACGCGGAGATCAACGCCCTGGTGGCGGCCCATCCGACGATCATGAGCCAGTCGAACTACGGCACGTCGTACGAGGGCAGGAACCTGCGCCTGATCAAGATCAGCGACAACGTGGGAACGGACGAGAACGAGACCGAGGTCCTGTTTACCGCCCACCAGCACGCCCGCGAGCACCTCACGGTCGAGATGGCGCTGTACATCATGCACCTGCTCACCGACAACTACGGCAGCGACGCGAGGATCACCAACCTGGTGAACACCAGGGAGATCTGGATCATGCCGGACATGAACCCGGACGGCGGCGAGTACGACATCGCCACCGGCAGCTACCGCTCCTGGCGCAAGAACCGCCAGCCCAACTCCGGCTCGTCGGCCGTCGGCACCGACATGAACCGCAACTGGGCCTACAACTGGGGCTGCTGCGGCGGCTCGTCCGGCTCGACGTCGAGCGAGACGTACCGGGGCGCGAGCGCCGAGTCGGCGCCCGAGGTCAGGGCGGCGGCCAACTGGGTGCGCAGCCGCGTGGTCGGCGGCGTCCAGCAGATCAAGTCGCACATCGACTGGCACACCTACAGCGAGCTGATCCTGTGGCCCTACGGCTACACCTTCAACGACACCGCCCCCGGCCTGACCCAGGACGACAGGGACGCGCACGCCACCCTCGGCCAGAACATGGCCTCCACCAACGGGTACACGCCCGAGCAGGCCAGCGACCTCTACATCACCGACGGCACCATCGACGACTGGATGTGGGGCGTCTACAAGATCTTCAGCTTCACCTTCGAGATGTACCCGACCGGCTCCAGCCCGGGCTTCTACCCGCCGGACGAGCAGATCGTCCCCCAGACGACCCGCAACAGGGAGGCGGTGCTGCGCTTCCTGGAGTACTCCGACTGCGTCTACCGCATCATCGGCAAGGAGGCCCAGTACTGCGGCACCGGCAACCCGCCGGTGACCGTCTGGTCGGACACGTTCGAGACGGACACGGGCTGGACCGCCAACCCGTCCGCCACCGACACCGCCACCCTCGGCCAGTGGGAGCGCGGTGACCCCGAGGCCACCACGTCCAGCGGCGCCAAGCAGCTCGGCACCACGGTCAGCGGCACGAACGACCTGGTCACCGGGCGGCCGGCAGGCTCCTCGGCGGGCGCGTACGACGTCGACGGCGGGATCACCTCGATCCAGTCGCCGCCGATCACCCTGCCGTCCACCGGCGCGCTGAACCTGTCGTTCTCGTGGTACCTGGCGCACGGCTCGAACGCCTCCAGCGCCGACTACCTCCGGGTCCGCGTGGTCGGCAGCACCACCGCCACGGTGTTCAACCAGGCCGGCGCGGCCACCAACCGCAACGGCTCCTGGGCCACGGCCACGGCGAGCCTGAACGCGTTCGCCGGCCAGACCGTCCGCATCCTCGTGGACGCCGCCGACGCCTCGGGCGCCTCCCTGGTGGAGGCCGGCGTGGACGACGTGCGGATCACCCAGCAACCGTAACTCTCCACCACCACTCCGCCGCACGGGATTCCGGCCCCCGTGCGGCGGAGTCGCGTTTTGGGTCTTGTAAGCCTCCGTTGTCAAAGCTACGATCGCGACAACTCTTAGGAAACTTTCCTAAAAGTAATCATCAATCGGACAAAACCTAACAACCGCTGCAAGGTTACTCGCGCCGACACCCCAGGCCCGTGTCTACATCTCCGCGGGCCGTGCCGTACGGCTTGCGCTCTCACCCCCCGGTGCAAGCCGTACGGCACGCACACCCCCCAAAGGAAGAACCGTGAGACTCCGCGCGATCCTGTTAGCTCTGGCGACCCTCACACTCGGCCTCCACGCCCTTCCCGCCCACGCCGCGGCCGCCACCGCGACCTTCGTCAAGGTCGCCGACTGGGGCTCCGGCTTCGAGGGCAAGGTCACCGTCACCAACGGCACCACCACCGCCCTGCCGAGCTGGAACGTCCAGTTCGACCTGCCCTCCGGCTTCACCATCCCGTCCGCCTGGGACGCGGTGATGACCAGGAACGGCCAGCACTACACCTTCACCAACCCGGGCTGGGCCTCCCCGCTCGCGCCCGGGGCCAGCGCAAGCTTCGGCTTCAACGGCAGCCCCGGCAACTTCCCCGGCATCACCGGCTGCACGCTGAACGGCTCCTCCTGCGGCGGCGGCACCCAGCCCGGCGTGCCCGGCGCCCCCGGAGCCGTCAACGCCACCGCGACCGGCAACGCGATCACCCTGAGCTGGGGCGCGTCCAGCGGCACGGTGACCGGCTACCGCGTCTACGAGGGCACGGCCGTCAAGGCCACCACCACCGCCACCACCGCCACGATCGGCGGGCTCGCCGCCTGCGAGACCCGCACCTACACCGTCAAGGCGTACAACGCGCAGGGAGAGTCGCCCGGCCGCGATGCCACCGCCACCACCACCGGCTGCACAGGCGGCGGGACGCTGCCCAGGCACTTCCTCACCGGCTACTGGCACAACTTCGTCAACCCCGCCGTCGAGCTCAAGCTCTCCGCCGTGCCGAACGAGTACGACCTCGTCGCCGTCGCGTTCGGCGAGGCCACCGCCGACCCCGGCGAGGTCGTCTTCGCGGTCGATCCCGGGCTCGCCACGGCCGTCGGCGGCTACACCGACGCCCAGTTCAAGGCCGACGTCGCCGCCCTGCACCAGCGCGGCAAGAAGGTGATCCTGTCGGTCGGCGGCGAGGCCGGCCGCGTACAGGTCGCCAGTGCCGCCGCGGCGACCCGGTTCGCGGACTCGGTGCACGCGCTCATGCAGAGCTACGGCTTCGACGGCGTGGACATCGACCTCGAGAACGGCCTCAACGCCACCTACATGGCCCAGGCGCTGCGATCGCTGCGCGCCAAGGCCGGCTCCGACCTGATCATCACGATGGCCCCGCAGACCATCGACATGCAGTCGACCGGGATGGAGTACTTCAAGCTCGCCCTGTCCATCAAGGACATCCTCACGGTCGTCCACACGCAGTTCTACAACTCCGGCTCCATGCTCGGCTGCGACCAGGCCCAGGCGTACACGCAGGGATCGGTCAACTTCATGACCGCCCTGGCCTGCATCCAGCTCGAGAACGGCCTGCGCCCCGACCAGGTGGCGCTCGGCCTGCCGGCAGGGCCGGGCGCCGCGGGCGGCGGCGTCGTCGCACCCTCCCTCGTCAACCAGGCACTCGACTGCCTGGCCAAGCGCACCAGTTGCGGGAGCTTCACGCCACCGCGCGCCTACCCGGACATCAGGGGCGTGATGACCTGGTCCATCAACTGGGACGCGAGCAACAACTGGCAGTTCTCCAAGACCGTCAAGCCCCACCTTCAGGGAATGCCATGAAATTTCGCAGCAGACTCACCGCACTGGTGGCCGGCCTGGCTCTCGCGCTGACCGGCGCAGGGCTGACCACCGCGCCCGCGGCGTACGGCGCGGTGCAGCAGATGGCCGCCGCCTGGGCGCCGTGGACCTCCTACGCCGTCGGCGCGGTCGTCACCCACAACGGCGTGGACTACGTGTGCCTGCAGGCGCACACCTCCCAGCCCGGCTGGGAGCCGCCGAACGTGCCCGCCCTGTGGAAGCAGGGCTCGGGCGGCGGCGGCAACGACACCACGGCCCCGTCCGTGCCCGGCAACCTCCGCTCGACCGGCGTCACCTCCAGCAGCGTCTCCCTGGCCTGGAACGCCTCCACCGACAACGTGGGCGTCACCGGCTACAACGTCTACCGCGGCGGCACCCTCGTCACGACGGTGAGCGGCACGTCGTACACCGACACCGGCCGCGCCGCGAGCACCAGCTACACCTACACCGTCCGCGCCCGCGACGCGGCGGGCAACCTGTCCGGCACCAGCAACTCCGCCACCGCCACCACCTCCAGCGGCGGTGGCGGCAACCCGAACCCCACCAGGATGCCCGGCGCCCCGTACCTCTACATGGGCTGGGGCAACCCGCCCAACCCCGGCACGGTCATGGACGCGACCGGCGTGAAGTCGTTCACGATGGCGTTCATCCTGTCCAGCGGCGGCTGCACCCCGGCCTGGGACGGCCAGCGCGCGCTGACCGGCGGCGCGGACCAGCAGGCGATCAACACGATCAAGTCGAAGGGCGGCAGCGTCCAGATCTCCTTCGGCGGCTGGTCGGGCAACAAGCTCGGCCCCAACTGCGCCACCCCGCAGGCGTACGCCAACGCGGTGCAGCAGGTCATCAACGCCGTCGGCCCGGCCGTCGTGGACTTCGACATCGAGAACACCGACGAGTTCGAGAACTACACCGTCCAGGACCGCATCCTGAACGGGCTCAAGATCGTCAAGCAGAACAACCCGAACGTCAAGGTCGTCGTCACGTTCGGCACCACGAGGACCGGCCCGAACAGCCACGGCATCCGCCTCATCAACCAGGCGAGGGCGCTCGCCGTGCCGATCGACAACTTCACGATCATGCCGTTCGACTTCGGCAGCTCCAACATCTACCAGGACACCGTCAACGCCTCAGAGGGCCTGAAGAACGCGCTCAAGAGCGCCTACGGCTGGACCGACGCCCAGGCGTACGCGCACATGGGCATCTCCGGCATGAACGGCCTGTCCGACCAGCAGGAGCTGACCTCGCCCGCCACCTGGACCCAGATCCGTGACTGGGCCAACTCCAAGGGCCTGACCAGGCTCGCCTACTGGGCCGTCAACCGCGACCGCCCCTGCCCCGGCGGCGGCGTGGTCTCGAACTGCAGCGGCATCGCGCAGTCCGACTGGGAGTTCACCCGCATCACCGCGGGCTTCTGACCCGCTGAGCGGCCCGCCCCCGAACTCCGGGGGCGGGCCGCAGTGAGGAAATCCATGAGACTCCGAGCACCGGCGGTCCTGGTCGCCGCCGCACTCATCGCGCTGAACGCCACCCCCGCCTTCGCCGCCAACATCGCGGCGAATCCTGGCTTCGAGGACGGCCTGACCGGCTGGACGTGCTCGGGAGCCCAGACGGTGCCGTCCCCCGTGCACGGCGGCACGCGGGCGCTGCAGGCGACCCCGCAGGGCAACGACCTGGCCCGCTGCCAGCAGGCCGTCGCCGTCCAGCCAAACACGACCTATCAGCTCTCGGCCTGGGTCCAGGGCGGCTACGTCTTCCTGGGCGCCACGGGGACGGGCGTCAACGCCAGCACGTGGGGCGCTCCCGGCGGCCAGTGGAGCCGGCTCAGGACGTCCTTCACCACCGGCGCCGCCACCACGTCGGTGACGATCCACGTCAACGGCTGGTACGGCCAGGGCGCCTACCACGCCGACGACGTGGTGCTCGACGGCCCCGGCGGCACCCCGGACACCCAGGCGCCCAGCGTGCCCGGCAACGTGGCCGTCGGCGGCGCGACCTCGACGAGCCTCGACGTGAGCTGGTCGGCCGCCACCGACAACGTCGGCGTGACCCGTTACGAGGTGTCCAGGAACAACGGCACGCCCGCGACCACCTCGGCGACGTCCCTGACGGCCACCGGCCTGTCCCCGCAGACGTCGTACTCCTTCCGGGTCAGGGCCTGCGACGCCGCCGGCAACTGCTCGGCCTACTCGGCCCCGGTCACCGGCACCACGACCAGCGGCGGTGGGGGTCCCGGAGGCGACCTGCCGAAACGGGTCCTGGTCGGTTACCTGCACGCCTCGTTCGCCAACGGATCCGGATACATCCGGATGAGCGACGTACCGAACGAGTGGGACGTCATCAACCTCGCCTTCGGCGAGCCCACCTCCGTCACCTCCGGCGACATCAGGTTCCGCCAGTGCCCGGCCGCCGAGTGCCCGAACGTCGAGCCCGAGGCCGACTTCGTCGCCGCCATCAAGGCCAAGCAGGCCCAGGGCAAGAAGGTGCTGATCTCGATCGGCGGCCAGAACGGCCAGGTCCAGCTCACCACCGCGGCGGCCCGCGACGAATTCGTCGAGTCGGTCTCCGCGATCATCGACAGGTACGGCCTCGACGGCCTGGACATCGACTTCGAGGGCCACTCCCTCTACCTGAACCCCGGCGACACGAACCTCGCCGCCCCCACCACCCCGGTCATCGTCAATCTCATCTCCGCGCTGAAGACGCTCAAGAGCCGCTACGGCGCGAAGTTCACGCTGACCATGGCCCCGGAGACGTTCTTCGTCCAGCTCGGCTACCAGTTCTACGGCCCGGGCCCGAACGGCGCGGCCGACAACAGGAGCGCCTCCTACCTGCCCGTCATCCACGCCATGCGGAACGACCTGACCCTGCTGCACGTGCAGGACTACAACTCGGGCCCGATCAAGGGCCTCGACGACCAGTACCACACGATGGGCGGGCACGACTTCCACGTGGCCATGACGGACATGCTGCTGGCCGGCTTCCCGATCATGGGCAACCCGGCCAACGTGTTCCCGCCGCTGCGCCAGGACCAGGTGGCCATCGGGCTGCCCGCCTCGGTCAACGCGGGCAACGGCTTCACCAGCGTCGCGGAGGTGCAGAAGGCGTTCGACTGCCTGGCCAGGGCGAGCAACTGCGGGACGTACCGGCCGCGCGGGGTCTACCCGAACCTGCGCGGCCTGATGACCTGGTCGATCAACTGGGACCGGTACAACGGGCACGAGTTCTCCCGAAGCCATCGGGCCTACCTCGACGGGCTCACCTGACCAGTTGCGTCGGCTTGACCGGCAGGCCCAGGCCGGGCGGGCGGTAGGTGGGCAGCGCCTCGCCGTACTCGTGCATCCAGGCGTGATCCACCAGCAGCCGCATCCGCCCGGCCGCGGCCGCGCCGCCGGGCTCGGACGGGGGCGTCCCGCCGGCCATCCTGGCCAGCGCCACGGCCACCAGCTCGGGGTCGGGCGGCGACAGGTCGCAGTGCTCGTCCGGCCCGATCAGCAGGTCCACGGCCGGCGGCAGCGGGTAGATCGGCCGGGGCAGCGCCAGCACCCGGGGCGGCGGCGCCATCGGCCAGCCGTCGGCCACCGCCTCCAGCAGCACCGAGCGCGCCGACCTGCGCGCGAACAGGCCCTCCGCCAGCGCCCAGCTCAGCGCGCCCACGTCGGAGCGGTCCTCCCCGCACGCGTGCAGGCACAGGTACGGCACCAGCGGGATGCCCTCCTGTCCGGCCTGCGCCCACCCGCCGCCGCATCCGGTCAGCACCAGCAACGCGAGCATCGCCCGGTAGGCGGTGTCGGCGTGCGGCGTCTCCAGCCGTCCCGGCACGATCACGCACCGGCCGCCGGTCTTCTCCGCCGTCACCCCCAGCTCCCGCGCGGTCTTCAGCGCCCGCGACGCCGCCACCCCCGTGTACGCCTCCTGCCAGGCGGGCGTGTACGGCTCCGCGCGGTCCTCGTACCCGCCCGGCCACACGCCGGGCAGCCCGGGCCGCGCCACCCCGTAGGCGGCCAGCAGCAGATCGAACACGGTCGTCACCAGCTCGCCGCCGTCCCGCAGCACCGGCACGCCGCGCCGCAGCACGCCGGGCCCGTCGTCGAAGCGCGGCAGCAGGACCTCCACGGCCTCCGCCCCGTACAGGCTGAGCCGCCCGTACGCGCCGCCCGTCAGCCCGCCCGGCACGTACCCCGACTCCCGCTCGCGCAGCCGCACCAGGAACGGCAGGTCCGTGCGCTCCATGGCGTGCGCGGCGAACGGCGTCCGGTCCAGGAAGAACTCCTTGAGCAGCACGTGCCCCATGGCCATGGCCAGCGCCCCGTCCGTGCCGGGCCGGACCACCAGCGTCTCGTCCGACAGCCGCGTCGGGTGCGTGCCGATCGCGACCACCTTCTGCCCCTTGTACCGCCCGGCGATCACCCACGGCGTGTCCGCCGAGCGCACGAGGCGGTTGTTCTCGCCCCACAGCAGCACGTGCGCCGCCCGCGCCCAGTCGTCGGCCCCCGGGCCCGCGAACCGGGGCCCCAGCACCTGCTCGGGCGCGCACGGGTGCTCGGTCAGCACCGCGCCGCCGAGCCCGCCGACCACCCGCGCCAGCGGCGAGGTGGCCAGCGCCGCCACCTGCTCGGCCCCGTGACAGGCCGCCGTGTACGCCATCGCCGCCGCCGTCAGCTCCGCCGCCGTCGCGTCGTCCAGCGGCACCCGGCGTTCGCCCCGGGCCCGCTGGTAGAGCTGTGAGTTCCCTGTGAGTTTCGCCCAGGCCGCGACCGGGTCGCGCAACCCATCTCTCACCTCGAAGTAGAGCCTGACCAGTGCCTGGTTGACCTGCGATCCCCCCATGGAAAAAGTTCAACACAGACGGTGATGTCGTATCGGGATACGTGTCGGCATGTCGGGGATAAGAATTGGAAGCCCAGGTGGCAGTAGCCCTCTGGTTACGGCAGGCTAGAGGCCGCCATGGATTACGCAGTTCTCACGGGGATCGTCCTCGTCGCCGGTGTCGTGCTCGCCCTTGTCGCTCAATGGCGTGATTGGCGTCCGCCTCTCGTCGTCGCCATCCTCGTGGGCGTCGCCGTACGCGTGCTCATCATGTACACCTCGGCGATCGACAGCTGGCAGCCCGTCGACTTCGTCGAGAGCTTCAAACCCGCGGGCGAGGCCGTGCTGCGGGGTGAGGACCCCGTGCTCGCCAGCGAGGGCGGCTGGCACTTCCTGCCGACCATCCCCTACGTGTACGGCATCCTGCTGTGGCTGGGCATCCCGTGGGAGTACGCCGGCCGCCTGGTCACCGTGGTCGCCGACATCGTGCTCATCCCGCTGGTCGCCAAGCTGGCCGGCGGCCCCAAGGCGTCGCTGCGCGCCCTGCAGTACGCGCTCAACCCGCTCGCCGTGCTCATCGCCTCCGTCCATGGCCAGGTGGAGCCCGTCGCGCTCGTGTTCGGCGTGGCCGCGTTCGTGGTGGCCAGGGGGCCCGGCGATCCCGACCGGCCGGGCATGGTCACCGACGTGGTGGGCAAGGTGCGGGCGGGCGTGGCCGCGTACGGCGTGCGGGCCTGCGTCCCGCGGGTGATCGGCCGCGGCGGCATGCTGCACCGGGCCCTGCTGCCCGGCCCCGGCGACCGCGACCACCTCAGGCGCGGCGCGCTGGCCGGCGTGCTCATGGGCCTGGCGCTGTGCGCCAAGAGCTGGCCGATCTGGCTGATCCCCGGCTTCCTGCTGCTCCTGCCGAACCTGCGCTCCCGCATCGCCGCCCTGTTCACGACCGGCCTGGTGCCGATCTTCTTCTTCGTGACGCTGCCGATCTTCGCGGGCACGTCGATCAACCAGCTCCCGGCGGTCATCGACACCATCCGCGACATCCGGCCCATCGTGGGCGAATGGGGCTGGACGCCGTGGTTCACCGAGGGCAGCTGGTCCCTGGAGCCCGAGCTGGCCTCGTTCGGCACCAACCTCATCTACGCCTGCGTCATCCTCGTCATCCTCTGGTGGCGGCGGGCCGACCCGATCGACATGACCACGGCCATCCTGCTCATCTTCATGGTCGTGACGCCCCGGCTCGGCGCCCAGTACCTGCTGTGGTTCATGCCGTTCCTGGTCGCCCGGCCCACCCGGTTCGCCTGGCCGGCCATCATCGGCGTCTCGCTGTGGTCGGGCTACGGCTACCTCGTCATGACGCAGTTCGACGTCAACGGCTGGTGGCTGCAGCACACGTACTGGTCGCGGGCGTCGATCGTGCTGCTGCCGATCCTCCTGCTGGCCATGCCGTGGGGCCGCCACATCGCGGCGGCCCCGGCGGCGAAGTCGTCGCTCTCCCGTCAGGTCACCGGCATAGGCGCCCCCACAGCGTGACCCACTGGTCGGGGTGGACGTGGCCCACGACGGCGTCGCGGGCCACCCCGGCCGCCGCCAGCGCGGCGTCCACGCCCTCGTAGCGCGTCTTCAGCGAGGCGCGCACCGAGCCGCCCAGCCCGCCGAAGCCCAGCTCCACCAGCTCCTGGTAGGAGCGGCGGCCCTGCACCAGCGGCTCCGGCCTGCGCTCCAGGCGCAGGATCGCCGAGTCGACCGACGGCACGGGACGGAAGCTCTCCCTGCCGACCGTGTCGCCCAGCCGCCAGTCGAACCACGGCCACGACTCCACCGTGACCAGGCTCCACCGGCCGTAGTCGCCGGTGCGCTTGCGGGCGTACTCCCGCTGGGTGAGCAGCGTCGCCGAGGTCAGGGCCGGCGCCCGCAGGCACCAGTCCACGATCTTCGACGTGACGGAGTAGGGGATGTTCCCCACGACCGCGAACGGCTCGCGCGGCGCCCGCGCGACGGTGAAGTCGCCCCTGATCACGTCGATCCTGGAGTCGCCGCGCGTACGCGAGGCCAGCCGCCCGGCCAGCCGCGGATCGAGCTCGTAGCCGATCACCCGCGCGCCCGCCTCCGCCAGCGCCAGGGTGAGCGCGCCCTCGCCAGGACCGGGCTCCAGCACCAGCCCCTCCGGCGCGGCAGCCTTGATCATCAGCTCGACGGCATGCCTGTCGACCAGGAAGTTCTGCGACAGCTCGCGCCGCGCCCGATCCATGGGCGTGCGACCGCCACCGCCGCCTTTCCTGGCCTTCTTCTGGGTGTGTGAATAGTTTCCGTGCGCGAAATTCTGCGCCACAGCACTGCCCTTCCGGGTCCTCGAGATGAACGGGTCTCGAAGGGCCCTGGGCGCGCCTGCGGACGCTCAGCTCAGGTGCGTGAAGTCACCGCGTCCGCTAGCGGGCCAGAGCCCGGCCGCGGCGGATGCGGATGAAAACCTGGCAGGTGAACATGCATGACATGCGAGTCACGCTAGGCGGCCCGTCCACGGGCGGGCAACCGAATAAACGCTTTGAGCCCGCTTTGAACTGGCTCGGGTAAACCTTGGAGCATGGACCGACCGGCCAGGGTGCTCGTCGTGGACGACGAGCCGAACATCCGCGCCCTGCTCTCCCAGACCCTGCGTCTGGTCTCGTTCGAGGTCAGGACCGCCGAGACGGGCGCGGAGGCGGTGACGGCCGCCAGGGAGTTCAAGCCCGACATCGTGGTGCTCGACGTGATGCTGGAGGACTTCGACGGGTTCGAGGTCGCCAGGCGGCTCGGCGAGAGCGTCCCCGTGCTGTTCCTGACCGCCCGCGACCGCGTCGAGGACCGCGTGCAGGGGCTCACCCTGGGCGCCGACGACTACGTGGCCAAGCCGTTCAGCCTGGAGGAGGTCGTGCTGCGCATCCGCGCCATCCTGCGCCGCAGCCGCGCCGCCCCCGAGCCCGACGTGCTGCGCTACGCCGACCTGGAGCTGGACCCGCAGGCCCACGAGGTACGCAGGGCCGGCGTGCCGGTCGACCTGTCGCCCACCGAGTTCAACCTGCTCGAATACCTGCTCACCAACGCCGGCCGGGTGGTCAGCAAGGCGCAGATCCTCGACAGCGTCTGGCGCTACGACTTCGACGGCGACTCCAGCATCGTCGAGTCCTACGTCTACTACCTGCGAAAGAAGATCGACAAGTTCGAGCCGCAGCTCATCCACACCGTGCGCGGCGTCGGCTACACGCTCAGGAGCCCGCGATGAAGGCCTGGAGCCTGCGGGCCCGCCTCGTCATGGCCGTGCTCGGCCTCGCCACGCTCGGCCTCGTGCTGTCCAACGTCATCGGCATCGCGCTGCTGCGCGACAACCTGATGGACCGCGTGGACGGCCAGCTCCAGCAGCTCACCAAGGTCGCCGGCGCCAAGGGCGTCCGGACGTTCACCAAGATGCCGATCACGCTGAACGACGTGATCGCCAAGCGGGTCGCCGCCGTCCAGCGGATCATGGTCTACAACCCCGACGGCTCGCTCCAGTCCAGCAGCTCCGCCGACGACGACCAGCCGCGCCCCGTCATCGGCGAGATCGAGGTCGGCGTCAACCACACCGTGCCCGGCTCCAGCGGCCCCTCGTGGCGGATCCGCGCCGCCGCGCTGCCCGACGGCAGCACCCTGGTGTTCGCCCAGTCGCTCGCCGAGGTGGAGCAGACCCAGACCGCGGCCATCGCCATCGCCGTCGCCGTCAGCGCCGTCGTGCTGCTCCTGCTCGGGATGGGCGCCAACGCCGTCGTACGCCTCGGCCTGCGCCCCCTGACCAGGATGGAGGCCACGGCCGGGCACATCGCCCGCGGCGACTTCGCCCGCCGCGTGCACGCCGCGGACCCGCACACCGAGCCCGGCCGCCTGGCCACCGCCATGAACGTCATGCTCGACCGCCTCCAGTCCGAGATCGCCGCCAGGACCGGCTCCGAGGCCCGCATGCGCAGCTTCCTCGCCGACGCCTCCCACGAGCTGCGCACCCCGCTCACCTCCGTACGCGGCTTCGCCGAGCTGCACCGCAGGGGCGGCGGCGACGCCGACGAGGCCATGCGCAGGATCGAGGAGGAGGCCGCCAGGATGAGCGTGCTGGTCGACGACCTGCTCACGCTCGCCCAGCTCGACGAGGAGCGCCCGCTCGACCGCCACCCCGTGGACCTGCTGGAGGTGGCCGCCGACACCATCCGCGACGCCCGCGTACGCGTGCCGGAACGCCAGGTCAGGCTGGCCGGGCTGGACGGCAGGCTCACCCCCGTCTCGGTCGTGGGCGACGAGGCCCGCCTGCGCCAGGTCGCCGCCAACCTCATCGGCAACGCGCTGTGCCACACCCCCGCCGAGGCGGCCATCACCGTCAAGGTCGGCAGCGCCGGGCACCTGGGCGTGCTGGAGGTCTCCGACACCGGGCCAGGCGTGCCGCCCGAGCACGTGCCCCGCCTGTTCGACCGCCTCTACCGGGTCGGCCAGGGCAGATCCAGGGCCGACGGCGGCGCCGGGCTCGGCCTGGCCATCGTCTCCGCCATCGTGCGCGCCCACGGCGGCCGCGTCGAGCTCGACACCGCGCCCGGCAGGGGCGCCACGTTCCGCGTACTCCTACCTGGCTCCGAGGTGACTCCGAGCCCGCTCTGAACGGCGCTCGGCACATTCGGGAGCATGACAAGGACACTCCTCGCCGCAGCCCTCCTCGCCGCCCTGGCGGCGGGCTGCGGCACCCAGCAGAGCGGCACAGGCGTCGCCTCGGTGACCGCCACGAGCGCGACGCCCGCCTCCGCCCCCACCGCCACCGCCACGGCCGACCCCCAGGAGCAGGGCAGGAAGTTCGCCCAGTGCATGCGCGAGCACGGCGTGCCCATGGAGGACCCGCAGCCCGACGGCAGCGGCGGGCTCGCCGTGATGGTCCAGAAGGGCGCCGACGGCAAGACGAAGGAGGCCATCGAGGCCTGCCGCCACCTCTCCCCGTTCAAGGACCGCAAGGAGCTCTCGCCGGACGACGTCGAGAAGCTGCGCGAGTTCGCCAAGTGCATGCGGGAGAACGGCGTGGACATGCCCGACCCCAACCCCGACGGCACCTTCGGCGGCGGCGCGGGCAACATCAAGCGCGACGATCCGGCGTTCCAGAAGGCCTTCGAGGCCTGCCGCGGCTCCTTCCCCAGGACGGGAGCGGGCAAGTGACCAAGGTCGAGGAGGCCGGGCCCGCCCTGCGCGCCCTGCCGCCGCGACGGCGCAGCCCGCTGCGGGCCCTGGCCTGGACGGGCGGCGCCGCGCTGCTCGCCGCCGCCGTCGCGGCCGCCGCCGTGGGCTTCGGCGGCGACAGCGCCGGCACGGCCGTCGCGGGCCGCACCCCTCCGGCCACCGCCCCGGTGACCCGCACGACGCTCACCGAGACCAAGACCGTGGACGGCACCCTCGGCTACGGCGACCCCCTCACGGTCAGCGCCAAGTCCCAGGGCACGATCACCTGGCTGCCCGCCGAGGGCTCCACCATCACCAGGGGGCACGCCGTCTACAGCGTGGACGCCGACCGCCGCCCCCTCCTGTACGGCACCATGCCCCTGTACCGCGAGCTGCGCGACGGCGTCGAGGGCAAGGACGTCGAGCTGCTCGAACGCAACCTGGACAAGCTCGGCTACGACGGCTTCGACGTGGACGGCGAGTTCACCTGGGCCACCAGGGAGGCGGTCGAGGACTGGCAGGACGACCTCGGCCTCACCGTCACCGGCACCGTGCGGCCGGGCGACGTCGTCGTGGCCGACGGCCGCATCCGCGTCGCCGAGCTGCGCAAGGCACTCGGCGACACCGCGAGCGGGCCCGTCCTCGACGCCACCGGCACCACCCGCGAAGTGGACGTCGCCCTCGACGTCGCCGACGAGCACCTCGTCAAGAAGGGCATGCCGGCCACCGTCGAGCTGCCCGACGGCGCCACCGTGAAGGGCGAGATCAGGAGCGTGGGCAAGGTCGCCACCGAGACGACCAGCGGCAACGACACCGTCACCACCGTGGAGGTGAAGGTGTCGGTGAGCGGGCTGAAGAAGCCGTACGACGCCGCCCCCGTGGACGTCACCATCGTCTCCGAGCGGCGCGAGAACGTCCTGGCCGTCCCGGTCGGAGCGCTGCTCGCCCTGGCCGAGGGCGGCTACGGCGTACAGGTCGTGGAGGGCGCGTCCACCCGTTACGTCGCTGTGGAGGTGGGCATGTTCGCCGACGGCAAGGTGGAGGTCGAGGGCGTGCCCGAGGGCGCCACCGTGGCGGTGCCCAAGTGATCGCCGAACTGCGCGACGTCAGCAAGCACTACGGCGACGTGGCCGCGCTCCGCGGTGTGTCGCTGGGCATCGACCACGGCGAGCTCGTCGGCATCGTCGGCCCGTCCGGCTCGGGCAAGTCGACGATGCTCAACATGCTCGGCACCCTCGACCGCCCCTCCGGCGGCACCGTCCGCATCGCCGGGCACGACGTGCTCACGCTCACCGACAGGCAGCTCTCCGCCCTGCGCGCGAACGTCATCGGCTTCGTCTTCCAGCAGTTCCACCTGGCCGCCGGGGTGACCGCGCTGGACAACGTGGCCGACGGCCTGCTGTACGCGGGCCCCTCGCCGCGCGAGCGGCGGTCGCGGGCGTACCGGGCGCTGGAACGCGTGGGCCTCGGGCACCGGGTCGGCCACCGGCCGCACGAGCTGTCCGGCGGCGAGCGGCAGCGCGTCGCCATCGCCCGCGCCGTCGTCGGCGGGCCGCGCCTGCTGCTGGCCGACGAGCCGACCGGCAACCTCGACTCCCGCTCGGGAGCCGGCGTGATGGCGCTGCTGCGCGAGCTGAACGCGGCCGGCACCACCGTGGTCGTCATCACCCACGACCGCGACATCGCCGCCTCCCTGCCCCGCCAGGTGGAGATGCTCGACGGCCGCCTCCTGGACGGAGCACGCACATGAGCCCGGGCGCGGACATGACCGTCCTCGTGCCCGCCCGCCTGCGCCCCCGCGACGTCATCAGGGTCGGCGGGGCGGGGCTGCGCGCCAGACCGCTGCGCGTGTTCCTGTCGGCGCTCGGCATCGCCATCGGCATCGCCGCCATGCTCGGCGTCGTCGGCATCTCCGCCTCCAGCCAGGAGGACCTCAACCGCCAGCTCGCCGCGCTCGGCACGAACCTGCTCACCGTGTCACCCGGCGACACCCTGTTCGGCGAGGCGTCGCACCTGCCGGCCGAGGCCGAGGGCATGATCGGCCAGATCGCCCCCGTCACCGCCGTCACCGCGATCGGCGCCACCAAGGCCAGGGTCTACCGCAACGACCACGTCCCCGAGGCCGAGACCGGCAGCATCTCCGTCACCGCCGCCCGCCTCGACCTGGTCGAGGACACCGGCGCCACCGTCGCCGCCGGCACCTGGCTGAACGAGGCCACCCACGGCTACCCGGCCACCGTGCTCGGCGCCAAGGCCGCCGACCGGCTCGGCGTCGTCCACGCGGGCCCCGACCAGCGGGTCTGGCTCGGCGGGCAGTGGTTCACCGTCGTCGGCGTGCTGGCCCCCGCCCCGCTCGCGCCCGAGCTCGACTCGGCCGCCCTGGTCGGCTGGCCTGCCGCGCAGGAACGGCTCGGCTTCGACGGGTACGCCACCACCATCTACGCCAGGGCACAGGAGGCGCACGTCGTCGAGGTGCGCGGCGTGCTCGCCGCCACCGCCAACCCCGAGCAGCCCAACGAGGTCGAGGTCTCCCGCCCCTCCGACGTGCTGGCCGCCAAGCAGGCCACCGACGCCACCCTGAACGCCCTCCTGCTCGGCCTCGGCGGCGTCGCGCTGCTGGTCGGCGGCGTCGGCGTGGCCAACACGATGGTGATCTCCGTCCTGGAGCGGCGTGCGGAGATCGGCCTGCGCCGCTCCCTGGGAGCCACCCGCGGGCAGATCCGCGTCCAGTTCCTCGCCGAGTCGCTGCTGCTGTCGGCCATCGGCGGCGTCGGCGGGGTGCTGCTCGGCATCGGCGTCACGGCCGCGTACGCCGGCATCCAGGGATGGCCGTCGATCGTGCCGGTCTGGGCGATGGCGGGCGGTGTCCTGGCCACGCTCGTCATCGGGGGCATCGCCGGCTTCTACCCCGCGGTCCGCGCGGCCCGGATGTCTCCGACGGAGGCCCTGGCCACGCCCTAGCTAGCCGGTGACCACGATGACGCGGACGAGGTGCCCGTGCGACTTGTACGTCCCCGGCGGGTCGCCGGGCATCACGCCCGTCACGCACTCGTACGCGCCGCCGCCCGCCTGCCGTACCAGGAAGGACGGCTCCGCGATCACCGACAGGAGCCTGATCACCGCCCGCAGCACGTCCACGCCCTCCAGCGCCTCCTCCGGCCGGGCCCGCACCTCGTAGAACCCGTCGTCGAGCAGCCGCTCGCCCAGCACCCGCCAGCCGGGCACGGCCCGCAGGTGCGGCAGGAGATGCGCCTCGGGCTCCTCCGTCACCCACCCCTCGCTGCGCATCATCTCCTCGAGCCGGTGCACGGCGGGCAGCATCGCCGCCGCGTCGCTGACGCCGGTGAACCGCTCGTCGATGTCCCATCGCCGTTGCTCCACACGTCCGATTGTTACAAGAGAACGGCCTCGGCAAGGGGATAGCTTCGCGGTCGACACCCCTGACGGAAGGACCGCTGCCATGGACATACTCGACCGGGCGGAGTTGTACCTTCACCACCACGCGAGACTGATCGACAGGCTTCGCTTCGAAGCGCTGTTCAGAGGCGGCTCCCGCGCTCGCGTGCTCGACGTGCTGAGCTGCTACCAGAACGAGGACGGCGGCTTCGGCAACGCGCTCGAACCCGACCTGCGCGGCCCCGGCAGCCAGCCGGAGCCGGTCGAGGTGGCGTTCTGGATCCTCGACGAGCTCGACGCGTTCGACTCACCGATGGTGCCCGCCGCCTGCAAGTACCTCGCCTCCATCACCACAGGGGACGGCGGCGTGCCGTTCGTGCTGCCCTCGGTGCGGGAGACCCTGCGCGCGCCCTGGTGGGAGACCGAGGACGACCCGCCGGGCAACCTCATCCCCACCGCCTCCATCGCCGGCCTGCTGCACAAGCACGCCGTCACCCACCCCTGGCTGGACGCCGCCACCGACTTCTGCTGGTCGAAGCTCTTCGCGCAGAAGGAGTTCGAGCCGTACGCGGCTCGCGCGGCGGTGACGTTCCTGAACTGGGTGCCCGACAGGAGGCGCGCGGAGTCGGAGTTCGCGCGGCTGCGCGACGCCATCCTCGCCACCGTCACCTTCGACCTGACCGCCTCGGGACACGTGCACTTCCCGCTGGACTTCGCGCCGCGGCCGCTGCGGCTGCCGCTGTTCACGCAGGACGTCCTGGACGCCAACCTCGACGCGCTGCTGGCCGGCCAGTCGGCCGACGGCGGCTGGAGCGGGAACTGGCCGATGTGGACGCCGCTGGTGGCGCACGAATGGGGCGGCTACGTCACCCTGCAGAGCCTCAACACCCTGCGCGCCTACGGGCGGCTGCCCGGGTGAGCGGCCTTCTGTCGGAGGCCTCGCGTACGTTGGAGGCATGTACGTGGAACGGCCTCCGAGCGCCGGCCTGGCGGGCCGCCTGGCCTGCGGGTGGCATCGCATCAGCGAGGCCGCCTTCACCCAGCTCGTGGTGCCCGACGCGTGCGTCGATCTGATCTGGGGGCCTGATGGCCTCTACGTGGCGGGCCCCGACACGGGGCCCATGCCGGCGGCGCTCGGCATCGGAGAGACGCTGGCCGGGGTGCGGTTCAGGCCCGGCGGGGTGGGCGACTTCTTCGGGCTGCCGCTCCAGGAGCTGCGTGACCTGCGCGTGCCGCTGAGCGACCTGCCCGTGGGGCCCGGCCTCCTGGCCGAGCTCACGAAGGCGGCGGAGACCTGGCCCGCCGCCCCGGAGCGGCCCCGGCTCGCGGAGTCGCTCATGGCCGGCGTCCGGCCCGCCCACCTCGCGGACGCGCCCGTGGCGCGGCACTCGTCCCTGGACGAGGCGGTGCTACCGGGCCTGCGTGCCGGGGTGGAGGCCCGGCTGCAGCTCCTGCAGGCGGTGGTGGGCCGGCGCCTGGCGGCAGCGGCCGGCCCGGCGTCCGTCGACCCCGCCGCCCCGGCCATCACCACCGCCCTGGGCAGGGGCCGCTCGGTGGCGGAGGTGGCCCGTGACCTCGGCTACAGCGAGCGCCAGCTCCATCGCCGGAGCCTGCTGGCCTTCGGCTACGCGCCCAAGACCCTCCAGCGCATCGTCCGCTTCCAGCGCGCGCTGCGGCTGGCCCGCGCGGGCACCCCCCTGGCCGAGGTGGCGGTCACGGCCGGCTACAGCGACCAGGCCCACCTGTCCAACGACGTCAAGCGCCTCAGCGGCGTGCAGCTGAGCCGCCTGCTCTGATGCGCCTCACCCGCGCGGCAGCCGTCCCGACACCAACGACTGCACCCATTTCGCACTCGGATCGCTGTCGATCAGCAAGGCCCGCGTCAGCAGGCTCAGCGGAATGGCCAGAATCGCGCCCAGCGGCCCCAGCACGAAAGTCCAGACGATGAGCGAGATGAACGTCATCGTCGTCGAGAGCCCGACCGCGTCCCCCAGGAACTTCGGCAGAATGAACGACTGCGTCACGACATTGATGACGATATAGGCGGCGATCACCAGCAACATCGTCTGCACGCCGCCGTCCAGCAGGGCCAGCATGGCCGGGGGCAACAGCGAGATGACGAACCCGATGTTCGGGATGTAGTTGGCGATGAGCGCGAGCACTCCCCAGAGCAGCGGCAGCGGCACGTCCAGCAACGACAGCGCGACCATGTCCAGGATCGCGTTGATAAGTCCGAAAACAGTGGAGACGATCAAATATCGCCGGGTCTTGTGGCCGAAGGTGGCGAGCGCCGTCACCAATTGCGGCCGGCTGTCTTCCCCCGTGGTGAGAATGCGCGCCGTCACCGGCGCGTCGAGAGACATCGCCAGCAACAACACCACGATGAGAAAAAGCGCGGACAGAATGCCGATCAAACTGCCGAGCAGGCTCTGCGCCAGCCCCAGCACCCGCCCGGGGTCGAACGCCTGCAGCCCCTTGTTGAGCACGTCGTTGCTGATCCCGTGCGCGGCCGCCCACCGCTCGGAGTCGTCGAGCAGCCGCTCGAACTGGTCGGTGTACGTGGGCAGCAGGGAGACGAGTTGGGTGACCGAGATGGTCAGGATGCCGACCATGCCGAGCAGCACCAGAACGACGATCAGGAACGGCACGGCGACCTGGAGCCAGATCGGGGTTCTCCTGGCGGCGAGCCAGCCGCGTACCGGGGAGACGGCGATGACGAGCACCAGCGCGAGCACCACGGGGCCGGCGATGGAGGCGACCTCGCGGATGCCGAAGAGCACGACCACCACGGCGGCGATGCCCACCAGGATGATGAGCGCCCGGGGCACGGATTGATCTCGCACGCACCCGTACCTACCCGTGTGCGCAGGGGGAAGCATCGATTTGACGGTTCCCGTAGGCGTACATAGAGTTCAGCAGTCCCACGGGGACGGCGTGATCGCCGGCCCCACTCGGGGGCCACCTCCAGACTCCACCGTCCCGGTGTGGCGTGCGCGTCCACTCGGATCGGCTGGTAAGTTAGAGGGGTTGTCTCCGAAAGGGGGCAGGGATTAATTTCCGCAGGTCGAGCAAGTCGGGTCAATTTGACAGAGACTTGAACGGCTGGAAGAATTAAGACCACAACGACGAAATGAACGCCTCCGAGCGGGGGCCGCGAGAGCGGGCCTGGTGAGGAAGTACGCGTCCGTTTCTTGAGAACTCAACAGTGTGTTAAAAGCCAGTGCATGATTTTCATGCAACACCTCGTCAAGAATTGTTTCTTGATGGATTTTGCTCGGATGAATAATCCAGACATTGTTTGGAGAGTTTGATCCTGGCTCAGGACGAACGCTGGCGGCGTGCTTAACACATGCAAG